>NZ_JACOQI010000005.1 GCF_014297285.1 Dysosmobacter segnis
TCAGATCAGCTGATCTGTTATCCGCTTCTGTCCAAGGGCGAAGTCAGATGGCAGAATAAATAATACGAAAATGCACGGAGAAAGCATAACGCAGAACAACAGGAGGACAATATCGAGATGGTGCCGTCAAGATTTATGCGCAAAATTGTTTGCAGGCTCCGGCTGAATGAAGTCAGCCGGCAATAGAGGCGTCGTCCAGAGCCGCCTCCAAGTGCTTCATGTTCATGTATTTCTTGTTGCCCCACTGGGTGCCCGCCACATGACGGAGCCGGGCACAGACCAGCATCAGGGCGGAATTTCCGTCAGGGAATGTCCCCACCACACGGGTGCGCCGGCGAATCTCACGGTACAGCCGCTCGATCACATTGTTGGTGCGGATGCGGGTCCAGTGTTCGCTGGGAAAGTCACAGTAGGTCAGCGTCTCCTCGATGCCGTCCTCGACCTTCTTGGCAGCCTCCTTCAGCTTCATGGCGCGCAGCTCGGTGACCACAGCCTTTGCCTTCTCGCGGGACGCCTTCTTACTCTCCTGGGCATGGATCGCCTTGAGCATTTTCGTCACAATTTTGACCTTGGATTTAGGCACAACAGAGAAAACGTTGCGGTAGAAATGCACCGTGCAGCGCTGGTATTTGGCGCCCGGGAACACCTCGCCCACGGCCTCCAGCATCCCCATGCACTTGTCGCCGACGACGAGCTTTACGCCGTCCAAGCCGCGTCCACGAAGCCATTGGAAGAAACTGACCCAGCTGGCCTTGTCCTCTTTCATCCCCTCAGCGGCACCTAAAACTTCACGAAAACCGTCCTCATTTACGGCGATTGCCACCAAAATGGCTACATTTTCGTACTCTCCGCCCCAGTTGCGGCGCAGGTAGATGCCGTCCACGTAGACGTATGGATAGTGCCCGCCCTGCAAGGGGCGATTCCGCCAATCCTCAATGTGGACGTAGGCTTTCTTGTTCAGCTCGCTGATGGTGGCGGGCGACACCTTGCTGCCCCACAGTGCCTCGGTGATGTCCTCCACACGGCGCACGGAGACGCCTGCCAGATACATCTCAATGAGCGCCTCCTCCACGCTGCTCTCCCGACGGCGGTAGCGCTCGATGATGGCTGTCTCAAAGGACACACCCTTGAGTCGGGGCATATGGAGCGTGACGTCGCCGGAAGTGGTAGTAAGGTTCCTGTCATAGTGGCCGCTGCGGTAACCCTGACGGGCCTCGCTGCGCTCATAGCGGGCCGCCTGCGTCAGGGACTCTGCTTCCTTCTCCAGCAGCTCGTTCAGGGCTTCCTCCACGCTGCCGCGGACCAATTCCTTGAGCTGCCCCTTGATAATTTCCTCATTCAGCTGTACAATTTTCTCGGACATAGTTTGCTGTCTCCTTTCAGAATGGTGTGTCGTGACTTCATTCTACCAGAGCCTGCAAGCTATGTCTTCTTTTATGCGATTTTCAATTTGCGCAACTTATTGTACATTATCTGTTAGGTTGATAATTGTGCAAGCACCGCCTGCACAATTTGTGCAACAAAAAAGAGGAGCCAGTCCAGACTCCTCAAAGGTACGTTATTTCAAAAAGTTGCTCTTGTGTTCCAGCGCGTGCAGATTATGATAGTCCTCATAAATAAGTCAATTTTGCAGATAAAATTAGCAACTCAGGAAAAAATGATTTGCTTGGAGAAATCGAAACGATAAGCTGAGATAATGGTTTCTCTTCTTTAGTGAGCCTATGAAATGACGAAATGTGGCTCGCCACATCAAACAGCCGATAAAATGACAAAACAACTCGGCCATGCAGCCAAAACACTCCGGCTATCCGACAAAACAGCCCGGCTTTTTTTCGTCAAATCAGGTCGGCTTTAACAAAAAGGTTGCCTCACATTATTGCGTGAGGCAACCTTTTCGTTATTCAATATGGTCGTTGATCCAATACCGAAGCTCCGTTTCGTCCTTTGTGCCATCCGCGATACCAATGAACATATCGGCCAGCTCATTCTGCTCCAATTGGAACTGATATCCATTCCATTTGAGTAGCAGTTGCGTGACCATGGCGCCAATTCGCTTATTGCCATCGATAAATGCGTGATTGGACGCTAACCCAAACCCAATACGAGCGATTTTCTCTATGTCAGTTGGAAAAAGATCTTCTCCTCCAAATGATTGAAGGGGTGCGGCAATAGCCGCTTCTAATCCAGCACGATCACGCAGACCATCAATGCCACCAGAAACTTGAATGATACGGCTATGAATCGCTACGACATCTTCTGCTGTAACCCAAATCATTCTGCCATCCTCTTATAGTCAGAAGCGAACTCGCTCAATAGTTGATCAGTGTCCGCCAGCATTTTTTCGCGGCTCACAGCTGTTACAGGCTCCTGAATCGTGACAGCAAAAGGCATGCCTTTTGCTCGAACAAAGGCATTGGCAAAAATATTAAAGGCAGTAGAAGTTGACATGCCCAGTGCATCACAGATGGCTGCCATTTGCGCTTTCACTTCAGAATCAATGCGAAAAGTCATGTTGGAATCCATGTTCAAGCCTCCTTTGCACTACAATAATACTACATAATATGTGCATTGTCAATCCGGTCGTTTCTTGATGATGGTCGGATGCGGCTGATCCAAAGGGAATTGATTATTCGACATAGTTCGATTATATCACAGAACGGCGACAACAGTGTGGCGCGGTTTTCCTTTTTTGCTCATTATGATCGATTTGTTGCATTTTCGACCGATAATCCGTAAGACTTACCAGAATGGAGGTATGTCTATGTATCCGCGCACGATTATTGACTCACTACCGGCAGTTCCTAACAGAGATCAACTCACGCATAAAGATCTACACGCACATTTCAGCACTGGTCAATCGATTCTTCTTTCTGGTTCTGGGAGAGATAAGAAGTACGGGTACCGCAATGGTATCCAGACGGATCTTGGAGACATCAGGAACGATGTCTGGCGCGATTTGGTGCGTGAGCTCATTGTCCGGAGCCACGAAGAAGACTTGTTCGATAAACTCCTGGAGTGGGAGAAGGAGCACACCTATTGGTTAAAGACGAAAGCAGAACTGGAGCATTACACGCTTGAGCTCTACGCTGCAAGGATCTTTGACAACCCGAAATGGGTTGACTATGAAGCTTTTGCCAAGCACTATGGCTACCAGCCGCAGTCCTATGAGGGGTAAACAACTCAATGCATCGGATATACATGAAAACGGCAATGCCACATTGTGGCACTGCCGTTTTCTTATTGCCTTTTTTCAGTTCACGGTCTATTGACTACGCCAACAAAGAGTGGAAGTCCATCTGCACCAGTAATGGCGAATAAGAACGGTCGATCCAATACGAAGTCCATTTCCTCTTCAGGTGGCGCCGCAGCACCAGCCATCATCATGACGGTATATGCCGCTGCGGTAACCCCCTCTTCATCGATGGCAACGCGGGCTGCATGGTCGGCTTTGGAAAGGAATATCTCTGCAACTTTCGAAGTCATGGGACTGAAATCGGCCACCGTGGCATCGAATACACCGGTAATACCCAGCGCATTCAGGCCATCACGCAGGTCAAGATCAGAGACAACATCAAATTTGGGAACGGACATATTCACGATCAGGTGCTTGCTGTTCTCCCAGTTTCCATTGCTGTTTAGGAACTCCATCGTTTGCTCATCGGCAAGCAGATCATCCATAGCCACGCCATCATCAGGCAGGAGGAACCACATTTTGCCGCTGCCCTCCAGGCTCAGAGCAACAGCGCCGAACTGATCTGCCCAGTAATAGGTGTTGCTGCCGCCCTTGTGCATGAAGTCGCACTCCACGGTCTCTCCATCAGCACTGAACAGATGGAACAGGCCCTTTTCCGTTCCGGCCTCATTGAACTCACTGTGCCACTTGGCTCGGTAGTAGATGGTAGAGGCCAAAGCCATAACGGTCTCGGGGTCCATCGACAGACCATCGGCCTGCGCTTCCAGCAGTCCTCCGGTCTGCTCATTGATCCAGTCCCGCAAGGCCTGATTAAATTCCTCGCTGCCCATCTCACCACGGAAGGAGGACGCATAGTAATTCTTTGCCAGACTGTCCATTGTGGACTGGTTGAAATTTACGGACTCATTCAGCCACAGGGAGTTTGCCAGAATGCTTGTCACGGCGCCGTCATTGCTGTAATTGGCGTTCCAAACACTGGCTGCCTGGGAGCGCAGAGCCTCAATGCTTTCACTTCCTAGAAGGTCAAGGATCTGCTGGCGGCTTTCACTGTCCGTCACCTCTGCCAGCATGGCGAGGGCCATGTAAACACTCAGAGGAGAGTATACCTTGTTCTCCCCGTTGGAATTGCTGAGAAACTCTCGGATTGAACTGGCGAAGAACGGTTCCAGACCGTCTGCATAGCCTTCCGGCTGACTGCGTTGGGCCTTTCTGTCCGACTGCCAGGCGTCATAGACCACATCAAAGCCATCGCTGTCAAACTCACCGGTCTTTTCATCAAAATACTCCATCTCGTTTGGGTAGGGAGCCATCTCCGGATAGCTAGCCAGTGCCAGAGCATAGGCCGATGCGGAGTTGTTTGGTTTCTTTTCGTCCATATTGGTATCTCCTGCGCAGCCTACCATAGAAATCAGGCAAGCCGCTGCGAGGCATAGCGCTACAATTCGTTTCATACTGCGTACCCTCCTTAGTCTACGATGGTGTCTGTGCAGATTACCTGCGTTATGATTTCCATAGCAGTCTCGCCGTAGCGTGACCACCAGCTATTTACACCCTGGGTCGTTGCCACAAAGTTGCCTTTGCTGGCAGGGTAACTGATAAAGTTCCAGATAGCACCGCCATCGTAGGTGCCCATGGAACCATTTCCAAATTCCTTCATTGACAATCCGGTGCCACAGACGCCGAATGTAGGCCAATATTGGAAATCGATCCATCCATCTTCACCAGCGGGTCGGAAACTGACGCCATAGCTCATGCCATCGGCACTGTATTCCTCAACCTTGTATTCCCAACCAGAAAGAAGCGGCACACTGACGCCAAATCCGCCGTGTTCGTAGGAAACATTACTTGTGTCAGCGGCGTCCACGAGATCAAAGCCTGCATAATAGGTTTTGGTGTCATAATCACCGGTACCCCGGAAATCCATAACCGATTTGCTGATCCGGTAGGAACCTGCGGGAAGCTCTCCGTACAGGCGGCTCCAATTCACTTCCCATTCTGTTTCCGCATTGTTAGGGATCATCCATGCTTCTGACGTCCAGGCAAGCTCATACTCCATAGGAAGCAGCTCGACCGCAACCCACTCGCCATCCTGCAGCATTTCGAGTCCGTAGTAACTGCCGGTCTGCAGCTCACCGGTTGGTTCTCCATCTTGCTGCGTACAAACAATGGTCAATCCAGACGGGGTAATATTCTTTGCAGTAAGCTTCACTCCCCAGGGATCCTGATAGGCGCTTATCGACGGAGTACGACTGATACCAACAAGACCGGATATTGCCGGAGTGCGTTCGCTCTGTTTTCCATTGATCCAAACCTTGTCGGTGGCCTTGATCACATCGCCCATCTGCACTTCAAGGAATAGATGCCACTGAGCCATATCCTCTGTTCCTGCCTCAGGGACCTTACGGTCAATCGTAATGTCCCACCCATCCAATGCACCGTTCTCAATACGGTGACGACGCACATCTGTAATCTCATGCCGAATTGATCCGCTGCCTTCCTGCAGTACGATCAGAACAAGATTCTGCCGTTCAAAATAGGCGTTATCGTATTTGTCGCAGGCATCCAAAAAGCCGATTGTGCTGTCGGAGTAGACTGTCTCTCTTCGTTCCAGACTATAAATGTCCTTGTATGCCTCGTAATAGGCTTCCAATTCCGCTCTGGAACTGATCACGGTGTGGTAAGGATAGCCATCTTCAGGTCCGCCATTGGTCCGGATGTACTGCGCCTCAAAAGCGTATGCTCCCGGTTCAGGCGTCACGGAATCTGGATCAGCTTCATTTCCTACAATGGTCCATCCGAGTTCCGTAAGCTCTTCTATGACCTGTTCCGGAATATCGGCCTGCGTACCGTCTTCCAATTTCACACACCAATACGCACCGGTCCTGCCTGGATAGGTTTCCGCAATCCCATCGTGGAAGATCAAAATCTTATCGCCGGTCCCCAAGCCAGAGAACAGACCTTCCTTATCCTTTCGGTTTCTCATGATAATGGGTGAGTTTCCATCGATGAACATATACGATCCGTTGTCCGCTACTAAGCAGCGTCCGACAGAGAAACTCATGGAGTGATTTATCATATACCAAAGGCCACCCGCACAAAGTAGCAGTATGACTCCTATCACACAGAGGGGAATAACCCATTTCTTTTTCTGTTTCATATCAGCAGCCTCCTTTTCATATCAGACATGAATCCCTTATTGATATAGACGCAAAAATAGGGAAAATGTTCCCTTGTGATGCGATTTAGAGAGTTGCCGGAACAAGTGAGTAGCATAATCGAAGTCAAAGGCAACCTCACGATCGTCACTTTGCTTCATCACTCATTATACGACCATCGACAAAACCCTACAACCCATCTAAGTTCCTGTGCATACCAAAACGGCAATACCTGCTTGGTATTGCCGTTTTGGTATTAACTCTTCAGCTGTCTATCCTTTGCAAAGGCCATCAGCGCCTCATGCTCGTTGGGGATCTGCTCATCCAAGACTGCATCCAGGCATTCCTGCAGCACACGGCCAATGGTCGGTCCCTGAAAGCCCAATGTCATCATATCATGTCCATTAACTGCCAAGTCCTTGAGTGTGAAGCAGCTCTCTTCCTGCAGGATCTCATTGATCATTTGCGATACTTCCTCAAAGATTGCGATCCGGTGTCTGCAGATGGGCGATTGACCAAGCGTATCTGCCTTGTGCAGCTCGATCAGTTGCCGGGTAGCATCCTCACCGTGCTTGCTCAAAAGCCGTTTGATTGGCTTCCTGTCGGCCGTGATGGGCATGTCATGATAGCGAACGAGTCTTACAATTTGTTCTTTGCTGGCGTTATCGAAGCGAAGTCTACTGAGGATACTCTCCGCCATTGAAGTACTCTGATCCGAGTGCCCGAAGAAGTGGCCAATGCCATCCTCGGCGAGCGAGAAACAGGAAGGCTTCCCAATGTCATGCAGCAGGGCTGCCCAACGAAGCACCGGTTCAGGGGTGATACTTTCAATGACCGCGATGGTATGGCCCCAGACATCCTTGTCATGATGTGGATTATGCTGCGGAAAGCCAAACATGGGTGTGAGCTCCGGGATCGGGACGGCCAGCACATCGGCGAAGTCCCGCAGAACACCTGCCGCGCCCTGAGCGCAGAGCATTTTGGTAAGCTCAACCAGAATGCGCTCCGCAGCGATACCTTTGAGCAAGTGCTTGTTCCTGTGGATGGCCGCTGCCGTGGCAGCTTCGATCGTCATGCCATACACGGAGGCGAAGCGAAGGGCTCTGAGCATTCTCAGGCCATCTTCCTGGAATCTCCGATCTGGATCTCCCACGCAGCGGACAAGGTCGCCGGCAATGTCCGCCTTGCCTCCTACGAAGTCAACAACACCTGTCCTGGGGTTGTAGGCCAGAGCGTTCATGGTGAAGTCCCGGCGCTCAAGATCGTCCTTCAGGCTGCGGGTAAAGCTGACTGAGTCCGGATGCCGATGGTCGGAGTAGTCCCCGTCAATGCGATAGGTCGTGATTTCTAGAGGCTCTTGGTCAATCACAACAGTTACAGTCCCATGCTTCAAGCCAGTCTCAATCAGGTGGTAGCCTGTAAAGATCTCCTCCACCTGCTCTGGGAGCGCGTTGGTGGTGATGTCCCAATCCTTCGCAGGACTGTTGTCACGCACATAATCACGCACTGCGCCACCAACAAGGTACGCCTCATAGCCGGCCGCTTCAAGCATCTCAAATGCTGTATTCACTTGTGGTGGCAATTTCATCATAAGATCACATCTCCAGTGCGGCGAGGAACAGCGCATTGAGTTCCTCCCAGTCCTTCGTGATTTCTCTCGGATACTGCTCCACCAGAGCACGCACCTCTGCAATGCTCCGATCCATGTAAGCGTTGAGGATATCGATTCTCGGGATCATCTTCACCTCAGGGGAGTTCATCTTCAGATCAAGCAGCTTCGCAACGGTTTTCTCCAGGTAGTCCGGAAGCTGGCTCGCCGCCAGTTCAGAAAAGAGCATTGGGGGCGGAGTACCTTTTTCAAGGATCCACCGGCAAGCAAGGATTGGCCGCAGTACATAGAAGTACTTCTTGGCCTTCACCATGTCGCCGCGCAGGTATTCTCGATAGTTTCCTTCCGCCATCTGCAGATAGTGCCAAAGGCCACTCTTGGACGAGAAGTAGCGCCGCATGACGGGCTTAAACGCCTCAGTGAAGTCAGTGGTCTGATACACGATGGGAGAGGAAAACCACTCAAATACGGTGGGGTTGGATTTATGGAGCAACTTCAGTGTCTTGTCCACATCCCAACCGTTGATGTCCAGAACACCATTGATGGGAAGCTCGATCACATCACGGACCCGGTTGAGCCTGAGATAGCTCTCTCTGGGGCGCACATAAATGAAGCGCACATCATAGTCGCTGTCCGGAGAAGCAAAGCCCCAAGCACGGCTACCGGACTCCACGGCCAAAAGGATGCGGCAGTTCTCCCGCTGCTCGATTTCATGAAGCTTTTCTTTGATCAATGCTTCCACGGTCAACACCGCCTTTCATCATTGTATTTCAGTCTGCTGCCTTAAAGTTATAGACAGGACGGATCCGCTCAATAATCTCCGCAGTAGGGCCGATTTGAGCGACGATCTCCTCCATGCTCTTATAGGCCATGGGAGACTCGTCCAGCGTGTCGGGCACAACACAGGTGGTGTAGATACCCTCCATTTCCTTCTGGAACTCCTCCATGGACAGAGCATTGAAGGCCGCCTTGCGGCTCATCAGCCGACCGGCGCCATGAGGTGCGGAGCAATTCCAATCCTCGTTGCCCTTGCCGCTGCAGATCAGGCTACCGTCACGCATGTTGATGGGGATCAGCAGCTTCTCGCCGGCCTTGGCGGAGACAGAGCCCTTACGCAGGATCATGGCGTCCGTATCAATATAGTTGTGGATGGTGGTGAAGGTCTCCACCGCCGTGAAGCCCATGCCAGTCATGATAACATCCACCATGGCCTTGCGGTTGAGCATGGCGAACTGCTGTGTCAGCTTCATATCGTGGATATAGTCCTCGAACAGCTTACCCTCCACATAGGCCAGATCTTTGGGGATATTCAGCTCGTGCTCCTTCTTGAGCGCCTTGATGGTCTTCTGGATCTCCTGGAACCGGCCCTCGGCCTTCAGCTGGTCAATGGCGGCTTGAACTTGATACTGGGCGCCGCCCCAAAGGGCACGCCGACCCTCATTCTGGTAGTGCTCAGCCACCTCGGTGCCCAGATGACGGCTGCCAGAGTGGACCACCAGGAACAACCGGCCATCCTCCGCGCGATCCACCTCAATGAAGTGGTTGCCGCCACCCAAAGAGCCGATGCTGCGCATGGCCCGGTTGAGATTGACTTGATCTGTGCAGCGGAGGTGAGTCAGATCGATCTCAGCGTTCAGTGCATGAGGAATGTCTCGAACCTCACGGCCATAGGGGATCTCCCTGCGGATTAGGGCGTCCAGCTTCTCAAAGTCGACCTCCCGCTCATGAAGCTCAACAGTCTCCATACCGCAGCCGATATCGACGCCAACCATACCGGGCACGATCTTGTCCTGGATGGTCATGGTGGTACCGATGGTACAGCCCTTGCCAGCGTGGACATCGGGCATGATCCGGATCTTGCAGCCGGCAAACTCGGCCTGATTGCAAACGGTCTGGATCTGCTTGCAGGCTGCCTCCTCCAACTCGGGGGTGTAACAGACCGCAGTATTATATAAACCTTGAATCGTAATCATAACGATCTCCCTTTCCTTCATACTCTTTATTTTACGGTTCATCTCTGCCAACAGCAACACTTTTGTTGGGAAAGAAAAAGCAGGAGGCGATAACATACCTGCTATCACCTCCTGCGTCAGCTCTATTATGCCACGATCGCCGCGTAACGCTCGGAACCCAGAACATCCATCATGAAGGCATAGGGGGAAAGAATGCCGGCTTTCAGCATGGAGAAGATTCGGGGATTACAGCCGGATACCAGCGCAACGCCCTGGTCGTTGATCTTGACGGGCTGCTGCTGATTACGGCTTGCCACATTCCAGAACATCACCTCGGGCAGCTGGTAGCCATGTTCCTCGAAGAGCCGCTGCGCATACTCGAAGTTGGTCAAGGAGCAATCTTCAGTACAGTAGTCGAACTCCATATCGGAGATAATGAAGATCTTGGCAGGCATATCCTTCTGGGGCACACGGTTCTTCACGGCAGTCTTGAGGATCAACTCAAACACACGCTGGATATTGGTGTTGGCGACCTCGTTGAACTGGTGACAGTACCGCACCTTTTCGTAGATATCCTTGCCCTTAATCTCCACCAGCTTGGGATTCTCAGAGAATGTGATGAAGTGGTTTTGGAATGCGCCGGTGTTGCGCTCGGCATAGTAGATACCAAGAGACAGCGCTACAGTGGCGGGGATGGGATCAGCACCACCGTACATGGAGCCGGAGCCATCAATGACGACCAGAGCGTTCTCACCGCCAGTGAAATCCTCCTGTGTCTTCCATGTTGCGTCAATGGCCTTGCGCTCCTGATCGGAGATATCGCCGCGACCGAAGAAGGGCTTGATCATCTCATAGGGCGTCAGGGTGCCAGTGTGGAGCTGCTCCGTACCCTCGGCGACACGGCTCATGAATTCATCATAGCGGTCTCCATCATTTCGCATGAAGGCCTTACGATACTTGAACATGGCCTTGGAGGGCTGCTTGGAGTAATCGAAGGTGTAGTCTTTTTCGCGCAGGTTGTTCTCGATGATGCTGATCTTGGTGCGCAGGGCGCTCAGCGTTTTGCGGTACTGGGCGTCGTTCATTCCCAGTGATCGGGCAATTTGTTTTGCCTGCCGGATCGCATCCTCGTTGGAGGCATTGACGGAAGGAAGCCACTTGGCCAGCAGCGACACGGACTCGCCAGCCTCCAGAGCGGCACAGTCGGCTGCCAGCTGCTTTTTGATCAGATGCAGCACCTTGCCTTCGCATGTGGTGCCCATCAGGACCAGCAGGTCATCGTAGCGTCCATACTCTGCAATGTACTGGATGTTCTTCTCCAGGGATCGCGGCTCGTTGTTGGCCAGCCACTTCAGAATGGTACGGAAGACACGGCGCTCGCCGATACCGCCACGAATATCTCTCGCAAAGAACAGGGTCTTCATGGCCAGATCAGCGTCTTCGGCATAGGCGCGGAGGAAGCGATTCGTGATCTCCTCGTCACGCTCTCTGCGCAGGGCGCCGATCGTAGCGAACAGATCCAGACATTCAGACTGGGTGGAACGATATGTAACTGCGCCATTTTCCGTATGGGTCATATTTGCTTCTTTCTTTAGAAACTTCAGCATGGAAATCACTCCTCCGTGATGAATTGGTTATACAAGGCACCATCAGGGATTTGAACCCGAAAGTACGATTTCTAGTCGTAGTTGTTACCAAGAATTGCTGTTGGTGCCTTTCACAAGATGCCTGACATATCGCAAGTCCTAAGCCGCCAGTTGACCGGCGCCCTGACCTCTGCATCGGATCGGATTCAAGACCGTTGGGTGTTGCTGTGGGCATCTTTATTGATAAAACAAGGCACCATGTGAAGTGGGAATCGAACCCACGAACGACGGGTATGAACCGCCTGCTATAACCATCTTAGCTATTCGATCTTTGCTGTTGGTGCCTTTTTGTCTAAGGAGTGAATACATCATCCGGGTGGGGCTCGAACCCACGACACAGAGATTGGGGTCTCCCGTTCTACCATCTGAACTTCCGGAGATGTATTCGACAAGACGCTGTCCTTTATCATCATAAAGGGGGGCTCACCCTTTGTCGGCCTGCCCCGAAAGCAGGTGCTCCTTCGTTGAGCTAATGTTAATAGATAATGCTGTTAGCGTCTTTTACAAAGCGCATTCTTTATTCCGGAGAGGTTACTACGCCAGACCAGAACAGCGTCTATGATTAAAAGTCATATGCATGGGTTTGCTGTATGCGCTTTTCGTGATTTAAGAATACTGCCTGTTCAGAGGAAAAACACGGAAAAAAAGTTGCGAACTCAAGAGCAACTACCTAATAGTCTGCGAAAAATTGGTTCAAACCCATTCCAGACCGCAGTTGGCAAGGAGCTGTCCTTTCATTTGGACACCTCCTGTGGTAAAATGAGGCCATAAACTGCAGGAGGTGGATTTCGTGGCATATAGTGAGTTGGTCAAGAGTTTTGAGCGTATCCGGAGCTACATGCGCGAATTCTATGTCTATGGGTTTAAGAGTCGGGAAGAGTACAGCATCAAGAGTGCCCGCAGCTACGATAATGAGCGGCGAAGAATTGAGAGTTGGATCGGCGACTTTATGTCCTTCCATCAGGACACATCCGGCAAGAATGTATTCCTCTCGGTTGACAGCAGACGGATCCCACACAACCCGCTCCACAAGGCTTTTAAAGCCAAAAGCTTTACCGATAAGGACATCACCCTCCACTTCTATGTGATGGACCTGCTGGCCGATGGCAGCGCGCTTTCTTCCAGAGAGATTGTCGATTGCATCAATGATGACTATCTCTCTCATTTCAGCGGCGCCTTCTCTCCAGACGAATCCACCGTGCGGAAAAAGCTCAAGGAATATGAGGCGCTTGGTCTGCTAAGCTCCGAGAAATGCGGTCGTGAGGTACTCTACCGGAGAACGGATGATAACACCGTTGATTTGAATACCTGGGCAGACGCCCTATCCTTTTTCTCCGAGGAGGATCCACTCGGGGTGATTGGCTCCTTCTTGATCGATAAATTGGAAAAACCTTCTGATAGCTTCCGATTCAAACATCACTACATGCTCCACGCCCTGGACAGTGATGTCCTCTGTGATCTGTTGGCGGCAATCGATGAAAAAAGAGCTGCGGAACTGACCGTCAAGAGCCTGCGGAGTGGCCGCGACTATCAAAGGACGGTTTGTCCTCTGAAGATCTATGTCAGCACCCAGTCCGGGCGCCAGTATCTGCTTGGCTACCATTACCGGGGGCGGCACTTATCTTTCTTCCGGTTGGATGCCATCAAAAAGGTCACGATTGGGAATGTCGAGAAACACTACAGCAAGTACTTAGGGTACCAGGAGAAGTTTGACCAGCACCTTTGGGGTGTCTCAACGGGTCCCGACCATAATTTGGATCATATTGAAATGACGGTCCATTTTGACCCGGGCGAGGAATTCGTGCTGCACCGCCTGGAGCGCGAGAAGCGCCATGGTACAGTCGAACTATTGGACTCACAGACTTGCAGGTTTTCAGCCGATGTCTATGATGCCTCAGAGATACTGCCCTGGCTGCGCACCTTCATCGGCCGCATTGTAGATCTCAAATGCTCCAGCCAGTATGTTTTGGATATGTTCCAAGAAGATTTGGCTCGGATGGACGCTCTGTACGGAGGTGGCAACGATGTTATTCAGTGAGATCTACGGAAGCTATTTCAATGTCGTCGCAGCTGTCCTTTCCGAAGCATCCGATGGGAAGTTGACAGATCGAAGAATGACCGAGCTTGTCCGGGAAAAGGCTTTTGCGGAAAGCGCGCTTGCAATTCCGGCAGCGCTGAAATCCGGAACCTGGCCTTTACTCGATCAGGAGTATCATTCCATACTTCACCACAAGCCAACCATGCCTTTGACAATGCTCCAAAAGAGATGGCTCAAAGCGCTGCTGTCTGATCCCAGAATCGCTCTGTTTGATCCGGACACGACCGGGCTGGAAGATGTTGATCCGCTGTATGCTCAGGACACCTTCATTCTCTTTGACCAGTACGCGGACGGAGATCCGTATGGGGATCCCGCCTACATAGCTTGCTTCCAAACAGCACTGAAGGCAATTCGAAAGAAGAGAAAACTGCGTATCCGGTTCCGTGGCCATACCGGCGCCCGCCATTCGATCGAGTGTATACCTTACCGCCTGGAATATTCCGCCAAGGACGATAAGTTCAGGTTACTGGCAACCGGCAAGCGACGGCTCAACACGATCAATATGGCTCGTGTGCGTTCATGCGAGTTGCTGGATGCCTATGATCCCAAATCCATCACGCTGCCTCAGGAAAATTCCGAAGAGCTTGTAATGCTGCTTCATGACGAGCGCAACGGGCTGGAACGTGTGCTGCTACACTTCTCCCATTTTGAAAAAGAGACTCAGAAGTTGGCCGATCGGCTCTATCAGATCAGGCTCCGTTACGACAAGGACGATGAGACCGAGCTGCTTATTAGGGTGCTGTCCTTCGGCCCGGTGCTGGAAGTCATTGAACCAAGCGCTTTTGTCACGCTGATGAGAAAGCGGATTGCCGTTCAGAAACAGCGCTTCTGCCAATAATTCTCCTAAGCACAGAAAAACCCATCATTCGTCAGAAAGGCTGCACGAGAAATGATTGATAACGAAACCAATTTGACCTTACTGAATGTGAATCAGATTGTGAGCCTATTGTCCAGGGCCTATATCAAGCTCATCAAAAACGGTACCCCACTAAAATCTTTTCCCTCCGTGATGCTGTGGGGGCCTCCGGGTATCGGCAAATCCCAGGGTGTTCGTGAGATAGCGGGCAACATCCAGGCTAAGACCGGAAAAAAGGTTTCCATCACAGATGTACGCCTGTTGCTATTCAACCCGGTAGATCTCAGAGGCATCCCGACGACCAACGCGGATAAAACCCTATCGGTGTGGCTGAAGCCTCAGATTTTCCAGATGGATGAAAGTGAAGATGTGATTAACATCCTCTTCCTAGACGAGATTACCGCCGCACCGCAGTCGGTGCAGGCCGCTGCCTATCAGATCACGCTGGATCGCGTTATTGGTGAGCATAAGCTGCCGGAGAACTGTATCGTCATTGCCGCTGGCAACCGCGTTACCGATAAATCCGTTGCCTATAATATGCCACGCGCATTAGCCAACCGTCTCTTGCACATTACTGTGAAGGGCGATCCTGACTCCTGGCACGACTGGGCTGTCAAATCAGGCATTCACCGCTTTGTCACCAGTTTTCTGGAGTATAACCCAACCGCTCTCATGCGCTCCGATAGCCCTGAATCCACCTTGGCTTTTCCAACACCTCGTTCCTGGGAGATGGTCAGCAACATCCTTACCAATATCTCAGAAAACATGGACGCAATTCAGCCTTTGATATCCGGCTGTATCGGGGCAAGCGTAACTTACAATTTTGCGAAATGGTGCACTCTGTTTTCAAACCAGCCTTCAATCGAAGACATCTTCGCCGGAAAAAAGACTGCTGTTGAGAAGTCTCCGGAAATGCAGGAGGCCCTTAGGGCTGAGATGGTCGCCTATGCGCGTCAGCATCCGGAAAAGGAGCTCATCAACAACTCTATAGTATTCGCTTGTGATCTTCCTTGGACTTTCCGCACCAACCTCCTCCATGATTATCAGCTCATCCCTAAGCTCCGCCCCATTCTTGCAGAAAACGCAATATACCTGGATGCGGTTAAGGCAGGCATGAAATGACTGATAAGCGAATCAATAAGCTCAAAAGAAAACTCCAGGAGGCCCGGTATCGGCTTCTGACACGGGAGCCGGAGTTGGCGGCGCCGCTGGTAGAGATGTTGTTTGTCACCAATGTGGATGTGCGCCGGATGTCAACAAACGGGAGTTGCATCTACTTTGACGCGAGCTGGTTGGAAAAGCTCGACGACAACAGCTTGGATTTTGCGCTCTGCCACCAGCTCATGCATATCCGGTTAGGGCATCTCTCACGCCCGCAGTTTTATAAAGGTGACCGTTTTCACTTTGCCTGCAATATCGTTGTCAACTCCTCGCTTATCCGGTATGACTTCACGGATGACAAGCTCCCTGGAATCGGCGAGATCCACCATGAGACTTTTTATCCCAAAGTTGAAGGCTGCGAGTTGACGCCTTACGAGGCATTTCAGATGACACCTTTGGATCCTTCCACGTTGAGTGATGCGCAGCGCCGCAATCTCCTGCTGGATTCAGATGAGTGGTGGGATAGGCCAAACGCCCGCACCGAGGATGGGGTCCTGATTCTCAGCCCGGATGACCCTGATCCCGATGATCTAATTCCATCTGAGCGCATTCGAGGAATCATCGAGCGAGTGTGCAAAGGGTTCCGCAAGCAGGAGATGCCTGAAGTATATCGCCCGGAAGCAGATGATGATGAACTGGACGATCTCATCTTCGAGTATACAACACGCCCGAGTGCGAATCTCAAAGAGGCAATTCGGGAAATCCGGGGTTCAAAGGACCGCGATGCAGAAAACTATGACAGCAGCACCCTTTGTGAGCGCGTCCTTCACCGATCGAAAATCACGACTCACGATTGGCAATCTCTCTTGAACCACTTTATCATGGACGAAACAAGGGACTACAGCTTTACCCCTCCCGATCGCAGGCTGCAGGACCTGGACTTCTTTCTGCCGGATTACAACGAGTCTGAAACGCCCAGGCTCAATGTTTTGTTCATGGTTGATATCTCTGCCTCTTTGAAAGATCAGGAAGTGGCCATGGCCGCTGCCGAGATCTGCGCAGCTATTGAGCAATTCGGCGGGATGCTTAGCGGCTCCATCGGTTTCTTTGATTCGGAAGTCCGACGGGTAGTTCCCATTACCAGTGCGGAAAACCTGCTACAACTGAAGCCATATAGCGGAGGCGGGACAAGTTTCCAGTGCATTTTTGATTATGTTCGGGAACATATGTCTGACAATGTTCCTTCAGAAATCGTCATCATGACAGATGGGAAAAGCGATTTCCCGGAATATAAGGCCTCATCCGGCATACCTGTGCTCTGGCTGCTCACCAATAACCGTGTTAGGATCCCCTGGGGGCAGGCGGCGTACTTCCGAAAATAGGAGGTATTTGTGCATACACAGGAACAACGTATTAGTCAAAATGCATTGACTTGCCAATTCCGGCTATAAACAGTACAATGTGAGCACAGAATCATCGCCATGGGGGGGATTGCAATGGCAACGGAGAACACCCTTGAAATAATAGCTGATAAGCTTCTCGCACAATTCGACAAGATCCTACTTGATAATTCAACAGACTTTTCATCCTGCGATCAGATTGTAAAAACAGCTCCTCCTGAACACAAAGGTGGGTTGGAATCCCTTTACTGCGATCTACTTTTGGACGCACTTATTTCGGGTTACTACAGGTATTCCGAGATGGACACCAAGCAGTTGGTCGATGACCCACTATATACAAAATTCAAGAAAATGGTATATGGACTCGATAGATCGGATCCATACAATTTGCTGTACTACGCCATTATTGATTTGGTATCTGAAAAGAAAGAGAATGTTCTTCAGTACTTGTCGGCTTACCTAGATGAAAAAATCAAAAGCCTCAAAACAGAGTCTGGGATATTCACAGCTGAGGATTTCACATACATTCTGGTGGTTCCACTGAAAGAGGGCTTTCCTGGCATGTGGAGCGCCATAGGAAGAATGCTGGATAGAGACGATGTTGAAGCAGGAATCCCTGAAATGTGTGCTGCTCTGGATCACCTGTATTATGACTCAAAGAATGAGAGTATCATCGAGTCACTTACCCAGGTCTTACAGTGTAATCCGAAGATCCTGTTAGCAAAAGAACTTCTTGGATATACCTACTACAATATGCAGATGTGGGGAAATGCACTCTCATATTTTGAGCAATTTGAAGATGGAAAACCCACATCTCGCATTTTCCTTGAGGGCACCGTCTACTTCTGGATGGCATGGTGCTACGGAAAGAAAAAGGATTATCTCAAGGAAGAAGAATACTATCGGAAGTCACTTGGGGCTCTTCCTGTCGGCGAAAATACCCTAAATAATCTAGGGTACTCGCTGTATAAACAGAGGAAATTCAAAGAGGCCCAAAGCGTATTTGAAGACTGCCTGCGGCAGAATCGAGATGTGCGCTATGCCGCAAATAATCTCGTGCGAACCCTTCTCGCCCAAGGCAAGAACGGGGAGGCTCAGAGAGTCATCCAAGAGCATGAGCGTTTTGTCTCAAAGGATTTGAAGAGGAGGGCTGAAAAGCCAGTTGGCAAAGTAAAAAACGCTGTCCCAGAGCCTGCCGTTACTGATGTTGAGGCGGAAACGATCATAGACATAGGCGTAAAAAAGCAGCAATTCTCCAGCGAAAAGCTTCTCGAAGATGAACTGGTGCAGCGGATGGAAATTGGCATTCCTGTATTTGGGATGCCGCTCCGTATATATCAGAAGCGAGGTGTCTATGGCAGGCAATTTGTTTTGAGGAATGGCAGGCTTGATATCCTTGGGATTGATACCGCTGGAGACCTGTATGTTATCGAGTTGAAAAAGGACTCTGGCTATGATGACGCTTATGCACAAACGCGAGAGTATATCGATTGGATTGAGGAAGATGTTGCAGTCAAAGGACAGCGTGTATTTGGCATAATATGTTTGAATGATCCGACAAAAGATCTCATTGAAAAAGTCAAGGCTGACGATCAGATGCGGCTATTTGAGTACTCCATTTCCTATTCAGAGATTATCTAACGAAGAAGGCATGTATCCAGCAAGACCGTCCGATCAACTAGACAATCCTCGTTTCCTTGAATGAAATATGTTTTATTCCTCTAATCGGTACGGATAAAGGCAAAGAAGTGATGAAGAATCTTTTCAAAGAGCAGCTTAAACGCCAGAAAAAGTAATGTCAAAAGGCATACCTTTTGACCGACTGAACTGAACATGAAAAACACGCCCCAAGAGTGCGCCAAAACATCGGCGTTCACTTTTGGGGCGTGTCATTTTCGTTTAGTACATTTTGGGTCAGCGGGGGCAACGAGGATCTTCCCACTAACCCTCGGCTTTTGTAAAGATTATTTTGTTATCAACGACTTCGAAAAGCAGCTCATCTCCGTCGTTAAGATCCAATGCATTCCGCACCCATTTTGCAATATGGATCTGCCCATCATTAAACAAAGGTGACTGTATGTTCTTGGCATGCATCGCGCCCCCAACATTTATTCTCATTTTTATTCTATAATCCTGTTCTTTCCGGGCGATGAACAATTTATGGCAAATCTTATTTCGGAGTGCAGGCACCACCCTGCATGGGCAGCTTGTTGACACCCTTGTAGTCCACGAACTTGCCGGCAGATGGTTTTGCAGCCGGCACTTTCTGTACGGTGCTGCCCATCATTGCCTTCATCTTTTCGATCTTCTTATCGAGCTTAGGGGTAGGTTGTCCATTCCGGGTTGCCTGTGCCTTGGCCATTGTAAGACGCTGATATTGTTGCTTCAAAGACATCTCTTGTTTTTTCAATATGATCCCTCCATTAGTAGTTTTTGAGGAACAACGACTTCAGGCTAAACTATTAGGTCTTTTCCCAGAGGCTTGTCCTCATATGTATCCAGGACACATCAATATTCTCTTTGAATTCTTCCCCGTTCACAGTCGTGGCAACGATACGGCACTGCTTGAATCCTAACCGTTTGCAATGCCATTCGATTGCATCCGCATCCTGCTGCGTCAGAACATATGATATGTTGTGGTATGGGAGGATAGTGGCGTCTTCACTACTCGGAAAGCACTGAATCAGAAGTTGCTTCCGCCAACACATGTCAAAACTCTCAATGATAACCGGTGATTGGCCCACATTATAGATTTCAATACAGTACTCAGATGAACTCGTCTTTGTGCGTAACCCTTCTTCAACCAACTCGGTGTCCGGGGTAGAATTAAGTTTGAAGCAGAGGTGCGGTCTTAAACGGCGAGCTGCGCTCATCTCATTAAGACCCCAGCCGATAATCACACCAAGTACTGTAAAGGCTCCGCCAATGACTACTGAAATCAACGCATCCATCTCTCACACAATCCTTATCCTCATATGAGCTAGTTTATAAATAATCACCTGTTTCCTTTGGCGTGATTATGTGTTCTGCAGAGCATCTGGCAATTTTTGATGTCAGTCGCGCCCCCCTTGCTCCAGGCGGTAACATGATCCGCATCCATCTCAGCTTCTTTGTAGATGCGTTTGGCGTTGGCATCATGTCCCAATGCACATAGAGGACAATTGGATTCTCCTTTTTCTTGAGCAACCTTTGTTTGTTTCAAATAGACCGCTTTCTTTGTTTTCTGATCAAATACACGAATATTAAGGAGAATGGGATTCTCCTCACCGCCCAGAATATATTCGAATATTCCTTTTTTGTCTGTAACTTGCGTATCTTCAAGCAGCGTGGCAACCCTTTCAGAGACATTTTCCTTCGAGTATGCATTATTGTGGAACCGACGGTAGAGGTCGCCCCAATCTAGCCCACACATCTCGCTGCCAGTGTAATCAAATACAGAATCAATCCAATCAATCACTGTATCGAAGTGGTTTTTTAATTCGGTGATGCTGGAATCATATCTATGGAGAGCCATGTATTCATCAATGTTGTGGTTACTTACCCAATCAAGAGCAGCCTCCAAAATGTACTGCCGCTTTGGATCACCTTTTACATATGTCTGCCAGCGGTTCATATTTGCGTTCCCAGTGTTCGAAAACACCTCTCGTGCCTTCGTTACAAAAGAGCCATGATAAGATGCATTTCGCAATTCCTGTTTTACTAGTGGGACGCCCGCAATGTTTATTGTTTCAAACCATGCTTGAATCTCAGACGGTTCACCTTCGCATACATAGATGGTCAGGGGTGCGTTTGTTATCCGGTCTTGCAAATCCTTATCAAGGCTATCGAAATATCGAGGTTTCCCATCTATTTCCACAGCGAATTGCCAAGATTGGTTAACGTACCGTGCAAATGAGGTGATGCGCTGCTGTCCATCTAGAACTTCATACATTCCGTCTTTGTTTTTGACAAAATAGATCAATCCTAGCGGGTATTTCTTCAATAATGACTCGACAACGGCTACGTCGCGTTTTCCGTCTCCATAGATATAATTACGCTGATACTCCGGTTGGATAATGAGCTGCCCATCAAGGCCAAAGAGTCCCTTGCCCTCGTTTTTGTCAAAGATGAATCCCTTACAAACATCGCCGACAGTCCATTCGGTATGAAGAGTTGTGATCATTATTTAGCCCCGCCCTTCTTAGATTGAATAAAGATTCGCCCGTAGGTAATAAGTGGAATCCCTTCATCAGATAGTATGTATGTATTCTGTACCCGCCAAGTATTGTTCATATCTTTATACTTTTGTTGCATCTCAGGTGACGGTGGGGTATAGAAGTCGCACTCAGTCTCTGCCCACTTCAAGTCACCCCTTCGCCCTAGTATCTCGAACTGCTCCGGGTCATAACGATCCATAAATGTCATTGGAACACCCATTATCCCGTCGTAATCAGAAGGGATACATTCAACAAACGGAACCTCGATGGCATCATAATTGTCATAACGTGGATACTCTATTTTCCCATATTCCTTCTCTAGTTTCTTGCGCAGTTTTTTATTGTACTTCAGATTATGTGCCATGGTATCAAGAAGGAGTGGTTCGTGGCGCTTACCATGATCGATATTGGTAAACCAACACGCTGATGCCAAACGACCCATTACCACGCCATCAATAATTTTGTAAGCAGAGCCCTCTTTCTTATTCTCAATAAGCCACTGCTTATAATCATCAGTGACATGGAAATACATATCCTGGCTTAGAGATTTGTAACCAAGCCAGATTTCATTTCGTTCTAAATGCGGGAACACTTCTTTGTCATTGATAGCATTCATGTTGCCCAGAATAACGAATTTCTTATTTGCTTCCAAGATCCACTGGAGAAATCCCATTCTCCCTTTTGATGTCGAAAACTGACTAAAAGGCGGATTAGTGATGATAATGTCAGCTTCATCACGAAGAGCCGTCACTTCAACAGAACGGAAATCCCCATCACCATCAAGATATCCAGAGAATTCAATATCATCAGCATCGACACTTCCAGATCCATCTCTATCACATGTCAAGGTAAAAAGCTTGCCATGAGTCTCATGTTTTTCTTGATCAAAGAGCGGCGACTCCATTTCGAACAGCGTTAGTTGCTGGTTTCCAGCACTCTTAGCATAAGACGTTGAAATTAACTTTTTAAGGCCAAAACGATTGAAATTAGCCGCAAAATACTTCGTGAAGTTCGACCATTCCGGATCGTCACATGGCAAGAGAATGACTTTATCTCTAAACACATCTGGATTAAACTCGATATAGGCGTTGATTTCCGCCTCAATATCACTATATTGCGTATAGAATTCATCATTCTGCACAGCTTTTGCTCTGCTGAGACTCGCATTTGCTGCCATAGGTTTTCCTCCCAGCTTCCGATAATTCTTTTTCCGACTCAACTGTCAGAAATACTAAGTCCAAAACGGCTGCATAGCAGACAGCAGTTTCTTTGCCTGTTGTGTATGGAAAGCAATCATCGCATCCCAGTCATCCTCTTTAGTAATGCTGACCTCCGTCATCTTGTCATAGATCCGGCAACCTCTGACGCCTTCTTGGCAAACCCAAGTCAGTGCCTTGCCGTAGGCCGTTTCTATCTCAGAACGGTGGGTTTCAAGCAGTCTGTATACCGCCCGATTCTTATCATAATCGCCCTGATCAATGTAGATTTCCACACGCGCTGAATCGAAGTTTGCCACACAAGAAATCAAAACGCCCGGTTTATTGGTGCCGCCATAAACCGCGTTGTTTTTTTGAGGATTCGCATTCTGGAAACTGCCGGTTGTCTTCTGGATCAACGGCAGGGCTTTCTCCCAGTACTTTCTTCTGATCTTATGGCGCTCTGCCTCGTCTTCAGATCCAGTGTCTTTTGCATCATCAAGAAAGAACACCAGATCGGATGGATCCTGCTTGTACTGCTCAAAAAACTTCCGCAGTAGATTGATTTTATACTGAGTGGCAGTACCCGTCCAGACATAGATATCCTCGTCAATCTTGACGCAGCTGGAATAATTCTCGGCAGTTCTTCCCACATGAATTGAGAGTTCAACACTGTCGTCGGCATCGGCCAGATAATTAAGATAAGACTTGTCCGCATTATGGAGTTCTTTCAGAACAGCAGCATACATTTCAGCCCAAGATGTTGTGTCATGCTCCATGCCACGGAACCTGTATTTGACGAGGGTCCGCCCTGTGAGGTTTATTTCATCATCAAGGGCCACTTCATCATATTGCTTTTGCGGTGGCGTATACGAACTTGCCGCATATGGCCAGAGTTGGATTGCCTGTTGAGTCAGATATCCACATCGTTCTTCTAATTCAGCCAGTCCCCAGTGTTCCTTTTGCGCTACGCGCTGATTCATCTTTATCCCGCTCTGAAGATACCCATCCTGCATGGTTTTCTTTTCGGAGAATGGGCTATTACTGTACTTTGAGTTGTATGCTGTCAGGGTGAGATTTGCAAGGCGATGAAGCCAATCGCTATGGATAGTCTCCGCATCGTCTTTCAATTCGCTAATCCAGACCGGAGTGAGCTTTTGAGGCATGATATGTTCGATGGTATATTCTCCGCTATCCAAACGGCCATAGATTTCTTTATATTCGCTGCTATCACCATTCTCTAATCTTTCGAATAGATAGGCCTTATACCGAGGTGGCATAGCATAGATGTTCTTGTTTTTCAGTCCCTCGGCAAATGCCTCGTCATCAGGGAATGCCGCCTTCTCCTTCTTGGAAGTCAACACATATTTCAGCTTTTCGATGAACATGTTGTAGGTTCCATCAAAACGCCTGATGTCGGAGCTGAGTGTCAGGAAAACCTTGGCCAGTGTATTGGAGGGAAGATCACAGATAATTCGGCGCAGCAAATAGGACTCTACGATCCGGCAGGTCTCAGTGACCTCGTCCACAGTCAATATGCCTTCCTCCTGGAGCCGTAGCACCTCCATCAAGAAGGGGCGAGTAACACTGCTCTCAAACCGATTCAAACGGAAAATGGATGCTTTCAGTTTCGTGGGGAAGCTCTGGTGGCCGACCAGCAGCTTGTTGTACCGCTTGGCATAAGCCAGGAGATCCTTCATGATTTCTTCCATCTCACCGGTACGCTTATCGGCAAACGCCTTAAAATCGGTGTAGATGTCTTTCATGCTGGAGATTTTCTTATTCTTGATGCTTAGATAGTCACGGATGAATGGGCTGACATCGTAGGAATTGTTCTGCTTATCGTAGCCCGCATTCTTCTCAATGGGGTTCCAGTAACTATCGTAGTAACGCTCCTGTTCCTCAATGTCGAGGCCCATCAGGACGAAGTTCCGGATTTTGTCGCCCTCATTCAGTTCGAGTCCGGTAGAGTTGAGGCTCTCAAAAACGAGCTGAGGATCATCGTCAGGAGGTGTCAGCGTGATGTCGATGATCTGCAGCTTTTCAACGGCCTTGAAGAGCTGGTCGATTGTAATGGCTTGCTTTTGGATCTCATTGTAGAAGAATAGATAGTTCTGAGTGATGTTTGAAGAGCGTGCGAAGTTTTCGGGGTCTCCCCACAGGCGATCATAGGCATCCTGGTCACCCTTGATAGGTTTCAATTTGACCTTTCGGTTCTTAGGGTTAATCTCATCCACCAAGTATTTCTTGGTGATCTGCGCATAAAGAGTATCGTCCTCAGGAACAACCTTTCCATCTTTGATCAGATTGGCCATAGCCAAAAGGAGCAGGGAAACGGTCGTAATGCGCTGCTGGCCATCAATGACGAGGTAGTCAGAACTACTGCCCATAGGGTCGCTTACAGACACGATGCCGCCAAAGAAGTGCCACCGCTTCTTGTTTTGGATCGTCCGAACAAGATCCTGGTACAGCTTTTTACAGTGCTCCTCGCGCCAATCATAGTTTCGCTGATAGACAGGAATGATCAGCTTGTCCGCATTTTTCAAATAATGAGTAAGAAGTTTTCCTTGGCCGTTCATGCCTTACCCTCCAGCCCATCAGTGGCGTTCTTCTTTCCGGGTTTCTTATATTTCTCGGAGTAACCGATATACTTTCCGCTCTTTATTCTGGCATCCACTGGCTTTTCTGCGTCTTTTGGAAGGAGCCAACAATAACCAGCACGCTCTGCGCCCGGTATCCGCCCTTGAGAGCAAAGCGTTTGAATACGCCTGTTAGATAGGTTCCATTTAGTTGCTGCTTCGCTTATGGTCATATAATCCATCTCGACACCTCACACATAACAAAGAGGTCCTGTCGTGGCAGAACCTCTAAATGGCTGCCAAAGTACGCAGCTGTAAAACTATCAAGTATCAAGTTAATAATACACCATCATGCGAATAATATCAAGCCAGCTATGTGGATTAGCTACGACCATTTCGTGAACAATCGGCACAGACTCCCCGGTTTGCACCTCCCTTGCCACCGTAATAGGACATCTGCGTATCCTGCTTAATTCGGCCGCAAACCGTACACATGATCCATCGCCGATTGTAGCGATCCACTGTCCATTCATCAGAGGTCGGGTCATAGCTCTGGCAGATCCGGATATATTCCGCATCCAGCTCCTCTTGCGTAGGACCGGCTGGGACCACAGGCCTAGCAGCATACGGTGTTGGACGAGGATAGACAGATCTTCGCTCGAAAGATCTTTCTCGTTCTTCACGCAGCCGGATCTCTTCTTCATTCGTTCTCCTAATCTTATCGATGTCGAATAGCCGATCTTGCAAATCTCTCTTGAAGTCTTCTTTCTTTTGAATTCCCGCACCTGCAACGCAGAGGCAGCAAGGTGGCTGCGCTACATTGAAATGACAATGGGCACAATCGATCCACCGAGCAGAATACTTGCCCTTATATTTTCCAAATGAAATCGGGCACAGGTTGCCGGTTCCATGCTCCGGGGGCGAAACCGCTACAGCGTAGTACTTTTGCTTCCACTGTTCTTCCAGACGGCTGAAGACCCATTCGGTACGGTCGTTATCTTGAAGTGCGCTTTGAAGCCTATCCGGGGTAAACTCCGTATCTTGTTCAATCTTCGGCATGGAGATTAACAAAAGCGAGTAGTCCTCCGCTTTTGCTTCTTCTGCCAGTTCCACCCTATCATCGTCATCATAATAGCGGTCAAAATCCAACAGGATTCTTAACGGTGTCCCTTGCATGGTCACGCGTAGCAGCGGTGGATAAGACAGGGGTTCGCACTCGAAAGCGACAGAGTCAATCTTCAATCTTCGTGCTTCCTGCAAAAGTTCTGGATCATGCCATGCTGGGAACCGCAACATCACTGGGGACAACGTCAAAAAGCCACTCTGCTTCAACGCTTCGGCAAACGCCTTATAGATGGCCACCTCGCTTGCATACATACACTCGCAATTTGAAACATGAGCAAAGTGGTGGCGCCGCCGCGTTCCTTTTCGTGCCTCAAATGGTTGCAGACAAGCTGCACAGATGCAGTTGCACTTTTGACCGCTGGGCACCTCGGAGATATGTTTCAACTCGCCGGTTAGCTTATTGACGCCGAAATAGATATGACTCGCTGAACGCTTTTTGATGTTCTTTGCCATATGCACCTCGCTATATTCTACCGAGATTATCTTTGAAGATCACTTGCGTTCGAATACAAAACTGATACGGTCTTGGTATTCAGGCAACTGCTCCAGATAGACATTAAGGCGCCGTGCTACCTCAGCACGCTCCAATGCTGACGCTTCTACCGGGTTTAGGTCGTGCCCACCTTCCTCCATGATATCCACTGCCATTTCATACAGCAGCTTATCCAGAAGCTCTTCGGGGCTATCAATTACAAGGCAGTCCATGTCGCCGACAGTACCACGGCAACTATCGATGCTGATGTAGATATACCCGACCTTACCAGACCATACAATATCGAAGTATGGAGTTGTTTTGATGTACTCGGAGAATACGCTCATGACTCGTTCAATGGCCTCTTTCACGCTGGTGTCATATTCCTTTTTCATGTCGGAGTCCTCCTTAAAATCGAATGGATGGGAGATGCACCTCTCCATACTTATCCGCTTCATGGATAATGCGAGGATAAGCACAGTAGAAGAACAAACCTCCTTGCCTATAATCCGTTCCTGTCCGGAACTCGTTGATTAAATTGTTCTGACATTCCCGGCATTGGTTGTTATGCCAATCGTGCGTTTTCGGGCATATGTACCAGTCCCGTGGATTACCCTTGATTCGGCTGCACTTCGGCGCATAGGGTTGGTTATCACGGAGGAAGGCATCAAACCGCTTCCGCTTGCTCAACAGAATGTTTTGTAGGCCGTCTTCAGTAAAAAGATCTGGCGCAAAACCATCATCAATGAAGAATCGGCGATAGTCGGCATACCCATCATCGTCTACGATCGCCCACTCCACCTTCACGAGCCATTCGCAACCGTCGTCATCATGGTCTTCGGTAAGCTGCAGAACGACTGCTATATCTGTGGATCGCTGAGGAACAACTGAAGCGAGCACGCGATTCGGCCACTTCCACACAAACTTGTTCTCATCATCCAGACTGCTGGAGATATACTCATTCCCAAAGGCGTAGGTCTCATCGAACACCCAAATCACCTTATAGCCGGCCCTCGTGTAGAACTTATTGCGCCGTTCAAATTCACCGGCAGAAATCGGACTGTGCTGAAACTCAATGACATAGCCGCCCATCAAGATGTCTGCACGATGGCATTCGCCCCTGTGTTCCACGACAATCTCACGGACATTTTCGGGAAAACGCGATTGCCATCCTCGGTGCCATTCAGACATATCGTATTTCCAGTCATCCATACACGAGGTCACATGAGCGAAGTGCCACGAATTGACTTCGCCCTGGCGAGGAATCACCTGGTTGCCGCACACAGGACAGTAATACTCTTGCCCCTTCTCCGCATCGAATGCGTGAACGCGGTGATGATCCGCTGTCAAAGCATATTCCAAAGTGATCCCTCCTCACAGAATAACCTAATCGCTGTCTTCTTGGCTGCTCGCGTCTCTCTGGAAGCCATACTCAAAAAAGCACATGTCCAGGATTTTGGCTGCCGGATACTCAATTCGGCTGCCGCAATGTTTCCGGAGCTTTTCAAACTCATCCTCATGGTCAAGATACAGGTTGCCAAGGGTTCGGATGGATTTCGCACTGAAAACTTGGGATGCAGCACAGGTATCAGCAAGAGCCTTTTTGAAATACCGATCATAGGCGGGCACGCAGCCCACAGTACCCAGCAAGATCTTGGTAAGCAAGGTTTCCGTTGGGATGCCGGCACCGGACGCCACATAAGCTTCTGTAATGCTCTCGCTAAGTTTCATGATTCGGTCAGCATAATACTCCTGCGAGAGTTTCTCGGGAGAAATGTCCCAGAGATCATCCCACTCCGGCTGATAAATCAAACGGACAACATCCGCATGGATCTTGTAATCTTTCTGCATGAGGAAAGAGTTTCGAAGCATACCCCAACTGGCCAAATACCAAGCCAAGTGCAGGCAGAGATAGTCGATCGTGGCGTCAATCTGTGGGCGCCTATTCAGCCGAAACGCTTCATGGCAGTACTCCCAAGAGAGATACCGGTGATGTGGATCATCCTTCATACTGTCATAGCACTCGTATCCAGCTTGAATGGCTTCAGCAAGTTTTTTCTGATCCACAACACGATAGGGCGGCTTACTATGGTGCGTGTGGCCCTGTACTTCGCCTTTCCTGAATACGACCCATTGTTCCTCTAAACTAATGGAATCCACGACATATCCCGCACTGATCCAGCTGGAGCAAAAGGATGCAGGGTTTGAGAGATTTGCCCAGGATGGTCTGTTCTTATATGCGTGGTTAGGGATTGGGATGATCTGGTTCAACTCATCGAAAGTAAGCTTAACAGAGTCTCCTCCGTGTTCCTTCAGCCAATTTCCAAGTGGAGCATATTTCTCTCCAATAGCCATATCCGTCACCCATTCAGTTCATGAGGCTTGAACACTCTTTTGTCCAGCGCGAAGATGCGACTGCTCACCTCTCCCACCTGGAGACCGACCAAGGTCTCGCGGTAGATTTCCATCCGGCTGTCAAGCATATCGATCTGGGAGAGCAGCTCGCTCTCCGCACAGATGGGCTTCACTGCAGCGCCGAATTCTGGCTCTCCGTGATGGGAAAGAATCATGTGCTGCAGCAAAACGGACTTGTCTTCAGGGAGCCCCAGTTCCGAAGCTACGGCAGCAACTTCCTGTGCACCCATTACGAGATGACCAAGGAGCTGTCCTTTCACCGAATACTCCGTGACGAGGCCGAGCTGAGAAAAGGTAAACTCCTTCTCTTTGGCAAAGTCATGCAGGAACGTGCCTGCAAGCAGCAGGCTACGATCGATGATATCCCCGTAAAGGCCGGCCAGGAAATCAGCCGTTTTCATCATGGTCGCAGTGTGCATCAGAAGTCCGGAGATAAAGCCGTGGTGGACGCTTTTAGCGGCCGGGATCGTCTTCAGGGACTCCTTATGGCGGGCCATCATCGTGCTGCAGATCTTCCTGTAATCAGCATCCGTAATCGAACTGATCAGCCTCTCCACTTCTGCCATCGTAGTGTCTACATCAATGGGAGCCACCGGGACCAAGGCGGACAGGTCGTAAGTATCATTGTCGTCAGCCAAACGGATCCGATCGACAGTAATCTGCGGGGTGCCTCTGAACTCAGAGACAGTGCCACGGATCTTCACAACATTGCCTTCATCTGCAGAGGAGATGGGGCCAGAATAGTCCCATACTTTTATTTCGATGGAGCCGGATCGATCCGACAGAGAGGCACTCAGAAACGGCTTGCCGGTAGCGGTCGTCTTAGGATATGCAGCTTTCAAAACATAGAAGCCCTCCACCTCATCCGATAGGGACATCTCTGCGATCAGTTTGTTATACTCCATCTTTATTCCTCCGTAGTCTGTCTTCGTTTACTCGCCTTTGACACGAACCCCAAACCCATTGACTTCAATATCCTCGTCTGCGGGAATGAGCAAGTACTTCCGGCCATCAATGATCCTTGTCTCAACCAAGTAGCTGTGCTCCGGACCGACCGAAATTGTCGCATCGGCGGTCTTAACTTCAAAGCGGCTGCTATCAATCAGATTGGCCGGGTTCAGCGTTGCTCCATCACCGAACTGGGTGGCGCAACTATCACGGAACGCAAGGATCTTCTCCTCTTCCACACCGTTATCGCGCAGGATTGCTGCCGCATCACTGACGGAGAGTTCCAGCGGTTCGGGGTCATGGCTCTCCTTATGCTGTTCAATCTGGTCGCGGAGTCTGTCATGGATAGACTGGACCAGTTCCATATTGCAGGCATCACCCAAAGCTTCGCTGAGTGCATTCTGGAATGCTTCTTTTTGCTCAGCGGCAGACATGGGGGCTGTGGTATGAAATACGCTGTCGATAACTTCCTGGTGGATCTCATCTGTCTTTCTGGAATAGAACAAAGCGTTGTAGATATTGGCCGCACGATCGTCAAAGGCTGGGAACAAGAATCCCAGTTCCGGTGCGGCAACGATCTGGCCAGCACAACTGTGGAACTCATTATCTCCAGGGAAGAATCCCAACTCCACTTTGCGCTCCTTCACAGGACAGACACAGCAAACGACATAGGAGAATACGGCATCGGATGCATCTGCATCCATCTCATCGTTTTTGTTCTTCCGGGGGACATCGTATGTGTCATATGCCAGGAGGATCAGGTAGTTGCTGTCCCCAAGGTCAAGAGAGTTGATGATTTTCTGATAGAACTCCTCACGGATCTCACCATCTTTCAGTTCCGAGTCGCGCAGTGCCATGAGAAGGCGATGCTCATCACTGTCGGCTACCTGCTCCGTGGAGAAGATAATATCGATCAGGTTCTTCCCAAGTTTGCCGGAAAGAGCCTTCTTCAGCAGGTTCAGGTACTTCTCTGCTTCGTCCTGCGGGAGAATCCCCATGGATTCATCAATGTATGAAACGATTTCACGGCTGCTATTGACAAAACAGCCATAGATACGGCTGATAGCATTCCGATCCATACGAAAACGGCGGCGCAGTTCGCTTACTTCTTTCAAATTCAATTTAGGTTACCTCGCTTATCAAATTGGTCTGGCTGCTTGAAGCAGCAACCTCATCATATCACAGTCTGCCGATTCTGTCACATTCCGAGAACTCGTTGAATTATTCCTGCCAATCATCCTCACAGCCAGTTTCTTGAGCAATCATTATCGCAGTATCGGAGAAAACGCAGCAGTGTTTCTGCTCAGAATAAGGACACTGACAGGCCATTCTCTCTCCCTGGCATGCTAACTCACGGTTTTGTATTGATTGTTGATTACATCCAAACAGCGTGTTCTGATGTAATCAATCGAATAGTCCCTCAAGTGGTCCACAATCGTTTCACCACACTTAACAAGAAATAAGATTTCCTACTTGGCCGACCAGTCAAGGCTTGCAACGGCCACAGGGAGAATACCCCAGTGCAATGGTCTCATCGCGGGTGCCGAAGAACTCCTGCCTGTTCTTTTCCTTCATATCGTTCACGCTGGAACAGGTGGGATAGTGGAACTTCTTCGTGTTGGTATTAAGGATATAATCTGCCTGCGACGCCTCACTTCTGGTCACTGGCTCCTGCTTTTCAGGCTCTGGGGAAGGTGTGGGAGTTACCGTAGCCGTCTTCTGCTCCTCCTGCTGAGCACCATCTGCCAGCTTGCTCTCGCCTGTGGCATAGTCAATCTCAATGCCCGGCTGGACATTGTAGGCAAAGACGCAGTAGGAAACCCCGGCACCCTTGTCTTCCACAGAATAGCCTTCCATCAAAACACCGTTAGCCAGCAGGTTATTCCCTTCAAAGATTGGGGTCACGCGATATAGGACATGGTTATTAGTCTCCTGGATGTAGTCGGCAACCATGTTCTCAAAGGGCAACATTCCCTCAATATTCAGATACCGTGTGCCCGTGATGAGGTTCTTCGTATTGGCGTTTTCACCAGTCAGCTGATAGCCAATGAGATGGCAGCGGTTATATAAGTACTTGCCATCAACCAAATCATCATAGCGGACGGTGTGCCAGCCGGTCGGCTTTACCATGCCGATGGATCCGCGCTCCTCGGTAGGCATCAAATCCTTCCCAATACATGCGTAAGTCACTCCGCAGCGACCGAGACTATCCAGATCACTGTAGGTCTCAAAGGATTGGGTTGCCAGCTCTGCAGCGGAGAAATAAGGAACATTCCCATTGACCGAGGTATATGCCTTACCGCTATACGCAGGCACATCGCTCGTAGAGAACCGAGAGGCTGTCGTGATCTCTGCAGGAGCACTCGATTCAGCTTGCTGATCCGGCGGTGTGGCCGGTTCTACCACTTGACTTGGCTCAGCTTCTCCCTCGCTTGAATCATCGTCAGAGGTTCCAGCGGGATCCGTCTCTGAGGACTCCACCGGCGTGCTATCCTGCGAGTCAGAGATCTCGGTCTGCAAGGACGAGTTCGGACTATGATCGGACGGTGCCGTGTCACTGCCGCAGGCAGAAAGCATAGAAAAACAGAGTGCAAAGATCAAAAAGCAGGAGAGGATGCGCAATTTCATCTCAGATAAACCTCAATGGTAATTCGCTCGTGAGAGTGCCCGGTAAACTCAACCGACTCACATATTTTCCGGTTGCCTCCGGAGAGGTCTATATCAAAGTGCTGATCAGCGGGGTAGGTTCTGTGCCATCTGAAAATGATGATCTTCTCAATCCACCGTTCAAATGGTGCCAGAGCGGCATCTTCAACAAAACAGTAATCGCCATCAACCGCTTCCTGCAGGAAAGCGTCATCCACATTCAGGTGCTGAATGGATTCCGCATCAAATTGTTGGGCTGAGTAGTGGTTCATCCAGAGCCTAGCATCACCGACCAGCGCGGCAATATGCGCCCGCAGCATTCTGTCTTGGCTCTGACGTCGATGGTTGAACATCATGCCTCCATTATCATCTAAGCAGGCAATCACGATCATAGCGAAATCCCTTCCTTCAGTCTTCCACCTCGGTTGCGGTGAACTGCGTCATGTCACAGAACCCTTTCTCGGCCAACTCCTTGATCATGGAATCGGCATTGGCCCGCACGATTCTTGACACCTCATAATTGGTTCCACTTGCAGCGTACAGCAGCAACAACTGATCCTCCGGATCATAAACGGCCTCTTCCACTTCCAGCGCGATCAGAGCCTGATCCTCGGCATCTCTCAACAGTGCTCTCATAGGTTACCTCCGTCAGTCATCCAGCAATTCTTCGATTTCCTCGATCTTTTCATCGAGATCTTCACATCGCTCCTCCCACTCATCGTAGGCATCGCTGCAAGGATCGTCCGGCTCCTCATCTTCCAGATCTTCGCGTTGCTCTTGGAGTTCCTCCAGAAGGCTCTCAAGCTCATCGCGATCCATGCTCTCGTAGTCCTCATCGCCACCGGTGGAGGCCTTGATTGTTATCTTCACCTCGGCTTCAGTCTCAGATAAGGCGGCCAGAATAGCGCCAAGGCCAAATGCTTGCTCGCTGCTGCTCACTTCACCATCCCGATTGAAATCGAATATACTCATCTGTTTTGCTCCTCTCTTTGATACGATAATGTGGGAACTATACGCATCATAGCAGGGGCTCTGTCCAAAAATACGGACAGAGCTCGCCAAAAACAACAAAAGATGTGAGGCCGCCATGCGGAAGCCCCACATCCTACTTAATCTACAAAGGTCAATCCTTCCGCAATTCCTAGCACGATAAGCTCCATCTCCGACCGAACTTTGGCCTCAGACACTGTAATTCGGTAATCTCGGATAGTGTAGTCAGCTCCAACGGTAGCAGGATAGATATCAATGGCATCTTCGACATAAAGGTCAGCCAGAACAAAACCATTCTCGGCGTGGTCCTTCAAGAGAACTCGGCAATCCAAGCAAAAGTGAGAAACCTTCAGTCCCTTCGTCTCTATTGGAAGATCTACGGTACAGGTGTGGGAGCAGGTATCGCGCCGCCCGGTATAGCCGGCGCATGATGCAAAGCTAAAGGTTCCAGTGGTCTGAATGGGCGCAATCTCATACTCCGAAAAAGGCAAATCAGGATCGTAAATCCGCATTTCATTGCTCTGACCGGTTGTGAGATTGAGGATCACCGGCGCCTGATAACGCTCCCGCTTTCCACTCCCACAAAGGGAACACACCTCTGGCTGGCGATAGGTCAGATAAAGCGCAGTACTAGAGATTACGATTGCAGTACATAGTAAGCCTACCATCAGATGCCTCCAGTTGCCTCTGATCCACCCTCGCATTAGCTCCTCCTCAAAAGCTGACCAATATCACGGTCAACATTTTCTCTCATTGTACCGTAAAATGATGATGATTGCAACCAATACTGGTCAATGGGGAGAGATCATATGGAACAGAAAATCCGTCGTGACCGCAACATGGGGTCTAATCTCAGGCGGCTGCGTGATCAGTATGGCATTTCACAAGAGAAGCTCTGCGCTGAGCTCCAGCGTCGCGGCTGTGATATCGGTCGAACCGCTTATGCCAAGTACGAATCTGGAGAACTGAACATCAAGGCAAGCGTCATTATTGAGCTGCGCAAATTCTACAACTGCAGCTATGACGAGTTCTTTGCCGGCTTAGACGAATAAATCGGGGCAGCACGCTTGTGCTACCCCGATTTTCTATTCCTTGAGTTCGAAGATGTACTTCAGTGAGAAAGTGCGCCTTAGCAGTACATCGCTGAGTTTGATGAAGTTGATAGGTGCTTTGAATTCTTTTCTCGTAACCGTAACACAGCTTTACCTGATAACGCTATGTCTCTTTAAGTCCAAAACCTCTGTGGCAGAAGCCTGTCAGATTGGACAAATAATCGGAGATTTCCTCCGTATCTGTCATCCCATCCGGTATCTGGACCTCTTTGGGCAGCGAATCAAGATCCTCCGCCAAGTCCACATCCCACTCGATGTTGACGGCTTTCAAATAACGATTGGTATCCATATTCAGTTCCTCACTCTGACAGTTTTCCAAGACACCCGCTGAGCAGAAGTCCTTCAAGATTTTTAGGTGAATTGATTCTTCCTCCGGGAGGAGGATTGTCACCGAGTTTCAACTCGGTGACAATTCCACTCTTGAAATGAAGAAATACACGATATCCATTATCCAGCAACCATGTAGATAAAAACACCGACTGATCCGTGTGGATGTTCTCTACATGAAATCGAATTGCCCGCTGCGTCTGGTAATAGCCGATGAAGAACTGATGTCCTTTCGGCAGGTTACGAGGCATGGTCCAATAGTCTTCGTACCAGTGATACTCCATAATCAGCCCTCCGTTTCAGCGCAGACATTGTGGATCAGCTCACTCATGCAGTCGAAAAACCGCTGGGAGCACTGGGCACCCTTAGCTCTCATGTACCGCAGGTGCTCACACTTCCCATTTTCGATCGTGACGCTGGTCAGCTTCTCATTGATCCATCCCTGTGTGCGGAGAGGGACATTAACTCCATATTTCCGCATCAGGTAGTTGACAATAGAAAAAGCGTTGCAGCGGTACCGACTGCGATAGAACTTCACAGTCTGGTTTTGCAGGACACCACCATCTTTGATGGTTCGGATCGCTTCTTGAACGGCCTGCTCGGACAGTCGATTCTGCTCTTCACAGAATGCTCTCTCTTCGGCTTCGGCCTTAGTTCTCCGCTCCTTCGCCACTTCGTCTTCCTTCTTTCGATACACAGCTGACAGTGCAACGCACTTATCAAGCTCACCGAGGATCAGGGCACCGACATAATCTGGGAAACTTTCGCCTCCGTTTTCTTTGGATGCCCCAAAACACGCAACATTGTTGTCAAACAGCTTCTTGATGTAGGATGCTTGGCAAGCTGGGTCGCTGCCCAGGAGCATGATTCTCTCCCGCTCACGCCGGACAGCTTCCAAGACAGCATCATCGCCAGACTTGCGGAGATTATCGAAATAATCATTGCGGGCATCCTTGTTACCATACAACTCTGCGACAGCTGCAGGGTATCCGGCGTGGTCGATCAGATAGAAATCCGTGATTCGCAGAGGAACCAGATAGTCCCGGATCTCCGCATAAAGGAGATAGTTATCATTCTCTGCGCGGGGATACTGGATGTCCGGCTTCCCGTCACTTCTCCATAGCCGATAGGAAACCGTGCCATCAGAGATTTCTCGTTCGAACACAGCTCTCATTTTCTTACCATCTCGGTTAAAATTGCCATCATAAAACAGCGGTTTCATCAATCGTGCATTGCTCACAATCGTTCCTCCAATCATTCGAAAGTCTTCAGGATGTGTTCGTGTTCAATAAGATGCGTGAAATCATCTGCATTGCCATCGCCATAGGCAATGGTCTGCAGGCACTGCTTGTCCGAAGAATACTCAACCCAAGCAAGGCGGACAGCGCCCTCTTTGAAGCGGTCATTGAGATGTTCTCCACGCAGCTCTACAAAGATGCCGGGATAGTCGTAGTCAGACTTGATCCCGACCACGATCTCACCAATTGGTGTCTTGGCAATCAGTTCATCATTCATCGTCATCATCCTCCATAGAACCAGGCAGTGCCTTACTTCGTGTGCGCCGGTCAATACCGCTCATCATCGCTCTCACTTTCTCAAGCCGAACCAGATCGATTTCATCGTCATCGCTGGGCGAGGCCAGTTCCGGTGGTGGGAAAATGTCATTCTTCGAAATAAATGCAGAATAGAAGATGGCAAGTTCTTCCTCCCAAGCGGCCTTGTAAAACTCAAAGTCGGCCTCAATCTCAATGTACTGGGCCGGCGTACAAGTCACACATATCTCCTTGTGCGGCCGTCCCGATTGGGTGCCGACCGTACCGCAGCAGTGACCGCTGCCAAGATGCTTGTAGGCAATCTGTACGATGAGTTTTCTCTCCCAAAAATTGTGATACCGGATGAAGTAGTCTCGCTCTGCGGTGTCTTCAATGTCCTCTTCTGAAATGCCATACTTGGCCATCAGGCGGTTGAGAAGTGCTTCGGCATTCTCTTTTTCGCCGCCAACGCCACGCTCGGCCAGGGCCTTCACGCGTTCCAGGCGCTGCAACAATTCCTCTCGCTCAGTCATACCGCTTCCACCCCCTCTGCAGGAACGAAGTTCGCAAACTCGGTTTCGGCGTTAGGCCGGTGGAGACACAGGTCAACGATGTCAATGCAGTTATAACAAGGCGACTGGTATGTCGCCTTGTTCTTATGCAGGCAGAGTCCGCAAGGCGGCATATCTGCCATCTGACCGTCAGATCGTCTTTGGTAGAAACCTTTCATTTCACACCTCCATCAGCGCTGTTTCTGACCAAGTAGGTCAGAGCAGATACTGCCGCTGATTTCCACGCCGCACCGCTTCTGCAAAAAGCCCTCCAGAAAGCGGAGCGCAATCATGGCCAAGGCTGCATCGTCCACGCTGGGGCCCACAGGCTCAACTTTAGCCTGCTGCGTAAGAGGATGGATACTGAGAGATTTCATAAGTGCCATATCTACCTGCTCCATTTCCCCGTCCGTCAAATGGCCTTTATAGTCACCGAGCCGGCTGACATCCACAGAGGTGATCTGCTCACAGAGGGCCGTAGAGCGCCGACCAATGCTTTCGATCCGCACATGAGTGGGCATGGGCTTTTTGTACTGGCAGGTCAGGTACACGACCTCGACCACAGGGCTGTGCTCATTGCACTCTGGATTGGATACGATAATGGCGGGCCTGCCGGACCGCTGCTCGGAGCCGATAGTCTCACTGCGATTCACATAGAATACATCGCCACGGTTGATTTCCATAAACAAGTCTTCCTTTCTATTATCACGAATTTCTGCCTTGCTCGAAGGCATAGAAGTCTTCATCGCATTTGAAGCACTGGTAAGCATACCCGGAGATGTCGCTCGGAAACAGTGGATCGCCACAGCGAATACAGGTCCCGACACTCTCACGCAAGACGATGTCCTCCATTTCTTCGTCTGTCACCTCATGCTCTCGCAGATAGTCCTTTGCTGCAGTGATGCCTTTGAAGTAGAGCACTTCGCCATCATCGTTCTGCAGGTATTCAAGGCCATTGATGGTCACGCCATTGATACAGCGCCCAACAATGACCGGTTTAGGGGCCTCCTCGAGCACAAGACCAGGTCGCTGCAGAACCGGGATACCCAGTTCCTCCGCTTTCATGATCTCGGCGCTCATGCCGCTGCTGATCCGGTCGCCGTAGACAACCAGGCGGGTACACATTGCTAACAGCTTCTGCCCAAACTCCAAGGCCAAAGCGCGTTCTTCAGGGGCGGTATCATCGAGCAGAAACGGGAGATAGGCGTGCGGCGCAACGGCACGATTGCCAAACTCCTGTTCTGCTTTCATCATGTAAGTGCTTGCCTTTGCGGCATTGGCCAGCATCTCTGCCCTTGTCGGAGCGGAGAGTGGCGAGCACACATAGGTAAGTGCCATTGGTAATTCCTCCTATTCGTATGTCTGAGGCCCGGAGCCGAGGTGCAAACGCATCGCTCGACTCCGGGCCTTCTTTCAAAAATCAGATGTGGCAGTCAACGACAACAAGGAAGTCGTCATCTTGCGCTTCATTCATCAGGGTCTGCAGCTCGTCGTTCCAGGCACGCTCCTCCTTATCGTTGGTGGAGATGCCGAACCAGCCCATATCGCCAGAGCCTAACCAATCACCATTGCGATCAATGGCTGCGAACGAACTGATCATGTACTGATCCATGTCCGTTGCTCCTTTTCTGGCCTTAAACTCGTCCAGCGTTTCACCCTTCAGGTAGATCATGCTGCCCCAACTGGCAATGCCGTCCTCGACAATCTTGGTCAAAGGACCGAACCCAGTCGGGTCATTGGATGCAAACGCAGCGACACACTTCTGGTATCCCTTTTCAACCTCTTCGACAGTGAGCTGCTTCATGAGGTCCCAGCAGATATCCTTCTTGCGTGCAGCATCCACATACTTATAACCTTTGGGAGCGCCGTCAGGTTCACCACTGCTGCGATCATAGGAGATGATGCAATCCTCCAGATCCTCCTTCACCAGGAAGTTTCTGGAGAAACGGCCGCCGATCTGCCACCAGTCCCACTTGGCGTTGGGATTATAGGTGTAGCCCCACAGTCCTTCACTATCCTGAATGTAGCCACGATGCTCTTCACAGTAGGCTTCGAAAGAGGCGTACCATGCTTTGACGGGATAATCATTTACCAGCTCAAGGGCCTTAGATTCCTCCGTCTGCAGCTTGTCCGCTATGCTCTTTTCTGCACCATACTGATAAATCACATCTTCGTGGATATAGAACTTGTCGGTGAAGATGCGGTCGTAGATCGAGCGTATAGTGCCGTCCGGGTACCGGATGACACGCATGGTGTCAGTCTCGTAGTCGGCTTTTGCCTCGTCCGTCCGATCCTCGAACTCGCGATACTCCGCCTCTTCGGTCTGTTCATCATAAGGGGCCAGAATGCGATGCAGGCAATTCTCGATATCATTGGCGGTTACATGGCTGTTGCTATAATCATGGGGAACAATAACAGAAACAGAAAAGTGGCTCATAATCAAAACTCCTTCAAATTAGATAGTATTTTGCGGATCCTGGCAAAGCGCTTTTCAATCGCTTTCCGCTTAACTCCGCATAGGTCTGCAATTTCACGATTGGTGTAGCCTTGGTTGCGGAACTGGATCGCCTCAAACTGCTTATAGGTGAGGTTATCTTCGATCACACGCCAGATGCCATCATCAATCGGAGCAATTTCAGGTGCAGGGATTTCACAATAGAACTCGATTGGGATTTCCTGCGGTTTTCCGAATTGATCTCGTGCATAGTTCGATAGCTCTGAACGCAGATGGTACCAAACCACCGTGGAGAAGCTGTATTTACGCAGTTCCTCCTCAGTCAGATACCGCACCACCACTTTCAGATACCGCTGGGCTAGGAGCCCATAGTAGTCGTCATCGAGACTGTGCTTCTCCATAAAATCCAAGATGAGACCGTGATGCTCTTCAGCAAATGCCTGCTGCTCAGGGGTAAGAGGGGGCATATGAGACACCTCCTCACGCAGGGGTAGGCAGAGCCGCCTTAACACCAACCAACTCGTCATACTTTCCCCGGTCGATCGGGCGGAACTGTTTCTCGCGGATGAAGAAGTACAAGCGCACTGTCATCACGATATATTCCGCAAGATCGGCATAGAAGGTGGATAGATGGGTGTAGTCATAGCTCAGGGTGAAGCGATCCATGGCCTCACGCATGTCCACCCAATATGGGTTGGTATCCTGATAGTAGAGGCAGTTGCCCTTGGCATCCCTTGGCTGCTCACCACCAAGATTCTCATTGGAGAACCAGGTTGTCGTGTGGCCAATGACCATGGCAAAAATCTGTTCCTCCGTCTGCCGGCACATAAACTCCGGCAACACCGAGATCATGGACATGAGCTTCCTTAGCGTGCTTACCCGACACTCCAGTTCCTTAAAAAGCCAGTGATACTTGGCGTCCTGTTGGTCAAAGCCTTTTGCAAGCGCCAGCGATAGCCGGCCCTCATAGTACTGCCGGAGTTGCTGCAGCAGATCGATTCCAAAATAGAAATCCATCTACTCCACCTCCAGCTTGACATCATTGATGGCCTTGCTGATCAGCTGCTCTCTGGTGATGTGAAACACTCGGGTAAAGAGATCCATATATCGATCCTGTGCCTCGGGTCGCAGCATGTTGTAGGGAGAGACGATGCCCCAAATAGCCAACTCCTCCTCCGGAAGCGCAAAGGGGTCTTCACGCCATGTTCCGAAGTCGTATTGAGGCCGATGTGGATTGGCAGCTCTCTCAACTTCATCTGCTGTCTTGGCAATCAGGATTAGTGCCAGTTTCTTTTTCAAGATGACACCGACAAGATCCTCGCGGATCCCACGCCGCACATATTCTTCAGTCAACCCCCTGGCCTTGCGGAAAGCATCCAGCTTCTTCTCAATCAGTCGTTTCGGCTGCTCGATATCTGCCAGCAACTCGCCAAGGGCCAGGAAAAAGGTCACCTCACGATCAGAAATCATCAATCTAACACCTCCTTGAAACGGCTAAGGGAGTGCCGAAGCACTCCCTTGCCAGAAAACAATTACTCATCAATGAAAATGACGAATGCGAAGTCGATCTCGCCATCCGAACCCTTGTGCGTGTAGCAGACATAACTGCCATCGCCGAAGCCGGAGGAGGAGATGACGCCATAGGGCATGACGCCTGCCGACATCTCACTGAGCGTGATATCGCAGGCATGGTTGTACCAAAGGTCTCCGTAGTCATGCTCAGGCTCGGGCATACCCTTGAAGATCGAGTTGTCCTGATAGAACGCCTCGTCATAGAAGCCTGCCTGACCAGAGTCAACACCCACATCGATCGGCTGCTCCAACCATCCGTCCTTCATCTGATAGACTTTCCTCTGACGGATCACGCTGTAGTCGGGGCCAGTTTCCTTGTGACGTACTGCCAGGACGGCACAACGCACGCCCCAGTCGCCCATGTCAGTCTTCAGGACGCCAGCCTCCCATGTGCCGGTCTTGCACTTACCGAAAGTACCGCAGCACCAGACATCACGATCGTAGCAGGGATCACTGACACGCATGGTCTGGGATGTCATCTCAAAGCCACCGAGGACGGTCATCTCTCCGGGGAAACGCTTCCTCATATCCGGCACCTCCCTTACTGCTGCGCCGCAGCACGCTGGTCATCCAGCAGCTTCCTAGCGTCGCGGATCAGTTTCGGGCCGAAGGTCAGCTCCCACGACTCGATGAACCGGGCCGTGCGGTAGACGATGTTGAAGAAGTCCAGGTCATTGATGTTCACATACACCGAGCGCTGCTTCTTGTAAGTGCCAGACTTGATGTGAGTGCCACCGGTAGGTGTCTTCTCCTTCACGGCACGGCCGTTCTCCACGATAATGCACCAGGGATAATTCCGGCGCTTACCGTCGTTGCCGACCGACGCACGCTTGATCGACAGTTTCGTCACAGTGCTCAGGCCATTCTCATCGGGGTCGCCGAAGATCTTCTCCTCAGTGAAATCGAAACGGTCCAGGTCATTCTGCATCCGGCTCAGCACGAAGGGGAAAAAGCCGGGAGACAGATTGGCCGTGACTCGGACGGTCTTATCGCCTTTACCGTTGGAGTAATCCTGCAGCACGACGCCAATGCAGGAGTAGGCCCGGAACCCGTCCGACTGCTCCTCGCCCTGAGCGTGCATGTGTGCGTAGTACTCAACCGGTGCTGGCTTGAGCTTGTCCGTGAACTCACACAGTTTCTTATTGGTCATGTAGATTGCGATCTGATTCTGAATACGGTTGTCTTCCACTTGGACATCCCTCACTTTCAATCTTCATAGAGCAAGTCGTTGAACTCGCTGACATAAGTAGCTTCCGGCGTGAACTCCGTCGAAGTCACCTTGGCCCCGTCCACCGTGATCGTGTAGTAGGACATGCCGCCCTCGACCACAGCGAACATCTTGCCGTCCAAGTGATAGCCTCGTTCAGATAACCACCCGGCAATGAGCTCGATCCAGTCCGTGATATAGTAGGACTTCTCAGCCTCATTCCATCCCAGATAGGAGCGGCCATTGTTCGGATCGTTAAGCAAGACAAGGTCACAGTACAGGCTCGGGCACGGATTGGGCGGCTTATTCATGCTGAATTTATTGTCGAGTCCTTCCGGATATGGGCCGGCCTCATGAAGTCTTCGATTGAGATCAGGCGTCTCCACGGGAATGAAGAATGCGCCTTCCTCACCGAAGTCTCCGTCGCCAAACAGGCTCATAGGCTTTCGGTCCTCCAGATCAGGAAACAGCGTATGGAGCGTCTTCACATTGCGCTTCATATGCCGAATGTCCATGAATTGCTTGAGTCTGGTAGCCAGCGGCTCCTCAACGCAGGGTGTGATGCGGATCGCGCCGGTGAAATCTGTATTTGTTCCCATACCTTACCTCCCGGCTGTCCTGGAGTATCTCTCCAGGACAGCTTTGTCATAGCGGCAGATCGGGATCTCAACATATCCACTGCGGCGCTTCTCCACCACTTCCGTGATGAAGCCGATCGACTTCAGGAAAGCCAAAAGGCCAGTGTTTTCGCTGTAGTCCTTCACGGCAATGCAGCCCAGAGGGACTTCATCGCTCAAGTTCGCGGTTACATCCATCAGCGGCTCAGCACCTTCAGGCTCCTGCTTGGCGATACCGATATACGGCGTGCCGGAAAGAGCGCGGGAGTTGTAGAAGAAGCACTGCGGGCAATCCAGATACGGGGTCTTCAAATGAAACAATTCCATAATTGACGGGGCTCCTCTCAATAGTGATAATCCAGGGTTCCGCCAAAATAAAAGGACCCGCTGAGATCTGTCTCGCGAATCCATTCATCAAGGCTTTTCAGTTCGTCATTGAAGTAGACATAGAGGCTGAACTTATCCTGATAGTGCTCGTTCAGCTTATACATGGCCATGCCGATGTCGTACTTGGCCTCTCCTACGAAGGCGTCCAGCGAGATGCCGGTCAGCTCACAGGCCTTATCCAGGAATGCATGGTACTGTCTTTCGAAGTACTTCTGCTTGGCTTTCGGCTTAAATGTGAAGCTCTTACCATCCTCCGCCACATCCACAACTCTGGCCACAGCATCGAGGAACCACTTGATGTCGTGATCCCGGTCCGTGTCAGCATCCGTGTAGTCAGCAATGGAGTGGTAAAACCAGTCAGGGACAGAACTCTCGCACATGCGCTCATGCTTCAAAATGGGATCCTTGCTCAGTTCAATGATTCTGCTATGCATGTCCTCACCCCCTCTCTTCAATATCCATATCCATCACAGAAGACGGCGCCTTCCGATAATCAGGATCGCTTTTGAAGATGCAATGGGGGTTATCACAACGATCGCCCAAATAGCACGGGAGCTTGTCTACCTCATGATAGAACGGGTGGCAGTAGTAGCCGATCCGCTCATCAATGGCATTGATAGCATTCTCCACGATGTTGGCGATCATCAAGTCATCCCACTGGGGAATGGATAACTCAAACTTCCTCGGTGGCGCTGACTTGGCCGTTAGAGCAACGATGAGCTCATAGGCAGCATTGTTGATGACATCCTTCTTGGTCTTGCAATACCAGTCAAAATCTACTTTTCTCTTCATCTGCTTTCTCCTTGTCTTCGACATCATGCCGCCGCAGAGGGCAGTGCTTGTTATCGCACTCGTCCGTCAGGTAGCAAGGCACCTCATCACAGTAGAAAGGATGGCAGGTATAGCCGACCTTTTCTATGATGATCTCCTTGACCGCATCAACCACTTCGCCGATGATCGCCATATCCCAGTTTGGGGTAGCAGGATCATCCTCTAAAGAGGCACCGGGGTCTTCCGCCGTCAGGACGCCGATCAGCTGGTAGGCAGCGTTGTCGATCGTATCATTTCGCTCGCACAGGTAATTCTCAAAGTTCTGCATTTCTCCACACCTCCCTTCTCATCGAGGGAGGCTACGCACGATCAGGTTCGTCAGCATCACCGGCAGTTCTTGGAGATTGGTGATGTCCAAATAGCCATCACCATAGATCCGCTCAATTCGCGGGCGGTCTTCACCAATGGCTGCCGCGTAGATTTTGACACCTTTTCGCGCATACTCCAGTTTGATCCCACGCAGATCAGCTTCTGCTGCAGATCCGGAGTAACCGTCATCATTTGGCTGCCCATCGCAGATGATCATGAGGATTTTCACCTCAGATGTCTGCTTAGAGAGTTTTTCCGCCACAAAGCGCAACGCGGCGCCGTCGCGGTTACAGTCTCTGGCACTCATGTCCATCAGCCGATAGCGGTTATTCTTATCGTAGGTATCGAAATCCGAGTAGGAAAACAGTTCAACATGTGAGCTCCAGGCGGTATGACCAACGACCAGCAGCGGGATGCCAAGCGACTCGCAGAAGTCCTGAATCACAATGGCAGTTGCTCGGGCTCTGGTAATGCGATCATTTGAACACATAGAGCCACTCTCGTCGATGAGCAGGCCAACGGAAAGGTTGATCGGCTCAGTCGGAAGCCGGGAGTTGTAGAAGATGCGTCCGTCAGTCCGGTGCAAGGCGTGCTGATTCAGTCGCTTGCCGATCAGAAGACCGGTCTGCTTGCCGCCCTGCCGCTGATCACGAAGCGCTGTGCTAACACTACGCTGCAGGCGCTTTGAGAGCATCAAAAGATCGGGAGCCACGCGGTTATAGCTGTCAATGAGGTTCTGATCCACGCGAGCCATACGGTTGACCGTGATGTGGATATTGCGGTGCGCGTTGCCATATCGGATGGAATTTGCCTCACGCTGGAGTTCTTCAGAGAGTTCTTCCTCTAGTTCCTCTGTGACTTTTTCCTCCGCCATATGCTCCAAAAGCCGTTCAATGTCCTCTGCTGCGTGCTCGTAGTCATAGCCGTCATACTCGCTGTTCTGATCCACACCGCCACTGCCGCTGCTTGTGATACTATTCGTCAGATGGGCAGCAATGCGGTCACTCTCTTCCGAAATCACACGCTCGGCCTGTGCCCGGATGGCATTCATCTGCCCAGGATCGGGCGTGAAGGAGCCATTGCTCGGGACAGGTGTCGTCTTCATCGTGAAGTTAGGCGCCGCCTTAGGGAGTTGGCTGGAGAGGTCTTCCTCAACCGCCTGCTTACCCTGCTGCAATCCATTATCGTCTTCATCATCCCCGCTACCAGACTGGCCAGGGGTAGGAACGCCTCCGGAACCACTACCGCTACCGACTCCTTTCTGCTGCTGAGCCTGCTGTTGCGCCTGTTTCTGCTTATCTCGCAGAGCGTCAAAGCAGCGCTGCATCATTGGCCAGAGATCTATCAGGATCTTGCTCACGGTCTCACAGCGGGATCTGGCATCGTCGTCGTAAACACACTCATCGACCAGAGGAATGTACTGGTAGAGTTTGTCAATGAACTCACCGGTGTAGCCTGACAGGTTATTGACCTCGTGTGCCCGGATATACTGGATCAGGAGGTTGAGTACGATACTGTGGTCATAATACTTGCGATTGATCATCTCACTGATCTCCGGCACGGTATCCGCGAAGCGCAGGTTATTGAGTGCGATCCCTTTGGCGGGGGAGCCAGGAAACTCATAGGAGTACCTGGCATCCACATATCCGTCTTCCAAGATGTTCTGCAGCGCGTGCGCCACACTCATGATGACCTGATAAGGAACCGTGTCGGTCTCATCGAGAACTGCTTCGAGGATGTCGCGTGCATGGAGCTTTTGCATACTGTCCAGACCGTCAGGCATCTTCGGGTAGAATTTGCCCTTCTCCAGTTTGCTGAAGTAGCTGTTCCAAATGCGGTTATCGGTGAACAGGTTGTGTCCACACTCATGCGCATTGAAGCCCTCCAGACTCATGGAGCGCAGCAGTCGGGTCGGTAAGCTCCAGGTGATGTGGTTGCAGGCATTGATATAAATGCCGTGGTAATCCGTAAAGGCCACGGTATCATCGTCATGGTCTGCCACAACACGCACGCGCAGCGGCCGCTTATAGCGTTTCGTTGCCGCCTCGGCAAGGTCGGTCAGATAGCCGTTATAGGCTCTTGAGGAGAAGAACTCCTCATCTGATATCTTGCTTTTTGCGTCAAGGATCCGCTTTCGGATCTGTCGATGTGATGTTCTCATACGCGGTTCCTCCAATCACGCCGGGACACTGTCACAGGTGACGGGGATATCTTTGAGCATCGCTGAGAGCGTTTCACACATCTCCTCGAAGGGCTGCTGGGGGTAGAACCAGAACAGGTGCTGCTGGACGCCGGCCACGCTGATAATCAGCGGCATCTTCCCGGAGGGAGGATAGTTCCGCATAGGCTCAACGAGCACGCCAGACGCAGCAGGGCCGAGTGCCATGTCGATGACCCACTTCACGAGCCTTGCGGCCTCGTCGGAGGTCGTGGCCCGATCTGCGGGCAGGTCATAGCAGGCCAAAGCAACCGCGACGGCAAAACGGACAAAGGATTCTCTTTCGACTTTCATCAATAAACACCTCTTTCGTCAAATTGTTCTTGAGTACTGGGGCTCCAAACACGAAGAGATCAGCTCGGCACGATTATCCGGATCCGCAGAGGCAGAGGAAATGATGGTGGACAAGGCTGACTCATACGGGTCATGAGTTACCATGGTGGACAGCACCCAACTCTTGAACTCACGCATACCGCAGCTGCCGTCCGTAATCATGGTCTGGCGGCAGCGCTCAGCGACGTCACGCACGACAATGGCCATCTTCGTCGCCTCCTGCTCATCGGTAAAACCGGTGACATTCATGACGCGTTTCACCATCGTGTTCAAGTCGGGAGCTTCCATGTCATAGATCAGATCCATACGGGAAATCACGCTCTGGTTCATGTCGCGACATCCGGAGTAGTCCGAGTTGGTCGTGACTACGATCACCGTATCCGGATGACGTTTTACACGCTCTCCGGTGGGCAGAGTAATCACCTGGCAGTTATCCAGCAGAGAGTTCAAGCCGACCAGAACGCCGGGGTTTGCGATACAGGAAGGCTCCTGCAATTCACAAACATAGCCGTGCCGGATCGCCTCAACGAGAGGTGTATCCACATAGCGGATGCGCTGGCCGGGTGTTTCTTCCTTCTCCACCAGATTTCCAACAGCAATCTCGATGAGCTTCTGCAGCACATCGTCTTCCGTCTTCTCCTCGTCGTACTCACCGGTCAGCATCATATAGACACTGGGCGGATGCATGGTGATGTCGGAGATCTTCGGGAGATCCTCGATAGGAGTACTGCCATGAAAGCCGTTGGTATCAGGAATAAACTGTCCAACTAGGTCGGTGATCTCCGTGTTGGCGCTGCAGGTCATAAGCGTGTAGGGCAGATTGAGCCCTGCTGCGATTGCCTGTGCGCCCATGGTCTTGCCGGTACCAGCCTCGCCCCGGAACAGGAAGTTACGCATTGGCTGGCTGGATGCCGTAGTGACTTTGGCGTGCTCACAGACACGGACGACCTCTTTGGGGATGATGTACCAGTCGGGCAGCGTGGGCACCATTGCCAGCTCTCGTGCCGTAAGAGTACGGTTGGAGAGCGCGTACTTGGCTACAAAATCCTCCTTCTGGAAGGAAGACGCTTTCGCCGTAGGTGTCCCGGACATCTGCATGATGGTGAACTCCCCATAAGAGGCGCCGGTGGGAGCGTAGTTGCCGCTGTCCATGGCCATCTGGGTAATGACGGAGATATTGCCAGTCGTAGGGATGGAGATCTTGACGCCATCAGAACCCAGCTGCTTACTGTTCTCAATGCGACGGTAGACATTATCACAGAGAGTCAGTGCGCATTCGAATGCCGCATCCATATCTGCCCAGCCACTCTCAAGGAGGGAGACAAACTCCTGGAACTTCTGCCGGAACTCGTCATCCTCGTTGAGGACGGGCATGAGGCAGAACAGGAGGCCCGAACCGGTGCCGTTGCCGGCACCAACAGAATAGGGCTTCAAGGCCTGTGTGCCGTCCTCCACCTGTGCGGCATTGAATTTGCCGGTGACGGGGTTGAAGACCACACAGTCCGTCTTGTTGGCGGATCGATACTCACTGATGCGGTAAGTAGTGCCCTGATGCCCGATGGCGCCGAGGCCATCGACACTCTGCCCATTCTCCGTTGCGCTCACCAGCTTGGCGTATGCGAGCAAGGCCCGCATCGTAGGCGCATGGAGCGTGGACTTCTGAGCTGTACTGGATGTGTTGTACTGGGAAAAGCCCATCGACTTGGATCCGGCATATTTCGGGTCGTCAAAGGGCGCCGGTTGCTGGAGACGGAAGCTCCAAGCTTCAAACAGTTTGGTCTTAGCCATAATCACACCTCATTGAAAAATAAGTTAGGCCCAGGACACGGTGAGTTCCTGGTTACACACTTCAGCGGCAATGTCATCTTCGCGTGCCAGAACACACAGATCCTCCCACGCAGGACGGGGCGGAAAGTCGGGGATGGTATCCACCGGCTGCTGCTTACCACTGGCTGTGACGAAGACATCTCCGTTCTCCTTGATGGTCAGGCGCTTGTGGCCTTGCACATTCAGCTCGTCAATCAAAGCGCTGAGCAATGCGATGCCTTTCTGCGTGTACCACTGCTTCACATCGCTGCGATCCAGGATGTCCTGCTCTTCAAGGTCCTCATCGTTGTGCGGCTGCAATTCAGCCTCCGCAAGAGGAACCATCTGGACCAGGGCGATCTCCAACTTTCCAGTGGCGCTCAGCGTCACCTCACCGAAGTTGAATGGATCACAGTGATAGAGCTTGATGCGTTTGGTGCAACCCTTGCTGATCTCCTCGGAGCTCGGACGAGCCTCCCAGAGCCATGCGACCGTGGGATAGCTCTGCTTCAGCTGCTCCATGATTCGATAATTGACCTGTCTGAGCAAGCTCAGTCGGGTATCATCATCTGCTTCTTGCGGAGTCTCCGTAAGCGGTTTGGTCTCCTGCTTCGCAGGAAAGGCCTTTTGCTCTGCGGGCATCTTTTTGCAGTGTTTTCTGTGCGAGCGAAATAGCTTCGAGATCACGAAACACACCCAGACAAAAAGCGCAGCGCAAGCGATCCATTGGAATATGGGGCGCTTGAAGATCGCGCAGAGAAACAGACAGGGTACAACAAGAACCCTCAGCAGGGTCCATGCGTCAATTCGGCTTTTGACAGCCACAAATAGTCAGTCCTTTCGTATGTAGATTTTGGAATGGACAAAACAAAATGGGCTGCAAGCATTCACAACACTTACAGCCCATATATGTATGTCCAGATCAGAGGGGGAGGTCGTCATCGTCATCGCCACTTGGAATCGTCTGCTCCGGGCGTACCTTACCGGTGCTCTTCTGTGCGGTTTTTGCCGTACCCTGCGAAGAGTCCGCCTCATCGCCTTTCGGCTTTGAACCAGTAAAGTGCCACTCGAGGACACCGACATCCGCAGAGATCTGACGGATGCCCTCATCCGTCTCGTAGGGACGCAGATTCAGATTACCGATGATCTCGATCAGACGGCCCTTCTTGATGCCGGCCTTCTGCATCCGATTGGCGATGTACTCGCTTGCGGTGCAGTTGAAGAAAGAGGCGTTATCCTGATTTCCATATTTTGTGTTGACCACAAATCGGAATGTGCAGTAGTCTCCATTCTTTCCGCTCTTGATCTCCGGATCGGTGACCAGACGGCCCTCCATAATGATGGTTGCGTGCATAATCCTTTTCCTTTCTGCCTTACGGCTTAAAATATTCCAAACGCCTTACGACGCATGGTACAAAGTCATCCAGCCGAAGCCGGATAAAGAAAAAGACAGAGGCGGATGGCAATAGAGTCACAATCCACGATTCTGCCTGATATGCCTGCGTGGTTGGTCACAGGCTCACATCTTAAAAAGCTCCAGTTGGAGGATCAATCTAATAAAGAACACAGTAAGCATATCATCCGCTTCGGCGCCCTTCCAGAATACCTAAATCTGCTTTCCTGACGAAAAAGACAGCTCCTCATGACCAAGTACGACGATGGCCGGCTGGAGGATTTCTGGGAGTTCAATCTGGATCTCGGCGATCGGTTCCCGCTTGAGGTAGAAGCGATAGTCGGTTCCAATCTTGAGTTTGTATCGGCCTTCCAGGATTCTCTGCTCCAACGAGCCGTCTTCCAAAGCCAGCACGATCGTGTGCCGCTTCCTTGCATAGCCGGCCTGTTCCCGGACAAGCGTCCCTTCAATGCACTCATAGTGCTCTCCCTTGATCGTTCGATAGTAGTCGATGATCTTCACGCCTCCGGCAACAGCTACACCAGCTGATAGCATAAGGAGCGTATGGTCTTGGGAGACGAACGAGAGGATGATGCCGAGAATGGTAATGGCAAGGATCGTAAGAACCAACTTAGTGAACTTAGTTGCTATGGGTGGTGGCATTTTCATAACAGGTTCCTTTCTCTGTTTATAAGACAGTGGTAAAATCAAGCGCCCAGAAAGCGATGAAGCTTTCTGGGCTTGTATCTATGCGTGTTCCAAAATGACCTGGCGTGTCAGGTAGAGATTCGCTGTCGCCTCCAGGACATCGTGGCGGTAGTCTGAGAGGCTTGATGCGTTGTTCAGCCGCGCCTGATTGTCGGACTCCTCCGTGTAGATGGCGGAAATGACCTTGTCGGCCGAACTCACATCGTGCACATTGTTCTCAAAGCAGCGAACCAGCTCCGGTACGCTCAGCGGGGTCTGAAGCACCAGCTTCATGATCCTGCGCTCGGCAACCGAACTCTTCTCCGGCTGCAGCAGATAAACAGCCTCGAAGAAGTTTACCTTCTTCTGCTTGAGCAGCTTGGCTACATTCATGAGCTTCCGGGCACCCTGGACGCCTCGAAGAGGAATCACATAGGTGTCCGAAAGCATATTGTAGAGCGCATCCGCACCGGTGTATCCTACACCCTTGATGATGAGCTTGCGCTTAACCAGCATCTCCAGGGACTTATCAAAAGAGGAAGGTTCGATCTCTGTTTCCTCCATCTTGTCATAGAACTTTTTATGAAGCTCCTCATAGGTCAGTACATCCCACAGGAGCATACTCCAGAGACTGAACTCCGGAATGGAGACTGGCTGCAGCTTTCCCAGCCGCATGATATAAGGCATATTCTTGCCGTCTTCGCTTCTGATCTGATAACTGCCTGCAGCAGCATAAAATGTCATCATTGCTGTATCCTCCTTATCCGTTCTACACTTTTCTTACGAAGGTGGCTTGGGAAGAACAACAAATCAGCACAAAATTTCCATCAGGGCAGGTTCGTTCCGGAGCTTGCTGCGGGCTCGCGAGATCCATGCATTGACATTATTGACGGTGGTCCCGTAGAGATCTGCGATCTCAACAGACTCATATCCCTGCAGCTTCAGCTCAATGGCCTCGACGCCTTTCCGAGCAACACCCTGGTACTTCTCCTTACAGGCGCGCAACGCTGCCATAGCGGAATCGTCAGTGACCTCGGCCTCGAAGTCAACGGTGGTATGGGCAAGCAGATCAAAGAGTACCTCGCCCTCTTCAAAACCTGCATCTACACTTCTCTGGAGTCGGTAATTCATCGCACGGCAGTGATCGATAATGGCATTGTAGATATAGCGACATGCGAAGGGTGCGAATTCGCCGCTATCCGCCTGGTACTTCAAAGCGGCACGGCAGATGGCCTCACAACCGATGGCATAGAAGTCATCATAGGTCAATAGCGGTCTGTTGGGAACTGAGATTCTGGTTCGGATGACCCAGTTGACCAGATCCAGATGTTCCATTACAAGCTCATTCTGATAATCAGTCATGTCAGGCACCTCCTTTATGCGACACGATGGTTTCTTGCGAGCACTTCATCGCAAAGCCGGATGAGCTCCTTGCATCGGTACTCGCTGCACATTCCAATGTGGGCATCCTTCAGACTCAATCCAAAGGAGTCCGCAAACCAGCGGTAGGCATTCTCTCGTGTCATGATCCCGGTCTGCCAGATGCGGTCAAACTTCCGGTGCGCCTGGATGCGCAGGTTCCGGAGGTCTCCGTTCGCCGGCACGCCCATCGGCTGATTGGTGCCGGGATGCGCTGCCACATAGGTGTTGCACGCGGGGTAGTTGTGACAGACATAGAGTTTCCGATCGTTCTGGCAGTCGCGGTAGATCTCCGCTGCTGGTCTCAAGATCATGGCAGCTCCACAATGGGGGCAGCGGAAGGGCCTGCTGCGCTGTGCTCTGGTCTTTCTTTTTTTCAAAATGGTCATCTCCTTTTTTGCGTTCTACTAGAGTTCACTCAAAAAACAGGGGGGTACCCCCCGTCGCTTCGAAAAGAAATTTGTAAACTTTTTGTGAATGGATGTGAAAAGAGCTATTGCACGCAAAATGCAATAGCTCTTGAAGAGAAATACAGAGTTTTGTAACGTGGTCATGTGAAATTTGACACGTTGACCAGATTATGCTATAATGTATCAAAATTAAATTAGTTGCATATATTCAATGCGAAGGAAGGAGAACAATGGACTATAGAAAGCTATGTGTAGAACTGTTCGGTACTGACGATGAGGCCACACTTCGCAAGATCGCTGCAGAATATAGAAAGAAGAACACACGCAACGCTGGCCGGAAACGCAAAATAGCCGACGAAGATATCCACAAAATGAGGGCTATGCGCAACGCCGGCACATCCATGCAGGAACTGGCAAGGACATTTGGGCTCTCTCGTCAAACGGTTGAGCGATACCTAAACACAGCCGCAGGCGATGGCTGCACAATGCGCATCACTTATATGTTCAGAAGGCAGCCTTGTACGGTTATTGATGTAGACTTCCTTGACCAAAAGGTGGTCATCCAGAACAAAACGGATGACATTCTGCATCGTGCATTCGGTGTGCTGGAGCACCCAACCTGGAATGACTTTGAAAATTTCTTACGGGATCGCTGCTTTCCTCAGACACGCGGCAACTGCAAGGAACTGCTTCAAGAAATGGATCTAACGGATTATGATCCGTTGAAGATCGTAGAAAAGACGAAGGGTCGTTTAGCTGATGACGAAATGTGGTTAAGACTTCGTTATCTTCCGAGGAAGGAGATCATTTATGCAAGTCATTGATTTTACGAGCGCGGATAGAATTATGAGCGAAGGCCATACCTCAAAGGGTGACCAACCCAAATGGAAGCAGTCAGGCAATTGGTATAAAGCGGACCACATGGGATACGAAGCACTCTCGGAAATAATCGTTTCACGTTTGCTCACATGGTCAAATGCGGATGATTTCGTGGTTTATCAACCAGTGTTCATTCACTATAACGATAAAGTAATACCGGGATGCTCCAGCCGTGACTTCATGCGCAAAGATGAAATGCTGATTCCATTTGAACGGCTCCATCGCGCCTATGAAGGTCGCGGGCTTGCTCAGGCGCTAACAAAATTTGACTCTCCTGCGGCTCGAATTGCTTACACGGTTGATTTTGTTGAGCGCGTCACAAAGCTAACCGGTGTGGGAGCATATCTTACCGCTATCCTTGAATTGGACTGCCTGACGCTCAATGAAGATCGCCACACAAACAATCTCGCTGTATTGCGGAATGAAGAAACAAAGGAATTTCGCCTTTGTCCGATCTTTGATAATGGGCTCTCTCTTCTTTCAGATCTGAATGACTACCCGCTTACCGATGATCTATATACCTGTATTGAGCGAGTACAAGCGAAGCCTTTTGATTCGGATCATGTGGAGCAGGTGACGGCGGCTGAGCAACTCTATGGCAGACAACTCATCTTTCGCATATCGCATGGAGAACTGAGGTCAGAACTGAATTTGCTATCTGAAGCCTATTCTCCAGATATACTCCAAAGAGCGGAGCGTGTACTGCTTGAGCAGAAGCGAAAACACAGCTGGCTCTTTTAGACTACTTGACCAAAGAGAGCAGCCTCGAGGAACATCCGGATAACGATGCAATATTGGATAATCATATAAAGCCGTGGGTTGGATATCTGAGAGTACTCAACCCATGGCTTTCTTTTTTGCGATACAAATAACCATTATCAAAGGTTGTCCTTTCTATTGGACAGGTTTTATGCTATGATATCATTGCCTTGCAGAAAACGGCTTGACCGAGTTGAAAGGATGATGAACATATGCCTCGCTCCTCATTTCAGAAGCTGAAGATTATCTACATCATGGAGTACCTGCTGAAAAACTCGGACGAAGAGCATGCCGTGACCACCAGCCAAATCATTGCCTACCTGAAGTCCCACGATATTACCGCAGAGCGCAAGACGATCTATAGTGATATTGAAGCTCTGCGGGATTTTGGCTTGGACATCATCCAGGTATCTGAGGGGAACAATCACGGCTACTATATAGCAAGTCGGGACTTTGAACTGCCGGAACTCAAGCTCCTCGTGGATAGCGTCCAATCCTCGAAATTTATTACCCATAAGAAGACGCTGTCCCTGATCAAGAAAATCGAGAAGCTGGCCAGCATTCATAGCGCACAACTGCTCAACCGGCAGGTATTCGTGAAGAACAGGATCAAGACGATGAATGAGTCCATCTACTATAATGTCGATGAGATTCATAACGGCATCTCAAGTAATCGGAAGATCCGGTTCCTGTATTTCGAGTATAATGTCGCCAAGGAGCGCATGTACCGACATGGTGGAGCTTATTATGTTGTCAGCCCATTTGCAATGACATGGGACGATGAGAACTACTACATGGTGGCCTTTGATTCTGCTGCAGGGATCATCAAACACTACCGCGTCGATAAGATGGAAAAGATCACCGTTCTGGATGAAGAACGAGATGGTCAGGACGCTTACGAGGCGCTCGATATGGCCGTCTATGCGCGTAAGACATTCGGCATGTTCACCGGCGAGGAGGTCAAGGTTCATCTCCGTTTCGAAAATCATCTCGTGGGCGCCGTACTCGACCGTCTCGGGCGGGATGTGATCTTAGTCCCGGATGGAGAAGATCACTTTACAGTATGGACAGATGTGATCGTCAGCCCACAGTTCTTTGCGTGGCTCTGCGGATTTCAGACGGCGGCGAAGGTCATTGGGCCTGATGATGTAGTCAAGCAGATGGCGGAGCACGTCAAGTCGATCGCAGCACAGTACGAATAAAGCTTGAACCTTGGACGCGGAGGAACGGTATATGTCCTATCCAAAACCACTATCGGAGAAATCTCTAAACCGGCTATATATGCAGGCGGGTTTATCAACGGAAACATGTGCTTTCCTCCATTCTCTATTCGCCGCCTGTGCAAATCTATATGGCACCATCGCCCTTCGCGATGTATGGTCGGTTTATCAGGAGCTAAAAAGCGATGTGCCGCGGATTCATCGACGCGATCTTATCGCCTTTTCCTCTATTGTCCGTCGAGAGGTGCAACCCTATTGGGTTTATGAGATTGAAGAACTGTACACGGAAGAACCGCACAATGATCTGGATCGGCACATCGTATCAAAAGAATTGATTGGTGCTGGCTATGGTAAGATGTTTTCCTTCTATGCACTGATGGACGAGCGCGATGATCGCCCCTATTGTGTCCCCGATGATTTTCTCTCATATGCGGAACCAACAGCATCTGTAGAGGAGAAATCACTCGCAGATTTTATTGGGAACCTGAAGTCCACGGCGATGGAGTGCGCCCCAAAACAACGTAAAACCTATCCGAATGAGAATCGCGGGAAGAAATTAAACGAGTTTTCTTTTCTCAATTTGAACGAGCGGTTCAATTTGGATTATTACAAGAAAGTCCCCGCCACTTATTCTGCCCTGTTGGCAGAGTACAGCGGTACAGAGGCGGAAAAGATTATGCGGTTTCATCGGCGAGCCGAGAATGTTGGTCATCTGCGCACAACGGATATGATCCAGAATGTGCTGATTGAATTGTGCGAGGTAGGTGTCCGCCTGACGGAAAAGCAGCAAGATACTCTTATGCAGCTCATCGTGCAGTATCACAATGGAAGCCGCTTGTGGTGTACCTGCGGTTGGAAACCGGATGAGCTGGCAGCTAAGTTTAGCGGTATCGGAGCATTCCCTGGTCAGGAGGCATCATCTCCAGAGGGAATGATGGATGAGAAAGATATCATTCGCAAGATGAAAGAGTTGGGACTGAAGGTCTTGGAGTGAGCAACATGTCAACCATTGAGCAAACACTTTTACGCCTACAACAGTCTGCTTTCCGCGCAAAGTTCCATTTGAGTGAAAAGGACAGGCAGTACATAATGGGCAAGGGCATGGAAACCATTCAGCATCATGCGGCCGACTTCATCCGAATGCGGCTTGCGCCGGCGATCATCCCAAATGACGGCAAACAGACACCGATGCGCGGGCATCCAGTGTTTATTGCCCAGCATGCCTGCGCCTGCTGCTGTCGCAGCTGCTTAAACAAGTGGTATCATGTTCCGATAGGGCGTGAGCTGACGGAGGATGAGCAGAAACGCATCGTGAGGTTGCTGATGGCATGGATCGAGCGACAGCTTGCAACGGATGCGAAATAGCGAGAAATTGAGGTGACAACTATGTCTACGATTGGAAATATTCTTTGGTTCCTATTTGGAGGATTGATCGGCGGGCTTGCCTGGGTACTGGCCGGCTGTCTTTGGTGCATCACCATCATCGGCATACCCGTTGGCCTGCAATGCTTCAAATTCGCAAGTCTCGCCTTTTTCCCGTTTGGGAAAGAAGTTGTGTATGGCGGTGGAGGCTTTTCCTTCCTCGTCAACCTAATTTGGATCATTTTCTTTGGCCTTGAGATGGCAATCGGATACTGCATTCTGGGCTGTCTCTGGTGCATCACGATCCTTGGCATTCCAATCGGAAAGCAATGCTTCAAAATGGCCAAGCTGTCTTTAATGCCCTTCGGGGCATCGGTCGTGTAAAGCAATATTGTATGCGACCGCTCCCACATGGCCTTTTTCCAATCCGCGAAAAAAGCAACGACTCTAATGAGAACACTCTCAATCGATTGAGGAGGATAAGACATGGGAGAGATCATCAATACGAATACCGCTATAGAGACTCAGCCTGGCGGTGATACGGGGGCATTATTGGATATTACCCAAAGCCTCTTGGCGGATGCAAGGACTGCTCTGAACAGCAGCGGTGTGTTAAGCGTTCCTATTGCGGAACTCTCTACGCTTGGTGCTGGAGTCTCTTCGCTCATCCCTGCGTTGAATACTGTTACGCAGACGACGAGCATCGCAGCGGATGGACTCTATACGATAGCCAACGCTGGTGTCGGTGATGTACTGAAAGCGGCAAAGAACGGAAACTTCTGGGCCTCACTCAAAACTGCGGATGGAGCGTCTAAAATGGTTCAGCTGCAGGAAGCAGGAGCAATTACCGCTACCACACAGACAGCGGCAGCATTCAATCCCGCCACTATGATGATGGCGGTCGCACTATTCTCAATCGAACAGGAACTTGAGGAAATTGAGGATATGCAGAGGCAGATCATCTCGTTCCTTGAAATCGAAAAGGAATCTGAGATAGAAGCGGATGTTGAAAGTCTCATGAGCATCATCAAAAAGTATAAGGACAACTGGGACAATGAACGTTTTGTCAGCGGCAATCATAATCAAGTCCTTACCTACCAGAATCGCGCACGCAAAAACATGCTTGGTTATCAGAAGAAGATCGTTGAGTCGATTGGGAAGAAGCCGCATATCGTCACACAGGCTGGCGTAAAGCAGGCGTTCGCCTCTTTGGAGAAGGAATTCAAATACTATCGCTTGTCCCTTTATACATTCTCACTGTCGTCTCTCATGGAGGTCATGCTCAGCGGCAATTTCAAAGAATCCTATATTTCTGGGATTCGGGATGAACTGCAGCAGATGTCGGACGCTTACCGCGATTTGTTTGAGGAGAGCTCACACTATTTAGAGAAGCTGAGTAACTCAGCAGTAGATGCTAATGTCATGAAAGGTATCGGCACGGCAGGAAATGCAGTCGGGAAATTCATTGGAAGTATCCCTCTTGTAAAAGAGGGGCCAGTTGATGAATTCCTTCAGGATGGCGGGATACACTTGAAGAAGAGTGCTCTCGATATGGAAAAGGATGCCGTACACCGGTTCGCTTCCATAGGCAATCCTGGCACACGGATGTTCATGGAAAAGATGGATGAGATGATCCAGATCTATAACCGTACCGAGCTAATCTGCTTCGATGATAAAAAGATATATCTATTGCCAAAGAAGCTCGCCGTTTGATCACTCAAAAGGCAGCTATCACAGGAGGTCCATTTATGCCGCTCCAGATCGTAAGAAATGACATCACAAAAATGAAGGTTGACGCGATCGCCAATGCCGCAAACAGTTCCCTCTTGGGTGGTGGCGGCGTAGATGGCTGCATTCATCGTGCCGCCGGCCCGGAACTCCTGGCCGAATGTGAAATGCTCAATGGATGCAAAACTGGTAGTGCTAAGATAACAAAGGGATATAAGCTGCCATGCAAATATGTGATCCATGCGGTAGGCCCTCGCTGGTGCGGTGGGCAGTATGGGGAGCATGACAAGCTTGTCTCGTGCTACCAGACGTCACTCGCGCTCGCAAAGGAGCATGGTTGCGAGTCGGTCGCATTCCCTCTGATCTCTTCGGGAATCTTCGGCTATCCAAAGGATGAGGCACTCAAAGTAGCTATCGACACGATCAGCAGTTTTCTGCTTGAAAATGATATGATGGTTTACATCGTCATCTTCGATCGCAAGGCGTATCAGATCAGCAGCAAGTTGTTTGCGGACATCAACGCCTACATAGACGACCGATATGTCGAAGAGCATCGAGACAGCTATGCTGAGCGGATCAGCCGGCTGCGTAGCCTTGCAGCGGAAGAGAGCTGCCCTATCCCTGCTGCACCTATGGTAGCAAAGGCAGCTTCCCTAGACGATGCTCTGAAGCAGATCGACGAGAGCTTTTCCGAGATGCTGCTTCGTAAGATTGATGAATGTGGTATGACGGATGCAGAGTGCTATAAAAAGGCCAACATTGATCGAAAGCTGTTCTCAAAGATTCGGTCGGATAAGCTCTATCGGCCATCAAAGCCTACTGTGATTGCCTTTGCGCTTGCACTCGAATTGCCGCTTGACGAATTGAAGGATATGCTCTCGAAAGCAGGATTTGCCCTGTCGCACTCCAGCAAATTCGACATCATCGTGGAGTATTTTGTCGAGCGAGGGAACTACAACGTGTTTGAGATCAATGAGGCGCTGTTTGCATTCGATCAAAGCCTGATTGGCGCATAATAGTTATCAGTTGCTGCGACTTTTCGTCGGTGGAACTCTGATTGATATGCTATCTTTTCCGGAGGTGTGCTGCGATGGAACAAAAAGAGCTTGAGTATCTGCGTCAGGTAGAAGATCATGCTTCACGGACAGGCTGGGTGTCTCCGTTGACTCGTGAGGACAAAGAGTATTTTGCCTATTTGCGTCAGGTCAGTAAGCGGTATAACATCGACATGTCCAAGGCAAATCGACTGGAATACAATTTCGTGATTCGTGTTGCAGAGAGCGAGTTTTACGCACATCACACATCCTGAGAAATCCAGAGGCGCAAGCATCCTTGCTTGCGCCTTTCATTGAATTGTCGCTTAACAAGCGACCAAATGAAGCGAATATCAAAGTAAGATATGGCTGTAAGGTGAAACACCAAACAGCCATAATTTATTGGAGGTATTTGCAATGAATAAGAATCTGACTGAGATCGTCTTTATCCTTGACCGCAGCGGTTCCATGAGTGGACTTGAGTCCGACACAATCGGCGGCTTCAACGCCATGATTGAAAAGCAGAAGAAAGCTCCCGGCGAAGCGCTGGTCTCCACCATCCTCTTTGACAATGTCAGCGAAGTGATCCATGACCGCGTTAATATCCGAGACATCAAGCCCATGACTGATAGGGAGTATTGTGTGCGCGGCTGCACCGCCTTGCTGGATGCGATTGGAGGCGCAATCCACCACATCGGCAACGTCCACAAGTATGCGCGAGAGGAAGATGTTCCGGCGCACACCCTGTTCGTCATCACGACGGATGGAATGGAAAATGCGAGTCGTCGCTATGATAGCGCTCGTGTTAAGCAGATGATCGAGCATGAGAAGAGCAAGTATGGTTGGGAATTCCTGTTCCTCGGCGCCAATATTGACGCCGTCGAGACGGCAAAGCATTTTGGTATTAGTGAAGACCGCGCGGTCAATTACCACTCCGACAGCGTGGGGACAAGGCTGAACTATGAAGTGGTCAGCTGCGCGATTACAAGCATGAGAAGCGGAGCTCCTATGAGTGCCGATTGGAAAGCGCCAATTGAAGCGGACTATAAGACCCGGAAGGGTGAAAAAGACTAACCGCATCGATTTCGACACGGTTAGTACTACCTCCTAAGCCGCACCATTTACATGGTGCGGCTTTTTCATTTGATTCACACTCGCCGGCTTATGAGCGTATCAAAATATATATCAGCTCTATTGACACTTTCGCTCGTTGTGGATATAATAATGGTGAAGATCAAAATCGGAGGTCTATCATGAGAGATTACAGCAAGTACGAAAAGACACCCGTGTTATTCTCTGGGGCAGAAAAGAAGTTCGAAATCATTATTGACGGGTATCGTTATATCGTCAAGTTTCAGAAAAATTCCGAAGTGGGCTTGATCTTCAATTATGTTTCTGAGTATTTGGGAAGCCATATTTTTCAACTACTTGGCATTCCCGTACAGGAAACCTTCCTTGGCACTTATGAGGGCAAAAATGTAGTCGTTATGAAAAATTTCTTAGAGCCCGAAGATGATCTTGTTGCCTTCAACGGTGTCGGCGAAAGCTCGCTGGAAAGGGACAAAGAGCTCTATCAGTACACTTATGAAGATATTACCGCAATGTTGCGCGAGAATATGAAGTCAACAAATGTCGAGGAGACAATCGACCGTTTCTGGGATATGTTCATCGTGGATGCTTTGATCGGCAATTTTGACCGGCATGGTGGGAACTGGGGCTTCATTAAGAAAGATAATCAATACCGGATCGCCCCGGTATATGACAATGGCTCAAGCCTCTACCCGAAGCTGAATACGGACGAGAAGCTGGAGGCCGTACTCTCCTCCGGGGAAGAAATTGACCAACGGATCTATAAGTTCCCAACCTCACACATCAAGGTGAAGAATCGCAAAAGTTCCTATTTTGAAGTGATCAGCAGCTTGCAATTCGAGGCTTGCAATGATGCCCTAAAGCGAATTGTTCCTCGCATTGATTTTAATCAAATCAATACTCTTATTGACGAAGTGGAAGGGATCTCAGAGGTGCGTAAGCGTTTCTATAAAGTCATGCTGCAGCAACGATATGAAAAGATCCTTATGTACGCATATCGCCAGTTGTGACATGGAAAGGAGTGGCTCATGAGGCCTGTTACGCATGATTACCAAAGCCTAAACGAATATACGCTTCCCCTGCAGGGAAAGCCCTATTACCGCAGCAGCGGCATAATCTATGCCGTGGACCGCAACGGCAATAAGTATGCTGTGGGGCGAGTTGATCTTGAGCGCTTTGATGATCAGAACTTCCAGTATGTTTTCACTCCTGAATGGAGTGTAATCGATACCCTGCCGTCCTCCATTTTCCAGGGTATTCCCGGGCTGGATATGTCCATGCGGCTTGAGCGATATTATCGTGTTAATATGACGCCGTACTTCATTTCTGAGCGTACCCCCAGCGAAAGTCGAGAAGATCTCTGGGAACTACTTGAAGCAGTTGGTCTGGATTACTATGATCGCTTTGAGTGGCTGCTCCGGACGGATATGCGCTGTGGTACCGATAACCTGATCGTTGAGCGGGCGGAAGTCGCTCGTACTATCACATTTGAATCGATCAACAGCCTGCCGCCCGATCTCCAGCCAGCCGACCTTGTTTCGATTCAGGGATTTCAAAGTATCGCGAAGACCAGCCGCCAGCTCAGAAAGATTCTCCTTCAGATTTTGAGGAGTGGCGCTCATATCTGGGATGAAACAGACTCGCACCAGCTCTCTGAAGAGGAGTGCAGTCTGCTACTAAACCTGCTCATGGTTCAGGAATCGATGGAAGCGAAGCAGAATAAGCAGCGTCACCAGGAAGGTGTCGCACAGGCAAAGAACAACGGAAAATACGCTGGTCGGAAGAAGATTGTGGTCGATCCAAATCTGTTCCGCCAAATCGCCGAGGATTTCCGCAACCATAAAGTAACGGAAGTAGAAGCCATGCATCGCACCGGTATCCGTTCGAGATCAACATTCTACAGGCGCCTGAAAGAGATATAGACTAAGAAACGAGAGGGTTCCCGCACATTGCTGCAGGAATCCTCTCTATAGTTAATACAATGTCCACCAGTAGTCAAAAAGGCGCCGATAGTAGTTCCCCTTTCTGGGCAGATCCTGACAGTTCCGGAACTTTCGGCTGGTTTCCTGTTTCATCCACCGCTGGCAATTACTGTTCTTGGGATACTTGATGTACTTCCCTGAATGGAGCAGCGTGTTACCCTCAAAGCCGTAATCGATATAACCGGCATGAGGCACATACCTTCTTGTGACAATGCGCATGAGCGCGTCATTCTTGCGGATGCGCATTTCTCTTCGATACGCAGAGCCAGTTCGTCTGGATGGTTGCCTGGTAGCTGACTCAGTCAGCAAATTCTCGATCTTCTTGTTTAACTCGATTTCGGTCATAGGCTTTACCGTTTGGCACAGTTCTTGTGATGGGACAAATACCATACCAGCTACCGCGCTGCTTCGCATGTTGCTCCTTTTGCGCTTTCTTGCTCTGCTTCTTGAGTGGTATCATCTGTTTCATTGGTGAGAACACCTCCATTGTCTCGAACGGTTTGGACTTTCTTTTTGAGATCCGCGCAGAATGTAAGGTAGTCAGGATACCCGAACAGGAGCATCTTGTTGGGCAATTCACGGATCGCTGCCAGGAAAGCATCGACATCACGCTTGCGGCACTTGCACATGATGACGCGATAGGGAGCATCCGGGCACACGAACTCAGGGCCGAACCCAACTCTGACCTGATGCTTGATAAAAAGCTGGTCTGCAAGGTAATCCGCTGTATCGATGATTGCGAAGTAGTTGTGGAAGAATGAGAACTTTTCAATCGTCCAGCAGCAGAATTCATTGTATTCTCGACTCACGATTGGACCTCCTTATGTGACAGTTTCTTTACAAAATCGCGTTTGCTCTTGCTTTTTGAAGGTGCTTCCAGTATTCTGGAATACTCCCGTTTGGGAAGACTCTTTAGATGGAGGCGATTGCCATGAACACGAAGCAGTTTCCGGTCATTGATCCGATTGCGACCGGAAAGAACATCATCCGCCTTCGCGTCGAGCGCGGGATGAGTGTCCGCGACCTGCAGGCTTACTTCGGTTTTGAAGAGCCACAGGCGATCTACAAATGGCAGCAAGGAAAGAGCCTGCCTTCCGTAGATAATCTGTATGCTCTCGGTGCGTTGTTTGAAGTACCTATGGAGGACATCCTAGTATCTCGGACATCACAACTGAATCTGATTATTTGTGAGCAGCAGGCCGAAGCCTGCTGCTCGCCTCTATTTATGGGAGAACTGCTCCGACTATCACGGATACGGCAGAGAGCCAAGATCGCTTAGACCATTTTTGCCAAGGCCATGCGCTTACTGGCTCCCTGAGGAGCGAGGGTAGCATGCCTCGACGTATGAACGGCTCAAAGGCCAGCAATATCAAGATAGGAAATCTATCTATATCCAACAGAATAGGGAGATGTGAGGTGGCAAGGTCGAGATTCGGCGGTAACGTATTCACGATATGGTGAAACAGCGTTGGGCGCTGATGGATAGGAAGACGGTTCGTAGCATCCGTTAACGAGACGGATCATGTCTTCTTTTGGAGCTCAGAATCAACCGAGCGGATTTTTTAATTTGCAGCACTATAGTTCGTCTGCAACTGAACCGGTCGCCACGTTCTCTTCTTCTGCCGCATCCGTGATAGTTGGAGCAAAGTCGCAAAGGCTTGGTCAGCTCAATGCGGACATATGCGCTTCAAAAGCCTCTGCGAAAGTCTCGTTCACATCGAACGGAGCTTCATACTCCACCGGGGTGTTAACTAACGCAACATCCAGAGTGGCAGAGGTCTCATCGGACTTCTTGCTCAGATCAGCGCACATCTTCCGGATCTTATTGCGATCGAAATTGATGGTGGTCACACGCTTGACATCGCAGCGGTAGGAGACCTGATTTCCCTCGTTATTGAACCGATAGCCGACTCCCCCGTTAGAGATCAAAACCTCGCCATTGCGCAGGCCGGCCATGTGACGGAGCAGAGTGGCAATCTCCTGGCGCTTCCCATTGAGGCTCACTTCACCATCCAGGCCAGCGCCAAGAGGAAGAGATACCTTCGCCTGATGGATTGCGGCGCTCAACTTTTCCCGCTCGTCCAGGAGGAACAGCAGGAACTCTGCCATCTCGGTGATATTCTCGCTATACTCGGTGGAGGGGGCCTCCATAGTGACCTCATCCTCCGCCTCTGCCATGACCTTGTGGCGGAGATAGGTGTTCTGCACCTTGGTGATATTGCCGTTGTTGCCGAGGATGCTCTGCGCATCGGTCATCATGGACTGCAGCTTATTCTGAAAGCGGAACGCTTCTTTGAGATTCATATCGCTCACTCCTTGTTCTTGTCGTTGATATCATGATAACCTTGTTTTTTGAAGTTGTCATTGAACTGCTGGTTTAATAGCAACAAAATAGAACGAGAGGGTCAAAGCCTCTCGTTCCAATATGCGGGACTATTTTCCAAGCACGATCGTTGCTTCCCCGTTGGGAGAGATATCAACATGCATGGTTTTAATGTACTTGTCATAAAATTGGTTCTTCTCTGCGGTCGTCATGTCAGCTCTGGTCGCCCTACAGGCCTCATCCAGAATATCTCGAACATTAAGGTGAAATGCCTGGTCGAGTTTCTGGCGAACCTCGCGAAGTACTGCCGCAACCTTGATATCATTACTGTTACCAGTACAAAAATCGTCGATATAGCAATAAGAAATGCCGGCATTGATCAACGCATTTTTGATGGTCGGACTGCATTTCTCGCTTTCTACCATCACGAAGAACCGAACCTCAGGCATTGCCGAAATCAGACCCCAATAGTCGGAGTCGCTGGATACAAGAATGAACGAGTCCACATTGTTCTGATAATACTCACGGCAGGTCCCGGTGGTCAAACGAATGTCAACAAGTGACTTGTTTTCTTTGATGCGTTCGATCAGGACATGCTCAATTGGAATTTGGGTGAAGCGCTCCAAAATCTTCCACGCCGATGTGGTATGAATATCATCATAGAGGATGATTTTACAAATCTTATTGAGTAGTGCTTCCTGATTAAGATTGTTCAAGGTTGCGTACAGTTTGTAGGGATCGGAGTTTTCACAATCCACCACAACGACGACGCGCTCACTCTTGTCCAGGAACTTGTATATACCAGCCTTTGTGAGGTTACCGGCATCAGACACTTTGCTCAAGTCTGTGAAATAATCCTCATTGGCTTCATATAGAAGCGAAACAAACTTCTTGTCATTGTAGAGGATGTTGCCAGAGTCCATGTAGGACCAATTGATATAGACTTGGTACGGGTACTTATTTTTGTTGGCGTAATAATCTGCCGCTGCTGCCTTGATGCCCTTCTTGTTGAGGCCATCCGGCATGAGGAAGAGCTTCCGGACATATTCCCACTTCAGCCATAATGGAAACAGCGACTTGCAGTTGTTAATGCGGTTGCTGATATGCTTATTGATATCTACAATATACTCGGCAGGCAAAGCTCTGGATCTAACAATCGTAATACCATCCTGCAAGAGTTCGTTCAGGCTATCCTGCGGAACATACTCTGGAAGCGAGTGGAGATTGCACATATCGAAACGCATACGGTTATTGATGGCTTTAAAATTGAGTTCCAAAGCCGTTCGAATCATGCAGAGGTTGCGCACGATGCGGGCATTCTTGTCTGCGTGTAATTTCTCATACCATTCCATCTTTGGTGGTTCATATTCGTTTTCAAAAATGCGCTTTTGGACTCCGATTAAATAAGCCACCTTCGAAACAACAGTATAAGTACTGTTCTCATAGTCAGTATATGCTTTTCTCGGGTTCCGAGTCGCTGTATCATCGTATGCCTGGTTATTCATAAAAGCCCCCTATTCCACGGGTCACGGTACAGCTAAATACTGCAAAAACTGATGTTTTCTTGCGCTTAGAATACCATATTCAAGGGCTTCTGTCCATTGGTGCCGACAATTAACTGACCGAGATATTGGTCTGCCCCTCGTTTTCCCATTCAAATAGTGCAGGAAGTGCGCGAGGTGCGTAGTCACGGGATCGCGTTCCCGCAATTCTGGGAGATGGGTCATTTTCTATGAATCGATCCGGGGCCTGCTCCAGAATATAATCGATCCAAGCGATTGCATTCTTGCACTTGCGCCGGCGCACACGGGCATCGTGCAGAAGTTTATAGAGTTGGTATCCATGTGAGGCATCCAGGTTATAGAACTCCGCTGCGTGCTCGATGTCTTCAATCTCCAGCTCCGCCTTCCGCTGGCCGGTCACCAGTGTTTCTCTCTGGCATTGGATGGTGTGAATGAAATCACTGAAATTCTTCAGCCGTGTCAGGTAGAATTCAGGCGTCAGTAGCTCCAGTTGCAGATCAGGATTTTTGGGATCGGGGTTTGAGATGAAGATAACCTTATACTTCAGGTTTTTCATCGCCTTTGGCAGCAAAGAGCAGTATTTCTCTGCCGTCTTCTTATTGTTGAATGTATGCGCGCGATCGATATAGGCAGTGGTGATCATCTGATTGTTGCCGATAATCTCCACATAGCTTTTTCCATTGCTGATAATCCAGGGCATATTTGATCCTCCTTCGTCCGAATAGAAATAGTGGGCACACATGATGGAAATGCCAGTTCTGGGTGTTTGGTTGAACATGTCCTCCTATGCAATATTGATATAGAGCCATCAGGTGGTTCTAAGGGCGCGTAGGAGTTGTGCACGAGCCACCTGCGCAGTCTGCTGTTTCACTCCAGCTTTCAAGTATTCAATGGCATCATTCCACTGGAAAAGTGTGTATTCTGCTGCATCAAAAGTCTCAAGAAATGCTGCTAAACGGGATCGACCGTCAGTGGACAGGAACCGCAGGTAAGAGAGGTATTGTACTTTCATGAAGGTTGCTGCTTCATCAAGTAGACATGGAGTGTGATTGGTCATATCGGAGTTCCTCTTGCAGATGCAACGAGGTCGCACCCTCTTTCTTTTCATTTGTGCCATATAGTTGGGAGGCATCGAAGTGATCGCAGCGAAACATCGTACCATCGGACATATAGATTTCCGCTCTGCCATCGGATTCCATCTCCACACGGATAATGTAGCTGGTGTTGACAATCGCGATACCAAGGTTGATAAATCTGCCCATGTTTGATATTCCTCCACTTGTTTTGGAATAGAAGGCCGCTGCCGGAGCAGCGGCCTTCGTTATTTACTTGGTTGGAACGAATCCGGTAAAACCGGTATGGCCTTTATTGGCGATTCGCTCGATGTCTTTGTCCGTTGCAAAGACGAAAGGCTCAATTTTGCCGTCAGACATCAGCATCACAAAAGCGCAGGGGCAGATTTCGCTGTCGCCATCATCATCCAGATAGACAGCGCTGACGCCCTGGCAAGGGATGATGGCACGAATGGAGTTGTAGTCATTGACTTCGTCGTGAAGGTCGATCTCACTGTGGAAGTGCTGACCATCTTTGGTGAGGATGATGCATCCGCCATCTTCCTTGGGAATGATGCGGGCGATCATGTCGCTGTTCAGCAGCTCACCTTTGGTACCAATAGGTAAAAACTTGCTCATGATAATACTCTCCTCATGTTCAAAAGATCAGCCCCGAAGCGTAAGCTCCGGGGCTGGCGGGGGTTATAGGAAACGACCTCTCTCGAGATCAATATCCGGTCTTCGGCAGCGGCGTGGTATTGAAGCGACGGACGGTAGTGACCCAGGTGGTCTTTGCCGTCTGCCACTCATTGAGATACTGGCCCCCAACATCGGCACGATTGATGATTTGGTAGCCATTGCTCACGGTACCAAGCACCTGCACACGCATGGTAGGCTTCACAACAGAAGAGAAGCCGCTGGGCACCGTGCCAAACTCGAAGCGGACATCGGTAACATACTCGCCCTGCACGAGCCGCAGCGTAGCGGCATTCAGGCTCAGGGAATAGTTGTTGGAGGTCAGCAGGTTACTGGCCAAAGTCCGGTAGTCATTGAGATTGGTCTTAAAGGTGACCTTATAGTACAGGCGCGCATTGTAGGTACCCGTGCTGATGCTGAGCGCACGCGTCGCATCCGTAGGAATGCGATCATGCCAGAAGAAGTGGTTGAGCACGACATTGGAGGTATTGGCAATACCGGAGAAGTCATAGCTCATGGTCTGACCGGACTGCACTTCATAGTTGCCGCTCTTCTTGATGGTCACGCCTAGGGTCGCGGGCTTATTGTAGGCGGAGAGTTTGATGATCTGACTGGGATACTCGATCTCAGCTTCCATCTTCTCGCCACTCAGCTGATAATACTTCGGTGCGGACACCTCCGTCACGAAGTAGCGGCCAAGAGGCAGGGGGCCAGAAGCGGCAACGCCACGCGCGTCTGTCACGATATAGCCAACAACCTTGCCAGAGCGGGCCTGCGTGATCTCAAACACAGCGCCTTCCAACGGGGTGCCAGCAAGCTGACCTGTGACGGTGTTGTCTTCCGAGCTATACTTCCGGATCTGGATCTGACCCGTCACAGCACTATTCTCCCACTCGATCTGTGCGCATTTACCACGTTCGACATAGACGGTCTTATACTGCTCATCGCGAATATAGCCATCCGCCGCCTCCAGTTCACGCAGGTAGTACTTTCCGGGTACCAGCTCATCATCAATGTAGATGTAGCCGTCCTGATCCGTTGTGTACTCGCCGATCGGGTTCTTCCCAGAATCATAGAGCACGAACTTGACACCATAAATGCCTGCACCAGTCGCTGCATCGATCTTGTGGATCATGATAGAGGCCATGCGCTGGTTGGTGATCTCTACCGTCGTAGTCTCGCCATCCTTGACGCATGCATTGACGGGCGTAGTATCGAGTGCGTATCCGTCTTTCGCCTTGCGCTCAACGATGGTATACCAGCCACTCTCTGCGTTGGGGATGCTGATGACGCCGTCGCGGTCGGTGGTATAGGTCCCGAGGATTTCACCATTGATTTTGCGAATCTCGAACTTGACACCACCGAGCCGCTCTCCGGTGTCCTCATCGGACTTGATAATCTGCAGGCCGCCCGCAGGGACGTTATATACGATCAGAGTCTGAAGATCGTCGGGGTTAACAACGATGGTCTGGCTTCTTGTGGCTTCGTCGATGGTGTAGCCAGGGATCGTTTTCACTTCCGTCACAACAAGTGTGCCGACAATATCTCTGATGAGGATCTCGCCATTTGCGTCAGTCATATAAAGGCCGTTGGAAGAGAGCTTACCGCCCTCATCTGCCACAAAGCTGCCATCGCTGTAGGTGATGCGGAACTGAACCCCTTCCAGAGGCTTCTTCGTGACGCTATCAAGCTTAATGATTCGAAGCCCACCGAGCGGTTGGTTGCGAAATTCCAGCGTAATCATCTCGTTGGATTTGACCTTGACCGTCTGAGGAGTATCATCCAGCAGATAGCCATCCTTGGCGCGCGTTTCTTTGATGATAAGCGTCGTGCCAGGGGCAATGTCGGTAATGGTGAAGGTACCAGTACTATCGGTAATGAACTTGCCATTGGCATTCCCAATGAAATTGCCGTCAGAATCGGTCACGAGGAACTCAACATCAGAGATTGGTTCATTCGTTGCAGCGTCCACCTTTTTCACCAAAACGCCACCCTTAGGCTGATTACGGAACTCCACCGTGATGACTTCGTTGGACTTAACCTTGACCGTCTGAGGGGTATCGTCCAGGATATAACCATCCTTGGCACGAGTTTCCTTGATGACGAGTGTGGTGTCGGGAGCAACATCCGTAATGGTAAAAGTACCTGCGCTGTCCGTCACATATTTGCCGTTGGCATTGCCGATGAAGTTTCCATCGGGGTCGGTCACGAGGAACTCAACATCGGAGATCGGTTCGTTCGTTGCAGCATCGACCTTTCGAACTAGCACGCCGCCCTTGGGCTGGTTGCGGAACTCCAGCGTCATGACAGAGTTTCGCTTGATCTTGATGCTCTGCGGGGTATCGTCGAGGATATAGCCATCCTTGGCGCGCACCTCTTTTACAATGACCGTCATGCCAGGAGTCAGGCCGTCAATACGGATAGTACCTGCGCTGTCGGTCACGTAGCGGCCATTCGCCGTACCGATTACACTTCCGTCCGAGTCGGTCACAAGGAACTCCACATCGGAAATGGGAGCGCCGGTCACGGCGTCCTTTTTGACGATGAGGAGGGAACCCATCTTATCATTGGCGAAGGTCACGGTGATCACGTCCTGATCCTTGCCAGAGAGATAAACGGTTTCCGTGGCGTCGGTGATGACGTACCCGTCCGGCGCGGAGATCTCCTCGCAGACATAAGTGCCTGCGGCGAGGCCTGTTAAAATGGCGGTCCCGTTTTGCGAGGTTTTGATCTCTCCGACCACAGTACCGCCAGTGCCGGAGGTGCCGCCGAGGTAGCGGACGCGGAACCATGCGCCCTCCAACGGCTGGCCGCTCTCGCTGTCCACCTTGCGGATGATGATGGCGGAAAGGGGCGTGTTCTCGAAGGTCAGGACTTTACTCTCACCACCGGAGATGAAGCATTCCTGTGTGGCAGGCTCCTTAATGGCATACCCGGACGCCGGCTCCAATTCCGTTACTTTGTACCAGCCATCTTTTACTTCGGGGAGAATGATCTTTCCGCTTGCGTCAGAAAAGTAGGTGCCGAGGTCGTTGAGCTCGCCGGTGTCGGTGTGGTTGCTGCCATACCAGATCTGGAACTTGGCACCCTTGACGGGATCACCGGTGACGCTATCCAACTTGCGGATTTCCAGACTGGGCTTGAGAGCGTTGAAGAAGGTGACGGTAGAGGTTTCGCCGGGCTTCAATGCCACTTCCTGCGGGATGGGGCAGAGAATGACATGGTTGGGAACATTGATCTCCGTTACTTTGAATGTGCCAACAGGAACAGAGTCGAGGAAAATCCGCCCATGGTTATCGGTCGTGGCGCTGGTAGAAAAGCTGCCGTCGATCTGCTCGATACGGAAAGTGACGCCCTCGATAGGCTCTCCGTTGGCAATGTTTTTCTTCAAAACTTCAAGTCCGGGCTTTTCGTAGTCCACAAAGGTGACCTCGGAGGTTTTACCGGGGCGCAGCGCCACGGTCTGCTCCGTATTGCTCACAATGTACGGCTCTGGCACAGATTCTTCCCGTACTACATAAACATCTGCAGGAATGGCCGAGAGCGTTGCGGAACCGTCCGTGCCGGTAGTAACGGACGTGGAGAAGTTGCCCGTGACAGACTTAATGGAGAACACCGTCCCGGCAATCGGCTTGCCGCTCATGGCGTCGCGCTTGATGATCTTCATATTGGGCAGTGCGTAATTTTCTGCCACAATGGTATACTGCTTGTCGCCATCAGTGGTATCGACATAGACGCTGAGGGGCGTGGAGTCCGCACAGAAGCCCTCCGGGGCCTCAACCTCAACAAAGGACCACAGGCCTTCTGTGACATTCTTGACTTCAATGATGCCGCCATTCATCGTCACATCACTACCAACGATCTGACCGTCGCGGTAGACGTTAAATTTAGCGCCGTCCAGGCCGCGGGTGGTGCCGGCGGCTACCTTTTTTAAAGTAATGTCAGCGTCACCCGCAGGCGGCTGATCCGGTTCATCGCCAGGAGTGTTGGTAACCAGCTTTCTCGGCGCGTAGTAGTTAAAGAAAGACTGTCGGCCCTTGACACTGGACTTTGCGTAGACCGCCCATTTGGCAGCATCATCTTCGACAACGGTAGCGACGATGCCCTGAGCAGCGTATTCTTCGATCTGCTTCTGGAATTCTGCGTCTTCCTTGGCCTTCTGGTTCAACATCCAATCGATATAGCCCATGTACATTTCATAGGTATCAGCGTTGGCGTAACCACCGCCATCGATGTCACCATCGCCCTCACCCTTGAAGGTCTGGTGATCCCACACATACGTCTGCGCAGCCATAAAAAGGCTGCCGGGGATGTCACCCTTATAGTCCGAAATGAACGTCATCATCCATTTGAAGTTTTCAAGCTGCTGGGCATCCAGTTCACCCATGCCGCTCTGCGCCAGCGCCGTTTTCAGCACGGTATCCGCGTCCGCTCCGGTGGCGGAGGTATAGGTGTAGCTGTTCAGAAAGCTGGCAGTGCCCCAGCGGTAGCCGTAGCCGCGGTCAAGGCAGTACAACAGCTTGCCTGCGGCCATGGGAGGCTTATAGCTGTAGGGAGTGCCGTCATGGAGAAGCCGCGTTGTCCAATAATTCGTGTTGCTGGTGGGTTTAATGCCTGTGCCCGTACTGGTTGCAGCGAATGCTGTGGTTGGAAACAGGCTGAGAATTGTCATAATCAGCAAGAATGCTGAGACAAGTCTGGTTTTGATTGATTTCATAAGAGATCTCCTTCATTTGTAACACAAGAAAAGCAGGTTGAGTTTCCTCAACCTGCTTCGTCGAATGATTCACTTTTCGAACTGACCATTTTGGAATGGATTGATCCACCGCAGAGGCAATCATTGATTAGCCTATTGCGGGAACGTCCACCCATGTGACCTCGCATCCGTCTACGAGGAAGACCTGCACACAGTACCAACACGCCAAGCCATTACTGTCCGTGCCACGCGCTAAACCAACGCCAATCTCGCCGTAGCGAGCATTCAGCATGTTATCCGCATGGCCCTTGGAATTCGACCAAAGATTGACGACGGCATCAGATAAAGTCTTGTGCTGTTGTTCGAGGTACAGTTCTGTGATGCAGTGGATGTTTTCGCCGGTGCGTCGGCTATCTGTAACGGTATTGCTTCTGCGTCCATCGGGGCGAGTGTGAGAATAAGCACCACTAGCCGCCATCTCATCTGCGCGGACTTGAGCCGCATCCATCAGAAGGTTATTAACCTTCAATACAGCAACTCCCTTATTAAGCCGCAGGGTGTTGGTACGGGTAACGACATCCTTCTTTATGGCATCAACATCAGTCTGGTGGAGTTGGCCACTTGTCTTCTCTCCCTCTTGCTTTGTAGGCGCAATCCCAGTATAGGGCTTGTCCGATTCGACCTGGACGCATTTGGCAGTATCATCCCAAAAGACGTTAAAACCGACAGCCTGGCCAATATCACGCAATTTCACATAATTGTGGCCGTTGATCACATACGCCTCCATGGGGGTAAGTGTGCCATCCACAAAAATCTGATTGTTGCTGAGATCGGCAAGAATGCCGGAAGCGTATGCAACGCTGCCGCCAAACATGACTGCGCCGACAACCATGCCGGAAAGGAATGAAATGAAACGCTTTTTCATGTGAGTCACCTCGTAGAAGATAGTTTTCCAGCCACTCTCTACGCATGTTCTTCAGCCGACTTTCTGATTCGAGCAGGCTGCGATGCCTGCCATGAGGATATCCGCTTTGGAGAGTTTGTGTTCACTCAAAAGCTGACGCATCTCCTCATAAGCGGAGCGCGGCAGAAGCATATGGACGGTTACGGTAGCTTCTGCGGGAATGGATCGGGTGCGATTCTCACGATTGCGAGGCTTTTTACTATTCATGGTTTTCCTCCAATGGTTTATCGAATCTCTACGGCCTGCACACACAGGCGCAGAGAGGGCTGGTTAGCAATACAGGTGATCAGGGTGATGCGATTATCTCCCATCTCATTGAGGTAAGAGAAATCGGTGTAGGAGATCGCACCAACGAATGTCACTTTGTAGGTCTTCGTGCCGATTGCGGTCTTGTACTTAACAATGTCCCCAACCTTCACATTCTTCAGCTTTCCGAAGTAGGGATGGTTCCCTCTGTTGTGGCCGAACAAGCCAACATTCCCGGTGTAGAGGCCGGAAGAACTGTAATGACCGGCGCCCTTAGACATGGAACTGTCGGTGGCGCCTTCATACACTTTGCAATTCAGCCCGACACGGTCAATGGAGACTTGGCCGATACTGCCATCGCTCTGCTTGAGATCGTTCAAGGTGACAGAGGGTTCATACGGCATCACGATCGTACCACCGTCGGAGATGATACTGGAACTACCGAAGTCGGACTCCGGGTACTGCGTATTCGAGCTGCTCCCGCCAAAGCCGTACTGTGTGTTGCCATTCAGGTAGGGATTATTGAGGGAGCTTTCCAGAAATTCCTGACTGAGTCCGTATTGGATCTCAGGGATGTCGTAATCGATCTGATTGCGTGAGCCGTAACGATACTCAGCGTCGTAGAGATCCTCGTAGTTCGTGCTGCCGTAATAGACAGGGTCAGGAGAGGTTTTGAAGGAATAGTCTGCGGCACTAACGAAAGTCACCATGCCGAGTGCCATACTCAGCGCACAGCACAAGGTCAAAAGTCGTTTGAGCTTCATATTAAGGTTCCTCCTCATAATTGGATTCACCTTCCTGAGAGCCAATATCGACTTTGAACCAGTACGAACCGTTGACCTCACCAACGGTGTGCTCGACAGTATTGTCATAGCAACGGATGGCGATGGTCTGGCCGAAGAGCTTCTTTGCGACTGCCTGATCCACTTCGATTGCAATCACACCTTCAGGAATATCCTTCAAGCGGTCAATACGCAGCTCGGGATTCTTGGCCTTCAGATGAAGCCGGCCGCATTTTTCATATTCGTTGCCTTTGCCTGTTGCTTTGTAGACTGTAGTATTCTTACGAAGCGTGAGGCCGAGGAACAACAGTGCGGCCAAAAGAGCGGTTCCGCCGATAATGGAGATCACCAAGACCGCACCTTTGAAGGTGGGTTCCGCTTTCGTCGGTTCAATCTTGGTGCCCAGGTAGGTTACGGTATAGAGAATGCTGGAAATACCAGAGGATACGACAGTGCCTTTGTATTCGGCGGTCGTAATATAGCCAGTTGCGACGGTAGAACTGGCAGAGCCCGAATAGGTGGCTACCGCAGAGTAAGTTGCCGGGACGAGCTCATCGCCGACCAAAGCAGTACTCTCAACGCTCCAAGTTACATTGGAGAGGCTCAAAGTTCTGCCATTCTTCTCTACAGTCTTATCGATGTAGGAAGAATCATTTCGGTCGAGGCCGGTGTAGTTCTTGGTTGCGGTGACAGTGTAAGAGCTGCTCTTGTAGCCGGCTGCCTCCGTCTTGATCGTGCTATGGTCCAGAGACAGAGTACCGGAAGAAATGCCATCGTCGAACTCGATCGTGGGCTTCAGCTCTGCGAGGATATCTTCGAGGTTCTTACTGGCAGTTGTGACAGTGACGACCTCAGTGTGCAGATTCTCTTCCTGAAAGTGCTGCTCTTCTTTGATGATGTCACCCATGGAGTACAGGAATCCATCATGCTCGAAGTCCTCTTCATAGAGATCAGCAGGGTCCTGGTCGGGCAGGAGCGTATAGGTCTTGATCGAGAGCTGCTGCCCGTTGAGATTCTGATAGGTCACATCGTCCGGAATGTACGATGCTGCACTTGCTCCCACCGTCATGGACATGGCAACGACGAGAACAAGCACCAAGGAAGTGATTTTTTCCTTCATGGATCTTGATCCTTTCTGTTCGTGGGTGTCATGCGACCGGGTTAGTCGGATGATCACCGGTAGTAAGGCGGCCTTTGCCGCGCTTGTATTCGCTGATGCATTCTTTCAGCATGGCGAGGAGGTCTTCGTAGGTCAGATTCATCGAAAGCCAGAGGCATTGCCGGAACATGTAGATCATGCTGTCATCTGCCAGGAAGACGGAGTGCCAACCTGTGACCGAGTCCAGATTCAGTTCGTTCGCAACGCCATACATCTGGTCGGCATTGATGTCTGCGAACAGGATCTTATCAGCGACAATGATGGACATGATGGGATAGCTTCGAATCATGGAGACAAGGACGACGCAGTCAATCTCGTCGTCCTTGTGGATGGCGACATAGGTGTCACCATGCTGCTCCACAATGTTGAGGCAGGACCGGATGACCTCCCTGCAGTGAGCGTCAAGAGCATCTCGGCTGCTGGGAGAGTATTTCATAAGGTTACCTCAATCTGGTATGGCGTTTGATGATTCTGGTGATGAAGCCCAGCGCAATGCCGTTTTCCTCATCGACTCCGGTGACACGGAAGCTGACCGTATCCAGTCTGCTGGGCATGTCGATGGAACGATAGAGCTTAGTCTTGGCATTGACGCCCACCTGAAGGCGGACGAAGAACACGCGGTCTTTCACGCCGGTAACGACACCGAAATAGTTGGAGTTGGGAGTGATCTTCTCCAGGGCTGCCCGATCGGGATTCTCAGATGCCTCTTTGATGGAGAGGGTGACCGAATAGACATCCCGCTCCTCGTTGTAAGAAACATCCATGACCCTGGCAACGACCAGATCGCCGGTGGAGTGCAGATCCGCAATGTCAGAGAACCATTCCCAGGAGACATTGCGGGCATAGATCTCAGTATCCACACCGCAAGCCTCCACCGTCATGGTGTTGTTGCCGACACCCAGAACACGGCACGCCATCAGGATACCGGGCTTTACACGGCCGGTGGCATAGTACCGCTTCTGACGCTGCAGCATGGCCGCCTTACGGGAACCAACTGCCGCACGATTGCGGATATCCACGGCCGCTGGGATGAAGTCTATGGTCGCACCCAGCATACGCCCGATCTGGATTCTGACAGATCGAGGAATGGGATCCTCTTCAGGCCATTCCGTCAACACCATCTCACGAATGGGGATCAGGATGCGGAGGCCTTCAAAATCAACCGGGCAAACAGGAAGACCATTCTCGGTCTGAATAATGCCGCTGCTGACGATGCCGGTCAGGATCTGCTGCCTGCGCGCTGCGCCGGCAAGATAGCCCCACTTGGCGTCTTCGCTATCCTCACGGGTAACGCCACGCTCCAGATCATTGAGTTCAAGCAGGTCATCACTGCCTTGACGCCGGGGCGCCTGAGGCGGCACAGGTTCAGAAACAACCGGTTCCTGAACGACCTCTTCAACAGCTTCAGTTACTTTCTTCTTAGGCATTTCTTCTGCTCCTTTCCTAGAAGATGTCATCCGCATTCACAACCTCGCGCTCAGTGTTACGGGCTGGCTTCGCAGGTGGTTTCTTCTGCCGATTGCCGCTGCCCTTTTCCACAGGGGTGGCCATGGATGAGGATGGTGAAGGGCCGGTTGCAGATACAGAAGAAGCCTGGCTGGTCTTCCAGTCAGGCTCATGCAGGATCGCTTTGCGGCTCTTCAGCTTTTTATAGTCCGGATGCAGGGAGTAGTCATAGCGCTTGGCTCGCATGACTTTCTGACCTCGAATGAAGATCAGAACTTGATCCGGGGGTAAACGCAGGACCTCATCAGGGGTAAGCAGTTGACGCCGGCCAAGTGAGTTGGTCTTGCGGAATCTTGGTGTGTAGTTGGTGATGTGCATGGTATTGAGTTCCCGCATTGTACCCTCCACTTCAACAGAAGCGGTACCAATGCGATCACTGAAGTACTCCGCCGTAAGCATATCGGTACAACCCAAAAACACCGTGGAGTCACAGGCACCGAGGATCTCCTGCCATTGGTCATCAGGGTATCGGTTGCGCATCTGACCTACATTTTGGAAGAATACGGCTACCGAGCATCCGCGTGACCGGATGGTAGAGCACTTTTTGGTGAAGTCAGGGATCAGGCAGCAGTTCGGAAATTCATCTAGCACGAACTTGACCTTAGTGCTCAGCATACCGCCTTCGCAGTATCCATCTGCATAGCGAATCAGGCGGATAAATAGAAAGCTGAAGAATAGAGAGCTGAGAAAATCAAAGGTACTGTCCTGGTCGGACACAATGCAGAAGTAGGCACACTTTTGCTTTCCCGGAAGTTCCAGATCGATCTCGTTATAGGAAGTGATGTTCCGCACCTGCTGCGCCTGCAGTACGGCCAGCTTGCTGCCTAGGCCAATGATGACACTGGTTCGAACCGTATCGCTGGACTGCTTGAAGATGGCGTAAGGTGCGGCTGCAGGGGATGGCGGAAGAAGCTCGCCGGTGTATTGGTTCACATGCTCATGGCTGATACTGGCCATGATGTCGGACAGGCCCTTCTCCGTCTGTGTATAGAGCAGATCGTAGACTGTAGCCAGGTTGCGTTGCTCCGGGGGCATTTCCAACGCCACATACAGTACCAACGCTTTTAGCAGGTTGAGCTCAGCGTTGTACCAGAAAGCATCTTTCGAGTCTCCGCTGGTGTTTTGCAGTACGATGTCGGCGAAGGTCTGAGCCATCAGTTCGCTGGAACCAACTTCGTTGAGGCAGTTCCACGAATCACTATGATCCATTTCAATCAGGTTGAAGACCTTAACTGTGTATCCATTGTCTCGAAGGTATTCGCTCATGGATTCATACAGTTCAGATTTTGGATCGGTAAGGATCAGGCTCTCACCACGCTTCACCGCCTGGAGGACCAGATTTCGGGATATGGATCTGGATTTGCCTGTGCCCGACGAGCCACATACGGCGAGGTTGGAATTGAGGCGTGTGTTTTTGGGGAGTGTGAGGATTTGACCATCAGGCAACATGCCAAGGATGTCCTGCTCGGTCTTCTTCGCACTTGTCACATCAAAGCAGGCGCTTGCCTCCTTCGGTGACATGAAGCTCGCTGTGCCGTAGCTACCAGAGCTTGAGACAGTGAGATTCCGATCGGAATCGGTGACTCCGTTTTGGCCCCATCCGATCCGGAGTCCAAAAATGCAGATGAGTACAATTCCCACCACTACCACACCGATGGCAATCAGGCCTTCTGGAAAGTGGAATATGGATCGAAAGACATCTGCAAGCTCCAGGGATGGGAGACCTGGGGAGACGCTATAGTCACTGCCGGCCGCCTTCCATGCGTTGATGTTGATCATGAACTGGGCGATAATGCCGGCAATATACAACACGCATGGGATCAGGACAGCAAGGCTAAGGGTTATTTTCAGTTTTCTTCTTTCCATGGTTATTCATGCTTTCTACTGGACGCACTTCGATGGCCGGCCCGACAATTCCCTGAACCGTTTGAGTCTGGTAGTCGAAGCAGAGCATAATGGGGCTTCCACGGAATCCTTCTGGGATCGGACGGATATCCGATAGTTTCAGGAGATCACATTGATAATTCAGAATGACCGGTTTGTCGTGCTGGACATCGATGGCGTCATACTCACGGTTGGGAGTTCGTGGGGGGTGGTAAGGTGCAAGGATGGCCTGGTTCAGTTCCAGCGCCATGTCCGGATTGAGGATGATTTTCATTAGAGAATCACCATCGGGGTTGTTGGTTAGGAAGAGACACTGGGCGAAGAATGTGGAAACTACAAAGTACTTGTTGCCAAATGGTTTTGCACTGTGGCATAGGCGCTGCGCCACGCTCATAGTAGAGCCGATCACGACCTGATGGATCGTGGTGACGCCAAAGCCTCTAGCCAGAAGTAAGCTCTTCACAGCTGCGGCGTAGTTCTCCTCACTGTTCTTCATCCAGTACATCCGTGTGCTACCGGTGAAGTAGAGGAAATAACAATGCTTCCCCTTGACCACAATACCAATCGTGCGGGAACTCTTGGAAACGGATTCCGGTGAGTACTCCTCGATGGCGACTCGCAGTTCGTGGGACGCATAGTAGTAACACTGGGTTGGATCTGGGGTGATTGTGTTTGAGGTGCGCTTTGCCGGGGACATCAGGGATGGCTTTTGTGAGATCAAAATCTCTGCATCGGCCGCATGGGCCATGACCGTGCCCACGGCGATAGCGTGAAGTCTCAGGATTTTATCGACTTTTGATGGGTACACGCGCTCGGAACAATTGATTCGAGAATAGATCATGGCCACTGCCTCAGGATCACTCTGCGCCACATAATCAAATCCCTTCTGCGTTAAGCTCAGAGACCGGATTACATGCCGCTTATGTTTCCTGCGGTAGCACTTCACATAGCCCTCTCGAATCGCCCGATACATCACTCTGCGATTCCACTCAGCACCACCACCGATGCGAACCGCCAACTGCGTCGGAAACTCAATACAGTACCCAACAAACCACAGCAGTTCAAGCAACCGATCGTTCTTGCAAGTAATCATAGGCACTCCAATCTTGAAAACAGTAAGGCTGCCGACAGGCTGCCCGAGGCTGCGGCATGCATTGCCGAAGTTGCGCAGAAACTGACCAAGCAAAAAACACCCAGCCAGAACACCTCACTCAAATCACTACCTATTTCTGCAGCCCCTGGGTGAGGACAGCCCGAAGGCTCAAAATCACTACCTATTTCTGCCTCTCATTCAAAGCAGGAATTGGTAGTTGATTTTACGTGGTTTTTAGCCCATGTAGAGAGGGTCTCGGGTCGCATCAGATAGAACTCTGTGCAGTCTCGATCAGACACCTTTGTGGCCTGAAGCACCGTACACAACAGCCCGCTGTCGTTGGTCAGTAGCATAGACTCGATCACATCTAGATATCTCTTGGTTTCGATGTTATCGTAGTCTCGAATGCGCCGCTTACCGAGTGCCTCATCGTAGTTATGGACAATGCAGATAGCACAGCTTCCGAACCGTTCCATCGGATTTTCCTTGAGGAAGTCGAGGAGTGCATAGCGCAGAGGGCGTGTCAGAAACGCCTGATTATCCCTCTGGTTTCGCTTCGGTAGGATTGCAGGCACTGTGATTTTGAGCCAGTCATGGGTCTCATCGATCCGAATTCCAAGCAGATCAGCCACCTCACCGTAGAAGTGTGCGGTATCATCACGGACCGTTCGAGCCGTGAGATTTCGCAGGGAGACCGTGGAAACTTCAGCGTTACGAACCAGGCTGAATAGTTTCTGCTGGGGGTTGAACTGATCCATGCGCTCCAGATTATTGGCTATCTGGAAGAGTTCATGGCTGATGCCGTCATAATCTGAAGCGACCTGGCGCATAACAAGGATATATTTGGGGTTTTCCATCGTGTAACCTCACATCTTATAGATTTGCTCAACACCATTCGGGCCGACTAAGATGCCATAATCGTTGACCAGTCTGGGCTCTACCTCATCCAGAGTGCTCAGATCATCAACAACGATCAGGCGGACTGTCGCTTCCGCAACCACGGTACGAGCTGCATTGATTGCAGGGATATTCTGCTTACTGCCAGGGATCAGGTCATAATCCTTGGCCGCAGAAGAGAACGATAAAATAGCCGGAGGGTCGCTTGCGCAGAAGTCCAGCACATTGTCTCGCATTTTGATGAATGCCCAGAATACCATGACAGATTCAAGGGTCTTTCCGTGGTCCAGCGAGTACCTACTTGTGGCAAGGAATTGGCCGTCCGGCGAAAAGTAGGCCAGACCCTCTCGCCGGAGTCGTGCGAGGATCTGGCCATAGGAACGATTGCTCAAATGATTGAAGAGCAACCGCATTTGTCGCTGTTCAACGACCCCGAAGATGGTCAGCAGCCGAATGATAAAGGCCACTTCTCGATCTCGGGCAGCATATGCAAACTTCATTTTGCTCTCCTTTGTGTAGACTTAGGAAACCGCATAGTGTAAAAGATCTTTGCTGTTACGCATAATGTAGAGCTAATGTAAACGACATTCGTGGTGTGTTTTCATAAGTCAGCATTATGCGCATTTTTAGCCATCTTTTCCTGGAGGATTTGATTGAGCTCCATGCGGTCTGTAGTGATCAACTGCTTCTCCAGAGGGGAAGCTTTGAAGGAAACAGTGATGTGGTTGGAGTTTGTTGAGATTAGGCCCTGGCCGCGCTCAAAACGGGTAATCGACATGATCTCAGCATCCGACAGGTGGAGGATGCTCTGTACTCTTCGGGCTTCATCGTCCTCCAGATTCAAAATGATCTTCGTCTTGGCAACATTCAGGATGCCTTTGCCAAATCGGCTCCTGTCAAGGTCGCCGATATCCTGCGTAGCTGCAACAGCTGCGCCGCCATAGCCACGGATGATTTTGAAGATTTCTTGGACCCATTCTCCGGCCAGCGCCTTTGCATTATTCGGGTTACTGGTATCGTCGTCTCCGATCAGCTCCCACGCCTCATCAATGAAGATGGCTTTCTCCTTGGTGCGATCCTCCTTTGCCTTATCCCATACATAGTCCAGAGCAACGAACATGCCCACAGGGAGCAGCTCGCCTGTAAGCTCAGAGATGTCCAGTACGGTATAGAGGTTATCAAGTTGGACATTGGTGTGTTGGTTGAAGGTCTTCGCAGAGCCGTTGACAAGACGATTGAGAATGTTGCCCATGCGCTTCGTTTCCGGAGACTCCATAAGGATCTCATAGACATCTCCCAGCAGGGGCATCTCGCGATACCGATCCGGGTGGTCTGGGTCGATCAGCGACTCGTTGTTGTGAGTGATTCCTTTTTTTGCATAGGTTCGAATCAGAGCCTCATCCAGAAGCTGACGCTCTTCATGGTTGATATCGGGGATCAACAGAGAGAAGAAGATGTGCAGCTGTTGGATCTTTTTTGCCAGAATGGAGTTCTCATTGACAACGCCATCTATCAGCTGATTGGCGCTCAAGTCTTGCTTACGGATCTCACAGACATTGATGCACTGCTTGGAGGCAGGGCTTATGGAGATAAACTCACCTCCGATATTGTTGCATGCGCGCAGGAACTCATGTCCCTTCAGAGGAGCGATAATGAATACCTGCGTGCTTTTACGCCTCATGCGCAAAGCGATCAGCTGGAGCGTGAAGGTCTTACCTGCGCCGCTTGTTCCAAGAAGTACCATATTGGCGTTTTTGTAAACCCGGCTATTGAAGATATCCACGATGACCAGGCTGTTGTTATGCTGATTAACACCGAGCAAGATGCCATTCTCGTCACTCATCTCAAACGAGGTGAAGGGATAGCAACTGGCCGCAGAGGATGTCAGCATATTGCGCTTGCTGGCCTCGAACAACTTCTTATCCAGCTTACAGAACGGAAGGATCGAGAGAAGCGCCTGTTCCTGCCTGAAGCGGCAGATACGAATGTCCATATCCTGTGAGATCATAAGGCGACGCACTTCAGAGATGCGCCACTCCAGGTTTTCCAGAGTATCTGCAGTAACCGTGACCAGGGTGTTGCAGTAGTAGAAGTCCTCGTAGTTCGCAAGACCTTCCTTCAGGAAGTATCCGGATCGAATGGCGCTTTCGAAATCATCGAAGTCCGTATTCGTGTCCGATGTATCCTTGAGTCGGCTGCGGTTAATTCGGATCTGCTGACCCAGCTTAGCCTGGATACGCTCTTTTGGCTCGCGGGAAAAGAAAAAGTCCACATCGATGCCTTCGCCCGCATTGACGAGAATGCTCGTCCAACCGGCGACCACTCGGGGGTTATACCCGTCAGAGGGTACGATCAGATATGCATGATAGACACCATCCATGACGACATAGGACCCACGGGTCAGGTCAATGGACTCAGGTGCCAGCACACTTTTGAGTGGTACAGGAACCGAAATGTCGGTGTCCTTCCGCGCTGCCTGCAGTTCACGGACCCGCTTCTCAACCGGCTTCACTTCGCAGGTGGCACGATTGAAAATGGTGTAGAGGACTTCCATAAGGAAGATGTTCTCATCCTCATGAGCGACAACGGCATTGTCACAGTGCAGAAAGTACTGACGCGCTGTTTGAACAGCGGTCTCCAGTGCAGATACAATCTCTGCGTATTCCGGCTTACGATTGGTGACTGCCTCATACTCAAAGATGACGAGGAAGCGTCGCGTGATGGCCTCACGGGAACCGATCGTCTGGATTAGATGGTAGTAGTCCAGTTGGAGATCCCGGCACTTGGGATTATCCTCTGCCTCCATTTCACGCTCAATGGTATTGAGGTGCTTGCCGATATCGGCCTTTTTTGTCAGCACTTTGATTTGGACCTTTACAGGAGAAATCTTCATCCAACTTGCGAAGCTGGCGACGATGTTCTTCTGCTCGGAAATGTTACGGAGCAAGAAGTTGATCGGCTCCACCTCGATCACACGGAGATAGCGACCATCTGTAGTCTCGATAATGCCGTTTCGGATATCTCTGACCGGGATGAAGTCCTCTGCGTGGAGAGGCTGCTTTTTCTTTGCAACTGATGATTTGTGCTTGCTTGCTTTATGGGGTTTCTTCACAGGTTTGCGCTTTTTCCGCTTCTTGGGTTTCTCCTTGATCTTGATCCCTAACTGCTCGGGCGGCTTAGGTGCCGACATTCCCGACACAGCCTTCATTGGTTTTTCAGGTGCCTCTGGAACCGGAGTGTCTGATCGGTATAGTGTCCTGCGATGGATGAGCCAACGCACCCAGTTAACAGCGAACTCAGAAAGCGAATCACCTTCAAATCCAATCACACCAATGATTCCAAGTGGCAGAGACACCAGGCACAAAATGATGATCCGTGTAGTAAGGGAAAAGGGCAACTTGATAATGGGGACACCTGTTAATAAGACGAGCACGCAAGCTTCAATCGCATTGCGTGCTCGAATCATGCCGCCAAATAAGCGCCCACTTGTGAGAAAGTTTGGTGGGATATAGTAGACATCCCGATCTTCATTCGGTTTGCTCATATTTGGCCTCTATTCTGTTGTCAGTTACCGATGATCCAAAACGGCCCACCGGATCCAGCGCGCTTACTAGCTTCGTTGAGGATAATGGACATATCCCAACTCTTCTCGGAGCGCTTATAACTGGAAGGATCTGCGACGAGTATCTTTCCGTCAGCTGTGCAGCCGCGCAGCACAATGAAGTGGCCGCTGGAAGTGAAGTGTCCCTTTGTCATGATGGCGACCACGAGCTTTCCATCAGCTAGGGCATCAACGATGCGCTGGGGCTCTGTTGCCGTACAGCCCTCTACACTCAATCCCCAAGCCTCAGCAGCACCGGGAATTAAAGAGTGGTACGAGCCGTTTCCACTACACCAATAGCCGTTCTCATAGGCCCATTGTGCCATGTGAGGAGGATTGACAGTTTCGGATGTCAGGCTGGATACAACGATGGACATAGCGGTAGGCCCACAGGCGTAACCGCCAATGGTGTCTGTGCCGTACAGTTCGTACTTCCAACGTTCGTCCAACTGGTTGTAGTAGACCACCTGCGTCTCACCATCTGAGAAAATGACTCCGTCATAGGAAAGTCCCAAGGCAGAGAATTCGGTTTCACTCAGGCCCTGGTAAACACCATCGCCCAACAGAACGGTGAGGTTTTGCGCATACTGGCTTGCCAATAGCTTTTGGTCGTCTGACAGGTGGAAGACCTGATCGGCAAAATAAGCCTCGCCATTGTATGAGATGGTGTAGACTCGGATGGTCTCATAAGTCGGCTCGGGAGGTTCCTCGGTTGTGGTGTCAGGTGCAACCGTTTCCGTGCTTTCTGCTTCAGGCTCAGAGGGGACTTCTCTCACCTCGTCTGTATAGGTGAACGAATAGAGTTTGTCCTTGTTTGCTGCAAGCAGGCTCTCCATATCATCCTTGGAAATGGAGGTCGCGTCAGTGTCTTTATAGGCACAGTACTGGGAAACGATTGCATTGGCGTTAAACACCACATCGGAACCGAACGGATTATTGACTTCCTTACTGTCGCAGCCGGAAGCAGCGAAATCACTGTCGATCCGTGCCAGCACATCATTGAGTCCCTCAGAGAGGATCATGCTGATGCCGCTGTTGATATCCGCCAAGTTCTGCACCAGCACCGTATCATCGGAAATCCCGTTAGGAGTATCAGTGCCATCGCCAAACAGGGATCCGAATATCACCGAGGGCAGCATGGCAATAATCAAAACCGGAAGCAAGATGACGGCTACGATGGGAATGATCCACTTCTTTGAGGATTTTGCGGCCTCAACGGCCGCCCCATGAGCGCCGCCAGTTGCGGCACCCTTTGCGATGCTGGCAATGGCTTTACCGGTTTTCGCAGCGCCAGCTACTGTAGATTCAGCAGATGACTGTTGCTGTCTGTTCTCTTCACTCATTAGACTTTATCCTTTCTCTTGGGTACGGGCGGCATTTGAGGAACAATGCGCTCCTCATACCGAATCTTATCGTCGCCATCCTTATAGGGAGTCTTCTCGACAGTCGGCTGTGCATATTGCCTGTACCAGGAAGAGCCATCTAACGTCTCTACGGTATCGTAGGGGCCGGTAGGAGCCATATACTGCTCAGTGCTATACATAGCGAACTCCCGTTCAGACTGACCATCAGGAGCAACTTCGTGTCCTGTGATGCGGCCTCCGCCAATTTCCACATTGCGGAATGTGGGAGGCGAACTGGGAACACCAGCCCCCTCGCGGACAGTGCCGGGAGATGGGGCCGTGGGGGTGGCAGAAGCTGTGTGCGTAGCAGTTGTGATCACGCCGGTCGATGTGCCTCCTTCAGAAACAGGTTTTGCTCCCACAGGAGAGGAAACCACCGGGTTGGGGGCACTGGGCGCCGCCCACGGTTGAGTTTCGGGTGGGATAACACCGGCTGCTGATCCTCCATCGAGGGTGACAACATCTTCGCCGTTCATTGGGGCAGGCGCCGTGGGAATTGTGACCGGATCATCCGTTTGTATCTCACTCGCCGCAGCACTTGAGTAGCCAAGATAACTGGTCAATGCTTCCGATGCCTGTTCTCCGGTGATTGAACCGACAGAGGATATATCTCCCTTTGCAACAGCTCCGATCACACTAGTTGCGAACTTGCCCCCGCTTGCTAAGCTGGAGCCGAACATAGCACCACCAATGATGCTGCTAAGACCAGATCCGGTGCCTGTTGCACTTGATGCTGCAGCATTACCCACAGCTCGTTTGGTGACCCCGACAAGGCCGTTTCCGCCACCGGTAAATGCTGCGCCGGCTGCCTGACCACCATTGTGTGTACCGTGCGAGGAGTGACGATTAGAAACCGTGCTTCCAAATGCACCTGCAGCAGTGGCGATACCACGGCCGGCTACCATGAGTTCTGCCAGCATACTTCCTCCTGTCCTGCCAACATTGACTCCCAGGGAAGCCATGAAGCTATCGATCTTCTGACTCACTTTGAGAAACCCAATGGCACACAGGAACCAGATGAAGACATTACCGGCAACTTCTTCTTGACTGGACGCTGCAATGGCACTTTCCACTTCACTCTCATCGATGGCAAAAGCAGTTGTGGACAGAGCACAGGTGAGCAGCACGAGCACAAGGATTGTGAATATGCGTTTTCGTTTCATGTCTACCTCCTCATATGGACAGCGGATTGGCAAGGAAGTTGCCAACCATGCTTGTGAACAGGCGCAGGCACCATGCATTCATGATCAAAAGGAAAAGCTGACCACCAAGCATTCGGCACCACGCGCTGAATACATTAGATGTGCTTTCTGACGCACCTGTCGCAAACGCAATGGGCGCCGTATAGATCAGAACTCCGACGAGGATATATCGTTCCGCTGCCTCAAACAGGAGCTTGATATAGTTCCAGGCAATGATGATCACAAGGATCAAAACAATAAGGCTCACGGATCCGGAGGCGAGACATCCGACTATCACCGTGAGCACGCTACCGAAGTTGGAAAACTCAATGGGAGGTAGTGCTGTATCGACAACCCAGTCATATGGTGTGCCGGCGATTCCCAGGATGAGCACCATGATCTGATCGGCAAACAGTGCCAGAAAAATGAAGAGGATAGACTTGATGGCGAGCTTGGTAGGGTCCTCCGCACTAAGGCCCACACCAAGCCCGAAGTTTTTGAAGAGCTGCCACACGAGGTTCAAAAGGATAAAGCCAACAGCAATCGCTGCAAAGACTTCGTAGAGCGTCTCAGCGGCTGGAAAGTAACGCAAGAAAGTGCTCATGTCACAACCCAGCGCTCCAAGAACGGAGCCTGTGACCAGGTCCAGCAGGTTCATGATCTGCGTGGCAATCCACTCAACAATGCTGTCTAAGATACCCATGTAACACCTCCTGCGTCAGATCAGAAGCAGCCCAACTCGTCGTCGAAGCTGCTCTCAGGCAGGAAGTAAGCCGCTGTCAAGCACATGGCGATGCCAGCGATGATACCGGATACCAAGCAGATGATGCTTTTTTTCATATCTTGTTTCTCCTTTAAGGCGTCCAAGTGCCACCGGCGAAGAAAGGCGTCACATAGGCCATGATAAAGCCAAGGCTATTCAGGATAGCCCAAGTAATGATGATCCGCTTCAACCAAGCACGGGACTCGTCAACCGTCCGTCCGGATCTGGAGAAGTTCATCAGAAGAAGCGCAACGGCAGCCGTAACAACTGCGGCAATGGTGCTGATGCTGAGGATTTGCGTATACACATCCTGCATGATCGCACTCGCCTTCGTCCAAATGGTATCCGCGGCGAAAGCACGAGTGGAAAACATGCTCAGCATCGTAGGCATCACAAATGCTATATACAGTCCACGACCAACGCTTACATTTCTGAATCGCTCCTGCAGCTTCTTGACGACGGCAGGTTTGTTCTGATTCATACTGGGAAGTCCTCCTTTCAACTAGAGCCGAAAAGAAAAGCCAGGGGCTTGGGCAGTGCGACCCAAACTCCTGGCTTATGCATGAAAAATGCCCCCGGCAGAGCAGAGGGCCGTCCATCGATGAAACTTTTCGACGCTATCATCTTAACATTTATGGAATACAGATGCAATTAAGCAGGACTTCAAATACAGTTCGGAAATAGTTCAATTTTAGTTCAGGGCAGAAATTGCTTGATGATTTCCATACAATCACGAGCCGTATAACCCCATAAAATGCGGTCGATGGCTTTGATCGCCATATTGAGGTAACTGTGATAAGTCACCATCGACATTTGGAAACCTATTCGCTCGAGCTCTGCAAGGATTGCTTCACGGTTGGCCAGCTTCCTCTCCGAGAAGTAGGTGAGATAGAGGATCTGGTACATCAACTCCCCATGATCCGGATCCAGCCTTACCGTGTTCAGCGCGTTTTTGATGATCTGGAGCATATTCTTGCTCCGTATGACCGTGCGTGCGTATCCTTCAAGCTTTGAGCCGGATAAATCAACCCCAGCAAGCTCTGCATTGACCTCCAGTGTGGAAAGCCGGGTGCCATGTTCCATCTCCATCCTGACATTCATGTCAGACTCCGAGATCTGGATCGCATAGGCCACCTTGCGGTATTGCTTGAGCAAGTACCTGGTGTTGTGATACTTTTCCACAGGCTTGCGTTTCATCGGCTTGTCCTCCAGATGATCTACGCCAACCTGAAGGCCAGTCTCAATCTCCGTCTTCAACGCTTCCTTCTCAAGCGCAAAGACGGGTGTGCTGTCAGAGGTCATGATTTCATCTCCTTTCCGAGTGTGGATTCTTTGGGCGGGTCACGACTACTCTTCTCCTGTTCAGACATCTCCCAGTCTAAAGAACTGTAGAAGACTAATGGAATCTGCCGAGCAAAAAAAGAGGAGCGAACCACCAGAAACACCTGTATTTTCAAGGACTTTCTGGCTTTACCTATTGTTTTCTCTGGCGGGACGCGAGACTCGACGCTGATATCGAGTTTGCTGTCGTCTGCTTCCACCACATCAATCGCCTTAGCAATACCAATGATCTCGCCAATCCTGCTTAGTTCGAGTTCCTCACAGCCTTCACCGTAGATCATCTCACGATAGCGGCACATTGAAATGACAGAGCCGCGTGAGCTGGAAAAACTCACACGGCTGATAATTCCATATTCGCCGGCCTTCAACATGAAGCGTCCGACTCGGGACTTTGACCAGCCCCAACGACGAGCAAGGTAAGTATATGAGAGCAGCGGCATACCTCGCATATTGGAGTAATAGACAACCGGCATATACTCAGATCCTCGCACTTTAGGGTCATTCAGGATTGTGTGGAGCCACATATCCATGATGGCGTCCAATTCACTGAATACAATTCCGACTTCCTTTCGTGCAGTCTTCAGAAGCAGTCTGCCGACAGGCAGCGGGAAGAAAAAGAATCCCGATCCTTTATAGCTGTAATAGTTATACTGTAGGTGTGTGCAGTGCTCTTTCCAATCGGCAATCGTGAAGCGGAGTATTTCCTTTTCCTCATCCAAGATCTCAAAGGTAAGGAATCCATGATTCTCGAAGTACTCCATCAGCTCAAGCGCCTGAGTCTTGGAGTGGACTCGAAGGATTCTGGGCAATGCCCCGAGTTTGCAGATCCACTGACCCGGTGCCTCCATATATCGGTCGTCATTGATCACGCGTTCATTGGATCGAAAATTAGCGTAGCTGAAGAGCGCCATGAGACTGAATAGATGGACAGTTCCTTCGTTCCGGAAATCCTTGTGATCATTGAAGTGTCGGAACCACGGCTTATAAACTCTTACCTTCGGAAAGCACACCAACTGTTGTTTTTGTGTGCAGTTCATCTCATACACCTCCTTCCTGACAGAGTTGTAAATAGAGTCGATTCCAAGTCCCCTGGTCAGGGGGACACAGGCATTCCAGCCTCGGCCCATGCTTGTGGGTGCGTCGTCCCTCGGTTTGAGACCTAGCCGGACGAGTGTACCATTATTTTCCCGTGCTGTCGTCGCAATGGAGCTTGACCAGGCCCCTTTCACTTGCTCATAGTGGCTCGAACACGGTGATGTCTTGGAATCGTATTCGGTTTTCAAGGTACAGTGCTGTGGTAACAGGTTGAGAGTCTGCGGTCGGCAAGTCATAAAACACCTCGAATGCACCTCTCGTAATGAATGTAGAAATGGCACCCCTTTTGACCACCCTTCAAAAAAGAAAAATTTCCCCATCGACTAAAATAGGCTGATGAGGTATTATGAAAATGCATTGAAAACAAAAAAAGCACGCACCCACCATTTAAGGTGAATGCGTGCAAATGATAAGTCGGGAGGAAGCTTTGATTTTGGACTAAATCAGCATACTCACTCCATAGAACCGACTGTATGTCTATTATAGGTCAATCCTCGGACTTGAAATCCAGTGCCGGTGAGGTCACTGCGTTGGAAAAGCCGGTAATGGGCACCAGCGTTCCCGCGCCGCCGAAGCGGGCCAGCTTGTTGTAGAGATTCAGTCCCGTCAGCAATGAGGACAGGGCCACCAGCGAACAGGAGGTAGCTGTGCCCGCGTCCTCCTCGGACAGGCCCAGAGATATCCAGCCGTCCAGAACGGCCTGTCCCAGAGCGCAGATGGCCCCACCCACGAGAAAGGCCAGACACACGTCCTTCCCCAAGGGGGACTTTTTCATTTTCCGCTGCACATACTGTTGGTATTCCCGGGGCGTCATATCCATAGGGCGACCTCTTTTCACAAGTTTTCCATAGTTTCCCCATTCCGGCGAAAAGTATGTGAAATTTCTTGCAATGCAGTCTGAAAAGCGGTAAACTGTTGACCATGATTCCAAAAGGAGGGCATTTTTATGAAAACCGTCCGGCCGCTGGGGCTGTACATCCACATCCCCTTCTGCAAGGCCAAATGCGTCTACTGCGACTTCTACTCCCTGCCCCATAGCGAGGACCGCATGGACGCCTATACCGACGCCCTCTGCGCCCATTTGACAGAAGCCGCGCCGCTGGCCGCGTCTCACACAGTGGATACCGTATACTTCGGCGGCGGCACTCCCAGCTACTTAGGAGAAAAGCGCCTGTGCAAAATTTTAAAGGTCATTGAAAAGCGTTATCAAGTGGCCCGCGACGCGGAGATCACTCTGGAGGCCAACCCGGACTCCGCCGGGGATTGGAAAGCTCTCCGCGCCCTGCGGCGCTGCGGCTTCAACCGGATCTCCTTGGGGATGCAGTCCGCCTGCGACGAGGAACTGCGAACCATTGGCCGGGTCCACACCATGGAGCAGGTCCAACAGGCGGTGGAGGCTGCCCGGAAAGCCAAGATTCAAAATCTGTCGCTGGACCTCATTTATGGTCTGCCCCACCAGACGCAGGAGCGATGGATGGAAAATCTCGCCGCTGCCGTAGCTCTGAACCCGGAGCATCTGAGCTGCTATGGCCTGAAGGTAGAGGAAGGGACGCCTCTCTTTGCCATGAAGGACACCGCCGGTCTGCCGGGAGACGAGGAGCAGGCGGATATGTACCTGCAAACCGTGGAATTTTTGAAGCAGTACGGCTATGAGCAGTACGAAATTTCCAACTTCGCCAAGCCGGGCCGGGAATCCCGGCATAACCTGAAATATTGGAAGCTTCAGGAATACGCCGGCTTCGGCCCCGGCGCCCACAGCGATTTCGGCGGCATCCGGTATGCCTATGAAAAGGACTTGGACGCCTACATCGCCGCCGCACACGGCGGACAGTTCCGCTTTTCTGAAAACACCGTCATCCCTCCCAGAGACCGGGACGTGGAGTGGGTGATGCTGGGTACACGGCTGGTCTCCGGTCTGGATCCCAAGGACTATGAGACCCGGTTCCGCCGCCGGTTTGATCCGATTTTCCTGCCGTTTCTGCAAAAGTGCGAGGTCGCCGGCTATGCTGTGTTGGAAAACGGTGTGTGGCATCTGACCCCCAAGGGCTTTTTAGTATCCAACCAGATCATCGGCGGGCTGCTGGATGCTCAGGCTGAGGAAAAGCAGCGCCGGGCAGACGCGGCGGCCCGGGGCGATTTCCGGGTCAATCTGGACTGACCCGCAGCCAAGCGGCACTGCTGATCCTATGAAAGGATGGTTTTCTATGTACGTTTACACGCCGGGGCAGTGGGCCCTGCTGTTCTTCTTCTATTGCTTCTGCGGCTGGGTCTGGGAATCCTGTTATGTCTCCGCCAAGCAGCGTCATTGGGTGAACCGGGGCTTTCTCCATGGGCCGCTGCTGCCCATCTACGGCTCCGGAGCCATCATCATTCTCTTCGCCACTCTGCCGGTGGCGGACAACTTCTGGCTGGTCTATTTTCTGGGTATGCTGGCCGCTACGGCGCTGGAATATGTGGTAGGCGCCGTAATGGAGCAGCTTTTCAAGGTCCGCTACTGGGATTACACCAAGCAGCCCTTTAACCTCCACGGCTACATCTGCCTGACCAGTTCGATCGCCTGGGGCTTTTTCTCCGATCTGCTGATCTATGTCATCCATCCCCCCATCGACAAGCTGCTCCATAAGCTCCCGGCCCTGCTGGTGAATCCTCTGGCCGCAGTGATCGCCGTGCTGTTCATCATGGATACGGTAAAGTCCACCAAGGCCGCCATCGACCTGCGGGAGGTCCTTACCAAGCTTACCGAGGAAAACGCAGAGCTGCGGCGGCTGGCCAAAAAGGCCGAGGCCGCCCAGGCCCGCACTGCCGAGGAACTGCAGGCTTTCCGGGAAAAGACCTCTCTGGACAGATACCTGCTGCAGTCCTATCTGGCTGACGAGCTGGAAGCCCACCGCACCGCCAAGCAGGTCCGGAAGCAGCGCCGCCGGGCGGCTCTGGAAAACGCCTTCCGCCGCCGAGTAGAATCCAAGCTGGAAATCCTGGCCAATATCGCCCAGGCTTTGGAAAAGACCCGCGCCGCGCTGGACGATGGCATCGACGAACCCGGCGAGCAGGAGCTTGCCAAGCATCGGGAGGAGCTGGACGCCCTCATCGCTGCCGTCCGCCAGAGAGAAGCACAGGTCCGCACCCGCTCCATCCAGCGCTATGAAACCGCTTTGCGGGTCCTCCGGGCCAACCCCTCCGCCAGGGCTAAGGCGGAACTGGGTGAAGCCTTTGACTCCCTGCGGAAGCTTTTGGAAAAATAATGATCGTATGATCGACAGGCGTTCCCAAAGGGAACGCCTCAGCGTGTCGAAAAAGTCTTTTCGCCCCGCTGAGCAAGTTTTCAGAACTTCACAAAAGTTCTGAAAACTTAGGATTTCAATGGCGCAGGACACCCTTCTTGGGTTTCCCGCGCACACCCTTCCTTACCGTTGCGGAGAATATACCACTTTATCGACAGTCTCAGGCGTTCCCTCCAGGAACGCCTGTTTTTTATGTTCGCCGCCGTATAAAGTTCAGGTCCGGGGACATACTACCTGACGGCGTAAGCCAAAATTTTTCTCATGCAGGAGGAACGAATCATGAAGGACTGCACCAACGGCGGCTGCCAGTGCACCCCCAATCAGAGCATCAGCTGCACCGTCAACAACTGCGCGCACCACTGCCAGGACTCCAATTACTGCGGCCTGACCTCCATTCGGGTCGGCACTCACGAGGCTAACCCCACCGAGATCAAGTGCACCGACTGCCAGAGCTTTGAGCTGAAATAACGGCTCCCTCCCCTCCGCCGCCGGGCCGAAAATCCTTTGACCCACCGGCGGAGGTCCGTACATACGCGAAAGGAAGGTGGCGTGATGGCTTCAAAATGGCCCGCCCGGATCGCCGGCGGTGCAGCTGGTCTTGCCAACGGTCTGTTCGGTGGGGGCGGCGGTATGGTATTTCTCCCCATTCTCTCCCGTTGGGGCAATCTGAAGTCCCGGCAGCTCTATGCCACCTGTGTGGCGGTCATTTTCCCGGTGTGCGCCGTGTCCGCCGCCATGTACCTCTGGCGGGGCGGGATGAATTGGGCCTCCGCCCTGCCCTATCTGGCGGGTGGGCTGCTGGGGGGCTGGCTGGGCGGAAAGCTCTACGGCAGAGTGTCCGCCAAAATTCTGAAGTGGATCTTCGCCGCCTTTCTCTTTTACGCGGGGGTGAGGTATCTGCTGTGACGGACTGGCTGCTCCCCTTTCTCTGCGGGCTGGGGGCTGCGGTGATCTCCGCGTGGGGCGTGGGCGGCGGAACGCTGCTGCTATTGGTGATGACACTGTTTTTAGGCGTGGACCAGCGAATGGCCCAGGGCATCAACCTGCTGTTCTTCCTGCCCACAGCCATTTCCGCCCTGCTGTGCCACTGGCAGAAGGGATATCTGGATACACCCACATGGAAGGCTGCCGTTCCCGTGGCTGTCCCGGCGGCACTTGCAGGGGCATGGATCGCCACAGCGGTGGATGTGGACCTGCTGCGCCGCCCCTTCGGTATCTACCTGCTGCTCTCCGGTCTTTCGCTGATTTTCCCCCAAAAGGATCATAAAACCCCCGGCGGCTGAACTCAGCCGCCGGGGGTCATTCGTTTCATTTAGAGGGGATCACTTTTCCACGGCCTCAGTCAGTTCCAGCGTTACCGTCAGGATCTCGCCGCGGCGCCAGAGGGTCAACGTCATCTCGTCTCCCACATGATGCTGCCACCGGGCCCGCAGCAGATCCGCGCTGCTGAGGGTCTCCTTGCCGTCCGCCGCCAAAAGATAATCCCCGGCCCGGACGCCAGCCCGGTCCGCCGCGCCGCCCGCCGTGACCTCCTTCACCTGAATGCCCCACAGGTGCTCCGCCAGCTGGTCCGGCACTTGCAGAACGGAAACGCCCAGCAGCGGCTCCGGCTGAGGCTCGCCGTAGATCAGCAGATCATTGACCACCCGCTCCGCCTGCACGGAGGGAATGGCAAAGCCAAGACCCTCCACCGTGGAATATCGGGCATACAGCTTCATAAAGTTGATACCCACTACCTGCCCGTAACTGTCGATGAGCGGGCCGCCGGAGTTGCCGTTGTTCAGCGCCGCATTGGTCTGGATCAGTGGCATGGAGGTCCGGCTGGTAAGCTGGATCTCCCGGTTGACAGAGGAAACGATACCATCCGTGAAGGTGCCGCCCATCTCAATGTCCAGGGGCGTACCGATGGCGTACACAGGGTCGCCTACGGACAAAGCGTCGGAATTTCCGAATTCCGCAAAGGGAAGAGCCTCCTCCGCATTGATCTTCAGCACAGCCAGATCGTACCCGGCGTCGCTGGCGATATACTTCGCCGCATAGGGCCGTCCTCCGGACAGCAGCACCGTGCAGCTCTTGCCCCCGGCTACCACATGGTGGTTGGTGAGGATGTAGCCGTCCTCCCGGAAGATCACACCGGTTCCCACAGACATCCGGCCGCCGTCCAGATCCACCGCCACCGTGACCACGGCGCCGCTTACCTTCCGGTAAACCTCCTGAGCCGAAAGCGCATGGCTGCGGTCCTTCGCCAGTTCCAGACGAGCGTCTGCATCCGGTTCCTCAGTGGGAATGGTAATGGGGGCATCCTCATCCTCCTGATCCTGGTCATAGTAGTAATAATCGTCCTCGCCCCAGTCATCAGGCATTTGCAATTCCCATATCAGCCACCGCACCCCCGCCGCCAGCAAAGCGATTACCGCCGCTATGGCCAGAAGGATCATCAGCCCCTTCCACACCCGTCGCTTTTTCCTCCGAGATCTGGGCGTTGGCTCTGTGGGTACAGGCTCCACGGCCCCCGGCAAAGGCCGGGAATAGGTCTCCACGATCTCCGCGGGGAAATCTCTGCTGTATTCCTCGATGACTTCTCCCCGCGTCTGCAGGGTCCTGCGCTCGCTCATAGTACCTCTTTACTCCACCCGCAGAGAAAACGTGAAGGTGGTCACGCCATTCTCGCTGGTGACATTGATTTCTTCCTTGTGCTGCTGCAAAATGGTCTTGACGATATACAGGCCCAAGCCATAGCCGTCCTTATCCTCGCTGCGGGACTTGTCGCTTTTGTGGAACCGCTCAAACAGCAGCGGCAGCTCCTCCGCCGGGATGGTCTCGCCCACATTTCGGACGGTGATCCGGGCCTTGCCATCCATCATGGCCACGCCCAGGTAGAGGGTGGAGCCTTCCCGTGCAAATTTGGCAGCGTTTTCCAGCAGGTTGTAAATGACCTGGGTGATCATATCGTTGTCGCCCAGCACCAAAATTGGCTCATCGGGAATATCCGCTTCCACATCCAGATGCCGGTCATTGATCTTCTTCTCCATGGAGATCAGTACCCGGCGCATAGACTCGCACACATCGAAATGATTACCGTTGCGCAGGGGATCGATAGCCTGCAGCTGGCTGACATCCAGCATCCGCCGCACAAGGCGGCTGAGACGGCGGCTCTCGTTGGCGATGATCCGCAGATACTGCTTTTCATTCTCAGGCGGGATGGTACCGTCCAAAATGCCGTCCGTATACCCGGCGATGGTGGTCATAGGGGTTTTCAGCTCGTGGGAGATGTTGGCGATGAACTCCCGGCGCTGACGCTCCGTCTGCTGCAAGGACTCTGCCATATTATTAAAGGAAGCCGCCAGCTCGCCGATCTCGTCCTCCCGGCCGTAGTCATTCATGCGAACATCAAAATCACCGTCGGCATACTGCCGGGTGGCAGCAGCCATCTCCCGGATGGGCTTGATCTGCCGCATGGTGGTAATGGAGGACGCCATAAAGGAGATCATCAGCACCACGAAGCCCGTCATCATCAGCAGTCCCGCAAAGGCCCGCCACAGATTATCAACGGAATCCGAGGCGCAGACGGTGAACACCGCCCCCAGGACCTCCCCGGTGGTCGGGTTCACCACGGACACGCCGCCCACAAACTGCTTGCTGGCATAGATCTGGTCCAGACGGCTCCGCCCGGCCCAGGTGCCGTCTGCGGAGACCTTGTCCATCACCGATGACGGAATGGTGACGGGCCGGCCCTCCATAGTGGCATCCGTGGACAGGAGGACATGGCCATCCATATCGCACACCAGAATATCCATTTCGGAGATCACGGCGGCAGTGGCCGCCAGCTGACGGAACTGCTCGTCCTTCTGCAATTCCTCCATAGAGAGATAGCGGCCGGTCTCCAGATACCGCACGGACAGCTTGCTCACCGCCATCGCCCGGACCATCAGCTCATCGGTTTTCTGCCCCCGGGCATAGGAATAGCTCAGGGAAAAAAAGGACACGCCCAACAGCACCAGCGTCAGGAACACCATGCCCACGGTGACGGCCATCTGCCGCCAATAGAGCCCGTGAAACCGCTCGCGGAACCAATCCTTCATATTACTTCGCCTTGTCTGCCGTCTGGCCGCCAACGGTCTCGAACTTATAGCCCACGCCCCAGACGGTTTTCAGCGCCCACTGGTCGCTGACGCCCTCTACCTTTTCTCGCAGGCGCTTGATATGCACGTCCACGGTGCGGCTGTCGCCAAAATAGTCGAAGCCCCACACCTCGTCCAAAAGCTGGTTGCGGGTGTAGACCCGGTTGGGGGTGGAGGCCAGATGGTACAGCAGTTCCAGCTCCTTGGGGGGCGTGTCGATCTTTTTGCCGTCCACGATCAGCTCATAGGAATCCAGATCAATGGTCAGCTTGTCGAAATGGAGTTTCTTGCTGGTGTCGTTGGGGATCTCCGTCCGCCGCAGAACGGCATTGATCCGGGCGATCAGCTCCTTCATCTCAAAGGGCTTGACGATGTAGTCATCCGCGCCCATTTCAAGGCCCTGAATCCGATCAAAGACCTCGCTCTTGGCCGTCAGCATGATGATGGGCACCTTGCTGGTCTCCCGGATCTTGGCGCAGACCGCCCAGCCATCCATCACAGGCAGCATGATGTCCAACAGGATCAGGTCCGGTTCCTTCTTCTGGAACTCCTCCAGTGCTTTGCCGCCGTCCCCAGCGATGCGGACATCAAAGCCTTCCTTTACCAGATACATGTGGATCAGGTCGGAGATATTCTTATCGTCTTCTACAACCAGAATGTTGCGTCCCATAGGGTCTCCTCCGTTCTGCAGGGCCTTCCGGTCCCGTTTCTTATGTTCTTCTCTACTTTATATTACCCTAAACTTCGTCAGGGTGTTGAACGTTTTGTAAATCTTGCGCCATTTCAGCCGCCGGTCAGCCGATTTCCGTCATCGCCCGGCAGTAGTGGCCCGCTCCCTGAGCGGAGATTACAAATTCCCGCAGGCCCGCGGCAGAGGCAGTGGTCCCCAGCCAGACAGACACATCCCCCCGCCGGGCCGACACCCGCTTCATCAGCGCGGAGGCGTTGGAGCTGCTTTCCAGCTTGTAATCCGACCGGTCCATTGAGGGTGTCAGGCACCGCCAGCCGACCTCCTCCAAGGCCTGCAGCTCCGTCTCCTCCGCATCCGGCACGTAGGCCAGCCGGGTCTTTCCCAGAGTGGCCCGGTACAGGGCTTCATTGCCCCGCCGCAGCTGCTCCGCCGTGTCCTCGCCGCTCTCCGCCAGAATGCCCACCGCATGACCGGAGGCAGTCATCCGCCGCAGCAGCTCGCCGTTGGACTCCAAGAAGTCCGGCGTGCAGTAGAAGGTGGCCCAGCCGTTGGCACGGTCCAAGGCGTCCAGCAGTCCGGAGGTCCGCTGATCCGCTTCCAGACACAGATGGATCCTAGCCCCCCGCGTCGGTGCGGAGGGTGTAACCGGTACATTGGGCGTGGTACTGGACGTGGCACCCTTGTTATACGCGTTGTAGCGCTCTTCCATATTGTAGGTCGCCGCATTGGCAAAATCCTTGGCGCTCATGCCGAAATCCGGAGACCGCAGCCACACCAGATAGCCGTTGGTCACATCTGTCACGGAATATTGCAGGCCGAAAAAGTTTGCGACGGTAGACGCCGGGACAAACACCAGTCCGCCGGACTGAATGACGCCGGGGGTGAACAGACTGCCGCTGCTGTCCTGCGCCGTACCTTTGGCCCAGTCAAACAGCATGGCCCGGCGGTCCTTTTCCAGCACCGTCATCTTTTTTGCGGTATTGTTGATGACAGAGATCCCCAGATTGGTGAATACAGAGGCCGGTACATACAGATAGCCGTTGGCCCAGAAGGGCATGGTGGCATCTGTCACCGGCAGAACGCTTTCCTCTGCCGCCACGAAATACACACTGCCCGCCGCTTTGGCCGGAAAAGCCAATTGAAACAGCAGCAAGCAGCACAGCAGACCCATGGCCCATCGCTTTTTCATCAGCAGTTCCCCCTTTGCGGCAGTTTTTTAATAAAATATTTTACCACATTTGCTTCTGTCTTGTAAAGTCCGTGACTCAGCCGTTGAAGACCTCCACCGTCACGCCGGTATAGTAGTGGGTCAGGATGGTCTGATAGTCCGCGCCGCTCTCCGCCATGGCATCCGCGCCGTATTGACTGAGGCCCACGCCGTGGCCGTAGCCGGTGACGTAAAACACAAAATTGCCGTCCTGCAATTCCCATTCAAAGCAGGCGGAGCGCAGCCCCAGTGCGGCGCGCACCGTACCGCCCCGGACCGTCACGCTCCCCACCTCCACCGTCTCCACGCTGCCGGCGCTGTCCCGGATAGGATCTTTCAGCCAGCTTTTCTTGTCCCCGGAGAGATCGGCAGAGGGGATCTTCGCCAGCAGCTTTTCCTTCAGCGCCGCCGGGGTAAAGTCTACGCGGCTGTAATAATTGGGGATGGTCTCCTTGGCTTCGGGGGAATCCACTGGCTTCAGGTAGGGCAGATCGTTCTGCCACACCTGCCCCGCAGCCCGGGTCAGCCCCGCAGAACTGGAATGGAACACCGCCAGAATTGGAACGCCGCCGTAAAGGATGGCCTCCCCATCGGTAGATGTCACTGCATCACGGACCTTTTTCTCATAAGCGTCCGCCTGTGCCCCCCAGTTGGCCCGGGCCTGCTCCATGGCGATATACGCCTGACAGCAGGTAGAGTCCGTGCAGATGTCCGCCGTGTCCCCATGGCTGCTGCCGGCTGTCAGCTTGTAAAGGGTATAGGTACGGGCTGCCACCGCCTGAGCCTTCAGCGCCTCCTCTGCAAAGGACGCCGGCATCTCTGCCGCCGTGACGCCCACCAGATAGTCCGCCAGCGTCATTTCCCGCACAGTCTCTCCGTCCAGCACCCGCAGGGTCCGGTCCGCGTCATAAACAGCCTTTACCGCAGGCTGGACCGGAGCCGTCTGCTCCGTCCGGGGTAATTCCGTATGCTCCGGCAACTCCGCCGGTTCCCGGGCTACGGCCAAGGGCAGCAGAAACAGCCCCAGCAGCGCCGCCACCGAGGTCAAAGCCGTATTTTTCCAAAGCTGCATAGCGATTCCTCCTTTGCTTGTCCAATCTATGCGGCCATCAACAGAAACATGTGCCCCGGTGCAACGTTCTGCACACAAAAACCGGCAGACGCTCCGCACGTCTGCCGGTTTTTCAAGGAAACCAATTATTTTTACTGTATGATTGCTGATACGGTATCCGCAGTCCCGTGCCGCCGCTCACTCCGCCATCAGGCTGTCATTTTCCATGATGAAGGGCCGGGTGGTATCCTGTCCCCAGGAGGTATCGTACTTTGCCATCAGATAATTGCGCAGTTCCGCCCGGTTTCGCAGCTTTACCAGCCGGTACGGCTCCTGAAAGGCAACCTTCTCGATCAGGCAGAAACTCCCGTCCTCCACAGGCAGCAGCACCCCCACATGCCCCACAAACAGCGTATTCTCCGTGTCCGAGAACCTGTCATGCAGGACAACGGAGATCAGCCGGGCGGTGCTGTCCGAGAATGCGACGCCCCGGGCGGCCCAGCCCGCCTGAAGCGTCTTGGCCTGCTCGTCCACGTCCGTACTGTCTGCGGCGGGCACCGGCGCAAACAGCGCGCAGAATTTAGCAGTGCTGTCTCCGCAGAGAACGGCGGGATCTTCGGTCAGCGTTTCCAAATCCAGAAAAAGCGTATCCTCTCCCTGAGTCTTCGGCTGATCCGCTCCGACGGTGACGAACTCACCGAACAGGCTGAATGCCGTAATGCGGCAGTTATAGCCGGGGAAGCTGCCGTTTTTCTCCACCCACAGATCCTGCATCTCATAGGGATCGTACTTGGTGTCGGTGGGGACAGCGCGCTCAAAGCCGTTCGTCAGCCATTCACTCTTAACACTGGCGTTGAACTGGTCCACCCGGTCAAAAAGGCCACGGATCCGGGTCTCGTCTATGCCCGCGTTCTCAAGCAGCCGGGAGAGCAGAGCACGGGAATCCTCGTCCGTCAGATTGGCGTATTCGACAGGTTCCGGCGTTGGCTGCGGGACGTCCGGCTCTGTTTTGCCGCCGCAGCCGGTAAGGGTGGCAAGGATGAAGCTGACAGCCGCAAGGATCGCCAGCAGATGGTTTTTCCGATTCATAAATTACGTTACCTTTCCTGTGTTCGTCCATTCTGCGGTGCAGAACAGAGCGCATCATACGTCCTTATACTATGCACATATTGGCGAAAAATATCTATACAGAATTCCGAGGACCACCCTGACCGCTGCGGTTTCCTCCTGTTTTCCCATAAGATCTGCCGCATACGGACAGCGCATACCGCAAACGAAATGTGCATGAAGTTTTCGTGCACCATTTCCGGTTGCCCCGCAGGGGCGAGGAAGTGGCACATTTCTTATTTTGCTACACTTTTGCATAGCAAAAAAGGAACACCACCCTGACGGATGGTGTTTCTATTTGGTGCCGGTGGTGGGACTCGAACCCACACGGTATCGCTACCAACGGATTTTGAGTCCGTCACGTCTACCAATTCCATCACACCGGCATTAACGTTGTTCATTATATCGGATGAATGGCCAAAATTCAAGAGGAATTTATGTTTTCGCCGTAAAATCCCTGATTCTGCTGGAAGAATGGCGGTTCCCTCTTGTAAAGAACGAAAAATAGGAGTATTATGCTTATAATTGTACCAACAACACAAAGGACGGATCAAACTATGAGTTACACAAAAATCGCGAAAATTTTTGCAGACAGCGAAGCGCTCTCCGGTCAGACCGTTTCCGTGGGCGGCTGGGTCCGCACCATCCGGGATCTGAAGGGCTTCGGCTTCATCGAGCTGAATGACGGCTCCTGCTTCCGCAATCTTCAGGTGGTGATGGAGGCAGAGGCCCTCTCTAACTATAAGGACATCGCCGCCCAGAACGTAGGCGCGGCCCTGATCGTCACCGGCGTTGTGACCCTGACACCGGATGCCAAGCAGCCACTGGAGCTGAAGGCCACCGAGATCGCCGTGGAGGGCATCTCCACTCCGGACTATCCCCTGCAGAAAAAGCGCCACAGCGTAGAGTTCCTGCGGACCATCCAGCATCTGCGTCCCCGGACGAACCTGTTCTCCGCCACCTTCCGGGTGCGGAGCGCGGCGGCCTACGCCATCCACAAGTTCTTTCAGGATCGCGGCTTTGTCTACGCACAGACCCCCATCATCACCGCCAGCGACTGCGAGGGCGCCGGCGAGATGTTCCAGGTGACCACGCTGGACCTGAACAACGTCCCCAAGACGGAGGACGGGCAGGTGGACTACAGCCAGGACTTCTTCGGCAAGAAGACCAGCCTGACGGTGTCCGGTCAGCTGAACGCCGAGAACTTCGCCATGGCCTTCGGCAATGTCTATACCTTTGGTCCTACCTTCCGTGCGGAGAATTCCAACACCCAGCGTCACGCCGCTGAGTTCTGGATGGTGGAGCCTGAGATGGCCTTCACCGATCTGAACGGCTATATGGATACCGCCGAGGACATGATCAAGTATATCATCCGCTATGTGATGGAGCAGTGCCCTCAGGAGATGGACTTCTTCAACCAGTTCGTGGATAAGGGCCTGCGGGAGCGGCTGGAGCACGTGGCTTCCTCCGACTTCGGCCGGGTGAGCTACACGGAAGCGGTGGACCTGCTGAAAAAGAGCGGCGAGAAGTTCGACTATCCCGTGGAGTGGGGTATCGACCTGCAGACCGAGCATGAGCGCTACCTGACAGAGCACATCTTCAAGCGTCCCGTATTCGTCACCGACTATCCCAAGGACATTAAGGCTTTCTATATGCGCCTGAACGATGACGGCAAAACCGTGGCCGCGGCGGACTGCCTGGTGCCTGGCATTGGCGAGATCATCGGCGGCAGCCAGCGCGAGGAGCGTCTGGATGTGCTGGAAGCCCGCATCAAGGAGCTGGGCATGAATCCGGAGGATTACAAGTATTACTGCGACCTGCGGCGCTACGGCTCCTGCCGTCACGCAGGCTATGGCCTGGGCTTCGAGCGGATGGTGATGTATCTCACCGGTGTGAACAACATCCGTGACGTGGAGCTGCATCCCCGCACTGTGGGCAGCGCAGATTTCTGATCAGCTGCATACCGAAAAGCGGTCCTTCCGAAAAGAGGGACCGCTTTTTTCTCCCGTATGCACAAATTTCTCTGGAAAACCTCAAATATTTCAGACATTCCACCATGTGCGGACAGTTGACATTCCGCGGCGCATATGATAGGATACGGCTATCTTCAACAACGGAATACCGGCAATGGAAGCCCATAGGAAAACGACGTAAGTCTACCGAAGGAGTAAAACTCTCAGGTGTCCGCCGTGCGGACAGGACTATGGGTGGATGCGGCTCTGGAGAATCCCGGCTCACCGGGTACCGAAGGTGAAAGGCGGCATGACCGCTGAATCTCTCAGGTAAAAGGACAGAGTGATCTGACGCAGCGGCAGGCGAGGCGGAGAGATCCGTCAGGCAGGCCGCAGGCTTCACCGTTTGCGGCGGGGCTGCGTCGATCTCCTGTACTGCGTTCTTCGGAGCGGCTGCATTGCCAGCCGCTCCGTTTTTATCACCGCGGCAAAGATCCCGCCGTCGGTGAAACCGTGTGCAGGAGGAAAAAACTATGGAATCGATCGTCGCAAAACTGGACGCTGCGCTTTATCCCGCTGTATGCAGCGTCAACACGTACCTGTCCAACTACATTCTGGTCTTTCTGCTGGTGGCTGTCGGCCTGTGGTACAGCATCAAGACCCGCTTCATTCAGGTCCGCTGCTTCGGCGAGGGTATGCGCAGAGTCTTCGGCAATCTGACCCTCAACGGCAAAAAGCATGACAGCGGCATGAGCTCCTTTCAGGCATTGGCCACCGCCATTGCCGCTCAGGTGGGCACCGGCAACATCGTAGGCGCATCCGGTGCTATTCTGACCGGCGGCCCCGGCGCCATCTTCTGGATGTGGGTCATTGCCTTCTTCGGCATGGCCACCATCTATGCTGAATCCACGCTGGCCATCAAGACCCGGGTGAAGGCCGCTGACGGCACCATCCACGGCGGCCCCGTCTACTACATCACCACCGCTTTCAAGGGCGGCTTCGGCAAGTTCCTGGCCACCTTCTTCGCCGTGGCCATCATCCTGGCTCTGGGCTTCATGGGCTGCATGGTGCAGTCCAACTCCATCGGCGAGTGCTTCCAGACCGCTTTTGGCATCCCCTCCTGGATCGTGGGTGTGGCGCTGGTCATCATCTGCGGCATCATTTTCCTGGGCGGCGTTCAGCGGCTGGCCGCCGTTACGGAAAAAATCGTCCCCATTATGGCGGCAATCTTCCTGCTGGGCGGCCTCATCGTCCTCATCTTCCGCATCCAGTATCTCCCCGCCACCATCGGCATGATCTTCAAGTATGCCTTTGAGCCCCAGGCCATCGTGGGCGGCACCTTCGGCTATGCCATCAAGCAGGCCGTTTCCCAGGGCGCCAAGCGGGGCCTGTTCTCCAACGAGGCCGGTATGGGCTCTACCCCCCATGCCCACGCTCAGGCCAACGTGAAGGACCCCCACGACCAGGGCGTGGTGGCCATGATCGGCGTGTTCATCGACACCTTCGTGGTCCTGACCCTCAATGCGCTGGTCATCATCTGCACCCTCTACACTGCTGACGGCCCTCTGGCGGGCGGCTATGTGGGCGATGTGACTTCCACCCTCAGCAAGACCAACCTGGCCCAGACCGCCTTCGGCTCCGTGATGGGTGCCGGCCTGGGCGCCAAGTTCGTGGCCATCTGCCTGTTCTTCTTCGCTTTCTCCACGGTTCTGAGCTGGAACCTGTTCGGCAAGATCAACGCCATCTGGCTTTTCGGCAAGAAGAACCCCAAGGCCTGCACCGTGATCTACACCCTCATCGCCCTGGTGTTCATCCTGATGGGCACCATGATGAGCAACGATCTGGTGTGGGAGCTGACGGATATGTTCAACAACCTCATGGTCATTCCCAACGTCATCGCCCTGTTCGCCCTGACCAAAATGGTAGTCGGCAGCGCGGAAAGCAAGATCGCACAGTAAATGAGAGCGATCTGTATTGTGCTTATTTACTTTCAAAAAACGTTATAAAAAAAGAACCAGGACATTCATAAGAATGTCCTGGTTCTTTTGTCAGGTGGCTTCAATTCGGATATTTTTGTTTTTGCCATTTGAAAATATCTATGTACTACAAAGAACGCCAAAGTTTACTTATCGTCCGCTTTTTTCGGCAAATCCGAAGTCGCATCCTCCAGCAAATCAGTTATTACTTGATTGAGTTGTACTGCATTCTTAGGGGAGATGATCGGCATATTTGACTGTGACTCAATATCTTTTCTTGTCCGTCCGGCAACCTGACCGCCAGCTTTGGCAACTGCCAGATTTTCTTGGAAAGTCGTTGGCTTGCGATCTTTTGAGAACTGTGTGGTTGTTGCTTCCGCCAGCATATTCAACACCAACTCCAGCGTTGTCATGTTGTCCCGAAGGTTTTCCTTTTTCAAGCCTTTCAGGTTTTTGTACTGGCGGGTAGACATCCCCGACCATGCGCGGGAAATCTCGTCCGTGAGGATAGCGTACTCCACGCCTTTTTGTACACCACGGGCATCCCACTCATCTGTTAGCTCTTTGCGGACTTGAATGGCCTGCAGCCGTTGGTTGATCCACTCGCGGGTGTAACCTTTCTTGAGGTAGGTTTCTAAAGCCCGGTCAATGGTTAACTCAGGGTCGATGGTTTCTTCGATACGCTCCCGGCCAACCTGTGCCAACCATAGCTTGAACGGCTCTGCCTTCGGCGAAGGAATGGACTGGATGATGCGGAGGAGCTGCTCGGTGTCAGCCACATCGGTCAGACGGCGTTTGCCGTCTGCAGCGGTCATTTTCAAAGCGTTACAACTTGTAACGGTTTCATTTCCCTCGTCCTTTAAACGCTTTTTAAGTACGCGCCAGTAGGTTTGAGGATTTGGACTGTCAGTCAGTACAGCCACCACATCGACAATGGAGAAGTACCATTCTTCCTTTTCCGCATCCCACGCAGTGCGAATGCGCTTGTCCTCGAACAGTTGGATTTTATCACTCTGGGCCATTTGTTTTCACCTCAACTTCACCTTCTTCTGTGTTCTCGTGGGGTTTATCCTCGACATACTGTAATAAGAAGCTGCCAATTCCGCTGAATTCAACGACTTTTGGCATCTAATTGAAACTTTTTGTTATTTGCTCATCCTATACTTGCCATCCAATTATCTAATTCTTTCCGTGCATTGGGAAGGTGAGCCAACACATGAGCTGGATTAACACAATACATAAAACACAAGACATCTCTGGCTGTACGTTGTTTTTCCTCAACGGTAAGATGACTAAAGAAACTCATCTCCGGTGCTCCTTGTACGGCTTCCTGCAAATGGCTCTCCGTGTTTAAAACCAATCTATACATAGAGTTTTGGAAATAAGCTCTTTTGTTCTGGTCTGGAATTAGGGCAAGTACCTGTGGATTCAAACTTACTTTATCGGGTCCTTCTTTAAATGTGAATGTCGAAAATGCTTCCAATACTCGCCTTGTCATATTGCCAATAGTTAGCTCCGCCGTAGGTTCAGGATTGCGGCCATATTCATAGACACATTTCATTAACCTCGTATATTCGTTATGTGACTTGGCTTTAAACGGAACTATTCTCTTATTCACAAGCTGGAATGAGCAATACTCCGCATGTTTTCCAACCTCAGCACAATTTGCGGAAACCTCATCCATGACTTTCTGTAAGTCAAATATCACGCTCACATCATGCGACATCATAAGAACTTTTGTAGTCGCACAAGCGGAAAGCATCTGGTTTAACTTATACCTCAAGAAAGACAAAATCCCAACACGATTTTCAACATCAAAACTTGAAACAGGATCATCAATGACCACGAACATCTCATCATGATACAGTTTTTGCAATTCGGTTTCTTTTGCAATCTCTGAAAAGAAGTAACATAGCGCCAAAGCATTTCGCTCGCCGCATGATATCTTATCTGGAAAGACATCTTTCCCGTTTACCGTTAGATGATACATCTGGTCATTTTCGAGGTGTAATTTTAGCCGGCTATTGCTATAAAAGATATAAGAAAGCGATTTGTTGATCTGCTCAACTGCAATCTGAAGATTTTTCCGCTGTGCGTCCAAGAACTGCTGCTCCTTGACGTGGTCTTTCCTTGCCTGAATTAATTGGTACAATTCCTCTTCTGCGGTTTGCTTTGCAGTTCTTTGCGATAGCAACGATTGATACTCCGTATAAATTACATAATGAGCAATCTCATCATTTAATTTCAGCAGTTCTTTTTCCGTAGTCTGCCTGTTAGTAACAATCTGGTTAAAGGATTCTCTCTTGCTTTCTAATTTGCCTAAAAGATTATTCAACTGCTTATACGCAGTTATCAATTTTTCAGAGCCGACACATTCTATCGGAGAAAGAGGATCAGCAGTTTTGTTCCGGATAGTTTTATTGTGGCTGGCAATCATGGCGTTGACGGAGGCTATCTGCAAAATAATCTGTCCGAGGAGTTCAGAATCCAATACACTGTAGCGCTGGTAATGCTCTGCCTCAATTTCGGGTAAGATCAGGCTTTCCAACTCTTTGCGATACTCCTCCACTTCACGGTTTAGAATATTTTCAATCTGCCGTAAAGACTCTGTTCGGTGCTCTTCTGAAATCAGCTGTAAGCAGGTTGGGCAAATCTCATTTGCCTTTACTGATAAAAAGCCTTTTGCATTTGAAAGCACTTCGATTCCAAAAGACTGAAGCAGCTCCTGTTCACGCTCGGTCAGTATCGGCTTTTGCGGTGCTTCCGCTAATAGCCTTTTTGTATCCTCTACTACTTTCTCTGGAATGTCAATGGCTCGAATTTCTGGAGCAACAGGCGATGCAGAGGTTTCAATACCATCAAAAACGCTAAATAATTCTGTGAATTTTTCTCTTGTTAATGTTTCGTCCTTTTGTGGGGTCAATTGTCCTAACCGGTCAACTTCTGCATCTGTAACTCGAGTTTTTATTTGATTTCTTTTTATTCGAATTCCGCTTGTTTCAGCCCATCCACCAGGTGATTGTAATTTTTTCGTTATTGCAGCCTTCCAGTATTCCGGGGAAATAACATCACTTACCAAATTAAACTTCTCAACATTCTCGGCTTTAGAATCAATATTAGCTTGAAGTTTAGCGATTTGCGCCTTCAGCTCTTCCAGTCGTTTTTCGAGCTCAACTTGTTCCCCCAAGAGGACAATTGTCCCCAAGCCGCTTTCCTGTACTTTAATATTGCGGGAAATATACTTCTCATCAAAAACAAAGATTTTTTCTGATTTCATTCCCGAGGACATTTTAATAATCGCCGCTCCTGCTGTAGGGTTCAATTCTACTGTCTTTGGTACTACAGATTCTGCGTATTCCCTAAATCCTTGAGCTATTGTGCTTTTACCACTTCCATTTGATCCATATATAAGTGCCACCCGATTTTTCTGCGGTGCATTCGGATTTTTCAACACATTTGGATGGACAGGAAACAACTCAAGTGATACAGCAGTATCAAAAAACGGAGATTTTATTTCTACTCCTGTCATGCTATCAATTGTTGTTGGCATAATATAGTCCTCCCATCTATCTGCCACCAATCATATATAGACCACTTATTTTATAAGTGTGCCGCCTATATCAACCATAATGTATCAAGTTTTATCGTTATCCTTGGCTTTAGCGAATCAGTCAGGCTGATGAATTTATCTCGTTCGAGACTCCGCTAAACCTTGGTTTCTGTTCTATGAACATCCAGTTTATTTTTCCATCCATTTTGCAATAAATTCTTTCAACATTCTCCTGCAAATTCGATATGAAGCTGCAACCCAACCCGATATTCGCTCATCGCAATTTTGTTTTATCCAGCGATAACCTTAGTAATTGCATCTTGAATTCCGGGGCAATCCACGAGGCAAACTCGCAGGCGATCATCGGATGGGCAAACGTTCCTCCGTTTTTTCCCTGCTTGGAAACGATGCCGATTGCCTTTGTCTGGTCAATCCATAACTTTGGTGTCAACGTAAATGAGGCATTCTTCTTTCTCTTCGAAAGTTCTGCATAACCGACCTCACTATAATTCGGATTGTTCTCCTGTTCCCAGAGATTTAAGAATGCTAAAGTATTTCCATTTCTCAGCCAACTCTGTATCACATATCCTGGAGCATCCTCGCTGTGAGCTCGGGCAATCTCGGTCAGAGAGATATAGCTCTCATCTTGCTTTTTGCCCTGTAATTCCGAGCTTTTCCTCCGCTCTGCCCGTTTCAACACCTCTTGCTTACTTCTTCCATAACCGGCAAGATTTGAAAGCATATATTCGGCAATATCGTTTTCCCGCGCAATTCGCAATATGACTCGATCCCGTTCCTCGCAGGTAAGGTTGTCTTCAGCTACAAGGTATTCCAGCATAACTCCAATTCCGTACATATCTACCAGATTCAGTTTCTTTGCCACACAATCACCTCGCAAGGTCATTGTAGCATAACTTTCAGAGTTGTAAAAGACAAATTAAATCTGAACCACAGCAGGAGACACATAACGCGTATCTTTCCTCGGTGCCCCATCCTTGTCGTAGTCAATATTACAGCGAGCAGCCTTCTCAAATTGCACATCCAAGAATTTCTCCAACCCGACAACAGCCACATATTTGCCATTAGAAAGAAGATGATCTACCGTAGCGCGGGTCCATTTCAACTTTCCGGTTGGAGAAGATATCTGTTTTGAATGAAGCATATCCACCACTTTTCCCAAGCTTGCTCCTGCCATATAGAAATCAAAAATCATTGATACGATATTTGCTTCATCCTTGTTGACTTCAAGTGTCCCGCCGCTGATCAACTCAAAACCATATGGTATTCTCATGCTTTATTCCTCCTAAAAGCAAAAATTCCCATGTGTTACCCCATTCAAGAGATAAAACATAGGAATATAGATTATTTCATTTTCTCCCGTGCCATTATTTTGCACAGTTTGCAGGTCAAATTTGTGTGTTTGCCCTGTTAAAAGGGCAGAAGCTGTGTATAACATAGGTTATACACAGCTTTTGTCTAATTTGGCGGAGATGGAGGGATTTGAACCCCCGCACGCCTTGCGGCGCCTACCGGATTTCGAATCCGGACCCTTCAGCCACTTGGGTACATCTCCAAGCAACCCCATTTACCCGCCGCACACAGGCGGTCAAATCCAAACTCTGTGGGGACTGCGTTAGATATTATGACATATTTTCACAGCTATTGCAAGAGAAATACTTGCACGGCGAAGGAACACAGCATAGAATGAGCATATCTTACCCGTGCGGATGAAGAAGGAGGAAGTGCTATGGCCCTGCGGGTCTATATTCTTGGTGATGCCGCAGCTTACCAAAACTATACACTGGCGGTGGAACGTGCCGGAGGGACTCCCTGCTTCGGGAGCCGGTCAGCGGACTGCGACTGCTTGCTGCTGCCCGGCGGCGGGGACATGGAATCCTGGCGTTACGGCCAGAAAAACACAGCCTGCCGGGATCTGGAGCCGGAACGGGACGCGCTGGAACTGGAGCTGCTGGCGGATTTTACGGCCCTTGGCAAGCCGGTCCTGGGTATATGCCGGGGAATGCAGACCATCAATGTGTTTTTCGGCGGCGATCTGGTGCAGGACTGGCCAGGACACAGCGCCATAGAAGGCGTTGACCGGCTCCACAGCGTCCAAAATGCACCGTCCTTTCTGTGGGAGCTATACGGAGAGCGCTGTATGGTCAACAGTTGCCACCACCAGATCATTGGCCGCCTGGGAACCGGTTTGGAGGTTTTGCAACGGGCGGAGGACGGCGTAGTAGAGGCCTTCCGACACAAAACCTTGCCGGTTTGGGGGATCCAATGGCACCCGGAGCGGCTGGCAGAGGACCACTACACGGGCACGGTGGACGGACTGGCGGTATACCGGGCGTTTCTATCTCAGGCAGCCTTGTAAGAGCTCTGCCTGTTAACCGCAGGCCGTATCCGGATCGGACAGGAACTGTGCACCACGATCCACCAATACGCGGAAAATCCGGTCGCAAAGATTTTCTGTAAAGGGTAAGATGAAGGGTAAACACCATTTCAGCGCAGCAACAAATCCCTCAAAGCCTTGCGGCTCTAAGGGATTTGTTTGGTGGACGATACAGGACTCGAACCTGTGACCCCCTGCACGTCAACCGACATTTGAAACTTTTTATAATATTTTTCGTTCGTTTATGGTCATTTCTATTCCGTTTCGTTTGCTTTCCAGCACTTTTTGAATCTGTCGTTTCCACATATTCCACGCAGGTCTGTGGCTGTTTGTGTGGTCAAAGCCCTTGCAGCAGAGTGGATTCAGCGTTCACCATCTTCTGAGCAGGGTTCAAAATGTGGGCAAATCTTAATTGCGATAGGAAACTTAGTCAGATTTTGCGATGCTGTTATCAAAGAATACCACAAGTGAAATAGTCATCTATGGTGAAGGAGCAAATAACGTCCGAAACGCTATTCCATAGATCGTACTTCGAAAGCACGCGCAAAGGAAGCTACAAAAAATATTTTGCCCGTACCCGAAAGGGGACGATGAGCAAGGGCGTGTTTGAAGTGTGGTCCCGGAAAATGGAGACGCTGCGGGACGATGCGTTGAAGGAATACAACAGAGCACAGAGTGAAGAGGAGCGTCAGCGCATTGTGGATGAAGTCACGCAAAAACTGAATAAGCTGTGAGCGAAAAAGCAGGAGGGAGCTGCGTCCGCATTTGCGGATGCAGTTCCCTCCTGTGCCGCAGTGCCGAAGCACTGCGTAGTCCCATTACGGAGCCCGGAGCAGTGGAGCACTTCGCAGACCGCTCTGGATCATACTGACAACAGCTTGTGTTTGATTTTCAATGCAAATCTTGACTTTCCATCTAACAATCTGTACTCTTAAATCGTATTATCTTATCCCACTCTTTTTTACCAGATAGAATATGCTATAATGCCTTTGCGATGCGACTAAATATCCTCATTAAAATTTTTTAGGGCCTCTTCCAATGAAAAGGTAGAGAACTGAAATTTAATCTATCGTTGTATAGGCTTCAGCGGCAGAGAGAGTGCCGAGGTCTTACCTCCTACGGTCCGATTGCGCCAAAGGTTCTGGATGACAGACGTAGTCTCAGAGTATCGCATCATATCGGGCTAAAATCACCGCTGCCTGTGCACGGGTTACAGCTCCGTTTGGAGTCAGCGTATGGGGAGTCGTGCCGCTGAGTAGTCCCTTTTCCACCGCCCACCCCATGGCTTTGGTCGCATAGGGTGCGATCTCGGTAAAATCGTTGTATTGATCCAGTGTATTTTGCGTATCGCGAGAACCGGAGAGACGCCACAAAAAGGTAACCATCTGCTGCCGGGTGACCTCTGTCATGGGATTACTTCCGTCACTGAGCCCTGTGGATACAGCCCATTGCCGAGCCTCTTCCATGGACTGGGGACGCACATTTTTTAGTCTTGCCATGACCATCCACATCTGCTGCCGGGTCATGGCGTGCTGAGGAGAAAAGATGGTTGCTGAGATACCGGAAAACAGTTGACGCCGGTAAACATACGACACCGCAGACTGATACCATGCACCTTCCGGCACATCCTGAAATGGAAGCGCCTGCGCCCCATAGATCGCCATAAAAACAGGTTGCATGTCCTCCAGCCACTTATGTTGTTCACGGTCATAAAAATGGCTGTCTGCATTGATCGCAAAGGGGATGCCCGCATCCGTCAACGATTGTGTCATATAGGAGGCGAAAGCAACCTGCTCGTCTACAGTGTAAGTATTTCCTTCATTGTAATTCCCTGGCATCCATGCCCCCACCCAAGTAGGAACTCCTGTTTCCTCCTGCCATTGGAGGGCCAAATCGATCTTTTCCTGAATCAGCGCCTTTTCCTCGGCAGTCCCACTGGTCCACAGCTTGCGTGGGTTCTCTTTGGAAGGACCGGAGGCATAAAAATGCCATTCCGCCATCAGGTATCCATTCGCCGCCGAGGGAATGGTGAGATCCCGCAGATATGTCGCGTCAGACCGCAAACGCGGCGAGATCATAACGATCCGCTCCGGATTGCTCTCCCGGACTACCGATACCAGCCGCTCATAAATCTCGTTAAGACGTTCCGGCTGGTTCTTCAAAGCATCGGTCACTTCGATGATAAGATCAAAGGACAGCAGGAACGACTCATCCTGAAAATGCTCTGAGACGGTTCTCCACCATGCTTCGACCCGGCGGAGATTTTTGTCTGATGGGTCTTTTTTCAGTTCATCGGCTTGATAGGCAATAATGGGGATCAGTCCAGTCTCCAGACAGTCGCTGACCTGCCGCTCCAGCAGTGCCAGAACCCCTGCAGTAGCCTCGTCCTTCACCCGGATACGGACATGGGATATTCCGGCCTGCTTAAAGTCTTTGGGGACATCTGAGCGGTAAAGCGACATACCAGCGGCAGTTTTACACCAATCAACATCCATGCCTTTTCCCAGCATCTGCTGGTATACCAGCGGATCGATCGGCGCGGCGGCGTGGGCTGTATCCGCCGCCTTTGCGGAAGGAAAGATCGAACATGTCAAAACAAACGTGAGCAGTATGATGATACTTTTTTTCATAGGGCCTCCTTATAGTTATAAAAACTATCAAAAAATGTTGAAGACTTGCTGTATAAGCCGCCTTTCATTCGTCCTCCGCCAGCATCCGGTAGCCGACGCCAAGCTCATTGATGATATAGCGCTTTTCGCCGGGCGTCACGCCCATTTTCTTGCGGATGTTCTTCATATTGACTTGCAGCTTCTTGACGCTGCCATAGTCGGAATACCCCCAAACCGCGCGGATGATGGCGGCATACGTCAGCACTTTCCCGGCGTGAACGGAGAGAAATACCATGATGTTGTACTCCGTCTGGGTCAGGTCGATCTCCTCTTTGCCAACAAAGACCTGCCGCGTATCATAATCGATCAGCAAGTCCTGAAGGCGGAATTTTCCGCCGGGGGAACTTTCCTTCTCTTCGCTGTGCCGATGGCTGCGGAGAACGGCGCGGATGCGGGCCAGCAATTCCTCCGTACCAAAGGGCTTGGTAATATAATCATTCGCCCCCAGATCCAGCGCCTCCACCTTGTCCCGCTCGTTGGAGCGGGCGGAGAGCACGATGATGGGTACAGTGTCCGTCTTTCGCACCTCTTGAATCAGACTCATGCCATCTCTGTCCGGCAGACCGAGATCCAGAACGATGAGATCCGGATGATGGGAGGCGTACATCATCATGCCGAGCGCACAGGTTTCCGCGCAGAGCACCTGATAGTCACTGGTTTCCAGATTGGCTTTGATAAAGCTTCGGATGTTGGCCTCGTCCTCTACGATCAGGATCTTGTACTTGTTATTGCCCATCGTCCTCACACCCTCTTTCCAGTGCAAAGCGGAATACCGCACCGCCGCCCTTTCTGTTTTCTGCGGTAATGTCACTGCCGTGCGCTTTGACGATGGCGGCGCATACAGATAGTCCGATCCCCATATTGCGGCGGGTCCCGTCCACCGGTGCGGCAGACTTTTCATAGCTTCCGGTGAAAATCTTTTGAAGCGCATCCTCCGGGAGGCCGCAGCCGTTGTCAGAAACCTCAAATACCGCCTTGTCCCCCGCAAGGGAAACGGAAAGCATCAGTTCCGTCATGCCTTTTGCGTGGAACACGGCGTTTTCCAGAAGATTCATCAGCACCTGCTCAATAAGGAGCGAATCCATGGGAATGTCCACAAATTCCTCCGGTATCTGTGTGATGACCTTCTGATTCGGATGCTTTTTGGAAAACTTCATGAGAACCGAGTCAATCAGCTCATCCAGAACCGTGGGTGTCTTCACGACTTCCACTTTCGCGCCGTCGATTCTTGTAACCGACAGAAGATTTTCAACCATGCGGATGAGCCATTCGCTGTCCTCCTGAATTTCTCCCAACAGCTTGAGCTGTTGCTCCTTTGGCAGCGCGTCATACTTGGAGATCAGCGTGGAGGAGGACCCGTATATAGAGGTGAGTGGTGTGCGCAGATCATGGGAAATCGCCCGCAGCAAATTGCCCCGCATTCTCTCTTTTTCACTTTCTGCCCGCAGCTTTTCCTGATCCCGAATGCGGCTGTTCAGCGTACTGGTGGAAACGGCAACTGCCAGCATAATGACGGCAGATAAGATGCTTTCCTCCACGAAAAAGTCGAAGACATAATAGGGATAGGTAAAGGCAAAATTCACCGCAAATACGCTGACAATTGCCGACGTGATGCCATAGCAATACCCGTGGGTTTTCAGCGAGATCAAAAACACGCCGAACACAAAGATCATGGGTACCAGCGTCTGCGTGGTAAAGAGCTTCTGAATCAGCAAATTGACGGCAAAGGCACTGCCAAAAATAAGGATCGAAAATAGAGTATCCTTTTGTCGCTGTCGATTCTTCATCATGCTTCTCCTGAAATTTATTGCGGGATAATACGCCATGTTTTTCGGTTTCGGGCGAAGCCCGGGAGAAAAACGGCTTAAATCCAGTGGTATAAATAACTGCCAGCAGTTATTATATCGCATAAGCGGAAGCGCTTCAAGATTTCTCACAGGAGGATATTGCGCCGCACTCGTTTCTTTACCGAATCTACACCGGAAAAATGCTATGATATAAGCACACAGCAAAAAGGAGGAAGAAATCCGTGGAAAATGACAGTAGCGACGATAACGGTAACTGCTCTTATATGGTCTGTTCGTATGTGGCATGTCTACGCCCTTTGCTGCGGTATCGGGTATAGGTGTGTCTTTTTTGCATGAAATGATCGTATGAACAGAACATAAAGGAGTTTGAAATGAATTATTTTGGAAGCATTTTCGCAATGGTGGCCTGCATCGTCATGTCCGCCTATTTCAGCGCCACAGAAACGGCATTCTCGTCTCTGAATAAGACCCGCCTCAAGGTGTTGGCGGACAACGGAAACAAGCGGGCAGCGCTGGCGCTCAAGCTGTCCGAAGATTATGACAAGCTGATTTCCACCATCCTGATCGGCAACAATATCGTCAATATCATGGTGGCGTCCATCGGCACACTTCTGTTCGTCGGACTTTACGGCGACATCGGCGCGACGGTTTCTACGGTCGTCGTAACGATCGTTGTTTTGATTTTTGGTGAGATCACCCCCAAGAGTGTTGCAAAGGACGCCCCTGAACGCTTTGCTTTGTTCAGCGCGCCCTTTATCCGCCTTTGGATTTGGGTGCTGACACCGTTGAATTTTCTCTTTTCCCAGTGGAAAAAGCTGGTTTCCCGCTTCTTCAAGACAGATGACGATGCAAAAATGTCCCACGAGGAGTTGCTTCTTTTTATGGAGGATGTAGAGCAGGACGGCGGCATTGACGAAAATGAGGGTGAGCTGCTGCGCAACGCCCTTGAGTTCCGCGACCTGACGGCGGCAGAAATTTTGACCCATCGAATCGACTTGGAGGCCGTGGACATCGGCGAAAGCCATGAGGAAATTGCCAGAGCCTTTACACAGTCCCGCTTTTCCCGCCTGCTGGTCTACCGGGATACCATTGATCAGATCGTCGGTGTTCTTCATCAGAAGGACTTCTATATCAATGGCAAGATGACGGATCAGCCCATTGCGGAGATCATGACGGAGCCGCAGTTCGTCTACCAGCACACGAAGATCCGGGATATTTTGAAAATGCTCCAGCATCAGAAGTCCCACGTCGCCGTTGTCGTGGATGATTTCGGCGGAACGCTCGGCATTGTTACGATGGAGGATATTCTGGAAGAACTGGTCGGTGAAATTTGGGACGAACACGACGAGGTGGAAGAAGATTTTGAAAAGCTGGACGAGAATACCTACCGCGTGGACTGCTCCGTCAGCTTGGAGGATTTTATGGAATTCTTTGACGTCAAGCTGGAATCGGACAGTGTTTCCGTCGGCGGCTGGGTCATGGAGCAGCTGAATAGAGTCCCCATCAAGGGCGATTCCTTTACCGCTCAGAATTTGGAGATCACAGTCTCCGATCTGAGTGCGTACAGGGTATCCTTCATCACAGTCAGGCAATGCGACGTGTGTTTGACCTGCGAACAATAAAGCAATCGCGCGATTCATAAGGGGTGAGGATGATGTCGGAAGAAATGGTTTGCAGAAAGCACCGCCTTTCGTCTTTTCAAATTATCATATTGGGCTTTGCCGGGGTCATTCTGCTGGGTGCGCTACTGCTGATGCTGCCGCTCTCCACAACAGCCGGGTGCGTAACGCCGTTCAATGAAGCGCTGTTTACCGCAACCTCCGCTGTTTGTGTAACGGGGCTTGTGGTGCAGGATACCGGCAGCTATTGGTCGGTCTTTGGCCAAGTGGTGATCCTGACGCTGATTCAGATAGGTGGACTCGGTGTTGTCACCGTGGCGGCATCGTTTGCGCTGCTGTCCGGGCGAAGGATCTCTCTGATGCAGCGCAGCACCATGCAGGACGCCATCTCAGCGCCGAAGGTCGGAGGGATCGTCCGGCTGACACGGTTCATCCTGCGGGGGACATTTCTGATCGAACTGATCGGTGCGCTCGCCATGCTGCCGGTGTTTTGCTGCGACTACGGATGGTGCGGGATCTGGATGGCAGTATTTCACTCCATCTCCGCCTTTTGCAACGCAGGGTTTGACATTCTGGGAACGAACAATAATTTGTATCCGTCCCTTACCGGTTATGTCCAAAATCCGGTGATCAATATCACGGTCATGCTGCTGATCATAACCGGCGGCATCGGATTCTTAACGTGGGATGACATTTGCGAAAACAAGCTGCATTTCCACCGTTATCGAATGCAAAGTAAGGTCATTCTCGTTACGACACTCACGCTGATCGTCCTTCCGGCGCTGTTTTTCTTCTTTGTGGACTTTGATGCCCTTCCCCTCGGAGCGCGCGTTCAGGCAGCCCTGTTCCAATCGGTCACGCCGAGAACGGCGGGCTTCAACACAATCGATCTACCCGCCATGTCCAGCGCATCGCTGGGCGTGATGATCCTTCTGATGCTCATCGGCGGCTCTCCGGGGTCTACGGCAGGCGGCATGAAAACCACCACGCTGGCAGTTCTGCTTTCCAATGCTGCCGCGACCTTCCGCCAGCGGGACAGCGCCCAGTTCTTTGGGCGCAGAGTCGATTGCAGTGCCGTCAAAACCGCCGCGACCATTCTGACGATGTACCTTGCGCTGTTCTTTGGCGGAGGCATTTTTATCAGCGTATATGAGAATCTCCCGCTGTCCTCCTGCCTGTATGAAGCAGCGTCGGCAGTAGGCACGGTTGGTCTGACATTGGGTATTACGCCGCAGCTGCATATTCCCTCGCAGATGGTATTGATCGCGCTGATGTATCTGGGCAGGGTCGGCGGGCTGACGCTCATTTATGCGACGGTGTCCAGCAAAAAAAGCGGCAATGCAAAGCTGCCGCAGGAAAGCATCACGATTGGATAAGTAAAGGAGTTGTCTATCCCATGAAAAATGTTTTATTGATTGGAGCAGGCCGCTTTGGGCGGCATATCGCCATGCAGCTCTCTCAACTGGGGCATCAGGTCATGGCAGTCGATACCAATGAGGAACGGATCAACGATGTGCTTCCGTTTGTCACCAACGCACAGATCGGTGACAGCACCAATGCGGAGTTCCTGCGTTCGCTCGGCATCGGGAATTTTGATGTTTGCTTTGTGACCATCAGCGGCAACTTCCAGAACTCGCTGGAGACCACCTCGCTGCTGAAAGAGTTGGGCGCCAAATGCGTAGTATCCCGCGCCGAACGCGATGTGCAGGCGAAGTTTCTGCTCCGCAACGGCGCAGATAACGTGGTCTACCCTGAAAAGCAGATGGCAAAATGGGCGGCGATTCGCTTCACTGCCGACCATATTTTCGACTACATAGAGATCGACGAGCAGCACGCCATCTTTGAAGTGCAGGTGCCGGAGGCGTGGATCGGGAAAAGCGTTGGTGAGCTGAACGTCCGCAGAAAGTTTGGCATCAACATTCTTGGCATCAAACGCGCAGGAAAAACGGATGTTTTCGTTACGCCGGACACCATATTGTCCGATGACACTACGATTTTGGCGTTGGGTGAGTATAAAGCCCTGCAAAAGTGCTTTCGGATTTGAAATGATATTATCGCTCCCAGCCGTCGTTGCTTTTCTTTTTTTGCTGTTGCTGTACCTGCTGCATTTTCTGCTTCTGCCGCACGGACTCCCGAACAGACCCGTTCTTCAACTTCCTCTTCAGCAGATTTACCACATCACGCTTGCTGAACAGCATCATCACCGGGGCGCATTTATCACCGTAAGGAATGTTCAATAATTGTTAAGCCAAAAAACGGCCCTCTGCCAATGAAAAGGCAGAGGGCTGAAATTTAATCTAATGTTATATCCCGTATCAAGTCTGCGCATCCAACTGAAATGTGGCACTCAGATAAACTTGGGATCAAAGAAAAAGGTTCTTTCTCTTTACGGCTCAGAGCAGCTGCTCCAGTGTAATCGCATGGTCCACCATGTGTCTGGCTCGGCGGAGCTTCCATGCCATGCTGTCCAGACACCATTCCCGCAGTTTTTTCAGCGCTTGTTTCTTCGCCTTCTCCACGCCATCTTCCCGAAGTCTATTCCGAATGGCGATCTCCCGCAGGTCCGTTTTTGTGTAACCCAGAGCGCCGAAGCTCCTGCCCAGAATATCCTGCTCCCGCTTGGACAGGCTTCGGAATTGCTCACGCAGAGACTTCATCGTAAGCGCCCGAAGGACGATCTCCTCCGCAGATGCAGACAACCGATCAGACATGAGATACTCAAAAATATCTCCGTCCTCCTCCGGGATTGGCAAGTCATAAACAGAGAAGAAATGCGTGGGATAGGCTACCGCCCTGGCTACTTCCGCTAAAGAAACACCCAACTCCCCTGCGATTTCGCTCATCTCTTTTCCATCCCGGTGATAGAGCATCTGCGCCTTGCGTACCAGCCCCATGCTGTCCCGGTCCAGGGAAAGGGTACCCATGCTGGCTTCCAGGTGCCGCCGCATCGCGCCGTCCAGAAATGGTACGTTGTATGTTCCGAAAACTCCCTTGGAGCTATCATAGCCGCCATTCATGGCGCATTCGATCAGCGTCAGCATCCCAACGCTCTCCAATTCGGAGAGCGTTTCTTTCGTATAGTCGCTCCAACCTCCGTGACTGCCGGGGCGCAGACAATTGTATTGTCGGGCGATCCACTGCGCACGTTTCCGAATCAATTCAGCATACCTATCACACAGTTCCGTCAGCGCGGCCTGATCTCCCTGCGTGATTCGATCCAGCAATTCTTGGTCGCTCATGCGTCCCCACCGCCCTTTCGGGGGCGCCCTCTGGGTTTCGCCTTCCGGGTAACACCGCAGTATGGGTAAAGTCTCTCACTGGAGATGGACCGCTCAAAGTCCGCGTTAGAGACATCTGCCTTGTTGAGCGCATTGAACAGCATGTCCCGGACCGTATCCTTCAGCCGCCGCGCTTCCTCCGCCGTGATAACGTCGCGCTTTTGGTCCTGCCGTATCCGTTCAAAAGCGGCGAGCTTCGCTTGGAGCTTCGGCACATCCCGAGCCAGTTCCTTCTGCACTTCGTAGGTTCCGAACTGTCGGCAGGTATACTGGGGCGCATGGGGACATGCTCCCTCACAATATAGTGCATGAGCGCCGCCCTTCACCAGAAAGTATTTTTTGCAGACAACACACTGGCGGATGTTGTGTCCGGCATTCAGAGCCGTCATGTAATCCGCCTTCAGCAGCATCTGCAAGCTGTCGGTGGTGTGCTCCTGGCAAATGGCGAAGCGCTTGTCCGGCAGCTCCCGCGGCACATAGCTCACGACGCAGTGGTCATATTTCTGATAAAACGGCTGCTCCAGGCTTCTGGGATTGACGATCAGCTTCTCCATCAGCCGCTCATCGTTGTAGAGCTGATAGAGGGAGGCGGCATAGTTCTCCGGGGAGTTATGCTCCAGCTTGGCGAGGAGGAAGTGGATGAAGTTATGGATGGTAGGATTGAAGCACGCGACGTCGCCCAGATAGCGTTCATAGCGCTTCATCTGCTTCCGATAATAACTCCACTTCGTTTTCCGCCCTCCGGGAATAATCAGAAGCGGAACTGGGATCTGGCCGGTTGTCTCCGCCTGCTCCGCCATGTCTCCCCATTGCTCTATGGAAAAATCCTCATAGTCCAGATCTTCTTCCGGCAGCAAGGAGCGGAACTCGGTGTACTGCTGGGTCTCGTCGAAAAATTTGCTGTCATCCCGAAGCAGGATCTGAAACACCCGGAACTCCATCATCCGCTTACGCAAAGCCACGAACTGGTGGTTGAGCTTCCACCAAAATTCCCGGTCCTGGGTTCGCTCGTACTGCTCCGCAAGGTCCTTCATGCACTGGACGTTTTTATGGATGCACTGATAGTCCTTCAGTGACAGGTTCAAAATATCCGCTGTCAGTTCGCCTGTGGAAAATAATTCCCCACCGTACTCGATCGTATCACCGTGGATATAGAAAACGATATCCCCATCCATGCGCTCGCCTCCCTCGAAATAAATTGTCCCCCCTGGAAAATAATTCGTCCCAACTTTTTATTATCTTATCAAAATCTCCGACACAATACAAGCAGAAGGGCATCAGCGTCGCCGCTGATGCCTTTACTTTCTGCAAAGGAGAAATCGAAAATGAAACAGTCACAGTACAACTCTTACGATGACCTGCCTCTGTTCCTCAACGCCGACATAGTGGCGAAGGTGCTGGGGGTATCGTCCTCCACCAGCTATGAGCTGATGCATGAGCCGGACTTCCCAGTACTGAATGTCGGCAGCAGGATGGTGGTTCCCAAGGAAGCGTTCATCCAGTGGGTCACCAAGCACACGGAAGGAGGTGTCCGCGAATGACTGCGCTCACCTATCAGAAAGACGCAAGAGCGTATCGGTTTTCGCTGCCCAACGAAATCTGGGGGCTGAAGCTTCCGCCTCCCGCCTTCAGTATCCTCGCCTACCTCTGCTATCTCAACAGCCACCATAAGGGTGAAGCCATGCCAAGTGTGGACGAGATCGCAGCGCTGCTCCACATGGGGGTAGCCATGGCACAAAAGCAGTTGGATACTCTGGTCAAACGAAATCTGATCTCGCCGCAGATGGTTCCGGTATTCAGTCGCAAACACACAGGAAAGTTTTTCTCCCTCCCTAACGAAATCTTTTCCCTGGACCTGGGGCATGGTGCGATCACCGTCTACGCCTACCTGCTCTACTGCGAAGACCGCAGCAGCCATCAATGCCATCCCAGTTACAACACCATCTCCGCCACTGTGGGGCTGGCCGTGAACACGGTGATGAAACACATCGCCAAACTGGAGGACAGGCAGTTTATCACAGTAGAGCACACCAGCTATTTCGACCGCCAGGGAATGAAGTGGAACGGCAACAACTGCTACACCATTCTGCCGATCCAGGAAGCCGTCGACCATTCCTACGAGCGGCAGATGGTGAAACTGGAGGAAGTCACGGAGCGTCAGCGGGTAGCAGAGGAACTGCAAAAACAAGGCCGTGTTCGCCCCTGTGAGCCGCTGTGTGCGGCTTTGCCGGGAGCAGCGAGAACAGATACCGGCCAGGCCTATTCGAACGGATTTAGGCCGATTTCGGAAGAGCCTACGAGGACGAAAGTCGAAGCAGGATAAACACCAGGCGTCATGCGCGACGCTCTGTTCGGTCACTTCTGCCCGCAGTGCGGGCAGTTACGGGGTTTTCTGGGAGTTCCAAAGTGGGGTCAAAATCGAAGGGGAGCTATCACTTCTGCGGTCGTTATCCCTGAAAGCCTACACCCACAAGAAAAAAGTAGGGGTCATGCCCCGGAAAGGAGCTCATTTTGAGCAAGAAAGAAAAATTTGCCCTCTATCTCACCCCTGAGAAAAAGGCACGCTTGGAGCGACGATATCAGGAGGACGGCAGCCGCAGCATCACCGGATTCATTGAGCGGGCCATCGATTTCTACCTGGACTATCTCAGTGCCAACAACGCTGGGCTGTTCCTCCCCACCTCCATCCAGTCCTATCTGGACGGTCGAGTGGGGCAAATGGAAAACAAAATGGCATCGCTGGCTTACAAGCAGGCGGTGGAGTTGGACATGCTGTCCGGAATCATTGCGGACAGTTTTCAGTTCAGTGAGGAGGACCTGCGCCGACGCCGTGCGGAGAGCGTCCGAAATGTGAAACAGACCAATGGTCGCATCTCGTTCGAAAAACGGGTGCGGGAATCCTGGGAGGACGATGACGGATGGCAAGACTGATCGTCAAAAGCCCGTACATCAAGTGCGGAGTCGGTCACTCAGCAGGCGGATACATGAGATACATCGCCACCCGTGAGCGGGTCGAGTTGATCCAGGATAACCGTCCGCCAACAAGAAAGCAGGAACAGCTTATCGCAAAACTGGTGAAGGATTTTCCTGACGCAAAGGAGATGGGTGAGTACGGTGACTACCAAGAACGCCCCACCAAGGCCAATGCCTCCGCCTTTATCTCTCAGGCGTTGGAGGAAAACTGGAGCGATGTTCAGAAATCGGATGGCTACATGAAGTACATCGCAACACGGCCAAGAGCAGAACGGCTGGGCTCCCATGGTCTCTTCAGTGACAAAGATGGCGTGGAGCTGGACAAGGCTATGGCGGAACTGGAGGACTACACAGGAAATGTGTGGACGCACATCATCTCCCTGAAGCGAGAGGACGCAGAACGGTTGGGCTACGACAATGCCAGGGCGTGGAGGAATCTCCTTCGCGCCCACCGCAACGACATCGCCGCCGCTATGAATATCCCGCCCCAGGACTTCCGCTGGTATGCTGCCTTCCATGATGAGGGTGACCATCCCCATGTGCACATGATGGCATGGTCCGTAAAACCGGGACAGGCGTATCTATCTCAGGACGGCATCCGACAAATCAAATCCAAGCTCACCAACGATATCTTCCAACAGGAAATGCTTCACCTCTATGAACAGAAAACGGTTTCCCGTGACCAGCTGGTACGGGAAGCGCGGCAGGCCATGCGGGAGCTGGTCCAGCAGATGCGAACCAGGATCTGCGACCACCCCGAGGTGGAGCAACTCATGCAGGAGCTGGCTCTCCAACTGGAAACCGTCAAGGGGAAGAAGTCCTACGGCTACCTTCCGAAGAAGCAAAAGGCGCTGGTAGATGAGATCGTGGACCAGATGGAGCAGCTCCCGACCGTGGCCGAGTGCTACGAACAGTGGTGGCAGCTGCAAGGTCAAGTGGAAGATTTCTATTCTGAGAAGGAGCGGCACCGCCCGCCGCTGTCCCGGCAGAAGGAGTTTCGCCAAATCAAGAATGCGGTCATCCAAGAGGCGGAGACGATCCGCCTGGGGAAAATCACCTTTGAGGATGATACCCTGGACCAGAGTGATGAGGCAGAGAAGGATGAAAATGTGTCCTGGGACTTCCGGACGCTGCGGATAGACGTTCAGGATGAATACTCGTCACTGGCAGAACGGGATGATGCCGTGGAAAGTATGCGGGAACTTGCGGAGAACGGTGACATCCATGCGCAGTATTTTATGGGAGAACTGTATCGGGACGGCCCGCTGCTGCCGCCGGACTGGGTGATGGCCCGATACTGGTTTGACAAAGCGGCAAAGCAGGGATATGTAGCGGCTCAGTATGCTTTGGGAAAATTATATCTCTCTGATGATGCCAGCGTCCATGATCCCGAGCTTGGCATCCAGTGGCTGGAGTACGCTGCCTACAACGGAAACCACGATGCATCCTACCGCCTTGGCAAGGAATATCTGAAGGGAGAATCAGTAAGAAGAGATACCCGCAAGGCTATAGATCACATCTATACCTCCGCTCAGGCCGGCAATCTCCATGCGCAGTATCTGTTGGGAAAGCTGCTGCTCCAAGGGAAGGCGGTCGAGCGTGACAAAGAGGCGGGCATCCAATGGCTGTCTCAGGCGGCGGAGCAAGGACACAGTTACGCGCAGTGCCTTCTGGAAAGGCAGAGTGCTTCGACAGCGCCGGAGGTGTTCCTTGCAGTGACGAGACTGCTCCATCACATGGCAAATATCTTCCAGAACAACTCCCTGCCGCAGAGCGGCACGGGGCTCACCCACATCGACCGCAAGCGCCGTCAAGAGCTGCGGGAGAAACGTCTCGTCCACGGCCACAAAGAGGACGATCATGAGGAGCAGCAGTATGGCGGTTGGAATATGACGATGCATTAGAACTGCGTGCTTTCGCAAAAGTCTGAAAACGTCGAATCCTTTAGTGCCTTTCTTTCTGGGACCTTTACATGTTGTGTTTGCAAAAAATCATCAAAGCAACTCAACAATCATGAAAGGAGGAAGCCTGATAAGGCAAAAAAGATAGCTCTCCTGCTGGGAGAGCTATCTACAATTTCAGTTGATTAAAAACGCCATTCTCAAAAGAGCTTTCTTGCTGAACGAAGAGCACGGTCAGTCCATCACATCATCGTGTTGAACGTAAATCCAGGGCCCATAGCCGCCTCTTGCACCCTTCGTTCTAACTCGTCGATAGACGGGCTTTGCTTCAGCTGGCAAGCCTCCTCCTTATGGCGCAGTCGAAGGATAGATCGTTGCATATCCTGAAGTTCCTCATCAGGCCAAGGTCTGTTCCAATACTGACGTAATACTTCGGATGGACACTCCGCAGTCCTACAGCTATCGTAAATTTTTGTCGGTGTTCTATCCCAAATGGTAATTCCAGAAATCACAGGATCATCACGAAGAATGTCGAGATTATCTGGCAGAACACGAACGACATAGTCATGGGCTTCCACGGCTGTCGCTCTCGGAATCGTTCCCCTTTCGTTCATTTCATAGAAGCGGAGGAGTGTGCTGCAAAGGGAGTGTTCTGGCCTGGTAGCAATGACTGCAAGTTCGACCCGATAACCTTTTTTAACAAGAAGTTCAGCCGTACGATGCGGAACATCTGTGGTGCGTCCAGTGCCTTCAATGATCAGATGGATGCCCCGCTCTGATGTTTCATGGATCAGCCGCTCCGTCACCGCACCAGAAAACCCACTGGTCATCTGTACAGAATCCGATCCATACCGGGCATACAATTCTTTGTAATTGGGGTGGAAACGCCGATACTCATCTGCATTAATAAAATACACGTTGCCGCACAGAAGTTTGTTCAGCATGGAAGAAAGTACTGTCTTGCCAGCACCCGGCTGCCCAGCCAAAAGTATTGCCCGTGGCTCTGATTGCCGATTGTACCTTGCAGCGTAATTCCGCTCACTGGCAACAACCGCCTCCACATCACTCGGCAGAAAATCAGCAAGATTTTTTTCAATGCCCATTCTGCTCACGCCTCAATACCAGCGTAAAACTTACGAGCAAAATCAAACTGCGTTTCGATCCGATCCAATTCGGCCTCAGTATCCGCACCCAGAATGCTACTCTTGGCGTTCCATACCAAACCGTAAACAACATTAACTGGATCTTTTTTGTCAGAGGGAGAAATGTGGTTATTCCTTGCAAAATGGAAAAGTGACCCGAGAATGTCGGCCCCCTTTTCAAGCAGGACTTCCTGTCTGAGGGAAAACTCATAATTGCTCACACGAAAGACCTCCTCGCTCGATCTGTAAATACAGTATATGCACTATACGATAGAACCGTACTGGAAATCAGCGTTCCTATCTTCGGAGATCATTGTAGCATACCACAAACAGAGTTGCAAATCAAAAAGGTAATCGACCGTTGCGGCGCAAAACAATCGTGAAAGCACCCCTTCCGAATTGTCGGCTGGGTACGGATATACCCCCACGGCTTCGGTTCCAACCTGACGGCGTTCACCGTCACGGCCCCCGATAGAATTCCCGAAAAGGCTGTATCGAACTGGAAGAACTCTCCCGGCCATCTGGCAACGATGATTGACCCGAACCGTGATACCGTTGGCGTCGGCGTTACTATCGATAACGGCAGAGCCTTCTGCTACATGTTCGTAGGCAATCCGACAGCGCATAATCCCTATGCATAAGATGAACTCAGATGGGCCGCATCCAATTTTGGATGCGGCCCATTGCAGTTCACTCTGAACTTGATAATTTTCTGATAATTGTTGTCATTTGGGATGGCTATTCAGCCGTGGTTGCGGTATTGTGTGTCGTTGACAGGAGGTGGCATACCATGCATGACTACATGAAAGCCCTTTACCACAGGTTTGAGGCACCATCCAGGAGGATGGAATACATGGACAGAAAAATCAAAAGAACACACAGCCAGCTTGCTCGGTTACTGGGTAAGTCAGAGAAAAAGCTGCTCCTGCGGATAGCGGACATGGAAGATGAACTGCGGGACGAAGCCTGCCTGAACAGCTTCATATCCGGCTTCCGTCTGGCACAGGGCATCCAGCAGGAGCTGCTGGCAGACCAGCCGCCCTACAGCTTCGAGGCAGAAGAAGAGTGGCAGGCCTGCGAAAAGATTTCACAAGGAAAAAGCAGCTAACAATACCGTCAAAAACTGCGATGGTGTAAACAAAGAAGAGTTCCTACAGAGGAGGCGATTCAAATGAGTAAACGCAGGCCGTCCGGCGACGGCATGGTGCGCAAAAAGGACGATGGCCGTTGGGAGGGCCGCATCGTGATCGGCCATAAGGAAAACGGCGACAGCATCTTCCGCTACATCTACGCACCCACACAAAAAGAGTTGACCGCAAAGCTCCGCCAGGAGATCACCGCCTACCAGGGCGTAGACCTGACCGAGGACAGCAAGCTCACCCTGAGCGAATGGCTGGACTACTGGCTGGATGCGATCATGGCCGGAACCATCCGGCCCAGCACACTGAACGGATACCGCAGATACGCGGATCTCTACATCAAGCTATACCTCGGAGATAAGCAGATTTCAAAAATCACCCCGGCGGATGTACAGAAGATGTACGAAGTTCTGAAAGCACGGGGGCGTGTCAAGGAACACGCTCAATACGGTCACCAGCTATCCGGCAGCATGGTACACAGCATCCACACCATGTTCCACGAAGCCATGAAAGCGGCGAAGGAATCCCATATCATTGCCAAAAATCCCACCGAGAATATCCCGGTTCCTAAAGCAAATCCCAAACCCAAGCAGATCCTGAATGATGATCAGCTGGAACAGTTCATGGAGGCAATCAAACACGACGCCGTCTGGCACGACTTCTTCTACACAGAGCTGACCACCGGTCTGCGGCGGGGTGAGCTCTGCGGACTCATGTGGGCGGACTTCGATGAAGCAGCCGGAACACTGGCAGTAAGGCGGACCATCCACATGGAGAAAGGCGGCAGGCTGGTGGCCGGTGCCACCAAGACCGGGCGAGGGACCCGAAATATCCTGCTACCAGCAAGTACTGCCCAGCTTCTGTCGGAACGCAAAAAGCATTCCTGGTCAGAGTGGATCTTCCCGAATCCGCTGAAGCCCGAATCCCCTACCAATCCCCGCTCCGCATACGGCCACCTGAAGGCCTTGCTGGACTCCGCTGGCCTGCCCAACATTCGGTTCCACGACTTGCGTCATACCTTCGCCACCCATGCCCTGGCCTCCGGCGTGGACGCCAAGACGTTGTCCGGCATTCTGGGCCATACAAAGGCATCCTTCACGCTGGATACCTACACCCATGTCACTGGAGATATGCAGCGCACCGCCGCCGAAATCGTCGGAGATTTTATGACAGAAATCCTGGGAGAGGAGATGAAACCTTGGCAAAACGCAGAAAACGAGGGGACGGGAGCGTCCATCTGAGAAAAGACGGCCGCTGGGAGGGCCGGGTAGTCATTGGCTATGATGACAACGGCTATCCCAAGACAAAGAATGTGCTGGCAAAAAACAAGAAAGAGTGCCTACAAAAGCTGAAAGTCCTGAAAGACAGCCTGAAAAAAGTAGAGCCGGAACGACTGTCATCCGATATGTGTTTTGGAGCATGGCTGGATCACTGGTACCAGAACCAATGCAAGCCTACGATTGGAGCAAAGACACAAACGGACTACGAGAACCGCATCTACCGGCACATCATCCCGGAAATCGGCCAAATCCCGCTGAACAGGCTTACCGCAGCAGACCTTCAACAGTTCTACCGCCAGCTCAAGCAGGGCGGCCGCCTCCAGGCTGTGGAACAATATGGCCCCGGACTCTCTGACCGTATGGTGAAGTGCTGCCATGTAACCTGCCGGACGGCGCTGGACCAGGCGGTAAAACAGGGCCTCATCCTGAAAAATCCCGCCGATGCCTGTAAGACGCCGACGCTCCGTCCGAAGGAGATGCAGGTATTGTCTCCGGAGGAGATTCGGCGTCTGCTGATACAGGCCCGTGAGAACGACTGTTATGAGCTTCTGCTATTAGAACTCTCCACTGGTCTGCGTCGGGGCGAAATCCTGGCCCTCCAATGGGATGACTTGGATCTCTGCACAGGAATACTGCGGATCGAACGGCAGGTCCAGCGGGTGCGCAGAGAACTGGTGATCTCCGCCCCTAAGACGAAGAGCTCTTGTCGGAGCATCATTCTGCCGACCCCCATTCTGGGTGTCCTGCGAGACTACCGGCAGAGTATCCGTTCCAGGTGGATGTTCCCTTCTCCGAAAAAGGAGGACTCCCCACTGGACCCGGCCGCCGTCCGGAAGAAGCTGGCCAAGGTTCTGAATCGGGCGGACTGCAAGCACATCCGCTTTCACGACTTGCGGCATACCTTCGCCACCAACGCGCTGGAACATGGCATGGACATCAAGACGCTGTCCACCATCATCGGCCATGTGACGTCCGCCACCACACTGAACGTCTATGCCCATGTCACCGACACCATGCGGGAGAATGCCGCCGCCAGCATCGACCGGGGGATCGCCGGAATCGAACCACCGCGTCGGGCATCCTCCCCGGCTAAGCCAAAAGTCGCACAAACGGACTTCCAGGCGGTGAAGGGGAAATACCGGAAGCCGGGAACGGGTTGTGTCAGTCAAATCGACGAACACCTCTGGGAGGGCCGCTACTCCCCGAAAATCAACGGGAAACGAATGGCACGCAACGTCTACGCCCATACAGAGGCGGAGTGTGAAGAGAATCTGGCCAATATAATCCGGGAGATGAAAGCAGAAATCGCCGCTGAGAAAGAGCGGCAAAAGCAGGCAGGACTGACAGGTTGAACAAACGGGCCCCCGAGGGCGAATCGCCCTTGGAGGCCCAAATTTTTTCTGACTGTGGCTGGCCGTGTGGTCAGGGGCAAAGCAAGTTTACATAACTCTCAAGTAAATCGCATAAAAAGTTATGAAAAAGCACCGTTTTCATCAGAAAACGGTGCTTTTTGTGGTGGACGATACAGGACTCGAACCTGTGACCCCCTGCACGTCAAGCAGGTGCTCTAGCCAGCTGAGCTAATCGTCCGAAGCGGAACGTGTATATATTACATGAGTTCCGCCGCTTTGTCAAGCCTTTTTTCGTTTTTTCTCAAAAAGTTTTCCAAGGCGCTTTATGTCGGCAAATTTTTCCGACAGGCAACTCCCTTTCAGCGCTTATTCCACGTTGAACTGCCGCAGGCCCGCCAGGTCTGTGACCGGCAGAGAGAACGCCAGCGCCTGGGCCTCGGTCTGCATTCCGGCCTTTTCCATAATGGCCTTCATGATGGGCTTCCGGGTCTCCGCCGAGGCGAGAATAAAGATCAGTTCCTTCTCCGACGCCAGCGACACGCCGAAGAATTTCTTCGCCAGCTCCGTTCCGGTCCCCTTTGCGTGGACCGCCGTGCCGCCGGTAGCCCCAGCCGCCCGGGCTGCGTCCATAACCTGATCCGTAGCGCCCTGATTGGCGATCACAACGATCAGCTCGTGGGTCAATTTCTTTTCCATGCGGTCCTCCGCCTCCCCCTGTAACAAATAATTTTTGGCAGACGCGCCGCCGATGCTGGACACCGGCACCGCCATCATAACGCCTCGGCCCGGAACATCCAGCCAGAGGTCCTTGGCAGCTTTCCGGAGCAGCCCCTTCCGGCTGGGCAGCATACACAGCAGCACTGCCTTTTCCGTAGCTTCCAGCCCCAGACAGTCTAAAACCTCAGTGGTGGCGGTGCCACGGCCAAGAGCCGTGAGCACCAGCGTTGCCCCCTGTTCCCGGAACCAAGCGGAGAAGTCTCCGCCCCGGCTCCGGTCCGTGATGGTAAGGATCAGATCAGCAGACATATAACTCCCCCCCTTACAGTTCGATGATCTCGTCGTCCGCCGCCGGCATCTCCGGTGCAGGCGCGGCAGGTGCTTCCGCCGCGGCCTTCTTCAGCTTGAGCTGATAGACAAGGCCCAGCAGTTGGATGGTGATAAGCGGCGTCATGGCCACCATGGCCACTACGCCGAAAGCGTCTGTTACCACATTGCCGCCCAGGGTCTCACAGGCCCCCATAGCAAAGGGCAGCAGAAACGTGGCCGTCATGGGACCAGAGGCCACGCCGCCGGAGTCGAAGGCGATGGCAGTGAAGATCTTCGACACCACGAAGGATAAGCCGATGGCGCACAGGTATCCCGGCACCAGCAGGACAAAAATAGAAATGCCCGTCAGCACCCGCAGCATGGCGAGACCAATGGACACCGCTACGCCGATGGACAGGCTGGTGCTCATGGCCTTGCTGGGGATAGCCCCGGAGGTCAGCTCCTCCACCTGCCGGTTCAGCACATGGACGGCAGGCTCCGCCTGCACGATGAACCAGCCCATCAGCATACCGATGGGGATCAGGACCCAGCTTTGCTCCAAAGCCGCGATCTGGCGGCCCAAATAGCTGCCGGCGGGTAAAAAGCCCACATTCACACCGGTCATAAACAAAACCAAACCGATATAAGTATACAGGAGTCCCACAGTGATTTTCAACACATTTTTTCGAGACAAATGCAGAGACGTCACCTGAAACACGGCGAAAAAGGCCGCAATGGGCGCCAGCGCCGCCCCCATTTCCTTTGCGTAGACCGGAAGGCCCTGGGCGAACAGCCGCCACAGCTCCCGGCTGTCCCCGGCCTCCGGCACTACGGAGGGCACATAGCTTCCCGCTGCCGGGTATGCCAGTGCCAGCGTCAGCACCGCCAGCACCGGCCCCACGGAGCACAGCGCCACCAGACCGAAGCTGTCCTCGCCAGCCTTGCCGTCGCTTCGGGTGGAGGACACGCCCAAGCCCAGCGCCATGATGAAAGGCACGGTCATAGGCCCGGTGGTCACGCCGCCGGAGTCAAATGCCACCGCCAGAAAATCCTTGGGGGCAAAGGCCGCCAGAGTAAAGATCACGATGTAGGACGCGATCAGCAGGCCATTCAGTGGGATCTGGAACAGGATACGCAGCAGTGCTATCACCAGAAAGATCCCCACGCCCACGGCCACCGCCCCGATCAGGACGGCGTTGGGGATCCCCGGCACCTGCCCCGCCAAAACCTGAAGATCCGGCTCGGAAATAGTGACGATGATGCCGATAAGCAAGCTGACGCACACCACCACCCACAGCTTCCGGGATTTGGTCATCTGTGCGCCCACCCGCTCACCAATGGGGAGCATGGCGGTATCCGCGCCCAGAGTAAACAGGCCCATACCCACGATCAGCAGCACGGCGCCTACCAAGAACGCCAGCAGCACGTCCGTTGGGACCGGAGCCGCGGTAAAACACAAGATCAGCACGATCAGGGTAATGGGCACCACGGAGGCCAGCGCCTCCCTCACCTTTTCACCCAATATCGTTTTCGTCTGGCCGATCTGGTCCCGCCACTTCTTCCGCAGTCCTGCAAACAAACGCACCGCCTCCTTCGCTGATGATCACTTGATGGATTTATCATACCATTTTTCACCTTAGCATCGCAACTTTTTGTCGGAATCTTTTCAAATTATTAACAATATATGTGAAAAGTGCTGTGCACGCCCTTGTGATTCCGCAAAAACTGCCCGGCTGTTGCCGGGCAGTTCCCTACTTGCTTCGTTCCTCCAGCGTTTTTGCCAGCTCTGCCGCAAACAGGCGGGCGGCCAGCTCCGCCTCCTCCGGGGCGTTTCCGGCGGTCCCCACCTCCACCAGCAGAGAACCTGTGGTGGCGTGTTGATTGTACCGGGAATTCCGCAGAAGCAGAGGCCGCATCAGCGTGGGATAGTCCGTCAGCGCCTGCTCCTGCACCGCCACCGCCAGCCGCAGATTCTCCATCCAGTCGGGATGGCTCAGTCCGCCGCCGTCGCTGCCCATGATGAGGGAGAGTTGCGCCGCCGTCCCCTGTCCCTCGATCTCCGACACCACTTTCACCTGACTGCCGTCGGACGCCTCGATAGCGTCCCGGTGGACATCCAGCACGAAGCGGATAGATGGGTACTCTTTCAAATACCGGTCGATCCCCGCCAGAGACCGGTCATAAGCCCCGGCGTACTCCGGATAGTCATACAGGGTCCGGTCATGGAGCACGGAGATCCCCGCCTGAGCAAATACCTCTGCCATGGCGTCCCCCATGCGAACCACATTGTACCGGGAGTCCGTGGTGCGGTGGTCCCCGGACCAGACGATGCCGTCATCCACCGCCGGGGTATAGCCCTCGCTGCCGTGGCTGTGCAGAATCAGGATCTGCGGCGCTTCGCCGGTCAGCTCCGCCGCGAAGGGCTTCAGCAGCTCCTCGTTGGAGAGGGTATATTGGGTGGTGTTTCGGATGTAGACCTTCCCGCAGACGGTATAGCCGCTGGGGTCTGTGGGGATCAGGGTCTTTGCCGTCACGCCGTTGTCTGCCCCAGCTGTCACCGGAGCGGGCTGGGACTCCTCCCGTACCGGCTGGGTCACGGGGGCGGGGCGTTCGTCCTCCGGTTCCTCCGCCGCCTGACGCCGCAGGTCGGAGATCTCCCCGCGGGCGGAAAGCAAGATCGGCGCCTGACTCAGCATCAGCACGGACGGCGCCGAAAGGCCGTCCCTCTGCCCCATGTCCCCTAACTGCCACTGGAGCAGCGCCAGTGGCAATTCCCTCTTCACGGCCATCCACGCTCCGGCGGCGTCAACGCTGCCCGCCGTGGCATAGACGGTCCACAGTGTCACACCCGCCAGCAGCAGCGCGCCCAACCGCTGAGAGAGCCTTGCAAACCTCTTTCGTTCCATTTGCTTCACCTCTTGGGACAACCTTATGCGCCACAAATCAAAAAAATGACCATCCAATGAAAAACCGCCCGACACATTTGTGCCGGACGTTCCTCTATCTCAATACCATTTATCCAAATTCATTCCGCGAGGCTTCGCATCAGGGCGATCTCTTTGGCATAGCCGGGCAGCTCATTGGGTGTTTCCAGGCAGAAGGGCAGATTTTTCAGCGCCGGATGATTCACCACCCGGGCCAGCGCCTCCTGTCCAATGCAGCCCTCCCCGATCCGGGCGTGGCGGTCCTTGTGGGCGCCGCAGAGATTCAGACTGTCATTCAAATGAATGGCCCGCAGCCGCTCCAGTCCGATGGCCCGGTCAAATTCCGTCAAAACGCCGTCCAGATCGTGAATGATGTCATACCCGGCGTCGGAAACGTGGCAGGTGTCCAGACAGACGCCCATCTTCCCCGTCAGCTCCACCCGATCCAGAATCTCCCTCAGTTCCTCAAAGCGTCCGCCTACCTCGCTGCCCTTCCCGGCCATGGTCTCCAGCAATACCGTTGTAGACTGTTCCGGGGTCAGGATGGCGTTGAGTCCTTCCGCGATATAGGTGATCCCGGCTTCGATCCCATGTCCCACATGGCTGCCGGGGTGGAAATTGTAAAGCTGCCCCGGTATGTGCTCCATACGGCGCAGATCGTCCGCCATGGTGTCCCGTGCGAAAAGACGGTTTTGTTCCTCCGCGCCGCAGAGATTCAGGGTGTACGGGGCATGGGCGATGATCGGTGCGAAGCAGTGATCCTTCATGAGCGCCACCAGCGCCGCCGCGTCCGCCGGGTCCAGTTCCTTGGCCTTGCTCCCCCTGGGATTCCGGGTGAAAAACTGAAAGGTGTCCGCCCCCAGTTCCAACGCCTGCCGGCCCATAGCCAGAAAGCCCTTGGAGGATGATAAATGACAGCCGATGTGCAGCATAGAAACCTCCTGAAAAATAGTTTCTTCATTATAGCACACCGGCTGCCGCCTGTCACGGGTCTTATTTACGGAGTCTCCGCTTCTATCTCACCGTCCTGCGGCGTATCGGACAGAAACAGTTCCTCCGCCTGCCGCTGAACGGCGATCAGATCCTCCCGGAGCTGTCGGAGCGTTTCTTCGGTATCTGTCAATGCGTTGAACAGAAGCAGGTATTCTTTCGTCAGTGTATGGTTCATATAGTATCCTTTCTTTTCCGAATGAATTGCAATTTCGGAATACGGCTCTATCATACAAAATTTCCGGCTGCTTTTTTGTCGGATTTTGTCGAAGAGATATATTTTTTTGTCATCAAAGGGTATTATTTTCCCAAGCAAGCGGAATCTTGTCCCAAAAAGCGGTTGCAGGTCCAGATGTCGGATGCTATGATAAAAAGGCAAATGATCGTGCAAGGAGGCACTTATGAGTCCTGCGTCTACCGAACAATTCCTTTTGGAGCAATATACCGGGCATCCCGCGTCTCAGCTTCAGGATCTGCGCAAAGCCCTCTATCAAAGCGTCTTTGGCTGCGAGCATCTGATCACGGACACCTCCGCCGCCGCAGAGGGTATCCGGAGGGAGGCTGCGGAAGCCGGACCGTGCAGCCGGGAGATTGAAGCGCTGGACGGTCCCTGGTCCCGGGTGCAGCTGGGCGTTCTGGCAGATGGTCTGACCCCCGAAACGCTATCTCGCATGTTTGCCCGGTCTGCCGCTATGTCCCACGGGGATGCGGATGCCTTGCAGGAAAAGCTGACGGTCCTGCGGCGGCTGATCCGCTCCGGCGCTCTGCCCTATTCCCCGGCAGAGGCCGATGCGGAACTGGATGACTGGCGAAAAAACGGTTTTCCCGTCTGCCGCCACTCCGAGGAATACCGGGCCGCCTACCGTCCAGCTTACCGGGTGCTGCACCGCACTTATGTCCGCCTGCTGCCGCTTCTGGCGGCCATTGACCGGGCCTTGGCGGAAAACCCTCGGGTCCTGCTGGCCATTGAGGGCGGCGCCGCCAGCGGCAAAAGCACTCTGGCAGATCTGCTGACGGCGATTTATCCCGATACGGCGCTGTTCCATGCCGACGATTTCTTCCTCCGTCCGGAGCAACGGACCGCCGCGCGCTACGCCCAGCCCGGCGGCAATCTGGACCGGGAGCGGTTGGAATCGGAGATTCTGATTCCTATCAGTCGGAACAAAGCCGCCGTTTACCGTCCCTTCAACTGCCGCACCCTGTCCCTCCGGGAGCCGGTGACCGTCCTGCCGGGGCGGCTGAATATCGTGGAAGGCAGCTACAGCTTTCACCCGGAATTGGCCCGTTATTACGATCTGTCCGTCTTTTTGGACATTTCCCCGGAAACCCAGCGGAGCCGGATACTGAAGCGCAACGGTCCGGAGTGGGGTCAGCAGTTTTTTGACCGTTGGGTCCCCTTGGAGCAAACTTATTTTCACGAAACAGACACGCAGGGCCGCTGTACGCTGGCTTTAAAGGAGGAAATACGATGAAGCTTGTTGTGATCGACGGCCAGAGCGGCCGCACAGGGGCGCTGCTGGTAGAACGGATCCGGGCGGCGGGACTTCCCTTGGAGCTGTTGGCGGTAGGTACCAATGCCATCGCCACTGCCGCCATGATGAAGGCTGGGGCTCAGCGAGGCGCCACCGGAGAAAACCCGGTTCTGGTGGCCTGCCGGGATGCGGACATCATCGCCGGACCCATTGGCATTCTGATGGCGGATGCCCTCATGGGGGAGATCACCCCCGCTATGGCGGTGGCCGTGGGCCAGAGCCGGGCCCAGAAGGTACTGCTGCCGGTGAATTCCAACTGCGGCAAGATCGTGGTCGGCGTCCGTGACCTGACCCTCTCCCAGATCATGGATGAGGCGGTGGAAGTCCTGCGGAAACTGTGCGGTCTGTCCGCGCAGCCGCTCTGAACAAAGAACGCAAAAAAGTGCCTGAGATTTGAAATCTCAGGCACTTTTTCATCTTTTATACACCGCCGAACCGGAACACCACGCCTACCGCTGCAGAAAGGCCGATGAACACAATGGGATGCCACTTTTTCGTAAGCTTCACCCAGTTAGTCAGCACCAGCAGCACCGCCGCCAGCGCCAGACCCATCCAGCTTACCGTACCGTCCCAGGAAAACCGCATAAAAAGAGAATCCGGGACTGCAGTGCTGGTGACGCGCAGAAGCACCTGTAAGACAACGCCGGCACAAGCCGCACCGATCAGGCCGCTGGAGGCGGGCCGCAGGCCGTAAAAGGCGTTCTCCACATATTTACTGTTCCTGAACTTGGTCAGCATGGCCGCCACGATCAAGATGACGATGATAGAGGGCGTCACCTCACCGATGGTGGCGATGACCGCGCCGGGGATGCCCGCCACGGTGAAGCCCACATAGGTGGCCATGTTGATGCCGATGGGGCCGGGAGTGGACTCGGAGACCGCCAGCATATTCATCAGGTCCGTCTGGCTGTACCAGCCAGTAGCAAGGCCGATGTTTTTCAGGAAGGGCACGGTGGCCATACCGCCGCCCACGGCGAACAGCCCCGTCTTGAAAAATTCCCAGAAAAGACGCAGATAGGTCATTTCGCAGCCCTCTCTTCCAGGTTTTTCAGCAAAATCCCCGCCACAGCGGAGACCACCACAAACCACACCGGAGAAATATGCAGGAACAAGCTTCCCGCCATGACGATCAGGAAAATGGCCGCCGTCCGCTTATCCACCACAGATTTTTTCAGCAGCTTCAGCACGGCGTTGAAGATCAGGACACACACGCATACCTGGATCCCGGCAAAGGCGTTCTGTACCCAGGCCAAATGGGAGAAATTCGTGATCAATCCCGCCAGGATCGAAATAATGACCAAAGAAGGAAACACCACGCCCAGCGTGGCCACGATGCCTCCTAACCAGCCCCGGTGCTTCTGACCGATAAAGGTGGCGGTATTGACGGCGATGACGCCGGGGGTGCACTGGCCGATGGCGAAATAATCCATCAGCTCCTCCTCTGTGGCCCAGCCCTTATGCTCCACCACCTCCCGCTGGAGAATGGGCAGCATGGCATATCCTCCGCCGAAGGTCATCACGCCCACCTTGGCAAAGGTTCCGAACAAATCCAGATATTCGTTCATTCAGTTCTCCTCTTTCCAACATCAAATCGGAATTTTATTATACTCTTTCTGAGCAAAAAAACAAGCCCGGCCCCCATGTGATACTTCACAAAGGGACCGGGACAAGGGAGGCCGAAAATCAGGGAAGCTGAATATGCGTCCGCTTCAGGGACCGCCGCAGAGCCACGCACAGCGGGGGCGCCAGAATGATGGCCACCGCGCCGTTGAACAGGGAAGCGGGGATCTTCAGAGGCAGAGCCGCCGCCGCCACGGAAGCGGTAAGGCCACCCATCAGCAGACCGTCATACGCAAAGGACTTGAAGAAATAGAGAATGTAGTAGGCCACGCAGCCCAGAGCCGCGGAGACGGTGCAGCGCCCGTAAGCAGGCGTCTCCCGGTCCTTCATGGCCAGGCCGGCTACCATACCCATAACGCCTTTGGTGAGGAAGGTGATCCAGCACTCCGGAGCGTAGGCCGGGTTGGTCAGGTCATAGATGGCGGAGCCAAGGCCGGAGGCAAAGCCGCCCACAGGCCCCAACAGCAAGCCGGACAGGCAGCACATGATGTTGGCCAGAGTAAAGGAGGTGCGGCCGCCGATGGCGATGGGCATGGTGATCCGCAGATAGTTGCTGACAAACACCAATGCCGTCATCATACCCAGCATGGTCAGCTTATTGACATTCTTCTCATTCCGATTCATAAAAAGCACTCCTAAGTTGTTTGTTGAAGCTATCATAGCATGTAATTGACTTTGTGGCAAATGCCAGTTCTTATAAATTTGATAAGGTCAGTTTTGACAAGAGCAGTCCCGCGGCTTTTGGGCCGCGGGACTGCTTTGCTTCACTGTTTATGCCTTGGGTTCTTCGGACTCGAACACGGTCTTGGCGCTGGCCGCCAAACCCGCCAAGCCCTGCAATTCGCTGGGGATGATGATCTTGGTGGCCTTGCCGTCCGCCACCTTGGTCATGGTCTCCAACGCCTTCAGTTTCACCACCTGATCGTTGGGCGCAGCCTCGTTCAGCAGCTTCAGGGCATCCGCCGTGGCCTGCTGGACCTTCATAATGGCCTCACTCTCTGCCTCAGCCGCCAGGATTTTCGCGGTCTTTTCCGCCTCGGCCTCCATGATCTTTGCCTGCTTGGCGGCGTCGGCCCGCAGGATGGCAGACTGCTTCTCGCCCTCCGCCACCAGGATCTGACTCTGCTTCTGGCCCTCGGCCTGAAGGATGGATTCACGGCGCTCCCGCTCCGCCTTCATCTGCTTTTCCATGGCGTTCTGGATCTCTTTGGGCGGGATGATGTTTTTCAGCTCCACCCGGTTAACTTTGATGCCCCAGGGGTCCGTGGCCTCGTCCAGAATGGAGCGCATCCGGGAGTTGATGGTATCACGGCTGGTAAGGGACTGGTCCAGTTCCATATCGCCGATGATGTTTCGCAGGGTAGTGGCCGTCAGATTCTCGATGGCGTTCATGGGGTGCTCCACACCGTAGGTGTAGAGCTTGGGATCGGTGATCTGGAAGTAGATGACCGTGTCGATCTGCATGGTGACGTTATCCTTGGTGATCACAGGCTGGGGCGCAAAATCCGCCACCTGCTCCTTCAAGCTCACCTTTTTGGCAACGCGCTCGATAAAAGGCACCTTCAGATGCAGGCCCACATTCCAAACGGTGCGGAACGCGCCCAGCCGCTCCACCACATAAGCCCGGGACTGCTGAACAATGACGATATTGCTGACAACCAGGATCAGGAGCAGCGCAACGAGGATAGGAACAATGATCCACTTCATAATGAGTACCTCCACTTTTACAACGGTTTCCAAAGGGCTTGCTGGTTGGCTTCATCTTACCTTATTTTAACCGTCAGCGCAAGCGTCATTTCCGCTTTCGCTCCAAATTGCAAAAAGAAAGAGAAACGCGGACAGTCCAATGGACTGTCCGCGCTCCCCTTTCCAAAACAGAAAGCATGTATAAGAGAAGAGAAAATGGAAATTTACTTTGCAGCAGCCTTCTTCTTGCCGGTGATAGCGTCCATGAAGACAGCGATAGCGCCGTCGCCAGTGACGTTGCAAGCAGTACCGAAGCTATCCTGGGCGATGTACAGAGCGATCATCAAGCCGCACATGGTCTCATCGAAGCCCAGCATGGACTGTAGGATACCCAGAGCAGCCATGACAGCGCCGCCGGGGACGCCGGGGGCAGCAACCATGGTCACGCCCAGCATCAGAATGAAGGGGAACATCTTGCCGAAGCCGATGGACTGATTGGTCATCACCATAACAGCCATAGCGCAGCTGGTCAGGGTGATGGTGGAACCAGACAGGTGAATGGTAGCGCACAGGGGGCACACGAACTCGGCCATACCGTCAGAGACACCGTTATTCTTGGTGCACTGGGTGGTAACAGGGATAGTAGCGGCAGAGGACTGGGTGCCGATAGCGGTGGTGTAAGCGGGCAGCATGTTCTTGATCAGAGCGAAGGGATTCTTCTTGGCAGCGCTGCCGGCCACGGTGTACTGGAACACGATGATGACCCAGTGCAGAACGAGGATCATAGCGAACACCTTGATGAAGGAGCCCATGATCTCCACGATGGTACCGGCATAAGCCAGCTTAGCGAAGATACCGTACACATGGAAGGGCAGCAGGGGGATGACGATGTTGCTGACCAGCTTGTCGATGATCTCAGCAAACTCGTTCATCACGGTCTTCATGGTGTTGCCCTTGATGACAGCCATGCCCAGGCCCAGGATGAAGGCCATCAGCAGAGCGGTCATAACGCCCATGATGGCGGGCATCTCAATGGTGAAGTAGCCGGAGAGCACAGTCTCCTCAGCGTTGGCGGCGTTCTCCATGAACATGCCAGCGTGGACCATGTGGGGATACAGCAGGGAAGCCACAACGAAGGCCAGAGTGCCGGAGATGATGGTGGAGCCGTAAGCCACACCAGTGGTAGCGGCCAGAGTCTTACCAGCGCCGGCGCCCAGGTCAGCAATACCGGGGGCGACGAAGCCAATGATGATCAGAGGGATCACGAAGTTCAGGAAGTTGCCGAAGATGCTGTTGTAGGTAGCGCCGATGCGGATGATGACCTCACCGAAGGCACCCATACCGGGGGTCACGAAACCGACCACGATACCGAGTACGATGGCGATGACCAGTTTGAGCAACAGGCTCATCTTTTTCTTTTCTTTCATTTCTCTCGTCCGTGTGATCTCACACGGACATCCTCCTTTTCTGATTTTCCTTTTTTCTCTTCTTTTATATCCAGCTGCTGCCGCTTACGCGTCCAGCAGAGAATATCCCTTTGCAGTCAGCTCATCCTTGATCTTCTGCACGTGATCGGCGTTCCGGGTCTCCAGGACCATGGACACCACGCATGCGTTGACCTCAGAGTTGACATCCTCACGCTCGTGATGGATGCGGACCACGTTGGCGCCGGTGCCGCCGACAACATTCAGCAGGTTGGCCAGGCTGCCGGCACGGTCAGCCAGCTTGGTGGTGATGGTAGCGAGACGGCCGCCGTAGGTCAGGCCGCGGGTGATGACGCGGGACAGGGTGGTCACGTCCACGTTGCCGCCGGAAACCACGCACACAGTCTTCTTGGTGGTATCGACCTTGCCGGACATGCAGGCAGCCACGGGAGTAGCGCCAGCGCCCTCGGCAACAGTCTTCTGGACCTCCAGCAGAGCCAGGATGGCAGCGGCGATCTCGTCCTCGCTGACGGTGACGATCTCGTCCACATACTTCTGGCACATCTCGAAGGTCAGGCTGCCGGGAGTCAGCACATGGATGCCGTCAGCCAGGGTCGCGGCATCGGGCACAGTGGTGACCTTACCGGCCTGACGGGAAGCATACATGGAAGCCACAACGCCGGCCTGCACGCCGATGACCTTGCAGGAGGGCTTGAGCTGCTTGATGGCGAAAGCCACGCCGGAGATCAGACCGCCGCCGCCGATGGGGACCACGACCTGCTCCACTTCGGGGAGCTGCTCCAGGATCTCCAGACCGATGGTGCCCTGACCGGCAATGACATACGGATCGTTGAAGGGATGTGCGAAGGTGTAGCCGTGCTCCTTGGAGAGACGCTCGGCCTCGCGGGCGGCGTCATCGTAAACGCCGGGGACCAGAACCACTTCAGCGCCGTAGTTGCGGGTGGCCTCCACCTTGGAGATGGGAGCGCCCTCGGGCATGCAGATCACGGACTTGATGCCCAGCTTCGTGGCGGACAGAGCAATGCCCTGAGCATGGTTGCCGGCGGAGCAGGCGATGACACCGTGAGAAGCTTCCTCCGGAGTCAGGGAACGGATCTTGTTGTAGGCGCCGCGGATCTTGAAAGCGCCGGTGAGCTGCAGGTTCTCAGACTTGATGTAAATGTTTTCGCCCAGCCGATTGGCATTTTCCAGCGGAGTCTTGCGGGCAATGCCCTTCAGAGACTCCTGGGCTTCCTGAATCATCTGTAAAGTTACCATAATAATCCCCCTATTTGTCTATGATTCAAAAACCACAATTAACTATACTGTCATTGTATGACGGACAGCGTTTGTTTTCAATACACATTTCCGCCAAATGTTCTTTCAATAAACACGCATTTTGCACAATATTGGCCTGATTATGGCCCTTTTTGGTTTCATTTTTGGCAAGAATGGCGTTCACTGGCGGACATTTGTGCATCATATCAAAAAGCAGGGAGGAAAATTCAAGTTACATCGTGCACTTTTTCAAATGCACTTTCTTGATAATGCAGGGAGAATTAGCGGGATTTTAAGGCGGCCGAGCCATCGGCACAGCTGACTGCCGGACAACTCAAGTATGACTGATCCATTATATCAAAAAAACGGCACACTTATGTGTGCCGTTTTTCTGGTGACCCGGCGGGGATTCGAACCCCGGACCCACTGCTTAAAAGGCAGTTGCTCTGCCGACTGAGCTACCGGATCAGAGTAAAACACTTATTACCTATAAATCACAGGCCGAGAGGCCGTATTCATGGTCAATGGCAGGGACGGCTGGACTCGAACCAGCGAATGAGGGAGTCAAAGTCCCTTGCCTTACCACTTGGCTACGCCCCTAAGTGGAAAAAAGAAGGGACCGGGGATACCCCGGCCCCCTCATGTCTGGGGTGGGTGATGGGACTCGAACCCACAACACCTGGAACCACAATCCAGTGCTCTGCCAATTGAACTACACCCACCACATATAAAAACCGTTCAAGCCGACGCCGCCCAGAGAGCTGGTACGCCAGGAGGGACTCGAACCCCCGGCCCACTGCTTAGAAGGCAGTTGCTCTATCCAGCTGAGCTACTGGCGCAAATCTGGAGCAGGTGACGGGAATCGAACCCGCATCCCCAGCTTGGAAGGCTGGTGCCCTGACCATTGTGCTACACCTGCATTGCCCTCCGAGTAAATCGTCAGCTTGATAAGGATACCACGGAAAGGCTTGATTGTCAAGCACTTGACGGCAATTTCTTGTGATATTTGAAAGAATTATTCAGCCAGAGAAACAATAAGCCGTGCTTATAGGGTGGATGGAGGACATTACACACAGCGTTTCATTCAGCTGCTACCGGCTGTCGCAGGCTGCGTTTGGTTGCCAAAAGTTGCCACGAGAAGCGCTGCCGGTTTAGAATTATGCAAACTGATTTTGATGGCGGTTTGGCTGACAGACACAGCCTAAACGAAGCGAGAAAATCAAGCGGGCTGTCAGCCCGTTAGAACTGCCGCAGTCCACGATCCCCCGTCTCTCTTTCGCAGACATCTGTTTCTGTTATGAGCGACAGTAAAGTATGCTATACTACATTATTATATTATATCGGATAAGACATCCGCAGCCACGGTATTCTTTTGGAAGGGGTGGGGCTGATATGAAAAAGAGGATCGTTCTGTGTCTGCTGGCGCTGGCGCTGCTGTCCGTGATGACAGGGTGCGGAAAGAAAAAGGACGCAGACCCGCTGACCGTGACGCTGTGGCATGTCTACGGCGGTGAGGTGGATTCCCCACTGAACGGTTTGATTGAGCAGTTCAACAGCACCATCGGCGTGGAGCAGAATATCCGGGTGAAGGTAGAGCTGGTCAGCAACAGCGGCAGCATCCATAAAAGCGTGCTGGCCGCCGCCAACAGTGACCCAGGCGCCCCTTCCCTGCCGGATATGTTCGTGTCCTACCCCAAAACGGTGCTGGCTCTCCCGGATCAGGACATGATCGTGGACTACCGGGACTATTTCAGTCCGGAGGAACTGGAAACATTTATCCCCGCCTTTGTGGAGGAGGGACAGATCGGCGGGCGGCAGGCCATTCTGCCCCTGGCCAAATCCACTGAGGTACTGTTCGTCAACCGGACGCTGTTTGACCGCTGGGCAGCCACCTCTGGGGCCAGTTATGACGATCTGACCACCTGGGAAGACATCTACGCCTTAGCGAAGCGGTATGCCGCGGATACTGGGAAGTGCTTTCTTGTCAACGACTATCACTTCAACTACTTTCAGGTAGGGGTGGAGTCGCTGGGGGAGAATTTTTTCCAAAGTGACGGCGTCCGCTTCGGCCCAGCCTTTGAGCGGGCATGGGAGCCTTACGCCCACGCGGCGCTGGAGGGCGGTGTGTGGTTACAGGACGGCTACGCCACGGAATCTCTCCGCACCGGCGATACCATTGTCTCCGTAGCGTCCTCTGCCAGTGTACTCTATTACTCCGACACGGTGACCTATCCCGACAACACCTCGGAGCAGGTGTCTATCACCTCCATGCCCTACCCGGTGTTTGACGGCGGCGAAAAACTGGTCATGCAGCGGGGCGTGGGAATGTGCACGACAAAATCCACCCCGGAGCGGGAAAAAGCGTGTATTACCTTTCTTAAATGGCTGACGTCGCCGGAGCGAAACGTGGAATTTGTCACCAGCCTCGGCTATATGCCGGTGACGTAGGAGGCATTTGATGCCTACCTTCCCGCCGCTGTGGAGCAGCTCAGCAACCCCATGTATGTCTCTCTGTATGAGACCTATCTCAAGATGCAGGAATCCTACACCTTCTATTACGCGCCGCAGATGGAGAACTATCTGGATCTGGAAACACGGTTTGAAAATCTGTCCCGGCTGAAGCTGATGGCTGGCCGTGCCCAATATCAGAAGGGCTCCAGTACGGCGGAGGAGTTGGTTTGGGACACGCTGGACAGCTTTAAGTTAGATTACGGTACATAAGAGAGGGAGCGCCAATGCGGCCAATCAGGGAAGCAATTCAAAAAAAGCGTGCAGCCGGTCCCAGTATGGGGCTGCGGCTGCTGCTGTACCGGTTCATCATGGTGCTGCTGCTGATGGCGGCGATTTTGTCTACCCTGATGGCCACTGGCGTGTTGTCCCATCCCGCGCATCAGCTGTCCGGAACGCTGGATATTCAGCAGAGGAACACCTACGCCGCTCTGGACTCCCAAATGGACGCACTAACAGCGCAAAGCATGGCTATGTCGGAAAAACTGGGAAAGGAACTGGACGTCTTTCTTGCCGCCAAGGGCATCGCCTTTGATGAACTGAACAACAATCCGGATACCATTGCGGAGTTGGAAAAGCGCCTGTATACGCCTTTAAGCAACACTCTGGGCGCAGCCTCGTGCAGTGGGATCTTCTTCGGTCTGAACGTCACCGCCAACACCTCTCTGCCAAATGCAGAGGATTTCCGGGCGGGGTTATACCTCCGCTATTCTGGCTTACAGCCAACGGTGGCCTCCGAGTAGGATGTGATCTGCTTCCGGGGTGCGGCGGAAACAGCCCGGAGCTTGCAGCTTCAAATGCACAACCGCTGGAATCCGGAGCTGAACGCCGCTCTGATCCCCGGCAGCGATCAGGTCACCGCCTATCAGGGGGCCCGGCTGGCAGATGGCTGCCTGTGGACAAAACACACAGAGCTGCCGGACACTTGGGAGCAGGTCATGCTGCTGTGCTTACCCATTTTGGATGGCGGCGGTACCGTAAGGGGCTTTTGCGGTGCGGAGATCAGCGATCTTTATTTCAGTCTTTCCCATAATACAGTCCCCAGCGCCTTCGGCAATATGCTGACGCTGGCAGCCCCCATAGACGGCGACAGCCTGCTTCTCTCCGGGGCCATGCTGGGTGCCACTGACGGCTCCCGCCTGACGGCCAACGGCATTCTGCACATCAGCGACGGAAAATACTACACCACTTACAGCGATGGGAAGAACACCTATCTGGGACGGCACCAGCTTCTGGATGCTGCCACGTGGGACGGCATCCCCCTTGCCGCTGTGACGCTGGTGCCGGACGGGACCTTCCGCAGCTATGAAACGGGGTCCCAGATTGCATGGTTCCTGGGAGCGGTTCTCTTCCTGCTGGCCATGCTGGTAGTGGCAACGGTGCTGTCCCGCCAATTCGTAAAGCCCATCAATAAAAGTCTGGCGGCAGTACGGGGCGGTACAGAGATGGTCGCTTCCGGTATCCCGGAGATCGACGAGCTGCTTGCCGCCATCCGTGATCGGCCAACGGGAACGCTGCCGCCGGATGTGGAGGCACGGCTGCGGGGCTTTGCAGAGCGGGCCAGTACGCTGACCGGCACGGAACGTACCATCCTGCAATATTATATGGACGGCTATACCGTTAAGGATATCCCGGAGCTGGCGTGTATCAGCGCCAGCACGGTCAAGACCCACAATCGCAACCTTTACCGAAAGCTGGATGTGGATTCCTTTGACGAACTGAGGTATATATCGAATTGTTTGCAAGCTGCGGCCGCAGCAGTGAACTGCTGAACAAGTAAATATTTTAATGAGCAGAGTGCACAATCCGATTTGCAGCGGGTTGTGCACTCTGTCTGCGCCTAAGGGTGATCTTTGAGTTTCCAGGCAAAATTCACCCTTATCGAGGAGATCCCAAAACCTACTATAACTGTTTGGATCAACTATGCAAACGCGTAAAAAATGTGAAGGAGCAGACCGCAGGTACGGTCTTGCACACCGACCAAGGCGCAGTCTACTCCTCCAGAGCTTTCTCAAGGACTCATTCTAATTATAACATAATTCGCTCAATGTCAAAAGCCGGAACACCTACGGACAACCCAATTATCGAATCTCTGAACGGATGGATGAAGGCCGAATTGATTCTGGATTTTGGTATCAGTAAAGTTTCCAACCTCAAAAAGACACTGGATCAATATGTCCTATACTTTAACTCCGAACGTTTTGCCGCTGCCTTGGATTACAAAACCCCAATCCAGTACAAAACTGAATTGGGATTCTGATGCTATGACTTTTTATTCGTGTCTATTTTTACTTGACAGATACACTTCGTAAAGAAGCCTCCCCCTTTTGGTTTTTCACATTCCATTCGTTATCCTGTTAAACAAGACAGATCGGCTGCAAACCTCGGTTTGCAGCCGATCTGTCTTAATAATAAGCATGATAAGCATCTGAACGTCTGTGTTTGAGATGTTTCACGCCTTGGATTCGTCAATATAGCTGTACAGAGTGTACTTGGAGATGCCGAAGAACTTGCATACCCGGTCGCCGCTCTTGGTGATGAGGAAGGCTCCGGTCTCATTGAGAAACTGCACCGCCTTGACCTTATCCTCCTTGTTCATCAGGGCCACTGGCTTACCCACCACCTTCACGCTCTGCTCGATCAGCTCATCCAGCAGGTCAGAGACATTCCGGGCAATCGGCTCCGGCTCCTTCTCGTCCCTTTCGGTGGCGGTAAACTGCTTGATCGCGTTCTCCATGGCCAGCATCAGGGTGATATCGTAGTTGATGCCGAAGATGCCAATAGGGGCACCGTCATCATCTCGGATATAGATGGTGGTGGATTTCAGGGTCTTCCCATCCTTGGTCCGGGTCAGGTAGGACAGGTGATCGTGGAGCTGTTCGGGATTCCCCCGCAGGGCTTCCAGAACCACATGGGAGGGCCCGTCCCCCACCTTGCGTCCGGTGACGTGTCCGTTTTCAATGGCAACGATGGACCGTTCCGGGTCATTGGTGGCAAGATCGTGAACCACCACCTCGCAGTTGGGGCCGAATTGACTGGCAATCCCCTTTGCCAGCGTCAAGAGAAATTGCAGCGTAGATGCATTCGGCACGTAAATGCCCTCCTTTTCCGGTCCGTGGCAGAAACGCCCCGAAAAGAGCGGGGCAAACCATGGAATACACGGTCCGATCCGTTGCCGCTGACAGACCTGCTATGATTATTTCATTATTGTATCATAATTTTAGTGAGTTTCAACCATTTTTTTGAGACCTAAAAATTTTTAATTTTCTCATTAAAGTGTATGGGCCGTCAAGCAGATTGCAGCAGGAGCGATATATCTGAAAACAAGTCAGATCTCCCTCCACTCACGAAGAGGCCTTCCGTAAAAAGCAAGGGCACTTCCAAACCTTCCATGCATGGAAAGCCGGGGAAATATCCCTGCTGCGGAGGCCCGATTTTTGGAAAAAACAGCCTTGCGCACAGGTTCCGCAAGAGGAACCAAAAAAAGTTTTAGCTTTACAGCATTTTTTTGAGTTTTTCTGCTTGACAACCGAAGAACACATGCTATGATGGTCTCAGAAAGCTAAATAAATTTTGCCATGAAGTAAAAAGATTTTGGAGGCGAGTATTCCATGAAAGATCAGCTCAAATGGGTCCTCAATCATATGCCAAAGAGTGACGATCAGCATCTGGATGTGATGTCCCTGCCCAATGTGGCCAAGGCCCGCTCCTTCCACGGGTCCTTCCCCCAGTACTCCATCACCCCTCTGGCGCAGCTGGACGGTATGGCACAGTATCTGGGGCTGGCGGGTGTGTATGTGAAGGATGAGTCCTACCGGTTTGGTCTCAACGCCTTCAAGGTGCTGGGCGGCTCCTTCGCCATGGCCCGGTACATCGCCGGCGAGATGGGCCGGGACGTGTCCGAAATGAATTACAACTACCTGACCAGCGAAGCCTTCCGTAAGGAATTCGGTCAGGCCACTTTCTTCACCGCCACCGATGGCAACCATGGCCGCGGCGTGGCTTGGGCAGCCAACAAACTGGGCCAGAAGTCTGTGGTGCACATGCCCAAGGGCAGCAGCAAGTCCCGCTTTGACAATATCGCCAAGGAGGGCGCCAAGGTCACCATCGAGGAAGTCAACTACGATGACTGTGTGCGTATGGCTGCTGCGGAAGCCGCACAGACGGAACACGGCGTCATCGTGCAGGATACCGCCTGGGACGGCTACGAGGAGATCCCCTCCTGGATCATGCAGGGCTACGGCACCATGGCTAATGAGGCCGCCGACCAGCTTCGTCAGTGCAGCGTAAACCGTCCCACCCACGTGTTCGTCCAGGCCGGCGTCGGCTCTCTGGCCGGTGCGGTGGTGGGCTACTTCGCAAACCTGTTCCCCAACGATCCTCCCAAGTTCGTGGTGATGGAGGCCGGGGCGGCTGACTGCCTGTATCAGGGCGCGCTGGCCAATGACGGCAAGCCCCGCATCGTCACCGGTGATCTGAAAACCATCATGGCCGGTCTGGCCTGCGGCGAACCCAACACGATCTCCTGGGACATTCTGCGGAACCATGTGTCCGCCTTCATCTCCTGCCCCGATTGGGTCAGCGCCAAGGGTATGCGGATGCTGAGTTCCCCCGTCAAGGGCGACCCCCGCGTGGTGTCCGGCGAATCCGGCGCCGTGGGCATGGGTGTTCTGGACGCCATCATGTGTGATGACACCTACAAGGAGCTGCGGGACGCTTTGGAGCTGGACCGGCACAGCCGGGTGCTCATGTTCTCCACTGAGGGCAACACCGATCCCGAAAAGTATCGCCGGGTGGTGTGGGACGGTGAGTATCCCACCGATGACACCCCGCAGAAGCCCTGCTGAATGCACGGTCCAGAGGCGAACCCGATCAAAATTTGAGAAATAAAATTGGAGATTACTACCATGGATTTTGAGAAGATCAAAGCAGCCGCTCAGGCCTATCAGGCCGATATGACCCGCTTCCTGCGGGACATGATCTCCCACCCCAGCGAAAGCTGTGAGGAGCGTGAGGTTGTTCACTGCATCAAGGCCGAGATGGAAAAGCTTGGCTATGACAAGGTGGAGATTGACGGTCTTGGCAATGTCATCGGCTGGATGGGTGATGGCGACAAGATCATCGCCATCGACTCCCACATCGACACCGTAGGCGTGGGCAACATCGACAACTGGACCCATGACCCCTACCAGGGCTACGAGGATGATCAGGTCATCTATGGCCGCGGTGGCTCCGACCAGGAGGGCGGTATGGCCTCTGCCACTTACGGCGCCAAGATCATGAAGGATCTGGGCCTGATCCCCGCCGGCTATAAGATCATGGTGGTGGGTTCTGTGCAGGAGGAGGACTGCGACGGTATGTGCTGGCAGTACATCGTCAACAAGTACTTCCCCGCCAACGGCATCAAGAAGGAGCAGGTGGAATTCGTTATCTCCACCGAGCCCACCGACGGCGGCATCTACCGCGGCCACCGCGGCCGCATGGAGATCCGTGTGGATGTGAAGGGCGTTTCCTGCCACGGTTCCGCGCCCGAGCGTGGTGACAACGCCATTTACAAGATGGCCGACATTCTTCAGGAAGTCCGCGCGCTCAATGAGAACGGTGACGGCCCCTCCAACGAGATCAAGGGCCTCGTGAAGATGCTGAATCCCGCATTCAACCCCGAGCATTACGAGGACGCTCAGTTCCTTGGCCGGGGCACCTGCACCACCTCTCAGATCTTCTACACCTCTCCCTCCCGCTGCGCTGTGGCTGACTCCTGCTCCATCTCCATCGACCGCCGCATGACTGCCGGCGAGACCTGGGACTCCTGCCTGGAGGAGATCCGCCAGCTGCCCAGCGTAAAGAAGTACGGCGACGATGTGAAGGTCTCCATGTATATGTATGACCGGCCCTCCTGGACCGGCGAGGTCTACGAGACCGAGTGCTACTTCCCCACCTGGATCAACAAGGAAAACGCCGCCCACGTGCAGGCTCTGGTGGATGCCCACCATGCGCTGTACGGTGAGGAGCGCATTGGCCCCGACGGCGCGATGCACCTGCGTCACCGTCCCCTGATTGACAAGTGGACCTTCTCCACCAATGGCGTAGCTATCCAAGGCCGTTACGGCATCCCCTGCGTTGGCTTCGGCCCCGGTGCGGAGTCTCAGGCCCATGCCCCCAATGAGATCACCTGGAAGCAGGATCTTGTGACCTGCGCCGCCCTGTACGCCGCCGTGCCCGGTCTGTACAAGGAGGAGAACAAGACTGCCGATGTTTCCCAGTTCCGGGCCGGCAAGACCAATAACGACATTCAGTAATTCGCACAGAAACCGTTTCAGACCGTTTCTTCCAAGCACAAAATATAGATTTATAAAGGAGCCAATTATCATGGACGCTACTCTGCAAAAATATATCGACAAGCTGAACGCCCTGAACTTCAAAGAGATGTATGAGGGTGACTTCTTCCTGACCTGGGACAAGTCCGATGACGAGCTGGAAGCCGTCTTTACCGTGGCGGATGCCCTGCGCTATATGCGCGAGAACAACATCTCCACCAAGATCTTCGAGTCCGGTCTGGGCATTTCCCTGTTCCGGGACAACTCTACCCGCACCCGTTTCTCCTTCGCCTCCGCCTGCAACCTGCTGGGCCTGGAGGTCCAGGATCTGGACGAGGGCAAGAGCCAGATCGCTCACGGCGAGACTGTCCGCGAGACTGCCAACATGATCTCTTTCATGGCCGACGTCATCGGCATCCGTGACGATATGTACATCGGCAAGGGCCACACCTATCAGAAGGAAGTGGCTGAGGCCGTGACGCAGGGCCACAAGGACGGCGTTCTGGAGCAGAAGCCCACCCTGATCAACCTGCAGTGCGATATCGACCACCCCACCCAGTGCATGGCCGACATGCTGCACATCATTCACCACTTCGGCGGCGTGGAGAACCTGAAGGGCAAGAAGATCGCTATGACCTGGGCTTACAGCCCCTCCTACGGCAAGCCCCTCTCCGTGCCTCAGGGCGTCATCGGCCTGATGAGCCGTTTCGGCATGGACGTGGTGCTGGCTCACCCCGAGGGATACGAGGTCATGCCCGAGGTGGAGGAGGTCGCCAAGGCCAACGCCGCCAAGACCGGTGGTTCCTTCACCAAGACCAACTCCATGGCCGAGGCCTTCAAGGACGCTGATATCGTCTATCCAAAGAGCTGGGCTCCCTTCGCCGCTATGGAGAAGCGCACTAATCTATACGCTGAGGGCGACGCCGACGGCATCAAGGCTCTGGAGAAGGAACTGCTGGCCCAGAACGCCGATCACAAGGATTGGTGCTGCACCGAGGAACTGATGAAGACCACCAAGGACGGCAAGGCCCTGTATCTCCACTGCCTACCCGCCGACATCAACGATGTTTCCTGCAAGGACGGCGAGGTTGAGGCTTCTGTGTTCGACCGCTACCGCACGCCCCTGTATAAGGAAGCTTCCTACAAGCCCTATATCATCGCCGCCATGATCTTCCTGGCTAAGGTGAAGGATCCTCAGACCACGCTGAAGGCTCTGGAGGAGCGCGGGATCGCCCGTTGGTTCCAGAAGTAAATCTTCTCAGAACACGCTGTATTTTACAGGCTTTCCGCCTGACATCCCTTTTCCATTCCGGAGGCCCGTCCGCATAGGTCAACCTGCCTGTATCTGTGCGGACGGGCTCCCTCATTTTCACCGGCGGCCATGACAGCCGTCTCAGCGGCACCCCCACAACACGGGGCATCTATTGCCGTTTTTGCTCCAAAATGTATAGAATCTAAACAAATTGAGGTGTTTTTCATGGGTAAGCGTATTGTGATCGCGCTGGGCGGCAACGCTCTGGGCAGCAATCTCCCTGAGCAGATGATCGCCGTGAAGCAGACTGCCAAGGCTATCGTCGATCTGATCGAAGAAGGACACGAGGTCATCATCGCCCACGGAAACGGCCCTCAGGTGGGCATGATCCAGAAGGCCATGGCCGAGTTGACCCGCTCCGAGCCGGAAAAGTACATTCCCTGTCCTCTGTCCGTATGCGTGGCCATGAGTCAGGGCTACATTGGTTATGACCTGCAAAACGCGCTGCGGGAAGAACTGCTGGACCGCGGCATCCAAAAGGGTGTAGCCACCGTGCTTACTCAGGTTGAGGTGGACCCGAATGATGAGGCGTTCCAGAACCCTACCAAGCCCATCGGTGCTTTCATGACCAAAGAAGAAGCTGACAAGATGGTGGCTGAACGCGGCTACAACGTCATCGAAGATGCCGGCCGCGGATACCGCCGGGTGGTCGCCTCTCCCAGACCTCAATCGATCATTGAGATCCAGTCCATCCGTGATATGGTAGAGGCTGGGCTGGTGGTGGTGGCCTGCGGCGGCGGCGGAATTCCCGTCTACAAGACTGAGGGGCACCATCTGAAGGGCGCCGCCGCTGTTATCGACAAGGACTTCGCCTCCTGCGTACTGGCTCAGCAGGTGGAAGCCGACACCCTTATCATCCTCACTGCCGTGGAAAAGGTTGCCATCAATTTCGGCAAGCCCGATGAAAAGTGGCTGGATTCCCTGACCCCCGACGAGGCCCGCAAGTACATCGGTGAGGGCCACTTCGCCCCCGGCTCCATGCTGCCCAAGGTGGAGGCCGCCGTGGAGTTTGCCGAAAGTGCCCCCGGCCGCTCCGCCCTCATCACGCTGCTGGAAAAGGCCAAGGACGGCGTAGCCGGCAAAACCGGCACCGCCATCCACCAGTAAACGCACACAAAACCGAGGCTGTTGCAGCAACAGCCTCGGTTTTTATCAAAAACTGCGGGCACTTCTGTTCAATTTCGTCCCGAAATTCCTTTTGCCAAAATTTTGTGTTAATACTTGTATTTCCCTGTTTATGCGGCTATAATACAAATCAGAGATGTTGAGAAAAGCGTATGACGGGAGCGTCATGCGCTTTTATTATTACGTGTAAGGAGAGAATCATATGAAACGCCCACTTTTGCTTGCGCACCGCGGTTTTTCCGGCAATTACCCGGAGAACAGCCCTCTGGCCTTCCGGATGGCAGTGGAAAAGACCGCTGCCGACGGCTTTGAAAGCGACGTCCACATCACCAAAGACGGCAAGCTGGTGATTTTTCATGATGCCTCTGTAGAGCGCACCTCCAACGGCACCGGCTTCATCAAGAACATGACCTATGATGAGCTGCTCTCACTGGATATCGGTGCTTGGAAGTCTCCGGAATTTGCAGGTCAGCATATCTGGACCTTCGGCCAGCTACTGGACTTCTGTAAGGAGACCAAGATGCTGCTGAACATGGAACTGAAAAACTACGAGGTGTTTTACGAGAATCTGGAGCAACGGGTGATCGACGAAATCTGCAAACGCCAGATGCAGGAGCAGGTGTTCGTTTCCTCCTTCAACCATATCTCCATGCAGCATTTCAAGGAGCTGTGCCCGGACATTGAAACCGGCCTTCTGTATGATAAGCCCTATCTGGACATGGAACATTATGTCCAGCGCTCCAATGCCGACAATATGCATCCCCGGTATATGCTTCTGCAATATCAGCCGGAGCTGATGGAACTGTTCCACGGCCGGGGCATGAAGGTCAACACCTGGACGGTAAATGACGAGGAGAACATGAAAGATATGATCGCCCGGGGCGTAGACTGCATCATCTCCAACCACCCCGATGTGCTGTGCCGCGTAGCGGATGATGTCTGCGACTGAAAAACACTTCTGCATTGCATTTTGCAATGCGGGAGCTCTTCTTGATCCCAGATTTATCTTTATAACGAAAAACACCTGAAATCCGAAGATTTCAGGTGTTTTTCTGGAGCTGCTGACCAGATTTGAACTGGTGACCTCATCCTTACCAAGAGATTTTTGGTGTTTTTTATAATAATTTCCGTTTGTTTTTAGTCGTTTCTATTCCGAACAACATCGTTTCCAGAACTTTCGCGAAGTGCAGTCCCCGTTGTTTCCACGCTTGTCTGTGGTGAAACTGTGGTCAACCAGCGATTTGTGCAGACAGTGCCTGCGCAAATCGCATCGACTCAGCACCACAGATAACACCGCAGTTTCTTCGAAAGTCGATATAGTCATCAGGAGGTTGGTATCACAATTTGATACCAACCTCTTTGTCAAAACAGGCGTAATAGCCCATTCATATTTTGGGCCGCTGTAATCAATAAGAGTTAATCCTCAATCACGGAATCCTCCGCCGACTGCTCCAACATGAGGAATCGATCGAAGTCGCTCTCGTAGAGTCGATCCTGAATAATTCGATATTTCTCAAACTCTGTTTCGGCATGAAGCTTTGCCTGCTCCGCGCTGATTTTACCGGGTCCCGTCAGCAGTTCGTTTCCGTTAAACTCCAAGAACCCGTCCAGACGCTTCGCCCAATCCTCCATACTCATAGGAATTTTGCGTTCAGCCTGAAGCTCGGCATAGTCCAAATAGAGAGACACGATCCGTTCCAGATATGACATTTCCTTTTCGCTCAAATAGTTCTTGGCTACGGTCACATCAGCCTTTACGATTTTTCCGTCTGGTGCATTTTCCCAGGTTGCCAGCCCCATGTGTTCTTTCGCCGCATCAGCCCGCTCCACGATCAACTCTGCCGCTGTGTGGCGATGAACGGCATAATGCAGCTTGTTCTGCACGGTCTGGAAAAACAGACGAGTGGTCCTTGCATCCTTGTCGTAGTCGAAAGCTGTAGCGTAGAGGTCCGTGACCTTTTGATCGAATTTCCGCTCAGACAGCCGGATTTCACGGATGTACTGGAGCTGACGCTCAAAGTATTCATCTGTGAACATATGTCCTTTTTTCAGACGTTCCTTATCCATGGTCCAGCCTTGGATGGTATGGTCTTTCACGATCTGCCCCGCCCATTTGCGAAACTACACCGCACGGGGATTATTGACCTTAAATCCAACAGCGATGATCATTTGAAGCGTGTAATGCTTCAGTTCTCTCGTTGGTGTCGATGCGCAGATACCGGCAGCCATGCTCCCGGGCGTACTGCTCGTAAAATGCGGCGAAGGCGCGGCCAAGGCCCCGTTTTCCGGCCTGCGGATCGACGGCCAGCGTGTGCAGGACCATGATCTGGTCATCCGGCGCGTCGTACTGCCACGGAGCGCCCGCGTAAACGTCCGCCTGAAGCCGGTTGAAGATGCCGGTGCCCACCACGGCGCCGTCCGCCTTCTCCACGAACAGGTCGCCCCGCTCCAGCGCCGCCTCAGCGGTGGAGCGCACGGGGTACACGCCCCGCACCCAGCCCACCTGCGCGGGGCCGGCCTCCTCTGCGTCGTGGACGTGCTCATAGACCCGGACCACGGCGTCCAGATCTGCGGCATCGGCCTTCCGAATGGTGATCTCCACGAAAAACACTCCTTTGCGTCTTTGCGTCGGCCCGGCGGCGCTCCGCCGGTCACTGGCAGCGCTTCTGATACTCCGATGGGGACATCCCCACGCTTTTTTTGAACGCGCTGCTGAAATAGGCGATGTCCCGGTAGCCCACGGACTCCGCCACCTCGTAGACCTTTACGCGGCAGTCCCGCAGAAGCTCCGTGGCCTTGTGCATCCGGTAGTTGGTGAGATAGGCCGAGAGCGTGTAGGACGTCTCCTTCTTGAAAACATGGCTCAGATGCCCGTCGCTGACGCCCAGACTGCGGGCCACGGACGAGACGCTGATATCCGGGTCGTTGTAATGCTCGGAAAGATAGGTCAGCGCCTCCCGGACGTATTTGCTCTTTTCCGGCCCCTGCCCCTCCGGCAGGACCGGGGCGGCGGGAGCCGCCGGGGCTGCGGTCTGGGCGCGGCTGCGGATGCGGGCGATGGTCTCCTCCAGCTCCCCGTCGTGAAAGGGCTTGAGCAGATAGTCCGCAGCGCCCAGCTTCAGCGCCGACTGGGCGTAGGAAAAGTCGCTGTACGCGGTGAGAAAGACCACGTGGGCCCGGTTCCCCTCCTCCCGCAGGCGGCGGAGCATCTCGATGCCGTCCAGCTTGGGCATGCGGATGTCGGTGACGATCAGGTCCGGGCGGTAGCGGCGGATGACCTCCAGCCCCTCCTCGCCGTTGGCGGCCTCGCCCACCACGGCGCAGCCCGCCCCGGCCCAGTCCACCGTCAGCACGATGCCCTTGCGGACCAGCTCCTCGTCCTCCACGACGACGACCTTCAGCATGGCGGTTCCTCTCCTTTCCTGAAAACCGGAAGTGTGATGCGGATGCACGCGCCCTCGCCCTGCACGGGGACGAAGCGGACGCCCCGGTCCGGTCCGTACCGGATGCGCAGGATGGCGTCCACATTGTGCAGGCCGAAGTGCCCGCCGGGCCGGGGCGCGCCGTCCCGGTACTGGGCCAGGACCTCCTCCGGCACGCCGCAGCCGTTGTCCCGGACGGTGAGGATCAGGTCCTCCTCCGCGCGGTAGGCGCTGATGCGGATCTCGCCGCCGGAGCGGTCCCGGAAGCCGTGCAGAATGGCGTTTTCCACCAGCGGCTGGAGCATCAGCTTCGGTACCGGCACGTCCCGCAGCGGCTCGTCCACCTCCACCGTCAGGGCGAACGCGCCGGAAAAGCGGATGTTCTGAATCTCCACGTACCGCTCCACAAGGCGCAGCTCCTGCCGCAGAGGGACCAGCTCATCGGCGGAGATGCTGCTGCGCAGGATGTCGGCAAGGTCGGCGGAGATGGTGGCGATCTCCGGGGCCTGATGGATCTTGCCCATCCACTTGATGGTGTCCAGCGTGTTGTACAGGAAGTGGGGGTTGAGCTGGGCCTGCATCATACGGATCTGAGCCTCGTTCAGCTCCCGCTGCTGGCGCAGGGAGTCCTTCAGATTCTGCCGCAGGCGCTGGGCCATCCGGTTGAACCGACCGGAGAGCTGGCCCATCTCGTCGATGCGGCGGTTGTCCAGCTGGACGTTCAGGTTGCCCTCCTCCACCTCGCGCATGGCGCTGTTGAGGGCGCGGATCGGCTCAAAGAGCTGGCGGCTGAAGCGCATGGACGCCAGCACGCACAGCCCCAGGCACAGCAGCAGGGAAAGCCCCGCCACCAGATACATCAGTTCGGCGGTGCCCTCGGTCATGGGCTTGGGCTGCTGGAGCACCAGACAGAAGCCGGAGCGCGGCTCCTGCCGGACGAAGTAATCATAAGCGCCGTGGCTGTCGGAGAGGGCCTGTCCGGCCAGAAGCTGGCTGCGCAGGCGGGCGGCCAGCGTCTTGGCGGGGAGGTCGGACGAGGCGTACACCTGATCCCAGAAGGGGTCCAGCAGCAGAAGGCGGCTGGTGGCGGTGTACTGCCCGTCGAAAAGCGCGGTGAGCTGGGCGGCGGTGACGTCCGCCACCACGTATCCCAGCGGAACGCTGCCCCGCCGGACGGCGCAGGCCGCCTGAATGCAGGCGGAGCTTTTGGACGATGCGCCGCGGTAGACCACGCCGCCGTCCGCCGCCGCGGCCAGCAGCCCCCAGCGGGGGGAGAGGGAGCCGGAGGCGGGCTGGCTGGAGGTGGAGTAGAGCTGGCGGCCGTCCGCGCCGTAAACGGAGAGACTGGCCCCGCCGAGGACCGGCGCGGCCGCGCGGTACAAAACGGAGTAGACGCGCTGCTCGTCCAGCTCGGAGCGGTCCAGCGCCGCCGCCACCGCCGGCTCGGCGCAGAGCTTTTCCATGACGGTCTCGCAGTCGGACAACAGCCCGCTCAGCTCGCCGGACATGGCGTCAAGCTGCGTCTCGGCGGCGTCCGCCGCGCTGCGGGTCAGCGAAAGGCGGAAGATGTTGAGCATCAGCAGCGTGCAGATCAGCAGGGGCAGGATGCCGATGGCCAGAAAGCTGGTGAGCAGCTTCTGGCGGAAGGAGGCGTTTTTCATGACAACGCCTCCTCCCGCAGAAGCTCCGGCCAGCGGGCGGAGAAGGCGTCCTTCAGCTCCGCCGCCCAGCGGACGGGATAGTCGATGAGCGCCAGCTCGTCCGCAGGGGGCAGTGCGTCGCCGTCGGACACGTCCGTGCGGACGCTGCGGCGGGAGAACTGGCTGACCACCAGCTCCTGCACGTCCCGGCTCTGGGCAAAGTCCAGGAAGGCCCGGGCGTTGTCCGGATGGGGTGCGCCCGCGATCAGGGCGCTGCCGTCCGGCACGGCGCTGGTCCCCTCCTCGGGGTAGACGATGGCGATATCCGCTCCCTGAGCCTGACGCTTCAGGGCGGTCTCCTCCAGCGTCACGCCCACGCGGCAGCTTCCGCCGGCCACCGCGGCCACCACGTCGCCGGAGTCCGGCAGGACCCGGCCCTCCAGCTGGACGGCAAGGCGGTCCAGCTGGTCCCAGTCGTCGCCGGGGAGGGCGCAGAGCATGGTGGCCGCCGCCGTGTAGCTGGACCCGGACACAGCGGGGTCCGCCAGCGCGATGGAGCCGGACCACCGGCCGCTTAGCAGGCTCTCCCACCCGGTCAGCTCGCCGGGGGAGACCAGCTTGGTGTTGTAGATCAGCACCACGGGGAGGGAGGAAAAGGGCGTCCACAGGTCGTCCGCCGGGCGCAGGCCCGGGCGGATCAGGTCCGCCTCGGCGCAGGCGTAGGGCTGAAAGTAGCGCTCATAGGCCGTCAGGCTCTCCACGCCGCCGCCGAAGATCACGTCGCACACCGGCGCGTCCGCCTCGCCCGCGATGCGGGCAAGCAGCTCGTTGGTGCCGCCGGTGACCACCTCGGCCCAGATGCCGGTGCGGGCTTCAAACTCCTTGACAATGGGGCCGTAAACCTCCTCCTTATGAGAGGTGTAGATCACGACCCGGTCGCTCTCCGCCGGGGCCAGCGTCGCCGCAGACTGGCCCGGGGAGCCGGCACAGCCGGTGAGCAGCAGCGCGGTCAGCGCGAGGATCAGGCATCGTCTGCCCATGGCGCGTCCTCCTTTCGGGTTGGATAGAGCGGTCAGACCAGCTCCAAAAGCTCCGGCAGGGACCGGATCTCGTGGTCCGCAAGGCCCTCCGCCGCAGCGGCGGGGCCGAGGGCGGCGCTGGAAAAGCCGCCGCAGCGGGCGGCGCGGACGCCTGCGGCGGCGTCCTCCACCACCAGCGCTTCCGCCGGGGAGACGCCCAGCACCTGCGCGGCCTTTAAAAACACCTCCGGGTCCGGCTTGGACCGGGCGATCTGCGTCCCGTCCACCACGGCGTGGAAATACGGCGTCAGGCCGGTGCGCTCCAGAATGAAGCGGGCATTTTTGCTGGAGCTGGCCACCGCCAGCAAAAGCCCACGCTCCCGCAGGGCCTTGAGCGTGACTGTTGTATCCGGGGCGACGTCCGCCGGGGTCATTTCGGCGATGAGGGCGCGGTAGCGCTCGTTCTTCTCCGCGGCGAGGGCTTCCTTCTCCGCCGGGGTGAAGCTGCGGCCGCAGCCCTCCAGCACGATGTCCAGCGCCTCCATCCGGGAGACGCCACGCAGCCGCGCCGCGGCGCGCCCGTCAAAGGGGATGCCGAGACGGCCCGCCAGCGCACGCCACGCCTTGTCGTGGGCCTGATCCGTGCGGACCAGCACGCCGTCCAGATCAAAGATCACTGCGCGCATGAGAGGATCGCCTCCAATTCGTCGCACACGTCCCGGCAGGATCGGGGCGCTTCCCGGACCGCGGCGGCGCGGGAGTCCGCCAGCGTCCGGCGCAGCGCACCGTCCGCCTGCTCCATGAGATAGCACCGGCCCGCCATGTCCAGCATGGCCTGATCGTTCCAGTTGTCGCCGAAGGCCGCCGTCTCCTCCGGCGAAACGCCCAGTGCGCCGCACATCTCCGCAAGGCCGGTGCCCTTGGTGGCGATGGAGAAGTCCAGCCACACAAGGCCCGCCATCGCCATGTGGAACGGCTTGCCCCAGCGGGGGGCGAGGAGCGCGGCGGGGCCGTCCATCCCATTGGGACAGTAGGCCGCGATCTTCACGATCTCCTCCGGCACGTCCTCGGGCCGGTCCACCATGGTCACGAGATTCCCGTGGTTTACGGCCATCTCGTGGACCAGCTCCGGGCCGCAGCCGCACAGATAGTTGAGGTTCTGCCCCTCGATGATGACGTCGCAGCCGGGAATGTCCATAATGGCGTGGGACAGGGCCAGCGCCTCCTGACGGGGCAGGAGCGTCTTGCTCAGGAGGGGCGCGCCCTCCTCCGTTCCGGGGCCGTACAGCACGGCGCCGTTTTCACACAGAAAGCACATCTCGTCCGCCACGGGGGCGAACAGCGTGCGCATGGAGTGGTACTGCCGGCCGGAGGCGGGACAGAACAGGATATTTCGCTCCCGCAGGCGGCGGATCAGGGGAAACAGCCGCTGGGGCATGACGGTCTCGTCATAGGGCAGCAGCGTGCCGTCGATATCGGATGCAATGAGACGGATCATAGAACGCTCCTTTTTGGGATCAGGATGGAAAACGGAGAAAAGAGGCCCCGGCAGGGGGCCTCTTTCCCGACAGCGCCCGGCCGAGGGACCGGGGCGGATTTACTTCACGCTCAAAGAGCCTTGCGCGATCATCCGGCCGTTCCTACGACTGAATAATACCACGCCGTCGCCCTGAAAGTCCAGACGGATTTTCTGGCCGATGCGGTAGAGCACGCCGCCGAACACCACGCCGGTGAGCAGGAAGCTGCCCACCCGGACCTTCACCGTGGTCTCCATGCCGGTGGGCATGGCGGAGTAGATCTCGCCTTCGATGGCGCCGGAATCGCTCAAACGCAGGAACTCCGGCCGCACGCCGAGAACAAAGTCCCCGTCGGTCAGGGCCGCCTCGTCGCCGAAGTCCTCCGTCTCGTTGACGCGGGCCACGTGATAGCGGAACAGCACGTCCTTGTTGCCCTTTTCCACGCTCTTCTTGTCCAGCGCCCGGGCGTTTTCCGCGTCTCTGCGGGCCTTGTCCTCCGCGTCCGCGCGCTCGTACCACGCGGCCACGTCCAGCGGCTCCTTGGGACGGAAGGAGAGCTGCATCCCGTCCAGCGCGGAGAGGGTCAGCGTTCCATCGGACTGCTGGGCGCCGCTGGCGTCGATGAAGTTGATGGCGGGGTTGCCCACGAAGTCCGCCACGAACACGTTATTGGGCTTGGCGTACACGTCCAGCGGCGCGTCGTACTGCTGGAGGACGCCGTTTTCGATCAGGCAGATCTTGGTGGCCAGCGTCATGGCCTCCATCTGATCGTGGGTGACGTAGATAAAGGTGGAGCCGGTGTCGATGTGCAGGCGCTGAAGCTCGGAGCGCATCTCAAGGCGCAGCTTCGCGTCCAGATTGCTCAGCGGCTCGTCCATGAACAGCACCGTCGGCTCCGGAGCCAGCGTCCGGGCGATGGCCACGCGCTGCTGCTGGCCGCCGGACAGCTCGGAGGGATAGCGGTCCATGAACATGCCGATCTTCACGATCCGGGCCACGCGGCGCACGGACAGGTCGATCTCCTCCGGCGTCAGCTTGCGCACGGCGGTGACGGGCTTGCCGTCCTTTTCGTACTCAAAGCGGTCGTTGAGCGTGCAGCCGGCGGCGGCGGCCTTGTCCCGGGCGGACTTGAGCGCGGCCTCCAGCTCCGGGCGGCGGGCCTGCGCCACGGTGCCCGGCTCCATGGACTCGTGGAGCTTGTAGCTCATCAGGGTCTTGGCGGCGTAGATGGAAATCTCATAGCGGTCGATCAGCTTGATCTGGGCCTTGTTCACGTCCAGCTTGCCCTTTTTGTCCACGCACTCCACGATGGTCTTTACCACGTCGTCCGGCTTCTGCAGGACGCGCAGCAGCGTTGCGGCGCGGCTGGCGTCCGGGTCGAACTTGGGCAGCTCTTCCTTGATATTGGAAAGGCCGAAGGAGATGTTCTGGTAGACGGTCATGTTGGGCCAGAGGGCGTAGTTCTGGAACAGGAAGCCCACCTTGCGCTTGTTGGGCGGGATATTGATGCCGGCCTCGCTGTCATACACGACCCGGCCGCCGATGGTGATGCGGCCGCTGGTGGGAGTCTCCAGTCCCGCGATCATGCGCAGGGTGGTGGTCTTGCCGCAGCCGGAGGGCCCCAGCAGCGTGACGAAGGCGTTGTCGTCGATAACCAGATTCAGGTCGTCCACAGCGTAGAATTTATCCCAGCGTTTGGTTACGTGGGTCAATACGATCTCAGGCATGATTTAACCTCCTATTCCCTTATCAAGGCTTGCGCCGGTGACCTTGTTGACGAGGGTGTTGCAAATCAGAATGGTGACGATCAGGATCAGGTTGATGCCGCTGGAGAAGGCGTACAGACCCATTTCGTCGAAATAGTCCAGCGTGGTGGAGAGGATGAAGCCCTGAACGCACAGCAGCATGAACAGGCTCAGCTCGCGCAGGCAGGTCATGAACGGCAGCAGATAGCCGCTGATGATGGAGGACTTTTGAATGGGGATGATGATGCGGGTCATCCGCTTGCTCCACGGAATGTCCTGAATGATGGCGGCCTCTTCGATCTCGCCGGAGAGCTGGAGCATGGAGTTCAGGCTGGCCCGGCTGGCGAAGGGGATATATTTAATGGTGCCGACGATGATGAGCAGCGTGTACGTATTGAAGAGGTTAACGTACCGATTGGAAAAGAGAACGAAGAACGCCACGCCCACGGCGATGGAGGGCATCAGATACGGCAGGAAGGCCACCGCGTTGACGTAGTTCGCCCATCGGCTCCGCCTCGTCTTGGATACGGCGTAGCCGATCATGGTGCCGATGGTGCCGGCCAGCAGGGAGCAGCACACGGACACCAGGATCGTTCCGCGGAAGGCGTGCCAGATGGTCTCGTTGTGCAGGATGCCCTTCTGGCCGTACATTCCGTTTTCCGTGATGTTCTCGTCCGTCGTCCACCATTTGACGGTCAGGTTGTCGGCGTCTCCGGTGTATAGGAAGCTGTAATCGCCCGGGTTGGGCAGGAACGTTTCAAATGCAAAGGAGACGATGGGGAAGATGCTGGTGAAAAAGGTGATGACGATCAGCACGGCGGCGATGATGTACTTGCCCGCCCGGCCCAGATTGATCTTGGAGGTCTGGCCGGACTTGCCGGTGACGGTGGTGTAGTTCTTCCGGCTGCGCAGGCTCATCTGATTCAGGAACATGATGGCCACGCCGAAGATCATCATGATGATGGCGAGGATACTGGCCTCGCCGGTGTACTTGGAGTTCAAAGAGACGTACTTGGTGGCGAGGGTGGTCAGGCCCAGATAGTGGGGCACGGGATAGGAGCCCATGGAGCTGCCGAACACCAGCAGGATGGTGGAGAGGATGGCGGGCTTGACCATGGGCAGCGTGATCTTGAACATGGTCTTCCACTTGGGCGTGTCCAGGATCGTGGCGGCCTCCTCAAGATTGGCGTCCATGTTGCGGAAGATTCCACCGATAAGGATGTAGGCAAAGGGAGCGTAGTGCAGGCCCAGCACCACAAGGCTGGGGAACAGGCCCTTGCACCACCACAGCGGCATCTGCACGCCCAGCGTGGCGGCCAGCAGGCCGTTGGACGTGCCGGTGACGGCGTTGGAGTTGAACAGGTTCTGCCACACCACGGCCAGCGTCCACTGGGGCATGATGTAGGGGAAGATGAAGATGGAGCTGAGGTATTTGCGGCAGGACAGGTTCGTGCGCGTAATGAGGAAGGCGAACAGCCCGCCGAACACGATGGCCACCACGCAGGTGCCCACCGCCAGCAGCACCGTGTTGATGAGCGGCATCCACAGGTTGCTCATGGCAAGGCGGCTGGTGAAAAGGTCGATGTAGTTGACGAGGGTATAGCCGCTGGCCTGACCCGTCAGGTGGGCGTCGATGGTGCCCGCGTGGATCTTGAAGGTATCCTGCACGATGGCGACGATGGGGGCGACGGTGGTCACCGTCAGCACGATGCCCATAATGAGCAGGATGACATTATGGGGCTTTGAGAAGTAGGTTTTGATCCTGTTGAGCCGGATCGTGGACCTGCCGGTGCTCACAGTAGACGACTGGTTCATAGATGACCATTCCTTTCCCAGACTTGTGCGGGCCGCGGCAGGACCGCTCCCACAGGACCGCCAGCGGCGGTGTGCGAACCAAAAAACGCTGGATTTTTCTGGATTTTTGGAGAAAAAGCGCCCCTGACGGTCATGAAAGCACCCGTCAGGGGCGTTTTTACGCGTGAGTCAGCGTACCGCGCCGGACGATCAGCCCGCGCTGTACTTGGTCAGCAGCTCGATCCAGCTGCCCACGGTGAAGGCCACGGAGCTGCAGTACTCGGGATCCTCGAGCACCAGCTTGCCCTGATTGGTCCACCACTCATAGCCGTGGTCGTCCTTGGCGGGGAAGGTGTCCACGCCATCCACGTAGCCGCCCTTCTGGTGGCCGTAGGTCGCCTCGATGGCCTCAGCGACGGTGGGGTTGGAGGAGTAGCCGCCCATGTCCTTGCCCCAGGCGGAGAAGCCGTCCTCGGTGCAGGTCATGTAAGCGATGAAGGCGCAGGCGGTCCAGGGCAGGGGAGAGTTGTCGGTGACGAACAGATAGTGGCAGTAGCCGAAGCCGCCGATGCCGGTGTAGCCGTCCTGATAAGCGGCCACGTTCACGTTGTTCACGGAGACGGTGGCGGACTCCTCAACGGAGCGGAGCTTGGAGTACACCAGCAGGCCGAACTGATCCGTGGCGGACTTGTCGACCAGCGTGTTGCAGATGGGGCCGTCATCGGTCTGGGCGTTGTAGCTCTCGACCCACAGCTTGATCCACGCCAGAGCGTACTTGCCGTTCTCACCAAGGCCCAGATCGCTGGCCTCGGAAGCCATGGCGTCGATGGTGGGCTGGAAGTAGGCCTGCTCGTCGGCGGACAGCGCGTCAAACGCCTCCTTCAGCCAGCCGGCGTAAGTATCCTCCGTGAGCATGTACAGGAAGTTCTTGCCCACGATCTCGGAGTCGATGTCCATGTACAGGCCGTGCTCGCCCTCGGCCACGAAGTCCCAGCAGTTGTCATAGGTCTTGGAGCCGGTGTTGTTGTACATAAAGACCTTGTTCAGGGTCTGCAGGGGCAGGAAGCCGGTGTACGCGTCGGCGGTGGTGCCGTTGGCGTCGGCCCAGTCCTTGGGGATGAAGGTATCCAGCACGCCGGGCTGGACCATCTTGCTCTCGATCTGGTTGCCGTCCTGGATCAGGGTCATGGCATAGGTGCCGGTGGGCTTGAGCGCGTCGGCGGTGAGCTGATCGAAGATCTTGTTGTTCTTGGGCTGCTGCCAGTCGTACTCCATGTTATAGCTGGGGTCGATGGACTGCAGATACTCGATGAACAGAGGCAGAGCGGTCTTGCCGCGGCTGGAGTTGCCCACGCCGTAGAACGTGGCGCCGTTGGATTCCTCGATGGCCTTCTTGGCCAGCTCCTCCAGCGTCATGCCCTCGGCCTCGGCGATGATCTTCTGGGTGGCGGTCAGCTCGGCGGCAGGCTCGGCCGGAGCGGCGGAGCCGGAGCCGGAAGCGGAACCGGCGCTTGCGGCGGGAGCGCTGGAGCCGCCGCAGCCGGCCAGCAGGGCCGACGTCATGGCGAGGGCCAGCGTCAGTGCAAGAAACCTCTTCTTCATAGGGTGATGTCCTCCTCCAAAATATTTTTTGGTGTTGCGTAACAGAAACTTACTTTGCGTCAGCTTCCAGTTTCATTTTACAGGCTGGAACTGAAAATATCCACTGGACAAATCTGCTGTTATTTGTGAAATCCCAATATTTTTGCACAAACTGCACATCAAACCCGCCGCGCCCGCCGCGCCGGGTGAGCGACCTGCACAGCCGCGCTGCCAAAAAAACGGCGGTGCGGACGGGAAAATTGTGGATTCTGCTGGCGCGGGAGAAAAATTTACGTAAATCCGATGGCGGGAAACGGAACCTTTCAAGCGGCGCGGGCGGGACGGCGGCGCTGGGAATTCGGAAAAAGTCAAGCATTAAATGCGCACAATTTTTCACTTCTTGTTTTGTCTAATTTTGACAATCCAACATGGCTGCCGTCATATCCCATGGTCGGCAGCCTGTGTATTTTCCTATTCAGTTCTCCGTGTTCCGCTCTGCTCACGCCCTCTCCCCTCGAATGTCTGCTGTGCTGTTTCTTCCTGTTACGCGCTCAGTCCGATCTCTCGCAGGCACTCCCGGAACATGACCTCACAGCTCTTGTACCCTAAGATTTTTCGAGGATAGTTGTTAATCCATTCCTCCGTGGCCGCGATCTCCGCCGCGCTGACCTTGGAGAAATTTGTGCCTTTCGGATGCCGCCGCCTGATCATGCTGTTGGCGTTCTCGTTGCTGCCACTCTCCCACAAGGAATACGGATGGCAGTAGTATGGTTGCCGCGCTGGCGCACAGGCCGTCGATCTTCGCCGTCACCGCCGCCGGGTGCTGTTCAAGCTGGTTGCCGATGGCCTGCGCTGCGAACACGTCGCCGCCGCTGTTGATGCGCACCGTGATCTCGTCCAGCGCTCCCAAACCGGCCAGTTCCTCCGCAAACTGCTTCGGGGTCACCTCGTCGCCCCACCAGCTCGTCTGCGAAATGTCGCCGTAAAGCAGCAGCTCCACCTTGTTTCCTGCCTGATTGCAGAATTTCCAGAATTTCTTGTTTTCGGGCATTTCTGTTTTCCTCCTATTCTCCCGCCGTCTGCGCTTTTCCGATCTCGTCCACCTCGCGCTTGCGCTTGGCCTCTGTCATGTGCAGTTTGATGTTGCGGTTGTAGTCCCCGCCGGTCATTTGCGCCGTCTCCTCCTGCGCCGTGCTGAAACCGGCATCCACCCGCTTGATGGCGGCATCCACCTCCTGCACGGGGTTCAGGTTCGTCCGTGCCGGGCCGTTCCACGCACAGGCCGTGTACGCCTTGCGCCGCGCCGGGTCGGTGAAAAACCCGGCGCGTGGATACGCCCACGGGCGACCGCCTCTGCAAACCACTCCTCATAGACCGGCTGGCAAAAATCGTCCGTGAACCAATCCCGCTGCATACTACAGGTGCGCCAGAACTCGTTGAGTGCGCCGCGAGCCGCCGAATAGCTGGTGGTGAACTGCTTCATCATCACTTCCGGCGGTATCTCCAGCCCCGCGCCGATCAGGCGGATGGTGGCGTTCGTGAAGTCGTCGTACCCGGTGTTCGGGTGCTTCGGGTCTGCAAACTGCACCTCTTCGCCGGGGTTCAGGTCAATGATGGCCCCCGGCCCCAGCTCGATGCTGCTCTGGTCGGCGTTGTCGATCAGCTCCTCCGCCGGTATCATTTCTCCAAACGGTCTGCCGTCCGACGGGTTTTGTGACTTCACGAACACCGTGAACATGGCGCTGATCACCGCCGCCGTGATCTCCGCGTCCGTGTAGCGTCCAAGCTGTTTCAGGCTCTCCAGCACAGGGGCCAGCAGGGGAACGCCCCGCCGCTGGCCGATGCGCTCGCGGCTCATGATGTGCAGCACGTTCCGCCGCCCGGTTGTATCGCCGTAGGCTTCCACTCTTTGCCACGTCAGCCCCGCCGCGTCCACGGCGCTGTTGCTGCCCAGCGGATGCCGGTTGCATATCCAGTATGCCGTCACCATGCCGTCCGCGTCGGTCTCCACGCCCTGTACGATGCTCTGTACCTCGTAGCCCTGCACCGTGCAGGGCATCAGCCTGTCAAAGCCGTCCGGGCTGCATACTCGGTCTGCCTCGATCAGCCGCACACGCAGGTCATACGGCGCTCCCGCCTGATGCTTCATAGGTAGCAGGGCAATGGTGTCGCCGTTCATCAGGTAACTCAAAAAGGCGAGCTGCTGGAGCTGATAGAAGTTGTCCATCCTCTCCGCGTCGCATACCGGCGTGTCCGCCCACAGGGCGAACTCCCGCACGAACTGCGCTTGCAGCTTCTCCACCGCCGTCTCGTCCAGTCCCAGATAGTCGCTGTCAAGCTGCGGCGCAGGCATCAATCCACCCGCCACCACGTTCGTCCGCATGGTTTTCAGCGCCGCCGTTGCCGTTGGGATACCCATGTAAGCGTCTCGGCTCCGCTGCTGCAGAATGTCGATGTTGTCCTCGATGTCCTCCTTGGTGCTGCCGCCGTGGTACATCCAGCCTCTCATGCTCTTTTTCGTCAGGTTGGCTCCGTAGCTGCCGTACCCGCTTTTGATCACGCTCAGTGCGACCCTCGCCGCCGCCCGCTTCGCCGCGTGGACGGGAGCCATGGTCATGATCGCCCGGTCAAGGATATTCGGTTTCTTCATGTGCCCCCTCCTCATACGTCGCGGGCCACGGCACGATAGGCGCGGTTTCGTCCGCCGTGCTTATGTCTCTTGCCCAAGCCGCTCGCCTCCTCCTTTTCCATGCAAATAGATAAAAAAATAAATGCGGGAAAACTCTTTTCGAGTTCTCTCGCATTTATTCTAATTATTCAGCCATAAAGGTGAACACAGCGAAAGTGAAAAGTTTCATGACACCTCGACAACTGAATAGCAACGCAATATTCTGCGCTGCTGAAGACAATAAAAACACCCGAGGCTGGTTATCTTAACCTGCCTCGAGTGTTTCTCATTTCCCGTATTTCTCTTTTAGGCTCTGGTGTCCCTGTTGGTCGCGGCGGCGCAGCTCCTCTGCCGAAAAGATCTTCCACTGGGGCCCCTCATCGTTCAGGTTCAGATGCGCGTAAGATTCCGGATAATACCGCTCCGGGTCAAAAGTAAAGTCCTTTGCAACAAGCCGCTGCCACATGCTCGGCTCATCAGGCAGGTCGATCTTGTCCACCTCGTAACTTGTCAGTTCATGGGTGGTGTCGATCTTTCGCAGGAATTCCTCTGCGGTCAATTTCCCCTGAACATATTCCTCCCGTGCCAGCCGAGCGTTCTCGCTCCACTGGTCGTACTGCTCGTAGTCCATGTGCATCAGGTTGGAACGGTCAGAAGGTGCCGCGTCGATCCAGCGCAGCAGGCGGGAATACATTCTGTCCCGCAGCTTTTTACAAACCAGAAGTGCCTCATCCTCCGAAGTCTTATCCAGCCTTGCCAGATTTGCGCCACGCTGTTTGCAGCTCTGTCCATCGGTCACCCGGTCACAGTACCGGGTGGCCTTTTTCGTTTTCGGGATGAAATAGCCCCAGCAGTAGTCACATCGGCAGACCCGCTGATTGTCCTGCTCGAAGTAAAGCGCCAGCACCAGCATCCGCAGTTCCATCAGACTGCGAAGCTGGAACGACCGTGGTTTTTCCAACTGCGGCAGCTTCGCCGGATCGCAGATCCGCGCGATGTCGGCGTAAGTCGCCCGCAGGTTTTCATACTGCTCCGCCGGTGTCAATCCAGCCGTGCCGTCAAAGGTGACCTCCATGATATTCTGAAGATAATTCTGTACACGCAACGGTTCCTCCATCACCCGCAGGATCTCCTGTCCAGCAACCAGCAGAAACATCGCCGTGCCGTCATCCTCTGCCTGCAAAGTCCGGTGCAGAATGTCCGTCACAACAAATCCGCTCACAGGATCGATCTCACACAAATCTGGTGTCAGCAAAATCGCCTCCGCGGCAAAGTCCTCTAAGTCGCTCACAGGAATGTCGATCCGCTCCTCAAACAGAGGATGCTCGTTCCGCAACCACCGCACCGCCTTGCGGTAGCCGGCATAGTCCAGTTCAGAAAAGGCGATCAAGGTCTCCGCGGGAGTCAGTGCAGGCATCCGCGTGATTGACCTGTCATCACAAAGCAGGATGGAATAGCGTCCATCGCCCACCTCCATCAAGTACAATTCCGAAGCCATGCCGATACCTCCTCAAAGATCACTTCCTGATGTAAGCCGCCTTGAAATTATTCTAACATAAAGGTGAACACATCGAAAGTGAAAAGTTTCATGACACCTCGACAACTGAATACCCGCAGCCGGAGTGCATACACCGTGAGGGAAGCAGCGCCAAGATCCGCAAAGGGGAGCGTGCCGACACGGGACAACGCCGCAGAAAGTCTGGGGCAGGAAGGTGTACGGTGTGCGGCCAATCAAAATCAAAACAAAAAAGAAGGGAAAATCAAAAATGAAATCATCTGTCTACAAAAGCTACGATGAACTGCCGCTGTTCCTCAACTCAGATCTTGTTGCAAAAACACTCGGTATCGCTCCGTCCAGTGCATATGAACTCATGCACGAAAAAGATTTTCCCACTCTGCACATCAACTGTCGCATGGTGGTTCCGAAAGAAAAGTTCATCCAGTGGGTGGAGGAGCACACGAAGGGCGGTGAGCGCGCATGAGAAAAACAAAACCTCCCGTTGGCTGGGAGCATGTGAAAAACTGCTTCCCCGTCCCCAACGAGCTTCTCGATTTCGATTTGCCCGGTGGATCAATCGCTGTCTACATCTTCCTGCTGCGTCATGCAGACCGAAGGACTGGCCAGTGTCATCCAAGTACTGCGACTATGGCTAAAAATCTTCACTACTGCCGAAACACCGTCGCAAGCTATGTCCGACTGCTGGAGGAACGCGGACTCATCATCACGGAGCATACTAAAATCATCACAAAGAACGGCATCAAGAAAAATGGGAATCTGCTCTACACGATAATTCCCTTACAGAAAGTCATGGAACAGCACTACGAGCAGCAGTTCAATGCATTAGAGCGTACAACAGAGCGGCGGAAGGCGCAGGCAAAGCTGGCAGAACAGCTCGGCGCATAAAAACGAAGTGTGCTTTTCTCTGTGCGCTGTTATTATGGACAACCAAAACCGTGGAGTTCCTCAGTGCAGAGAAACAGCAATGGGATCACGCAGCCCAGCGGGGCCGCGACGCCTCGGAACAGCGACGCGCATCATGCGCATCGCTGTCCCGAAGGCTCTCTGCGTTCTTTGGGAGCACCCACGACCAAGACCCAAAAGCGGCAAAGTTTGCCGTTTTAAGTCCCGGCCACGCAGGGTTTCCGAAACGTGTGGAACGCTCCGAGGGTAGTGATACCACCCCATCCGAAACGCCCCGTGTTTCGCCCTGTGAGCCGCTGTGTGCGCGGTTAGGAGATGGGGTGGCGTGTGTACCCGCCGCAGCCCCTTGAAACGAACGTTGCGGCGTTTGTGGGCGATGTGTGAAAGGGACCGGTGAATCCTGCTCCGGCGATGGAAAACTGAGCCTTTGGGGATGGGTGTTTCCCTCCCGGCCGTACCCCGTTTCGGAGGTTTTCGCCCCCTATTTACCCGTTCGATAAAAGCACAAGATAAAAGGCCGCAGTCGCAAGCGCCCGCAGCCCGGCCACAAAGCCCCGCAGTGCGGGGCTTTTCAGGGAAACGCAAACCGCAGTCGGTTTGGCGGTTTTGTAAAATAATCGCAGTCGCTCATCCGGAAAAGTCCCGTGTTTGCAGGGCTTTGCGGCGATTTTGACCGACGTCACAGAAAGGAAAGAAGAACTATGGATGATAACAAGAAAAGCACCACGATCTGGCTGCGCCCCAGCGTGATCAGCCGCATGGACGGTTGGCTGGAAGCAGATAACTGTCAAAGCCGCAGTGAATTTGTGGATAAGGCCCTGCGGTTCTACATGGGCTATCTCGGCACGGAGGACAACACCGCCTACCTCTCCCAAGCCATCCTCACCGCCATTCAGGGTACGCTGGACGACAACAACAATCGGCTCTGCCGCATTCTTTTCAAGTGCGCGGTGGAGTTGAATATGCTGTGCCACACCATCGCCGCGCACTTCCGTACCGATCCCATCCACACGCGGGAGCTGCGGGCCTACGCCGTGGATGAGGTGAAGCGCACCAACGGTCAGGTGAGTTTTGAAAACGCGGTGCGGAGCCAGCGCCGCATAGAGCCGGATGACGCATGGCCCGGATCGTACTGATCTCCCCCTACCTCAAGGGCGGACAGAATGCCGCGAAGCTGGCCCAGCGCACACGCTACGTCGCCACCCGCCCCGGCGTGGAGCTGCTGGCAGATGAGCGCAGTACACTCCCCGCGACGAAAAAAGGCTGCTCGATGCGGGTGCACATGTGAACAGGTTTGGAAACGTATTTTTTGCGCCGCAATAGTCAAAGAAACATTTGCAAAAACAGTAGCTTTGTGAGCGGAGTTGTGGTATGTGTTGTGGTTGCCAAAAGGAGGTGCCGCAATGTATGACTACATGAAAGCCCTGCAAAAGCGTTTCGACCGTCAGCCGCATCCAGACTTGGACTCTCAGGTCGAATACGCCCAAAAGGAACTGCGGTGGAACATGGACGCCGCGGGAAAGAGCTGGAGGCAGATGGGCTCTATTCCTTCGAGCTGGAGGAAGAAGAACACATCTGCCGTCCAGCGGAACAGGAGGACTAAATGGCGAAACGAAGACCGTCCGGTGACGGCATGGTGCGCAAGCGGGAGGATGGCCGCTGGGAAGGCCGTATCGTGGTGGGACACAAAAGCAGCGGTGACTCCATCTTCCGGTACATCTCCGCGCCCACGCAAAAGGAACTGTCCGCCAAACTGCGGCAGCTCACCGAAGCCTATAAAGGCGTAGACCTGACTGAAGAAAGCAATATGGCCCTCTCCGTCTGGCTGGACAAATGGCTGGACGAGTACATGGCCGCTGCGCTTCGTCCCACCACCCTGAACGGCTATCGCCGCTCTCTTGAACTCCATGTCAAACCCTATCTCGGAAACAAAACTCTCTCAAAAATCACTGCCGTCGACCTGCGGTCGCTCTACCGCACCTTGCAGGAAACCGGGCGGGTACATCCCAGAGATGGACAATCCCCCGGCCTTTCCGCCAGAACGGTCCACGGCATCCACACCACCCTGCACCACGCCCTGAAAACGGCTATGGAGCAGAACTTGATCCCCAACAATCCCGCGGCAGAAGTTGACCCGCCCAAGTTTGACGGCGCGCCCATGAAGATCCTCACCGAAGCACAACTGGACGCGTTTATGAAAGTCATTGAAAAGGATGCGTTCTGGCATAATTTCTTCTATACCGCAGTTACCACAGGTCTGCGCCGGGGTGAGATCTGCGCACTGCGGTGGGAGGATTTTGACGCAAAACAGGAAACGCTCCATGTGCGGCGCACCCTCCACAAAGAAAAAGGCAAACCGCTTACCACAGGCGATACCAAGACTTATGCAGGAACACGGAAGATCGTCCTGCCGCCCAGCACGGCACAACTCCTGCGGGAGCGAAAGAAAACAGCGCCGACCGAATGGATATTCCCTAATCCCTTTGATCCAGAGCAGCCTATCGCCCCCGGCACAGCATACAACCGCCTGAAAGCACTACTGAAAGAAACTGGACTGCCGGACATCCGCTTTCACGATCTACGCCACACCTTCGCCACCCATGCCCTATCCTCCGGTGTGGATGCCAAGACACTGGCCGGTATCCTTGGCCACACAAAGGCCAGCTTCACGCTGGACACCTACACGCACACCACCGGCGATATGCAGAAGCGGGCCGCTGAGATCGTGGGCGGTTTCCTGACCGATTACCTTGGAGAGGAGATGAATCCTTGGCAAAGCAGAGAAAGCACGGCAGCGGCACCGTCCGTCTGAGAAGCGACGGCCGGTGGGAGGGCCGCGTTGTCATCGGCTACGATGACAGCGGACTGCCCAAAACTAAAAATGTGCTGGCAAAAACAAAGGCCGAATGTGAGAAAAAACTCAAAAGTTTGATTGCCGCACAAAAAGGATCTGAGCCGCAACCGTCCCGGCAGGCCATGACAGCCGCCCAATGGCTGGACTTCTGGTATCAGACCTGCAAAAAGCCATACCTTCGCCCCAACACCCAGATGTCCTATGAACGGCGGATCTATCAGCATATCATCCCGAATCTGGGCCCCATTCCGCTGAACAAACTCACCACCGGCGACATCCAGCAGTTCTACACCGGGCTCAAACAAAATGGCCGTCTGCTTCGTCAGGAACAGTACGGCGAAGGACTTTCCGACCAAACTGTCCGCGGCATCCACACCACCTTCCACGCGGCGCTGGACAAGGCAGTCTCTGAGAAAATCATCCCCAAAAATCCCTCCGACTTCTGCCGCCTCCCCTCTGCAAAAGCCAGAGAAATGCAGATTCTCTCCCCGGAGGAGATCCAGCGGCTGCTCATTCAGGCCAAAGAGGACGGCTGCTTCGAGCTGCTCCTGCTGGAACTGTCCACTGGATTACGCCGTGGTGAGATCTGCGCCCTCCAATGGGACGATCTAAACTTCAACACCGGAGAGCTTCAGGTAAAGCGGCAGGTACACCGGGTCAAGAGAGAATTGGCAGTGTCCGAGCCGAAAACAAAGGCGTCCAACCGGAGCGTCATCCTCCCGCCCCCTGTTCTGATGGTGCTGAGCAACTACAAAACCGAAATAAACTCTGTATGGCTGTTCCCCTCCCCGCTGAACAATAACTCGCCCAGAGATCCCGCTGCTGTCCGCAAGCGGCTGACCACCATACTGGAGCGGGCAGACTGTAAGCGTGTCAGATTTCATGATCTGCGACACACTTTCGCCACCGCATCTCTGGAACACGGCATGGACATCAAGACTCTCTCTACCATTATCGGTCATGTCTCTACCGCAACAACTCTGAATGTTTACGCTCATGTCACAGACGAGATGAGGAAAATCGCTGCGGCGAAAATCGACCGAGGGATCGCCAAATCAGAATCCCTCCAAGATATAGACACAGCACCAGGGAAGCCATCTCCATCCACCTTCCGACCCTGCAAAGGTCAGCGCCGTAAACCCGGCACCGGCTGCGTCAGCCAGATCAATGAAAACCTGTGGGAAGGACGGTATTCTCCCAAACTTCCCAACGGTGACCGCCTTGCGCGAAATGTCTACGCCCACAGTGAGAAAGAATGCGAACAGAAACTGGCAGAACTGATCGTCCAAATGAAAGCAGAAATTGCCGCCCAGCGGCAGCAGCCCCAAGTCCCGGCTTGAATCACGCAAAGAAGAAACGCGAAGTTCCCGATGCCATGTCGGGAACTCCGCTTCTGTCTGTGGTATTTTATGTGGTCAACAAAAATCCGCAAAACCGTATTCGTTCAAAAAGTTGCCGAAATCAAAAGAAAACACCCGAAATCCGAAGATTTCAGGTGTTGTTCTGGAGCTGCTGACCAGATTTGAACTGGTGACCTCATCCTTACCAACCACCGTAGAGCCTTCCAGCCCTTGCTGTATAAGGCTTTGCGGCGTTTTTTTGTCCAAAAAGGATGAGGTCGCAGCCTGTTTATTCCATTGTTTCCGTCCGCTCATTTCCCCGTGTGGGTCACGGTGTGGGTCAAGCAGACACCTCTGCGTCAAAGAAACCGCGGACAGGCTTCGCCGTCATATTTCGTTTTGCCATTTCTCTCTCGTAATTGATTCGGGTAATTTCCTCAATGAAAGCTTTCTGCTTTTCGCTGGCTTTCGACCATGACACGCCGAATTTCTGGCACATCGCAAAAAAGATACGATACCACAATCTATCTTCTTCCGTTTCGTGGGTGAAGTACCACTTCGCGTCTTCCATTGTCAGCCCTCCTCATAGACAATATGGACGGTGACCACATCTTCGCTGATCTCATAAACTCCCAAGGCCACCAATTCACCAACCTGTGTTTTTAGTCCATAGATTTCAAATTTGCCTTTTGAGATATACTCGCTGGTCTAATCCGTCTGCCACCGCGGTTCTCTTGTCGTTGTCGCGGCATCTTGCTATGTCATCGGTTCAATAACTATGGGCAACTGCTGATTGGTGGCATCATAAACAAACGGTCGAAACTGCACAGTCCTCACCTCTTAAATAGCATACCACAGTTTCTGCAAAAAATGAAGTGGCAAATTGAAGCTGTCGCAGTTATGCTTCTCGTTCAAAAAACGCACCGCTGTAAATAAAGAATACTCCCCCCGCATTTGTGATCTCTTTACTAAAATAGAAAACCACAAATTAATACATCCCTCCATCTTTATCTACTTACAGCCGCTCCATATCTTTTGCAAACTCGTTCATACGGACATCCGCGTTAAAAAAATGGAAACCCCAGATTTTGTATTTGTTGTCATCCACAAAGATTTTTGTTGCGACTGCCTTATCCTCGATTTCAAGCAAGAAGTCCTCTTTCCACTTCCCCTCAGCAATGAGGTGCGTTCCTTTTGGTTCAATGAACACTTGCAACTGCTCATGGCCCACCTCGTTCTGCTTATCTGACTTGTGTATTATAGTGACTTCAAACCCATAAGAAAAATGCTTTGTTGATATGTACGGTATATGATTTTGTTATCGACTCATATACCCAAACAGCGCCAAACAGGACAAACGGCCGCCCTTAAAAGAGTGACCGTTTGTCCTGTTTGAAATAGAGAGTAGAAAAAGCAGGTATCTATAAAAAAACAGCTCATAACTGTTATTTTGAGCGTCAAGATTGCGGTGCAGAATGCAGGATATTCCACGCCTGCACCGCAATTTCCGGGAGGAGTTCATAGCTAAGCATCAAATCTCCATTTTTCATTGCCATCGTATCCGCTGTATCCGGAATGTAGGTAAGGTCATGGTCACCACACTTATGGGGCGCACAGCGGACTGCTGCTTCCCATGCGGCGTTTTCCAACGCCTGTGCCTCCGGGAACTGGCGATACTGTTCACGGCAACGGAACTGTTCCCGCACCGTTCCCACTATCCCCAAAAGTCCGCCGACTGCGGCGGCAACACCACAAAGTCGAAGCGCTCCCTCACCGCTATAAAACACGATGGAACCTGCCAGTCCTAAAAGGAAGATGGCTACAAAAGGGAAAATGGCTTTTGCAGACACGCCACCTAAATCTCTTTGGAGCTGTTCGTGGGCACAAGCAGTGCATACATGAAATTCCGCTGGAGCACCTACAGCCTGTACCCGCTTTTCTCCGCTCGGCTCGCGAAGGTGCAATGTATGAATCGTCAGTGCCCGAAAATGATACTGTGCCGCTGCACCGCATTGAATACAAGCATACTTTTTCATAATTCACCACATGGGGGCGCACTATTATCGGTGCGCCCCCATTTTTGCGCTGTTACAGAAGCGAACCCAGTGTGGAGAGCAGCAAGCTGCCGATAATCAAAATGATTGCACCGCCAAGTCGAGAAGAAATTTGGGCGAAGGGCATCAATTCCATGCGGTCAGCCGCGGAAAGGACTGCCACATCGCCGGTACCGCCCATGTTTGCCATACAGAGACCTGCGGTGATACCGGCCTCCACCGGATAGAATCCGACCCACTTGCCAACGATGGCCGCACCGAAGAACGCGCCGACACAGGTGACAAGGCACAAAATGAGGTACGTCAAGCTGAAGCTCTCAATAACCGTATCAAGGCTCAGGTAGCACAGGCCGATGCCGACCAGCAGCGTGGTGGTCAGGTTCTTCATCACGAACTGGAACCACTGGTAGCAGGCCACCTCAATATTCTCTGGTAGGAGGTTGCAGATCTTGCAGATGGCTACAGTGATAATCATCCATGCGTAAGCGTGGATGCTGACACTCGGAACAAACTTCGACCAGATTTTAGCCACGATGAAACCCCAGGCGAAGAACGAATTTGAAACAAACAAACCGATACCGAGGTTCTTCACATCGATCTTGTCACGTTTGGCCTGCATCTCAGGACTGATTTCCAATTCCTTTGGATCTACGGTGCCAGTCTGCATCAATGCTCCCTGACCATTCCAGCTCTTACTGGCAATGACCTTGACAACAATGCCGGCAAATACAATAGAAATGGCGTTACCGATAGCGACAGCCGGCGTCATCACAGAGATTGCCTCTGCCGCGGTCATGGTGTTGGAGCTCTCAAAAATCTTTGACAGAGGAACCGCGCCAGCACCCATACCGCCGCCCATGATAGGAAGAGCAATGAGCAACAGAGCTTTGATGGTGCCATAGCCCATGATGGCGGCAGTTCCCATACAGAGGGCAAAGGAGAGAATCAGACCGCCCAAGATGGCTGGGAAGTAACGTGCTGCTGCTTTTTTCAGTAAGGTGCTGTTCATGCCAAGGATTGATCCAGTAATTAGTGCAGCGATATAAAAATCAAGGAAAGCGCCGGTTGGTTTAAAAAAAGATGTAATATTGCCTACCAAATCATAATTGCAGGCCATATTGTAAATCTTGGTGCCGTCATCCAGCGTTTTTGTCAGTGCCGGCAGTAGGTTGAAGTAGTTTAGCAGTGCTGTACCGAACAGGACAACAATGGCACCGCCGCCTAAATAGGAACGGATAATAGGCGTCTTTTCACCGATCTCATAGAGAATCGTGCCCAGCACGATCATGAACGCGAAGCAACCAGACATGCCCTTTGGTAGACTGCCTGTATAAGTAGCGAGCAGAATTACAACGGCAAAAACAGCAAAATAATACCATGGAAGATTAAACAGCTTATAGGTTTCCTTTTTTTCTGACATGGTGATTCCCTCCCAAAAGGATTTGATTTTTCAGGAAATCTGGTATATGCTTATTTAAATACGGGCCACGCCGCTCTTGCGTGCAGCCTCGGCCACAGCCTTTGCCACGGCGGAACCCACTCTGGGATCAAAAGCAGCGGGGATGATGTAATCCTCGGAGAGCTGATCGCCCACAAGCGCCGCCAGTGCTTCCGCCGCCGCAACCTTCATCTCCTCGTTAATATCACTGGCCCGCACATCAAAGGCTCCGCGGAAGATGCCGGGGAAGGCCAGCACATTGTTGATCTGGTTGGGATAATCACTGCGGCCAGTGGAAATGACCTTGGCACCGCCCGCTTTAGCCGCATCCGGGAAAATTTCCGGTGTTGGATTGGCACAGGCGAAGATGATGGCATCCTTGTTCATGGTCTTGACCATTTCAGTGGTGACGGTGTTCGGTGCGCTGACGCCGATAAATACATCCGCACCTACCAGCATATCCGCAAGAGAACCTGCCTTATGGTCAAGGTTCGTAACCTCTGCCATTTCCGCCTTGATCCAGTTCAACCCTTCACGGCCCTTGTAAATTGCGCCCTTGCGGTCGCACATTGTAATATCCTTGAACCCGGCGGAAAGCAACAACTTCGTAATGGCGATGGCTGCCGCTCCTGCACCGGAAGTAACAATCCGCACATCTTCTTTCTTTTTGCCGACTACCTTCAGGGCATTGGTCAGACCCGCCAGCGTAATAACAGCAGTGCCGTGCTGGTCATCGTGGAAAATAGGGATGTCACACTTTTCTTTCAACTTGCGCTCAATTTCAAAGCAACGGGGTGCCGCAATATCTTCAAGGTTAATACCGCCAAAAGAGCCAGAGATATTGTAGACGGTTTCCACAAATTCATCTACGTCCTTTGTTTTAACACAGATGGGAAATGCGTCTACATCGCCAAATGCCTTGAACAGCACACATTTACCCTCCATAACAGGCATACCGGCTTCAGGGCCAATATCACCTAACCCCAGAACAGCGCTGCCATCCGTAATAACAGCCGCCATATTCCAACGCCGGGTCAGTTCATAGCTCTTAGTGGGATCTTTTTGAATTTCCAAGCAGGGCTGCGCCACGCCGGGCGTGTAAGCTAAAGAGAGGTCATCCTTTGTTTTGACAGGAACACGGGTCACCATTTCGATCTTGCCCTTCCATTCACCGTGCAATCTCAAAGATTCTTTTGCATAATCCATTGTTTATTCCTCCGTTACCGGCATTTCCTGCCGTTTTTTGATAAAAAAATTATATCCGCTTGTTCTGCATTTGTGAAATACGAAGAAAACCTACTCCATATATAAAATTTACATAACCGTTTTTCACAAAGGAGGGTCCTGATATGAACATCAGCTATGACAGCTACCGTGTTTTTTACTATGCCGCAAAGTATAAGAGTTTTTCGCGAGCTGCCGCTGCGCTCTATAATAACCAACCAAATGTTACCCGAATCATCAAGCGATTGGAATCTGAACTGCATTGCGCCCTGTTTTTTCGTTCATCACTGGGAGTACGCCTAACGCCGGAGGGTGAGAAGCTCTATACGCATATTGCAGTTGCCTTTGAAAGCATTGAAGCTGGTGAGGATGAGTTGCTTTCCGATCAAAGTTTGCATGGCGGTATTGTACATATTGCCGCCAGCGGACTTGCGTTACAGGGATGCCTTCTGCGAGTTCTTGCCCGATACCGCAAGGAATACCCTCTTGTTCACATTTACCTGACAAACAATTCAACGCCACAAGGCCTTACTGCCGTACAAAACGGATTAGCTGATTTTGCGGTTGTGTCCGAAGGGGCTGTGGTTCCGGATTCACTTGAAAAGCAGCGGGTGGGAGAAATTCAGGAGATTCCGATCTGCGGAACTGCCTTTCCCGAACTGACACAGGGGCCTGTAACGCTTGCCAAGCTCACGGAGTATCCCATTGTGTGCCTTGCGATGGGAACCTCCTCCCACGATTTTTATTCTGAGCTCTTTCTCCGCTGCAAGCTGCCTTTTAGCCCGGATGTGGAAGTCGAAACCATCGATCAGGTTCCCCCTGTTGTTCGCAGCAATCTCGGCATTGGTTTTGTCCCCCACGAAATGCTTTACGGTTCACCAGAATTTACTGGAATTTACCCCATCACACTGGAAGAGCCGATCACTCCCCGCAGCATTTACCTGTTCCAGCGGAAAAATCAGCCCTTGAGCATTGCCGCAAAGCACTTGCGGCAAATGTTATTGGCTCCAACAGAGGAATCTGACAACTGATATAAGCAAAAAGGCACCGTCTACACATACAGATTTCATCTTTTGGGTATGCAAAATCATACAACCGTTTGTAGATGTGGTCTCATTCCACGTAGATTAAGTAGTGATTAGCCTTAATTGGCCCACCTTGACACACCTTCCAATTTGTCCTATAGTGATGATAGGCGAAAGCCAAATCTCGCGGCTTTCCGGTGAGGTCCACACCCCGGTGTGACCTCAGGCGTTCATGGACCCCGTAGGGCATTATGACCACCCTGTACGCAGGAAGTTCCATGAAGGTCGACAGTTTTTGGCGCTGTACCGGCAGCGCGGGTGTGTACCCTTCCGTTGAAAGCGGAAAGGACACAAAATGAACGACTATGTCG
>NZ_JACOQI010000006.1 GCF_014297285.1 Dysosmobacter segnis
GAACAGTGATCGCCGCTGTCGAGGACGGCCTCCAGTGTTTCCAGCTCCGATGAGGTAAGCTCGGAAAGCAGGCAGGCCAGATGATTAAGCTCGTCCAGATTTTCATACTCGCTCAAATGGTCATAGAGCCCCAGCACATCCCCATCGAAAGAGGTAATAAAAATTTCCTGATAGCGGACTCCATCCACGCCGATCCGTTTCAAGAGAGCCTCCACCTTCTGGGCGGTTGTGGGAAATTTCAGTGTTTCACCCACAAGTTGGCCCTCGCTGTACTTCCCCGCGTTGGTAACGTAGGCTTCAAACAGGGTCGCCATTAGCGGCGGCCCTGTCCCTTGACGGTCAGGATGCCCTCAAGGGTTGTTGCCGTAATTCCCAGCCGCTGGGCCACGGCAATATCATTTTTCATGGCTTCGGTCATACTGTGCCCGCAAACAACCAGCACATGAGAACGGCGGAGCAGGTCACGGCTCATGTCGATGCCGCTTTTATGCTCCTCGGGAACAGCATCATTGAGAAACAGGGGCAAGTACAAAGGCGGACAAATAGGAGAAAAGCCTGCCTCATACACGGTGCGGCAATACTGCGCCGCCAGTTCTGCGTTTTCGCTATCGCCGCCGAGCCATGCAGCGGTGATATAAGCAAGGGGTCGTTTCATCGTTCATACCTCCGATATTTTAATAAGAAAGTTCAACCCAAACCCCACGCCCTTTCCCAGTCTTGGGAAAGGGGGCGGCTCTGGAGGATATACCCCCGCCGCTTGCCGGGGAAATAGCACAGCCGGGGCAGACCGTCAAGGGCGAGCCGCCGAAAACGGCGGTGCGCTGCACCCTTGACGGCCCACTCCCGGCTGTACTAAAAAACAGGCGGCGACGGGGGATATATACCACCAGAGCCTCTGCGCGAGGGCGGGGCCCTCGGGACAAAGTGTCTCGAAGTTGTTACTTGTCAAGTTCCTGCTTTTTCGGGGCTTTTGCCAGCTCCGGCGGCTGTTTTTCTTTCCAGTCATCCAGCAGGGACATAATCTGTTCTTTCATTTTGGCGGGAGTGACCTCCTTGCCAAAATACTTTTCCAGTTCCGCAGTAGAAATAATCACGCCTCGATCCTCCTTTTTCTGTTCTGATAAGATGCCGTCAATGACATCGCCGTTGAGCTTGCCTTCCTTATCCAGCTCCCGGAGCCGTTTAGCTTGGGCCAGCGAGGGCGAAGCCTGCTCCCCGTCAATGGAAACAGCAATAAGCCTCTGATTTTTCGGTTTGATGTAGGAAAGCTCCACGGCAGGCATGAAGCCCATCTTTTTATCGTCTACCTTGTCCAGAAGCTCCGGCACAAGGGAGTTGAGCCGCAAGTAGCGCATGACCTTTTTATAGTTCATTTCATGCGCCTCGCCCACAATCTCAACCGAGCGTTTCCCGACATCGCCTTCCGCAACGCCTTTCAGCCGCCCGCCCTGGTGCTTGATGTCCTCCACTTCCAGCTCCAGCAGGGCGGCCAGTTCGCTGGGGAGCGTCTGATCCCTCTGCTTGTTGCTGTCCTTCATGGCCTGAACCGCTTCGTGGTCGGTCATTTCACGGACGATAAAGGGCATTTCATCCAACCCGGCCAGTTCACTGCCGTGGGTACGGCGATGACCCGCTACAATTTCATAGCCGTTTCCATCTTTCTCCGGGCGGGCAAGACCGGGAACCATTACACCATTTACGCGGATAGAAGCAACGATTTCCTGCATCTTCGCATCGTCCCGTACCTTAAAGGGGTGCGGACGGAATGTGTGAAACGGATGAACCTCGGAAAGTTTCAGATAAACCAGCTTGCCTTCCTCAACCGGGCGGGGCGGTGTAGTCGGCTCGGGAGCTGTCTGTTCCGCAACAGTCTCCTTCGGTGCCGTATCTTGTGCGGGCTTAATGGGCTCCTTGGCATCCGGAGCCTTTCCATCGCTTCGGGACACTTTGTCTCGTTTGGACGGCTTGGGCTTGTCAGGGGCCGCCTTATCCGCCTTGGGTGGGCGGCCCTTGCGAGCCCCAGCCGATTTCTCCGCTTTCTGATTTTCAGTCGCGGCCTTTTCTGCTTTCGGCGGACGGCCACGGCGCGGCTTTTTCGGTTCCTCCGTATTGGCGGGCTGCGGTATTTCTCCGGAGGCTGCCGCCTCCGGCGCTTCGGGGGTTTCCGCCTTTTCGACTTCGGCGCGGGCGTTCTGTCTCTTTTCTGCCATAAGCTCATTGATTTTGTCAAAGGACACAACCACATCGCCGGGCTCAGGTATGGCAGGCCCGGTCTGTTCCTGCTGGGGTTCAGATGTTGCGGCCTGTTCTGGTGTGGCGATAGGCTCGGCGGCCTCCGGGGAAATATTCTCCGCAGGGCCAGTATTCAGTTTTTCATCGGCCATTTACGATCCTCCTTTTCGTTAAAGTTGCACAAATTAGAGTGCTAAAATTTTGTAGTTATTTTTGTGCCTCCTTTCCGTCTATCCACGCAAAAAAGCCGCCCGTTTCTCATGCCGGACGGCTTTTTGCGTAATGTGATAGATCAAATATTATTTTTTCTGGTTTGCAGGCTCCGAAAAGCCTTGTATTTACAGTGTTCCTAATAGGAAGTAATCATATTATGTAAGATTCAAAAGGAGAAGGTGGTACAGGAAAATCTTGCAGCGGAAAAAATATGCAATCCGGGTACTCATTCTTGCATCCCATCTGGAATTATATAACTCAGAAGGTAAACCCGTAATATTTATCTATAAGGCACAAATAAAAAAGGGAAAACGAAACCTACCTAAGAAGCACCAGATGATTGGAGAAATTATCGAAGCAAAAAACGGCATGTATTTTGTGGGTTCGGACATCGAACTTGTTGATGTAGGTCCCGTCCTCTTTGTTGACAAGAATGACGTTCCCGCAGAGGATTACAGTAAACTCAGAGAGATGCTGAAAGGTGTTTTCCTTGAGAAGTATTATGATTATAGCGCGGAATGAACGAATCATCCCTGCCGGGGTGTAAAACAGCCTCCCGGAAAATGGGAGTTCACCGTGCTCCGGCCCTGTCAGAGCAATCAAGGCCAGCATTCTATTGTTTACATGGATAATAGTATGAAATATATCGAAAAATTGCTATAATAGTAATAATTCCGGTAAGGTCAAAACCTTCTTTTGAACTTTCTTGATTAACCGTTCACTGGAAAAGTGTGTTCATTCTCCCTGGTGATTACTGTCATAACTGATGGAGAGGATTAGATATATGCTTATCTTTGCTACTATGATAAATGACGTTGATGATCGTGCATTTATGCAAGAAGTATATCAACAGAACGAGCGCCTGATGTATGCAATCGCATTAAAATATGCTTCCAACACACAGGATTGTGAAGATATTGTTCATGATACGGTTGAAAAACTTTGTAAAAATATTGCCAAGATAAAAGGACTACCGAATTCCGCACTTCGGGCATACGTAGTTTACGCGGTCAGAAATACGGCCATAAATTTTAGAAAGCACCAATCAACGATAAACCGCCATATTCAACAATTATCAGGTGATGATTCAAACAGTGAATACGATCAGCCTGAATCAATAATTGAAAGAATAGAAGACCTCCAAGAAAAAAGAACCAGCCTGACTAAATTGTGGATGCAGCTTACTGATGCCGAACAAGAATTGCTGTATAGAAAATATGTTCTAGAACAAACAACAGAAGAACTCGCAGGAATTTTTCAGTGCAGCAGAGACAGTATCCGGATGCGTCTTTCACGCGCAAGGCGAAAATCTCTAAGGTTAATGAAAGGGGAGGGTACGAATGACGAGACACGAACGACTGCTGGAAAACTATGAAGATGCATATTTTGCACTGTTGATGGAAGATGTTGCACAAATGGAAAATGCCCGGTTAGACCGGTTCAACACAGAATTGCAGAATGACCCTCACGCCGCAGTTCCTGAAGAACTCACAAAAAGGTGTTTGAAAACAATAAATGCGCATTTTTCAAATATGCGCAGAAGCAGCAGCCTTAGAATTGTAAAAAAGGCAATTAACCTGGCAGCAATATTGATTGCAATTTCAACTCTACTTTTTACATCAGCATTTGCAATTTCCGATGAATTTAGAACAGCCACTCTTAATTTGGTGATCACTGCAAATGAGAAGTACACACAATTGAAAATGAAGCAAGAGGATTCCCCTCAAGAATCCGGCAACTCTATGGTTACAGACAACAATGAATTTTTTAAAAATATACGTTTGGCATGGCTTCCTGACGGATACGAATATTTATCAGGAGAATACGATTATCAGGCCATCTTTGCAAACGATGAAAATAACTGGATAATCATTAACAGGTTTGATGGGACTTCTACTTACAATGTAGATACGGAGGGAGCCGAAATAGTAGAGGAAATCATGATAAATGGGAACTCTGGGTTGCGCATTGTAAAAAACGACCAGACACATATTGCCCTCGCAAATACTGACAAGAATATTTTTATTGACATTTGTTCATCCGAGCACGTACCGGGTGAAGTAGTTGAAAAAATAGCCCAAAATATTTTTGTGATTGATTAGGTTGCAAGTCGCGTTTTATGTGTCCTTTACAAAGTATTTCCCCTGAGATGCCAGGCAGTCCATTCCGAACCACGGCGAATCGCCTTGGATCAATCCTAAAGTGAACGGCTGCGTATTCAAAATTTATAGAAAATGACCTGGGGTCATATTTTTGGCTTGTACGAAGCACTGTGATTACTGATAGAAAGGCAGTGTGCCGTAGTATTTAGATACCGTAGAATCATCTTCGACATACTTAGCGACATCTTTAGGACCATATCGCAGCAAAAAATAATCCAGATCATGTAGCTTTTTGTAGATGTCATTTACAATTTCCATCCTATGGGTTTCTTTTGCCTGTTCCGTCTGATCCATGAGATACTGAAGTTCGGATTTAAGATTTTCATTTTGAATGAATGAATTTATTTCTGACAACAGACCAATGAACCCATCTGCATCATAGAGATTCGTTGTAACAACGGGCGTTCCATACTTGGCATAAAATTCTTCTATGGAAAGCTTTTCTCGTTCACATACAGCATCCATATCGAGACCACCGTCAACTGCCCAGCCAATTTGAATCTCTCCGGTCTGATGGAAGTAATTCCAGTACAAATTATTGGGATCTGACAGTTGCTCAAAAAGATCTCCATTCATATATTTATGCTCAAACCACAAATTTGCAGTCTTAACCACCTCGGTCAGATTTTCTATTTGCTGTTGAGACATTCCTTCGGTTGCTTGTTGGCGTGCTGCAAGAACGTCCTCTTCCGTTGGCACATAATTTTTCGCATGCTCTATATCTGAGCCTGATTTCTCTGAAACATTTTCATTCGAAACAATGGGCACTTCAGAATGATCAGAATCAGAACATATCGCATCTTCTTCACTGGTGACATGGATTGCTAAACCCACACAAACAGCCAAGAAAAAAATAAATATGCACACAGAGAGCCAGCTTTTAGAAATATGAGACGGAAACTGCATTTTGTGATTGGACATCTTTTTCCCTCCAAATAGTTGCGAATCTTTTTATGGATAATATTGCTTTCTCGTAATATAGAACAAATATTCAGGAAAAGTGTAACATAATAAGGGAATACGGAAAACCTGCCATCCAAAATCATTTGAACGGCAGGCTTTTCATTTTATCAACAGCAGATCAGTTCATTTAACACAATTTCCTCCACCGCGCTGCGGATATTGTTCATTGCCCCGACCCATGTCAGTTGGCCAGCAGCTTTCATCTGCTCCGTGATGCCCTGCGCCTGAGCTATCTGCTCGATCAGCAGCCGCAGCATTTCGTTTGCTTCACGGTCGATTTCATTGAGATGATGTGTCAATTGGCCGGAGACCTTTAAATTGATATAGACTGCTCTGCGGTGCTCCTTCAGATACTTAAGCCGCATTCTTCCAAAGCGCCCGTAGGTGGCAGGTTCTTCTTTCGGCATAAACAAGTTCGGTACATAAAAATTTTCATTTTCTCGGTAGGTAATTTCCATTATGTGATTGTCCTTTCATGTGGTCAAATCTGACCCTTATTTTGATCCTTTAGCGGGTTGTCCCTTATAAAACAACTGGACTGACTGGTACAGAATTTTATAATTTCAGAACTAAATATCACATATTTCAGCCAAATAGGTTATAAAAAACGAATCCTATCCTCTTCAAATCCCTCCTTCCGCGCCAACCACGCAATCCTTGTGATTGCATGGTTTTCTTTATATTTCAACGTTTTCAGCCGTTTTAGGCGGTAAAAATATTTTCCATTACGACAATAAAAAACTCAAAAAAGACATTTTATCTTCGATTTTACGAACGGAACCCCCTCGCTGCAAAAGTGAGGGGGTTTCTTTTGCTTTATTCAATTCCAGTGACTGTCTCCACCCTCTCCAAATATTCCTCGATCCATCCCTGTTCCGCCATGACAATCTCTTTCCCGATCTTCTCCGCATAGGCCCACTCCAACCGTGCCCCGGCACTCTCACGCCAGCACACCAGGAGAACATCCGTCGGCAGCTTCACCTCTTATTGACTTTTGTATGCGGCCTGATAGAATAATAAGGTAGAAAGAGGTGCATGGAATGGATACTGGTTTGAAAATCGTCTGCTGCATTAGTCTCGGTATTCTTTTTCTGTCTGTGCTCTTGTGTTTGGCTATTTAAGTCCCTCCGTCCGGAGGGACTTATTTTTTACGCTATTCCCTCGTCACGCTTCTGTGCTGCGCTCTGTCTGCCAATCTGCCCCAGTCTCCACGAATCTGATCGTACCAGACAGCAGATCCTCGCATCAAAAAAACAGTTCCTGTTTTAGCTTCATTGGCGGCAGATTTTTGTCAAGACACAAAGAAAGAAGCCCGAAACCTGACGGTTTCGGGCTTCTTGTTGAAAAGTTCGCTCTTCGGCGCGTGATAGAAATATCAGCGCTTGGAGAACTGGGGAGCACGACGGGCGGCCTTCAGACCGGGCTTCTTACGCTCCTTCATACGAGGATCGCGGGTCAGGAAACCGGCCTTCTTCAGGATGGCGCGGTTATCCTCGCTGGCCAGCAGCAGAGCGCGGGCCACACCGTGACGCAGAGCGCCGGCCTGACCGGACACGCCGCCGCCGGTGACGGTAGCCACGATGTCCATCTTGCCGGTGTTGCCGGTAGCCTCCAGGGGCTGACGGACGACCATCTTCAGGGTCTCCAGACCAAAATACTCGTCGATGTCACGACCATTGATGGTGATGGAGCCGGTGCCGTTGGGGAACAGATGGACGCGGGCCACAGAGGACTTACGGCGGCCGGTGCCATACAGATAAGGCTTCTTAGACTGATACATTCTCTTACTCCTCCTTACTCCAGCACGATGGGCTTCTGAGCCTGCTGCTCATAGTTGGCGTCAGCGTAGATGTGCAGGCGCTTCAGAGAATCCTTGCAGACGGTGTTCCGGGGCATCATGCCGCGGACAGCCACACGCATAGCAGTCTCGGGCTTCTCCTGCATCAGGATGCGGTACTTGGTCTCCTTCAGACCGCCAATCCAACCGGAGTGAGTCCGGTAAATCTTCTGCTCGGGCTTCTTGCCGGTCAGGACAGCCTGGCCAGCGTTGATGATGATGACGTTGTCACCGCAGTCAGCGTTGGGAGTGTAGGTAACCTTGGTCTTGCCGCGCAGCAGGTCAGCAGCCCGAACGGCGGTCTTGCCCAGGGGCTTACCGGCAGCGTCCAGGATGTACCACTTGCGCTCGATGTTGGCCTTGTTCGCCATAAAAGTGGACATGGATCGTTTCCTCCGTATATAAATTTGATTTCTTTACAAATCAAGAGCTCCGGGGTAAAATCGGAGCATGGATAGTTATACCATGATTCCTCACCCATGTCAACACGGTTTTTATTTAACTCATGTAAATCTCTTAGAATCTCTGTTTTTCTCTTATTATCTCTCGAAATCTAAAATTGTATTTTCAAAAATGCCGCAGGGGCATGACATCCCCTGCGGCAGGACAAGCTATGTACCCTTACAGCACCCACTGCGCCAACAACAGCAGCACGAAACCCGGCAGCCCCAAAACGCCGACGGTCAGGGCGTTCAGCAGGTTCAGTCCCAGCGCAACACCGGTGACGGCAGCGGTGGCGTTCACCGCCCACAGAGCCAGAAACCCCAGTGCCGTGTTCATCAGCAGCTTCAGGGCAAGGCGCAGGGGCGTCCGGAAGATCCGCAGCAGTGTGATGAGAAAAAAAGCCAGCAGCAAGCCGGCAATGATTTTCTGATTCAGGTCCATACAGCCCCTCCCTTGGCGGATCCCGCCGCCACAGGCTCCCGCGCCTTCAGCACCCGGAGGTAGTAATCACACCGGGCCTTGGCAGCGCTGATGCGGTAAATACAGGACTCCACCAGCTCCGGGGCCGTTGCCTGATCGAATTGCCGATAAGCCAGAGCCAGCTCACTCTGGGCCGCTTGCAGTTCCGCCCGCAGCGCTAGCGTTTCCGAGTCCGGGGCGTATTTTCTGGATTGTTTCATCATAATCTCCCTCCCACCGCCGGAGCAGTTCCTGTCTCGGCACTATCAGTTTACGGAAAGTCTTGACAAATATACCATTTTTCATACAGGAGGACTCACATGACAAAGCCGCATGAATACTATATGTCTCAAGCCCTGGAATTGGCCCGGGAAGCCGCCGATGCCGGTGAGGTCCCGGTGGGGTGCGTCATCGTCCGGGACGGGGCCGTGATCGGCCGGGGCCGGAACCGCCGGGAGGAAAAGCAGGCGGTCTGCTCCCACGCGGAAATGGAAGCCATGGCCCAGGCCAACGCCGCGCTGGGCAGCTGGCGGCTGGACAACTGCGCGTTATATGTGACGCTGGAGCCGTGCCCCATGTGCGCCGGGGCCATTCTCAACGCCCGGATTCCCAAGGTGTTCTACGGTGCACGGGACAGTGCCTTCGGCGCCTGCGGCGGCGTGACCAACCTGTTTATGGAGCAGTTCCCTCACCGGCCCGCTCTGGTGGGCGGAATTTTGGCAGAGGACTGTCAAGCGGTGCTGGCGGAATTTTTCGAGAAACTCCGTCAGGGAAAGCCTTCGACATAGAGTTTTTTAAAAGTCCAGAAAAAATTTAAAACTTTTGTAACAACTCCTGCTGGTTTGCTTAATAATTCTCCTGTATCTTAATACTTGCAAGAGACAAAACTTCTTTTCATCCAATCTTCCCAATCATATACAAAGAGACCGTCGAAAGACGGTCTTTTTGTATGTCTGCCGCAAAAACATGGCCCTGACGGAAGCCGTCAGGGCCATGCACTTTTTTATTCTTCCGTTTTGCCCTTTGCAGCGCCGGACATTCTCATGGCTCTTTGGAAGCCCTCCAGAGCGGCGGCACCGCCCAGCGGCAGCAGAGCGGCGCTGTGGCCGTCCGCCAGCAGCGTCACGGCCAGGATAGCCGTCAGGTCGGCATAGAACCCGAACATCCGGGGCCCGCCCGCCTGAACAGCAAAGCCGGAGAGCCGGTAGGAGGCCAGGATCAGCAGCATCAGCCCCAGCAGCTCCAGGTAGTAGTTCGCCAGCACCGGGTCAACGGAATACAGCCGGTAGGCGAAGATCAGCCGGGCCAGCAGCAGCACCGGCACCGCCAGCAGAATCTGTGGTTCCGTATCCGGCGTTTTGCGGCAGATGGCCACGCCTGCCAGCAGGCAGATCCCGGCGACAACGGCCAGCAGGCCCATCACCACACCGGAGCGGCCGGTCCCAGCGCTGACCGTAACGATCTCCATGCCGTCCGCAGAAACCGCCGTGACCGTCCGTCCAAACGCATTGGCGATCTCCAGCACACCGGAAAATGCCATGACGCAGCCGCCGGCCAAAATCCCAAACAGCCCCTCCTTGTCATTCCAGTTCAGGAGCCGTGACAGCGGGACCTCCACCGGCCCCTTGGGCAGCTTGCTGTTCATCCGGAACAATATCACCGCCGACAGCGCCAGCAGCACCGGCAACAAAATTCCCGGAATACTGCCGGGAATGGGCAGTCCGGTGCCCGGTTCAAACCCGGTCATGTTTTGCAGCAGCCGCAAGGACATACCCGCGGCGCCGAGGCAGAGAGTCAGGAGGGACTTTTTATCGCACTGCTTCATCGCTATGATCCTTTCAAAAACAGCCGCCGATCCTTAAATAGAGAAAGCGGCCAAACGTATTTTTTTATTATAGCATGGCTTGTTTCGCTTGTCCACGGCAGTGCGATTTTTATCTCCTTTTTAAGTTGATTGCCGCTTGGTCAACCAACCTTTCTTTATCAGGGGTGCAAAACAGGAGCAGGGCATCTTTCGGCCTTGCTCCTATTTATTTTCAGTATGTGCTATTCAGTCCGCCAAAGCAAACGCTTATTCAACACTGTTGTAAACTTCCATCCCAAGAATTCTTACGATCATCCCTTCAAGGTATTCATCCTCGGCCGTATCCACCGCACCCAGCCTATGTACGTCTTCAACCTGATACAAGACCGCATGATAGACAACTGTGCCGCCGTCTTTCAGACGCATGGGGATCGGTACCAGAAGAACGATCGCCAGCAAGACGCAGATGCCGATCATCACTTTCTTTTTCATGCAGCCATCCCCCTCTTTTCAAATTTGTCATTTGCCTTATACCAATATAGACGCTAAAAATCGCAAAATGTCCCTGTATGTATAGCATACAATACTTTTTCTGCTTTCTCAAGCCCACCATCCGCTCACGAGGACAAGCTTACCTGTATGCAGATGGTACAGAAAAGCCCGGGAGGATCTTTCCTCCCGGGCTTCTAATACATGCGGTTATATACAGTAATTCAGGGCATGGCCCGGACCAGACCGCGGGCACAGTCCACCGTGACCATCGTGCCGTCCGTCAGCCGCTGAACAGCGCCGGCGGCTCCCACGATCACCGGCTTGTCCAGAGCCAGTCCGATGGTGGCGGTATGGCACTCCACGCTGGCTTCCTCAGTGATGACCGCCGCCGCCTGCCGGATATAGGGCAGCAGCTTATTGGTGGTATAGGGCACCACCAGAACATCGCCGGGCTGGAATTTCTCCGCCACCTCGTCAGTGCTGCGGCAGATGCACAGCGGACCGGAGGCTTTTTTCTCCCCGATGCCCACGGCGTTCACCAGAGCGCCGCCCACCTGCTGAATTCGGATCATATTAGTGGTACCGGCTACACCCACCGGCACGCCGGCGGTGACTACCACCAGATCGCCCTCGTGGACCACACCCGCCTGCGCCGCCGCCTGAACAGCAAAGTCCACCAGTTCATCAGTGCTGCTGGCGTAGGGCATCATAATAGGCTCTACACCCCAGTACAGGGCCATCTGCCGCCGGACCTGCTGATCCAGCAGGCAGGCGATGATGGGGGTGCCGGGATGGAAGCGGCTCACCAGCCGGGCGGTAGTGCCCCGCTGGCTGACGGTGAGAATGGCATCCGCTCCGATCTCCTGCGCCGTGGTGCAGGCGGCGTGGGCGGTAGCCGCCGCCACGGAAAGCCGGTTTCGTCCGCCAGCCATCTGGGTCATGCGCTTGACATGGTTGATGTCACTCTCCGTCCGCCGGGCGATGGCGTCCATGGTTTTCACGGATTCCACCGGATATCGGCCTGCTGCCGTCTCGCCGGAGAGCATGATGGCAGAGGTGCCGTCATAGATGGCGTTGGCCACGTCGGTGATCTCCGCACGGGTGGGCCGGGGATTTTCCATCATGGAATCCAGCATCTGCGTAGCGGTGATGACCGGCTTGCCGCAGGCCACACACCGGGCGATCATATTCTTTTGGATCAGGGGGATCTCCGCAAAGTCGATCTCCACACCCATATCGCCGCGAGCCACCATGATGCCGTCCGCTGCGTCCAGGATCTCCGGAAGATTGCTGACGCCCTCCTGATTTTCGATCTTGGCGATGATCCGCATCCGGGAACCGGCCTTGTCCAGCACGTGCCGCAGTTCCCGCACATCTGCGGCGGAACGGACAAAGCTGGCTGCCACATAGTCGAACCCCTGCTCCGCGCCGAAGAGGAGATCGTCCCGGTCCTGCTGGCTCATGTAGGGCATATTCAGCCGCACACCGGGGACATTGACCCCCTTGTGATTCTTCATATTACCGTCATTTTCCACTCGGCAGCGGATCTCCGTCTCGCTGGTCTCCAGAACAGTCAGCCGCACCAGACCATCGTCCAGCAGGATGGTATCTCCCGCTTTGACGTCACCGGGCAGTTCTCCGTAGGTGATGGAACAGCGGTGCGCATCGCCCTCCACCTGAACGGTGGTCAGGGTAAATTCCTGGCCGGCGGTCAGATGGACCCGTCCGCCGGCAAAGTCCTTCAGACGAACCTCAGGGCCCTTGGTATCCAGCATGGCCGCCACCGGGGCGTCCAGTTCTTCCCGCAGCGCTTTCAGCGCGTCCAGCCGCGCCTTATGCTCCGCGTGGGTCCCGTGGGAAAAGTTGAAGCGGGCCACGTTCATCCCTGCCTGGATCATCTCCCGCAGGACGCCTTCCCTGTCCGTGGAGGGACCAAGGGTACATACAATCTTTGTCTTTCGCATCTCACGCACTCCTTCCGCCATTTCAAAAGAAACGCCGATTCTCTCCCATTATGAAGTAATCGTTTTTCTCAGTCATTTTATCACAAACCTGTTCTTATGAAAAGACAGCAATCTGTAAAATTTTCATTTCAACTTTTGAAGCTCTGCACAAAAGGCCCCCCGCCAAATCCCCGTACAGATGCCGTCCGCCAATTTTTTCGTACTTCCCGCCGGAACCGTTTGCTTCTTTCCGGCTTCTGCTATATAATTGCATATAAGTTAAATTTCTCACCGCCCTGCGGGGAACGCATCAAGGAGGTAACATATGCACTACATCGGTATTGATCTCGGCGGCACCAGCATCAAGGGGGCCGTTGTCACAGAAGGCGGCACGATCCTGAAGGAAGCCTCCTGCCCCACCCAGAGGGAATTGGGGCCTGAGCACGTGGCCCGCGAGATCGCAGGTCTGATCACAGCTCTGGCGGAAGGATACGATCCCCAGGCGATCGGCGGCGTGGGCGTGGGCTGTCCCGGCATTGTGGAGGATCACAGCGGTATCGTCCGCTACTCCGCCAACCTCCATTGGGAAAATTTTGATCTCCGGGCCGCCGTTCAGAAATACAGCGGTTATACCGTCCGTCTGGCCAACGACGCCAACGCCGCCGCGCTGGGCGAGGTAGTAGCGGGCTGTGCTCAGAATGTGGACAGCGCCGTGATCCTGACGCTTGGTACCGGCGTAGGCAGCGGTGTGGTGCTGAATGGAAAGATCCTGACGGGCTGCACCGGCGGTGCAGCAGAGCTGGGACACATGGTGGTGGAGGACGGCGGCGCGCTCTGCGCCTGCGGAAGAAAAGGCTGCTTTGAAACCTACGCTTCCGCCACCGGTTTGATCCGCATGGCGAAGGAGGCCATGGCCCAGCATCCGGAAAGCCTGCTCCACGCCACCGCCGCAGAGGTTGGTGATGTCAACGGGCAGACCATTTTCCGTGCCAAGGAGCAGGGGGACCCTACCGCCGTCGCCGTGGTGGAGCGGTACATCCACTACCTCTCCGTAGGTATCGCCAACGTCATCAACTGCTTCTATCCCGAGGTGGTGGCGCTCTCCGGCGGCATCGCCAATCAGGGAGAGGCGCTGCTGGCTCCCCTGCGGGAAGCCGTTGCGCCCCAGGTCTATGGCAATCAGTATTTGCAGACTCACACCCGCATCCTCGGCTGTACGCTGGGCTACCACGCCGGGATCATCGGCGCGGCCATGCTGCCCACTGCCCTATGATCGCATAATCATCTGCCAAAAACCGCCCCGGGCTTGCCGTGAAGCAAGGCCGGGGCGGTTCTTCGTATGTTTCTATTGCAGATTTAAAATTGAATGGGCCTTCTTTGGCAGCCGTGTTACTTGTTCTTCCGCATCATGGCCGCGTCAGCATCCAACAGCTGCTGAGAGGCATCCTCCAACTGCGCCGTCTTCTCGTAGCGGTCCGCCAAGCTGCTCTCCACCAGCTTTTCCTGCGGTTCGCCCCGGAAAACCAGCTTCAGCAGGATCGGCGTCAGAATCGTGCCGCCTACCACGGTGATGACCACCGGTGTCATCATCGCACTGCTGAGAACGCCCATGGACAGTCCCCGGTTGGCTACGATCAACGCCACCTCGCCGCGGCAGACCATGCCCACACCCACCTGAATGCTCTCCCGTTCCGTAAAGCCGCAGAGTTTTGCGCCCAAGCCGCAGCCCGCCAGCTTGGAAATAACGGAGATCACCAGCAGCAGGACGGAAAATGCCAGCATCCCGCCGCTGACGCCGTCCAGCTTGACGTTGATACCGATGGCGGCGAAGAACACCGGCGTCAGCAGCAGATAGCCAAGCGGATTATACTTGGACTGGATATAGGTTCCCTTGGGGGTGCAGGCCACGGCCAGACCGGCGGCATAGGCGCCGGTGATGTCCGCCACGCCAAAAAACTCCTCCGCGCAGTAGGCCATCACCAGGCAGAGCACAAAGGCCAGAACGGAGTTGCGGTGGGTGGACCAGCCTCCCTGCCGCTTCAGCATCCAGCAAAACAGGCGGTTGGCCCCCACACCGGCCACAGCCGCGAAGATAAAGAAGCCCAGGATCTTCAGCAGGACCAGTCCAACGCTCTCCCCGCCACCGGCCAGACTGCTGACCAGAGTCAGCGCCACAAGACCCAGCACATCGTCGATCAGGGCTGCTGCCAGAATGGTGTTGCCTACCTTCGTTTCCAGCTTACCCATCTCCTTCAGTGTCTCCACCGTGATGCTGACGGAGGTTGCCGTAAGGATCGTGCCCACAAATACATTTTCCAGCATACCGTTGCTCTCAATCAAGCCTGCGGCGGCAGCGCCCCATGCCAGAGCCGTACCCATGAGCAGGGGCACGATCACACCCAGCAGAGCCACCCAAAAGCCAGCCTTGCCGCTGTTTTTCAACTCGTTGATGTCCGTTCCCATACCGGCGGAGAACATCAGCACGATGACGCCCAATTCGCTGAGCTGGGAAATAAATTCAGTTTCTGTCAGAACATTCAGTCCCGCAGGGCCAAGGATCAGGCCCGCCAGCAAAGCGCCCACTACCTGAGGCATCTGAAACCGCTGTGTCAGAAGGCCCAGCAGCTTCGTACTTAACAAAATCAACGCCAGATCCAGTAAATAATGGTATGACACAAAAAACTCCTCTCCATGCGGTTCCACCGCATACACACATTTTTTCACAAGGCCCTTATTCTATCGCTTTCCCCGATTTTTGCAATGGTCGTTTTGCACAAAACAGCCGTTAATTTTTGTTAAGATTTCCTAAGCAAGCTTTTACAGAGGTGCCTGTCGTTTTTTCCGGCCAGCGGCGCTATGTTCTGTTCTCTGCAAGTGTTTAACATTTGTTAAAAATTTTTTCACACTTTTTCTCGCAAAACCGCCTATAATCTCCAAAATGTGATTTTTATTTTACTGACACGCCGCGTTTTTTCCGCGGCTGAGAGGATCCTGATTATGAAGCTGCCTCTAATCGATTACCGTCAGTTCCGTCTGAGCCGGCTGAATACCCCGCAGTTCCGGCATCTGAAGCTGCTGCTGTTCTGGCCGATTTTCAGTCTGGTATTCTGTTATCTGGAAAACTACCGCCCTACCGTCTACTACGCCCCCATGCGCTGTGCGCTGGATCATTGGATCCCCTTCTGCAAGTGGTTCGTCATCCCCTACGCGTTCTGGTTTCTCTTTGTAGGAGGGATGCTGCTCTACACCTTATTTTATAACATTCCCGCTTTCCGGCGGATGATGTGGTTCATCATCCTGACGTACTCCTTTGCTCTGGTGACCTACCTTCTCTTCCCCAACTGCCAGCATCTGCGGCCCACACTGCTGGGCGGCGACCTGCTGACGCGGTTCACCGCAAAGCTGTACGCCGCAGACACCAACACCAACGTCTGCCCTTCTATTCACGTCATTGGCTCCTTTGCGGTGTACTTCGCTGCCCGGGACATCCGGCGCTTCCGCGCCAAGGGCTGGCGGCTGGGCTTTCTGACCATGGCCGTGCTCATCAGCCTGTCTACCGTATTCCTCAAGCAGCACTCCGTTCTGGATGTGCTGGCGGGGCTGGCTGTCTGCGCCGCAGCCTATCCCCTGATCTATCGGGTACCTGCCGGAGCCGCTTCTCTGATCCCCGCCGGAGGTCTTGGCCGTAAGCGGTTCCCAGAGCTGTAACACCTCTTGCCTTTCCCACTCTGTCCCTTTATAATAGAGGGACAGAGTTTTTTTGTCGCATCGCCCCATTTTCAGACGATACCGCGTAGGAGGAAGCCGCCATGCCCACGATTATCCCCATCACCGATTTTGCCGCCCCGGAACTGGATATTTATGCCCGGCTGACGGAAAATCAGCTTTTGAACCGGGCAAACCCGGCCAACGCCCTGTTCGTGGCGGAAAGTCCTCTGGTCATTGGCCGGGCGCTGGACGCTGGGTGTACGCCGGTATCCTTCCTGATGGAGACGAAGCACGTCAACGGCAAGGGTGCGGAGATCCTGGCCCGCTGTCCGGCAGATATTCCCGTCTACGCGGCGGAGCTGGAGGTCCTGACCCAGCTCACCGGCTTTCATCTGACCCGGGGGATGCTCTGCGCCATGCGGCGGCCGCCGCTGCCCACGGTGGAGGAGATCTGCGCCATGTCCCGGCGGATCGCCGTGCTGGAAAACGTGATGAACCCTACCAACATTGGCGCCATTTTCCGTTCTGCTGCGGCGCTGGGGATGGACGCGGTGCTGCTGACTGCCGCCGGCAGCGACCCCCTGTACCGCCGGGCCAGCCGGGTCAGCATGGGCAACGTGTTTCTGGTGCCCTGGACCTATCTGCCCGAAGGCGTGGATTGGACGGAAACTTTGCGGCAATACGGTTTCAAGACTGCTGCCATGGCCTTGCGGGAGGACTCCATCCGTCTGAATGACCCTCAGCTTGCCCGGGAACCCAAGCTGGCGGTGGTCATGGGCACGGAAGGAGACGGGCTCGCCTCCAACACCATTGCTCACTGCGACTATACGGTGATGATTCCCATGACTCACGGGGTGGACTCCCTGAATGTGGCGGCAGCCAGCGCCGTGGCCTTTTACCAGTTGGGGCTGATGAGCTGCCCAGAATGAATATTCCGCAAAATATTCATTCTATTATTCAAGCATTTGCCAATTCGTGAATGAATTATCTATTTTCCATGCAAATATGGCGTTTTTTAGCTATATCGCCATTTTTTTGCAGCAATTCCGTCCTGTGGCTAAAGGACTTCCTCTCCAAGGTTCTGTAAACACAATTTTTTCGATCAACGGTAAAAAGCAGACGCAGGATAAAACCTGCTTCTGCTTGAGACTGTCGATAAAGTAGTAAATTCTCCGCGACGGTAAGGAAGGGTGTGCGCGGGAAACCCAAGAGGGGTGTCCCGCACCATTAAAATCCTAAGTTTTCAGAACTTTTATGAAGTTCTGAAAACTTGCTCAGCGGCGAGAAAAGACTTTTTCGACACGCTGAAGCAGACGCAGGATAAAACCTGCGTCTGCTTTTTCGTTCTCAATTCACATATACCGGATATTCATAGGGCCGCAGCGCCTGAAGCTGGGCCCACCCCTGATCGCTGGCGATGATCCGGCCATCCTCCAAGGACAGGGCAAACCAGTTCAGTTCCCGGTCACAGTACAAGAAATGTTCGATTCCCGCCTGAGCGCCAAAAAATCCCGGCGCAGCAAATGTGATATTGGCGCAGTTGCTTTTCTTCTCCCAACGGATCATTGCCTGCATGCGTTCCCGACAGGTTTTCTCCACTGCGTCTATGGCAAACCGCCCAACGTAGCTCCGTCCCCAGATGCTTCTTTCCCCGGAAATCGTAACGGCTGTTTCACCGATTTTCTCTCCATCCTGCCAGATCCCAACTGTATAGGACCGCTCTACCTTTTGAAGAAACGCGCCGCTGCGATCCAAAATTCCAAAGATCACAAAGCCCGCTATCAGCAGACAGCAGAGTATCCCGAACCGGCGGCTCCAGTCCCGCCGCAGAGCGGAGCGGCTCTCCCGTATCAGCACCGTCAAAGCCGACCGGACGTCGATCTCCGCCGGTTCCTCCACCAGCCGTCCCTCCAGGAGACTTACCACCGAGCAGTGCAGCGCATCCGCCAGCGGTTCCAGCAGAGATACATCCGGAAACCCGGCCCCCCGCTCCCATTTACTGATCGTACGGTCTGATATATGAAGCTGGTCTGCCAGCTGCTTTTGAGTCAGTCCCTGTTCCTTTCGGAGCTGTGCGATCAGCGCACCGGTATCCGTCTGCCGCATAACGTATCCCCCTTTGGTTTTTGCTGGTTTGATTGTATCAAAAAGCCGGCACTCCCGCAACAAACGCTGCGTGGAGTGCCGGTTTTCCGCTTAATTCAGCATCCGTTTCAGATATTGCCCCGTAAAGCTGGCGGGACAGGCCGCCACCTCCTCCGGCGTGCCGGTGACGACGATGGTGCCGCCGCCGTCGCCCCCCTCAGGGCCAAGATCGATGAGGTGGTCGGCACACTTGATGACATCCAGATTGTGCTCGATGACCACCACGGTGTTCCCCGCGTCCACCAGCCGCTGGAGGACCTCCAGCAGCTTGCGCACGTCATCGGAGTGCAGGCCGGTGGTGGGCTCGTCCAGAATATAGATGGTCTTGCCGGTGGCCTGCTTGGAAAGCTCCGTAGCCAGTTTCACCCGCTGGGCCTCGCCGCCGGAGAGCTCCGTGGAGGGCTGGCCCAGCTTTACATAACCAAGGCCTACATCCTGCAAGGTTTGCAGCCGCTTTTTCAGCTTGGGCAGAGCAGAGAAGAAGTCCAGCGCCTCGTCTACCGTCATATCCAGCACATCAGCGATGTTTTTGCCCTTGTAGCGGACCTCTAAGGTCTCCCGGTTGTAGCGCTTACCCTTGCAGACCTCGCAGGGGACGAAAATATCCGGCAGGAAGTGCATTTCGATTTTCAGCAGGCCGTCGCCGGAGCAGGCTTCGCATCGGCCGCCCCGGACGTTGAAGCTGAACCGCCCCTGCCCGTAACCCCGACTTTTGGCCTCCTGTGTGGAGGCGAACAGATCCCGGATGTCGTTGAACAGGCCGGTGTAGGTGGCTGGGTTGGAGCGGGGCGTCCGCCCAATGGGACTCTGGTCGATGTTCACCACCTTGTCCAACTGCTCGATGCCCTCGATGCGGTCGCACTTGCCGGGGCGGACCTTCATCCGCATCAGCTCCGCACCCAGGCGCTTGAACAGCACCTCGTTCACCAGAGAGCTTTTGCCGCTGCCGGACACGCCGGTGACCACCGTAAAGGTGCCCAGGGGGAACTCCACGTCGATATGCCGGAGATTATTCTCCGACGCGCCGATGACCTTCAAAACCTTGCCGTTTCCGGGACGGCGGACAGCAGGCACCTCAATTTTCTTCTTTCCGGACAGATACTGCCCCGTCAGGCTGTCGGGGTTGGCCATCACCTCCGCCGGGGTGCCCGCCGCCACCACCTGACCGCCGTGAACACCGGCGCCGGGGCCGATGTCGATGAGGTAATCGGCGGAGCGCATGGTGTCCTCGTCATGCTCCACCACGATGAGACTGTTGCCCAGATCCCGGAGGTTTTTCAGCGTTGCCAGCAGCTTATCGTTGTCCCGCTGGTGCAGCCCGATGGACGGCTCGTCTAAAATATACAGCACGCCCATCAGGCTGCTGCCGATCTGGGTAGCCAGCCGGATCCGCTGGCTCTCGCCGCCGGAGAGGGTCCCGGCGCTGCGGGCCAGCGTCAGATAGCCCAGGCCCACGGACTTCAAAAAGCCCAGCCGGGAGCGAATTTCTTTCAGGATTCGATCCGCGATCAGCATTTGCTGCTCCGTCAGTGTCAGGCCGTCCATCCACACGAGAGCGTCCTCTACGGAGAGGGTGGTGAACTCATAGATGTTCTTCTCTCCCACCGTGACCGCCAGGGATTCCTTCCGCAGACGGCGGCCCTGACAGTCCGGACAGGGGCACTCGCTCATCAGCTCCTCCAGCTCCTTCCGGCTGGCATCGGACTGGGTCTCCTTATAGCGGCGCTCAATGTTGTTGCAGATGCCCTCAAAGGCCTGCTTCAGAACGCCCTTGCCCCGGGGCTGGTCATAGTGCAGCTCCAGTGTCTCCCCCTTGGTGCCGTAGAGGATGATGTTTTTCGCCTCATCGCTGAGACTGTTCCACGGCTCCGTCAGGGAAAACTTGTACTTTTTGCTCAAAGCGTCGAAGTACATCCGGGAAATGCCGTCCCCCCGGATGTTGTTCCAGCCGCTGGCCTGAATCGCCCCGTCCAAAATGGACTTTCCCCCATCCTGGATCATGAGGGCGGGGTCGGCCTTTAACTGGTTCCCCAGACCGGTACAGGTGGGGCAGGCGCCGAAGGGATTGTTGAAGGAGAACATCCGGGGGGTCAGCTCCTCCATGGAGATACCGCAGTCCTCGCAGGCGTAGTTCTGGGAGAAGGAGAGATCCTTTTCCTCCCGCAGAAGGTTGACGATCACCAGTCCGCCGGAGAGCTTGGCGGCGGTCTCCACGCTGTCCGTCAGCCGTTGGCGGATGTCAGGCCGGATAATGAGTCGGTCCACGATGATCTCGATGGAGTGCTTTTTGTTCTTCTCCAGCTTGATCTCCTCGTCCAGTTCGTAGAGGCTGCCGTCCACTCTGGCCCGGACATAGCCGGAGCGCTTGGCATCCTCAAACACCTTGGCGTGTTCGCCCTTTTTGCCCCGGATCACCGGAGCCATCACCTGAATTCGCGTTCCCTCCGGCAACGCCAGCACCTGATCGATGATCTGGTCGATGGTCTGCTGGCGGATCTCCTTGCCGCAGTTGGGGCAGTGGGGCGTACCCGCTCTGGCCCACAGCAGACGGAGATAATCGTAGATCTCCGTCACGGTGCCCACGGTGGACCGGGGGTTTTTGCTGGTGGTTTTCTGGTCGATGGAGATAGCGGGGCTGAGGCCCTCGATATAGTCCACATCCGGTTTGTCCATCTGGCCCAGAAACATCCGGGCGTAGGACGAAAGGCTCTCCACATACCGTCGCTGGCCCTCGGCGTAGACCGTGTCGAAGGCCAGAGAGGATTTTCCGCTGCCGGATACACCGGTCATCACCACCAGCTTGTCCCGGGGAATGGTGACGTCGATATTTTTCAGGTTATTGGCCCGGGCACCTTTTACAATGATATTTTCCTGCATGATCTGCTTTTCCGCTCCTGTTTCATGTAGTCAAAACCGGTTTTCGGTCATAGCATACACAAACCATTTTTTAATGTCAACTATGCGTTTAAATCTGCAAAAACGACATTTTTTTAAACTTTTATATTCATTCCGCAGTGACGTCCGCCGTCTGAGCCCCCAGCAGGGCAATGAGGTCCGCCGGGGCCACCTCCACCTGCGCGCCGATCTTTCCGGCGGAGACGCAGATGGTGTCGAACAGCTCCGCCGTCTCGTGGAACACCGTGGGGAACTGCTTTTTCATGCCCACCGGAGAACAGCCGCCGTGGACATAGCCCGTCAGGGGCAGCAGCTCCTTTTGAGGCAGCATGGCGATGGATTTCTCCCCCACCGCCTTGGCTGCCTTTTTCAGATCCAGATTTTCCGCCACCGGAATGTCGAACACATAGTATCCGCCGCCGGCGCCCTTTGTCACCAGGGTCTTGAACACCTGCTCCGGGTCCTGATTCAGATACGCCGCCACGGAGACACCGTCCACCGGGCCGTCCGCCGGGTACTCATGGGGCGTGTAGGCGATCTTCTTCTGCTCCAGCGTCCGCATGACGTTGGTTTTTTCTTCCTTGTGCTTGGACACAGATCTCACCTCTTACAAATACATCCGCAGCAATGCCAGGATCAGCATGTGGGCGGGATAAAAAGCGTAGCAGGCATACTGGATGGCCTTATTGTGAGCGCCCTGTCTGCCGTTATACAGCCAAATGGGGATCAGGGCCAGCAGCGCCAAGCCCTGCTCCGGGAATTCCAAGGTCCAGCTCCCCAGCGTCAGGGGGATGGTCATGCCCCCCAGCAGTTTGCAGTTCAGGAAGGCCAGTCCCGCCACCTCGCCGATCCAGCCGTGAGGGATCTGGCGGCAGAGGTAGAAGATCAGCACCGTGACCACGCCGCTGCCGTAGTAATCCACCATGCCGATCGTTCCCAGGAAATAACCCACGGGCAGGCTCAAAACGGCGGCGAGGATATACATCCCCATCCCTTTGCTCCGGACCTTTTCCAGCCCCAGCATCAGCAGAAGGGCGATGAAGAAGGTGAACATCACGTTCTGATGGAAGGGGAACACAGGGGAGGAGTAGTACAGGTAGTTAAAGGGGATCTCAGAGATCAGGGCAAAGACCAGCATCCGCAGCAGGTATTTTTTCCGGTCATGGGTCCGCTGAAAGCCCTCCGCCACCTGAAAGGCAAAAATGGGGAAAGCGATGCGGCCCACCGCCGTCAGCCACATGACGCCGGGCAGCACCGTGGCCCACAGGTGGTCGCAGAGCATGAGGGCCATGGCCAGCAGTTTTAAGGTCAGGCTGTCCAGACACCCCTTGGTTTTTGTGTGTTCCATAGTATGTTTTCCTTTGCAATGTTTTTTGTGTTTTTCTGTATGTAAAATGCCCGTTCGGACATACATTTGTCTGTTTTGGGTCACCCCGTTTTCAGTCGGCTACGGCAGCGCCCGCAGGGCGATGATGTACCCAATGAGAATCAAAAAGGGATAAATGCACCAGCCCGCCCGCTGCATTTCCAGATAGAAGTCCGACGGCTCCGGGTCCTTCACGTCGCACATATGCTGCCAGCGGAACAGGGCCAATGGGTATGCGGCGTCCAGCGCCAGCAGGCCGGAAAACAGCAGCATGGTGAAATACAGCATCCAGCTGCCCCGGCTCACCAGCTGCGGCCCACGGGCAAAGCTGAGAATCGTCCCTCTATCCGTTTCATAATGCTCCCAGTAATCGTCTCCAGCAGTGCTGCTATAGGAAACGGACATGGTAAAGGGATCCCAGTTCCCGTCCAGATCGTACCATCCCATGTCGTGCTCCGCCGTATAGCCGCCCTCAAAAAGGAGCTGACCGTTCCGGGTGATTCGGATGTGCTCCACCGGTCCCAGCTGGTCCGCCTGAATGGGCGGCAGGCCGGTCTCCACCACGCACTCGTCACGGACGCGGTCCCCGACCTGAACCTCCACCGCCGTCCGCTGTTCATCGGGGCAGTCCGTCACGGTGATCTTCACCCGCTCACCCTGAATCTTCCCGGCGTAGACCGTCGCGGCGGGGTCATCGGCCTGTGCCGACACCCGCAGGAAACCCTCTTCAAATTTCACGCCCTCAAGTCTGTGAAATACAAACGTCAGAATGGCGAAGGCCACCGCCATAGCCGCAACGGAGATCAGGACGACCTTTTGCAAAACAGAGCGTTTTTCCATATATACCTCCTGTATTTTTCTGATTGTTTTATACGGCTCGTTTTCGGTCTTGGCGCATTTTCTCTTGAAATCTGTCCGCTATTTGCCGCCCCGCAGCTCGATGATGCGGTCACGCAGCACGGCGGCATACTCGAATTCCAGCAGCTTGCTGGCCTCCTTCATCTCCTGCTCCAACTTGGCGATCTCCGCCGTCCGCTCCGCCTCCGTCAGCTTTTTGGGCTTGCCCTTGGCCTTGTGTCCGGCGTCCTCGCTCTTGGAGATCTCCAGAATTTCCCGGACGTCCTTGATGATGGTTTTCGGCACGATGCCGTGGGCCTTGTTGTAAGCGTCCTGAATTTTCCGGCGGCGCTCCGTCTCGTCCATCGCCGCCCGCATGGAGGGTGTGACGGTATCGGCGTAGAGGATCACCAGACCCTCCGCGTTCCGGGCCGCCCGGCCAATGGTCTGGATGAGGGACGTCTCGCTGCGGAGGAAGCCCTCCTTGTCGGCGTCCAATACCGCCACCAGAGAGACCTCCGGCAAGTCCAAACCCTCCCGCAGGAGGTTGATGCCCACCAGCACGTCGAACTCGCCCAGCCGCAGATCCCGGATGATCTCCATCCGCTCGATGGTGGCTACGTCAGCGTGCATATACCGTACCCGGATGCTGTTGGCCCGGAAAAACTCCGTCAGATCCTCCGCCATCTTTTTCGTGAGAGTTGTCACCAGCACACGCTCGTTCCGCTTGGCCCGGGCGCGGATCTCCTCCATCAGATCGTCGATCTGGCCCTCCACCGGGCGCACCTCCACCCGGGGGTCCAGCAGTCCGGTGGGGCGGATGACCTGCTCCACGATGTTGTCCGCCCGCTCCCGCTCGTAGGGCCCCGGCGTGGCGGAGACGAACACCGCCTGACCGATGCGGCTCTCAAATTCCTCGAATTTCAGAGGCCGGTTGTCGAAGGCGCAGGGCAGGCGGAAGCCGTACCGCACCAGCGATTCCTTTCTGGCCCGATCGCCGTTGTACATGGCCCGGACCTGAGGCAGCGTCACATGGCTCTCGTCCACAAACAGCAGGAAATCATCAGGAAAGAAGTCCAGCAGGGTCATAGGGGCGCTGCCCGCCGGACGGTCGGAAATGATCCGGGAATAGTTCTCGATGCCGGAGCAATATCCCATTTCCCGCATCATTTCCATGTCATATTCCGTCCGCTGGCGGATGCGCTGGGCCTCTACCAGCATCTCATTGTCATTGAAATATTTTACCTGATCCTCCAACTCCGTTCGGATCTGGCCCAAGGCCCTGTCCATCTTCTCCTTGGTGGTGACATAGTGGCTGGCGGGGTAGATGGCCACATGGTTCAGCACCCGGTTCACCGTGCCGGTGAGGGGGTGAAAATCGGAGATCCGGTCGATCTCGTCCCCGAAGAACTCCACCCGGATGGCGTGGTCCTTATAGTAGGCGGGGTAGATCTCCACCGTGTCCCCCCGCACCCGGAAGCGGTTCCGCTCAAAGGCCACGTCATTCCGCTCGTAACGGTTCTCCACCAGACGTCGCAGCAGCTCGTCCCGGTCCCACTCCGCCCCCTGACGCAGAGAGATCACCATCTGGGCGAAGTCATCCGGCTCGCCCAAGCCGTAAATGCAGGACACGGAGGACACCACGATCACGTCCCGCCGCTCCAACAGGGCACAGGTAGCGGACAGCCGCAGGCGGTCGATCTCATCATTGGTAGATGCGTCCTTGGCAATATAGGTATCCGTGTGGGGGATATAGGCCTCCGGCTGGTAGTAATCGTAGTAGGAGACAAAATACTCCACGGCGTTGTTGGGGAAAAACTCCTTGAATTCCGCACAAAGCTGGGCTGCCAGTGTTTTATTGTGGGCCAGCACCAGCGTAGGCCGCTGGACCTTCTCAATGACCTTGGCCATGGTGTAGGTCTTGCCGGAGCCGGTGACGCCTAACAAGACCTGCTCCTTCAAGCCGTTTTCGATGCCCGCCGCCAGTGCGTCGATGGCCTCCGGCTGGTCGCCGGATGGCTGATAAGGGGATACTACTTCAAATTTCGGCATAGCCGTCTCTCCATCACATTCAAATCTGCCCGCCGGTGTGGCTGTTCCAAAATGCCTCACGGGTCAGGCGCATGGGCGTTACCGTGCCCCGATAAAAGGAAAAGGGCGCGCCGGTGGTCTCCGCGCCGAATTTTTTCAGGATATGCACCGTGGTATCCCGGGCCTCCATGGTGACCTCCCGGATGTCCTGCGCAAAAATGTCCGTCAGGGCCGTTTCCAGCAGCGCGGTCCCAACATGACGCCCCCGCAGTTCCGGGGAGATGACGAAGCGGCCCATGTGCCATGCGTCGTCCTCCCAATACAGGGCCACGCCACCCAGAAGTGTCCCGTCCTCCTCCACGCACCACCACTGAGGGCGGTTTTCCGGCGGCAGCGGGGTCAGCGCCCGGGGGATCTCCTGTTCCGTTTCAAAAATCTGGCCCGCCAGAGCCACCAGCCGCTCCGTGTCGGCCTCCCGTCCACGCCGGATCTGCATGGTTCTCTCCCCCTTCGCAAAGACAGTCTGTGGCTCTCCCCGTTTCCCGGTTATTCTACCACAGCTTTTCTAAAATTTCAAACGCTTGTTCTATTGCGTTGTCTACAGGGAGCCGCCCGGTCACAGGTGCTCCCATGAGGTCAGGTAGCCACTCTGGGCCATGGATACAAAATCGTCATCCGCCACGATGATGTGGTCCGCCAATGCAACGCCGATGGTCTGCAAGGCTTGCGCCGCGCGGGTGGTGGCAGCGCAGTCATCGTCCGAGGGCAGCGCGATGCCGCTGGGATGATTATGTGCCAGGATCACCGTACTGGCAGAGGTGAGGATGGCATTCTCCACCACCTTTCGGATGTCCAGTGCGGCGGAGGACGCCCCGCCGTCGTTGAGCCGCTTGCAGGCTAACAGCTTGCCCTTTCGATCCAGGCACAATTCGTAAACGATCTCGTGGGTCTCCCCGGCGTACCGTTCCAGCAAGTAGGCGCCCACAGTTTCCACATCTGTCATGGGACAGCTCTGAACAGCGTCCGCCAGGCGGGCCTTGCGGCCGATCTGCCCCGCCACCTTCAGCAGCACCGCTGCGCTCTCGCCGATGCCCTCCACTTTTTTCAGATCCTCCGCCGGGGCTGACAGCACGGCGGTCAGGGAGCCGTAGCGATCCATGAGCCGGTGGGCGATGGGGTTGGTGTCCTGCCGGGGGATGGCGTAATACAGCAAAAGCTCCAACGCTTCGTGATCCGCGAAGCCCTCCAGCCCGCTTTTCAGAAAACGCTGCCGCATTTTTTCACGATGTCCCTGATGGATATTTTCCATACGAATCCCTCCCCCGGACCGTTTCTTTTGCCGGAAATCAGAACAAGTAAGTAACGTGGTATTATAGCATATCCTGTGAAAAAAAGGAAGAGCGGACAGCCGTCCGCTCTTCCTTTTTCCAGAGAAGTTCCTTCTGCGCAGACGCTTACAGGTTCTTCTCGTAGGACTCGATCATCTTCTTGACCATCTGGCCGCCCACGGAACCGGCCTCGCGGCTGGTCAGGTCGCCGTTGTAGCCCTGCTTCAGATTGACGCCCATCTCAGCGGCGGCTTCCATCTTAAACTTATCCATAGCAGCGCGGGCCTCGGGAACGTTGATCTTGTTGGTGTTCTTACTGGACATAGCAGTTTCTCCTTTTCAATCTCTTACATGTGTGGGTCACTTGGGTATCGCAAGCATAGTTTGACACGAAAAGGATCGGCTATGCGGAAATAAAAACGGTAAAATCTGTGTTTTTCTCAATTTTCGCCAGTATTATGCCCGGCACCGTTATCTAAAAGGATCTGGACCGCATTTTTATCGCAGGCCGGCAAACGGTATCTTCCGGTTCGTTTTGTCATTGCTTTCGTAAAAAATCACGGGGACTGCTTTTTAAGCAGTCCCCGGGTTGGGTCATTCAGCAGTATTGGCCATCGAGGCGATATAGTCCTCGTAGGTGCCAAGACGGTCGGTCAGCTTGCCGTCCTCCAGCACCATAATGCGGTTGGCGATGGTCTGCACGAACTCGTGGTCATGGCTGGAAAACAGCACCACGCCCTTGAAGTCCATCAGGCCGTTGTTGACGGCGGTGATGGATTCCAGATCCAGATGGTTGGTGGGCTGATCCAGCACCAGCACGTTGGAGCCGTAGAGCATCATGCGGGAGAGCATACACCGGACCTTCTCGCCGCCGGAGAGGACCTTCACCGGCTTGAACACATCGTCGCCGGAGAACAGCATACGGCCCAGGAAGGCCCGCTTGAAGGACTCGGTGTTGGCCTCCGGGATCTTGGGGGTAAACTGGGCCAGCCAATCCACCAGATTCAAATCACAGTCGTTGAAGAAAGCGGAGTTATCCAGCGGGAAATAGCTGGTGGTAATGGTGGTGCCCCACTTGTAGGTGCCCTCGTCCGGCTCCATCTCGCCCATGACGATCTTGAACAGGGTGGTCTTGGCGATCTCATCCTCGCCTACAAAGGCGATCTTATCTCCCTTGTTCACCCGGAAGGACACGTTATCCAGCACCTTGCGGCCGTCCAGCGTCTTGGAGATGCCCTCCACCGCCAGGATCTCCTTGCCGCACTCCCGCTCCATAGTAAAGCCCACGAAGGGATACCGCCGGGAGGAGGCGGGCATTTCCTCTACCGTCAGCTTGTCCAGCAGCTTACGGCGGGCCGTGGCCTGCTTGCTCTTGGATTTGTTGGCGGAGAAGCGCTGGATGAACAGCTGCAATTCCTTGATCTTTTCCTCGTTTTTCCGGTTCTGGTCCTTCATCATCCGCTGGACCATCTGGCTGGACTCGTACCAGAACTCATAGTTGCCCACATACATCTTGATATGGCCGTAGTCCACGTCCACGATGTTGGTGCAGACGGTGTTCAGGAAGTGACGGTCATGGCTCACCACAAGGATCAGGCTTTCGCAATCCATCAGGAAATCCTCCAGCCACTCGATGGCCTGAATGTCCAGATGGTTGGTGGGCTCGTCCAGCAGGATGATGTCCGGCTTGCCGAACAGTGCCTGAGCCAGCAGCACCTTCACCTTTTCCTTGGCGGTCAGGCTGGACATTTCGCTGTACAGAATATCGTTGGAGAGGCCAAGGCCCTGAATGAGCCGGGACACGTCGGATTCGGCCTCCCAGCCGCCCATTTCGGCAAATTCGGCCTCCAGCTCGCTGGCCTTCACGCCGTCCTCGTCGGTGAAGTCCTCTTTTTCATAGAGGGCGTCCTTCTCCTTCATCACGTCATAGAGGCGCTGGTTGCCCATCATCACCGTATCCAGCACGGTGTAGGCGTCATACTGGAAATGGTCCTGCTTCAGAATGGACATCCGCTCTTCCTTGGGGATGATGACCTCGCCGGTGGTGGGCTCCAGATCCCCGGAGAGGATGCGGAGGAAGGTGGACTTGCCGGCGCCGTTGGCGCCGATGATGCCGTAGCAGTTGCCGGGAACGAACTTCAGCTCCACGTCCTTGAACAGGGTCTGGCCGCTGAAGTTCATGCTTACATTGTTGACTGTGATCATGTCGGTATCCTTTCATCACGGAGTCCGCGGTTTTCCCGCAGGCTCCTTTTATTATCCGTCATAGCCGGACAGCGGTCCGGACGGCAGACAGTTCCCCGCCGCCGCATAAAAAAGCGACGGCCAAACGGTCGTCACAGAACATTGTGCTGCCCAAAACTGGTACTATTATGTTGCTTTTTCTCTCTTTTGTCAAGTATTCTTCTGCATTTGTACAGAAACATACTGACAGTTTCTTTTTCATGCCGCTCTCCCGGCGTTTTTTCCTTGAAAGCCCCTTGACAATTTGGTTTACACATTGTAGACTGCAAGCAGAAGGTCTACATGTAGTAAACCTCGGAGGTGAACCTATGAGCGATTTGAAAATGGGGCCGGTGGAGACCCGGTTCGCGGAGATCATCTGGGACAGGGAGCCGGTGGGCTCCACGGAGTTGGTCCGACTGGCGGATGAGGCCCTTGGTTGGAAAAAGTCCACCACCTACACCGTTCTGAAACGGCTGTGTGACCGGGGCATCTTCCAAAACGAGGGCGGCACCGTCACCAGCCGTCTGTCCCGGGCGGACTATGACACCGCCCAGAGTCAGCAATTCGTGGAGGAAAGCTTTTCCGGGTCCCTGCCCGCGTTTATCACGGCATTTACCCGGCGAAAAAAGCTGACGGAGGACGAAATCGCGGAGCTGCAAAAATTGATCGATCAGAACAGGAGGTAGCGTATGGGCGAGTTTGTAATGCACCGGCTGTTTCCCATCGTCTGTAATATGAGTCTCACCGCCAGCGTGGTGATTCTGGCGGTGCTGGCAGTCCGCCTGCTGCTGCGGCGGGCTCCCAAGGTCTTTTCCTATGCCCTGTGGGCGGTGGTGCTGTTCCGGCTGCTGTGTCCGGTGTCCGTCACCTCCGCTGTGTCCCTGCTGGGAGCGCTGGGCGCTCCAGCCCAGGAGCGGACCGCCGTTACCAGCGTGGTGGAGTATGTCCCGGCGGACATTGTCCGCGATATGGCCCCCACGGTGACGCCGCTGCCTCAGGAGCCGTTTCCGACGGAACCCGGCGAGAACATCGTCAGCGCCGCCCCCAGCGTGACTCAGCCTGATGCTGCCCCGGTCTCACCCCTTAGTGGCCCGGTGGCGGTTCTGACCCTGACGTGGCTGACGGGCATGGCCCTGCTGCTCCTTTACAGCGTAGTCTCCCTGCTGCGGCTCCGCCGCCGCCTGGTGGGAGCCGTGCGATTGGAGGACAACATCTATCTGGCGGACTACATCCCCTCCCCCTTCGTCATGGGCCTGTTCCGGCCCAAGATCTACCTGCCCTCCACCCTGACGGAAACGGAGCGGGGCTACATCCTGCGGCATGAGCAGTATCACCTCCGTCGCCGGGATCATGTGGTGAAGCTCCTGTCATTTCTGGCTCTGTGCGTCCACTGGTTCAACCCGCTGGTGTGGGCGGCGTTCATTTTGGCGGGGAAGGACATGGAGATGAGCTGCGACGAGGCCGTGGTAAGGGAACTGGGCGAGGACATCCGGGCGGACTACTCCGCCTCCCTTCTGAGCCTTGCCACCGGCCGCCGCATCGTGGCGGGGATGCCCCTTGCCTTCGGCGAAGGCGACACCGGCGGACGCATCCGGAACCTGCTGAACTGGAAACGGCCCCAGCCGTGGATCATCGCCGTGTGCGCCGTGGTCTGCGTGGGACTGATCGCCCTCTGCGCCGCCAATCCCAAGGGGAGCGGCACCCCAACGGAAGATCCCCCGGCGGACCGGACGGAAACCGGCCAGTGGGCCAGCGTGGAGGCCTACGTCCAGCAGGTGATGCTGTCTCAGACGGAGGCCCGGTATTACGCGGAAAACGCCGACGGCACTGTCAGCGACCAGCCCCATACCGCCGCGGTGACGGATCGAAAGCTGGAATATCTGACGAAGGGCGGCGAGCTGGCCGGACTGGCTCCCGACGGCGTGTTGGAGGAATGGGAGTATTACTATCTGGTAAAGCTGGATGTGGACACGGCTTCGGTGGCGCTGGTGGGCGGACAGTATTATGACGACGAGGAATACTTCTCGTTAGATGATCGTCATGTAATAGTGGCCCTGCGGCACGATGACGGCAGCTACGACATCCTCTGCGACGACTCCATCAATGACGGCGGCGATTTCTTCGGCTATCACAACACCATGGAGGAGGCCATTTACGACTGGTATGTGACGGACCGAAAGCTGGATCTGCCGCTGTATGTGGAGGACTGGATCGACCAGATCAACTACAACAACCCCAATGACAAGCCCGGCAACTATCCCGTCCACCGCTACGATGTGGACGGCGGTTACCTCTATATCCCCGGCAGCGCATGGATCATGGCGGACGTGACGGCCCATCGCAGTCACGGTCACTGGGAATGGTATTCCGGCTATGATACCGGCTCCATCCTTACGGTAGACCGGTTCACCCAGACCTTGGAGGACGAATATATTACTTCCCGGAAGCAGGGCTTCGAGCCGCTGGACGATACCAAGCAGATCTGGAAACGGCGGCAGGGCGGCATAAACGAGCGCTACTACTTCTACCCCGCCGCCGATGGGAACGGCTGCTGGCGGATCTGGACTTTGTGGTCGGATCTGGGTATCAGCAATTACGTGCATATCTTCATCGAGCCTCAGGTGATGTATCTCATGGCGGAGAGCTTCACGCCGACGGAGAGCTTTCCCGCCGCCGGCGCGTCCACCCGGACTACGATGACCTCCACCTACCGGGCGGAGGTGGACGGGCGTGCCGCGGATCTTACGGTCTCCTACACGGTGGAGCAGAAAAACGGCGAGCCGCGGCTCTGTTCTCTGGACAGTGCCCGGGCCAGAAACGTTCACGGCTGGGAGCAGGTGCATCTGGCAGCCACGGTGGAGCAGCATCAGTCGCTGTTCGGTTCGGGCCTATATCAGTACCTCGTTCCAGTATCCTACGAGGCCGACCGGGGCAGCGGCTGGGAAACCTTTCAGGCCGTGGTGGAGATCTCGCTGACAGGGCAGTACAGCCCCCGGCGCGCCCTGACGCAAGAGGAGCTGGCCGCCTACAACGCCGTTATGGACCCTGCGGTCCGGGATGAGAGCGGTGACATTGTGGACTTTCACATCCAGCCCTTCAGTTACTTCTTTTCCTCCTATTATAAAAATGTTAGGAACCTGAATTTTGAGGAATTTATCCGTTATTTCCCGGACAGCGGCCAGGCGACCGAGGCGGAATTTGAGGCGTTGAAAAAGCTGGATGACTGGCCGTTCAATCGGGTGGCGCGCATGGAGGATATGCCGGTACCCATCCACCGGCACACGGTTTCAAGCATCAACGAGGTGCTGACCCGCTGGGGCGGCATCACCACGAGCGATCTGGACACCGCCGGCGTCTGCTATCTGGAGGAATATGACGCTTACTATACATATACCTCAGATTTCAATATGTTCTATTTTATAGCGGAATCCGGCGAACAGGTCGGAAACTACGTTTATCTGCGTAAATCTGTTGAAAACGGAAATATTGCAGTCCTGACCCTGCGTCTGACGCCGGGAACGGACGAATGGCAAATTGTGTCCCACTGGCGCTCGGGCAGTTGAACCGCATAAAAAGTCAGGCGTTGGAAAACCAACGCCTGACTCAGCGTGTCGAAAAGTCTTTTCTCCCCGCTGAGCAAGTTTTTAGAGTTTTATAAAAACTCTGAAAACTAAGGATTTCAATGGCGCAGGACACCCTTCTTGGGTTTCCCGCGCACACCCTTCCTTTCCGTTGCGGAGAATCTACCTCTTTATCGACAGCCTCAAGTCAGGCGTTGGAAAACCAACGCCTGACTTTTACTATGTTTGCTATGTTCCTTTTTATTCGTCAGTCCTTTCGGTACTCCGGCTTCCAGAGCAGTTCCTCAAAGCTCTTGATATACACGTCGCAGAAGGAGCGCATTTCCTTCTCATCCCCGGCGAAAAAGCTGTCATAGACCCCTACCACCCGCATTTTGGCGCTGCGGGCGCCCTTGCAGGCGGCAAGGCTGTCGTCAAACAGGGTACAGGTTTCCGGCTCCACGCCGTACCGCTCCGCCACCCCTAACCACAGGCGCTTGTCCTTTTTCTCAATACCCAACTCCTGAGCAAAGGTAACGGATTCGAAGTACTTCATCAGATCCAGCTTTTCCATCGCGGTGCGGCAGTGCATCGGCACGCTGGAGGTCACCAGCGCCATCCGCCGGTTCTCCGCCTTGCACTGCTTTAAAAACGCCCGGACGCCGGGCTTCACCGTCACATGGGCGTAGGCGTCCTTGGCCAGCTCCATCCACTCCGCCATGATGTCTTCCTCGCTGTCGGGCAGATTACAGAACTCCTTGGTGAACTTAGCCGCCAAGGGGAAAATGGTGTGGGCCACCCCCTCGTAATAGGCTTTTGTGTAGGGCAGACCCCTCCGGGCCAGAAATTCCCTGTCCACGTCCTTCCAGACATCGTTGGAATCAATGAGGGTGCCGTCCATATCAAATAAATACATATCAGTTCTCCTTTTCCAGCCAGAATCGCCACGGGAAGTCCTTGGCCTCCTCCGCATAGTCCACGCCGATCCGTGGGCCGGCGCAGATGTGCTCCGGTCCGGTCACCGGGTCCGTCAGCCCCACATCCGCCATGGAATCGCAGAGAAACAGAACGTCTCCCTCCAGATCCAGCTTATTCTGGGCCGTGGTGAGGTCCAGTGCCTTACAGACCTTGCCGGGACCGTTGAGAAAGTTTTTCCGCCGGTAGGCGTTCATGGGCGCGTCCCCGAACCGCAGGCGCTTCATGGTCTCTGCCCCCGCCGTCGGTTCCAGTCCCCGCAGCAGCACAGCGGAAGGTTCCCCATCCGGCTCCGTGACGAAGTTCAGACAGTGGTACATCCCGTAGATGAAATAGATGTAGGCGTGGCCGGGGGCCATGAACAGCGTTTCCGTCCGGGGCGTACGGCGGTAGTTATAGGCGTGGCAGGCCTTGTCGCACCGGCCCACGTAGGCTTCCGTTTCCGTAATGCGGCCCGCCAGCAGCTCGCCGTTCCGGTTCCGCACCAGATACTTTCCCAGCAGCGCCTGCGCGATGGCAACGGTGTCGCCGTTGAAGAAATCATGGGTCAGCTTCGCCATAGGGCCTCCTTTGTCAAATGTGTGGGATTTTGCAGAAAAGCAGTAAAAATCCACAAAAACAGCCGTGTTTCCCGAACTTCCTTTGCGGCCTTCGGAGAAGTCGGCCAGCCCCTCTTGCGGCGGCGGCAGTTTTCCACTATAATCGCTACATTCGCTGTCTCTGCGCCAACCTTCGCGCAGGGCTGATTCGATGCGTTAATCCACGCTGCCTGCCGTCCAAAACCGGCGGGAGAAATTTTTATCATCATACCACATCCGGTGGGGAGGAGCAAGTATATGAAGCAGGGTTCTCTGCGTTCGTCCGCCTATGCGGTTCTGACGGCTTTGATCTGGGGCACCGCCTTTGTAGCCCAGAGCGTGGGCGCGGAACATGTCCCGCCGCTGGCCTTTAATGCCGCCCGGTCGGTGATCGCCTTTGTGTTTTTGCTGGTGCTGTGCGCCGTCATGCGATCCGGCCGCCGCCGGAAGGGGCAGGCTGCCTCCGTCACCCGCTCCCGGAAGGATCTGCTGCTGGGCGGCTTCTGGTGCGGCCTGACGCTGGGACTGGCCTCCTTCCTTCAGCAAAAGGGTCTGGATACCACCTCCCCTGGCAAGGCGGGCTTCATCACCGCCCTTTACATCGTGCTGGTGCCCATTTTCGGCATTTTCCTGAAGAAGCGAGTACCCAAGGCGGTGTGGGTCAGCGTGCTGCTGGCGGTGACGGGACTGTACTGCCTGTGCATCACGGAGAGCTTTACCATCGCCCCCGGCGACCTCTGCGTGATGCTGTGCGCCTTTGTGTTTACAGCACAGATCCTTCTGGTGGATCACTTTGTCACCGTGGTGGACGGCGTGGAGCTGTCCTGCTGTCAGTTCTTCTTTGTCACAGCGTTTTCCCTGATTGGCTCCCTGCTTTTCGAGCATCCCACCTGGGCGGGCCTGACCATGGCGGCGGGTGCCATTCTGTATGCGGGTCTCCTTTCCAGCGGCGTGGGCTATACGCTGCAAATTCTGGCTCAGAAAGGCTCCAACCCCACGGTGATCTCTCTGCTGCTGAGTCTGGAATCCGTGTTCGCTACTATTTCCGGTGCGGCGATCTTGGGAGACCGCCTCAGCGGGCGGGAATATTTCGGCTGCGCCCTGATGCTGGCAGCGGTGGTGCTGGCACAGCTGCCGGACAGAAAAAAAGCATAAGCCCTGCGTGTTTTTTCGGAAGCGGAGCCTGTTGGCTCCGCTTTTTTCGTGGACATTCGCAAAGGTATGTGCTATACTTTAGTTTGTATGAGTATGGAATCCATAACCGAGGTGAAAAATATGCGGATCGACGTATTAGGCGTTGGTTTTGATAATCTGACCATGACGGAAGCCGTGTCCCGCGGAGCGGCACTGCTGGAGGAACCAGGGTGCCACTATGTAGTGACCCCGAATCCGGAGATCGTGGAGGTCTGCCGGGAAAATCCGGCGGCTATGCGGGCGGTCAACGGCGCGGATCTGGTGCTGCCGGACGGCATCGGTGTCATCAAGGGGGCGGCTATGCTGGGAACGCCCCTGAAGGAAAAGACCCCCGGCATCGAATTTGCCGCGGGGCTGATGGGAAAAATGGCCGAGCGCGGGAGATCCCTCTATCTGCTGGGCGCCAAGCCCGGCGTGGCGGACCTGGCGGCGGAACGGCTGCAAAAGCAGTACCCCGGATTGAAGATCGCCGGAACTCATGATGGCTACTTCAAGGAGGACGCCCCTGTGGTGGAAGCCATCCGGGAAAGCGGCGCGGACTGTGTGTTCGTCTGCCTGGGCGCCCCCAAGCAGGAGCTGTGGATGGCGCGGAACGGCCCCGCCACCGGCGCCCATTTGCTGTGCGGCCTCGGCGGAAGTCTGGACGTATTCGCGGGCACCGTGGAGCGTGCGCCGAAATTCTGGTCCGATCACGGTCTGGAATGGTTTTACCGCCTGTGTAAGGAGCCGAAGCGCATCGGCCGGATGATGAAGCTGCCGCTGTTTCTGGTCCATGTGCGGCAGGAGAAGGGAAAACGGAAATGAACGGACGTTTGATCGTATTTGAAGGGACCGACGGTTCCGGAAAAGCCACCCAGTCCCGGCTGCTGTGTGAGCATCTGCGGCGGGAAAACATCCCCTACAAAAATATCACCTTTCCCCGGTACGGCAAGCCCTCCGCCGCCATGGTGCAGGAGTATCTGGATGGCAATTTAGGCAGGCGCCCCGGCGATGTGAACGCCTACGCAGCGTCGCTGATGTTTTCCATGGATCGCTATGCCTCCTACAAGCAGGACTGGGGCGCTTTCTATGAGGCCGGCGGGCTGGTGATCGCGGACCGCTACACCACGTCCAACGCCGTCCATCAGGCGTCCAAGCTGCCACCGGAGGAACGGACGGTCTTTTTGAACTGGCTCTTTGAGCTGGAATACGGCAAGCTGGGCCTGCCGAAGCCGGATCTGGTGCTCTATCTGGATATGCCCACGGAGATCACGGAGAAGATGATGCGCCAGCGGGAAGCCGCCACCGGCACCCATGCGGATATCCATGAGCAGGACGAGACCTATCTGAAAAACTGCCGGGCAGCCGCCCGGGAGATCGTGAAGGACTGCGGCTGGACCGTGATCCGCTGTGCCAGGGACGATGCGCCCCGAACCGTGGAGGACATCCACAACGAGGTGTACAAGACTGTCAAGTCGCTGCTGTAATGCCTGTCCCCCCAGCGGGACGCGGTGCGTCCCCGCCGGTTCAGCAGCAATCGCAGCCGTTGTGGACACAGCCGTTTCCGCAGCTATATCCGCTGCTGCAGCATACCAGTACCACGATCAGAACGAGAATGATCCAGAGCCAGGAGCTGTCATTGTTGTTGCAGCACATACCACTACCCCGCTTTCTGTTTGATAGGCTATCTTATGCCGCTGTCACCGGAAACCGGGCTTGGACCGGACAAAAATCCGGAAATTGTATTCCCCTTCCCTGCCGGGGACCGGGAAAGCAAGGAGGAACCAATGTCTGAATTCAGAAGAGATGATACTGCCAGCTGGGACGCACAGGAGGTCCGGCAGGCGCAGGGGGCGCGGCGGGAGCCGACACCCGCTCACCACAGCAAAAGCCGTCACCGCCGGCGGAGACGGAATTCGCTGGCGGTGCTGGTCGGTTACCTGATCTTTGTCCTGCTGGCTTCCGCCATTCTGGCGGGTGTGGGCTGGATGCTGGGCTCGGATTTCTGTGCCTTCAACCGGGGTGCTCTGCGGGAGACCTCGGTGGAGGTAACGGCGGAGGACAGCGTGTCCACCGTGGCGGATAAGCTCCAGGATGCAGGGCTCATCAAGTACAAGTGGTTTTTCAAGCTCTATGCCGGGATCTCCCATGCCGACAAAAAGATCGGCATCGGCACCTATACACTGAATACGGAGATGGATTACCGGGCGCTGATCCTGGGCATGCACAACTCCTCCGGCAACCTGACGGCGGAGACTGTCACCGTCACCATCCCCGAGGGCTATACCGTGCGGCAGACCATCCGTCTGTTGGCGGAAAAGGGCGTCAATACGGAAGAAAATCTGCTGGAGGCCGCCAAGACCGCCACGTATGATTACAGCTTCATCAACAACAATTCCGAAGACCCCAGCCGTCTGGAGGGCTACCTGTTCCCGGACACCTATGAGTTCTACAAGAATCACAACGCCAAGAACGCTCTGGGTAAGCTGATCGACGCCTTTGCCGACCATATTGACGAGGATGCGTTCGCCTCCTCCAAGGCCAAATCCATGGGTTACAGCATGAAGGATGTGGTCATCATCGCCTCCCTCATTGAAAAGGAGACGGACGGTACGGATCAGCGGGATATCGCCTCCGTCATCTATAACCGCCTGCAAAAGCCCAGCGAGACCGCAGGACTGCTCCAGATCGACGCGTCCCTGCTCTATGGTCTGCCGGATCACACCGGCGCCATCACCAACGCGGACAAGGCGGTCGATACCCCCTACAACCTGTATCTCCATAAGGGACTGCCGCCTACGGCCATTGCCAACCCCGGCAGTGCGGCTCTGAAAGCGGCTATGGACCCCAACGACACGGATTATTATTACTACGCATTGGGCACCGACGGGAAGCACCACTTCTCCAAGACCCTGTCTGAGCACAATGCCTTTGTGGGGAGCAGCTCCTATGGTGGATAAACAGAGAACGCTGCCGGAGTTGCTGGCTCCGGCAGGAGATATGGAACGGCTGAAAATGGCCGTGCTCTACGGCGCGGACGCCGTATATCTGGCGGGCACCGACTTCGGTATGCGGGCCTTCGCCGGAAACTTTGACCCGGACGAGCTGAAGGCGGCAGTGGCCTATGCCCATGCGCACAATGTACGGGTCCACTGCACCATCAACACCATGCCCCGGGGGGATGAGATCGTCCGTCTGCCGGCACATCTGGAACGGCTGAATGACGCCGGTGTGGATGCGGTGATCGTGGCGGACCTGGGTGCCTTTACGCTGGCGGGGAAATATGCCCCCAACTGCCAGCGCCACATCTCCACTCAGGCCAGCATTTCCAACTATGTCACTGCCAACGCCTGGTATGATCTGGGCGCTTCCCGGGTGATTTTAGCCCGGGAGTTGAGCCTTGAAGAAATTCGGACCATCCGGGAGAACACCCCGGCAGAGTTGGAGATCGAGGCCTTTGTTCACGGGGCCATGTGCGTCAGCTATTCCGGGCGGTGTCTGTTGAGCAATTATATGACGGGCCGGGATGCCAGCCGAGGTGCCTGCGCCCAGCCCTGCCGCTATCATTACGCCCTGATGGAGGAAAAACGCCCCGGCGAATATTTCCCCATTGAAGAGGACGAAAAGGGCAGCTATATTTTAAATTCCCGTGATATGTGCATGATCGACCATCTGGATGACCTGCTGGATGTGGGGCTGTCCAGTCTGAAGATCGAGGGCCGGGCCAAATCCGCCTATTATGCTGCCATCGTCACCGGTGCTTACCGGCACTGTCTGGACGATGCCGCTGCGGGCCGCCCCATTGACCCGGTGTGGCGGGACGAGGTGGAGCACGTCAGCCACCGGCCCTATGCCACCGGCTTTTACTACGGTTATCCCGGCCAGTACTACGAAAATTCCCGCTACATCCGGGAATGGCAGGTGGTGGCGCTGGTCACGGAATGTGACTCCGACGGCAACGCTGTCATTTCCCTGCGGAACAAGTTCCGCACCGGTGACACGGTGGAGCTGGTAGGGCCGGACCTGCGTCCCTTTTCCATGACGGTCCCGGAAATGCGGGATGAGGTCGGAACCGTGATCGAAGAACCCCGAAATCCCCAGATGCTGCTGAAGCTCAGGCTGCCCCGTCCGGTGCCGCCTATGACGCTGGTACGCCATCAGGTAGAATTGTCAGCCAAATAAGGAGATAGGAGATATTATGAACGCAGATGTTGTGATCATCGGTGCCGGTCCTGCCGGCATCTTCACCGCCCTGGAAATGGTCAAAAAGGGCAGCAAGCAGAAGATCATCATGGTGGAAAAGGGCCAGGCGGTAGAAAACCGCCATTGCCCCAAGGACAAGACAAAGAAGTGCGTCAACTGCAAGCCCTACTGCCACATCACCACCGGCTTCTCCGGCGCCGGTGCGTTTTCCGACGGCAAGCTGTCCCTCAGCTATGAGGTAGGCGGCGATCTGCCCACCCTCATCACCCCGGAGCTGGCACAGGAGACCATCAACTACGCTGACCAGATCTATCTGGACTTTGGTGCGGACCAGCACATTGAGGGTCTCGGCAATGACGAGGAGCGCAAGGAGATCCGCAAGCACGCCATTCAGGCAGGCTTGAAGCTGGTGGACTGCCCCATCCGCCACATGGGCACGGAAAAGGCTCAGGGTATCTACTACGCCATCGAGAAGTACTTACAGGAGCACGGCGTAGAGATGTACTTCGGCTACGAGTGCAGCAACCTGATTCTGGAAAATGACGTCTGCAAGGGCGTTTCCGTGTCCAACGGCAAGGTGGACATGGAGATCTACGCCAGGCACACCGTGGTGGCCACCGGCCGCCGGGGCGCCGACTGGCTGGAAAAGCTCTGCGCCGAGCACAACATCGCTCACGCCCCCGGCACTGTGGATATCGGTGTCCGTGTGGAGGTCCGCAATGAGGTCATGGAGACCGTAAACCGGGTCCTGTACGAGTCCAAGCTGGTAGGCTATCCCCGGCCCTTCAAGAACAAGGTGCGCACCTTCTGCCAAAACCCCGGCGGCTTTGTCAGTCAGGAAAACTATGACAACAACCTGGCGGTGGTCAACGGCCACTCCTACAAGGAGAAGAAGAGCGACAACACCAACCTGTCCATTCTCTGCTCCCACAATTTCTCCGTGCCCTTCAACCAGCCCATTGCCTACGCTCAGAAGGTGGGCGAACTGACCAACATGCTGGCCAACGGCCAGATCCTGGTGCAGCGCTTCGGTGACATTCTGGACGGCAAACGCACCTGGCAGAAGGAGCTGGCCCAGTCCAACATCCGCCCCACTCTGCCGGACGCCGTGGCCGGCGACATCACCGCCGCCATGCCCTACCGGGCCATGACCAACATCATCAACTTCATTCAGGCTATGGATTATGTGGTGCCCGGCTTCGCCGCCTACGAGACTCTGCTGTATTCCCCCGAGCTGAAGTTTTACTCCAACCGGGTGAAGATGGACACGGATTTCAACACCAGCCTTCAGGGCCTTCACTGTCTGGGCGACAGCTCCGGCTGGACCCGCGGCTTGATGATGGCCTCCGTCATGGGTGTCCTCATGGGCCGCAAGATCGCGGAGGAGGGCTGAGTTCCCTTCCGCCCGTAATATGTTCCGAATAAATAAAGCCCCGCCGGATTCCTTTCGGAATCCGGCGGGGCTTTTATCATGTAGGAAAGGCTTTGCGCTTATTCCTGCGGCTGGTCGGCGGCGATGTTCACGCCGATGCCGTTGACCTCCACGCCGTCATCGGCGGGGATCAGGAGATACTTGCGGCCGTCGATGATCCGGGTCTCGATGAGATAGCTGTTTTCCGGGGCGATGGAGATCTTCACCTCCGGGGTGGTGACCTGAAACTTGCGGCTCTCGATGATATTCACCGGATTCAGTGCGGCGTTTTCGCCGTACTGCTTTTCGCAGTTCGCTTTGAACGCCTCCACCTTTTCGGTATCTACGCCGCTGTTGGCCAGTATGCAGCCCACGTCGGAAACCGTCAGCTCCAGCGGCTCCGGATCGTGGCTTTCCTTGTGGTCCTCGATCTTCGCCCGGATCTGCTCATGGACGGACTGCACCACGTCATAGCTGCAATCCTGATCCAGAGCCTCCGTCAGCGCCGTATCAAAAACGTTTTTCTGTTCTGCCGCAGACATGGGCGGCTCCACCCGGAACAGCGCGTCAATGACCTCCTGATGCAGCTCCGCCGGGTTCTTGGCATAGAACAGCAGGTCATAGATGTTGGCGGCGCGGCTGTCAAAGGCGGGGTACAGGAAGCCAAGCTCCGGGGCCAGCGCGATATGGCCGGTGGAGCCGGGATGGAATTCGTTCAGGTCATGATCGTACCGCAGCTCCAGAGTAGGGGCCTTTACCGGGCAGACGGCGCAGACAAAGTAGCGGTACACCGTGTCCCCCGCGTCCGCCTGAAATTCATCGTCCCGGCTCTTGTGGGGCACATCGTAGGTGTCCGCAGCCAGCAGAATCAGGTAGTTGGTCTCTCCCATGTTCAGTGCGTCGATCAGCCGACGGCAGAAATCCTCCCGGGAGGCGGGGTCCTTTAACTCTGTCTGCCGCATGGTCTGCAGCAGGCGGTGCTCGTCACTGTCCGCTACCTGCGCCGTGGAAAACGTGATATCCACCAGATTTTTGCCCAAGGCCCCGGAGAGGGCCTTTTTCAGAAGGCCCAGATACATTTCCTGCTCCTCCTGCTGCATGAGGCCCATAGAGGCGTCGATCCAGGAAATGATCTCCTTATTGCTGTTGACATAGCAGCCAAAAATCTTGGAAATGCTGTTTTTATCCAGCTTGAAGCGCCGGCGGATCTCGTTGAGTTCTTTTTGATTCATGGTTATCCTTTCCCTTCGGTCAATGCTCGTACAGGAAGAAAGTGTACCACGGAACCGGCCGGAGGGCAAGGGAAAAACCTACAAATCACACACAGTAAAACCGGCGGATACGCATACACGTATCCGCCGGTCATTTATTGTTCGGTCAGCCGATCAGCCGTTCTTCTTGCCGGCGCACAGCTTTTCCGCAAGGACGCACAGGAGAACGGTCAGGACCATATCCGGCAGAGTGTAGCCCACCGGGGTGTCCACGCCCATGAGCCAGCGATAGGCGATGAAGCCCACCAGCCAGATCACCAGATTCCGGCCGTCCGCCGCCACGGCAAAGCGATCCCGCTTGAGGAGGAAATGATCCGCGATCTGCACCGCGATCATGGGTGCAAACACAGAGCCGATCAGATACAGGAAGCCGGTGATATCATCCATGGGGAACAGAATGGCCCCCGCAGCGCCGATGACCGTCACCGCAATGGCGGTCTTTTTCCCGTTCAGCTTCTTGGAGAGGGACTCGGCAGAAATACCGGCGGACCAGGCATCCAAGAAGGTAGTGGTGACCGTGGAGAACACCAAAATCACCAGGGCGGCAATGCCGAGACCGGCCTTCACCATGATAACGGCAATGTCATACTCCCCGGTAAAGATCGCCGCGCCCATGCCGATGACATACATCCAGCAGGACACCAGCCCGTACACCAGAACGCTGACCCAGGTGGCCTGCACAGGCTTTTCCGCCTCGCGGGTGTAGTCGCTGATGAGGGGCAGCCAGCTCAGAGGCATGGCCACCGCCAGCTCCACCGCCGCACCGAAGGTCATGGCCTCGCCGGAGGCCGCCATAGCGCTGCCGGAGAAGAAGATCACCTTGCACAGCACTAAGGTCAAAAGAAACAGGGCCGCCATGGTCAGCTTGTTGATCCAGCCCAGATCCGTGATGCCCACAGCGATCCACAGGATAATAAGGACGCCGATGACCAGACACCAGACCCAATGACCAAGATTGAAAATACCTCCGATAGCCAAGGCCCCGTCATAGATCATGATGGCAGTCCAGCCTACCAGCTGAAGCACGTTCAGGAAGGCGAACAGCAAGCCGCCCTTCTGTCCAAAGCTCATTTTCACGGTCTCCATGGCGCTGCGGCCGGTGCGGCCGCCGATGAGACCCGCCAGAAGCATCATGGCGCAGCCGATGATGTGACCGATGACGATCGCCGCCAGACCCTTGGCCATACCCAAAGGCGCAAAGGCGGTGCCGGTGAGGATCTCCGCCAGAGAAACACCTGCGCCGAACCAGATCAGTCCGTTTTGGAAGGTGGATGTCTTTTTCATACCTGCGCCCCGCCTTCCGTTCCGAAGCGGTCCGCCATATCCCAGAAGGATGCCTCATAGCGGGAACACGCCGTAAAGATCTCCTCCAGATAGCGGAGCTGCTCCTCGGTATAGTCCTTGGTCAGCCGCTCCAGCATATCCTTCAGGATCACGTTGTTGCCTGTGTAGCGGGGAGTGATGTAGCCCCGCACCCAACGCCCGTACATGGGGTGCTCGGGAGCGGAGGGGCACTCCTCCACGATCTTGCGGGCGATGACCTCATAGCTGTAAGCACAGGAGAAGATGGCCGTCAGAATTTCCGCCTCACCGCCCCGATAGGCAACGCTGAGCATATAGGAGGTGTAAGAGCGGTTATCCTGCTGGATAGGCGTGTGGTCCAGTTCCTCCTGGGTGATGCCGAAATCGGCCATATAGCCGTTGTGAACGTTGACCTCGCCGTCCAGGATCGCCTGGATGTACTTGGCAAAGAGTTTCATGACCTCCACGCTCTTGCTCTTGGCTACGCCGATGGCAAAAACCTTGGTATAGTCCATGAGATACCAGTAATCCTGAATGATATAGCTACGGAATTTCTTCTGGTCCAGCGTGCCGTACTTCAATCCCTGCACAAAGGGCTTTTCGTGGTAGCTGGCCCAGATATCCTCGGTGGCTTTCAGAAGCCGATCAACAGTACCCATCATTTTGCCTCCCTTCTGGCAATGGCCCGCCGCATAAGCGTCAGCGGCAGCACCGATACGATCAAAATGCTCAAGATCCCCTCCGGAAGCCGGGAGGACAGGTTAAAGGCCAGACTGTAACCCCAGGCGCCCCAGCCGTCCCATGCGTTCTGGGAGTAGAAGATCACGCCGCTGATCACATGACCGAAGCAGCGGATCGCCACCGCCAGCGCCATGCCGCAGATGGCCTTCCAGCGCTTGTCGCTGCCGAACACGCCGGCATAGCCCAAGCAGGAGAAGCAGACCAACTGTTGCACAAAGATCTGAGCCCAGTGGACCGCCTGCCAGCCGGGGATCAGGATCATTGCCAGAATACCGCACACCCAGCCGCTCAGCATGGACAGCCGATAGTCATACAGCAGGGCCAGCAGCATCAGCGGGATCCACGAACCGCAGGTGATGTTGGAACCGGTGGGCAGGGGGATGCGGATCGTGGCCAGCACCAGCGTCATGGCGCAGACAATACCGCCCAGACACAGGTCCCGGGCCGTCAGCCGGAAGCCCCGGCACAGCCAGACCGTTGCCAGCAGGTACCCCACGGCGAATAAGATCGCAACCGTAGAGGTGATCATTCCGTGAACGCTCCTTTCAGAGCGAACATGTGATTCATGGGACCGGAACCATGACCCAGATCCAGCATGGCCGCCAGCGCGCCGGAGATGTATTCCTTGGCCCGCTCCACGGACTCGTCCAGATCATAGCCCTTGGCCAGATTGGACGCAATGGCGCTGGAGAGGGTGCAGCCGGTGCCATGGGTGTTGGGATTGTCGATCCGCTTGCCGTGGAACCACTTGCCGAAGCCGTTCCGCCACAGGAGATCGTCGGCATCGTTGACCTTATGGCCGCCCTTACACAGCACGGCGCAGCCGTATTTCTCGCTGATGTACTTGGCGGCGGCCTCCATGCCGGTAGCATCGGTGATGGTCATGCCGGAGAGGATCTCCGCCTCGGGGATGTTGGGGGTCAGGACCGCCGCTAACGGCAGCAGTTCCCGACACAGGGCCTCCACCGCATCATCCCGCAGCAGCTTTGCCCCGGAGGTGGCCACCATCACGGGGTCCACCACGATGTTCTTCGCCTTGTACTGCTTCAGTTTTTCCGCGATGACCACGATGAGGTCGGCGGAGGAAACCATGCCGATCTTCACCGCGTCGGGGAAAATATCGGTAAAAATAGCGTCCAGCTGCTCACCCAGGAAATGAGGAGTGGACTCCAGAATATCTGTGACGCCGGTGGTGTTCTGGGCGGTCAGGGCCGTGACGGCGCTCATGGCGTAAACGCCGTTGGCCGTCATGGTCTTCATATCCGCCTGGATACCGGCGCCTCCGCTGGAATCGCTTCCAGCAATGGTCAATGCTGTTTTCATGTGAATACTTCCTTTCTCTTTTACAGCACGTTTTATAAAGCGATACAAGGTGGTGCCCCCAATGTACCGCCTGAACACAGGGCACGGCCCTGAGCGTTCCGAATTTACTTGTTGAGATGTACCCAATGGTCGGGAAACTCCGTCAGGGACGTGAGATAGACCTCCGCCGCCTCTTTCAGCCCCGCCTGATCTGTTTCCCCGTGGGCGTCCAATACGCCGACAGTGCGGAAACCCGCCGCCTTGGCGGTTTTCAGAGCGTATAGGGAATCCTCGAATACCAGCGTTTCTGCCGGGGCCGTCCCCAACGCTTCCGCCGCCAGATGGTAGATCACCGGCTCATGCTTGCTGACGCCCACCTCGCCGGTGGTGAAAACTGTTTTCAGGTAGGGCAGCAGGCCCAGCCGATCCAACGCGGCGGTCACGTGCGCCCGCGGGCTGGAGGTAGCCGCCGCCATGGAAATGCCCCGTTCCGCCAGAAATGCCAGCAGCGCCGCCGCGCCGGGCTTGGCAGGGACCTCCTGAGCATAGTAGTCCTTCAGCATCCGGGCAATGCCGCCGCAGATTTCCGCCTCGCTCTGTTGAAGGGGGTAATGCGCTTTCAGATAGGCTGCCCCCTGCTCCATGCTCATAGAAAAGAGGATCTCATTCAGTCCCGGCTCCGGAGGAATGTGCAGCTGCCGGAGATACCGAGCGCCCAGATCTTCCCAGATACCCATAGAGTCCAGCAGAACGCCATCCAAATCGAAAATGGCCCCCCGGATCATACCCGCAGCATTTCTTCCACGGTGGCTTTCAAATCAGCGGCGGCGGCTTTGACATCCTTGGCGGCGTAGATAGCGCTGATGACCGCCACGCCGCAGATGCCGCTGTCCGCCAGCTTGCCTACATTCTCGCCGGAAATGCCGCCGATGGCCACCACAGGAATGGACACGGCCTTGCAGATAGCCTTCAGGGTCTCGTAGGACATCTCCCCCACATCGCTCTTGGAGCTGGTGGGGAACACGGCTCCCACGCCCAGATAATCCGCCCCCTGCTTCTCTGCCAGCAGAGCCTCCTCCACCGTGTGGGCGGAGACACCAATGAGCTTGTCCGGTCCCAGCTTGGCCCGGGCATCCAGCGCCGCCATATCGTCCTGCCCCACATGAACGCCGTCAGCGTCCATGGCCTTGGCGATGTCCACGTTGTCATTGACGATAAAGGGAACATGCCGCTCCCGGCACAGGGCTTGCAGTTCCTTGGCTTCTTCCAGAAATTTGCCCTCATCCAGAGACTTTTCCCGGAGCTGGATCATGGTGACGCCGCCATCCAGACTCTCCTTGACCACGTCCACCAGCGTCCGTCCGTTCAGCCAGTGCCGGTCGGTGACGGCATACAGCAGCAGATCTTTGGGATCACATTTCATATTGAACACCTCTGCATCTTTTGAAATCCCGGCGGGCACCGCTCTTGTCTGTCCGGCACAAAGGACCGGATAGAAAACAAAACGCGGATATGCCTGAAAGACATATCCGCATTACGAGCTCCATGAGCGTGTCAGCGACGGTATCTCCCTACGTTGGCATTATCCAAATCAGGTTTACGGGTCTGGGCAATACATCCCACTCTCAGCCTGCTTGCGCAAGCTCCCCTGTTGACAAAGGGTATCATAGCACTATTCGCCCCGGTTTGCAAGGGATTTTTCCGGATACGGGGGAAATCGGTCAATTTTCCCCGCTCTGCGCGGACTGTACAGAAATTCTGGCGAAAATGCAGTGCATTTCGCAAAAACTCCGCACATCGAGGACATCTGTCTTTTCAATGACCGCCATGAAGGGACCCATTTGTGATCCTGCACGAAGTTTGTTCGGAGGGGTAGACAAGTTTCCGCCGCGGGTGTATATATGTATACAAGTATACAGCAAGCGTATCGCTGGAAAGGAGCCCGCCATGCTTGAATTATCCGCCAAAACCAATCTGCTGGAGGAAAATGACTACCGTTATTCCCTTCAGGATGTGAAGGACCCGGTGCTGTACCGGGACGTATATAACTATGACGAGGTCCCCAAGGTGGCCTTCAACCACCGGCGGGTGCCTACATCCATGCCTGCCGATATCTGGATCACGGACACTTCCTTCCGGGATGGTCAGCAATCCATGAACCCCTACACGCCGGAGCAGATCGAGCACCTGTTCAAGCTCCTCAGCAAGCTGGGCGGGCCTTACGGCCTGATCCGCCAGACAGAGTTTTTCATTTACAGCAAGCGGGACCGGGAGGCCATCGAACGCTGTCAGGCTTTGGGGCTGCGCTTCCCGGAGATCACCACCTGGATCCGGGCCACCCGGGAGGACTTCCGGATGGTGAAGGACCTTGGCATCAAGGAGACCGGTATTCTGGTGTCCTGCAGCGACTATCATATCTTTAAGAAAATGCAGATGACCCGCCGGCAGGCGTTGGACTACTATCTGGCCACGGTGAAGGACGCCTTTGACGCCGGGGTCATGCCCCGATGCCATCTGGAGGACATCACCCGTGCGGACTTTTACGGCTTCGTGGTGCCCTTCGTCAATGAGCTGATGGAGCTTTCCCACCAGGCCAAGATCCCCGTCCGCATCCGGGCCTGTGACACCATGGGCTACGGTGTCCCCTACACGGAGGTGGCCCTGCCCCGCAGCGTTCCCGGCATCATCTACGGTTTGCAGCACTATTCCGGCGTGGAGAGCGAATATCTGGAATGGCACGGTCATAACGACTTCTACAAGGCCGTTGCCAACGCCGCCACCGCCTGGCTGTACGGCGCCAGCGGCGTGAACTGCTCCATGCTGGGCATCGGTGAGCGCACCGGCAATGTGCCGTTGGAGGCCATGGTGTTTGAATACGCCTCTCTCCGTGGCTCTCTGGACGGTATGGACCCCACTGCCATCACCGAGATCGCCGACTACTTCGAGCACGAGATCGGCTATCACATCCCCCCCATGACGCCCTTCGTGGGCCGGAACTTCAACGTCACCCGTGCAGGCATCCACGCTGACGGGCTTTTGAAGGACGAGGAGATCTACAACATTTTCAATACGGAAAAGCTGCTGGACCGGCCTGCCGCCGTAGCCATCAGCAAAACATCCGGGCTGGCGGGCATCGCCTACTGGATCAACCAGAACTACCGGCTCCGCAGCGACCACCAGCTCAGTAAGCATGACGCACTGGTGGAAAAGCTGAAGGTCTGGGTGGACGAACAGTACGCCGGAGGCCGCACCACCGCCCTTTCCAACGAGGAACTGGAAGAAAAAATCGCAGAACTGTCCGGCGGCGTGCTGAAGCCCCGCCATTGAGGAGGAACCCACCATGATGAGAGATCACAAGCCCATTTCCATCGCCGATCAGGTTTTCGAAAAGCTGGAACGGGATATTCTGTCCGGTAAATACCCTCAGGGCGAGATTCTGAGCGAGCTGCGGCTGTCCGGCGAGCTGGGCGTCAGCCGCACCCCCATCCGGGAGGCCATCCGCCGCTTGGAGCAGGAGCGCATTTTAGACGATACCGGCCACGGACTCGTTGTGGTAGGCATCTCCCGGCAGGATATGCTGGATATCTACGAGATCCGCCTTCAGCTGGAGGGTCTGACTGCAAAGCGGGCCGCCGCCAGCATCACAGACGATGTACTGAGTGAAATGAAAGAGGTTCTGGACCTGCAGCGCTTCTACATTGAAAGTGAAAAGGAGCCGGGTGAAAATTCCGATCAGATCAAAAACCTGGACTCCCGGTTCCATGAATTGCTTTACAACAGCTGCGGCAGCCGTCCCTATGCGGATACGCTGATCTCCCTCCATAAGAAGATCATCAAGTACCGCAAGGCCTCCGTCACCCACCACAGCCGGGCGGTCCACGCCTTAGAGGAGCACACCGCCATCTACGAGGCCCTTGCCGCCCACGATGGGGACCGGGCTGCGGAGGCGTCCCTGCGCCATGTGGAAAACGCCCGGGCCAATCTGGCAGACATCATCCAAAAGGAGGGCTGAACCATGGGAAAGACATTGACAGAAAAGCTGATCGCCGCTCATTTGGTCAGCGGCAGCATGGAGCCGGGGGCTGAGGTGGCCCTGCGCATCGACCAGACCCTGACCCAGGACGCCACCGGCACCATGGCCTATCTGGAATTTGAGTCCATGGGCATTGACCGGGTCAGAACAAAGCGCTCCGTGGCCTATATCGACCACAACACCCTCCAATCCGGCTTTGAAAACGCCGACGATCACCGGTACATCCAATCCGTTGCCGCCAAGCACGGCATCTGGTTCTCCCGCCCCGGCAACGGCATCTGCCATCAGGTGCATTTGGAACGCTTCGGCGTACCGGGGCAAACCCTTATCGGCTCCGACAGTCACACCCCTACCGGCGGCGGCATCGGGATGCTGGCCTTCGGCGCGGGGGGCATGGACGTAGCCGTGGCTATGGGCGGCGGAGCCTACTACATTACCATGCCCAAGGTCATCAAGGTCGAACTGACCGGTGCGCTGCGCCCCTTCGTCACCGCCAAGGACATCAGCTTGGAGGTCTTGCGGCTTCTCTCCGTCAAGGGCGGCGTGGGTCATGTGATGGAATGGGGTGGTCCCGGCATCGCTGGACTGTCCGTTCCGGAGCGGGCCACCATCACCAATATGGGTACGGAACTGGGGGCTACCACCTCCATCTTCCCCTCCGATGAAGTGACCCGCGCCTTTTTGAGGGCTCAGGGGCGGGAAGCCAACTTCACCCCCCTCTCCGCCGATCCCGATGCGGCCTATGACCGGATTATCCACATTGATCTGGACACGCTGGAGCCGCTGATCGCCTGCCCCCACATGCCGGATAAGGTGGTGCCCGTCCGCAGTCTGAAGGGCGTTAAGGTGGATCAGGTCTGCGTCGGCTCCTGCACCAATTCCTCTCTGTACGATCTGCTGAAAACCGCCGCCATGCTGAAGGGCAGGACCGTGGCCCCCTCTGTCAGTATGTCCGTGTCCCCCGGCTCCCGGCAGGTCCTGACCATGCTGGCCAACTGCGGCGCGCTGTCGGATATTCTGGTCTCCGGTGCGCGGCTGCTGGAATGTGCCTGCGGCCCCTGTATCGGTATGGGCTTCTCCCCCAACTCCGGCGGTGTGAGCCTGCGGACCTTCAACCGCAACTTTGAGGGCCGCAGCGGCACGGCGGACGCCAAGGTGTACCTGGTGTCTCCGGAGACCGCCGTGGCCGCCGCCCTCACCGGGGAGATCACCGATCCCCGCGATTTGGGGCTGGACGCTCTCCATGTGGATCTGCCGGACCGCTTTCTCATCGATGACAGCGCCGTGCTGGCCCCCGCCTCCCCGGAGGAGGCAGCCCATCTGGACGTGCTCCGCGGTCCCAACATCAAGGAATTCCCTCAGGGCAAGCCTGTGGGGGACGCCATCACCGCCAAGCTGACCTTGAAGGTAGGGGATAACATCACCACCGACCACATCATGCCCGCAGGCTCTAAGATCCTGCCCTACCGCTCCAACATCCCCAAGCTGTCAGAGTTCTGCTTCGCCGTGTGCGACAAGGAGTTCGCCCAAAACGCCAAGGCAGCCGGGGAGACCATTTTGGTAGGTGGAAGCAACTACGGACAGGGTTCCTCAAGGGAACACGCGGCGCTGGTGCCCCTGTACTTAGGTGTCCGGGCAGTCATCGCCAAGAGCTTCGCCCGTATCCACGCCGCCAACCTCATCAATGCCGGGATCCTGCCCCTGACCTTTGCCAACCCCGATGACTATGATGCCTTGACCCAGGGCGAGACCCTGACCCTCACCGGCATCGACGCCGGTCTGGACAGCGGCACCATGACGCTTCACGCCGGAAACCGTGAAATTCCCGTCTGCGGCAGCTTCACCAAGCGGCAGGCAGCGATGCTCCGGGCAGGCGGTCTGCTGAATTACACGAAAGAAGGCAATGACTGATGGATCAGAACGCATATATCGAGCAGGCGGCGGCACATTTCCGCACCTTACTGACTGAGCAGTTAAACCGGCAGGAGCGTATGGCCCAAGGCTCCCCCGCCAAGGACTTTTCCCGTATGGAGCGCATCGTCATCGGCCTGATCCCCGGTGACGGCATCGGTCCCATCCTCATGGCCCAGGCCCGGCGGGTGTTGGAAAAGCTGCTGGCGGACGAGATTGCCAATGGCCGGGTGGAACTGCGGGACATCGAGGGGTTGACCATTGAAAACCGCACTGCTCAGGGCAAAGCCATTCCTGACGAGGTGCTGGCTTCCATCAAGGACTGCGACGTGCTGCTGAAAGGCCCCACGGAGACTCCCAAGGGCGGTACGCTGGAAAGCGCCAATGTGGCCATGCGCCGGGAGCTGGACCTGTTTGCCAACGTGCGGCCTGTATCCGTCCCGAAGCTGGGCATCGACTGGACCTTCTTCCGGGAGAATACGGAGGGCGAATACGCTCTGGGCAGCCGGGGCGTTGAGGTGCCCGGTATGCTGAGCATGGATTTCAAGGTCACCACAGACGCCGGTACCCGCCGGATTGCCAAGGCCGCCTTTGACTTTGCCCGGGCCAACGGCAAAACCAATGTGGCCATCGTCACCAAGGCCAACATTATGAAAAAGACCGACGGAATGTTCACCCGCATCTGCCATGAGGTCGCGGCAGACTATCCGGAGATCACCGCCGAGGACTGGTACATCGACATCATGACCGCCAATCTGGTGAACCCGGAAATCCGCAGCAGGTTTCAGGTATTCGTGCTACCCAATCTGTACGGCGACATCATCACCGACGAGGCCGCCCAGATTCAGGGCGGCGTAGGCACGGCGGGCAGCGCCAACACCGGCAGTCAATATGCTATGTTCGAGGCCGTCCACGGCACTGCCCCCCGGCTCATCGCCGATGGTGAGGGAGACTACGCCAATCCCGCCAGCATTTTGAAGGCGGCAGAGCTGCTGCTGCGGCACATCGCCATGGCGGACAAGGCAGATCAGCTCGCCGCCACTATGTACCTCTGCACGGAAACGGAGCAGCGAGTGATCATGACCGGCCACCGGGACGGGGCCTCCTGCGCCCAGTTCGTGGATTATCTGCTGGAAAAGCTGTAAAAGCAGCATCCAAACGGTTTACCTGTCCATATCGTCAAAAAGCGGTCCGCAGATGTCTGCGGACCGCATTTTGGTATGTTAGAACAAATCAGTCAACATGACAGAAAAACAGCAAAATAGGACACATTCACATTGCTGACTTCCACATATGGCATTTTCAGAAGGAAAACAGAGATAGACTTCCACAGAAACTTCCATCCCAACGGCGGAGGACGCAAAAAGAGAGGGAACCGGTTTCCCGATTCCCCCTCAAAAGATTTTGGTTTTTGCGGAACTTACTTGTTGAAGTAACGCTTCAGCATGCCCTCCAGAGCCTTGCCGTGACGGGCCTCGTCGCGGGCCATCTCATGGACGGTGTCGTGAATAGCGTCCAGACCGTTCTTCTTGGCGCAGGCGGCCAGCTCAAACTTGCCGGCAGTAGCACCGTACTCGCAGTCCACGCGCCAGGCCAGGTTCTTCTCGGTGGAGGCGGTCATATTGCTCTCCAGGTCGCTGCCCAGCAGCTCGGCGAACTTAGCGGCGTGCTCGGCTTCCTCATAAGCAGCCTTTTCCCAGTAGAGGCCGATCTCGGGATAGCCCTCACGGTGAGCGATCCGGGCCATGCACAGATACATACCCACCTCGCTGCACTCGCCGTTGAAGTTGGCCATGAGCTGATCGAAGATGTACTTCTTATCCTCCTCGGAGATATCAGCGTTGTTCTTCACGGTCTCTGCGTAGATGCCGAACTTGTGCTCAGCAGCCAGCTTCAGCTCGCCCTTGACCTCTTCAAACGCATTCTTGGCGTGGCAGACGGGGCACTCGACGGGAGCCTCGGGACCCTCATAAATGTAACCGCAAACCTTGCAGACCCACTTCTTCATAGTTATATCCTCCTTAAATAATTACCTTATCTTTGCCCTTTCCTTGAGCGTTTTTTGCTTTGTGAGTGTAGTATATCAGGAATTATTTCTATTTGCAAGTTGCAAATGCAACTTTTTTGAAAGAACATAAAATTGTTCACGCTTTGTTAGAGCTATTGAACTATTCAAAGACTATCCCACACAGATACAGCGGCCGGGGAAGCGATCGCTTCCCCGGCCACACTGGTTGATCTTATTCCTCGTTCCGGGCCTTGGCCTCTGCGATCGCCTTCTCCTGCGCCGCGGGAGGGCAATCCTCATAGCGGACAAAGTGCAGGGTAAAGGTGCCGCGGGACTGGGTCATGGAGCGGAGGTCGATGGCATAGGTGCTCATCTCGCCCATGGGGACCTCAGCGGTGATGACCTGCTCGCCATTGCCAGCAGGGTCCATACCCATGACGCGGCCGCGGCGCTTGTTCAGGTCACCCATGACATCGCCCATGTAGCTGTCAGGCACGGTGACCTTCAGCTCGCCCACAGGCTCCATCAGGCAGGGGTTGGCCTCAGGCAGAGCGGCCTTGTAGGCCAGCTGAGCGGCGGTCTTGAATGCGATTTCGGAGGAGTCAACGGGGTGATAGGAGCCATCATACAGAACGGCCTTCAGATTCACCACCGGATAACCGGCCAGAGGACCGTGGACGCAGGCCTCCCGCAGGCCCTTTTCCACAGCAGGGAAATAGTTCTTGGGCACGGAGCCGCCGAACACTTCCTCAGCGAAGATCATATCATCCTGCTCGGTCTGGGGCTCGAAGCGGATCCACACGTCACCGAACTGGCCGCTGCCGCCGGTCTGCTTCTTATGACGGCCCTGCTTCTGCACGGTCTTACGAATCTTCTCACGGTAAGCCACGCGGACAGGGCTCAGCTCCACTTCCACGTTGAAGCGGGTCTTGAGCTTACTGACCAGCACATCCACCTGCATATCGCCGGCGCCGGAGAGTACCATCTGATGGGTCTCGGCGTTGTTGACCACGGAGAAGGAGGGGTCCTCCTCATTGAGACGGTTCAGGCCCTGAGCCACCTTATCGTCCTGGCCGCGGGTCTTGGGGGCGATGGCCACAGAGTAGCAGGGTTCAGCGAAGGGGATGCCCTTCAGCGCCACGACCTTACGGCTGTCGCACAGGGTATCGCCGGTCTTGACCTTATCCATTTTAGCGATGGCGCCGATATCGCCGCACACCAGCTCCTTGACCTCGGTGGCCTTCTTGCCACGCATGGTATACAGGCGGCCCAGCTTCTCGTTGTCGCCGGTGCGGGCATTGACCATGGTCATATCCGGCGTGATGCTGCCGGAGAGGACCTTCACGAAGGAGTACTTGCCGTACTGGTCGGAAATGGTCTTGAACACGAAAGCCGTGGGCACACCACCGGCGGACACCACGAATTCCTCGGTGGTGCCGTCAGCCAGAGTGGCCTTATGATAGTTGCCCTGCTCGGGAGAGGGCAGCAGCTCCATGATGTTGTCCAGCAGCATCAAGGTGCCCATATCAGCCACGGCGCTGCCGCACAGCACGGGGAACACGCTCAGCTCACGGACGCCCTGACGGAGGCCCTGAGCCATCTCGGCGTAGGTGAAGTCCTCGCCGTTGAAGAAGCGCTCCATGAATTCCTCGCTGGTCTCCGCCACGGATTCCTTCAGCGCATCGTTGAACTCGTTGATGACGGCCACCTTATCCTCAGGCAGCTCGATCTCCACACGCCTGCCGTCCTGCATCTCATAGGCGCGCTTATTCAGGATGTCCATGAGGCCGGTGACTTTCTTGTTTTCGTCCAGCGTAGGCACCACAACGGGAGCGATCTTGTTGCCGAAGCGCTCACGGAGCGCATCAAAGGTGGCGTTATAGTCGCTGTGATCCTCGTCGATCTTAGAGATATAGATAAAGCGGGGCATATTCCGCTCTTCGCAATACTTCCACGCCTTCTCAACGCCCACGGACACACCGTCCTTAGCGGAGGCCACGATGATGGCGGCGTCGGCGGCCCGGAGAGCCTCCATCACTTCGCCGGAAAAGTCGAATGCGCCCGGAGTATCCAGCACGTTGATGCGGCAGCCCTTATAGTCGATAGGCGCCACAGCGGTGGACAGAGAGATCTGGCGCTTGACCTCTTCGGGATCGTAATCACAAACGGTATTGCCGTCCGCGACTCTGCCCATACGGTCGATGGCACCGGTCATAAACAGCAGGCTCTCTGCCAGAGAAGTCTTACCGCTGCCGCTGTGACCCAGCAGGCAGACGTTACGGATGTTCTGTACTGAATAGCTCATGTTTGTTCCACTCCTTATGTTGATGCTGTTGACACGGCCCGAATGGGCCGATAAAAGATCTGTCAACCATTGAGACTCACTCAATGTGTTAATTATACCGCTTTTTCATGGGCAATACAATAAGAATTTTGTGAGATCTCACATTTTGGAGGGGTAGGCAAAAAGGGTCGCCTATTTTTGTGGGGTCCCGCAAAAATCATTTTTCTTGAAAAAAAGTCTTTTGGTCCTGGACAGTGCGAAAAAGTACCGGGAGGCAGGGAAAAAGCCTGCCTCCCGGTACTTTATTCTGTCAAGTGTCAATATCGGCCGGTCCAGTCGCTCATCAGCAGCACCGGCAGAGTCCACAGCAGCAAAAACACCGTCAGGGACAAGGGGGTGAGCAAATCGAACTTCCCCAGAGACACCAGATACGCCGTCAGCAAAACGCCGGCGGCGCTGCCCGCCAGGGACAGCCATGTAGCCCGGCGCACCGCCGTTCGCAGACGGCGGCTGCCCACCACTGCTTCGGCGTAGGGCAGCAGGCCCTCCCGCAGCAGCAGCGCCCGGGGCAGGCCCCGGTCCTCCTCCGCTTCGCTGAGGGCCACCCGGTCCGTCAGCTGCGGATACTCCACCTTGATCTTCTTATAGAACTTCCGCTTCAGCAGCGCCGGGGTGATGTTGGGGTCCCGTACCGCCAGAATCGGCGTGATCCGGCTGCGGTGCAGGGTCCGCAGCGCGTAGTCCACATTTTCCGATGCCTCATACTTCACGGCGAACACCGCCGCCAGCTGATGATCGATGGCCAGGAAAATGCCGGTCTTCAGATTGATGTTGCTGGGCAGACGCACATCCTGCTTCCGCAGGAAGGAGGCCGTCCCCAACAGGACGGATTCCCCGTGGATCGTGCAGCCAAAGCCGCCCTGCTCGTAAAAGCTCAGGTCCTGAGCCGTTTCCCGTGGGGCGTTCTCCCCCACCGCCAGTCCCTCAAAGACCCGCTCCAGGCCGCAGCCCGCCGCACGGGCGGCTGCCGCCGCATAAGCCGACACCTTTCCAAGTTCCTCGCCGTAGACCTTCACCCCGTTGAGCCGGATGGTCCCCGGCGGGAACAGGTCGGTATCCGTCAGGATCATGCCCCGGCGCTTTCCTACCCGGGCCGCGCCGTCCCAGCCCGCCACGGCACAGCCGCTTTTCTGCTGTCGGCGGGTCAGCCGGGACCATGGCAGGCTCCAGCACAGCGGCAGGGAACAGGTGGCTCCCGCCGTCAGGATCACGGACCAGTTCCGCAGGAAGTCAATTCCGTGTCCCCGTCCCAAAGAGGTCAAGCCCGCGAATACCAGCGCGGCCATAAAAATCACCGGCAGGAACACCGTCTGAAGACGGGAGGCATAATCATCCCGCATGGCGGTGGTGTAAAAGCCCCGCAGGTCTCCCCTCTGCTTGCAGGCACCCCTTGGAGTTTCCGTGACCAAGTAAGGGGGGTGATCGTCCAGCGATGCCAAACGGAAGCTATCATAGCTGCCCCGGCTTTCCCGGCTGATGCCCCACTGGGCAAAGCACAGCGCCAGTCCCGCCGCAGCGGTATAGGGAAGCGCTTCTCCCCGCCCCGGAACAAGCAGCCACAACGCGCAGTCCACCGCCGCCGCCACCACCGCCAACGACACCAGCAATGCGCTGACGCAGCGTTTTTCACTCAGCTTCCGGATCGCGTACACCGGCACGTGCCAGCACAGCACCAATTCGATCAGCAGACAGGCCAGCATGGCAACGCCTTGGATCTGCCGGTCTCCGGTCCAGAAGGGGACCGTGACGCCGTACTGCTCCGCCGCCATAGCGGCGATAGGCACCAGCGCTGTAAAAAAGGCAAATCCCAGAGACCGGTGACGGCTCTTATAGGCTTCCCGCTCCTCAGACGCGACCTCGCTAAGCTCCGGTTCTTCCCCGATGCTCTCTGCCTCGGTAAGAGGCTTTACCGATTCCTCCGGGGCTTCCATGGAATCGTAGAGCTGCTCCGTTTCCTCCTGCCGCTTCCGGGAGAACAGCCCCCATTTCGGCTTCAGCAGCGTTTCGTGGTGCTCCTCCATCACGGCCCCTACCGTTGTCCCTACCAGTTCTTCCAGACTCAGGAAGCGGGTAGCCTCCGGCTCCGGGCCGTCATCTGTCCGTGGTTCTTCCTCCGGGTCCGAATCGTCGGCAAAGGGGGCCTCCCCGTCCTGTTCCAGCGCCGCCGCAGCGATCCGTTCCTCCCAGAGGGCCATCGCCGATTTGGGCGTTGGAGATGGGGCCGTCTCTGTCGGTTTAGGGGCGGAAGGCTGTTCAGGAGCCGGTGCCTTGGGCGTATCCGGCTCTGCCGGAGCGGTCTCACGCTCCACCTCTTCCATGATTTTCTGCTGGCGGCTGGAGCCGTACTCCGCCAGAATCTCCTCTAAGGTGTAATCCTCGTCAGACGGCGGCGTATCCCAGGTGCCTGTGCCGTATTCTGTTTTCTCGACATCCTTTGACACCGTGTTCTCTCCAAACTTCTCAGTTCATCCGCTGACGCACGGCCTCATACAGCAGGATCGCTGCCGAGGCGCTGGCGTTCAGGGAATTCAGATCACCCTTCATGGGGATGCTCACCAGAAAATCGCAGTTTTCGGCAGCCAGACGGGTCATGCCGTCCCCTTCGCTGCCGATGACGATGGCAGCAGCGCCCTTCAGGTCCGTGTCATACAGGCCGGTGGTGCCGTTGGCCGCCGTGCCGAATACCCAGACCCCCTGCTTTTTCAGGTCCTTCAGCAAGGAGGGGATATTGGGCACCCGAGCCACCTTCATGTGAGACACCGCGCCTGCGGAGGTCTTGGCCACCACGCTGGTCAGACCCGCACTGCGGCGCTTGGGAATGACCACGCCGTGAGCGCCGGCGCAATAAGCCGTCCGGATGATGGCGCCCAGATTGTGGGGGTCGGAGATCTCGTCGCACACCACGATCAGGGGCGACTCGTTCTTGGCGGCGGCATCTGCCAGAATATCGTCTACACTGACGTACTCCCGCACCGCTGCCAGAGCGATGACGCCCTGATGGGCGTGGGTGCGGCTCATGCCGTCCAGCTTCCGCCTGTCGGCCTCCACCACCACGATGCCCGCCGCCCGGGCCTTGGAGGCGATGTGGCCCAGGGTCTTGTCCACCTCACCCTTCTGGATGAAAATTTTGTCGATGCTGGCCTCCGTCCGCAGGGCTTCGATCACCGCGTTGCGGCCTTCAATGAGGCCGTCGGCCTCGGCGGTCAGCTGGTCTTTTCTTTCGTCTGTCATATTGAAATCCTCTCATGATCGGAATTTGTCAAAATCTGCGGGGTATACTTTTTACAGTATATCACAGAACCGGTCCACAATAAAGATGAATTTAAAAAAACGTTTCCGTTCAGCACGTCCAAGTTTACAGAAAGTTTATGAAAAGGCAGTCTCTTTTCCTTGTGGTTTCAAGGAGGTTGTGCTATACTGCTTTTTAATTTCACACACTCTGAAAGGAGTTCTCAATGGACCAGAACGATAAAAACAATAAAAACCGACGGGGCAACCGCAACCTGCTGGGTGCCGGTAAGCTGGTGGCCTGGGCGCTGGCGCTGACGCTGGTGTTCTACTGCACCAGCAGCTACATGGGATCCGCCGGAAAGCAGGCCTCCAACATCAACATCAAGTACAGCGATTTCATCGCCATGATGGAGAGCAAGCAGGTGGAGGACGTCACCGTGGACCTCTCCGAGGGCCTGCTGTATATCGTCCCCAAGGACGGCTATGTCTACACTGCTGAGAACGGCACCGCCTACACCAAGTCCACGGATCAGGACGGCAAGGCCGTTTACGCTTTTACCGACGCCGACGGCAAGGAGCATACCGCGGCGCTGAAGCTCTTTACCGTAAAGATGGAGTCTAATGACACTCTGGTGGAGCGGATGCACGAGGCCGGAAAAACAGACTATGACACGAAGTACGAGCCTCAGATGAGCCCGCTCCTCCTGTTCGCCATCAACTTCATTCTGCCCTTTGTGTTCATCATGCTCATGTTCTCCCTCGTCATGCGGATCATGGCGAAAAAGGGCGGCATGGGAGGCATGGGCGGGATCGGCGGCGTGGGCAAGGCCAACGCCAAGGTCTACATGGAAAAGCAGACCGGCGTCACCTTTGCCGATGTGGCCGGTCAGGACGAGGCCAAGGAATCCCTGACGGAGATCATCGACTTCCTGCACAATCCCAAGAAATATACCGACATCGGTGCCAAGCTCCCCAAGGGTGCTTTGCTGGTAGGCCCTCCGGGCACCGGCAAAACGCTGCTGGCCAAGGCCGTGGCCGGCGAAGCCAATGTGCCCTTCTTCTCCATCTCCGGCTCCGACTTTGTGGAGATGTTCGTGGGCGTGGGCGCGTCCCGTGTCCGCGACCTCTTTAAGGAGGCCGCCAAGGTAGCCCCCTGTATCGTATTCATCGATGAGATCGACACCATCGGCAAATCCCGTGACTCCGGGCGCTTCGGCGGCAATGATGAGCGGGAGCAGACCCTGAACCAGCTTCTTGCCGAGATGGACGGCTTTGACCCCACCAAGGGCATCATCCTTCTGGCCGCCACCAACCGGCCCGAGGTGCTGGATCAGGCCCTTCTGCGGCCCGGCCGGTTCGACCGCCGCATCATCATCGACCGTCCCAATCTGGCGGGCCGTCTGGCCACCCTTCAGGTCCATACCCGGAACATCAAGCTGGCCGAGGACGTCAATTTGAAGAAGGTAGCGCTGGCCACCGCCGGCTGCGTGGGCGCCGACCTTGCCAACCTTGTGAATGAGGCCGCTCTCCGGGCCGTCCGGAAGGGCCGCAAGCTGGTGATCCAGGAGGACCTGCTGGCCGCCTTCGAGCTGGTTATCGCCGGTACGGAGAAAAAGGGCAGCGTCCTGACGGAATTTGAGAAAAAGCTGGTGGCCTACCATGAGGTCGGTCACGCCATGGTGGCCTACAAGCAGAAGAACACAGAACCGGTCCAGAAGATCACCATTGTCCCTCACACCCAAGGCGCGCTGGGTTACACCCTGCTGATGCCGGAGGAGGATAAGACAGAGCTGCGGACCCGGGACGAGCTGATGGCGAAGATCGCTGTGTCCATGGGTGGCCGCGCCGCCGAGGAAGTGGTGATGAACACCATGACCAACGGCGCCTCTCAGGACATCCAGGAGGCCACCGGCGTGGCCCGGAACATGGTTGCCATGTTCGGCATGAGCGACCAGTTCGGCATGATGGCTCTGGCCTCCCGCCGCAGCCAGTATCTGGACGGCGGCTACGGTCTGGACTGCGCGCAGGACACCGCCGCCGCTATGGACAAGGCCGTGAAGGATATCCTGGACAAGTGCTATGCCGACGCCGTGAACATCATCCGGGAAAACCGGGCCGACATGGACAAGGTGGTGGCCTATCTGCTGGAGAAGGAGACCATCACCGGTGCGGAGATGGTAGCCATCATCGAAGGCCGGGACCCCTCCACCGTAGAGGACGCCTACGCCTCCACTCTGGCCCACGAGAATGGCTTCCGCCCCTCTCAGCCGGAGGTCATCGAGCCTGCCGCCCGGAAGGTCCACATGATCTCCGAGAAGATCGAGGCCCCGGAGAACGCTCCCGCCGACGGGGAGACGAACAACGAGGATAAACCATCTTCTGACGAAGCGCCGTCTGACGGGAAGCCTGAGTCCAAGCAGGAAAATGACACCAAATCCGAATAACCACCAAACAGGCGTACCGGATGGTACGCCTGTTTTTGAAAACGAGAGAAAAGAGGAATCACCATGATCCGTATTGCCAAGGAATCCGACCTGCCTGCCGTAGCCGCCGTCTATGAGGCTATTTTAGACCATGAGGACGCCACCGGCCTCCACTACACTGGCTGGAAGCGGGGCGCTTACCCCACCACCGAAACCGCCCGGAGCATTTTCAACGCCGGGACCCTGTATGTAGGCGTGGACGAGGACGGCACCGTCTGGGGCAGCATGAATCTCAACGGCGTCCAGCTGCCGGAATACAAAAACGGCGGCTGGTCCATCCCCGCCGAGGACGATCAGGTCGCCGTTATCCACACCCTGACCATCCATCCTGACCGGGCGGGGCAGGGCTTGGCCCGGCAGATGGTGGCCTTTGCCGAGGACACCGCCCGCAGTCAGGGCAAGACCGTCATGCGGTTCGACACTGGCGTGAGCAACGCCGTTTCCAACCACCTCTACCCTGCCATCGGCTACCGCTTCGCCGGGACGGTGGACACCTTCTTCATGGGCTACGTCCACTGTCCCCTGAATCTCTACGAAAAAAAGCTGTAAAACCCCTGTGTAAACCCACGGTTTACAAATTTCGCCGGGAAGTTGGTGGCGATTTTGCCCGCTTTCAGCGATACTGTTCCCACGAAAGGATGTGACGCGTATGACCACAGGCCAGCGGATCGCCCTGAAGCGAAAAGAGGCCGGATTGTCCCAGGAGACACTGGGCGCGGAGCTGGGCGTTTCCCGGCAGTCCATTTACAAGTGGGAATCGGATACTGCCTTACCGGAGATTGACAAGCTGGTGGCCCTCAGCCGCCGGTTCGGTGTAACCGTAGGCTGGCTGCTGGGTGTAGAGGAAGCGCCGGAGACGCCCCCCGCCCCGGACAGTGGCGAATTAACGGACGCTCAGTTGAAAATGGTGGAGGAGATCACGGAGCGGTATCTCGCCGCCCAGACCGCCCCGAAACCTCGGAAAAAATGGCCCTATGTGCTGGCAGCGCTGGCGGTATTGTGCGCCGCCTACAATATCTATGATTCCATTCGGACAATCGGCTGGCAATTCGATGGCGTTTACAACCGGATCAACCAGATGGAACGCAGTATGTCCAATCAGGTATACGGCATCTCCGGTCAGGTGGAGGAAATTCTCAAACAGCAGAACAGCCTGACGGCGGACTATGGAACGAAGCTGGTATCCGCCGATCTGTCCAAAAACTCTGTGACCTTCTCCGTCTACGCCGTCCCCAAAACCTACGTGGAGGGTATGCGCGTTGAATTTTCAGTGGACAACGGCCACAGCTCCAACAGCAAAACCGTCCTGTCTGAGCCAGATCAGAATGGGCAGCCGGTCAGCGAGAAATTCTCGGCGGAGCTGACCTGCGAACTGACGGATGACATCGCCATCACTGCGGTATTCGTCATGCCGGACGGCACCCGGCAGACCCAGCCCCTGCAAACGTATTCCGGTCTGTATTCCGGCTCCCTGCCGGACGTTGCCAATCTTGTGGATGCGGATCTCCAAGGCCGGGCGCAGATTGAAAACGGCAAGCTGACCCTGCCGGATGCCATGGAGTATGCCTTGACGCTCAGCACGCAGTTGGACAATATCCTGATCCCCCGGACGAAGGCTGTTTCCATTCGGGTAGGCCTGTTCAAAAACCAGCGGCTTGTCGCCTGGGCGCGGCCCATCAGCGCCGATGAGCAGACCAGCTACCGAGGCTATGACAACGCCACCTTCTATCGGCTGGAGCCTCTCTCCTTCCCCTTTGCCGCCGGGGATATTCTGGAATCAGCGGCTGTTCTCACCGATGAGTACGGCCGGGAGGTCATCTGCCCTGATTGGTTTCCCCTGACGCTGGACAGCGACGGCCAGTCCCTCGTATTCCCCGGCAGTACCGGGTCGGATACCGTTGACGCTTACAGCATCGATACGGACATTTCCCACTGGACATTCCAATAAGCCGAAAGCCAGCCTTTACGGGCTGGCTTTGAGGCTGTCGATAAAGTGATAAATTTTCCGCGACGGTAAGGAAGGGTGTGCGCGGGAAACCCAAGAAGGGTGTCCCGCGCCATTAAAATCCTAAGTTTTCAGAACTTTTATGAAGTTCTGAAAACTTGCTCAGCGGGGAGAAAAGACTTTTTCGATACGCTGAAAGCCAGCCTTTACGGGCTGGCTTTTGATTTCTTTCTTCCTCGGTGAGAAAGGTTTTCGCAGCTTTTTCATCAGTTTTCAGGGCACTCAGAGCCTCTCCCCATACGCAGAGAACAGCCGCCGCGGAGTTTCCGCAGCGGCTGTTCCTGTGATTCAGTTCTCTGTGCTGCCCAGATTACGGTGCAGAAGCTGATGGGTCTTGCCCTTCAGCAGGCCCTCGTACAGAGCAAGGACCATGGGGTTCTCGTTGGACTTTTTGATCTGCATATTGACGTCGGTATCATACAGACCCTTGGCGCGGGCCTTCCGGGTCCGGGGACCGGCGCCGACCGGCTGGCCGCCGCCCATGATACAGCCCCGGCGGCAGGCCATGACCTCCACGAAGTCATAGCTGACCTCGCCGCTCTGGATACGCTTGATGAGCTTGTCGGCATTGCCCAGACCGTTGACCACTGCGGCGCGGATCTCCTTGCCCATGTAGTCAAAGGTCAGTTCCTTCAAACCGTCATCGCCCCGGACGCCGCTGGTGCGGATGCGATCCATTTCCACCCGGCTGTGGCCGGTCTGAAGGCGGCGGAGCACCGCCTCCGTCACGCCGCCGGTGACGCCGAAGATGACGCCGCCGCCGGAACCGATACCAAAGGGCATATCGGTGGACTCGCCGTCGATATTCTCAAAGCGGATACCGGACTTGCGGATCATGGAGGCCACCTCGGTGGTGGTCAGCACATAGTCCACGTCCTGTCGGCCATTGGTCATGGACTCAGGGCGGAGGATCTCCTCCTTCTTGGCGGTGCAGGGCATGATGGACACCGACACCAGCTTCTTGCCCTGATTGATCTCAGGATTGCGGTAGTATTCCCGGATCACCGCGCCGAACATCTGCTGGGGAGAGCGGCAGGTGGAAATATTGTCCGCCAGTTCCGGATACCGGGTCTCGCAGAACTTGACCCAGGCAGGGCAGCAGGAGGTGAACAGGGGACCCTTGGCGCCGCTGGAGATCCGCTCCAGCAGCTCCTCCGCCTCCTCGATCACGGTGAGGTCCGCGCCGTAGGTAGTGTCATAGACCTCATGGAAGCCCAGTCGGTGCAGGGCATTGACCAGCTTGCCCATGACGTTTTCGCCCTTGGGGATGCCGAACTTGTCGCCCAGCGCCACGCGGACCGCCGGAGCCACCTGCGCCACTACAATGGTGTTGGGGTCCGCCAAAGCGTCCCAGACCTCATCGATGTTGGTCTTGATGCTGATCGCGCCGGTGGGACACACCACCCGGCACTGGCCGCAGTTGACGCAGTTGGTCTGGGCGATGGTCTTGTTGAAGGCCGGGGTCACCAGCGTACTGGTGCCGCGGTAGGCAAAGTCGATGGCGTTCACGGACTGGACATTGTCGCACATACGGACGCAGTCGCCGCAGAGAATGCACTTATTGGGGTTGCGGACGATGGCGGGAGAGCTTTCGTCGATGGGGTACTTGGCCTCCCGGTTCTTGAAGCGGATCCGGTCCACGCCCATGCGGTGAGCCAGCTCCAGCAGATGACACTCGCCGCTTTTCACGCAGGTGGTGCAGTCCCGGTCATGGGCTGCCAGCAGCAGCTCCAGGATCGTCCGGCGGTAGCGCATGAGCCGGGGGGTATTGGTGTAGATCACCATGCCGTCCCGGGGCGGCTCCGCACAGGAGGCAAAGGTCTTGCCCCGGTCATCCTCTACGGTGCACAGACGGCAGGCACCGTAAATGGACAGTTCGGAATGGTAACAAAGGGTCGGTATATCGATCTCCGCATTGCGGATCACGGTCAGAACATTGGGTTCGTTGGTAAATTCCACCCGCTGACCGTCAATGGTCATAAATCCCATAGCAGCGTCCTCCTTACTTCTCTACGGTGATCGCGCCGAACGCACACTGCTCCACGCAGCTTCCGCAGCGGATGCAGGCGTCCTGATCAATGGTGTACGGCGACTTCAGCGTACCGTGAATGGCCGACGCCGGGCAGTTCCGGGCGCACTTGGAGCAGCCCTTGCACTTGGCGGGGTCGATGCTGTACACCCGAAGCTTGGAGCAGACGCCGGCGGGACAGCGGCGGTCCCGAATGTGGGCCACATACTCGTCCCGGAAGGCGTTGAGGGTGCTGATGACCGGCTTGGGCGCGCTCTTGCCCAGGCCGCACAGGGCGGTATTCTCGATCATATCCGCCAGATCCCGGAGGGTATCCAGATCCTCCATGGTGCCCTGACCGGCCACGATGCGCTCCAGGATCTCCAGCATCCGCTGAGTGCCCTCCCGGCAGGGAACACACTTGCCGCAGCTTTCACGCTGAGTGAAGCTCATGAAGAACCGGGCCACCTCCACCATGCAGGTGTCCTCGTCCATGACCACCATGCCGCCGGAGCCGATCATGGCGCCGATCTTGGTGAGGGAGTCAAAGTCCATGTGGCGGTCCAGATCCTTTTCGGACAGGCAGCCGCCGGAGGGGCCGCCGATCTGTACGGCCTTGAACTTCTTTCCGTTGGGGATACCGCCGCCTACGTCAAACACGATATCACGCAGAGGCGTGCCCATGGGGACCTCGATCAGACCGGTGTTGCACACGTTGCCGGTAAGGGCGAAGGCCTTGGTACCGGGGCTTTCCGGCGTACCGATCCCCCGGTACCACTCCGCGCCGCGCTGAATGATCATGGGAACGTTGGCGTAGGTCTCCACGTTGTTGAGGACCGTGGGCTTCTCCCACAGGCCGTGCTCCACAGTGCGGGGCGGCTTGACGCGGGGCATACCCCGCTTGCCCTCGATGGAGGCGGTCAATGCGCTGCCCTCGCCGCAGACAAAGGCGCCGGCGCCCCGGTTGATATGCAGACGGAAGCAGAAGTCCGTACCCAGAATGTTGTCACCCAGGAATCCGGCTTCCTCTGCCTGCGCAATGGCCAGCTTCAGGCGCTCAATAGCCAGAGGATACTCCGCGCGGACATAGATATAGCCCTCCTGCGCGCCTACGGCATAGGCTGCGATCAGCATACCCTCGATCATCCGGTGGGGATCGCCCTCCATGATGCTGCGGTCCATAAACGCGCCGGGGTCGCCCTCATCGCCGTTGCAGACCACATAGCGGACGGTCTCCTTCTGAGCGGCCACCTGGCTCCATTTTTTGCCGGCGGGGAAGCCCGCGCCGCCGCGGCCCCGGAGCTTGGAGTCGGTAATAGCCTGAATGACAGCCTTGGGCGTCATTTCAAAGAGGGCTTTTTCAAGGCCCTCGTAAGCGCCGGCAGCAATGGCCGCCTCAATACGCTCCGCGTCGATATGGCCGCAGTTCTTCAGCACCAGACGGGTCTGCTTGGCGTAGAAGGGGATCTCCTCCTCAGAGGGATAGACCTTGTTATCCTGACGGAACATCAGCCGCTCCACCGGCTGACCCCGGAGGACCGTTTTTTCAAAGATCTCGCCGCAGTCGCTCTCCTGCACCTTTAAGTAGAGATAGCCGTAAGGCTCGATCCGCATCAGGGGGCCCATTTCGCAGAAGCCGTGGCAGCCGCTCTTGTGGACGCCGATATGGGCGATCTCCGGGCCGATCTCCACCTGAACGTTTTCATGCTCCGCAGCCAACTCCTTCATGTGCTCATAGAGCTTGGCGGAGCCGCCGGCCAGACAGCCCGTGCCGCCGCAGATCAGCACCCGGCACTTTTCCTGCTTAGTCTCAGCCTGGCATTCCGCCCGGACCTGCTTGAGCTGGAACCGGTTTTCAATTCTGATCATCGTTCCGCCCCTCCTCTTCCTTGGCCCGAAGCTCCTTGAGCAGCTCCGCCGCCTTTTCCGGCGTCATTTTGGGATGGACCTGCTCGTTGACCATCATGGCCGGGGCCAGACCGCAGGCGCCCAGGCAGGACACCACTTCCACCGTGAACATCAGGTCATCGGTGGTCTGCTTGGTCTCACTGAGTCCCAGTTCCTGACGCAGGTACTGCAGCACCGGCGTGGATTTGCGGACATGGCAGGCCGTTCCGTCGCAGATCTTGAGCACATACTTTCCCTTCTGTTCAAAGGAGAAGTTCTCATAAAAGCTGGCCACGCTGTAAGCCTTGGTCTCTGTAATGCCGATCTTTTTGGCCACATAGTCCAAAAGATCCGGCGGAAGATACCGGTAGGTCGCCTGGATGTCCTGAATAATGGGGATCAGGGATTTTTCCTCCAGAGGGTACCGGCTGATAATTTCGTTGGCAGTTTCGTAATAACTCTGATCCAACATCGTCGGTTTCACACCTTTCCTTCGCTTCTTCCTATCTTCGTCATTTTGCACTTGCAAAACAACCATTATTATATATTTTTTAGTCACTAAACTCAAGTTAAGAATTTCGCAAGGAATCAATTCGGCATAATTGACAAATTTCAGACAAGTCAGCGGCGAGAACCGCCTTCCTCTCCCGTCCTTTTGCCGAGGCTTTACAAATCAGACTTTTATCTGTTATACTATCTGTTATACTATCTGTTATACGAAAGGTTATCAGCCGGTCGGATCGGCCGTGTGAAAGGATCGTGAATACCATGCAGAAACTGGAAAAGCAATTTCATATTCACTGCGTCCCCGGCGACGTAGGCCGCTACTGCATCCTCCCCGGAGATCCGGGCCGGGTGCCCGCCATCGCCGCCCTGTTTGACGATGCGCATCAGGTGGCCTACAACCGGGAGTTCAACGTCTGGACCGGCACGCTGCTGGGCGAAAAGGTCACCGCCTGTTCCACCGGCATCGGCGGCCCCTCTGCCGCCATCGCCATGGAGGAGCTGCACAAGTGCGGCGCGGACACCTTTATCCGCACCGGCACCTGCGGCGGCATCGACCTGAATGTGCAGTCCGGCGACATTGTGGTGGCCACCGGCGCCATCCGCTTTGAGCACACCAGCCTGGAATATGCCCCCATCGAATTCCCCGCCGTGGCGGACTGGGAGATCACCAACGCATTGGTAGACGCTACCAAGGCGATGGGTTATCCCCTCCACATCGGCGTGGTCCAGTGCAAGGACAGCTTTTACGGCCAGCACAGCCCCGACGCCTCCCCCGTCAGCTATGAACTGAAGGCCAAGTGGGAGAGTTGGAAGCGGCTGGGCGTCAAAGCCAGCGAGATGGAATCCGCCGCGCTGTTCGTGGAGGCCGCCGCGCTGGGCTGCCGCTGCGGAAGCTGCTTCCATGTGATCTGGAATCAGGAGCGGGAGGCGGCGGGTCTGGATCAGAAAATGAGCGAGGACACCTCCACCTCCGTAAAGGTGGCCGTGGAGGGGCTAAAGCGGCTCATCGAGGCCGACCGGAAGGCCGGACGGTAACGGAGATACGGTTCCATGGATATTAAGCAAATTCTGAACACCGCCGTGGGGGGCTACAGCCTCAGCAAGATCCTCTCTGCTCTGGTGACGCTGCTGGTCTGCCTCATCGCTGTGCGGCTCATTATGAAGGTCGTCACCCGGCTGCTGAGCCGGATGCAGAAGGTCAACGAGCGGCTGCAAAAGGTCATTCATACCAGTATAAAAGTTCTCCTCTATGTGCTGACGGTCATCATCACCGCGGAAGCGTTGGGCATCAACACCTCCTCCCTGACGGCGCTGTTGTCCGTCCTGACCCTGGGCATCACCCTTGCGGCGGAGGACATTTTAGGCAACGTGGCTGGGGGGCTGGTGATCCTCTCCTCCCACCCCTTCGCTCTGGGGGACTTCATCGAAGCCGGCGGCACCTCCGGTACTGTCCGCGAAATCGGTCTGAACCACACGAAGCTGGAGACCGCCAACGGTCAGATGATCCTGATGCCCAACAAGGACCTCTCCTCCTCCAAGATCATCAATTATACCGTTCTGGGCCGACGCCGGATCGTCCGGACCGTCACTGCCTCCTATGACGCACCTACGGAAACCGTCATGACCGCTTGTATGGAGGCCGTGGAGGCCACCGCCAACATTCTGCCGGACCCGGCCCCGGCGGTGCATCTTACCGACTACGGCGCAAGCTCCATCGAATACACCATTTACTGCTGGTGCACCGTGGAGAACTACTGGCCCGCCTACCACTCCATCAATGAGAAGCTGCGGGACACCTTCGCCAAGCACAATGTTGAAATGACCTACGATCACCTCAACGTCCACATACTTGACAAATAAAACCGCAACTATCAAAAAAAGCGTTGGGAACATATTGTTCCCAACGCTTTTTTGATTCAATTCAGGTCAGTCCTGTTGCTCCATCCGTTCCTTGACAGCCTTGCCGGTGGGTGTGGCGGCCAGACCGCCCAGAGCGGTCTCCCGCATCTCCATAGGCATCCGGCGGCCTACCTCACCCATGCAGTCGATGACCTCATCCACAGGGATCCGGCTTTCCACGCCGGCCAGCGCCATATCCGCGCAGCTGACGGCGTTGACAGAGCCAACCACGTTCCGCTTCACGCAGGGGACCTCCACCAGACCCGCCACCGGGTCGCACACCAGGCCCATCAGATTTTTCAGGGCCATGGCCGCCGCGTGGCCGATCTGCTGAGGATCGCCGCCCCGCAGGGAGGTCAGCGCGCCAGCCGCCATAGCGGAAGCCGTGCCGATCTCAGCCTGACAGCCGCCGGAAGCACCGGCGATACAGGCCCGGAAGCTGACCACCGCACCGATGCCGGAAGCGGTATACAGAGCCTGCAAAATCTCTTCCTCGGTGGCGCGGCCCATCTGGTACAGAGGCACCAGAACAGCAGGCAGTACACCGCAGGCGCCTGCGGTTGGTGCCGCCACGATCTTCCGCATGCAGGCGTTGGACTCGCCTACGCTGAGGGCCGTAGCAATGACCTCCTGCACATAGGGGCCGCTGTATGTAGTATCCGCCGCGGCGTAACGCCGCATCCGGGCGCCGTCTCCGCCCACAAGGCCGCTGCGGGAGCGCTGGTCGCCCTGATAACTGACGACAGATTCCAGCATAGCATGCCAGGCAGCCCGCATTTTTTCCATGGACTGCTCTTCCGTTACCTGCCGCTCCTCCATATCGGTTTCCAGAACCACCCGCCAGAAGGGGATGGACCGGGAAGCCGCCTTTTCAAAGATCTCCTGCATGGAATTCAAGGCCATATCAGTCATCCTCCTTCTCGTAATAGATCACGCCAAGCACCTGGGGTACTGCCTTCAGCTGCTCCAGCTCCGCCGCGGGCACCGGCTGGTCGATCTCAAAAATCGTCATAACGCTGCCGCCCCGGCGGTCACGCACCAAGCTCATATTGGCGATGTTGATGCCGCCGTCAGACAGCACCTTGGTCAGGGTCGCCAGCTCACCGGGCACGTCCATGTGGCGGACGATCAAGGTGTTGAAGATGCCGGTAAAGTCCACCGCCACACCGTCCAGCTGATCCACCCGGATCCGGCCGCCGCCGATGGACGCCGCCTGTACTTTGGTCTTTTTTCCGCTGGCACCCTCCACCGTCAGCACTGCCGTGTTGGGGTGAGCCTCCCGCAGCTCGGCGGGATGGAACACAAAGGACAGTCCCTGCTCCTTTGCCACGGAGAAGCTCTCCGGGATCCGCAGATCATCAGGCTTCATACCCAGCAGCCCTGCCACCAGCGCCCGGTCCGTACCGTGGCCCCGGCCGGTCTCCGCAAAGGAACCGTACAATCCAATGTCCGCCTTCACCGGCGGTTCTCCCAAAAGGGTCCGGGCCATCCGCCCGATGCGCACAGCTCCCGCCGTGTGGGAACTGGAGGGACCTACCATAATTGGTCCAAGGATCTCAAAAATATCCAGCATGAGCGCTCCTCCTTTGTTACATTTCTCTAATTTTAAGAGTATCACAGTCTTTTCTGTTTTGCAAGCATTTTCCGCCATTTTGTCTATGATAGAAAGACACCCCGCCGAGGCGGGGTGCCTTGTTTCTGCTGTTTCGTTTTTTATATTCCCCTGTCAGTCCAGCACCTGAACGGCAGCGCCCAGCACGCCGTCTCCGATGTAGACGCTGAGGGTGCCGTCGATCTCGCCGTCCCACAGGTGGTCGCTGTTGGGCAGTGCCTCTGTCAGCATCTGCCGCACGGTCTCCATTTCTTCCGGTGCGCCGCCATGAGCCACCGCCAGATTGTACCGCTTGTGTTCGCCGCAGCGGTCCACAGCCATATCCACCAGCTTCCGCATCACCTGATGCCGTCCCCGGACCTTGGCCACAGATTGCAGCTGTCCGTCCGGCGCAAAGGTGATGATGGGCTTGATCTGGAGCATGGTGCCGGCCATAGCCGTGACCTTGCCGATCCGGCCGCCCTTCACCAGATACTCCAGCGTATCCACAGAAAAGAAGGGATAGGTGTTGGCGATGAGCTGCGGAGCCCGGCGCTCCGTCAGTTCTTCCCAGTCCATGCCGTTTTTGATGTCCTCAGCCAGCTGCAGCACCGTCATGCCCTGACCCAAAGCGCCGCTGACAGAGTCAAACACCTTCATGGCATAGCCCTGCTCCGCACATTCTCCCGCCAGGATCCGGGCCAGATTATAGGTCCCGGACAGGCCGCTGGACAGCATGACGGCGATCACGCCGTCATATCCCAGATCAAAGATCTCCCGGAGCTTCGCGCTGAAGTCCTCCACACGGGGCAGGGAGGTCTGGGGCAGCTCGCCGTTATGAAGCCGCTGATAAATATCCGGGCCGGTGATGTTGACGCCGTCCAGATATTCGCCGTCCTCGCACAGGATCCGCAGCGGGACAAAAAAGATATTGTTTTCCCTGGCCTTATCCCAACGCAGGTCGGCACTGGAGTCCGTCAGCAGGGCAATTTTCTTTGGGGTCATTTTTTCTGCTCCTTTATACCCAAAAGCTTAATGGTTCAGAGGATATTATGTCACAAACTTACCCAAAGGGCAAGTCCTACCCGTTTTCTTTCTTCTCATTTTTCTGCATCCGCTGAAAGCCCTCCCGCTCCGGCAGATCATCCGTCATGCGGCCAGCCGCTTCCGCGGCCTTTTCCTCAGGCGTGGGGCGGTGGGTATGCCAGTTAGACATATTGATGGGCTGATCTGCCTCAAAGAGGTCATAGTAATCCGCATCCCGGAGCTTCGGCCGGCGATGGCGGATAATGGCCGTCAGAGTCGGATAGAGCACAATGGCGATGAGGCCGCCGGAAAAGCCGTTGTTGTACAGGTTCAATCCCGCCACCGGGCCGCCGGTCTGCAGCACCAGCGCCGAGTGGATGAACCCCGCCAGTATGCCGCATACCGGGCCGAAGTGGCCGGCAACGGGGGCCAGCGTGGTCCCAAACAGGCCCGCCAGCTGAAGTGCCGGGTAATTGGGTTCGTAGTGCATACCGTAGGCCCCCAGCCACACGCCGAACATCACGGGGATGATGTTCCGGGGATGCTTTCCGAAGGCGGAGAAGCCCATAATGGTGAAAATACCGCCCAGAGTGGGGCCGTTGAGGTCACCCCCTACCAACAGCACATAGGCAATGCCGATCAGACCGTTGATGCCGATATTCACCATTACCGGCCCGGCGCCGAACATACGCAGATAATCGTTGGGCGCCCGGCCCGTGGTGCTCAGCAGGCGCCGGTATCCGGCCCACACAGCCCATGCGGGATCGCCGCAGCCGAAGGTGCCAATGAGGATAAACACAACGCACAGGGCGCCGCAGGCAAGGCTCAGTTCAAAATTGAGGCCCGTGGACCAGTAGAGCACCGAGTCCGGCTTGTCACCGAAGGCCGTCAGGATCGGCACCACCATCATGGCGAACAGACCGCAGGCAAAGCCCATGTTGTAGAGGTTCATGCCGTTTTGTATCTTATAGGTGTAGGCCGACAGGGATGGCAGCAAAAAGCCCACCAGAATACCGGTGAACACGCCCAGCGGCAGGCTGGCGTGGACGCTGCCCAGTGCCATATAGCTCACCAGCGGTGCCAGCGCTGTCGCCAGCAGGGCCACGGAGGCATACTTGGAAAACGGCTCCTTCTGATACCGGGCATACAGCCATGTCCCTAAAATGATGGGCCAGATGTTGAACACATTTTTTCCAAACAGGGAGAAGCCCGCCATCAGCCCCATCTCCACAATGGTAAAGCCGTTGAAGGGATCCTTGGCCAGCTTGATGATGAGAATGGAAATGATGGTCACCAGTCCCGCATTGACAAAAGCGGCGGCAGGGCCCGCAATGTGGATATAGTCTGTGATCAGAAGATCCTGCATGGTGACGATCTTCCAAAGCCCCGACAGGAGCTGTTCCGGATGGCCCATGCTGAGGCCAATGAGCATCAGCACAACGGAAAACGCAATGGTCCCCGGAAAAATATACTGATAATAGCGGCTCGTGTTCACGGGTCTCCTCCTGCTTCTTAACGATTTCTTAATGCATTAAATTTATTATACTGTGGTTTTGCCTCGACGGCAACCCAATTCGTGAAATTTTTCACCAGTTCAAAAAAAGTTTACACTTGCCTTCAGCGTGTCGAAAAAGTCTTTTCGCCATGCGTGGAGCAGGAATACACCGTCGGCCCAGCCGGTTTCCGTGCGCTTTGCGCCCGGAAATCGGGGGCGCAACGGGTCGAAAAAATCTTTTCTTCCCGTTGCCCTTATTTTCAGAACTTGTAAAAGTTCTGAAAATATTTGATTTCAATGGTGCGGGACACCCCTCTTGGGTTTCCCGCACACACCCTTTCTTTCCGTCGCGGAAATCTCCATTGGCGGCACTTCGCCTGTTTCCCCTTCTTGGGTTTTCCGCGCACACCCTTCACCCGCAAGGGGTATGCGGCATCCGTAGAGCGGCAAAGCCGCTAACGGCTGCCCTACCTTCCCATCGCAGAGAATTTACCATTTTATTGACAGTCTCTTGCTTTTTTATTTCAGACAGTCTATGCTGATTTTATACCATTCACGATTCTCTACATCCGGGAGGTGCTTATATGGACCGTTTTGCCATTGTTACAGGAGACATTACCGCGTCCGACGCGGAAGCCATCGTCAACGCCGCCAACCGCACTCTGCTGGGAGGCAGCGGCGTTGACGGCGCCATCCATGCCGCCGCGGGACCGGAGCTGCTGGCGGAGTGCCGGACCCTCCACGGCTGTGAAACAGGCCAGGCCAAGCTGACCCGGGGTTACCGCCTGAAAGCCCGGTACGTAATCCACACCGTAGGACCCATCTGGCAGGGCGGCGGGCATGGCGAGGCGGCGGCGCTGGCCGCTTGCTACCGGAGCTGTCTGGAGCTTGCCCGCGCACACGGCATTGATTCCGTGGACTTTCCCTCCATCTCCACCGGGGTCTACGGATATCCCATGGCCCAGGCGGCCTCCGTAGCGCTGAAAGCCATCATGGAGGATCTTCGGACCCATGACCATCCCTGCCGGGTGCGGATGGTCTGCCACACGGAGGATGCCGCGAACATCTACCGCCAGACCTATAATCTCTGGTACGCGGAAACGAAAGAAGACCGGCTGTAAAAGCGCATATTCAAATCCAAATGAAAAAGGAGCGGCTTTTGTTCCCCCCTGACAGGGGTAATAACTAATTCCGGGGATACCCCGGCAGGTCATCGTATTTACGATGCCTGCCGGGGTTCTTCCGTTTCCTGGGTTTGTAGGGGTTCCGGTGCTTCCATCGTTTCTTCCACATCCTGCTGGCCGCTGCCGACATAGCCAATGCCATTGTAGTAGATCTCCACGGTCTGGGGCGCGTGTTTAGACCATTTCACCTCTTTTTCGTGAACCACAATCTTTTCAATGAACAGCCGCAGCAGTTCCGGTGTCAGTTTCGTAATGTCTGTGTACCGCTTCGCCTTGTCAATGAAACCATCCGTCCCATTCACCGTTTCCCGCAGGCGTTGGATGTCCATCTCTTTCTGCGGGATACCTGCGGCGATTTGATTCTGCTCTTCCGTATAGCTGCCGGAAAGCATCTGGAACTGCTCCGTGGAGATACATCCAAGCACACTGTCCTCATACAGCTTCTTGAAGATGGTGTCCACTTCCGTTTTCCTCTTTCGCATGGCGGCCAGTTCTTTCTCCTGCCTGCGGATCTCCCGCTGGATCTCGGTGGACTGCCTGCTGCCGATATAGGCGGCAAATCCCTCCGGATGTTCCCGTGCCATGGCCGTTACTCTCCGTAAGTCCTCTAGTACCACCTCATCCAGAACGCACTCTCGAATATAGTGGCCTGTGCAGGCTTCACCATCTTTTTTGTAGGTGCGGCAGGTGAAGTGGTTGTAGCTGGCAGACATGGTATGCGTCCAGTGCAGTACCATGTTGGAACCGCAGTCGGCGCAGAATACAAGGCCGGAATACTTGTTCTGCTCATCCATATTGGTTCTTCGGCGCTTGTTCTTTCGTACCCGCTGCACAATGTCCCAAACTTCTTGTGTAACGAGAGCGGGATGGGTATTCTCAAACACCAGGCATTCTTCTCTGGAATGCTCCACCCGTCGCTTATCCTTATAGGATTTAGTGCTGTATTTCATATTGACGGTATTGCCCAGATAGATCTCGTTTTCCAACATATCCGCTACTGTATCCCCAGACCAGTGATATGGGCGCTGGGTATCCAATCCCGTATGAGTCATGCCGTACTTGGTATAGGCGTACATGGTGGGCGTTAGGATCTGCTCTTTCTTGAGAATGCGGGCAATTTGGCTGGGGCCACTGCCGCCGGCGCACATGGCAAAGATCCTGCGGACGATGGCTGCCGCCTCTTCGTCCACGATTAGTTTTTTCGTGTCCGGGTCCTTTCGGTAGCCGTAAGGTGCTCTGGTCCCCAGCCGTTCGCCCCGTTCCGCTTTGGCCTTCAGCACCGCACGGATCTTCCGGCTGGTGTCCCGAATAAACCACTCGTTGAACAAATTCTTGAACGGCATGAGGTCGTTGCTCTCGCTGCTGTCGGTGTCCACATTGTCATTGATGGCAATGTAGCGGACGCCGAACATGGGGAAGCGTTCCTCAATGTAGAGTCCCGTGTGAAGCTGATTTCTACCGAGGCGACTGAGATCCTTGGTCACAATGATCCCGATCTCGCCGTTTTCCATGTCTGAGATCATCTGCTGGAACGCCGGTCTTTGGAAGGTTCCTCCCGAAAAACCGTCATCCACATAGAAGCAGGGGCTGGGGAAATGGTGATCTTCCGCGAATTTCTGTAAAATGGCTTTTTGATTCTGGATCGAGTTCGAATCGCCCTCTATCCCATCGTCCTGGCTGAGACGGCAGTAAAGAGCGGTTTTCCTGATTTGGTTTGACTGATTCATACAGCCCTCCTTTTCTTTGTCAAACCGTTCAGAGCATTGCGACGCCACAATACCCCGAACGGTCTGAATTGTCCAGCACTTTACGCGCACAGCTTTCCCTGCCGGAAGTCCAGTTCCGCAAGGGCTTTCAGCTTATCCTCCACGGTTTCACTGCCATGCCGTGGAAACACGGAGATGACTTGAATCTCCCGCCCGCAGGCTGTCTGCGTCCGCTCCACGGTGATATGCTCCTTATCGATGGTGATATTGGCTTTTTGCTCCATAGGCTCTCCTCTTACTCTTGTTTACTAAGTTTGCCCACACGCCGCCTGTGGGGCCTCTGCCGGAGGGGATGGGCAAGGACACTGCCCATTGCGGAAGAACGCCGCACAGGGCGGCACGGGGCGAATGGGCGGGGGTTTACTGCCCATCCTTGTGGTTCAGATCATGGTGGGCGTTTATATGGTAGGCTTGTTCAAGAATGTGTTCCAGCAGGAGACGTATTCCATCCGTCGCCTCCCGGTCCAGTTCCTTTGCGCGGGGATTCCGCAGAATCTGGCGGATATTGGAGTCGATCTTGTTGACTTCCTCGTAGAGCCGAAACCTGGTCCGGCTGGGCCTTTCCACGATCTCGCTCTCTGCAATGAGCTTGCGGAAGTAGGTGGTGACCGGCAGGCGGGTCAGTTCCCGATAGCGTTCCAGCCTTTGAGATTGTTCCTCTGTCATCCGGACGGAGATGCTTTTGCTGTTGTCCCGCAGGTTCCCTCTGGGAAGCGGCTTTTTGCGCTTACGGCGCATGGGTGAATCCCTCCTTCCTGATCTCGTATGCTGCCTGGGCAATGTCCTTCAGACAGTCGAGTGCTTGCCGGAGTTCCTCTGCCGTGCCATATCCGCTGTTGAAGGCACGAGCCACGGCGTTGATCTCCCGCCCCTTCTGATTGAGCAGGCAGAGAAAGTCCGGCATGACGCCATTTCGACTGATGATGGGACGATTGCCAGCGAGCTGCTCCATAAGCCATGCGTTGGCAGACAGCCCTGCCGCCCTGCTTCGTTCCATGAGCCAGCTGTATTCTTCGGCACTCATGCGGACGCAGGTCCGATGTGTCTGTTTGCTCATAAACTACCTCCAGACCGCTTCCGGCAATGTTGCCGAGAGCGGTTTTCGTTTTTTACAGATACCCCTCACTACCCCTCCCGAAAAAACAGCGTGGTGAATATCCCGGAATCAAAAGCTCCTGCAAAAGCTTTAAGGTCAAGGGTGTGCAATAGACACCCTGGGCGTCCAATCAAGGGTGTCTTATTGACACCCAAAGAAGGGAAAATCGGCAGACAGGCTCTTGTAAAGTCTGTCTGCCGATGGTAACATACCACAAATCGAAGAAGGAGGCTCGGAACATGATGTATGCTGTTTTATCATTGGGGCTGGCGCTGTTGGGGGGGGGTATCCGTCTGGCGCAAATGTTACGCCTGTCCGTACCACTGCTGTACGGGGCATTGGTCATCACGGTATTCCGCCCGTGGTATCTGGCCCATATCGCTCTGGCGGACGGCATTTTCCTTGTGCTGGTGGGGCTTGCGGTGCTGTCCTGGATGGTAACGCTGGTTCGTGTAGTGTGGGAGATGATCTGGTAAGTAAGGTTTGACACTTTGTCAACCCTTACTTTTAGACAACTTTGTCAAAAAGTCTGACCGGGTTCGGTGATTTCGCCGAACCCGGTTTTCAGCGTCTACCGCTTTTGACAATGTTGTCTGAAGCGCTTTAGGGCAGTCCGCTGTTATCGGGTTTGGCAATATGGCCGAACCCGATTTTTGCACTCACATTCTGGCAATTCTGCCGAAAAGTTGCCGCCTGCAGGCGGCATTGGGGACTGGGGCGAGCCCCAGTAAGCGCGTTTGTCATACAAATGCTATGCTTGCGCCAGCGCCGCCACAGGCGGCGTTGGCTTCATACCTGCCAATCCGTGCTGTTGACCAAAGTCGGTATCCAAAGGCCAGAAAGAATCCGTAAAGACTTGAATCTTTGCTCTAACAGAGTTAATATCACACCCACCTGAGAAGTGCCCGAATTGATGCGTTGTGCTTTCTCTTGCACAGGGTATCTTCCAACCGGTAAAATGAAACACATCATACTTCATTATAAGGAGAACTGCCATGGAACAACACTATCTTACCGGCGAACAGATCGCCGCCTTCGCTTCCCACCTTGTTCGGGCGGAACGAACCCCTGCGACCATTGAAAAATACCTCCGAAGCGTGCGGGCTTTCTTCCTGTACCTGGATGGGCGGCCTGTTACCAAAGACGCTGTCGTAGCTTGGAAAGAACATCTGCAAAGCGTGGGTGGCTATTCCCCCTCCACCGTCAACGCATCCATGGCTGCCATCAATGATCTATTTACTTTTCTCAGCTGGCCGGATTGCCGCATCCATTATCTGAAGGTTCAGCATCGTCTGTTCCGGGACGCCGGACAGGAATTGGGCCGTGAGGACTATGAGCGTCTCATCACGGCAGCCCGCGAGTCAGGACGGGAGCGGATTGCGCTGGTCATGGAAACAATCTGCGCCACCGGCATCCGAGTCAGCGAGGTGCGCTATATCACCGTGGAGGCGGCACAGGAAGGCCGTACCACCATCTCTCTGAAGGGAAAGATCCGCACCATCCTGCTGCCGGGAAAGCTGTGCAGGAGGCTGCTGAAATACGCGAAAAAGCAAAAAATTACCTCTGGTGAGATTTTCCTCACCAAAGGCGGAAAGCCCATGGGGCGATGCCAGATCTGGGCGGAGATGCAGCGGCTCTGCCAAAAAGCCGATGTGGAGCCCTCCAAGGTATTTCCCCATAATCTCCGGCATCTGTTTGCCACGATTTATTACCGGGTCTACAAGGACATTGCAAAGCTGGCGGACATCTTGGGCCATTCCAGCATTGAAACCACCCGCATCTACCTGATGACCACAGGACAGGAACACCGGCGTCAGTTGGAACGGCTGCAGCTGGTGCTCTGAAACGGAATCTATATTCCGTATGTGAACCATGAACAGCCTGACCGGGTTTTCGGCAGGCTGAAACAGAAAAGAAGCGCCCATTTCCCTTTTTGCAACTCCCTTTTATGTTAATTGTTGCTACTGCTCGGTTAGCCAATCCTAATGTAGATTTATTCATTAGGGGACATAAAAAGAGGCTCCATCCTTATTGGGTGGAGCCTCTCATAAATTTACCGGATTTACTCTGTGGGCTTGATGCATATTATCGGGCTTTCTTGTGAAGTGTGTATGCCACAACAGCACATATGATAATTCCAATGCCAAATGGAATGGCAGAAAGAAATGCAACATTAGCGGGTGCACTATAAGCTGCGTGCTCAATGCCACAAAGCATATCACGATAATTATAGGCAACCACGAAACACATAATGTCAGATAGCAAGATTGCAATAGCAATAAACAAATAACTCAGCTTTTTCATACGCTTTACCATCCATTTCATTTTTTGCGTAGTATTAGTACTAGGCCTACAACCATCGAAAACACACATAGGATGGGAAGTGCGCCAGATTCACTTAGAGTAATCGTCGAAGCAGTATTTAGTTGCTCTGTTGCGCTTGGACTCATGACCATCAAAACTCCGAAAAGGATTAGACATACAGCACCAATCAAACAAAGGCCAATACCTACCTTCATCTCTATGGCTTTCGAAACTTTGGCATCTTCTACCTTCGGCGGTGCTTCCATTGTACCCTGATTGATTGTTTTTTCCTTCACAAGGTCATCAAGAGTAATGTTGAAGCACTCGCTTAATGCCAACAGTTTTTCTAATTCAGGCGTTGATGTTCCACTTTCCCATTTAGATATGGCCTGTCTTGAAACGCCTATTTTCTCTGCAAGTTGCTCTTGAGAAAGTCCACTCTTGCGTCTGAACTTATATATTCTTTCAGACAACATTTTCTCTACCTCCTTGGAAATACTATACAGTTCTGTTGTAATACGGTGGTAACCGTATCGACCTTTATTTTCGTGGTAGATGGCTGCGATTTCTGCTTTGGCAGCCTCGTATTTGTCTGGGCAATCCATCCGTTTCAGATGATAGTAGAACGCCGCACGGGACAGTTGAGCAATTGATAGAAGAATATCCAGAGAATGTTTTCGCCTCAGCTTTTGAACTACCTGCGTTTTCTGCGCCGGCGTCGCTCGTTTCCCAAAACCAAGGCCTGCAAATTTTTTAAGTAATCCACCTCTGCCCGCAGCCGCAGCCGCTGCCGCGGCGTTCAACAGCAAAGCCTTCCGGACCTTCGGCCAGATAGATGCGTTCCCAGCTTTGGATGCGGCCATGCCCTCCAACCTCATACACTCTCACTGCTTCTACAGCTCTTTTTTGAATTCCGTTGTGTATCGCTTGTTTGCTGCTCCTTTTTACATGTAAAATCGCGTGTAATTAAAACCATCTTGAAATGCATCTGTCAAGGAAAAGTAGACGCTCCAAAAACGCCGAATTTTAGAAGCCCAGTTCGGTCTTATACTGAACTGGGCTCTTGTAGCCCAGAGCGGCCGCTGGCCGCTCATAATTATAGTAATGGACATACTCGTCAAAAAGGTTCGGAACATCCTTAGCGATGGCCGGATTGAAATCGAGAAACCGTTCTTCCTTGATCCAGCCACCCCATCTGTTAGATAGTATATCATACTGTCTAACAGATGGGGTGCTGTTCACACTATTTTTTGCGGGTTATTAGATTTATTAAGCAAAGCAAATGTGCGTTGCGCAAGCAAAAGTCACAAAAAAACGTCAAAAAACTATGCAAGCAGTCAAAAATATCGGGGGATTTATCTTTTTAGCCTGTTGATATTGACAAATTCGGGAAAACGAGTTATATATGAAATACATTCATCGAATTCATTCTATGAAAATGTTCGATAAAACGGTGGGAAAGGAGACCTTTATGGGTCAAACGATTATTGAGAAAATTCTCTCTAAGAACCTCGGCCGTGCGGTGCGCGCCGGTGATGAAGCACTTTTTGAACCAGATCTGACCGTGGCATACGATTACCCCGGCTACATTGACTCCTACGAAAAGCAGATGGATGAGCTGGGTGTGACCAGCGTAGCCCATCCGGATAAATTTCTTTTTTTCATCGATCATTTCAATCCTGCAGGGGATTCTAAGAGCCGCGAGGTTCATGTGAAAACCCGGAGCTTTGCCAAACGAATGGGAATTCAGCTGTGGGAGGACGTAGGCATTGGCCATCAGGTCATTATGGAAAAGGGCTATGTAGTTCCTGGTACCATGTTGATCCACTTTGATGGACATGTCAGCACACTTGGCTCCGTCGGCGCTGGCGCTATCAGTGTTCGCAACGCGGTGATTGAGGCACTGGCTACCGGAAAGGTCTCCATTGTAGTTCCCGGCACATTGCGGGTGAATTTTATTGGCAAGCTGGAAAAGGGTGTTACCGCACGGGACGTGTTCCACACACTGGTTCAGCGTCTTGGCCCCTCCGGCGCCTGCTCCCTGTGCCTGGAATTCGGCGGCGAAGGGCTAAAAAACCTCACTATGGATGATCGTATTACTCTCTGCAATCAGGCCATGTTCCTTTCTGCCGTAACAGCCGTTTGTGAACAGGATGACGTTACAGATGCCTTCCTCAGTGGTACGGGCTGTAAAGAATACACACATGTGACACCTGACAGCGATGCGCACTATGCCAAGGAGTATACGCTGGATTTGGCTACAGTCGCTCCTGTCCTGGTTGCACCGCCTTCTTCTGCCAACACGGTTTCGATTTCCGACTTCGAGGGCATGAAAATTGACGCTGGCTATGTCGGTTCCTGCGCAAGCGGCCGTATCAGTGACTTCCGTCAGGTTTTGGAGGTCCTGGAAGGCAAGCACATTGCAAATGGCACCCGGCTTTATGCGGTCCCCGCTTCCGTCAAGCTCCAGAAAGAAATTGCTGGTAACGGCATGATGGGCAAGCTCATCGACGCCGGCGCCTGCGTGTATTATCCCAGTTGCGACTTCTGCTATGGTAAGCTGGGCACCCTGACTCCCGGAGAGGTGGCCCTGTCCACCGGCACATTGAATATCCCCGGCCGCATGGGTTGCACCAAGGCAGATATTTATACTGCCAGCCCCTATACCATTGCAGCATCCCTGCTGAACGGTAAGATCACTGACCCCCGCAAGGTTCTGTAAATCAAGAAGAAAGGAGGAATTTTCATGCTTCCCAAAATCAAAGGACGGGCTGCCTGGGTCTTTAAGGAGACCAATTACGACATTGATAATATTGTGGGTGTTGCCAATATTACCCTGACGGATATTGAGCAGATGAAAAAGGTCTGCATGACGGACTATGACCCTGATTTTGCCGCCGCTGTTCAGGATGGTGATGTGCTGGTAGGCGGCGAAAATTTTGGCTACGGGCATCCCCACTATGTTGCGTTTAAGGCTCTGCGAGCCCTTGGTATTCGTACCGTATTTGCGGAGAGCTTCAATCCCAGCTTCTACAAAGGCGAGGTTTCCAATGGCGTGGCACTCGTCGAGGTCCCCGGTATTCTGAAGGCTGTGAAGCGCTGGGATACCATTGAATTGGACTGGGACAAGAACGAAGTTACCATCAACGGTGAAACCACTCTGCCTTGCATCCCTATTCCTCAAAGAACAAAGGACATCGTGGAGTGCGGGAACCTCATTAACTACATCCGCGAAAAAAGATTGTGATCCCCTGGTGAGACCGGTAAAATATGAAACAGACAACAAGAAAGGAAGAACCAAATGAAAAAGATCACGGCTCTGATTTTGTCCCTTGCACTGGTGTTTTCCCTGGCTGCCTGCGGCGGTAGTAAGACTGATGCCCCCGCTCAGGACAACAGCAACGACGCTACTGCTTCCTCTGGCCCCAACTCCTACGGCTATGACGTTTCTGCCGAGGCTCCTCTGAAGATTGTCAGCACCTCTGCTCTGAACGCCACTCACTGTTGCTATGCCGGCTTCTATCAGCCGTTCATGGATCTGGTCACCGAAATGTCCGATGGCAAGATCACCTGGGAAACCTACATGTCCGGCGAGCTGGTGGAGGGCGGCAAGGAGTACGACGCTCTGCGCGATGGCGTGGCCGATGTGGCTATGCCCCTGACCCCCATCTATGACACCTCTCGGTTCCCTGCCGGCGATGTGCCTCAGCTGCCCATCAAGGTCTCTACCTCCGAGATCGTGTCCAACGCATATGTGGATCTGCTGAACAGCACAGAGGAAATCGCTGACGGCAAGAACTTCAACCAGCTGTACTTCGAGGATAACGGCGTTCACTTCATCGCCCATAACAATCCTCCGAGAAATGCAATTTCCACCACCACCAAGGATATCACAACCATGAGCGACTGGTCCGGTCTGATTATCCGTACCTCCAGCCGTCCCCAGCAGTTCCTGGCCACCGACCTGGGCATTACTCCTCTGAATGTGACCGCATATGACCTGTACGACACCCTGTCCCGCGGCACCGCGGACGGCGGCTTCCAGCAGATTCCTGACTGGGCTTCTTACGGTTTGGACGAGCTCTACAAGTATGCCATTGAAGGCCTGAGCTTTGGCCACTTCACCGCCGGCATGGGCTGGAGCAAGGACTTCTGGGACAGCCTGCCCGAGGTTTACCAGCAGATCCTTACTGACGCTGCCGATCGGGTTCGTCCCGATGGCTGCGCTTACTGGGATGAGAAGACCAAAGAGGTCAAGGCCACTGTTGAGAGCCGGGGCGGCAAGTTTGTGGAGTATACCTCTCTGCCTCAGGAACTGCAGGACAAGGTCAACGCTGCCTGTGTCAATACTTGGGTTCAGTATGCTGAGATGCTGGAAGACAGCGGCGTTCCCGGCGCTAAGATCTGCAAGCTGTGGAGAGATTGCATGGTTCAGAACGGCGCCGAAATGATTGACGGCGTTGATGAGGCTCTGGACGGCCTGATTGAAAAGTACGGTGCGTAAATTCTGCATTTCACCCGATTCGCAAATGTAAGATAACAGGAGGTAATCTATGTCAACAGGTGCCGCGATACTGATCGCCGGTATTACCCTGATTGTACTGCTGCTGGGCGGCTTGTATATCCATTCCATGCTGCTGGCAGTAGGCATCGTGGGCATCATCGCGCTGGGAAAAAGCGCTCTGCTGTCCGGCCTTTTGAGCTATACCACATTTACCACGGTCGCAACCTATTCCATGACTACCATTCCGCTGTATGTGCTCTGCGCACAGCTGATTCTGGAGGCTGGCGTTGTGGAGGATCTATTCAACATCCTCTACAACATCTCTAAGGGCCGCAAAGGTGTTCTGGGAACCTTCTGCTGCATTCTGGGCGCGTTTTTGGGCGCAGTCTGCGGCTCTGGCACGGCTACATCTGCGGCTCTGGGGCAGGCAGCCTATCCCCAGCTGGTCAAGCGGGGCTACAGCTCCGATCTGGCGGCGGCAACCTCTGCCTCTGCCGGATCTCTGGCCGGTATTATTCCTCCCAGTGTAACCATTATTGTCTACGGCATCACCACCGAGACTCCCATTGGCCGGATGTTTGTGGCCTCCCTGATCCCCGGCATCCTGACCACGCTGGTGTTCATCGGCTGCAACCTGTTCTTCCTCAACAGAGAGGGTAAGAACAAGCCGGTGGAGACCTTCAAGCCTGTCCATGTGGATCGCAAGAATGCCATCGTATCTATCACCGTGGCTTGCATAATTGCCATTACCATCTTCGGCGGCATTTATTCCGGCTTTATGACAGCTACCGAGGCTGGTGCGGTTTCCGCTACCGTGGCGTTCATCTGTGCGCTGTGCTTGAAAAAGGTGACCAAGGACTTTTTGATCCGTTCCGCAAAAAGCACAGTGAATATTACCGCCATGGTCATGCTGATTATGATCGGCGCCAAGATCTTTGGCAAGTTCATGTCTTTGAGCAAGGTTTCCGACGCGTTCGTGGAACTGCTTCAGCCTTTGATGAGCCAGCCCAAGATCATCCTCTGCATCTGCATTCTGGTTTATTTCATCCTGTTTATGCTGATGGAGGGCACCGCCGTCATCGTTATGACTACTCCAGTACTGCTGCCCGTCATGCAGCAGATGAATGTGGATCTGCTGTGGTTCGGTATCATCGTCTGCTTCTGCTGTGTCATCGGCCAGCTGACGCCGCCTGTGGGCGTGTGCGTCTACTCTGTGTGCGGCACAGCGGGCATCCCGGTGGAGGGCCCCTTCAAAAAGTCCATGATATTTGCTCTTGTGGCAACGGTTATTGTGGGCGGCTTGATGGTGTTGTTCCCGCAGGTTGTCACCTACCTGCCCAGTATGATGCTGTAAAGGAGGATCATTGCTATGAAAACATTGGATCAATTGTATGCTATTCACAGCAAGATCAAAAACATCTTCCTTGCGCTGGGAGGTGCGGGCGTGTTTGTCATGATGCTCTACATCACCGTAGATGTGCTGGTGCGGAACCTTTCCAACACGGCGCTGATAGGCACGTTTGAAATCGTTTCCTATTATATTATGCCGCTTACGATTCTCCCTTCTATGTGCTTAGCGCTGGCTTCCGGTGTTATGCCGCGTATTGTGGCAATGACCAACCGCTTGCCCCAGAAGGCACAGCGGATCGACGCCATTATTCTGCCGATTTTGGAGATTGCGGCTTATGTTCTAATGTGCAGATTTTCCATCAAGTATGCCATCTCTGCAACCAATGACCAGTTGACCTTCATTGCGGGCACTACGTCTCTGCCGGTGTGGTTCATGTACTATCTGCCTCCGGTAGCGTATGTGATGATGACGGTTGAAAGCCTGTTTGTGCTGCTTAAGAACATTTTGACCGGCAACACCACTATTCTATATAAGGGCGTGGATCCTGACGAGGAGAACGCCAGTATCTGATCCATCCATTCCGGGCGGGCTGGTCGGCCCCGCATGTTTGATCCGGCCCGCCCGGCTTTCCTCCTCCATGAAAAAAACTGTTAGCAAGAAACCATGTTCCTTATCATTTTTCTGAGAATTCCTCCAATAGTTGTGCTCTAATTGTGTTTATGAAAGGATGATCTACAATGATGACTGACAGAAGCACCCTCCGCCGCCTTATGGCGGAAAAGGAAACCGTGATCACCTGCGGCTGCGGTGACGCAATTTCCGCTAAAATTATTAACGAAGTGGATGGCTTTGACGGCGTTCTCTCCAGTGGCTTTACGCTGGCTGCTATGGCGATGGGACTGCCTGATGCCGAGCTGTACAGCAGAAGCGACAACGTCTATGCTGTCAGCAATATGTGCTATGTGCTGGACAAGCCCTTGATTGCTGATATTGATACCGCTTACGGCAATGCCGTGACTACCATCAAGACGGTGAATGATTTTGAGAGAGCCGGTGCTTCCGGTGTTGTTATCGAGGATCAAATCAGTCCCAAGCGCTGCCCCATCTGTGTCACCGACCTGAACACCACCATTTCTGCCGAAGAGGCTGCCGGTAAGATCCGTGCCGCTGCGGAAAACCGCCTTTATAAGGACACCCTGATCATTGCCCGTACAGACATTACAAATGTTGAGGAGCGCAACAGACGCGCCCAGATGTATCTGGAAGCCGGTGCCGATCTGGTGCAGGGCATCAGCAAGTCCTATACCGCCAGCGGCAACATGGTGGAGAATATCAAGCAGTTTGTGGATGCCATGGACGGTCGTGTTTCTCTGGTGGTCTGCGGCGGTTTGGATTCCCTGACCCGTAAGGACATCGAGTATATCAAGCCCAAGATTTGCCACTTCGCTCTGGTGCCTATCAACTACATGTATCCCGCTCTGCGCAAGGCTATCGAATTTGTTGGAGAGAACCACGAGCAGGCCGGCATTCCTCTGGAGAAGGCAAACCACAGCGAACTGGTGAACTTCCTTGGCATGAGCAAGATCGGCGAACAGGAAAAGAAGTATATCCCCCAGATCGATTGCTGATCTTCCGGCCAGAAAGCGTTGATCGACAGAATGTGATGAAACAGGGCCGGCAGTCATTTGAAACACATATGACTGCCAGCCCTTTCTTTTAACTAACAAATAGGAGAGCATAGGAATGCGTACATTCAAAGAATACCAGGAAAAACTGAACTCCATGCGCAAAAACGTCTATATCAATGGCGAACTGGTGGAGCGTAACGACCCTCGACTGCTGGGTGGCCAGAACATTATGGGCATCACTTTCGATGCTGCCATGTCCGACGATCCCGAACTCCGGGAGTTGGCTACCGCAACCTCTCATCTTACCGGTCACACGATTAACCGCTTTACCCATATCTATCAGACGCCAGACGATCTGCTGAAAAAACAGGCCATGATCCGGGAACTGGGTCATCTGGCTGGCGGCTGCATTCAGAGATGCATGGGCTGCGATGCCATTAATGCCTTATACGTCTCTACCTATGAGGTGGATCAGCACTATAGCACTAACTACCACGAGCGCTTCAAGAAGTATCTGGCGTGGTATCAGGATAACGATCTGGTTGGCAATGCTGGTCAGACCGACGTGAAGGGCGACCGATCCAAGCGTCCCTCTGAGCAGGTGGATCCCGATCTGTACATGCGCATTGTGGAGCGCCGTGAGGACGGCATTATCGTTTCCGGCTGCAAGGCCCACAACACCACTGCTCCCTATGCCGACGAAATTCTGGTGCTGCCCACCCGCGCTCTGAAGGGAGCTGATGCCGACTGGGCCGTGGCCTTTGCGGTTCCCGCCGACGCTGAAGGTGTGACTCTGATTTCCCGCCCCGTTTCTCCCAATCCCCGCATTGAATTGAAAGCCCCCTATAATAACTATGGTATTTGTGACACCATGACTGTGCTGGATCATGTGTTCATTCCCAACGAGCGTATCTTCATGTGCGGTGAGGCGGACTTCGGCGGCCGTCTGGCACTGTCCTTCGCCAACAACCACCGTTTCAGCTACTGCGGCTGCAAGCCTGCCATCACGGATGTGTTCATCGGTGCCACTGCACTGGTGGCGGAATACAACGGTGTGCCAAAGGCACCCCATATTCAGGACGAATTGGCCGAGCTGGAGGCTACCGCCGAACTAGTCTACGGTGCGGGTATTGCCGCCTCTACCACCTCCAAGGTTACTCCATCCGGTGCGCGGGAGCCCAACTTTATGTACACCAACTGCGGCCGCTTCCATGCGGGTAAGAACATTATGCATGAGTATGACATTCTTATCTCCACCACCGGAGGCATGGCGGCGACTCTGCCCTTCGAGGGTGACTGGCTGAACCCCGAGACTCGACCCTATCTGGAGAAGTATATCATGCGCAACCCTAAGATCAGTGCGGAAAACCAACACCGGCTGTTCAGATTCTTAGACGATTTCACTGTCTCTGCATGGTGTGGTATGGAGCAGGCCGCGGGTATCCACGGCGGTGGTTCTCCCATCATGGAGAAAATCGGTATCCGCACCAACTACGATGTGGAGAAGCGGAAGAATATTGTCAAGCGCCTGGCCGGCATTGATGACTCCAAGAATGAGGGCTGATAGATGGAAATCAAACATGTAACAGTATCCGGGGCGGGCCTGATGGGCACACAGATCGCTATGCAGGTGGCACTCCATGGTTACCAAGTGACCACCTATGACGTATTCCCCGCCCAGTTGGAAAAGGCAAAGGCCTTTGCGGATGACTGGTTTGCTAAGCGGGTACAGAAGGGGAAGCTTTCCGCTGAGGCTGCTGCAAAGGCACAGGCAGCTTTGCACTACTCCTCAGACATTCAGGAGGCCGCGGGGGAGGCAGACCTAATTATTGATGCGGTACCCGATATTCTGAAGATCAAAATCAAGTCCCTGAAGGCATTAGATGAATACGCTCCCGCTCACTGTATCTATGCCAGCAATAGCTCCTATATCGTCAGTTCCCGCTTCTGTCATGCGGTGAAGGATCCTTCCCACGTGCTGAATGTTCACTTCTTCAACCCGGCACTGGTGATGAAGATTGTGGAAGTGGTGAAAGGCCCCCACGTCTCACAGGATACCTTTGATACGGCGTTCCGCTTTGTGCAGTCCATTGACAAGACGCCGGTGAAAATTGAAAAGGAAATTTATGGATTTGTGGTAAACCGGATTTTTAGCGCACTGACTCGTGAAGCCTGTTATCTGGTTGATGCCGGTATTGCAACGCCAGAGGCCATTGATACCGCCGTCAAGGGGGCGTTGGGTCACTCCATGGGGCCGCTTGAGACCCTGGATATGACCGGATTGGATCTAGAGTACAATGTCTACATGGAGCGATTCCGCACATCCGGTGACAAGGCCGACCTGCCAGCTGCCTGCCTGACGGAGCACTATGCAAAGGGCGAGTATGGCCGAAAGTCTGGTAAGGGTTTCTACGACTACACACCGAAGGGGTAAGGGTATGGGGATTTCTGTACGCTATGAAGGTGCTGTGGCGGTAGTTTCCATTCACCGCCCGGAGGCTTTGAACGCCCTAAACAGAGAGCTTATTGACCAGTTGGATGCATGCATCAGCGAAATCGAGTCCCGAAAAGAGGTCAAGTGCGTGATTCTTCACGGCAGCAAGAACTTTGCTGCCGGCGCCGATATCGCCCAAATGGCCGACTGTGACCCTGAAGGGGCGAAGGCGTTTGCATTCTCTCCAGTCTATAATCGCATGGTGCAACTGCCGGTGCCAACGATCGCCGCTATGGAGGGCTATGCGCTGGGCGGCGGACTGGAGCTGGCGCTGGCCTGTGACCTCCGCATCTGCGGAGAATCGGCAAAGCTTGGGTTTCCGGAGATCGGCCTTGGTATCATGCCCGGAGCAGGCGGTACCATCCGTGCGCCTCGTTTGATCGGCGGCGCTAAGGCGATGGAGATGATCTTTACAGGCAGTTCGCTTTCTGCAGCCGATGCAGAGCGGATCGGGCTGGTAAACCGAGTGGTATCCGATGGAGACGTGCTGACAGCAGCCATGGAGATGGCGATGAAAATCGCAAAAAAGAGCCGCGCGGCACTGGAGGTTGCTAAACACTCAATTCTGGCCGGCATGGAGATGACCTCTGTAACGGAGGCCGTTGCCATGGAGGCGGAAAACTGGAGCGGTATGTTCGCTACCTATGACCAGAAAGAAGGCATGCATGCGTTTCTGGAGAAGCGGAAGCCCTCTTTTGCCGACCGCTGAACGGGCGGCCATCAGTCTACAGAAAAAGGATAACTGAAATGATGAACGACATTGTAATTACCGCCGGATGCAGAACCCCCATCGGCACCATCGGCGGCCAGTTCAAAACCCTGACCGCGTTGGATCTGTCCATCCCCATCATGAAGGAGCTGGTGCTCCGTTCCGGCATTGATCCTGCCTGCGTGGACGATGTGATCTGGGGGTGCAACTACCAGCGGACCTATAAGGAGAACAATCTGGCCCGTGTGGCACTGATAAAGGCAGGCCTCCCAGATTCTGTTCCGGGCATTACGGTGCATCGAAACTGCACCTCATCTATGTCCTCAGTGCAAATGGGCTACTACCAGATCAAGGCCGGTGAAGCAAAGTGTATTTTTGCTGGGGGCGCTGACAGCATGAGCACCGCACCACACATGGTATTCAACGCCCGCTATGGGCAGAAGTTCGGCCATATGGAGCTGCGAGACTCCATGTGGGATTCTCTGACGAATCTGGGTGTAGGTCCCGCCATGGGTATTACCGCAGAAAATGTGGCGGATACCTATCACGTCACCCGTGAGGACATGGATCGCTACGCACTGCTTTCTCAGCAACGGGCAGCAGCCGCCATTGATGCAGGGCATTTTCAGGCGGAAATTATCCCTATAACGGTGCATGGCAAAAAGGGAGATATAGTATATGGCACCGATGAGTATCCCAGACGGAGTACAACACTGGAAACACTGGCAAAGTTGAACCCATCCTTTAAAGAGAACGGCCGCGTGACTGCCGGCAATTCCTCTGGCATGAATGACGCTGCAGCCGGTGTAGTGCTGATGGATCGTGCCTATGCGGAGGCTAGCGGCGTACAGGCACTGGCTCGGGTAGTGTCCGTTGCTACCACCGGAGTGCCTCCTGAGGTGATGGGCATCGCCCCCATCAGCGCCACTCGGGCAGTTCTGGAGAAGGCAGGGCTTGGGATTGGAGACATTGACCTTTTTGAAATCAACGAAGCCTTTGCCGCCCAGTGTGTGGCCTGTCAGCGAGAACTGGGCATTCCCTTGGAGAAGTTGAACGTTAACGGAGGCGGCATTTCTCTTGGCCATCCGGTAGGTGCCACTGGTGTGCGTATTATCATCTCACTGATGTATGAGTTGCGCCGGAGAGGTCAGAAGTACGGCGTAGCAACGCTGTGTGCAGGCGGTGGTATGGGTACGGCCGTCCTGATCGAGTGCCTGTAAAGGAATGCCCTCTGTGTAAAACAAGACTGGGGGCCGGGATTTGCGGAAGCAAATCCCGGTTCTCCTACAAAAGGAAGTGTAATTTCTTGGGTGCAAATGAATTCAGAAAAAAACAGGATAAGAGGATGACCCTGACAGAGGCTGTCCAGAAGTTTGTTCATGAGGGAAGTACGGTGGCCTTTGGCGGTATGGGCGGAACCCAGTGTGTGGCTCATGCGTACGAGATTGCCCGGCAGCGAATCGGAAACCTAACGCTGATCTGTGAAAGCCCTGCAGAACCCGCAGATATTCTCATCGGCGCAGGACTGGTGAAGAAGGCGGAGGTAGCTTGGATTGCTTATGCCGTGGCTGGCCTTGGTTATAACTTCCGGCGTTGTGTGGAGCAGAAGGTACCTAGGGAGATAGAATTGGAAGAGTATTCCAATTACGGTATGTCCCTGCGGTTTCTGGCTGGCGCTATGGGGGTGCCCTTCCTGCCGACAAAGTCTTTCCTCGGATCTGATTTTGCAAAATATAATAGCCGGATCCAGGAAATGGAAGCCCCCTATACTGGGGAAAAAGTTTCTTTGGTGCCGGCAGCACAGCCCGATGTGGCTCTGATTCACTGTTCCCGGGCAGATCGGTTTGGAAACGGGCAGTACTTTGGCATTTCCGCCAGCGCAGAAAATATAGCCCGAGCTGCAAAGCATACGATTCTGACCTGTGAAAAGCTGGTGGACCAGGAGCTGATCCGAAAGACGCCGAATTTGACCATTGTTCCGGGTTACACCGTGGATGCGGTGTGTGAAGTGCCCTTTGCCAGCCATCCATGGAACATGGCCTATGATTACATTTACGACCTGCCCTTCCATAGTCAGCAGATGAAGGCGTTTAAAACCCGCGAGGGCTTTGAGATCTGGATGGAGCGCTATTGCTATGGTGTAGAGGACTGGAATGAATATCTGCGTGAAGTGGGTTTTGAACGTCTCATGAAGCTCCATCAGATGGAAGAGAAGTTCAACCCCAGCGTTTATTAAGGGGTGGGGAACATGGAGTACACATTAAGTGAGCTGATGATTGTTGCATCTGCCCGTGAGATACAGGACGGCGAGGTGATCTTTGCCGGCGTGGGCAACCCACTCCTGGGCGCTCTGCTGGCGCAGAAGACCCATGCCCCCAGTGCCATGATTGCCACAGAGGGCGGTGCGCTGGGGCCCCGGCCGAAGCGGCTGATCCTGGGGATTGGTGACAGCGCATGCAGCGAGAATGCCATGACCGTCATGCCGCTGTGGCGGCTGTTTGCCGATCAGCAGAACGGCTTTGTAGATGTCGGCATGGTGGGCGGCGCACAGGTCGATCGCTACGGAAACTTGAACAGTACGGCGATTTTCGGGGACGGCAATTATTTTGCCCCGGCCTCTCGGCTTCCCGGCAGCGGCGGCGCCAACGATATCGCCAGCTGTGCGGGCCGCACTGTCATTTCCATTCCTTTGCAGCGGCGGCGCTTTCTGGAACGGGTAGATTACATCACCTCTCCCGGTTATCTTACTGGCGGAGACAGCCGGGAACGCTCCGGCCTGCCAAGAGGCGGTCCGGCGGCAGTCATTACGGACAAATGCATCTTCCGGTTCCATCCGGAAACGCGGGAGCTGATGCTGGACAGCATCCACCCGAATGTAACGGTGGAGGATGTGAAAAAGGAGATTCCATGGGAGCTGCTGATATCTAATGATCTGAAGGAAACGAAGGCACCTACTGAGAAGGAGCTGCAGATCATTCACATGCTGGACCCGCAGGGAATCTTTATTGGAAATGGTCTGAAGGAGCTGACCTTTGAGAAATATATTGCTATGCTGGAAAGCTCTCTGGATCATGCAATCTGATCAAGTACATATGGAGGATTAAATATGAAGTTTCCTACCTTTGACCTGACTGGGCAGGTGGCCTTGGTCACTGGCGCAACGAAAAATATTGGTCATGCTCTGGCACTCGGATTGGCCAATGCCGGCGCCGATATCGTCGTTGTCGGCCGCACGGTTTCTGAATGTGAGTCCACAGCAGAGGAAATCCGAGCCATGGGCCGCCGCGCACTGGCGGTTCCCACGGATGTAACGGATCAGAGCGCTATCAACGCCATGGTGGACAAGGCTATGGCGGAGTTTGGCCGCATTGATATTCTGATGAACAACGCCGGCGCCGCAATCACCAAAAAAGCAGAAGATCTGACCATGGAAGAATGGGATCGCGTGGTGAATGTGGATCTGCGCGGTGCGTTTATGGTGGCACAGGCTGTTGGCAAGGTGATGATCCGGCAGAATTATGGCCGTATTATCAATACCATCTCCGTTTATGGTTATGTAGGCGGCAAGCTGGTGCTGCCATATCTCGCGGCCAAGGGTGGTCTGGCTCAGGTCACCAAGGGATTGGCGATGGAATGGGCCCGCTACAATATCAACGTCAATGCGTTGGTTCCCGGCTATATTGTGACAGAGATCAACAAGAAGGAATTTGAAAACGAAAAGGTATACAACAGCATTGTGCGCAAGATTCCCATGCGGCGGCTGGGCAGCGTGGAGGATGTGATCGGGAGTGTGATCTTCCTTGCATCTGATGCGTCCAATTATGTGACCGGCGCTGTGATTGCGGCGGATGGCGGATGGTTGTGTGAGTAATGACCTGATGCCAGTATATCGGTGCAGCTAAAACAGAACGGGGCGGCATCGCCAGAGAATTCTCACGGCGATCCGCCCTGTTTTTACTCCATCGAAGGGGGACAGCTTTGGTGAAAGGGCATATTTCTATAAAAAGGGCCATAATGGGATGCTTAGGTGCATTACTGTGCATCCTGTTCTGCGTGGTACTGCCGTCTCCGGCTGCACTGCAGGCTGCAGCGGAAAGCGTTGGCAGCACCGGCCGCAGTGCCATGATGGTGCTGGGTACGGTGTTCCTTGCGATATGCTGGTGGGCAGGTGCGGTCATCAGCGACTGGATGGTCGCGCTTCTGCTTCAATGTCTGTGGGTCATAATGAAAATCACAGATGTATCCGGTGCATTCAGCTCCTACACCAATTCCACGGTTTGGCTGTTTGTAGGTGTGTTCTGTATCACGACGGCAGTAAATCGTACCGGACTAATCCGGCGGATTGCACTGAAGCTGATGCAGCACTTCCCCCCCACCTTTTTAGGCCAGGTATTAGCGTTGCTGACGGTGGGGCTGATCTGCTCGCCGCTGATCCCAAGCGCTACAGCGAAGATGATCCTGGGAGCGACCATGGCCTGCAGCGTTGCGGATGCCATGGAATATCCGGCGGAGGCTTCCGGGCGATACGGACTGTTTCTGGCCGCTGTGATCGGGTTCGGCTTCCTTTGTCCGGCATTCAAAACGGCAGGAACCAACGGCTATGCTATGCTGGCCATTTTGCCGCAGGAGCTTCAGCAGCGCGCAACATTCCTCTACTGGCTGGCGTGCATGCTACCGTGGCTGGTGATCGTAGCAGGCGGAATGCTTCTATTCATCCTCACGGCCTGCCGCCCCAGTGAGAAACGGCAAATCTCAGGGGCATATATTCGGCAGAAGCTGGATGAGATGGGCAAGCCTTCTAAGGATGAAAAGAAGATCGGCGTGATTCTTGGGGTCTGCCTGCTACTATGGATCTTCGAGAATATTCTGCACATCGATGCCACAACAGTTTCTCTCTGCGGTGCGCTGGCTTGCTTCCTTCTGGGGGTGTTGGAGCCCAATGAGCTATCTACATCTGTGCCGTGGCCGCTGATTGTATTTTTGGGCGGCGCACTAAACATCGGAATCCTATTGAAACAGGTTGGCATCAATAAGTGGCTTCAGGAACTGCTGCTGCCGATATTCAGCATAGTGGACAATACCTGGCTTCTGATCCTTGTAGTGGCGGTGAGCGTTATGCTGCTAAGGCTGCTGCTGATCTCCCTGATGGCAACCATTACCCTGACAATGACAGTATTGCTGCCGGTTTTTCAGGCAGTAGGAATCTGTCCGCTGGGCATCGGCTTTGTTATTTACGCAACTATGCTCTGCTGGTTCACGCCTTACCAGAATTTAGTATTCCTTCCGGCGTTCAACTGTATGCAGAATACCATCTCTCATCGGGGAACAATAAAAGCCTGCTTTGTATACGAGATGCTGTCTCTAACAGCTTTTCTGATCAGTGTCCCGTATTGGAAATGGCTGGGTTGTATTTGACCGCGTGTTTGACTGCAGGCAACAGGCTTCCCCAGCGATCCGCATCTATTATATCGAATCGCAGCAGCGACCAATCATGTGCTGCATTGCTTTGAAATCATGTCAAGCTTGTTCAGAGTTTTTCCTATAGATCTTATCTGGTGGAAAAATTTAACATGAATCGAATTTTTTCATAGAAACTTTTGTTGCAATTATGTGCGATAACAGGTAATATGAATATATTCAATAAAAACTCTGCACGGAATTGTGAGGGTGTCTATATTGGAAAAAAATGATCAGGCCGGTAAGCAGAATCAGGAGCTGACCTCCAGAAAAAAGCAAGCACTGCGGACACGGCAGAAAATATTTAAGAAAACCATGGAGCTGGGAACCAAAAAAGGGTTTGCGGCGCTGAAAATTACAGATGTATGCAAGGCGGCCAATATTTCCGTCGGTACATTTTACCACTATTTCACATCGCTGGATGCGGTCTTTCAGGAACAGTACATCGCATACGATGAGTTTATCTCTAAATCGATTCGGGAAAAACCGCTCAGCGGCGCCAGCATCGACCAGCTGTATCAGCTATTTTCTTTAAAGTATGATTATGTGTCGGAAAAGGGCGTGCAGTTTATCGTGCGCCAGTATTCCGGACAGTTCAAGCAAATCGATAACGGCAATACCTTTTTTTACTCTCAGGAGCGTGTGATGTATAGAACGCTGCTGAACATCCTGCAAAACGGTATTGCAAGCGGTGAGCTGAAAGCACAGTTTCCTGTGGACTTTATCGCAAACTCTCTGCTTATTTTTTCGCGCGGACTCACCATTGACTGGGCGCTGAAAAATGGCAGCTATGATTTGAAAACTGTGGCGTTTCAGCATTTGGATATGATGCTCTCTCAGCTTGTGGCAGATGGCGAGAAAAATCCTCTGTATAGTGCACTGACTGCAAACAACTGACCGTAGCAGCACTTTTCCATAGCTGTGCAGAGCGGATCGACTTTTGAATGACAGACTCCTTCTGTTTATAATGCCTGTTTACAAGATATATGCGTTCTGTATTTGGCATAGCCATGATTTTTTGCCATTATGCGTCGCGGTATTTCAACGAATGGTACACCCCTTTTGATGGGCTGTTGCAAATTTAGAGATAGAAAAAATGGCATTTCTCATCTGTTTAAGATGTAGAGCCATGATAGCAAAGGGGCATTCTTCCATCACTGCAAGAATGCCCCTTTTTCTAATATTTGAAATGCAGTGTTCCCGTTTCAAGGCGGAGAAACTGCCCACAGTCCAGATCCTGCGAAGCCGCAGCATGGACGGGTATTCAGGCGTTCCCACCCCTTGCTTGATGTCCTCTGAAAAAATCCGGATAGCAGTTTCCCAGACGGCAATTCTGCCCTGATGCTGGTCGGCGCCCGGCTTCGCCATGTGGCCGGCACCCAGTGGGGCAACAAGAAGTACATGGACATGAAGCATTTGGAGGCGGCTCTGGACGACGCCTCTATTGCCGGCTGACTTCATTCAGCTGGAACCTGCAAATAAATTTGCGCATAAATCTGGACCTGTTGACAAAAGCAAAAAACTGCTGAAACCCACAGTGGTTCCAGCAGAATAATAAATTGTGAGATAGCGAAAGGTGGCATTTTGCCATCCGCTTAAGATTTAGGGCCATGGCGGCAAGGAGGCATTCTTCCGTAGCCGCGAGAATGCCCCTTTCTCGAATCCTTGAAATACAGTGTTCCCGTTTCAAGACGGAGAAACTGCCCTCGGCCCAGATTTTGTGAAGCCGCATCATGGACAGGTATTCAGGAGTTCCCACGCGCTGATGCCCTCTGAAAAATGCCGGATAGCAGCTGCTGGCCAGCACTCTGCGCCGAATTCCAGCCTTGTCAAAACAGCCCAGCCGTTTTGGACAGTGCATACAGACATCGCCCTCGACCTGGCAGCAACGCAGATATTTGCCCGTCGATTTGCTGCAATTTAGCCTGTGGTACGTAAGAGGAACTCCTTCCGGACAGATGAATGCGTCCAGCTGTGGATCGTAGGAGAATCCATATTTCTCAGGTGGATTGGAGAATTGAATTGCGGGGATATATCCGATAATGCCCAGAAGCTCCAGCCCCCGGTGAACAGCACCAGTTTCGTATCCGCGATCCAGAGCAAGCCGGCTCATTGGGATGCCAAGATTGATTTGCCGTTCCAAATGCCGCAAGATCAGGACGCTTTCCTTCTCATTGGCAGAATACACATCAACGCCTGTTAAGATGCCGTGTTTGCAATCCACAGTTGCTTCCATCAGATACCCGATGCCGCGTTTGCTGCCGTGATTGATATAACCGCTGTCTGGATCTGTTTGGCTGGTGGTACGGCACTTCCTTACAATTTTTGTTGGCGGCTTTTTGAAACCCGGCTGATTGGAAAGCTCTTCATCCAAAGAATCGAGATAGCTTTGCATACTCTGTTCAACTTCTGTTTCTACATTGATCCAGCTTTCTCTTGATACGTTGGCCGGAATATAGCTTCCATCCGCAGCCATGGCTTCTCCGTCAATCAGCCCGCTGTCTATGCATTGCTTGACTATTTCATAAAAGGCTTTCTGAAAAAGGCTGCTCTGCTGCCATTTTCGTGTTCTGGTCTTGCTGAATGTGGAGTGATTTGGGATCGTGTCATCCAGTTCAAATCCACAAAACCATCGGTAGGCGATGTTGAGCTGAACTTCCTCCACCAACCGCCGCTCTGATTTGATGCCATACAGGTATCCGATCAAGAGCATTTTGAACATACTGACAGGGTCGACAGATGGACGGCCTGTTGCCGGATAATATGGTGCCAGAAGATCATAGATGAAATCAAAGGATACCATCCGCTCGATCTCCGCAGCAGATGGGTTTCTGGAATCAGTGACTCTATATCTACGAAAAGCATTGCCATTTGTCTGCTTTGGTGTCCCATCATGCTGCATCCCTCCTATAACTATTTTACCACAGAAAGGATCTGCGCGCCACTTTGTCAACAGGTCCAAATCTTGACGGGACCACACACGATATCATGCAGTTCAATATGGGACATCTTTCGGCCTTTCTCTGATTTTTCACAAGTCATTTTTGACTTTCTGACCTTTGGATCCCTATATCCATCAGTCAATTTCATGATTGATGATAGGCTGAGATGTGATATCATAATACTTATTTTTTAACGTTCTATCATTGGCCTGACTTGATGTTGGTTGAATACAGCTCTCTTAAATATCGGCAAGTGTCTCCATAAATGTTTTTGTGCTTCGCTCAAATCGTTCATTGTATACCTTGATCTGCTGTTCGAAAGAACGAGGCATATAAGGTCATTGCTACGTTCCGGAAACGGGTGAATTGCCAAAATGAAATAGGGGTGCTCTGCTATTACAACTATAACTGTGGAAGTTACTGGACAGAGGAATGGTTTAACAAGTATCTCGTCAATATACTGCACTTGTCCCTTTACGATACAGGAGCTGACTGCGGAGTACGACAACCGGATATATGCCAAAGAAGCTGCCTGCCCTAAATATTAGTGCAGGCAGCTTCTCAATGCGGTCCGAACAGTATATCTTTGTTGTTCTTATGCGGGATGCCCTTTGCCGCTCCTTTTTCTTTTGATTGAATCCATTCTAACGCAAACTCACTGTGCGTCGATTTTTTCCTTCAGCTCCGTGAGGTACATCCACCGCTCTGTTTTTTCCTCCAGAGCGGCTTCCAGCTCCGCCTGTTTAGCCTGCAATTCCTGAAGCTTCACATAATCGCTGCCGCAGGCCCCCTGGGCTTCCTCGCACTCCCGGATCTGCTGCTCCAGAGCCGCCAGGTCCTCGTCGATGGTCTCGAACTCCCGCTGCTCCTTGAAAGAGAATTTCAATTTCCGCTCCCGGGGCCGCTCCTGAGCCGCCTTGGGCTTTTCCGCCTTGGCGGGCGCTTCTTCCTCTTTCCGCTTGGCCTTCCAGTCGGACCAGTTGCCGCTGTAACGCAGCACCTCGCCGTCCCGCACCTCAAAGACCTGCTCCGCCAGCTTATCCAGTAGGAATCGGTCATGGGACACGATGAGGATGGGACCCGGGAAACCCTGCAGATAGTCCTCCAGAATGGAGAGGGTCATCACGTCCAGATCGTTGGTCGGCTCGTCCAGCAGCAGGACGTTGGGGGCTTCCATCAGAATGGACAGCAGGTACAGCCGCCGCCGTTCTCCGCCGCTGAGCCGTCCGATGGGGACTGACTGCAAATCGCTGGGGAACAGGAACCGCTCCATCATGGCCTTGGCGGTGAAGGTACCCTCGTCGGTGCGGACCTCGTCGCCGATGTCATGGATAAAATCGTAGACACGCTGGTTCAGATCCAGCTCCCGACCCTCCTGAGAAAAGTGGCCGATCTTCACAGTGGTGCCGATGTCCACCGTGCCGCTGTCCGGGGACAGTTCCCCCGCAAACAGCCGCAGCAGCGTGGATTTTCCGGCGCCGTTGTGCCCCACGATGCCGATGCGGTCATTCCGCAGCAGATTGTAGGAGAAGTCGCGAATAACCGTGCGGCTCTCGTAGGTCTTGCTGACATCGTGCAGTTCGATCAGCTTTTTACCCAGACGGCTGGACGCCGCCGCCAGCTGCATGGTATCGTCCGTCTCCGGGGCCTCCTGATTTTTCAGGGCCTCATATCGCTCGATACGGTCCCGGCTTTTGGTGGTCCGGGCCCGGCAGCCACGCATGATCCACTCCCGCTCCGTCCGCAGGATGGACTGCCGCTTCCGCTCACTGGCCTCCGCCATTTCCGCCCTCTGTGCCTTCAGCTCCAGATATTTGGAATAGTTAGCCTCGTAATGATACAGCTTGCCCCGGCTCAGCTCCGTGATGTGGTTCACCACCCGCTCCAGAAAATAGCGGTCATGGGTCACCATCACCAGTCCGCCCTTGAAACGGCGAAGCCAGTCCTCCAGCCAGGCAGTCATCTCCGCGTCCAGATGGTTGGTGGGTTCGTCCAGCACCAGCACATCCGCCGGGTGGATCAGCGCCGCCGCCAGCGCCACCCGCTTCCGCTGTCCGCCGGAGAGGGTCCCCACCTTCTGCTCATAGTCCGGCAGGCCCAGCTTGTTGAGCATGGTTTTTGCCTCGTACTCGTTCAGCTCCCGGAATTCCTTGGGGAAATGCAGGAATACCTGCTCCAGAACGGTGGCGTCATCCTCCATGGGGGGATTCTGCTCCAGCAGGCTTACCTGCACGTTGGGATTTCGGGAGATTGTTCCGGCGTCAGCCTCTAATTTCCCGGCCAGAACCTTCAAAAAGGTGGACTTGCCGGTGCCGTTGATACCGATGACGCCTACCTTGTCCCCCTCGTTCAGATAAAAATTCACATCCTCCAACAGCTGGCGGCTGCCAAAGTTGATGGACAGATGCTCCGCGGATAAAAGCATAGCGGTTCTCCTTTTCCGACAATCCGAGATTGCCGTTTTGTTTTTTCCGTGATATACTATATACTAATTTTTTGAAACCGGCAAGTGTCGATAGGAGGCTAAGCTATGAAAACCTGTCTTGTTTTGGAAGGTGGAGCCATGCGGGGAATGTATACCGCTGGGGCCTTAGACGTTTTCTACAACGCCGGAATCCAGTTCGACGGCATCATCGGCGTGTCCGCCGGGGCCGCCTTCGGTGTGAATTACCTCTCCCGGCAGCCGGGACGGGTGATCCGCTACAACAAGCGCTTCAACGCCGACCATCATTACATGGGGCTGATCCCCCTGCTGAAAACCGGCAACATCGTAGACACGGAATACGCCTATGAAAAGGTCCCCCGAGAGCTGGACCCCTTTGACGATGACACCTTCGACGCCTCCGGCGTCCCCTTCTGGGCGGTGGTGACGAATGTGGAGACCGGCCAGCCGGAATATATCCGTCTGGAACACGCCATGGCCCAGATGGACGTGATCCGGGCCTCCGCCTCCATGCCCTTCGTGTCCCAGCCGGTGAAGATCGGCGGCAAGCTGTATCTGGACGGCGGCGTTGCGGACTCCATTCCCTTCAGAGCCGCCGAAAAGCTGGGCTTTGACCGGGTGGTGGTGATCCTCACCCGTGACAAAAGCTATGTAAAGAAGCCCATGAACCCCAAGCCCATCGACCTGTGGTACAAGCATTACCCGGCGCTGGCAGAGCAGCTCAAAAACCGCCACAACGTCTATAACAATGCCCTTCGGGAGCTATTGAACTGGGAACAGCAGGGAAAGGCGTGGGTACTGCACCCCAGCCAACCCATTGAGATCGGGCGGCTGGAGCGCCGCAGCGACAAGCTGCAAGCGGTGTATGATCTGGGAACCGGCGACGCCGCGGCATCGCTGGGCAGCCTCAGGACCTATCTGGCGAAAAGCTGATGGAGGTTATCACCTACACCGTGACGCCGGAGGAGGACGGCGTCTGCGTTCGGCACATTTTGAAGGCGAAGCTCCACTTCTCCACCCACGCCGTAGCCCGGCTCACCCGTGCGGAAAACGGCATCCGGGTCAATGGCATCCACGCCCGGACGGTGGACCCGGTCCATACCGGGGATGTGGTAGCGGTGCGGTCTGACGATCTGCGCCCGCCTAAGCTCCTTCCCTCGCCGGGAAACTGGCCCCTTCCCATCGTCTATGAGGATGAACACCTGCTGATCCTCAACAAGCCCGCCGGCATGACGGCCCACGCCTCCAATTTTCTGCCGGACACCCCCACCGTGGCGGGGGCGCTGGCCTATCAGCGGGGGCCGGACTTTATCTTTCATGTGGTAAACCGGCTGGATAAGGGCACCACCGGCCTCATGGCCGTGGCCAAAAGCGGCTATATCCATGACCGCCTGCGGCGCACCCTCCACACGGATGGCTTTTCCCGGGAATACCGGGCGGTGTGCGTGGGCTGCCCGGAGCCGCCCACCGGCATCATCGACGCCCCCATCGGCCGGGATGAGACCTCTGCCGTCCGCCGCATGGTCCGCTCCGACGGGCAGCGGGCCGTCAGCCATTACGAGGTCTTATCCCAGCGGGATGGCCTCTCCTTCGTAAAGCTACGGCCCGAAACGGGCCGCACCCACCAGCTCCGGGTCCACATGGCCCACATCGGCTGTCCGCTGGCCGGAGACTGGCTCTACGGCACGGAGGACCCGGACCTGATCTCCCGCCCCGCTCTCCACGCCTACGCGCTGGCCTTGACCCACCCGGTCACCGGCACTCACCTGTATTTCACCGCCCCAACTCCGGCGGACATGGAAAAATTGATTTAACGGAGGAACCACTATGCTCACATGGAATGTCACCTATCACTGCAAACCCGGCAAGCGGGAGGAATTCTTCAAGGCCATTTCCGATTTAGGCGTCCGGGCCTGCTCCATTCACGAAACCGGCAACCTGAAATACGACTACTTTTTGGACGCTCAGGACCCTGACGCGCTTCTGTTGGTGGAAACCTGGCAAACCCCGGAGGACCAGCAGCGCCACTGCGGGACGGAGACCTTCGCCAAGCTGCAAGCCTTGAAAACAGAGTTCTGCGATACCGTTACCATCGACAAATTCAATGATTGAGAAAAGGGCTGTCCGGCATATTTCCGGACGGCCCTTTTTTCGTTCTTCTTTACGGCAGGTCAATAGGACCGTAGGTGTCTGCCAGTTCGCCGTCCACCAGGAACCGCACTTCCTCCACACTCTCCAGCGACAGTAAGGACTGCTCCAGCGCCAGAACCGCCTGAGACAGGGTCTCCGGCTCCGGCTGGCCCTCCAGCAACGCCGAGGACAGGCTCACATAGCAGATCTCCTCTTCCAGCCACACCTTCCGGACCTTGAACCCCTCCGGCAGCACGGTGGACAGGCCCTTGGTCTCCGGACCGTTTTCCAGTGCCCGCACCACGGCGGAAACCTGCGTATCGCCCTCGTAGAGGTTCAGTGTTCTGGCTTCCGCCGTCAGCGCGCCATCGCCGTTCACAAAGTACAGGGAAGCGTCCACAGTGCCCACCACGTCCTCCTTTGGGACGGTCAGAATGTCACGGGCCAAAAACACCTGCCGGCTGCGGTAGTCCAGCTCCCGGCCCGCCACGGTGATCCGCACACGGGCCACGTCCGGCAGCTGCGTCAGCGTCAGGGTAATGGCATAGTCCGCCAGAGACAGTCCCACGCCGGAAAGGGTGCTGTAAGCCGCAGAGAGATCCACCCGCAGCTCCGTTCCCTTCTGCTCTGCGGAAAGCAGGGCTGTTCCCTTTGGGAACGGGCTTTTCAACGTGGGGTCTGCCGGACCCTTCAACAGCTCCGTCACCAGCGCTGCCGCCAGTTCCTCCGTAGAGAGGCCGCTGTCCTCTAATGTCCGTTCCTCGGACCGGAGGGCGTCTCCGCCATCGGCGGAACGCAGATCCCGCTCCACAAAATACAACGCATAGGCGCTGCCGTCGCTCTCCTGGCGGACGCCGACTTTCCCGATGGCACCGCCGATCCCCATCAGCAGCACGGCCAGTAGCGCAATGGCGATCCAGCGTTTTTTCATGAGTGATCGCCTCCTTCCGCCTCAGGCCAGCGAACGGTGAATACCGCACCGCCATTGGGCCGGTTGGCAGCAGAAACCATACCACCCCGTTTTTTCACCGTATCCTGAACGATGGAAAGTCCCAGACCAGTGCCGCCTGCGGCACGGGAACGAGCCTTGTCCACCCGGTAAAACCGCTCGAACACCTTTGGCAGATCCTCCTCCGGGATGCCGGGGCCGTTATCCGCCACCGTCAGCACCACGTCATGGTCCTCATGTCGCAGTTCCACCCGGACCTTACCGTTTTTGCCGCTGTATTTCACGGCGTTATCCGTCAGGTTGTAGATCACCTGATGGACTTCCCCCTTGGTGGCCGACACCCGGCAGTTTTCCTCCATGCGGTAGGTCAGCTCCGTGCCCTTCTTCTGGGCCAGCAGGCTCATCATCCGCATGACCTGTTCCAGCACCGGAGCCACCTCCACCGTCTCCGGTGCGTCCAGAAGGTCGCTGTCCAGCCGGGTCAGGCGCAGCAGGTCCTCGGTGATGCGGCTGAGCCGCTCCGCCTCGCTGCCGATGTCCGTCACAAAATCCCGGACTGTCTCCATATCCATCTGGTCTGTCTGCAAAATGGAATCCGTCAGCAGCCGGATGGCAGCCAGCGGCGTTTTCAGCTCATGGCTGGCATCAGACACAAACCGGCGGCGCAAGGTCTCCGTGGTCTGAAGCCGATCCGTCAGGCTGTTGAATTCCTCTCCGATCTGGGCGATCTCGTCCCGGCCGGAGATGTTGGTCCGGTGCTCGTAGGCACCGGCCCGGACCTTGCGGATGGCCGTCAGCAGGGTGCTAATCTTCCGGGTCAGCATCCGGGAGAGCAGGATGCTCAGCAGCACCACCGCCGCCGCGATACCGGCGGACAGCTTCAGGAGGTTGCTTTGCAGTCCCTCTAACAGCGCCGCCTGCTCTGTGTCATATTCGTAGGCGTACACCGCGCCGATGATCCGGTTCTGATACAGCACCGGAGAGGCCGTGCGGCTGCGGAAGGCCCCGTCCCGGTAGGAGCAGGAAAAGGCGTCATATCCCTCCAATGCCTGCACGATCTCGGAATAGAAGGTGTACTTTCCAACGGCGCTGCCGGTCTCCCGGGTATCGTAGAGCACCAACCCGGCGCTGTCCGTCACCAGAACACGGCTGAGTCCCGTCTCCTCCACCACCGCCATGGCAGCCGCCACGTTTTCCTGATTCAGCCGGTTCAGACCTGCCAGAGAATACACCACCACCGACACGCTGCCGGTCATATTCGTCTCCTTGGAGCGGAACACCAGATCCTCGCTGACCAGCAGCGGATAGGTGTTCAGCAAAAGCAGCACCGCCGCGATGACGGCGATGTAGCTCAGTCCGAATTTGACTTGCAGGCTGCCCCAAAGGGCCATGTGCCTGCTCTTGGAAGCCTTATCCTTTGAAATAGTAGCCCACTCCCCACTTGGTCAGGATATGATCCGGCTCCGCCGGGTTTTCCTCCAGCTTTTCCCGCAGGCGGCGGATATGCACATCCACCGTGCGGTAATCTCCGGCGTAGGTGTAGCCCCACACCACATTCATCAGGTTCTCCCGGCTGTACACCCGCCGGGGGTTCCGCATCAGCAGCTCGATCAGGTCATATTCCTTGGCGGTGAGCTCCACCGGTTCCCCGTCCCGAATAGCCACCCGTTCCTCGGTATTCAGGGTGAGCTTGCCTACGGTCAGCAGACTTCCCTGACTCCGCTGGACCCCGGCGGCCCGCCGCAGCAGTGCCCGGACACGGGCCTTCAGCTCCAGAATGTTGAAGGGCTTGGTGAGATAGTCATCCGCGCCGCACTCAAAACCCATGAGCTTGTCTGCGTCCTCGCTCTTGGCCGTCAGCATGATGATGGGCACGTTGGAAAACTCCCGGATCTTCATACAGGCTTCCAGCCCGTCCATCTCCGGCATCATCACATCCAGAATGATGAGGTCGAACCGTCCCTCCCGGGCCAGCTCCAGCGCCGCCGCGCCGTCGTAGGCACACTCCACCTCGTAGCCCTCATTTTCCAGGTTGAATTTCATACCCTTTACCAGGGTCTTTTCGTCATCCACCACTAAAATTTTCAAGTTTCCGCTCCTTTTATGCGCCATTGCTCACGGTGATGTAATCCCGCAGCTCCTCTAACTTCTTCTCGCCGATGCCGGAGACCTCCATCAGCCCCTCCGGGCCTTCAAAGGGTCCATGCTCCGTCCGGTAGTCAACGATCCGCTTCGCCAGCCCCTCGCCGATCCCCGGCAAAGTGGCAAGCTCCTCCGCTTCGGCGGTATTCAGATCCACTAGCGTGACCTCGACCTCCTCCGGCGGCAGGGTGTGCTCCGCCGTCACCGCCACTTCCGCGGTGGTCCGGTCCCGGTAAGAGACCGTCAGCAGTCCGCCCAGAAACACCGCCGTCAGGCCCAGAAGGATCAGTTCCGTTCTGACAGCTTTTAACTTCGCTCCCATGGTTGAACTCCTTTGACGAATCTGATATACTAAAAATGTCGAATCACAACGAATACGGTCATTGACGATTTCTGTCTCTACCAGTATACCATATTCTTCAGGAGAAAGATATGAAATTCAAACGCTTTATCTCGGTTTTTTTACTTTGCACCTGCCTTACCGGGCTGTTTCTCACCCCCGCTGCCGGAGCGCTGGAGGTCCCGGACATTCAGGCCAAGGCTGCGCTGTTGGCGGACGTGAACACCGACGCCGTGGCCTATGCCAAAAACATCCATGAGAAAAACTATCCTGCCAGCCTGACCAAGGTTATGACGGCTCTGCTGATTTTGGAGAAGGTCAGCGGCAACGAAACACTGCTGAATCAGGAGGTCACCGCCTCTGAAAGCGCTTTCAGCGACACCTATTACCATGCGGACGGCAGCAGTGCCGGGATCAAGGCCGGGGAGGTCATGACGGTCAAGCAGCTTCTGCAATGTATGCTCATCGTCTCCGCCAACGAGGCCTGCAACATTCTGGCGGAGTGGGACGCCGGCTCCATCGCCACCTTTGTGGACACCATGAACACCAAGGCCAAAGCCCTTGGCTGTGAGAACACCCACTTCGTCAACCCCAGCGGACTGCATGACCCGGATCACTACACCTCCGCCTGGGATCTCTACCTTATCACCAAGGCCGCCATGCAGTATCCGGAATTCATGGAGATCTGCGACAGCGCCAAGGCCGTCATCCCCGCCACCAATCTCAGCAAGGAGCGGACGCTGTACACCACCAACCATCTGCTGTCCACCTGGCGTGTCATCGGCTACCGGGATAAGCGGGCTCACGGCATCAAGACCGGCTCCACCAGCGATGCTGGGCACTGCCTCATCTCCTCCGCCCAGGAAGGGGAACTGCACTTTGTCAGCGTGGTCATGGGTGCGGAGCGGATCGAGGAAAACGGCGTAGGCAACCTGCTGAACTTTTCCGAAACCTCCCACCTCTTTGACTACGGCTTCAAGAATTTCGCCTACCGCACCATTTTAGAGGACAAGGAGATCATTCAGGAGGTTCCGGTGAGCCTGTCCAAAACCGACTATGTAACGGTGCATCCCGCCAACAATGTGGAGTCCCTGTTCCCCCGGGATCTGGACCCAGCGGAGCTGGATCGGGTCATCTCCCTGCCGGAGGCCGTGGAAGCCCCCATCACCGCCGGAGACAAGCTGGGCACCATGGAACTGCGGGACGGCGACACCGTCTATGCTTCCGTGGATCTTCTTGCCAGCAGCGATGTGACTGCGGACAAGTTTATGGTGTTCCGCCATAACGTAACGCTGTTTTTCAAGAAGCCCGCCGTGAAAACCGTGGCCATCGTGCTGGCGGTACTGCTGGTGCTGCTGGTGATTTTCCGGCTGACCGGTCTCAGCCGCCGTCGCCGTTACGGCCGCAATGCCCGCAGTTACAGCAGAGGCTACCGGGGCCGCAGACACCGCTGATCAAATTTCTCTCCATCTCAAAAAAAGAACACCGAGGCTTTCTTAAAAGCCTCGGTGTTTCAGCGTGTCGAAAAAATTTTTTCTCCCCGCTGAACAAGTTTTCAGAACTTTATAAAAGTTCTGAAAACTTAGGATTTCAATGGCGCAGGACACCCTTCTTGGGTTTCCCGCGCACACCCTTCCTTACCGTTGCGGAGAATCTGCTACTTTATTGACAGACTCAACACCGAGGCTTTCTTGAAAGCCTCGGTGTTTTCTTAGGGGTTACAGGTACTTCACCAGTTCCTCCATGGGCTTGCGCAGTCCGTGGAGCTTGGCGGGATGGGCGCCCTCCGCAGGATACCCCAGAGGCAGCATGGCGATCATGTTCAATCCCTCCATCTCCGGGAAGGTCTTGACCAGATCCACCGGCCGGAACATACCCACATAGGTAGTGCCAAGGCCCAGATCTGCCGCCTGCAGCATCATCTGGGTCACAGCAATGGCGGCGTCGATCTCGCCGTGATCCTTGCCGTCATGTTCCCGGTGCCAGGACTCCTTGGGGTCATACCCTACACCGATGACCACAGGGGCGTGGAAGTGGCAGTCCATGCAGGCGTCTGCCTTTTCCAGAGCCTCGGGGCTCCGGAACACGAAGATCCGCTGGGGCTGATTGTTATGGGCGGTGGGAGCGTTGCGGCCTGCCTCCAGAATCAGATCCAGCTTCTCCTGCTCCACAGGGCGGGTATCAAATTTCCGGAGAGAGTATCTCTCTGCGGACAGCTTTTCAAAATCCATTGGGATTCCTCCTCATTTGTTTGATCGTGCTGATTGCAGCGTGTCGAAAAAGTCTTTTCGCCCCGCGTGGAGCAGGAATACACCGTTGACCCAGCCGGTTTCCGTGCGCTTTGCACCCGAAAACCGGGGGCCTTCCTCGAAACGGGCTCGCTCTTTCCGCCACTGGCAGCGCATCGCCCGTTTCCCCCTCTTGGGTTTCCCGCGCACACTCTTCCTTTCCGTCGCGGAGAATTTACCACTTTATCGACAGTATTTGATTGTATCACAGTGCTTTTTTCTCCGCAATCCCCTTCTGTAAACTTTTACCTCTGGTTCCAAAGGCCGTTCTGCTTCAGCATAGCCTCGCACTGCTCTCGGCGGCGGGTATCGTAAAATTCGATATACTTCAAGGCGTAAATATCCGTCACGATATACCGCTCCCGCCCCGGCTGGTAAATGGTGATGAAGTCGTTGCCCACATCATAGAGGATTCCCTCCCAGGAAACCGTTCCCTGCGTCCCCACCAGAAACGTAGCCACTACATAGTTTCCCTCATTTCTGGCCAGCATGGCCTTGATGGAGCCGTTGTGGGCCTCCTCCACGCTGAGGGGGTTCTGGATCACGTTCTCTGGCAGATCTGTCCGCATCCCCGGCATATTGCCCATGGGCATCATCTGTCCACCGGGCAGGGTGACGTACTCCGATCCCTCCGGTGACTGCCAGGAGCGCGCATCACCGACGCTCCTTGCCTCCGTTTGTCCGCCGCCATTGATCTCCGCCTGCCAGTCGCTCCCGCCGGACGGGACCGGCGCTGTCTGGTAAGTATTGAAACGCTGCATAAAAACACCTCTCAAGTTCTATAATAGGCATCCGTTGGATTATAAAAGCAATGATCTCCAATGCGGGTCTGCCAGTAGCCCACCTCGGAGGGGAACCTGCTCCGGCACTGAGGGCCGAAGGGATTGTAAAACCACAGAGACTCTGCCACATCGGGAATGCGGTTCCCCGCGATGGCCCAGTCGGCAATGTCGAAGTGGATCTGCTCCGGCCGCATATTGAAAATATTCTGGGGGTTGTAGGTGCCCCGTTCCGTTTCGGAGGCGCACACGAACTGGTAGGGCTGGAAAATGATGTTGCGGATGCTGCCCCGGCCCACCCGGGCGTATTCCCCGCCCCGGGCGTGGACCCGGTTCATCACCACGCCGGCCACCGCCTTCATTCCCGTATCCCCTTCCCCGCCCGCCTCGCATTGGATCAGCCGCGCCAGCAGCTCCCGGTCGGAATAAGCCATCGTTCATCATCCCCTGTTGCGTTCGGTCCGCGATTCTGTTTCGCTGGCCCATTCTATGCGGACTGTGGACGGCAGGTGCTTCCCCTCGTCAGCAATAAAGAAAAACCGGAACGGCAAAAGCCGTTCCGGTTCCTATGCGGTCACAAATGGGTGCTTACTTCTGCGCCATGGCCGCTTCCAGTCCGCGGGCAAACTGGTCGGGGCAGGAGGTGCCTCTGCCGCCGCAGTTGATGCCCTTCAGACGGGCAATGGCCTCCTCTGCCTTCATGCCCTTCACCAGCGCAGAAATACCTTGGAGGTTGCCGTTGCAGCCGCCTACCACCTGGAGATCACGGATCACGCCCTGATCGTCCACCTCTACCGACATGGCCCGGGAGCAGACGCCCCGGGGCTGGAATGTATATGTCATATTGTGTTTCCTTCTTTCCTTATTCGTTTGGAAAACAGAATAACACAATTTTTTCTCTCTGCCAAGCCCGATTTCCAATTTTCTGCAAACATCGGAACCGGAGACGTCAATCCTGCCAGGCTTTTCCGTTTTTCTGCTCCAGTGTCAGCCGGTCCGCAATCATGGCGATGAACTCCGAATTGGTAGGTTTACCTTTGGAAACACTAACTGTATATCCGAAATATTTTTGCAAGGTCTCCAAATCGCCCCGGTCCCAGGCTACCTCGATGGCGTGGCGGATGGCCCGCTCCACCCGGGAAGGCGTTGTGGCGAACCGCTTGGCCACTTCAGGATAGAGAACCTTCGTCACCGCGTTGATGACATCCATATCCCGCACCGTGATCATGATGGCCTCCCGCAGATACTGATAGCCCTTGATATGAGCGGGGACGCCGATCTCATGGATCACGGAAGTCACCATGGTTTTCAGACTGGGTAAGCTCTCCTGGGGCGCTTTGAGAAACAAGCCCCGCATCTTATCCAGCAGTGCGGCCGTTTCAAAAGGCTTTGGCAGAAAATACGCCGCCCCCAGTTCTGATGCTTCCGCCAGCATCCGGTCGGAGACAAAGCCGGAGACCAGAATGGTCATAGGGGCGTCTCCCTGCTTCTGCAGTTGCCGCAGCACGCTGATGCCGTCCATGCCCGGCAGCATCACATCCATAACCAGAAGATCCGGCATTCGTTCCTTTACCCGCTTCAGAATCTCATTTCCATCCCGCGCGATCTCCACAGAAAACTCGCCTGTCTTTTCCATTTCTTCCCACAGCAGCGTGCGAAATTCCTCGCCGGCGTCTGCCAGCAATACCGTCTTACGTTGATCCATAATGCACTCCCTTTTTCCCAAATTTGCGACGGTTTTAACGGTTTCAAGTCGCGTTTTATTTAAAATAGCACGTTCTCCTAACTTTTTCAATGAATCACAGCTAAATTTTCCAACAATCGTTCGACATTTTTCACGAGACAGCCTATTTTCCAGCACTTTCCGCGTTCTTTTGTTCTTATTTTTCGCAAAATATGGTGAAATCTGTCCAGCCTGTCTTCTTTTTTTGTGGTAGTTCTTTTCTTCTTCCACAAAATATGGTATGATAAGCCCAAGAAATATTTTGTCGCTTTTTCCGGATATAAAAATATTTTCGTCGACTGCAACTACCGTATCCGACAGCGGATACTCTCCCGCTGTACGCTTTTTTCGGAGGGATCATTATGGAGCTTCTGCGTCAACAGCTCATCGCCTACCGCCCGTGGAACGAGCAGGAGGAACGGGACCGGGAAGAGCTGCTCCGCCGTCTTGACAGCCACGAGGATCTGTACACCAGAGCCAATACCGCCGCCCATTTTACCGCTTCCGCCTGGGTGGTCAGCCCGGACCGGAAGCAGGTCCTGATGGCCTATCACAGGCTCTATGACTCCTGGGCCTGGCTGGGCGGCCACGCCGACGGAGACCGGGATCTGCTGGCCGTGGCGCTGCGGGAGGTCCGGGAGGAAAGCGGTCTCACGGAGGTCCGCCCCGTGTCGGAGGATCTGTATTCTTTGGAAATTCTGACGGTGGACGGCCACGAAAAGCACGGCCGGTACGTTTCCTCCCACCTCCATCTCAACGTCACCTACCTCTTAGAGGCGGACCCCTCCGCCGCCATCCGTCCCAAGCCCGACGAGAACAGCCGGGTGGGCTGGTTCTCCCCGGCGGACGCTATGGCCGCCTCCAGCGAGCCGTGGTTCCGGGAGCGGATCTACACGAAGCTGAACGATAAGCTGTCCCGTTTTTAAGCCGCTCCATCGACGGATAAGTCAGCACATTTCCGCTCGAAACAACTCTCTGACACAGTGAATCGTGCGGAAACAGAAACCTTTTAGAGAAAACCCGCCTGTGCGGATATGCGTACCAAAGGAGGAGTGAACAGTGAAAGCATACGAGTACGTCAACATTCACATTGGGAAGTTTGTGGGCGCAGGATCGGAGGCGCACCGGGCCATTATCGACGAATACGCCGCAAAGGGCTATCGTTATGTCGGGTACATCCCCACAAATATCAACAATTACGGAAAGATAACGGACTTGGATCTTGTCTTTGAGCGGGACGCTTGACCTCTGGTTTGTGGGAGCCTCCATGCCAAAAAGGAACAGGGCGGGGAGAAACGATTTCTCCCCGCCTCGTCATTTTACTTTTTCTACACGTTTTCTCCCGCGTTCAGCATAGTTTCCATGGAAATTCCATATCCTTTTGTTGCGTCGGAAAGCAGCACATGGGTCACAGCCCCTACCAGCTTTCCGTTTTGAATAATGGGACTGCCGCTCATCCCCTGCACGATGCCGCCGGTGGCGGCGATCAGGTCCGGGTCCGTGACGGAGATCACCATTTCCCGGCCGTCAGAGGCATTTGGGAGCCGTTTCAAAATTTCAACGGCATACTCCCGCACCTCGTCCCCGGACACATTGGCCCGGATCGTTGCCGGTCCCTCCACGGCATCGCCCACCGGCAGAGCCTCGCCCGCCGCAAGGGTGCAGTCCGCCGGAAGTGTGCCGAAAATGCCGCAGTCGGTGTTGGCGCACAGGGGGCCAAGGTCGCCGGACAGGTCAAAATTGCCCCGCAGCTCCCCGGCGCTGCCGCTGCTCCCCTTCTTCACCGCCTTCACGGTGGAGGGCAGGATGGAGCCGCTGCCGAAGGGCATCAGAGCCATGGTATCGCCGTCGGTGATCCCGTGTCCCAGCGCGCCGAAAGCGCCGGTCGCGGGATCGTAATAGGTCACGGTGCCGATGCCCGCCATGCTGTCCCGGATCCACGCGCCGATGCAGCAGATGCCCTGTTCATTCCGTTCCGGCTCCACAGAGAGGGTCAGCGGGCTGCCCTGCCGCTTGATCTCCAATGCCGTGGCGTCCGTTCCGTTTTTTTGCAGCAGGGATTGGAACTGCTCCGTGGAGGTCACGGCCTCGCCGCCGCACTCCACGATCACGTCGCCGGTTTTCAGGCCGCAGGTCCGGGCCGGAGTACCGCCCTCCGGCAGCTTTACCACCACCACGCCCCGGGCAAACAGCTTCACCCCTACGGTGTGTCCCACCGGGATCAGACTGCGTTGGACAGGCTCCGCGGCCAGAGCCGCCGTGGTACACAGCAGCAGGGCCAGCACCAGTGCCGCCCCATGCCGCAGGGGTCCTTTGGGGATCTCTTCATACAACAAGTCATCACTCCTTTGGCAGGCCGCAAAATTCACATACATACCGTATTTTTTTTGTGAAATTCTACGTTTTGTATTGTGTTTTTCTTCCGTTTGCGGCGGTCTGCCTGTTTTTTCATCCATGTCGCGCCGTTCCGCTTCACGGACAGACTTATCCTTCCCGACGCGGCAAAAGCAAATCCCGACAAAAAGCGGCAGCAGCGCCAGCCGGATCACGATGACGCTTTAAGCATAAGCGCAAAAAAGCAGACGCAGGAAATTCCTGCGTCTGCTGGTAGAAGCTTCAATTTAAAAATTCCACTCAATCCCGGCGATTGAAAATTTTGAAAATGTCATCGAAGGGGTCTTCCTCCGGTTCAGCGGGCTTTTCCTCTGCCGGAGCAATGGGCTCAATGGGTGCAAAGGGTGCCTTGGGCTGCTCATCCTTCTCCTGACCCTCCAACTGAACGGGAGGCTTTGCAAATGTGCCGATCTTAGGCAGATCGTCAGCCGGGTTCTTATCAAAGCCGGTGGCGATGACGGTGACACGGATCTCGTCGTCCATAGTTTCGTCGAAGGTGGCGCCGAAGATGGTGAGGGCGTCGGGATGGACGGCCTGCTGCACCAGAGAGGCGGCCTGCTCCACTTCCTCCAGGCCGATGTCCATAGAGCCGGTGACGTTGATAAGGACGCCCTTGGCCCCCTCGATAGAGGTCTCCAGCAGGGGGCTGGAAATGGCCATACGGGCGGCTTCCTCGGCCTTGCCCTTGCCGGCAGCCCGGCCCACGCCCATGTGAGCCATACCTGCGTTCTTCATAATGGCCGTCACATCGGCAAAGTCCAGATTGATGAAGCCGGTGTCGCGGATCAGGTCGGAAATGGATTGCACTGCCTGACGCAGCACATCGTCGGCGATCTCAAAGGCGTTGGCAAAGGTGATCTTCTGATCCGTGGCGTGTTTCAGCCGCTCGTTGGGGATGATGACCAGAGAGTCCACCTTATCCTTCAGCTCGGCAATGCCGCTCTCCGCCTGCTGCATCCGGCGGCGGCCCTCAAAGCCAAAGGGCTTGGTGACCACGGCCACGGTGAGAATATCCATCTCCTTGGCGATCTCCGCCACAATGGGTGCGCCGCCAGTGCCGGTGCCGCCGCCCATGCCGGCGGTGATGAACACCATATCGGTGTCCTCCAGCGCCTTGGCGATCTGGTTTCGGCTCTCCTCAGCGGACTTGCGGCCCACCTCGGGGTCGGAGCCGGCGCCCTGACCGTGGGTCAGCTTTTCGCCGATCTGGATCTTGTATGTAGCACTGGAAACATTCAGTGCCTGCTTATCTGTATTCACGGCCACGAACTCCACACCCTTGGTGCCGGAGCGGACCATGCGGTTGACCACGTTGTTGCCGCCGCCGCCAACGCCGATGACCTTGATGTTGACCACGGACTCGGGGCCGGTTTCCAATCCAAATGCCATAGCGGTGCCTCCTGCTGTCTTTTGTACGAAAGGGCGGCAAGCCGCCCTGTAAATCACAAGTTATAGTGTCCCAAGCATAGTGGGATATGATTATCTATTGTATGCTATTTTCCCGGTGAGGTCAAGGGTTGCCGGAGATTTGTTTCCGATTTTTTTCGGCGTCTCCCTCCCGGCTTCCTCTTATTTTCTGGTATCCTGATCAAATATGACCTGGCCGTCCTCCTGCCGCATATCAAAGGTGCCTGTCATATTATCCTGGATCTTGTCACTGTTGATGGCCAGTTCCAGCACCCGCAGCTTATAGGAAAAGTCCGCCTGATAGGGCATTTTCACCGTAAAGCGGTCCATATAGTCCATAGAAATATAGGACGCCTCTCCCAGATGGATGGCATCCACCTTTGCCAGATCCCCCGTTTCATCCAGCACAGCCAGCAATTCCAGCAGGCTTTCCCGCCGGGTCTCATAGGCCGTATCCACAGCGATCTGGGTTCCTACGGAGGGGGACAGCAGCTCACAGCCGTCAACGGTGGGGTATCCCGCGGCGGTATCCGTCTGCTCCACGATCTTTCCGGCAGGACTCATCAGCCACACTGTCCCGTCCTGCGTCCAGGCCAGAGGATCGCCGCACTCCTGCACCTGGATCAGCAGGGTGTCCGGCAGCTTCCGCTGAATACGGGTGTTTTCGATCTCGATATATGGCAGGGCCTCGGCGATGTTCCGAATCACCTGATACTTGTTCAGCAAAAAGAGGTTGTCACCGTCCTCCACGCCGCTGGCCTGACGGATCTCCGCCTCCGTATAGCGCTTCTCCCCGGTGATGACCACCGTATCCACCCGGAAAAACAGGGTGATGGCCGCCACCAGACAGCCGCAGATCAGGAATACGGACAGCAGCTTATAGAGGAAGCCGCTGCCTCCCCTTCTGCGCCGCCGCGCCGATCCTCTCCGTCTTGCCATGGTGGTTCTCCTTTACAGTCTGTCTCTCAGGGGGAGGCCGTCTCCTCCACCCGCCGTATATCCGCGCCCAGCGCCGCCAGATCATCCTCGATGCTCTGATAGCCCCGGTCGATATGGGTAATGTCCGAAATGGCGGTCTCTCCCTCCGCTGCCAGAGCCGCTGCGCACAGTGCCGCGCCGCCACGCAGGTCCGTACACCGCACGGCGGCTCCGTGGAGCCGCTCCACGCCCAGCACCACCGCCGTCCGTCCGGAAACCCGGATGTCTGCTCCCATGCGGGCCAGCTCATCCACATGGCGGTAGCGGCTGCTGAACAGGTTTTCCTCGAATACCGCCGCCCCCCGGCACCGCAGCAGCGCCGCCATCAAAATGGCCTGCGCGTCGGTGGGAAAACCGGGATAGGGAGCCGTGCGGATGGGCCGGGGCGCCGTCAATCGTCCGGTACGGCGGCACACGATCCCGGCGCTGCCGCCGGTCACGTCGCACCCCGCCTCCCGGAGCACCGCCGTCACAGCGGAGAGGTGCTCCTCCCGTGCGTCCCGGAGAAAGACCTCGCCCCCGGCGGAGGCCGCCCCGCAGAGGTAGGTAGCCGCCGCGATGCGGTCCGGCAGAATGGTGTAAGTACCGCCGTGGAGGGGCCGTCCGCCCCGGATCACCACCGTGGATGTGCCCGCGCCGGTGATCTCCGCGCCGCAGGTATTCAAAAAGCCTTGCAGGTCTTCAATTTCCGGTTCTCTGGCGGCGTTGGAAAGCACCGTGACGCCCTCCGCGCCGCAGGCCGCCAGCATCAGATTTTCCGTGGCCCCCACAGAGGGGAACCCCAGCACGATCTCCCGCCCCGTCAGCTTTGCCGCCTTGCAGTGCAGGGTGCCGCCGGTATCGTCGATCTCCGCCCCAAGTGCCCGGAGGCCGGAGAGGTGCAGGTCGATGGGCCGGGGACCTAATTCGCAGCCGCCGGGGCTGGTGAGGCTTGCCTCCCCGCACCGGGCCAGGATCGCCCCCAGAAAGATCACGGAGGACCGCATCTCCCGCATCAGCGCGTCGGGAACGTCGCAGCCGGACATTCCGGCGGTGTCCACCTCCAACACATCCCCCCGCCACCCGGCCTTGCAGCCCAAGGCTTGCAGGATACGGATGGACGCCTCCACATCCCGCAGACGGGGACAGCGGCGCAGCACCACGCTTCCGCCGGTGAGAATGGTAGCTGCCAGAATGGGCAGCACGCTGTTTTTCGCTCCCTGTATGGTAACTTCCCCTTGGAGGCGATTCCCGCCCCGGATCAGCAGTCGGCTCATATTATTGGTCCCTCCCGATGAAAATGGTATCACGGGCCATTCTATGGGGAGAGAGCAACTTCGGTTCCTGCCGCCGCTTTATCAAAAGGGCTAAACGCCCGCCGTTTTCTCGAATACAGGGCGCTTTCGCCGTCTATTTTTCGGTTACTTTGATACTTTATCACGGCGATGGGCCGGTGTAAAGTCCGAAACAGTAAATTACAGCAACTCCTGAACGGTTTCGTAAATTCGCTGGGCCGCATCCCGGATGCCCAATTCCGCCATGGCCGACGCCATGGCTTCCCGCCGGACATCATCATGCAAAATGCCTGCCGCCGTCTGAAACAGCGCCTGCCCGGAGGAATTCTGCTCCAGTAAAACCTCCACGCCGCCGTGGGTCTCCAGCGCGCGGGCGTTTTTCTCCTGGTGGTTGTTGGTCACATAGGGGGATGGCACCATGATGGCCGGCACGCCCAGCGCCGTCAGCTCGCTGACGGTGGAGGCCCCCGCCCGGCAGATCACCAGATCCGCCGCCCGCATCACCGGGGCCATGTCATAGATGTATTCCCGGACCTGCAGGGAGGGGTGGTCCTTCAGATCCACGCCCTTCTCCGCCAATGCCTTCAGCACGGCAGCATATCCGCTCTTGCCCGCGCCGTGGATATGATGGAACGGCTCCTTCCCCGCCTCCAAAGCCAGCATATCCGCCATCTGGGCGTTCATGCCGGAAGCGCCCAGAGACCCCCAGAAGGAGACGATCAGCGGCCGTCCGTCATTGACGCCCAGCTTTTCCTTGGCCGCCTCCTTGGTCAGGGTGAAGAAGTCCTCCCGGACCGGGGTGCCGGTGACGGCCACCTTCTCCGGGTGCTTGTAGTGCTGGCGGCAGGATTCAAAGCCTACCATGATCCGCCCGGCGTAAGGCTCCAGCAGCTCCGTGGTCAGTCCCGGCACGGCGTTGGACTCATGGACCGCCGTGGGGATGCCCATTTTGGCGGCGGCCTTCACGGTGGGATAGCTGGCGTAGCCGCCGGTGCCGATCACCGCGTCAGGCCGGAACTCCTTCAAAATAGCCCGGGCCTCTGCCGGGGAGCGGACCATATTGTAGAGGGACACCAGATTGTGCTTGATCTCCGCCGGCTTGAGGGAGCGGTGAAAGCTGGAGATGTGAACGGTACGGAATTCGTATCCCGCCTTGGGGATCAGGTCCTTTTCCAAGCCACGCTCCGCCCCCACGAACAGTATTTTGATCTGCGGGTTCTTCTCCGCCATCAGCTGCGCCACGGCAATAGCCGGGTTCACATGGCCCGCCGTGCCGCCGCAGGTGAAGATCACCCGGTCAATGCGCTTTTCCACCAGCAGCGCCCCTTTCCAAAAAGATGTCAAAACAGGCCAAAAAGGCAGGTGTTTACCCTGCCTAAGGCTATCAAGAAAACGGTAAGGAAGGGTGTGCGCGGGAAACCCAAGAAGGGTGTCCTGCGCCATTAAAATCCAATATTTTCAGAACTAACAGTTCTGAAAATGTGTCAGCGGGGCGAAAAAACTTTTCGACACGCTGAGGCAGGTGTTTACCCTGCCTTTGTTGGCTTCATTTGCCTGGATACGCTCAGGATCACACCCATTTCCGCCAGCTGGATAAGCAGGGCGGTGCCGCCGTAGCTGAAAAACGGCAGGGAGATGCCGGTGGTGGGGAGCAGCCCCGTCACCACGCTGATGTTCAAAAACACCTGCACAGCCAGCTGCGTGGTAAAGCCCACCACTAACAGTGTGCCGAACCGGTCACGGGTGTGGAGGGCGATCCAGTAGCCCCGAAGGATCAGCGCCGCAAACAGCAGCATGATGATCCCGGCCCCCACCAGCCCCAATTCCTCGCAGGCGATGGAGAAAATGAAATCGTTGTGCTCCTCCGGCAGAAACAGGAACTTCTGCCGGCTCTTGCCAAGACCCAGTCCCCACAGGCCGCCGGAGCCGATGGTAATGAGGCTCTGAGAAAGCTGATAGCCCTTATCCGCGGCATCTGCCCAAGGGTCCAGCCAGTATATAACGCGGGATTTGTTATAGCCGATGACAAATAAAGCCACATACACCATGCCAACCGCCGCGCCAGCGGCAGTACCTACCCAGATCCAGTTGATGCCGCCCACAAGCATCATGGCCGCCCCTGCGCCCAAAATCAGGATCGCGCCGGAGAGGTGGGGCTCAACGGCCACCAGGCCTGCCACTACCACCAGAATAAAGGCGTAGGGTAGCACGCCGTAGCGGAAGCTGCGCATTTTGTCCTTTTTTCGGGAAATACTGTCGGCAAAGTAGGTAATGATTGCCACCTTGGCGATCTCCGAGGGCTGAAACTGAATACCGATCTTCAGCCATCGGGTCGCGCCCTTGGCCGTCACCGCGATGGGGTTGTGGGGGATGATGACCAGGATCAGGAAGATCACGGACACATAGATCAAGGCTCTGCCCGCGCCGCGAAGCCGCTGATAGTTGAATTTACTGACCAGCAGCATCACCGCCGTACCCAGCACGGCGAAAACGCCCTGCTTTTCAAAGTAATACAGCGGGTTGTGGCGGGAGGGCGCTTTCTCATAATAGGCGGAGGGAAAGCTGGCGGACAGGAGGATCACCAGACCGATGGCCGTCAGCAGCATGACCAGCAGACAGAAGGTCAGGTCGATGGGACCTTTGGCCAGTTCCCGGCTCTCTTCCATTTTTTCCCGGCGGCGCTGCTTGCGCTCCTGAAGGGCCAGCTTCTCCTGATGGGTCAGGGGACGGCGGCGGGGCCGTGTCTGGGTCATGGGTGCTCCCTCCTTTCTCTCCAAATCAAGTCAAGTGTTTTTACTTTACAGATAGCGGCTCCGGATGCCGTAATACGCCAGCAGGCAGAACACTGCCGTAATGGACACAAAGACCGTTACGATCTTCACCTCGCTCCAGCCGCACCGCTCCAAATGGTGATGCAGAGGGGCCATTTTGAAAAACCGCTTGCCATGAGTGGCCTTGAAGTATCCAACCTGTATAATATCGGATAAAGTTTCCAGAATGTAGATGATCCCCACCGGAATCAGCACCAGCGGCATATCAAAGGCAAAGGCCAGCGCCGCCACCGCGCCGCCTAAAAACAGGCTGCCGGTGTCACCCATGAAGCATTTGGCGGGATGGCGGTTATACAGGGCATAAAAGCCCACCAGACTGCCGCACAGGGCGGAGGAGAAAATTCCCAGCGTGGTGAATTTCCAGATCATAGCGGTTCCCATGAAGAACGCCATGACCACAGCGGTGACGCTGGAGGCCAGACCGTCGATACCATCGGTGAGGTTCACGGAGTTGACGCAGCCCACGATGACGAAGGCGGCGAAGATCAGATACACGATCCAGTTCACTGTCAGCGTCACGTTGACAAAGGGGATATAGAGATCGTTGGTCAGGAGGCCCTCATACCGCATCAGGCACAGGAACACCACCGCCGCCAGAAGCTGCAAAGCAAACTTTTGCTTGGCGGTCAGGCCCTCGTTCTGGTGCTGGCGGACCTTGCGGTAGTCATCCACAAAGCCGATGAGCCCGAAGATCAGGGCGAACAGGTACACATACAGATGGGCGAAGTCCCCCGCCAGCATCTGCTGCCAGCCGCAGGCAAAGGTCACGATGCCGCTGCCCAGAATAAAGGCGATGCCGCCCATGGTGGGGGTGCCCGCCTTGGAATTGTGCCAGGTGGGGCCGTCCTGCCGGATCTCCTGTCCGGCCTTCAGCTTCCGCAGCTCCGCCAGTACGAATTTGCCCAGAATTATGGTCAGCACACAGCCGGCCAGTAACGCCACATAGATACTCATGCTTTCTCCTTATCCCGGTCCTGACAGCTTTCCCCGTCAGGGCCTTTCTCTTGCTGACCGGCCGGTACACATCCGGCCGGTGTTTTCGCCGCTGCGCGGCTGTATTTATGAAACGGGAATGCCTAAAGTCTGCCGGACCTCAGCGTCCGCTGTTCAGGTGCTCCGCCACGATCTCCCGCTCATCCATGTGGAACTTCTGGTGGTTCACTTCCTGATAGGTCTCGTGGCCCTTGCCGCACAGAACGATCACATCGTCCTTCTGGGCGTGGTCCATGGCCCAGCGGATCGCCTCCACCCGGTCCTCCACCACTTCGTAAGGGGTGTTGCTGCCGTCAAAGCCCGGCAAAATATCCCGGATGATGGCCGCAGGTTCTTCGGTCCGGGGATTGTCGGTGGTGACAACGGCAAAATCGGACCAGTCCGCCGCCGCCTTGCCCATGCGGGGGCGCTTGGTCTTGTCACGGTCGCCGCCGCAGCCGAACACCGCCACGGTGCGGCCCTTGGCAAATTCCTTCACCGTTTGCAGCACGTTCACCATGCTGTCCGGCGTGTGGGCGTAGTCAATGAGGATGGTATAGTCCTTGCCGGGGGTGGGGACTACCTCCACCCGGCCCTGCACATGGGGGACCTTGGCCAGAACAGCAGCGCTGTCCTTCAGGGAAATGCCCAGCGCCAGTGCGGCCCCCTGCACATCCAGCGTATTATACACCATAAAGCCGCCGGGGATATTCACCCGGATGGGTACCCGCTCGGTTTTTGTCACCGCGTCAAAGGCGATGCCGTCAGCAGACAGCACCACGTTTTCCGCCCGGAGGTCCGCCTCGGACTTGACGCCGTAGGTGCGCACCTGACAGGTGGCATCCTTCAGCAGCCGGGGCGTCCACGGATCGTCACCGTTCACCACGCCGACGCCGCAGTTCCGGAACAAAATGGCCTTGGCATCGCAGTAGTTTTCCATCGTTACATGGAAATCCAGATGGTCCTGGGTCAGATTGGTGAAGATGCCCACCGCATAGTGAACGCCGTAGACCCGGTCCAGACACAGGGCGTGGGAGGAGGTCTCCATCACCGCATAGGTGCACCCGGCGTCCGCCATCTCCCGGAAGAGCCGCTGGACCTCAAAGGATTCCGGCGTGGTGCGGTCCGTAGGGATGACCTCCTGCCCGATCATGTTCTGATTGGTACCGATAAGGCCCACCTTGGCCCCCCGGACCTGCTCCAGAATGGCCTTCAGCAGATAGGTGGTGGTGGTCTTGCCGCAGGTGCCGGTGACGGCGATCATGGTCATCTCCTCGGCGGGATGGCCGAACCAGTTAGCCCCGATCACCGCCAACGCGCGGCGGGAATCCGCCGTTCGGATATAAGGGCCATCCCCCTCCGGCAAATTCTGGCACAACACCGCCGCCGCGCCCTTTTCCAGCGCCGTGGCGATATACTTGTGGCCGTCTGTGGCGTAGCCGGTCATGGCTACGAACAGGTCTCCGGGCTGGGTGGCCCGGGAATCATAGCTGACGCCGGTGATTTCCATTTCCAGATCCACCGCGCAGGACGCGACAGGGACGCCGTTGAGCAGTTCCCGCAGTTTCATATCGTTTTCCTCCATTTGATCGGTATTGTTTCACGAAAGTCCACCGCCTCCCTCGCAGGGCAGTCGGCGGCTGTATACAAAGCACTCCTTGGCTATTGTAGCAGGTTTTTCCGGAAAGCATACCGAAAATGGTGTCATAAACCTGGCAAAAAGTGCGGTAAGGGGCGGTCAGTCCGTGGTTTTCGCGCCGAAACGCACCGTGACCACGCTGCCGGCAGCCAATTCCGTCCCCGCCTCCGCGCTCTGGGAAATGGCGGTGACGCTGCCGGTGCTGCCGCCGGTGCTGGTGGCGCCGGTGACCTTCATAATGAGGCCCGCGTTGGTCAGGGCCTTGTTGGCCTCCGCCGGGGTCTTACCTACCACGTTGGGGACGGTGCTGGGGGCATTGGGCTTCTCCACGCCCAGATAGAGCACGATAGAAGCATTGTTGGGCACGATGGCGCCGCCCGCCGGGGTCTGGTCCGTCACGGTATCGCCACTTCCCACGGTGGTACAGGCAAAGCCCGCCGCCTTCAAAGCTGCCTTCGCGTCCGCTGCACTCTTGCCCACCACATAGGGCACGGCGGCATCGGCGCCCGCCAGCTCCGAAGCGCTGTAATTCGGTTCAATACCCAGTGCGGGCAGGATCTCGCCCATGATCTGACCGGCCACGGGAGCCACCATGGTACCGCCGTACACGGCGGTGCCGGTATCACGGCGAGGGGTATCCATAGTCAGGAGCATGATGTACTTGGGATCGTCCGCCGGGGCGAAGCACATGAAGGACACCACCACGTCGCCCTTTGGGTTGTCGTTGGTCTTGGTGCCGGTCTTATCGGCGGTACCGGTCTTGCCGCCGATGCGGTAGCCCGCCACCCGGCCGTTTTTGCCGCTGCCGGAGGAGACCACATATTCCAGCGCCTCCCGGACAATGGCGGAGGTCTCCTCGCTGATGACCTGCCGCACCGAAGTAGAGTCATGCTGGGACAGAACGTTGCCGTCCTCGTCCAGCACCTGCTCCACAATGTAGGGCTGATAGAGATAGCCGCCGTTGACGCAGGCCGCCTGAGCCCGGATCAACTCGATGGGCGTCACGTTGAAGGTCTGGCCGAAGGAGTAGGATGCCAGAGACACCACCTGAGAGTTGAAGCTCTTTTCATCCTGAAAAATGCCCTTCACCTCACCGATCATGTCGATGCCGGTCTTATCCATCAGACCGAAGGATTTCAGATACTTGTAGTAGGTCTCCGTTCCCACGGACAGGCCCATGCTGATAAAGGCAGGGTTGCAGGAATGGCCCACCGCCTCGATGAGGGTCTGCTGGCCGTGGCCGCTGTGGTTAGAGCAGTAGATGGGCTTGTTCCAGCCCTGCACACGGGTGGAGCCGGAGCAGTAGAAGGTGGAGTTTTTCGTCACCTTGCCTTCCTCCAGCGCCGCCGCCAGCGTAATGGGCTTATAGGTGGAACCCGGCTCGTAGGTGGAGTCGATGCACTTGTTGCGCCACTGGGACTGAACAGCGCTGTTGATGGCCGCAGACCGGGCCTCGGCATACGCCTCCTCCGATTCATAGGTGGAGCGCTTTGCGTCGATCTTGGCAAGCTCCGTATCCAGCTTGGTCTTCAGGGCATCGTCAAAAATCGTGCCGTAGTCATTCAGATCGTAGTTGGGATAGGACGCCATAGCCACGATAGCTCCGGAGTTCACATCCATAACGATGCCGGTGCCGCCGTTTTTGGCGCCGTATTTTTTCAGCATACTCTCCAGACCGTTTTCCAGACTCATCTGGACGTTGGCATCCAGCGTCAGCACCAGACTGTGCCCGTTTTCCGCATCGAAGATCTGCTCGTAGTTGTACATCAGTTCCGTGCCGGCGGCGTTTCGGGCACTGATGGTATACCCGGCAGTGCCGGTAAGGGTATCGTCGTACTTGGCCTCCAGACCCACACTGCCCACGCCGTCGGAGTTTACAAAGCCCAGAACGCCGGAAGCCAGAGACCCGTACAGGTAGTACCGCTTAGAGGATGGCTGGAGCCAGACGCCTTGAAGCTTTACCCGATCCGATTCCGGCACCTCATTGCCGTCAGGGTCGATCTCGCCGTTGATGAAACGGCGAACTTCGTCGGAAACCGTCTGATCCGCCCGCTTCTTGATGTTCCAATAGTCATAGTTGGTCTTGGTCATCCGGGTTTCCAGAGTCTCCTGTTCCACGCCCAGAATGCGGCTGAGGCCCTTGGCGATGTAGGCCTGATCCCGCAGAATAGGGGCTGTGTAAGTCTCTCCCTTATCCGCCGCCTTCTTGGCGGCCTTCTCCTGCTTTTCCTTTTGGCTCTCCACAAACTCCGCAATCCGCATTGGAGAGATGTTTATGTCCTCCGCCGTGGCGGAGATGGCCAGCGTGTTGAGGTTTCGGTCATAAACGGTGCCTCGGGAGGCGTTGACCACCGCGCTGCGGGTCTGCTGCTCGATGGCTTTTTCCTGCAATACGCTGTGCTGACGGATCTGGATGTCATAGAGCTTCCAGAACAGCACTGCAAAGGTCACGATGCCCAACAGCAGCATGACCAGCACCGTCCGGCTGCGGATGACCTGATTGGCCCGCCGGGCCGCGTCGCTTTTTCTCCGGGGATTGGATGCCATAGAGTTCTCCTTTCAGGGGCAATTCAGCAAAGAAGGGGAGTAAGAAGACGCCGGCTTCTCACTCCCCGCTGTGTCACAACATACTTATTTCAGGTTCAGTCGAAATATTCCACCACGGCGTAGACTCCATGATGCAAGGAGCTTAAGATCCGGCTGAAAACGCTGGGGGTCTCCGTCCGGTAGACCACGGCGCTGTCCTCGCTGTCCAGATCCAGATAGGTGATCTGGCTGCTGGTGGGCTTGGCCATTCCGGCAGCAGCCGCCACCTCCTTGACGGTGGCCATATCAAACATCTGCTCGTGCTGGGCCGTCAGGCTGACATTTTCCGCCTGCAAGACCGTCAGTTCGCTTTTCAGAGCCACGGTGTCGGCGGCCAAGGTGGTCAGCTGCACATAGCTCAGCAGCAGCATCACCGCGGCCACGGCCACAGCCGTTACCCCCAACACAGATAGCACGGGGATCGCCTGACGCTCCCGCACCAAAACCTGTTCCTTATGATAAACCTTCGGAGCCGCCTGTGTCCGCTCGTGGCGAGGGACCTCGCCGGCATGTTCCAATTCCCGTTCCCGGACCGCCCAGTCCAGATCCCGGGCCAGACTCCCGTTTGTGCTGAATTCCCGATGCGCATAACGGTATTCTCTGGCCGCTGACGCCATTGCAGAGTCCCTCCCTTCCACAAAATCAACACACAATAAAGGGCTTGTCCCTTTTTAAAAGTCAAATATCAAATGGGTCACATTTTTCTACCACCCGCAGCTTGGCGCTGCGGGCCCGGCTGTTTTCTTCCAGCTCCGCCGCTCCCGAAACGATGGGCTTCCGGGTCACCAGCCGCACTCTGGGCTTTTTCCCGCACACGCACACCGGAAATTCCGGCGGGCAGGTGCAACCCTTGGCGGCATCCTGAAAGGCCCGCTTCACAATGCGGTCCTCCAGAGAATGGAAGGTGATGACGGCCAGCCGGCCGCCGGGGTTCAGGTGGTCGATGGCTCCGCTGAGCATGGGCGGCAGGGCGTCCAGCTCGCCGTTGACGGCAATGCGGATGGCCTGAAAGCTCCGCTTGGCCGGGTGCTGTTTCTCCCGGAGCGCGGCGGCAGGCATGGCAGAGCGGATCAGCTCCGCCAGTTCCAATGTAGTCTGGACCGGCGCGGTCTCCCGGGCCTGTACGATTCTTTTCGCAATGGCGGGGGCGTAGCGCTCCTCGCCGTACTCAAACAAAATGCGGCGCAGCTCCTCGTAGCTCCAGGTGTTTACCACATCATAAGCGGTGAGAGGGGCGGTGGCGTCCATCCGCATGTCCAGCGGTGCGTCATGCATATAGGAAAATCCACGGGACGCGTCATCCAGCTGAGGAGAGGATACTCCCAGATCAAATAACATACCGTCCACGCCGGGAATATCCAGCTCCGCCAAGATCTCGCTGACCCGGTCGAAATTGCTGTGGACCAGCGTCACCCGGTCCATCCAAGGGGCCAGCCGCTCCTGGGCCGCGTCGATAGCGGCCTGGTCCCGGTCAATGCACACCAGCCGGCCGGTGGTGAGCCTTTGGGCGATCTCTCTTGAGTGCCCCGCACGGCCCAGTGTGCCGTCTACATAAATTCCCTCCGGCCGGATATGCAGCGCTTCGATGCACTCGGCCAGCAAAACGGGCTTGTGGGTAAATTCCATAGCTCAGCTCCGATTCCGACGGGCCCGCGCCAAGGCGTCCATGGCGGCGGCCATATCGTCCTCTTCCAGCATCTGGCGTTCCCGCTCCGTCCAGGTGGCGGAATCCCAGATCTCGGCAAAGGCGTTCATGCCAACGATTGTGGCGGTTTTTTTCAGGTTTGCGTAATTCCGCAAAGCGGCGGGGATCAGAACGCGGCCCTGACCGTCAGGCTCGCACTCCACAGCGTTGGCATACAGCAGCGTCAGCGCCCGGGCCTCGGTGTAGGGCAGCTCGTCCATATCCTCGGACATCTGGTTCCACTTGGCCTCGGGATAAATGGTCAGGCAGTGCTGGGCGCCGATGGTGATGTAAAACCGGTCTCCCAGTGCCTCCCGCATATTGGAGGGAATCACCAGCCGGCCCTTGGAGTCAATGGTGTTATTGGACTTGCCCATGAGTCTGGCCATAGCGGTGCCCTCCTTCCCTACTTTTTGGGTTTTCGTGGTCCAATGTGGCACTGTTATCCACATCTTCCCCACTTTTCCCCACCACACACCCTGAGTATAAGCGATTTCAAGGGGGATTGCAAGTATTTTTTTCCGACGCAAACCCTTGAAAACAGGCCACTTTTTGCCAAAAGTCAGGAATAATTCACCGTTTTCAAACAATTGTTCCATCGTCGCCGATTGGTTTACGTAAAATCAAAAAGAATGACAACACAATATCTTGTGTTGTCATTCTTTTTCAGAACGCAAGTTGCGCTAAATATAGAGTTTTTGAAAAAGTTGCAGGTTCTTTTTCGTCATTTTTAACGAATTTTCCCGCAAAACCCCTTTTTTACGGCAGACAGTCTCCGTTATGGTCAACCATCTTTTCCACACCGACTATACTTGTTCCTATGTGTTTCGTCCGCTTGCATTGCGGCGGACAGCACGTCAATTTCCTGTCTCTTCCGCAGTCTTTCTTTCTGCCTCCAGCTTTTCCCGCTGTTCCTGAAGCTTGGCGGCGGAAGCGGCCCGGAATGCGGACCGGGACTGCTTCACCTCGGTCAGTGCGGCCTGTACAGCCTCCTCCGTCCGGGCCAGAGCGTCCTCTGCGTACTCATTTGCCACCTGACAGAGCTGGCGGGAGCGATCCTCCGCGTCGGCGATGATCTTCCGGGCCTTCTCCTTGGCGGCATAGAGCACCTCGCTGTCAGAGATCTTGCTCTTGGCCTCCAGATCCGCCTGACGCATCATCCGCTCCACGTCCCGCTTGGCCTCGTCCACAAATTTTTCCCGGGCGGCCAGCAGTTCCTGAGCCCGTTTCAGCTCCACAGGAAGCTGGTTCCGCAGCTCGTCCAGCAGATCCAGCACCTCGTCCCGGTCCACCATGCTGAGGTTGGGCTTCAGGGCGGGGGACTTGGCGTCCTCGACCCGTTCATACAGCATATCAATTAAACGGTTTACATCGTTTTCAGCCATAACGCATTCTCCTTATCGTTGTTCCGTCCAGTCCCGGATCAGGGGCAGGATCGCCTTGGGCAGGTACTTATCAAGGGGCTGATGATAATGGATCATTTCCCTTGCCACGGTGGAGCTCAAATAGATGTACGCCGGGTCCGCAGGCAGCAGCAGCGTTTCCAGCCCCGGATGCAGGCCCCGGTTCACCATGGCCTGCTGATATTCCGTGTCGAAATCGCTCTGGGTCCGGATGCCCCGGACAATGGCGGTAGCCTTCCGCTCCGCGGCGAAATCGGCCAGCAGGCCACCGTACAGCTCCGCCGTTACGTTGGGCAGCTCTAAAACCGCCGCCTCCACCAGCTTCAGCTTTTGCTCCGGGGTGAACATCTGGCCCCGCTTTTCTGCATTGGGGCTGACGCAGACATACACCTGATCGAAGCAGGCCGCCGTGCGGCGAATAATATCCATGTGTCCCAGCGTGATGGGGTCAAAGCTGCCGGAACAGACTGCGATCCTCATACCTGCGCCCCCTCGTCTCCGTCCCGGTGATAGATGGTGACGGCGATCTTGCCGTACCGGTAGGTCCGGCCCATGCGGTAGGGTGCGGACAGGGCCGGCAGGGCCTTGTCCACCGGATGCTCCGCGATCATCATGCCGTGAACGTTCAGCAGGTCATGGCGGGCAATATGGGCGATGGCCGTCTCCAGCAGTTCCGTCTCATAGGGCGGGTCCAGAAAGATCAGGTCATATTTTTCCCGGGCAGCCTTGAGAAATTCCATGGAATCCCCGGCCACGACCCGGCTCCGGTCCGTCAGATCGCAGAGCTTCAGGTTTTCGCGGGTCAAAGCTGCCGCATCCGGTCGCCGGTCCACAAACACAGCGGAAGCCGCGCCCCGGCTGAGGCACTCGATGCCCAGCTGGCCGGTGCCGGCAAACAGGTCCAGGACCTTACGGCCCTCAATATCAAATTGCAGAACGTTGAACAGCCCTTCCTTCACCCGGTCGGTGGTGGGCCGTGTCTCCATCCCCTCTAATTCCTTCAGACGGCGGCCCCTGGCGGAGCCGGTGATGACGCGCATGGTGAGATCCTCCTCATCAGATTCTAACTCAGCGTGTCAAAAAAGTCTTTTCTCCCCGCTGAGCAAGTTTTCAGAACTTTATAAAAGTTCTGAAAACTTAGGATTTTAATGGCACAGGGAAACAGGCGAAGCGCCGCCGGTGGCGGATCAAGCGAGCCTGTTTCGAGGAAGGCTCCCAATCAGCGGATATGCAGTATCCGCTGATTGGCTTGAGCCGACGGTGTATCCCTTCTTGGGTTATCTCCGCGCTAAGAGCCGCCTTGCGGCGGTTGCGCTCCGAAACACGCCTGCGGGCGCAGTCCCGCGCACACCCTTCACCCGCAAGGGGTATGCGGCATCCGTAAAGCGGCGGAGCCGCTAACGGCTGCCCTACCTTACCGTCCCGGAGAATTTACCACTTTATTGACAGTCTCTGATTCTATCTTTCTCCTTATTTTACGGCAAGAAAGCCGGTATTTCAATAGCTTTTCCGCAAAACCGCCGGAAATCCTCCGATCCGGCATCCTGTCGGCCCGGACTCGGCTCAGTAGCTGCTGATGTCCAGGCTCTCGTCATCCGAACCCTTTTCGATCTTTCGGATCTCCAGAGTATATTTCATCTCCGGACTGACGGCGACCTCCACCCGCTCCCCGGTCCGGCGGCCCATGAGGGCCTGTCCCACAGGGGATTCCTTGCTGATGAGTCCCTTTAAGGCGTCCTGCCGCAGGGTGGTGACAATGCGGACTATCATTTCCTTCTTCATCATCTCGTTATAGACCGTCACGGTGTCGAACAATCCCACGGCATCTGCCGTTTCCTTCACCTCGATGACCTTGGCGGTGCGGATCATCCGTTCCAGATAGCGGATGCGGCTGTCATTGCGGTTTTTCGCCTGCTTGGCGCATTTATATTCATAATTCTCGCTGAGATCCCCGAAGGCGCGGGCGGTCTGGACCTCCTCAATGAGCTGGGGACGCAGTTCCCGGACCCGGTAGTTGATCTCCTCCTGCATTTTCTGAATGTCCACCGCCGTCAATTCATCATACATACAAGGTCCTCCGATCCTGATCAATTCTAATGGGATAGTATAGCACAAGCCGCCGGGCAAAAGCAATGCCCCGGAGCCGTTTTCCCGGCTCCGGGGCGCTTTCCCATTCCTGTTCAACAGTTGCCCTGCCGCCCAAGGCTCCGCTCCAGCAGTGCCATGAGCCGCTCCGCATGGCGGTATTCGTCCTCGCTCAGTTCATTGAGTAGCTTGACAAGGCAGACATCCGTGGTGCCGTCTGCCGTCCGGGCATAGTTCAGGCCGCTGCACGCCTCCTCATGGTAGCTTCGCCGCAGTTCCTCCGCCCAACGGCCCGGGCAGAACACGCCGCACACCAGATTGGGCCGGTAGGGCTGGCCGGTGATGAGATACCGGGCCGCCATGAGCCGCCGGGCGTGGCCGTTCTCCTCCTCCGCCATGTCCCGCAAGGTCTGCCTCGCCCACGAGGGTGCCTGCCGGGACAGCGCCAGATAGCGCCGCCGGTCCTCCAGTTCCTCCTCGATGTATCCCTCCAGCACCGTCAGAAGCTCCATTGCCTCGCTGCCCATGCAGCAGGGGTTCGGCTCCGCGCCGGGAAGCTGGCTCTCTTGCGCCGGCGGCAGTTCCTCCCTTCGCGGCATTGCTTCCGCCGTGGTTTCCGGATAGGGCTCCAGCCCGGGGCCCACCCGCTGCCAGAGCCGGTCATGCTGCCGGAAATCGTAGATCTCCGGCTCGTGGAGATTTCGTTCCATGGGCTCCCCCTCCTTTTCCCTCCAGTCTATGCGGACCCGGAAAAAAAGTGCCGGTTTTACTGAAAAATCCCCCCTTACCCTTTGACAGGTAGGGTAAAATATGTTAGGGTATAACAGTATGCGGATTTCGGCCGCTTCCGACCGTTTTCTGTTGCTTTTGCAACCAATATTTCCCCGTATTTTTGGTATACTACATGAGAAAGACAGGAAATTTTTCCTTTCCCCATAAAGGAGGACCTTCCATGCTGGAATTAAAACATATCAGCTATTCCGTTCGGGAAGCCGATGAGACTCTGGGCATCCTGAAGGACATTTCCCTGACCGTGGACGATCACAAGCTGGTGGTCTTTACCGGTCCCAACGGCGGCGGCAAGACCACGCTGGCCAAGATCATCATGGGTCTGGTGACACCCACTGAGGGGCAGATTCTCTGGAACGGACAGGACGTCACCCACATGACCATTACGGAGCGGGCCAAGCTGGGCATCAGCTACGGCTTCCAGCAGCCCCCCCGCTTCAAGGGCATCACTGTCCGCGACCTGCTGACCATCGCCTCCGGCGACGAAAAGCTTTCCAAGGACAAGTGCTGCCAGTACCTCACCAAGGTGGGTCTCTGCGCCAATGACTATCTGGACCGAGAAGTGGATGTGTCCCTTTCTGGCGGCGAGGTCAAGCGCATTGAGATCGCCTCCATTCTGGCCCGGAACGCCGACCTGATGATCTTCGACGAGCCGGAGGCAGGCATCGACCTGTGGTCCTTCGCCCGGCTGACGGAGACCTTCGAGCAGATCCACAGTCAGGGCAGCGCCACCATGATCATCATTTCCCATCAGGAGCGTATTATTTCCTTGGCGGATGAAGTCATCGTGGTGGGTGACGGCACCCTCCGCCACCGTGGCACTCCGAAGGAGATCCTGCCCCGGATCCTGACCGACACGCTGGGCGGCTGCCCGGTACTGAACAAGGAGGTACACGCCTTATGATGGAATCTCAGGTAGATCGGGAGCTGCTGGAAAAAATCGCGGACCTGATCGGCAAGCCGGTAGGCGCCTTCAACATTCGCAAGGACACCGGCTGCGACGGCCGGCAGTCCACGGAGAACATCCAGATCACCGGCAAGACCGACGGCAAATCCGGCATTGACATCCGCATCAAGGATGGGACCAAGGGCGAACAGTGCCACATTCCCGTCATCATCACCAAGCCCGGTATTCAGGAGTTGGTTTATAATGACTTCTACATCGGTGAAAACTGCGATGTGGACATCGTGGCCGGCTGCGGCATCCACAACTGCGGCGGAGAGGACAGCCGTCATGACGGTATCCACACCTTCTATGTAGGTAAGCACTCCCATGTGAAATACACGGAAAAGCACTACGGTGACGGCGACGGCACCGGTGGCCGCATCATGAACCCCCAGACCGTTGTCTATCTGGAAGAGGGCGCCACCATCCAGATGGAGACCGTCCAGATCCGGGGCATCGACTCCACCAAGCGTGAGACTAAGATCGTCTGCGGCAAGGATGCTGAGGCCGTGGTCACCGAGCGGCTCATGACCCACGGTGATCAGGTGGCAGAAAGCGACATGGAGATCTCTCTGGATGGGGACGGTGCCCGTGGCCGGGTGATTTCCCGGTCCGTGGCCAAGGGCACCTCCCGTCAGGTGTTCTATCCCAAGATGGTGGGCAACGCCGCTTGCTTCGGCCATGTGCAGTGTGACTCCATCATCATGGATGATGCCCACATTGAGTCCATTCCCGCCATCGTTGCCAACAGCACGGAGGCTCAGCTGATCCACGAAGCCGCCATCGGCAAGATCGCCGGGGACCAGCTTTTGAAGCTGGAGACCCTGGGTCTGTCCCCCGAGGAAGCTGAGGAGTGCATCCTGAAGGGCTTCCTGGCCTAAACTTCCGATTCAATATACGATCAACGCCCCGCCGGATGGCGGGGCGTTGATTTTGTTGGCAATTATCCTCTTTCGGTATACGCAGACAGACGGCGCGCTTATCGAAAATTCTTCGGGCTGGTATGGAAGGTGTTCTGAAAGGCCCGGAGGAAGGTGGAATACTCCGGAAAGCCCGCCTGTTCTGCCGCCTTCATCACCGGAACGCCCTCCCGGATCAGCTCTCCTGCCCGCAGCAGCCGTTTCTGCACGGTGTACTGGTGGACGGTGTAGCCGGTGATCTCCTTGAACCGGTGCATTAGGTAGTACCGGCTCATGTAAAAACGGGCCGCCAGCGCGTCCACGGAGAGGTCTCCCTCCAGATTGGCGGCGATATAGTGGAGGATCTCCTCCATTTTGGGGTCCAGATGGTAGCTGTCCGTCTCTGCCGGAGCGGTATTGGCCCGGAGGAAGTCCCGGTTTACCTGAATCAAAATCTGTTGGCACAAGGTGTCCGCCATGCGGTGGGCGCCAAACTCCTCGGACCGCAGGGCCTCCTCTAACTGCTGGATGGACCGGGCGTAGCCAAGACGCCCCTCCTCCCCGGTCCGCAGAAGGTGGAACCCCTGCTCCCGGCTCTTGTCCAGACAGGCGTCCAGCGGCTCGCCGGGATCGCTGCGCTGGGCGATCCAGTCCCGCCCCAGCCACAGCACCGCCCGCTCGTAAGGTTCCTCGGCGTGGATGATGGGCCGGTGGATCAGGTTATGCTGGATCAGCACGATGTCCCACGGTTTGAGGAAATAGGTGACGCCCTCCACCACGTAGGTCACCTTTCCGCCGAGGAAGATCACCAGCTTATCAAATTCATGGTAATGGTAGTCGATTTTCTGGGCCAGAGAATCCTTCAGATGCACCAGGCGGAAGTCCCGGTCCAGATACCCCCGCTTGCCCACCTCGCTGCGATCCAGCATACTATCACCTCTTTCGTTTATGATCCTATTTTACAGCACTTTTTGCTGTTTTTCAAGGAATAGACGTTATTTCAGCAGGAAAGCTGTGATTGATTTTCCGATTTTTTCTATACAACATTCTCTGTGGGAGCATCTTGTTTTCCCCTTCATTCTTTGCTATACTGTGTAGAGTTAATGAGAATTGGGGAGGAATGTGTCATGAGCTACGCCGATCAGGTCTTTATGCAAAACATTCAGGAGATCCTGGACCACGGCGTCTGGGACACCGATCAGAACGTCCGTCCCCACTGGGAGGACGGCACGCCCGCCCACACCATCAAAAAATTCGGCATCGTCAACCGCTACGATCTGCAAAAGGAGTTTCCTATTCTGACCCTCCGCCGGACCTACTGGAAAACAGCTGTGGACGAGCTGCTGTGGATCTGGCAGAAAAAGTCCAACAACGTCCATGACCTCAACGCCCGGATCTGGGACCAGTGGGCGGATGAAACCGGCTCCATCGGCAAGGCTTACGGCTATCAGCTGGCCGTCAAGCACCACTATCCCGAGGGAGACATGGACCAGGTGGACCGGGTGCTCTACGATTTGAAGCATAACCCCGCCAGCCGCCGGATCTTGACCAATATCTACAACTTTGCCGACCTCTCTGAGATGCACCTGTACCCCTGCGCTTATTCCATGACCTTCAACGTCTCCGGCAACGTGCTCAACGCCATTTTGAACCAGCGGAGCCAGGATATGCTGGCCGCCAACAACTGGAACGTGGTGCAGTACGCCGTGCTGGTGTACATGATGGCTCAGGTCAGCGGCCTTGTGCCCGGCGAGTTGGTCCACGTCATCGCCGACGCCCATATTTACGACCGCCATGTGCCCATCGTGGAGAAAATGCTGACCCAGACCCCCGCCCCCGCACCGAAGTTCGCCATAGACCCCTCCGTAATGGATTTCTATGCCTTCACCCGGAACAGCTTTACGATGGAGGGCTACACCCCCGCCCCCTTCGAGGACAAAATCCCCATTGCCATTTAAGGAGCCGTGCCATGAACGCCATCGTTGTCACAGATAAACAGTGGGCCATTGGCCGGAGCGGTGATCTGCTGTTCTCCTTGCCGGGGGACATGAAGCACTTCCGCACGCTGACTACCGGCGGCACCGTCATCATGGGCCGCAAGACCCTGGATTCCTTCCCCGGCGGCAGACCGTTGCCCAAGCGGCGGAATATCGTTATCACCCGGTCCCCGGACTTTCACCGGGAGGGCTGCGAGACTGTCTCCACGCCGGAGGATGCGCTGGCGCTGGCCGGAGATGAAGAAAACGTCTGGCTCATCGGTGGCGGCAGCATTTACGCCGCGCTGCTGGGCCGCTGCCGGCGGGCCTCCGTCACCCGGGTGGACAGCACCGTATCGGATGCCGACACCTTTTTCCCCGATCTGGACGCCCTCCCTAATTGGAAAATTGAGCGGATCGGCGAGGCCGTCACGGAAAATGACCTGACCTACCGCTTTGTGGACTATGTGAATACCGCGCTGTTGTAAGCCAAGGCTCCGCCGTTTTCTCGGCGGAGCCCTGTTCTTTTCTCTGCCCTCTTTTCAAAACCGCCGCCGCCGTTTATAATAGCCTTATGAAAACTGCGGAAAGGAGGCGGGCGCATGGCGGATCTGAACACCAATGTGCGGTACATCAAGGGCATTGGCGAGGCCAAGGCAAAATCTCTGGGCAAGCTGGGCATCGCCACGCTGGGCGACCTCATCAACTGGTTCCCCCGGCGCTATGAGGACCGCCGGGAAATAAAGCCCATCAGCCAGCTCATCCCCGGCGAACCGGCCTGCGTCTCCGCCATGATCGCCTCGGAGCCAAAGCTGTCCCACATCCGCAAGGGCATGGATCTGGTGAAGGTCCGGGCCGTGGACGACACCGGCGCGTTGGATGTGACCTTTTTCAACCAGTCCTGGCTGAAAAATCAACTGCGGGTAGGCGAGACCTACACCTTTTACGGCAGGGCGGAGGGAAGCCTCCTGCGGAAAAGTATGGCAAGTCCCATTGTAGAGCCAGAGGGACGGCGGGAGCACACCGGCCGCATCGTGCCCATCTATCCCCTCACCGCCGGGATCAGCCAGCTGCTGTTGTCCCGGGCCATCCGGCAGGGTTTGGACAGCTGCGCCGATATTCTGCCGGACTGCCTGCCGGACGGCGTCCGTCAGGCGCATCAGCTGTGCCGGGTGAATTATGCCTACGAGAACATCCACTTCCCGGAGGCCCCGGAGGCGCTGGACATTGCCCGGAGGCGGCTGGCTTTCGAGGAGCTATTTTTCTTCGCCATTGGATTGAAGCTGCTGCGCTCCCGGCGGGAGACCGTCTCCGTGGAACCGTTTCAGCCGGTGGATATGGCCCCGTTTTACAACGCCCTCCCCTTTACCCTCACCGACGCCCAGCGCCGCTGTGTAGAGGAAGCCATTGCCGATATGCAAAGCGGCAAGCCCATGAACCGTCTCTGTCAGGGGGATGTCGGCTCCGGCAAAACGATGGTGGCCGCCGCCTGCGTGTATTTCTGCATCAAAAACGGCCGTCAGGCGGCGTTGATGGCCCCCACGGAGCTGCTGGCAGAGCAGCACTACCGGGGCCTTGCCCCGCTGCTGGAACGGCTGAATATCCGCTGCGCCCTGCTCACCGGCTCCACCACCGTCAAAACGAAACGCTCCGTCACCGCCCAGTTGGCCACCGGCGAGATCGACTTCGCCATCGGCACCCACGCCCTGATCTCCGGCAGCGTGGCCTACGCTGACCTGGGGTTGGTGGTGACGGATGAACAGCACCGCTTTGGCGTGGCCCAGCGGACGGCGCTGGCAGAAAAGGGAGAGCACCCCCACACCTTAGTCATGTCCGCCACGCCCATCCCCCGGACGCTGGCCCTGATTCTGTACGGCGATCTGGATGTGTCCGTCATCGACCAGCTTCCACCGGGACGGAAGCCTATTGAAACCTATGCCGTTACCTCCGCCTATCACCCCCGGCTGTACGCCTTTATCCGCAAGCAGGTGGAGGCCGGGCGGCAGGTGTACATCGTCTGCCCCATGGTCAGCGAGAATGACGAGCTGCCCGACGAGCGGAAGGCCGTGACGGAATACGCCCAAAAGCTGCAAACGGAGATTTTCCCCGACTTGAAGGTGGCTTTCGTCCACGGCAAGATGAAGGCCAGGGAGAAGGATGCCGTCATGTCCGCCTTCGCCGCCGGGGAAACAGACATTCTGGTGTCCACCACCGTGATCGAGGTGGGTGTGGACGTGCCCAACGCCAATCTGATGGTGGTGGAGAACGCGGAGCGCTTCGGCCTCAGCCAGCTCCATCAGCTTCGGGGACGGGTGGGCCGGGGGCAGCACCAGTCCTACTGTGTACTGGTGTCCGACAATAAAAATGACGAGACCCGCCAGCGGCTGAAGGCCATGACGAAAACCGCCGACGGCTTCAAGATCGCCGAGGAGGACCTCCGGCTCCGGGGCCCCGGTGACTTCTTCGGTCTCCGGCAGCATGGTCTGCCGGGATTGCGGGTGGCAGATCTCGGCTGCGACACCCGGCTGCTGGCGGAGGCTCAGTCCGCCGCCGACGGGCTGCTGGCAGAGGACCCGGCGCTGACACACCACCCCGCCACGGCGGAACGGGTACGAAAGCTGTTTCAGCAGAGCGAAAACAGTCTGAACTGAATCCGGGAGACCGGCCAGATGGCCGCTCTCCTGGTTCTGTGAAATTTTTTCGTCCGTCCGGGTTGACAGCGCCTGTTTTTTGGCATACTATAAATGTGTTATCAAATGACAACCGCATAGAGTTCCGGTAGGTAAGGCTACCACAGGGATATGGATCGCTGCCGCAGAGTGATGGAGACATCATGAGAGGGTTTGAACAGGCGATATCGAACAACAAGGTATCATCTAACGCGATTTCACCGCCCTGTGAAGCTAAAGCTTGAACGGTAGGGATGCTGTCCTCTGAGACGCTCCTGGAAGCAGGACTTCACCGCACCGGAATGGGACGCGGCGAGGTCTTTTATTTTACTCCGCGCCATGCAGAAATACCGGGCGGAAGGCCCGGAAAGGAGGTCACGCTATGTTTGAAATGGAAAGCCGTGGGGAACTGGTCGAAAAAATTGAGGATCTGGTGAACCGAAAACGATATACAGAACTGCGGGACCTCCTATTGCCGCTGGAGCCTGCGGACATCGCTATTCTGGCGGACGATCTGGACGATGAAAAGACCCTGCCCCTGCTGTTCCGTCTGCTGCCTAAGGAGCAGGCGGCAGAGGTGTTCGTAGAGCTGGAAAGTGACCAGCAGGAGCTGCTGATCCGCGGCTTTTCCAACACGGAGCTGAAGGAAGTGCTGGACGAGCTGTATCTGGACGATACCGTTGACATCGTGGAGGAAATGCCCGCCAACGTGGTCAAGCGGATTCTGAAGCACTCCGACCCGGATATGCGCAAAAGCATCAACGAAATTCTGAAATATCCGGAGGATTCCACCGGCTCCATTATGACCACGGAATTTGTGGATCTGAAGGAGACCATGACGGTGGAGGACGCCCTGAAGCGCATCCGCCGGACCGGACCGGACAAGGAGACCATCAACGTCTGCTACGTCATTGATGACTGGCGGCACCTCATCGGCGTCCTCTCCATCCGTACTCTGCTGCTGGCGGAGGAGGATGACATCATCGGGGACATCATGGAGCGGAACTACATCTGCGTCCAGACCCTGGATGACCAGGAGGAGACCGCCCGCGCTTTAGGCAAGTATGACTTTCTGGCCCTCCCCGTGGTGGACACGGAAAACCGCCTGGTGGGTATTGTCACCGTCGATGACGCCATTGACGTTTTGCAGGAAGAGACCACGGAGGATATGGAAAAGATGGCGGCTATGCTGCCGACGGACAAGCCCTACCTCCGCACCAGTGCCTTTGACACCTTCAAATCCCGTATTCCGTGGCTGCTGCTATTGATGGTCTCCGCCACCTTTACCGGCCAGATCATCTCCAGCTTTGAGGACGCCCTCAGCGCCTTCACCATCCTCACCGCCTATATCCCCATGCTGATGGACACCGGCGGCAACTGCGGCTCTCAGGCCAGCGTCACAGTGATCCGCGGCCTGTCTCTGGGCGAGATCGAATTTTCCGACCTGATCCAGGTGGTCTGGAAGGAGTGCCGGGTGGCGCTGCTGTGCGGCACCGTTCTGGCCGGCGCCAACTTCGCCAAGCTGATGCTGCTGGACCGGATGGTATTCCACAATCCCATTACCGTCACCGTAGCCGCCGTCATCTGCCTGACGCTGGTGTGCACCGTGTTCGCCGCCAAGATCGTAGGCTGTATGCTGCCGCTGCTGGCTAAAAAGATCGGCTTTGACCCGGCGGTGATGGCCTCTCCCTTCATCACCACCATCGTGGATGCCCTCTCCCTGCTGATCTACTTCCGCTTCGCCTCTTTCCTGCTGGGTATCTGAAAAGTGTATAAAAACGCCCCTGTATGGCTGCGTCATACAGGGGCGCTCTTTATGTGGAATCCAGCAAGCTGGACGTTTTCAGTCAAAAGCAAATCTCTTCGCGGTTACTTACCTCTGCGGAAATAACAAGCTTCGGAGTATCGCCACGACAAATGGAAAAGGTAAACCCATCCCTAACGGCTCTTTGAATGCTATTATCTGCCAATTCGACTTTATATCCCATAGACATCATCACCCGCTCAAATTCTGTAGGCTCCGATTCTACTGTTAGTCCATATACAAATACAGCCGGGTCGGTTATTTCTATTGTTGTAACATATTGTCCATCATCGGCATAGTCCGGCCAAGCGGTCAGAAGATAGGACACCCGCACATTGGGTTTCCCCCCCTGCGTGCTCATGTGGTAATCTTTTCCCAAAAACTCCCGCGCACCCATCCAGCCGGTTATTTCATCATGTCCGTTCCAGTCAACGGATGACACATCGTCACATATCCAAAATTCCAGAGTTGTATTCTTTGGTCTTGGTGGAAAATATGGTCTTGTCAAAGATACTACCGCACATATTACAACGAACAGAATCCCTAGTGGCGCAAGGACAATGATCAGCTTTTTTACTTTCATATTATGGCCCCCTAAATTTTGGTCCGTCCGTCCTATCTTCTCAAATCCCCTGCAAATGGAAATCCGGGGTATACTCCTCCTTGGCGGAGGTGCGCTCCTGAGTGAAGCCGTCGGCAATGCCGCAATCTGCCATGTACCGTTCCGCCGCCCGGTATTCCGCCTTTGTCACCCTCCGGGCCAGCTTGCCCTCGGCCCCCGGCTGGGGCGTGTACTGGCTCATGAGGGAAAACAGCACTTCGCCGGGGCGGAAGGTCTCCGCCACCCAGTCGATGACGGCCTTCGTGTTTTCCAATTCTCCCGGCAGCACCAGATGCCGGATGAGAACGCCGCTTCTCAGCTGGCCGTTTTCCATTCTGTACGGCCCGGTCTGGCGGAACATCTCTAAAATGGCCGCTTTCGCCGTCTCTGGGTAATCCGCTGCACCGGAATACGCTTTGGCCGGCTCCGTCAGGGCATATTTCAGGTCCGGCAGGTACACCTGTACCCGGTTCTCCAAGCGTTTCAGGGTCTCCACGGATTCATACCCGCCGCAGTTCCAAACCACCGGCACCGGCCAGCGCTCCTCGCCCAAGGCCTCCAGCACCGCGTCCGTGAAGTGACTGGGCGTCACTAAATCCAAGCAGGCCGCGCCCTGCTCCACCAGTTCCTCAAAAATCTCCCGGAGCCGCCGGGGGGTGATGGGCTTGCCGTAGCCTTCCTGAGAGATCACGCCGTTCTGACAAAATTTGCACCGGAGATTGCACCCAGAGAAAAACACGGCGCCCGCGCCATGTTCCCCCACGAGACACGGCTCCTCCCACTGGTGCAGCATGGCCCGTGCCGCCACTGGCCACGCGGGCATGGCGCACACGCCCCCCGCCTTGTCCGGCGTTCGCTCCACACCGCAGCGGCGGGGGCAGAGATTACAGATCATCAGTCTCCCGTACCCTTTCCGTTGAAGTCCGGGCCCAGATCCCCGGCCCGCCAGTGGCGGCGGCACAGGCCGATGTATTTGTCATTGGCCCCCAAGACCACCTGAGCGCCCTCCTTCAAAACCTTGCCGTTTTCGTCGAACCGGGCGTTGAACATAGCCTTTTTGCCGCACCAGCAGATGGTCTTGACCTCCTCCAGCTTGTCGGCCATCACCAGCAGCTCGTAGCTGCCGGGGAACAGCTCTCCCTTGAAGTCCGCCCGCAGTCCGTAGCAGATCACGGGGACCCCCAGATCGTCCACCACATGCACCAGATAGTCCACTTCCTCCTTGGAGAGGAATTGGGCCTCGTCCACGATGATGCAGGCGTTTTCTTTCAACTCGTCCTCGGACAGCGCCCGCATTTCGTCGAAGTAGACGCAGGGGTATTCCAGACCGATACGGGAATGGACCATGTGGTCTCCGTCCCGCTGGTCCATCCGGGGCTTCACCAGCAGGGTCTTTTGGCCCCGCTCCTCATAGTTGAACCGGGCCATCAAAGCGTTGGCCGTTTTGCTGGAGCCCATGGCTCCGTATTTGAAATAAAGCTGTGCCATCTTTTTTATTCTCCCTCTTTTGCTTCATCGCTCTGCGATGCTGTCTCCTCCGCTCCCACGGGGAATGCCGTCTGGTTTCTCTCCGCCTCCGTTTGCAGGTCAGCTGCGTCAATGGTCATCTTTTTACAGTCCGGGCAGTACCAGGCCGTGTGGTAGGTAGTCAAAAAGCCTTCTGTGTCCACCCGCATGATATTTCCACCTCCGGGACTGAGCCACCGCGCCTTTCCGGTGGGGATGCCCCGGTACCAGAAAACACCCCTGCCGCTCATAAGGAAGCCCTGCTCCATGTCCTCGCCGCACCAGGGGCACTTCTCCGGCGGCAGCCGCAACTTTTCCCGTTTCTCCTGCCATTCCACCTGCATAGCGTCCCAATCCCCCCGGAGGGTATCCAACAGACCGGGGGCTTTTTCCGCCGGTTCCGAAGCCAGCCTGCGCTCGTCGGGGTCGATGTCCCAAGGGTCCTCGCTCTTTTTCCAGAAAGCCATTGTCAGTCCTCCCCGTCAAACTTTTGCACATGAGCGTCAAACCGGCCCCCGTCCCGGCTGGGCAGCCAGCCGATGGGCGGTGGGGTCTCCCGGTCATGTTTCCAGCACCACAGCCATCGCAGACACCAAATCAGCTTCCGCAGCAGCAAAAGCAGCACAATAACGCCGATGACATTAAAAACCTTCAGCATGATTTCTCCTTATAACATCAGGGCGGTAAGCAGGATCATTCCTTGTGCCTGTCATCGTCCTTGACTTCCTTGTAATCCACGGTATACACCGGTCCCTTGAAGTGGGGTTCGTCTTTTTTTGCTGATTCCGAGCGCCTGTGGCCGCCGTATTTCCGCCACAGCCAACGAACGACCAAAATCAGCAGCAAGACAGGGATCAGCACCCGGAGCAGGCCAAAGACCAGCGCCAACAGCTTCAAAGGCAGTCCCAGCAAGAATCCCATTTTACTTCATCTCCAATTCACGCTTTGCTTCTTCATAATACCGGGCAAACGCCGACGGCACAGAGCGCGCCGCAAGGCCTGCCGCATCCACCCATTCCAGTTCCGCAGGGCCGTCGCCCCGGACGGTCAGCGCGTAGCCGGTCATATGCCACTCCACATGGGTGAAGATGTGCTTGGCCGTCAGGCGGCTCTGCCAGTCGATCACCGACAGGCCCATGGCCTCCACCGCCGCACCGGCGGCTGTTTCATCCAGAGTGCCCTCCACATTGGGAAACTCCCAAAGTCCCGCCAGCAGGCCGGTTTTAGGCCGCTTCCGCAGGGCGATCTTTCCGTCTCGTTTCAGCAGGAGCACGGTTTTTTCCTCCACCCGCCGCTCCTTTTTCGTCTTTTTCACCGGCAGGGTCTCTGCTGTTCCCCGCTGTCGGCCCAGACACAGGCCGCTTACGGGGCAGTCATCGCACCGGGGAGCGGTATTGGGCCCACAGACTGTGGCCCCCAGCTCCATCATGGCCTGATTGAAAATGCGGATGTCCGCCGGTTCCTCCGGCATGACCTCCGCCAGCGCCGCCCGGACAGCCCGCTTGGTTTTCGGATCAGAAATGTCATCGTGGCAGTCCGTCAGCCGGGTCATGACCCGGAGCACGTTGCCGTCCACCGCCGGTTCCCGCCGTCCGAAGGCTGCGGCGGCAATGGCGGAGGCGGTATAGTCTCCGATCCCCGGCAGGGCCAGCAGGCCGTCATAGGTGTCCGGAAAGCCGCCCAGCGCCGTGATCTCCCGTGCCGCCTTTTGCAGGTTTCTGGCCCGGCTGTAATAGCCAAGGCCCTCCCACAGCTTCATGAGCAGCTCCTCGTCTGTCTCCGCCAGCGCCTCCACTGTGGGGAACACCGCCAAAAAACGGGCATAATAGCCTAAGACCGCCGCCACGCGGGTCTGCTGGAGCATGATCTCCGACACCCAGATACGGTAAGGGTCCTCCGTGTGCCGCCAGGGCAGGTCCCGGGCGTTTTCCCGGTACCAGCCCAACAGCGGCTCCGGCAGCGTCCGCAATAGATTTTCAGTTGTCGAATCTGTTTGTTTCATGTTATAATCTTACCACAAGGTGAGACGGCTTCCCACCCCCTTTTTGCGAATCAAGGAGAAAATTTACATGCGTGTCACATTTTTGGCCCACGACGGTTTTTTCATCGAACTGGATCAGGTCTGCCTGCTGTTCGACTGGTGGAAGGGCGTTCTCCCGCCCCTGCCGGACAAGCCGCTGCTGGTGTTCGTCAGCCACCGCCACGAGGACCATTTCAATCCGGCGGTGTTCGCACTGGCGGACTGCAAGGCGGACATTCAATTCCTGTTAGGCAGCGACTTTCACCTGACGCCCCACAATTTGACAAAGTGGCAGCTTTCACCGGAGACCGCCGCCAAATGCCGCCGCTGCGGCAAGCATGACACCTTTACCCCTCTCCCCGGCGTCACCGTGGAGACCTTCCCCTCCACCGACGAGGGCGTGGCGTGGATGGTGACGGTCAACGGACAGTCCATTTTCCACGCCGGAGACCTGAACTGGTGGCACTGGGCGGAAGAGGACTTGGCTTGGAACCGCAATATGGAGGCCAATTTCAAGCGGTACACAGAACCTCTCCGGGGCCGCCGCGTCGATTTGGCCATGCTGCCGTTAGACTCCCGGCTGAAAACGGACGGCTATCTGGGGCCTAACTATTTTTTGAATCTGATGGAGGTCCGCCGGTTTCTGCCCATGCACCAGTGGGAGGACTTCGCCTTTACCGACGAATTTTTGTCCGCGTACCCTCAGTTTGCCCCCGTCACCGTAAAAATCCACCGGGACGGGGAATTTCTCGGCGAGCTGTAAGCAAAAGGAACCCGCATTGTTTTCACAATGCGGGTTCCTTTTGCTCATTTACTTCTGGATCAGCAGCCAGTTTTCCGTACCTTCGGCAGGCTGCTCCGTCAACTCCGGCACAAAGCCGCAGGCAGCGGACGCCGCCTTGACAGCAGTCTCCAATGCAGGGGCCTCCGCCTCGGTGGTCTCCGCATAGATGCGGTCCACCAGCGGCGCCAAGGCGCCGAGTTCCTGCCCGGCGTCACTGTTCGTCCCGGCGAGAACGGTCTCCGCAGGCAGCTCCAGTGAAAGGATCACATTCTTCGGCAGTGCATCCCGCACCTCCCGGAGGAAGCCCTCGATCTGTGCCTGCCGTCCCGCCTCTGCCGTGTTCCCGGCGGTCATGGCGTTGGAAAAGTCGATCTTGTCCAGCTTGCCTGCGGTGGGATAGCTGACATCCGTCAAAATGATCTCTCGGAACCCCTGCTCCGCAGCTTCCCGGATGATATTCAGCAGATACGTCCGGGCCTTTTCATGGCCGGGGTCCAGCCACTGGCTGTTGTTGCCGTCATAGAAGATATAACCGCCGGTGTTTTTCAGGCCCATGCCCTCCACGTCGGCGTTGGCGGCCTTGGGATCGTGGAAGCAGGCGATCCGGGCCGCAGCGGTCACGTCTGTCCGGGCCGTCAGGTCATTCAGCGCCTCCCCGGTGTCCGGTTTCACGCTGACTGCGCCGGTCACGGCAGCGCTGCTGTCAAAATACACCCGGCCGGCGCTGTCCTTCAGCGTCACCGCCGTTACGGCGGCTTCGGAAAGCGGCGTCTCAGCGGTCTCCTGATCTTCCATTGTCAGCGGCTTTGCCGCCAGCAGCGTCCCCCGGACCGGTGTTTTGACAGTGGTCTGCTCTGGTTCCCGGATCACCACATCCGGGTCTCCGGGGGCTTCGACAGGGTCGGAAGTCCCTTTGTCCCAAGGCAGGTCAAAGTGGAGATTGCCGTCGGCGTCATAGCGCATGTGCTCCCGGGCCATGATAAAGCCCACGGAACCCAGAATAATGCAGATCAGCAGGATGGCCAGGAAAATTTTTCCCTTCCGGCCTCTCCCGCGATAGCTGCTGTATCCTCTGGTGCCTGATGCCATGCCGCCTCACCCCGTTTCTGCTTTTCGGTCTGTTATTCCTGTTCCAGGGCCATCATCTTGTTGACCCGGCGCTCATGGCGGCCGCCCTCAAACTCGGTGGTCAGGAACACCTCCACCATGCGCTCTGCCATGTTCTTGCCGGTAAAGCCCGCGCCGATGGCCATCATGTTGGCATCATTGTGGCGGCGGGTCATCTCTGCCTCCAGGCAGTCGGCACAGTGGGCGCAGCGGATACCCTTGATCTTGTTGGCGGCGATGGAAATGCCGATGCCGGTGGTGCAGATCACGATACCGCGGTCGCACTTGCCCTCAGCCACAGCACGGGCAGCGGCAGCGCCGAAATCGGGATAATCGCAGCTCTCCAGAGAGTAGCAGCCGAAATCCTCATACTCATAGCCCAGCTTTTCCAAGGTCTTCATGATAAATTGCTTCAGCTCATAGCCGCCGTGGTCACAGCCCAATGCGATTTTCATAGTCATTTCCTCCAAATAATCGTTTTTTCGGATGATGCAGGGTCAGTATACACCGCCCTCCGACAAAAATCAATTCTTTATTACAGTGCGTGCCAGACAGGCATCTGCTTTTCAAAGGTGCAGAACCGGGTAAAGCCGCACTCTTTCAGCAAAGTCTGCCGCTCCCGGATGAAGCGGCCCACATGCTCCGGGCTGTGGGCGTCGGTGCCCAGGGTGATGAGCTCACCGCCCAGTTCCCGGTAGATCCGCAGCCACTTGGCGTCCGGCAAGGGCGTATTGCCCCGGTTGACGTTCAGCTCGATGCCTCGCCCGTTTTCGATCAGAGTTTTCAAAATTTCCCGGATCTCAGCCTCATAGGGATCAAAGCTGGTATGAAGCCCCCGCATCTCATTGAAATACCGCAGGGGCAGAGTCAAATGGCCCAGAACCGTAAAGCCGCCCAGCTTTGCCAGCGCTAAAACCTCTTCCAGATAATCTCCCAATGCGGTCTGAGCCTCCGCCTGATTCTTGGGCGAGTAGAGATACAGGTCATCGCTTCCGAAGCGCTCCGACAGCAGGTGCACCGAGCCGATGATGAAATCAAACTGCGGCGCGTCCTCCAACAGCTTTTTCATGTGGGCCGGGGCCTTCTGCGCGTCGCCCATCTCCATGCCCAGCCGCAGATGGATGCGGTCCCCCAGCGCGGCCTGAACGTTGGCGAAATCCTCCGTCAGCGCCGACCAGTCATAGGGCGGGCGCAGTTCATTGGACCCCCAGGTCAGGGGCTCCACATGATCCGTAAAGCAGATCTCGTCCATCCCGGCATCCAGTGCGGCCTGAGCCATCACCGTCATGGGATCATGGGCGTCGGGAGAAAATTGCGTATGGGTATGGTAATCTGCCAGATACATACCTTGCCTCACTTCTTAAACTTCTTGAAGAACTTCTTCCGTTCCTCGTAGTTGTTATCACCTACGGATTCCGCGAACTTCTTCAAAGCTTCCTTCTGCTCCCGGTTCAGGTTCCGGGGCGTTTCGATATAAACAGTCACATACTGGTCACCCCGGCCCCGGCCGTTGAGCTCAGGAATACCCTTGCCCTTCAACCGGAAGGTAGTGCCGGACTGAGTGCCCTCCGGCAGGTCATACTTCACCTTGCCGTCAATGGTGGGGATCTCCAGCTCCGCGCCCAGAACTGCCTGTGCAAAGGTAATGGGCGCCTCACAGAGGACGGAGGTACCCTCCCGGCGGAACAGCTCGTGGGGCCGGACGGTAATGGTGATGAGCAGATCGCCGGACGGGCCGCCGTTCTTTCCGGCGTGACCCTGACCCCGGATGGAGATGGTCTGGCCGTTGTCGATACCTGCAGGGATCTTAGCCTGAATGGTGCGGCGCTTGCGCTCTAAGCCGCTGCCCCGGCAAGCGGTACAGGGGGTCTTGATGATGCGGCCCTTGCCGCCGCATCGGCCGCAGGGAGAGGTGGTGGCGAACACACCCATGGGCGTCTGCCGCCGCACCTGCACCTGACCGGAGCCGTGGCAGTCCGGGCAGACCTCAGGAGAGGTGCCGTCGGCACAGCCGGAGCCGTGACAGACCGCGCAGGTCTCATAGCGGTCCACGCTGACCTCTTTCTCGCAGCCGAAGGCCGCCTCCTCAAAGCTGATGGTCACACTCAGGCGGATGCTCTCGCCCCGCTGGGGCGCATTGGGGTTCCGGCGCTGAGCGGAGCCGAAGCCACCGCCAAAGAAGCTGCCGAAAATATCCCCCAGATCGCCAAAGTCGAAGCCGCCGGCACCGTAAGCACCGCCGCCGGCCCCCGCTCCGTAGTTAGGGTCCACACCCGCAAAGCCGAACTGGTCATAACGGGCTTTTTTATCAGAGTCAGAGAGAACCTCATAGGCCTCGTTGACCTCCTTGAACTTCTCCTCCGCCTCTTTATTGTCAGGATTCAGGTCCGGATGATACTTCCGGGCCATCTTCTTATATGCGCGCTTGATCTCGTCCTCGGATGCGCTCTTGTCAACGCCCAGGACCTCGTAATAATCACGTTTTTCTGCTGCCATACTTGCTGCTCCTCTCAGGAATCACTTAAGGATCAGGAATCAGGAACCGGCTTCCCCGTTCCGGATTTCTCATCTCTAAGTTTGCTCCAAAACGGCCCCAATGGGGCGGGGAATGATCCCCGTCCCATCGGTTCCGATCCGTATAGCTTTTTTACTTCTTGTTCTGGTCGTCATCATCCACGACCTTGTAGTCGGCGTCATAATACTGACCGTCCTGGGCATTGCCGCCCTGCTGGCCGCCCATGTCGGGACCGGTCTGGGCACCGCCCTGAGCGCCCTGGGGGTTGGCCTGCTGATAGAGCTTCTCGCTGACAGCGTAGAAGTCCTGAGTCAGCTCATCGGTAGCGGTCTTGATGGCGGCGGTGTCGGTGCCCTTCAGGGCCTCCTTCAGCTTGTCGATGCCGGCCTGGACCTTGCTCTTATCCTCGGCGGGGATCTTGTCGCCCATCTCATTCAGGGTCTTTTCGCTCTGATAGACCATCTGATCGGCCTGGTTGCGGACCTCCACGTCCTCCTTCATCTTCTTGTCCTGAGCGGCATACTGCTCGGCTTCCTTGACAGCCTTCTCAATATCGTCCTTGCTCATGTTGGAGGAGGAGGTGATGGTGATATGCTGCTCGGTGCCGGTGCCCAGATCCTTGGCGGAGACATTCACGATGCCGTTGGCGTCGATATCGAAGGTGACCTCGATCTGAGGCACGCCACGGCGGGCGGGAGCGATGCCGTCCAGATGGAAGCGGCCCAGGGACTTGTTGGCAGCAGCCATTTCACGCTCGCCCTGAAGGACGTTGACCTCCACAGAGGTCTGGTTATCCGCAGCAGTGGAGAAGATCTGGCTCTTCTTCACAGGGATGGTGGTGTTGCGGTCGATCAGCTTGGTGCACACGCCGCCCATGGTCTCAATGCCCAAGGACAGGGGGGTGACGTCCAGCAGCAGCAGGCCCTTCACGTCGCCGGTGAGCACGCCGCCCTGCAGGGCTGCGCCCATAGCCACGCACTCGTCGGGGTTGATGCCCTTGAAGCCTTCCTTGCCGGTGAGCTTCTTGACCATGTCCTGCACGGCGGGGATACGGCTGGAGCCGCCCACCATCAGGACCTTGTGGATGTCATTACCGGTGAGGCCAGCGTCGCCCAGAGCCTGACGGACGGGGCCGGCGGTAGCCTCCACCAGATGAGCGGTCAGCTCGTTGAACTTGGCCCGGGTCAGGGTCAGGTCCAGATGCTTGGGGCCGGTGGCGTCCGCAGTGATATAGGGCAGATTGATGTTGGAGGTGGTCACGCCGGACAGCTCGATCTTGGCCTTCTCAGCAGCCTCCTTCAGACGCTGCATGGCAACCTTGTCGCCGGAGAGGTCCACATTGTCGGTGCGCTTGAACTCGCTGACCATCCACTTCATGATACACTCATCGAAGTCATCGCCGCCCAAACGGTTGTTGCCTGCGGTGGCCAGAACCTCGATAACGCCGTCATCAATGTCCAGAATGGACACGTCGAAGGTACCGCCGCCCAGATCATAGACCATGATCTTCTGGGACTGCTCCTTATCCACGCCGTAGGCAAGAGCGGCTGCGGTAGGCTCGTTGATGATCCGCTTCACGTCCAGACCGGCGATCTTGCCGGCGTCCTTGGTGGCCTGACGCTGGGCGTCGGTAAAGTAAGCGGGAACGGTGATGACAGCCTCGGAAACGGTCTGGCCCAGATAGGCCTCAGCGTCGCTCTTGAGCTTCTGCAGGATCATGGCGCTGATCTCCTGAGGGGTGTAGGCCTTGCCGTCCACGTTCACCTTGTAATCGCTGCCCATTTCACGCTTGATGGAAGAAATGGTGCGGTCGGGGTTGGTGATGGCCTGACGCTTTGCCACCTGACCCACCATACGCTCGCCGGTCTTGCTGAATGCCACCACAGACGGGGTGGTGCGGTTGCCCTCGGCGTTGGGGATGACGACGGCTTCGCCGCCCTCCATGACAGCCACGCAGCTATTTGTTGTACCTAAGTCGATACCGATAACCTTAGACATAATGAATTCCTCCAAATTTATCTGAATTTTTATTGATAACTATTTGCATACCCCGGTTTTCGCCGGTGCTCAGATCACATACGGTCCAGCCGCGGCATGATGATCGCCGCGATCAGATACAGAATCAGTCCGCTGCCGCCCAGCAGTGTGAACAGCGCCCAGCCAAGCCGGACCCAGGTGGGGTCCCAGCCGAAATACTCGGCGACACCGGCGCACACACCGGCGATCATCCCGTTCTGGGGATCACGGTACAGCTTCTTATCCATATAAATCTCCTTTTAGTTGGCCACCTGCACAATGGCGTGTCGCAGAACCTTGCCGTTCAGCTCAAAGCCCGCCTGGAACACCTGAGCCACTACGTTTTCTCCAAGGCTCTCATCCTCAATGTGCATGACGGCGTCCATCAGCTCGGGGTCAAATTCCTTACCCTTGGCCTCGATCTCCTTGACCCCCTCCTTGGCAAGCAGCTCCTTGAACTGGTGGAAGATCATCTCCAATCCCTTTTTGTGGGGATCGTCCTCGCCGCCCTCGGCGGCTGCGGCCCGCTCCAGATTGTCATACACCGCCAGGAAGGTCTTGATGGTGTCGCCCTTGGCATCCTGATAGATGCCATCCTTTTCCTTGGTGGTGCGCTTGCGGTAGTTGTCATACTCGGCAGTGAGGCGGGTGAACTGATCCTTCACGGATTCCAGCTGCTTGGCAGCCAGCTCCATCTTTTCCACCTGCTCCCGGGTAAAGGTGATGCCCTTTTCCTTCTTTTCTTTCTTCTTGGCCTTCTTTTCCGGCTCCTGATTCTCCGGAGTCTTTTCCTGCTCCGTCTCCGCCGTTTCCGCGGTCACGGGAGTTTCCTCTAAAGGCTCTTTGGTTTCTTCGCTCATGTATCTGTATCCTCCTTCGGGGGTAGTTCTTGTTTTTCCTGCTTGCCGAACAGTCTGGTCAGCCCATCGGCAAAGCCCGTCAGCCGGGCGGCCACGGTGGCGTAATCCATCCGGGTAGGACCGACCACGCCGATCAACCCCCGCATATCATCGCCAATATCGTAACTGGCCACCACCACGCTGGTGTCCTTTAAGGCATCGTTCACATTTTCCGGGCCAATCAAAATTTTAATAGGCCCCTCGTCCGGCACCGGCAGCTTTTCCTTATCGTCCGCCAAAAAGCTCATCAATTCATGGGCTTTGTCGGCGTCCCGGAACTCCGGCAGCTTCAAGAGCTGATTGGTGCCCGCCATGATGAACTCCCGATGGTTGGATTCCTCCAGAACATCCACCGCGTAATTCACCGTCTGGCTTAGCAGCAAAAACAGCTGCGGGGTAATGCCCTGAGAAATGGCCATCAGCTTCTGGTTCATCTCCTTGATGGAGATCCCTGTGAAATGCCGGTTCAAAAGCTCCACCAATGCGGCCATCTGATCCCGGTCCACCTTCAGCTGCATCCGCAGCAGTTGGGATTTCACCCGGTTGTCGCCCATCATCATGACCACGATGCAGCTTTTCTCATCCACTGGCAGCAGATCAAAGCGGCTGGCGGTGATGCTGCCCTTTCCGGCAGTCGCCACATAGGCGGGGTAATTCACAAAGCTGCTGACGGCCCGGCCCGCCTGAGAAATCACTCGGTCCAACTCCTCCATTTTCATCTGGAGGGACTGGTTGATCTTTTCGGTCTCCGCTAAGGAGAGCCGCTGGCGCTCCATCAGCTCGTTGACGTACAGCCGGTAGCCCTTGGGGGACGGCACCCGTCCGGCGGAGGTATGGGGCTGTTCCAGATAACCAAGCTCCACCAGGTCGGAAAGCTCATTGCGGATGGTGGCAGAAGAAACGCTGCCGCCCATTTCCGCGGCAATGGCTTTGGAGCCTACCGGCTCGGCGGTACGGATGTAATCCTCAACCACCACTTTCAATATTTGCTTTTTCCGGTCGGTCAAGTCCACAAAAAGCACCTCAAATTTCATTTAGCACTCTTTCTCCATGAGTGCTAAACGCAGTTTACCACCCCTGCTATCTAAAGTCAATGGGGGCAGGTAAACAATTTGTGAACAAAGGGAAAGCAAATGATGAACTTCCCCCCTTTCCCGCCGGTTTTCATACGAAAAGTGCCCCGGCCGAAGCCGGGGCGCACGTATCACCGAAAAGAGGTTTTCCCTGTCACTCAATCAGCCGCGCTTTCACCAAAACCGGACGAAGGGTGGTGAACAGGGTATAGAGCAAAATTGCCTGGAAGGGCAGACAGATCAGGTTTTTGATGGCGCTGCCGCTGGCGGTGACGTACCACGCCTTGCCGCTGAGAATAGCCATCCAGAGTGCGCCCAAGGTCACATTCTGGATATTGGTCAGCAATTTCGCCCAAAAGACTCTACCAAACGTAATTTTCGACTTGTAGAAAAACAAAGAGTATACGAAAACACCCAGCATGGTGGTCAGGGTATAACCGGGAAAGAAAGGGTAGCCGCCGCCACCGGTGATGAAAAAGCTCAGCAGATCCTCCGCCACGGCAAACACAACGCCCAGTACAGGTCCGCAGACCCATGCGCACACCGCCCGGGCCAGGAAGCCCCAGGTGATTTTGGCACCGCCCCACAGGGGCACCGACGGAATGGCGGCCAGCGCCATGCACAAAGCGATGCACAGCGCCGCAAAGGTCAACTTCCGGACGTCTTTCAGCTCATTGGCGGCTGTGCGCCAATAGCCGACGGAAAAGGGGTGGGGATACATAAAAAATTCCTCCTTCTGTGGGCAGTTACGCCGCACAGAGGAGGCCGGGCAAGCACCGCCCGCCGGTTCCGGTATGCGGCAGCGGGATGCGAAGCACACACTGCGGAAATCTCCTTTCGTCCGGCGGACAACTCCCCGTTCCTCCGGCACTGTGGCCTGTTGGCCGACACGCGTGCTTCTACTCTGCCTCTATTTGGTAGTATTTTACTATGCCTTTCCCAAAAATGCAAGGCCATCTCCTTCCCGGCTTGGATTTTTCCGGAGATTTTTTCGAAAAGGCGCAAAATCCAGAGAAAAGCGGAACATCCGATCGGATGTTCCGCTTTTCTCTGGCACCCCGGACTGGAGTCGAACCAGCGGCCTAACGCTTAGGAGTATGGCGTACCATTTCGTAAATTGTTCATATCATATCTTCCCGTGTTGTTTCTTCGCAAATTGTGCTGCCTGGAGGCAGGTCAATTTGCACAAATTCCCCTGAAATATGCTGCCTTACAACTGCTTTTCAAATGTCGTATTAGCAAGGTATTAGCAGGAACCCCTTGTGACAGAGGGCTTCCAGGGGCCATTTCAAAATGCTATTAGCAGGGAGGATGATTTTATGAGCACCAACGAAAAAGGGACGCCCCAAAGCAGGACATACACCGTGAATGACATCGCAGCCATTCTCGGTATCGGCCGCGCTTCGGCCTATAAACTCGCCAACTCCGGATTGTTCAAGACGATCCGCATCGGCAACATGATCCGCATCTCCAGGAAGTCCTTTGAGGATTGGCTGAGGGCGGAGGGGCTGGACGAGGAATAGAATAAGAACAATGGCACCGCCACAGGCTATTAACCTGTGGCGGTTTGATATGTAACATTTTTCTTTAAATGGATTGCAAATAAACAGAAAAGTTTGAGTCACCAACGATTAACATACATCCTGGATTGCCTTGTGCCAGAGTATAGTCTGAAATAGATTTCAGAAGTATCAAATCATATTTACTTGGCTGCGTAGAGGCTGTCGGATGTGAGTGCCACTCTCCTATATAGGTTAAGTTTCCTATTGTTATTTCTTCTAATCGTTCTATTTGTTTCAACAATCCATTATGCCCACGAACATAGGCATTAGGGTATTCCTCACTGTCAGAGGGTGAATCTATTATATCAACAATATAGCAAATATTATGTTCATAGTCATATGCTCCAATTAAAACTCCACCGGTTTCATTGGGTAATTTATTCCTTCTCTGATCATACATCTGTGTAATTAAAGATGATGAAATTTTAATTTTCCATCCGTTGCAATTAATTTCCTGAAATATTTCACCGATTTTTTTGTATCGAGTGATAGAAAGATCATCATATACCCACATAGAAACAGTAGCATTGGGGGAAGAGAATATTTGTTTAATTGCTGAACTACAAAGCCCGGAAAAAATTGAAGCATTATCTTGTGGATACACAAGGCTTGCCCCTCGGCAAGTCGAAGAATATAGAACTTTGCGATCCGATTTTAAATGGTGCCACAACTTTTTTTCTCTGATAAGCAGGCGATAATATTGCATTTCCAATACATCTAATGTAATACTTCGATCTGCACTTTCCAAAAGCATAATTAATGCAGTTCCTGTAGGATTCATAAAGAAACTTACTGACCTTGTTTTACCGGCTAGTTCATGAGAAAGGTATCTTTCGGCAGCAACAGATGCAGTACAGTCTACCACGAGGGTTGCTTCACTAATCGAAGCCCGAATTTTTTCTTGCTCAGATTTACTAAAAATATCTGATGAAATAACTGCCTTAATAATATTATCTTTGCCGTCGAAAAGGAGGTTAGCATACTGTTGCATGGCTTGTGCCTTATTTTGACCAATGCTGTCTTGATTTAGGCAATGTCTTGCTAAATTATGTGGATAAAGCGCATCCGGATCAATATAGGTCCAGTTTCCATAGCCAGCGCGAATACAATTATTAGCAATTTGTGAACCCAGTGCGCCAAGGCCAATTTGAACAATATTATCGTTGTGTTCGGTAATCGTGCCTTCGTTAAGAAAAGTGGCAAACTGACTATTAAACTGATAGAACATCTCAAAAGGAATAATTGAAATATTCTTATAGTCTTCTGCGGGTTTAACTTTTTCTAATTTATTTTTCTTGCTTCTGTGGTATCCAAAGGCTTGATATAAAGACTGAAAAGTATCCGATACTTGAAATGCCTTGATGTAGTAACGTTCAGGCTCCTCGCCTTCAGATCTTGAAAGACCAATGCGAATAGCTAATAGTACTCCACTATTTCGTAACTCTGTTTCTTTTTCTTGAAATATAGTTTTATACAGCGAAGTTTGTTTGACTGCCCAGATTTCTGAAAAACGAGTTTCAAGTTCCTTTAGAATGTTTTCTTCAAATGCATCGTCTAACTCCCCTAGCGTTTGGGGCATCCTATTGATAATATTTTTCGTATAGTTCTTCTTTATGACCGCACTTAAAAGTATGTACACTCTGCCTTCGGTTATGTTTTCAAGAGCAATTTCTTTGTAAAGTATACTATTTAAAGTTTTAATTCTTTTAAGTCTAACAAACGGATACCCAGAATCCGATAGAATAAGGCCATCACATGTACCAGGGAAATAAGGCTCTAGTGGCTGATCTGCTTGATGAAGTTGTGCACGTGCCGTTTGCTCAAACCAATAGACAATTCTCCGAAGGAACATACTTGCATTAAATGTATATCTGATATCGTTAAATGGAACATCGAATAGACATAAGGTTTTTCGACCATCTGGCAGCACATTTAAATGAGGGACTATCGGAAAATCATCACGACAATATACAACAGGAAGGTCGTCGTCAACGGAAATAATATTAACACGTTCAATTGTCTTCACAAGATAAACTGGATATTGAGGAATTTCCATTGGACCAATATCTATAGTAATAACCTCAGCTCCGTCTATGTCTTGCACGCTAACTAATTTCCCTAACCCAGTTGCACTCAGATTTTTTAGGATATTTGTAGCAAAAGCAGTTTTACATGTGTAATCCACTTTTTCCTCCTATTGCTTCCCTGCTCGAGGGGCGGATTTCTTAAAGTAAACTTCTTGCATTCTATCTTGCTTCAAAGTAACACCAAAAGAGTCAATTACAAATTTAATAGGAGTCGGCTTTCCGCCACTAAACGGAATATGTTCCATAGTTGCTAGGAACTTTACATCCGGGCTAGTATACTTTTCGTATGCGCGCTTTGCGCACATATGAGGAGGAGATGTTTCCTCTGTAATCTTGAGACATGAGGCTACCATATGAGCATTTGTTGTGGCTTGCTCAAGAAGCCACTGAACATTATCTGTAGGTGTAATAATTCGAACAGCTTTTTCGCCTTTTTCATTTAATCCGGTATAGCTACAGTGGTGTGGAATATCATAAATATCCCACGCAAGAAAAGATTCGTTGCTATTAGCTTGAGAGATATCTACAATTTTATCTAAAACCTGATAGGGGGTGTCTCCGGTTATCAGCAAATTAGTCTCGCGCTCATTATTAAACAAGCGAACTTGCAAAACAAGCGACGGATCGTTTTTATCTTGTATATCTTCGCTATCATCGGAAAAGGGCGCGTGCACAAACACCTGCATTTCCTCGTTTAAAGAATCCGGTAGATTTATAACTTGGCCTGCATGTATGATTAAGTCGGACACATCATCATAATCAATCTCGTGATCGGTTAACCATTTTTCTAAGCTGTCTGGCTCAGCAAATACTTTGATTCCATATTTATTTTTCAAACGATGTCTTGCTTCCGCACGAATGATTTTGGCGTCAGATTGGTTTTCCAAATCCGTATCCAATAAGAATGCGGCAGAAACCCATAGTTCTTTGATTTTAGCTCTACTCTCTGATTGATATGCTTTTGCATGATCTAGGTAAAAAAACTCGCTAGCACCATGTGTATGATCATCGTGAGCATGAGAAAACATCACTACATCAAATTCTTTAATCGTAGACAGTTCTTTTTTAATATCATATCGTGTATCTGTTGTTGACCCGTCATACATTGCTGCATAGTCAAAAAGTAATTTGGCTCCATTTCCCAGCTCAAGCAAACATGTCTCAGCATTTCCAAGGGGATAAAAAGTAAGTGTTTGTGACATTCTTTGCTCCTTTCACATCTATGCGCCCGTTTTGTATTTTTAAATCACCCATTTGATGCGTTTTTAAATGATGAGTAAATCGACAATAGCATTATACCATCGTTTTCCAATTGCAGCAAGAAAGGTTTATCTCCATTACTATGTTCTAATGTATATAAGCTGTAAGCCATAGGTTATAAGCCTATGGCATTTTTTATGAATGATTTTGATTTTCATTCTGTTGCTCACTCTAATACCTTTATAGGTGACGCACTAAACTCAACAGAACTGTCCCGGAAGGGGGCAAAAATCTAATATTTTTTCTTTTACAATCAGTTGGAAGGCTACCGCCCATAGGTTTTCCCCTCCGGGGCATCCGGGCGGCATAGAGGCCGCTTTTTTCCCGAAAACGAACACTTTTTCAGGCCGCCGAAAGGAGGTGATACCATGGCGGTATTTCGTATTGAGAAAACCCGAGACTACACGGTGATGTCCAACCACCACCTGCGCAATGCGGGGCTGTCTCTGAAATCCAAGGGGCTGCTCTCCATGATGCTGTCCTTGCCGGAGGACTGGAACTACACCACTAGGGGCCTGGCCAAAATCTGCAAGGAGGGCACGGACAGCATCGGCTCCGCCCTGAAGGAGCTGGAGCGTGCCGGGTACATAGTCCGCAACCGCCTCCGGGACAGCAAGGGTAAAATCGTGGATGTGGAGTATGTCATCTACGAAACTCCCCATCCCCCGGACACGGGCCAGCCGTGTGAGGACGAGCCGGATACGGCTTGTCCAGATACGGAAAACCCGGATATGGATAACCCATGTCTGGAAAACCGGCCGCAATTAAATAAAGAGAAAAGAAATCCTGAAGAACAAAATACTGATTCATCAAGTACGGAAGGATCAAATCCTATCCAATCAAGCCCCCAAACCCCCGCAGGGGGCAGCCGGACCGGACGGGACTGGATGCGGGAGCGAGAGAGCTATCGGGAACTGATTTTGGAGAATATCGAGTATGACTATCTATGCCGGGATGACCGGCTGGACCGGGATATGCTGAACGAGCTGGTGGAGCTTATGGTGGATACCGTTTGTTCCCACAGGGAGACGATCCGCATTGCCGGGGACGACTATCCGGCGGAGGTGGTCAAATCCCGGTTCCTGAAGCTGAACAGTTCTCACATCGAGTATGTGTTGGACCGTATGCGGGAGAACACCACCTATGTCCGCAACATCAAGAAATATCTGCTGGCTGCCCTGTATAACGCCCCGGCCACCATCGACAGCTACTATGCGTCCCTGGTGAACCACGACCTGTACGGCAGCGGAGAAAGGAGGTAATCACTCATGCAGGAAGAAGTCACCCAGCGCACCGTTGCCCTCTGTGTGGAGGCCACCAAGCTCTCCGCCGGGATGCTGCAACAGGCCATGAAAAAAGTGCTGGACGAGATGCAGAAAGGCGTGACCGACCACAAGACCAAGCTGCACCACGGAAAACAGACCCTCCGGCAGCTTATGAAGCACAACACCGGCGTTTCCAATATCGAGATCACCGACCAGAACATCCGGGCCTTTTCCGCCACCGCCAAGAAGTACGGCATTGACTTCGCGCTGAAAAAGGACACCAGCGGAGAGATACCCCGCTATCTGGTGTTTTTCAAGGGCCGGGATGCCGACGTTATCACGGCGGCCTTCCGGGAGTTCTCCGCAAAGAACCTGGAGAAAGAGAAAAAGCCCTCCATCCGCAAGGAACTGGAGCAGGCAAAGCAGCAGTCCAAAGCCCAGCACCGCCAGCGGGAGAAGGTCAAGACCAAAGACCGGGGTGTGGAATTATGACGGTTGATTTGAAGAAGGTTCTCATCCTCAACCTTCCGTATCTGCTGTTCGTGTATCTCTTTGATAAGCTCTGCCAGGCGGTGCGCCTTGCGCCCGGTCTTGACGCCTCTGAAAAGTTCCTGCATTTGAGCCAGGGCTTTACGGAGGCGTTTTCTTCTGGCCTGCCCAGCCTGCATTCCCTGGACCTGTTGGCAGGTATTGCCGGGTCTGTCATTGTCCGGCTGGCGGTGTACGCCAAAGGGAAAAACGCCCGCAAATACCGCAAGGGCATCGAGTACGGCAGCGCCCGGTGGAGTGCATAATTTTAAGTGTAAATGACACATACATGGACGCACAGGAGGTTATGCACATGACTGATTATAGCAAAATTACAGCCCTTTACTCCCGCCTTTCCGTGGGCGACGAGGACAGGGACGGCGGCGAGAGCAACAGCATACAGAACCAAAAAATATTTTTGGAGAACTATGCCAGAGGGCAGCACCTAACCAATATCCGGCACTACATCGACGATGACGAAAGCGGCAGGTTTTTTGACCGTTCCGCCTACTCCCGCATGATGGACGATGTGGAAAACGGGAAAATCGGTGTCTGCATTATGAAAGACCTCACCCGCTGGGGGCGCGACTATCTCCAGGTCGGCAACGCGATGGAGATATTCAGACGGAACAATGTGCGCTTTATCGCGGTCAACAACGGCATTGACAGCGAGAAACCCGACACATTGGAGTTTGCGCCCTTTATCAATATCATGTCGGAGTGGTATGCAAAGGACATCAGCAAAAAAGTGAAAACGGGCATTAAGACCAAAGGCATGAGTGGAAAGCCGATTGTCACCGAAGCCCCTTACGGTTATGTCAAAGACCCGGACAACAAGGATTTTTGGATAATCGACGAGGAAGCCGCCGAGGTTGTCCGTTTGATTTTCCGTCTGTTTATCGGCGGGAAAAACCGCAACCAAATCGCCGTGCATCTGAAAAACGAGCAAATCCCTACCCCCACTTTCTATATGAAAGACCGGGGGCGGGGAACCTGTAAAAATAAGACGCTCAACGAGGATAACCGCTGCAAGTGGAACAAAGCCACCTTGACCAATATCCTCACACGGCAGGAGTATTGCGGCGATGTGGTCAACTTCAAGACTACAAAGCATTTCCGGGATAAACATAACCACTATGTAGACCGAAGCCAGTGGCACATCACAGAAAATGTGCATGAGCCGATTATCAGCCGCAGCGATTTTGAAACCGTACAGCGGATCTTGGAAAACGCACCCGTCAGACGCCCCAACGGGGACGGGGAAATCCACCCTCTGTCCGGCTTACTTTTCTGTAAGGACTGCGGCGCAAAAATGCACATTCGTATAGATTACCGGAACGGCGGCAAGCGGCACGTTGCTTTTTGCAGCGAGTACCACAAGGGAAAATCCAGAAATCCGAAATGCAATTCCCCGCACATCATGGACGCAGACTTGCTCATGCAGACCATCGCGGAAGTGCTGAAGAAAATCGAGGACTATTCTATCAGCAATCGGGCGGAGTTTGAAGCATTAGTGAAAAAGAACCTTGCCATGCAGCAGACCGACCAGACCAAGAAACAGCAGAAGCGTATTCCGCAAATCACGACGCGCCTTGAACAGATCGACAAGGTGCTGAATAAGCTCTATGAGGACAACGCCCTCGGCACGATCTCACAAGACCGCTATGAGCAGATGTCGCAGAAGTATTCGGAAGAATACTACGCGCTGAAAGCGGAGCTTGCCACGCTCCAAGAGCAGCTATCCGCTTATGAGAACGCGGGAGGACGGGCGCAGAAGTTTTTGAAGCTGACGGAACGCCATGCCGCCTTTACCGACCTTACCCCCGCCATTCTCAACGAGTTTATCAGCCGGATTGAAGTGCATGAGCGCGACCAGAAAAGGGCGAGATACGCAATCCAGCACATCAGCATATATTTCAATTACATCGGCAAGTTTGAGAATGAAGTGACACAGCTTGCAGAACCGACCGAGCAGGAAATCCGGCAAATGCGGGAGGAAATCGAAGAAGCCAAAAAGGAAAAGAGCCGCGCCTACCACCGCAACTATTCAAGGGAGTACCGGGCGCGAAACCTTGAAAAGCAGCGGGAGTATGACCGCATGAAAGCGCGGGAATACCGGGCAAGGAGAAAGGCACAGGCAGCTGCCGCACAGCCCGCACAGTAAAACAGAATAACCGTCAACCAAGAGGGATTTTCCGAACTACGGGAAATCCCTCTTTTGCGCCCGGAGAAAGGAGCCGCCTATGGCAGAACAGACCCCCGACAGCATCATTACGACCCAGAGGAACGGGCAGACCATTGTTGCGGAGTTGTTTTTCAATCATAGCAGCACAGAAACATTCCGCGACAAGCTGCTCAAACTGGTGCTTGCCGACAGCTCGCGTTTATCCGCGCCTGACGGTCAAGAGCCGGAAAAAACAGAAAATCCGCGATAACAGCCGCCCCGACGATACATTCCCTGTTCGGGCGGTTTCTATTTGAAAATCCTCATTTTCCCCAAGTCAAGAGCCGGGAAAAACACCCGAAAAATGCCCCTATTGCGTAACAGGGGCGCAGAAAGGAGAGCTTATGAGAACAGGGCTTACCAAGCAGGAAAAGACCACCGATATTTGGTTTGACGAGAAAGACCCGCTGATCCATATTCGCACCCACAACACCGACTTAAAGAAACGGCTTGCCGCCTACGCCGGGCAGCACCCCGACCAGTGCCGCCAGACCGACGCAGACCCCGAAACGGGCTGCATGGAGTTTGAAATCCGCAAGGGGCGTTTCTCTTTCCGTCTGACCGCTCCATACAGCGAGGAACGGCGGGAAGCTGCGCGGCGGTCTGCCAGAGAAAACAAGGCCACTGACAGGCTGAAATGAGGTGGATTTATTCATAACCATGTGCTATGATATTTATAGATAGTGAAACTTCCTTTCAATTTTTTCGTCTATACAAGTAACAGAGAAGAACAGGAGGCTTGTTCCATGAGAAAAAAGAGATTGATGATTGCAATAGCTTGTATCATTTTAGTAGGTATCGCGGTAATCGTATTTTTTTCACAACAGGGGAAAAAACCGTATAAGGATTTGGACGCAGCGCAGATTGTTTCCGCTAAAGTGTTATTAACACCGCCAGGCAAAACGATTGAGATTGAAAATATCCAAGAATTAGTTGAATATTTGAATGATGTTGTTGTCTATAATGAGGATAATTCTTACACAGAGTATGATGGACAAGGCGTTGTTTTTACCTTGACTATGGTAGACGGTACACAAACAGATATTATGGCGTATAACCCATTTATTGTCATTGACGGTATCGGTTATAAGACAAAATATGAGCCATGTGAAGCACTCAACAGCTATGCAAATGAATTACTAAACTCTGGGACTGCCAATATAATTTTGGAAGAACCGCCCACATTAAGCGTTGTGAGTGACGAAACCGCTATCGGTGCAGTATTAGGAACTTATTCGTGGCAAAAAACAAATATTGACGGAACTGCTGAAAGCACAATAGCTGATAGCCCACACCCGTTAGAGTGCAAGGATCTGTTGTCCCCACCATTTGAAACAACAGAAACAACAGCTACATTAAGATTTACAGAAGACCCAGATACAATTTTAAGTGTGCAGTGCTGGAGTGACGAACATTGGGGAGAGCCTGCTACAAACAGCGAAGATGTAACTATTGTTGGAAACGTACTCACTCTTAAACTGGGCGGATATATTTATGAAGTAACAGCTGAATGGAATACTGAAAATGGCTATGGCGGAACAGCAAGCTATTTTATATATTTGAAAACAGCAGACTAAAATTGAATAGCCACCCACAAGGGCAGCCGAGAAAATCGACTGTCCTTTTTCTATGCCGACAGGCAGAAAGGAGCGACCAACCATGACAAAGCCAAGAGAGAAAACCCGCGAGGAGCTGCAAGCCGAGATTGAGGATGGAAAGAAGAAAATCCGGCAGTTTGAAAATCGGGAAAAGATGTTGCGTCAGAAGTTATCCAAAGAGGAACGCAGAACGCGCAGCCACCGCCTTATCGTCCGGGGCGCAGTCTTTGAAAGCATTGTGCCGGAAGCAAAGACCATGACCGACGAGGAAGCTGCCGCGCTTCTCCGGCTTGCACTGACGAGTGAACCAGCACGGGAATATCTGAAAAAACGAGCCGAAAGCGGGAACGCCGAATAAATCCCTTAGGAACTAAGGGCGCACTTATACACCCTTGCGGGCGTGTGCGCTCTGCCGAGGGCTTATCTCCGCACAGGGAGAGTTCCCCGCGCTCCGATATGGCGGCTTTGCCGCAACAAGGGGCTGCACCCCTTGCGCCGCTTTGCGGCTATCCCTGCACACCCGCAAAAACAGTACACCCGCCGTTGGCGTCTGTACCATTTTTGCGGGTTTTATTATCCTATCCGGGAGGTGATACCCATAGCCATTTACCATTGGAACATCGGCATTGTGAGCCGAGGAAAAGGCAAATCAGCCATTGCCGCAGCCGCCTACCGAAGCGGTGAAAAGCTGACAAACGAATGGGACGGAATGACCCATGACTACACCCGCAAAGGCGGCGTTGTCCATACAGAGATCATGCTGCCGCCCCATGCCCCGCCCTCTTTCTCTGACCGCTCAACCTTGTGGAACAGCGTGGAGCTTTACGAGAAAGCCGGGAACGCCCAGCTTGCCAGAGAGATTGACGCGGCGCTCCCCATAGAATTATCCAGAGAGGAACAGATCCGGCTTGTCCGGGAATACTGTTCCTCTCAATTTGTTTCCAGAGGAATGTGCGTTGATTATGCCATTCACGACACCGACAGCGGCAACCCCCATTGTCATATTATGCTTACCATGCGCCCCCTTGACGAGCGCGGAGCATGGGCGGCGAAATCCAAAAAGGAATATGACCTTGACGAAAACGGCGAGCGTATCCGCTTGCCAAGCGGAAGATACAAAACCCACAAGGTTGACCTCACAGGCTGGAACAGCCAAGAGAATGCGCTTGTTTGGCGCAAGGCATGGGCTGATATTTCAAACGACTATCTTGAGCGTGCCGGAAGCCCGGAGCGTATCGACCACCGCAGTAACGCCGAGCGCGGCATTGACGAAATACCGACCGTCCATATGGGCGTGGCGGCTTGCCAGATGGAGAAGAAAGGTATCGCCACCGAGAAAGGCGAACTGAACCGCAGTATTCAAAAGGCAAACCGCCTTATCCGGGAAATCCGGGCGCAGATTGGGAAGCTCAAAGAGTGGATTGCCGACCTGTTCAAAGCGCGGGAAACCGCCCCGAAGCAGCCGCCGCAATCTCCCAACCTTGCAAATCTGTTGATGAAGTATTTGAGCGTTCAGAGAGAAAAGAGCCGGAAGTATTCGCAGCGATGGCAACAACAGCACACAGCCGATGAACTGAAAACCATAGCGGCAGCGGTCAACTATCTTTCCGAGCATGGTATCTCTAATCTTGATGAGCTGGACGCTTCTCTTTCCTCTGTCAGTGATAAAGCCTATTCCATCCGGGAGGGAATGAAAACCGCCGAGCAGCGCATGAAAGAACTGCAAAAACTCATGGAGTACGGCAGAAATTATCAAACCTACAAGCCCATACAGGACGAGTATCGGCAAATCCGCTGGAAAGGAAAACAAGAGAAGTTTGCGGAAGCCCGCCGCGCCGAGCTTACCCTATGGGACGCGGCAAACCGCTATCTCCATGCCCATTTGCCGGAGGGGGTGAAAACCCTGCCGATCTCCGCGTGGGAGAAAGAATATACCGACCTCAAAGCACAGCGGGAAGCGGAATATGACACGCTGAAAGATACCCGCGCCGAGGTTGCCGAGCTTCAGAAGATACGCAAGTGCGTGGATATTGCACTCCGCACCGGCCAGCCGGAGCAGACGCAGAGCCGCACCAAGCGGCATGATATAGACCGCTGAAAGGAGTTGAACTTTTATGTATTACACCCAAGAACAGATAGACCGCGCCAACCAAGCCGACCTTGTTTCTTTTCTGCAAGGACGGGGCGAGCAGCTTACCCGCGCCGGGAATGAGTACCGCTGGAAACGGCACGACAGCTTGACCGTCCGGGGCAACAAATGGTATCGCCACAGCCAGAGCAAGGGCGGCGGCCCCGTTGATTTTGTCATGGAGTTTTTCGGCAAGAGCTTCACCGAAGCCGTTGAACTTCTCACAGGAGAAAAGGGAGCTGCACCGCCGCCGGACAGACCAAGCCCCGCGCCCCTATCCGACTTCCGGCTACCACCCCGCAGCCCCGACAACCGAACAGCGAGGAACTACCTCACAGCCGCCCGCCGCATTGATGAAGATGTGTCGGGCTTTTTCTTTTCCACCGGGGATATTTACGAGGAAGCCACCCACCATAACGCCGTATTTGTCGGTAGAGATGAAAACGGCATACCGCGATACGCCCATCAGCGCGGCACAGCCGGGAGTTTTCGGCTTGATGTGAAAGGCAGCGACAAAGCCTTTAACTTCTGCTACCGTGGCGAGGGCGAAAGGTTGTTTGTCTTTGAAGCCCCGATAGACCTCTTATCTTTCCTCTGCCTGTTCAAAAAGGACTGGCAGAAGCAAAGCTATCTGGCGTTGGGCGGCGTGGGAGAAAAAGCCCTGTTGCGCTTTCTCTCTGACCGTCCGAACATCAAGACCGTTTTTCTCTGCCTTGACAGCGACGAAGCCGGAAACGACGCTTGCAGCCGCCTTGCAGAGCTTGTGCCGGAGGGCTTGACCGTTCACCGCCTTGTGCCGCTTTACAAGGACTGGAACGAGGTATTGCAGCACCGGGCAGAAATCGCGGACGGGAAGTATATCCGGGAAGCGATTTACGGCTTGAAAGAGCCGCCGCAGGAAGAAACCGTTGAGATTATCCGCATGAGCGAGGTTGACACGCAGACCGTTGAATGGCTATGGGAGCCGTATATCCCCTTTGGGAAAGTAACCATTGTGCAAGGCAATCCCGGCGAGGGCAAGACCACTTTTGCCCTACGCCTTGCCGCCGCCTGCACCACCGGGGGAACGCTGCCGGGAATGAAGCCCTTACCGCCATTCCAAGTGATTTACCAGACCGCCGAGGACGGTTTGGGTGATACCGTCAAGCCCCGCTTGATAGAAGCAGAAGCCGACCTTGACCGGGTGCTTGTGATTGATGAAGCAAAACGGGAGCTTACCCTATCTGACGAGCGCATAGAGAAAGCAATCGTACAGAACGGGGCGCGGCTGATTATCCTTGACCCCATACAGGCGTACATGGGCGAAAAAACCGACATGAACCGGGCAAACGAAGTGCGCCCCATGTTCCGCCGCCTTGCCGATGTTGCCGAGCGTACCGGGTGCGCCGTTATCCTTATCGGACATCTCAACAAAGCTGCCGGAGGGCAGAGCGCATACCGGGGCTTAGGTTCTATCGACTTCCGCGCCGCCGCCCGGAGCGTGCTTCTTATCGGGCGCGTGAAGCGAGAACCGAATGTGCGCGTTATCGTCCATGACAAATCTTCCCTTGCGCCGGAGGGCAAGCCCGTTGCCTTTTGCCTTGACCCGGAAACGGGCTTTTCATGGATAGGCGAATACGACATCACCGCCGACGAGCTGCTGTCCGGCGCGGGCGGGAACAACGCCACCAAGACCGAGCAAGCCGAAAGGCTGATACTTGACCTGCTTGCAGACGGGAAAGAGCTTGCCAGCGAGGACATTGTAAAAGCCGCAGCCGAAGCCGGAATATCCGAAAGGACGGTGCAGAACGCCAAGCGCAACATGGGCGGCATTTTAGGCGCAAGGCGTGTCGGCGGTCAATGGTACAACTTCATCAAGAAGAAGCAGCCACCCGAACCCGCAAGCTGAAAGTGCAAAACGCAGACCCTTTGCACTTTGCACTTTCGCGCTTTCACGATAATTTGCGTCAATAACTTAAAAAAGCACTTGACAAAACGCTTCATGGGGCACAGCGGCCGATATTGCCCCCTATGTCGATCCGGTCCCCGACCGGAACATCCCTCTGACCCAGACGGAAAAACTCACCATGTCCAGCCGCCCAAAAAATCCCAAGTACGCCCGGAACAAAAACATTCTGGTCGTCGGCGGCAGCGGCAGCGGCAAGACCCGGTTCTTCGTCAAGCCCTCCCTCATGCAGATGCACAGCAGCTATGTGGTCACCGATCCCAAAGGACAGCTTTTGTCCGAGGTAGGGACCATGCTGCGGCGGGGCGCCCCCAAGCTGGACGAGAACGGAAAGCCCATGCGGGATGCCCATGGGAAGGTCATCTATGAGCCGTACCGCATTAAAGTCCTCAACACCATCAACTTCAAAAAGAGCATGAAATACAACCCCTTCGCCTATATCCGGTCGGAGAAAGACATCCTCAAACTGGTCAATGTCATCATCGCCAACACCAAAGGCGACGGGGAAAAATCATCGGAAGATTTTTGGGTCAAGGCCGAACGGCTTTTGTACTGCGCCCTGGTCGGGTACATCTGGTACGAGGCGGAACCGGAAGAAAAGAACTTCCTCACGCTGCTGGAGTTCATCAACGCATCGGAGGCCAGAGAGGACGACGAGGAATTTCAAAGCCCCGTTGACCTGCTCTTTGCCAAGCTGGAGAAGGAGCACCCGGACCACTTCGCCGTGAAGCAGTACCGCAAATTCAAGCTGGCCGCCGGCAAAACCCTGAAATCCATCCTGATTAGCTGCGGCGCCCGCCTTGCTCCCTTTGATATTGCGGAGCTGCGGGAAATCATGTCAGACGACGAGCTGGATCTGGAAACCCTGGGCGACCGGAAAACGGCGCTGTTCCTCATTATGAGCGACACGGACACCACCTTCAACTTCGTCATCGCCATGCTGCAAAGCCAGCTATTCAACCTTCTTTGCGACAAGGCGGACGACGTGTACGGCGGCAGGCTGCCCGTCCATGTGCGGTGCCTGTTGGACGAGTTCGCCAACATTGGGCAGATACCCAACTTCGACAAGCTGATTGCCACCATCCGGAGCCGGGAAATCTCGGCTTCTATTATTTTGCAGTCCCAAAGCCAGTTAAAGACCATCTACAAGGACGCCGCAGATACCATTGTGGGCAACTGCGACACCACCTTGTTTTTGGGAGGCAAGGAGAAATCCACCCTGAAAGAAATCTCGGAGCTGCTAGGCAAGGAGACCATCGACAGCTTCAATCAATCCGAGAACCGGGGCAGCCAGGTTTCCCACGGCCTCAACTATCAGAAATTAGGAAAGGAGCTGATGACCCAGGACGAGATCGCGGTGATGGACGGAGGCAAGTGTATCTTGCAGCTTCGAGGTGTGCGGCCGTTTTTCAGCGACAAGTTTGATATAACGAAGCATCCCCGCTATAAATACCTTGCCGACGCCGACAAGAAAAACACCTTTGACATTGAACGGTACATGAAACGCAGACCGGCCATTGTGAAGCCGGACGAGCCTTTCGATCTGTACGAATTGAAAGCCACCGACCTTCAACCCGACAATTCAACTGAACGAAAGGAACTGTGAATATGAGCTTTTTTACTAACGCTATCGACGTTTTGCAGACTCTGGTCATCGCCCTGGGCGGCGGCCTGTGCGTGTGGGGCGGCATCAACCTTCTGGAAGGTTACGGGTCGGACAACCCTGCGGCAAATGCTCATGTACGGTAAGGAAGCAAGCAACCGAAAACAAGAGATAGACCGCCAGCACTACACTATTCCGAACCAAAGACCAAAAGATAAGCATTGTGGGAAAATCTAAACTTTTGGATTTTCCTACAATGCCAACTACGGCGGAATCCCTCCCACTCCTTATATCTTTCTGTATACATTGAATTTGTATTTAGTAAAATGCAGACAACACCACGGATCGGCTTTTGGTTGGACAATTCCAACCAAACACCACAGCAGACAGCAGAAAACATTCTGAACGCTAGGAAGCCGGTATGATTGTTACATATAAGGGGAAGAAAAATTTCTTTTAGGTACTTGCTTTCCTAAAACTGATGTGATACAATGATTTAATCCAGAAAAGGAGTAAAAAATATGCGGCAAGGTATTCTTAAATAAAACTATAATCAAATAGTGGGAACAAAGGATTATGATAGCTCCTTTTGTAGGGGCTTAGTTTTTTGTACCCAATTTAAGAATACTTTTGCCTTATCAATTTTGACATATCCCCAAAAACAGCAATCACAAACAGGTGTATGCTGTATATGTGTATGTCCGCAACTTATAATCCCCAGTGGTAAAAGTATTTTACTGCTGGGGATTTTTATGCCCTTTGGGGCTGTAAAGGGAGGACAATCACATGAAAATAATCAATATTGGAATTCTTGCCCATGTAGACGCTGGAAAGACGACCTTGACGGAGAGCCTGCTATATGCCAGCGGAGCCATTTCAGAACCGGGGAGCGTCGAAAAAGGGACAACGAGGACGGACACCATGTTTTTGGAGCGGCAGCGTGGGATTACCATTCAAGCGGCAGTCACTTCCTTCCAGTGGCACAGATGTAAAGTTAACATTGTGGATACGCCCGGCCACATGGATTTTTTGGCGGAGGTGTACCGCTCTTTGGCTGTTTTAGATGGGGCCATCTTGGTGATCTCCGCTAAAGATGGCGTGCAGGCCCAGACCCGTATTCTGTTCCATGCCCTGCGGAAAATGAACATTCCCACCGTTATCTTTATCAACAAGATCGACCAGGCTGGCGTTGATTTGCAGAGCGTGGTTCAGTCTGTTCGGGATAAGCTCTCCGCCGATATTATCATCAAGCAGACGGTGTCGCTGTCCCCGGAAATAGTCCTGGAGGAAAATACCGACATAGAAGCATGGGATGCGGTCATCGAAAATAACGATGAATTATTGGAAAAGTATATCGCAGGAGAACCAATCAGCCGGGAAAAACTTGCGCGGGAGGAACAGCAGCGGGTTCAAGACGCCTCCCTGTTCCCAGTCTATCATGGCAGCGCCAAAAATGGCCTTGGCATTCAACCGTTGATGGATGCGGTGACAGGGCTGTTCCAACCGATTGGGGAACAGGGGGGCGCCGCCCTATGCGGCAGCGTTTTCAAGGTTGAGTACACCGATTGCGGCCAGCGGCGTGTCTATCTACGGTTATACAGCGGAACGCTGCGCCTGCGGGATACGGTGGCCCTGGCCGGGAGAGAAAAGCTGAAAATCACAGAGATGCGTATTCCATCCAAAGGGGAAATTGTTCGGACAGACACCGCTTATCAGGGTGAAATTGTTATCCTTCCCAGCGACAGCGTGAGGTTAAACGATGTATTAGGGGACCAAACCCGGCTCCCTCGTAAAAGGTGGCGCGAGGACCCCCTCCCCATGCTGCGGACGACGATTGCGCCGAAAACGGCAGCGCAAAGAGAACGGCTGCTGGACGCTCTTACGCAACTTGCGGATACTGACCCGCTTTTGCGTTGCGAAGTGGATTCCATCACCCATGAGATCATTCTTTCTTTTTTGGGCCGGGTGCAGTTGGAGGTTGTTTCCGCTTTGCTGTCGGAAAAATACAAGCTTGAAACAGTGGTAAAGGAACCCTCCGTCATTTATATGGAGCGGCCGCTCAAAGCAGCCAGCCACACCATCCATATCGAGGTGCCGCCCAACCCGTTTTGGGCATCCATAGGACTGTCTGTTACACCACTCTCGCTTGGCTCCGGTGTACAATACGAGAGCCGGGTTTCGCTGGGATACTTGAACCAGAGTTTTCAAAACGCTGTCAGGGATGGTATCCGTTACGGGCTGGAGCAGGGCTTGTTCGGCTGGAACGTAACGGACTGTAAGATTTGCTTTGAATACGGGCTTTATTACAGTCCGGTCAGCACGCCGGCGGACTTCCGCTCATTGGCCCCGATTGTATTGGAACAGGCATTGAAGGAATCGGGGACGCAGCTGCTGGAACCTTATCTCTCCTTCATCCTCTATGCGCCCCAGGAATACCTTTCCAGGGCTTATCATGATGCACCGAAATACTGTGCCACCATCGAAACGGCCCAGGTAAAAAAGGATGAAGTTGTCTTTACTGGCGAGATTCCCGCCCGCTGTATACAGGCATACCGTACTGATCTGGCCTTTTACACCAACGGGCGGAGCGTATGCCTTACAGAGCTGAAAGGATATCAGGCCGCTGTCGGTCAGCCGGTCATCCAGCCCCGCCGTCCAAACAGCCGCCTGGACAAGGTGCGCCATATGTTTCAGAAGGTAATGTAAAGATACATAATCGTCAAGACGGCAACAATCAGAAGTTATGGAGGGTAACAATGGAATATAGTAAGGAAGATTTAATGGAAGCAAAAAAGCAAATTTGGGGAGTGGGAGAGAACATGGGAACAGAGGAAAGTAAAAAAATCTGGGAGGAGAACGCACAATTTTGGGATAATGCAATGGGTGACGAATCTAATGAATTTCACAGAGAGGTAGTGCGTCCCAAAGTAACGGAACTTCTATCTCCTAATCCTGCGGATTACATTTTGGATATTGCGTGTGGCAATGGAAATTATTCTTCGTATCTTGCACAAAGAGGCGCTTCGGTTGTCGCTTTTGATTACAGCAAAAAAATGATAGAATTGGCTAAAAGACGGCAATCACAATATGCAAAACAAATTGAATTTTGTGTGGCGGATGCGACCGATAGAAAAAGTATATTAGAATTAAAAAGAAATCGAGCCTTTACGAAAGCAGTTTCTAATATGGCAATTATGGATATTACGGATATTGAACCACTTCTTATGGCTGTTTATGAACTGTTGCAGGAAAGCGGAATTTTTGTCTTTGCAACGCAACACCCTTGTTTTGTCACGTTGACTGAAAAATATATGACACCGCACAGTTACTATGATATAGCGATTGAAGGGCAACCGAAAGAGCAGATTTATTATCATCGTTCCATACAAGATATTTTTAACCTTTGTTTTAGAGCTGGATTTGTCATTGATGGATTTTATGAAGAATGTTTTAAAACCAACAAAGAAATTCCTATGGTAATGATAGTAAGGCTTAAGAAGGTAAAACGTGATAGCTTAAAATAAATTCAAGTTTGTCGGGTAAATAGCAAACCCAGCCGAGCCAGTCAACGGTCAAGATGAACGGCGCATATGCGCAGCCGTTGACAGCCCCGCCCGCCTTTGCTGGTAGGCAATCAAGGGGCGACAGCAAGAAGTGCCACCGCCCCGCACTATTATTCAGAAAGGGGAATTTCCATGACCGACCAGATAGCCTATCAAGAATATATCCAGCGCAGGTACAACGCCTTTTGCAAGACTGTTATCCGCTGTGCCGCCTTGGACAAGATTTTGAAGCTTAAACGGCAATGGGAACGGCAAGTTTCCCTTGACTATCTGATGAACGAGAAGTTTGTCCAGTTTGCCGCGTCGGAGCCGGACGAGGAATACCCATTTACCGTCTGCGGTCAGACCGTCCTGCTCTGCAACGCCGCCCTTGCCGACGCGATCTCTGTTTTGCCGGAGCAGACGCGGGAAGAAATCCTGCGCTATTACTTTCTGCGCCAGCCGCAGCGCGTGATCGGCGCGTGTATTGGCCGGTCACGCAGCACAGCGGGGCGGCATATCCAGCTTGCCTTGCAGCGGCTACGCGAAGAAATGGGGGTGAGCCGGTATGAGTAGACTTCTCCCCTATGAAACAATCCTCAAAGCCCGTGAGGGCGACCCAGAAGCCGTGAACGCTGTCCTGCTCCACTACGCCGGATATATCCGCTATTTCTCAAAAGTGAACGGGCAGGTCAACGCCGAGGTGGAGGACTATGTAAAGCAGCGGTTAATTGACTGTCAATTCAAGTTCCGGCTTGACGAACCACCGGACAAGTCATAAAAACTGAATACCAGCCACCACCGACGCGGCCAGCGAAAGCAGTAAGTCTTGAAAAAGATTTACTGCTTTTTTTGTTGTCCGGCTCCGCTCCCGGCCATTTTGCCCCCTGCCGGTTGTAGTAGTAAGCGAGGAGGGAATTTTTCTGCCCTGGTGTTTGGCATTTGGAGCATTTACCCGTAGTAGAGGGCAAAGAGAAAGGATTTCTCCAACACCGGGTAGAAACCACTGCGTCCGGTGTCATTTTAGCGAAAGCGGGCAGGAATGCCCTTTACAGGATTAGTAGTAGCAGAAAAAGAGAAACAAACTTTTGTGGTTGCAGTTTTCCAAAAAAGTGGCGGACGGAAGTGAGAGAAAGTTTGCAGTCACGGAGAGCAAGTTTCTACCACGGTGCCAAAATCCGCAATTCTGCAGTTTTGCCCCTCGCGGGAAACTTGTTGGGGAGTGCCTTCCCCAAACCCTGCTCATGCGCCCTTACGGGCGAGAAAGGAGGTCACACCATGCGAAAGAAATACAACACGCCCCACCGCAGCCGCGTTGTGAAAACCCGGCTGTCCGAAGATGAGTATGCCGACTTCACAGCGCGGCTTGCGCCCTATGGTATCAGCCAGTCCGAATTTCTCCGGCAGGCGATACGGCGGGCGACCATACGCCCGGTTGTCCATGTGTCGTCGGTCAATGACGAGTTGCTTTCCGCTGTCGGGAAGCTGACAGCCGAGTACGGCAGGATCGGCGGCAACCTCAATCAGATTGCCCGGTATCTGAACGAATACGGCGTACCCTACAACACCCTTTCCGGCGAGGTACGCGCCGCCATATCCGACCTTGCCGTCCTCAAGTATGAAGTCCTCAAGAAAGTAGGTGACGCGGTTGGCAACACTCAAGCATATCAACTCTAAAAACGCCGACTACGGAGCCGCCGAGCAATATCTTCTCTTTGAGCATGACGAGTTTACCATGAAGCCCGTCCTTGATGAAACCGGCAGGCTTATCCCCCGCGAGGACTACCGGCTGTCCACGCTGAACTGCGACGGGGAGGATTTTGCCGTTGCGTGTATGCGGGCCAATCTCCGCTATCAGAAAAACCAGCGGCGGGAAGATGTGAAAAGCCACCACTACATCATCAGCTTTGACCCGCGGGACGGGCCGGACAACGGCCTGACCGTAGACCGGGCGCAGGCGTTGGGGGAACAATTCTGTAAAGAGCATTTTCCCGGCCACCAGGCCCTTGTCTGCACCCACCCGGACGGGCATAACCACAGCGGCAACATTCATGTGCATATCGTCATAAACAGCCTGCGGATTGAGGAAGTGCCGTTCCTGCCCTACATGGACAGGCCGGCCGATACGAAAGTCGGCTGCAAGCACCGATGTACCGACGCTGCCCTGCGCTACTTCAAATCCGAAGTCATGGAGATGTGCCACCGGGAGGGGCTTTATCAAATCGACCTCTTGAACGGCAGCAAGAACCGCGTCACCGACCGGGAGTATTGGGCGCAGAAAAAGGGACAGGCCGCGCTGGACAAGCAGAACGCCCCCATGATTGCCGATAGTATCACGCCCCGGCAGACCAAGTTTGAAACGAACAAGGAGAAGCTGCGGCAGACCCTACGGAAAGCCCTTGCCACCGCCGCCAGCCTTGACGAGTTTTCCTCTCTGTTGCTGCAGGAGGGTGTGACCGTCAAGGAGAGCCGGGGGCGGCTTTCCTACCTCACGCCGGACAGGACAAAGCCAATTACCGCCCGGAAGCTGGGCGACGATTTTGACCGCGCCGCTGTCTTTGCCGTTTTAGAGCAAAACGCCGCCAGAGCAGCCGAAGCGCCAGCCAGATCCCCCGATCCCCCACGCACCATAAAAGACCGCTTGCAGGTTGCCAGAGCCGAGATAGCCGCCCCGAAACAGGACGGAGTGCAGCGGCTTGTGGACATTGAGCAGAAAATGGCCGAGGGCAAAGGCCGGGGCTATGAACGCTGGGCGAAGATACACAATCTGAAGCAGGCCGCCAAAACGCTGTCCGTCTACCAGCAATACGGCTTTACTTCCCCGGAGCAGTTAGAAGCCGCCGTTGACACCGCCTATCAGAAAATGCGCCAGACCAGCGGCGAACTGAAAGCACTGGAAACGAAGCTGCAAGGGAAAAAGAAGTTGCAGCGGCAGGTGTTGGCCTACGCCCAGACCAAGGCCGCCCGCGACGGGCTGCGGGCACAGAAATCCGAGAAAGCCCGCGCCGCATACCGGCAGGCCCATGAGAGCGATTTTATCATAGCCGACGCAGCAGCCCGGTATTTCAAGGCGCATGGCATTACCAAGCTGCCCGCCCGGAAAGCGTTGCAGGCCGAGATCGAGCAGCTTATCTCCGAGAAAGACGGCCTGTATAACACCTATCACGAACAGAAACAGCGGTTCAAGGAGTTGCAGACCGTCAAGCGGAACATCGACCAGATTTTGCGCCGGGACGAGCCGCACCGCAGAAAGGAGCAGAGCCATGAGCGATAACCTGCCCCACATGGACTACCGCCAGCACCGGCGGGCGCGGCGGCTGGTACATGAGTGCTGTAACTACGATGAGGGGAACTGCCTGCTATTGGACGACGGGGAGCCTTGCGTGTGCGTCCAGAGCATTTCCTTTTCCCTCATGTGCCACTGGTTCCGTGTGGCTGTCCTGCCCCTTGACGGGGAGCTGGCCGCAGCCCTCTTGTGCCGGGGAAGCCGGAAACGGTGTGCCGTCTGCGGGGCGGCCTTTGTCCCCAAATCCAACCGGGGAAAATACTGCCCCGACTGCGCCGGGCGCATGAAGAAAATCAAAGCCGCCGAGAGAAAGCGGAAACAAAGGCAGAGATGTCACGCTTTAGAGCCTTTCAAACCCGCATAAATCAAGGCTTTTTTCGTGGGTGTCAAAGGGTACGCGATACATTTATCCTTTTCCCCCGGAAACGGCGTTTTAATGCGTGACAATACGCCAAAATCAACCCGAACACAGGGAGGTGATCCTATCGCTGATTATATCAGGGCAGACACGCGGCTGCCCGCCTATCTGCCGTATCCCCGTTTCCTGCTGAAAATGGAGATTTCACAGACCGCCAAGCTGCTGTATTCGCTGCTGTTAGACCGTTCCACCCTCTCCCAGAAAAACAAGTGGCTGGACGACGAGGGCAGGATTTATATTATCTATCCCATCGCGGAGATAGCAGAAATACTGGATAAAGGCAGCACCACCATCAAGGGGGCGCTTAATGAACTGGACACGGCGGGGCTGTTGGAACGGGAACGGGGCGGCTTCTCCGCACCGAACCGGCTTTATGTCAAAGTACCGCCAGTGCCACAGGTACAGTTTTCAGACCAACTGATGGCCGGAAGTCCGCCCCTCATAGAGCCGGAAAACCGTCCTACTGATGGTCAGAAAACCGACCTTATGATGGTCGGAAAACCGTCCCCTAACCAAACTACTATAAACAACCTTACAGAGAGCCAAACAAAGGGAGTGAGTGGGGGGCCGTCCGCGCCCTATGGCCGATATGGAAATATTTTTCTGTCACAGACCGAATACGACGAGTTGCAGGCAGAGTACCCTGACAGGCTGGAACGGTTCATCGAGGAAATGAGCCGCTACCTTGCCGCCAACGGGAAAAGCTACCAGAACTATGCCGCCGCCCTGCGGATATGGGCGGGGAACGACAAAAAGGAAGCCCCTAAAAAGGGCATACCAGACTACTCATGCAAGGAGGGCGAGAGTTTATGAAGAATGAAATCAACGCGGTTTTGGAGAATATGACGACCACCATCCCGGAGCCGGAGGACTACACCGGCGAGGACGGTTTACTGTACTGCGGCAAGTGCCGCAAGCCGAAAGAAGCCTATTTTGCGCCGGATAAGGCCGCTATCTTCGGGCGCGACCGCCACCCGGCAGAGTGCGACTGCCAGAGAACCGCCCGCGAGGAACGGGAAGCCGCCGAAAAGCGGCGCAGACACCTTGACACCGTGGAAGAACTGAAACGCCGGGGCTTTACCGACCCCACCATGCGGGACTGGACTTTCGAGAACGACAACGGCAGGAACCCGCAGACCGGGCTTGCCCGCCGGTATGTGGAGCATTGGGAAGATATGCGGACAGACAATATCGGCTGCCTGTTCTGGGGCGGCGTAGGCACCGGCAAAAGCTACCTTGCAGGCTGTATCGCAAACGCCCTCATGGAGAAAGAAATCCCCGTCCGCATGACGAACTTTGCTCTTATCCTCAATGACCTTGCCGCCAGCTTTGAGGGGCGCAACGAGTACATTTCCCGCCTTTGTCGTTATCCGCTGCTGATCCTTGACGACTTCGGCATGGAACGCGGGACGGAATACGGGCTGGAACAGGTGTTCAATGTGATTGACAGCCGTTACCGCAGCGGCAAGCCGCTGATCGTCACGACCAACCTTACGCTGGACGACCTGCACAACCCGGAGGACACCGCCCATTCCCGGATTTATGACCGCCTGCTTTCCATGTGCGTCCCGGTACGCTTTACCGGCGACAACTTCCGGCAGGAAACCGCCAAGCGGAAAATGGAGAGCATGAAGAAACTGATTACCGACTGAAAGGAGTATTGCCTATGGCAGATAACAAGCAGCACGACACCCGCACCACCCGCCGCCCTGACTGTGTGACGGAAATCCGCATGGGCAATTCCGTCCTTGTCGTGTCCGGCTATTTCAAGAAAGACACCACAACCACAGCCGCCGACAAAATGGCGCGGGTACTGGAAGCGGAAGCCGCTGCTACACAGGAGCCGACTTATCCGGCGTGAACCGGGGCATGGAAAAGCGGCCATGCCAGGGAGCATGACCGCTGGAACGAAAATCGGAAGTGCTTTAGCAATTCTTAATCTCATTCTCTATAAAATAATTTGCAATTTCAAAGGCTTTTATTCTTCTCTTTGCCAATGTGATTTGTGATTTATAACGCTCGGAATTATCCTTTGATTCAAATGTTTTTACTGTTTCTCTTAGCTTGTGCAGAGTTGAATCAATTTGCCTTTTGGCCGCGGTTAATTCATCTATTGTATACTTCATGTTTTCTCCTTTAACTTCTGATTTTTTTGTTAAATCAGAGTATACCACGGAGTTATGAACTTTTCTACTGCAAATATGGGACGACAACCCATACCATAAAAATCGGAAAATTGAAAAGCTGTAAAGAAGCAAATTTAACGCTTTTGCCGCTGTACAGCCCCCGCCGTTCCGTGGTACAATGAAACCACGGAATAGTGGGGCTGGCTGTCGGAAACGGAGGATTTTATGTTAAGACAAGCCACCCAAAACCTCATTACCGCCCTTTATCCGAGATTGTCCCACGAGGATGAATTGCAAGGCGAGAGTAATTCCATATCGAACCAAAAAAGGATACTCGAAACCTACGCAAAACAGAACGGCTTTACCAATCTGCGCTGGTACACCGACGACGGTTTTTCCGGCGCGAACTTTGCTGGGGTTAGATAGCGATACTTTTTACATCTACCATGTTGCGGCGGTCATGGTTGACAACTTGCGTCGGCTCCTGCTCGGTATCAACCTGTCCGACAAAGCTATAATGGATTTCGATTTTCCGGGTGTTGGTTTCCCGGTCTAATTCATGTATCAAAATACGGTCGATAAACTCATGGACGTTTTCATAGGTCAATTCCTGTATGTCGCTGTATTTCCCGACAATCTGAATAAACCTTGATATATCCCTTTTTCGCTCGGTAACGGTTGCGATCTGCTGTTGTAACTCGTCTATCCTTGCGGCAAGGGATTTCTTTTCGTCCTCATAGCCGGAAGTTAGAAACACAAACCGTTCATCTGTCAGTCTGCCTAATGCGTTGTCCTCATACAGCTTGCGGAAAAGCGTGTCAAGTTCGGTCATACGCGCCTGTGCTTTGAAAAGTTCCTTTTGCTGCTGCGCTAATGCCTTTCTCGCTTCCATGTCGCCGTACTCGGTAGCTTTACAGATAAAGTCCTGTTCGTGTTCCTTAACATACCGCAAAACCCGCCGCATATCTTCCAGCACTAAATCAAGAAGTACGTTTTTGCGGATATAATGAGAGGTACACTCGCTGCCTGTCCTTGCCCTGTTGCGCCATGCGCCGCAAGAATAGGAAAACTTGCGCGGCTCGATATTTACGCCCTGTTGGTAATACATCTTATGTCTGCAACCAGCGCAAAACAGCAAGCCGGAAAAAATATCAATCTCCGCTGCTTTTGTCGGGCGGTGGCGGGTAGCAATCCGCTTTTGCGCAAGTTCAAAGGTTTCCTCGTCAACAAGCGGCTCATGGGTGTTTGGGAAGAAATAGCGTTGTTCTTCTTCGTTCTTCCGGGTCTTTTTCGACTTGTAGGATACCTTGTGAGTTTTCGCGGTTATGGTATGCCCTAAATATTCCTGCCTTGCTAATATGTCATAGAGCGTTTTGTCCGGCCAAGTATAGGGGGCGATCATTGCCCGCTGATACCGCGCCTGTCCTGTACGCTGATAGCGCAACGCTCCAATCGTCAAGACTTTGTTTTCCGCAAGCCATTTTTGGATTTCGCACATACGCACGCCGCTAACAAACATAGCGAAAACCTGTTTGACAATCGGCGCGGTTTCCGGGTCGGGTATAAGGTGGTGGCGGTTGTTCGGGTCTGGGATATAGCCGTATGGATATTCCCCGTTGACGCGCTCGCCTTTTTGCGCCTGTGCCTGTTTAACTGCGCGGATTTTCTTGCTTGTGTCGCGGGCGTAAAACTCGTTAAACCAGTTCCGCAAGGGGGTAAACTCGTTATCCTCCCGCGCTGTGTCAACTCCGTCGTTGATCGCGATATAGCGTACTCCGTTTTCGGGAAATACAATCTCTATGAGTTCGCCCGTTTTCAGATAGTTTCTGCCAAGACGGGAAAGGTCTTTGGTAATGACCGTCGCCACTCGTCCGGCTTCCACTTCCTGCAACATCGCTTGCAGCCCCTCGCGCTCAAAACTCACGCCGGAAAATCCGTCGTCCACAAAAAACTTTGTGTTCAAAAAATGGTGTTCGTCCGCATAGCGTTGAAGTATCATTTTTTGGTGCTGTATGCTTCCGCTTTCTCCGGCTTGCATATCCTCTTGACTTAAACGGCAGTAAAGGGCGGTGATTTTATTCGACTGTAACATTAGTCCTCCTTTCCGACAGCCGAATAAACAGGTATAATGTGTTGCTATCATTATACCATATCCCGCCGCCTAATGCACTACTCGGACGCTAAAAATCCCGGATTTCCGGGCTTTTTCTGCAAATCCTTTACAATGAGTTTCTCAATCTTTTTATGGATTGTATCGGTTGCCTTTTCACTCGGCAACGCTTGAACAAGATAGGTGATTTTCCCTATTTTGCGTTCGGTTGTAATTGTCTGTTTTTTATCCATTAGAAAAACCTCCTTTTCCTGTATGGATAAACTATATTCGTCAAAAGGCAAAAACGGGCGGTTGTTAGCTGCAACCTCACGGGAGTTTCACCCCGGCCCATGCTTATGGGTGCGCCGCGCAATACTTTGAGGGTGTTCAACGCGGGAGTATCATTGTGCCGCCTTGTATGTCGTCGCCCACAAGCTGCTAAACCTGTTTTACGGCGCGGTAGTTCTCGCTCGGCTTTTCCCCTATGGGGAAAAGCTGTCATGGCGTACCCGCCGACTGGCTCGGTACAGACGGAATGTACCCGTTTGCCTGTTATGCTGCGCACCAAAGGCCGCTTTCTTTGTCAAAGAACAATAGGCTTTGTCGGCCTGCAAAAGCACATCAACAGCGGATATGCTTTTGCGGAACGACAAATAGCCCATAACGGGAAGCGTGGAAAGGGGACACGCTCCCCGCATGGGCTAAAAGATTATCCTACATGAAAAGCAAGGGTGCGGGTAATAAGGCGCACTTGCAGCCTGTTACGCATTTCCTCGTCCACATAGGAATAGGTATTGCCCGCGTCGTCTTTCAGCGTGCGGGTACAAAGTTTCGCTATGTAACCCTCGTAGTGCTTCAAGATCGCGCACATGGCGGTTGTGTCGCCGTTTGCCGCTGCGGAAATGACAGGGAACGGCAACAGATTTTCAGACTTCCTAACGGTATTCATCATCTGCTTTTCCCTCCAAATACTGTTTGATTTTCGCAAGCGCGGATTTCCTGTGCCGGAAAACCGTCGTGCGTACAACATTCAGCAGTTCGCCAATTTCCGCGTCGCTCATATCCAAGAAGTAGGACAAAAGGATAATGTCGCGTTTCCTTTCGGGCAAAGCGTTAAGGGCTTCGGCAAGCAGTTCATTTTTGACGAGTACATCAAAGCCGGACACTTGAAAACGGAAATAATCGCTTTCGTATTCGTCCGTTGTGAAAAGCTGCGCGAGTTCGCTTTCGCTCAAATCCGAAAAAGTAACTTCGCGTGCTGCGCGTTTCGCAAGAGTGCGGCGGTGGCTTTTCGCTTCGCCGACCAAAGTTTTCTTTGCTAATGCGTCGTACTGATGTTGTATTCTTTCCTTGTCGGAAGAAGATAGCTCCATAGAGTTCACCTCCTTCCCGCGTGGAGTAGAGGACGGGAGTTAAGGGCTTGTCCTCTCTGCCCCTTTCGCTCCGTACCCGTTCGGGAGATGGCTCTTGAGTGCGCTTTTCAGAAAAAAGTTGAAAAAAGCAAAATGCGCCCGTCCGCAAGACGCGGACGGGCGCAAAGGAAATGTAAGCAGTAGCTAAATGTATTGACAGTTCACATTCATAGCCGGAATATCCCGCTTGCGGAGCATAGCTTTTTTTGACCGCAAAGCATTAGGCGGGTTACAGTAAATAAAAATGGACACGGCGATACCTCCCCGATACCGCCGTATCCTTAAAAAAGGGCGACTTTAATACACTACCCGCAATCCATTCTATAATAGGGAACAGCGGCTTTTGCGCAATATTAAATAAAAAAGCCGATAACACATAGGTTTTTTGACCTAATGCGTTATCGGCTCTGCGTCTATGCGTCTGGCACTTTTAATCATTTTTTTTTGAATTTATTATATGTGTTAGCTAACTGTCC
>NZ_JACOQI010000007.1 GCF_014297285.1 Dysosmobacter segnis
AACAAGAAATACATGAACATGAAGCACTTGGAGGCGGCTTTGGACGACGCCTCTATTGCCGGCTGACTTCACTCAGCCGGAGCCTGCAAACAATTTTGCGCATAAATCTTGACGGAACCCATTTCGGCGTTACATTCCTCGATGGTGGTCGGTGGTTTTTTCTTCGACATGGTAGCCCTCCTTTTTGATTTTTAGTAAAAGAAAAGGGCGGCTACTTCGGTTTGGAAATAGTCGCCCTGTTGGGGAATTATGTTATTGTTATTTGAATAATATTATTCTGCCGCGTCTGTGTTACTTTTATCTGCTTTCTTCATTTTCAAGGAGCCCAAAATAAAGACAGCTCCGAAAATGAAACAAAGGACAGACCAGATAGCAAGGTCAGAGAAGCTACCGTAATTTACAATTCCCAGCAGTCCGCCCAACAGATAGAATACTCCGGCAACAATTCCGCCGCCTTTGCTCTTTCGGGTTGCTACTCCAACGATGCCTGCAATCAGCATACAGAAAGCAAGCAACATTCCTGATGTTCCGCTTACTTCGCCGTTATCTGCTAAAGCATTTCCTAATCCGGCAGCGCAAGATTGAAAAGCTACTAAAACAAATAAAACCATGCTGATAATTCCGATTACTAATTTTGCCGTTTTCATGTTGCACACCTCATCTCGTTACGGATTTAATGTAATTACCTCATTTGCAAAATCTTCGCCCATAAAATCATCAGCATCGTATGCTCTAAACAGGACTTCGATTTCTTCCACTTCGGTAATTCCGTTTTCCTCTAAAGTTGTATCAGACCATGCCATAGAACTAAATGCACATTTTCCGGCAGAAACAGAAGTTGCATAGAATGGGTCTGCCATAAAGCCGTTTACAGATGCGTCATCAACGCTGAACATTACCGTTTTGTCTGTCTTGTTCAGCAAGAACAGATTGGCAGTATAGCCCCATATCTCATCATCTTCATAGCCTGTTACGATAACAGTAACATAATCATTATCGATAATCACATTATCAGTAGCCTGTGCTTCTCTCACAAATGCAACAGCGTTTTCTTCTCCGTATGGATAGACATGGATTGTTTCCTTTCCAACAGGGTCAGCAGACCAATCATTGCTATCATACACCTTGAAAGTCAATTCAATATCTGTGTATTCAACAATACCATTTTCCTCAAGAGTATCGGTGCTAAAGTTGATTTCTTCGTTAGCCTTTTTGCCAGCAGCTACCTCGCTTGCAAACATTGGATCGCACTGAACACCATTGATGGAAGCACTCTCGACAGAGAACATATAGGTTTTCTCTGTGGACTTGTTTTCAAGCTGTGCTTTCAGAGTGTAGCCCCACATATTATCGGGGTCGATTTCGGTAATTTTTACCGCACACTCTGCGTTGTCAATGGCAACAACTTCCTCAAATACGATTTGATTTTCGGTGTTGTCGTTTTCGGTGCTTTCTTCATTTTGAGAAGAAGCGGGGGCATCGTCAGATGCGTCAGGTGTCGCTTCTCCGCCACAAGCTGCAAGAGATAGCACTAAAGCAAGCGAAAGAAGCAAGGTTACAAGTTTTTTCATTCCATTCCCTCCGTTATTAAAAAGTGTAACTTTCCAAATTTAAAAAAGCGACTCATAGAATTATTTCCTCCCGTTAAATAATAGATAACTATTAAAAATAGACAATACTTGCTCATAAGTAATGGTACTTAAATTGTTTACTTTGGCGTGTTTCATTGCTTGATGAAACTGATTTTTAGTAAACAGTTGACGATATTCTCGATTGACCCATTTTGAAACAAAGTACGTATATAGCTTCCAATATTTATCTGGAACATCTGTGGTATGGCGGGTAAGTTTTATTAAGACACTGTTTACTTTTGGTTTAGGATGAAAGCATTCCGCTGGCAGCTTAAGCAATTGCTGAATCGAGACTTGAGTGTGCAAGAGCAACCCTAGTGTTCGGTGAATATCCAAGGTACGCTTGTAGAATCCTTCTTCAACAATCAGATAGATGTCAGACGCACGGCTTTCAAAAACCACTTTTTTAATAATTTGTGTGCTTAAATGGTAAGGAATATTCCCAACAATTTTATACCTCTGTTTGTTAGGGAATTGAAACTGTAGAATATCTTGGTGAATTAAAGTGACACGAGTATTCAGTTTTAATTTTTCTGACGATAAGTTGAATAGATGACTGTCTAATTCAATAGACGTTACCTGTTTACTTATTTTAGCCAGTTTCGTCGTTAAATGCCCTTTACCTGTTCCAATTTCGTAAACGGTATCGGTTTCTTTTAAATTCAATTGTTTTATTATTTGGTTGAGTACTTTTTCACTCGTTAAAAAGTTTTGAGAATATTTTATATTTTTGTTCATGTAATCTCTCCTGAAGTGATTACATCTATAAACAAATACAGAAGTTAAACGATTTGTTTGTAATTTTAGTTATCTGTTTAAAAAGTCATAAGATTAGTCACTGGTAGGAATTAATCTAACGTATTTATTTATCTGCGTAATCACTGTTTTTAGTCTGTTTCAAAACAGTAGATGTTTTATCTACATTACTCATTTGGAATACCAACATGACGAATCCCTCCTTCTTAATTACAAATTTTTAGCATCTAATTTAACTTCAATTCCTATTATACAAAATTTTAAGATAATGCACTATCAACACACTCTTAAGTTTGCTTCTAAGTCTTATTTCCATAACTTCTTTTACGTTTCCGCCATTCTTTGCTGTTTCGATTTTTATGATATGGTGCAAGTCAGCACGAACACGAACCGTCTTATCTCCCATTATATCTTTTTTTGCACTGATTGGTGTATCATTTCGTTTTTCTTTTTGTGCGCCTAAATTTCCCACAATCACTCACTTCTTTCTATTTCTTCTTATTCTTATTTTATCATCAACAATCACAAATCACTTGTGATTTGTGATAAGTGATTTGTGATAAGTGATTTGTGATTAATATATAAAAGCCCTCTTTAAAGGGCTTTTATGTTTATTTTGAGAAAGATATAAAATCAATATATCCCTTTTCCCCAATTTTTACAACGGCATTGTAGGGCTTTTTCTCTTTGTTTTTGATTCCTTTTACCAGGGTTTCTTTTCCCTCCAGTAATTCTTTTACATTCGTTTTGGTTAGTTTTTTCTTTCTAAAATGTTCAGCTAAAGTAAACTTACATTCAGGATAATTTGAACAACCATAAAACGATTTTTTTAATACAATATTGTTGCCACACTTAGGACATTTTCCTACAAGGGGTCCCGAGCGCTTAGTGGGAATTTGTACCCCTTATCGATACAAATTCCCCGTAGGCGCTAGGGACCTCTTTAGCTTCTTGGAAGCTGTCAGTAGTATATCTAATAATTTATCTCCATTCCCTTTAGTAACGTGTACTTTCCTGTAAACGCATTTTATCGACAAATTAGCCGGGATATAAACGAATATTTACATTTCAAGACTTGAAAAACGCCGTCTGAAGAAGTATAATATTAAATACCTATAAGCAATAGGCGGTTTACAGGAAAGTACACCTTTCTGTAAAACCGCCTATTTACAATAATTTGGCTTTTTCGTAGATTTCTGCCCGGTAGCGAAAGGTCGCAAGGGGCATACCACACTCTTTTGCGGCTGCTGTGCCGGTAATTTTCCCGGCACGCCACCTCTGATAAACAGCATGAAAGTTATCCGGCAAGGGGCGTGGTGGTCGCCCAAAGCGCACACCCCGCGCCTTTGCTGCCGCGATACCCTCTGTTTGCCGCTGTCTGATATTGGTGCGCTCGTTTTCTGCCACAAAGGACAGCACTTGAAGCACAATATCCGAGAGAAATGTTCCCATAAGGTCTTTTCCCCGGCGCGTATCAAGCAGGGGCATATCCAAAACCACAATGTCAACGCCCTTGTCCTTTGTGATGATACGCCATTGCTGTAAGATTTCTTCATAGTTGCGTCCCAGACGATCTATGCTCTTGATATAGAGCAGGTCGTCTTTTTTCATTTTTCTAAGCAGCTTTTTGTACTGTGGACGCTCAAAATCTTTGCCGGATTGCTTATCCATAAAGATATTCTTATCTGAAACGCCTACCTCGCGTAAGGCGATAAGCTGCCTGTCCTCGTTTTGTTCTCTTGTGCTGACACGCACATAGCCGTAAATGCTTCCAGTCAATTTTTATCCTCCTGTTCGTTTTACATAGACATCAACCGTCCTTACCTAATAATTTTACTGTATCTTTGTGTCATGGCTTGCTTTTCCCGGCTGAAATACCATGCTTCTTTGCATAGTCGCTTGCCGCCTGTCTGCGTTCCTCGCTGTATGGTGCGGTCAGACGGAAAGAGAAGCGTCCCTTTGCAATCTCAAACTCCATACAGCCCGTTTCCGGGTCGCTGTCGGTCAGCTTACAGACAGAGGGGAAGCGGCGGCTGTACGCGGTCAGCCTGTTCTTCAAGTCGGTGTTGTGGGTGCGGATATGGATAAGGGGGTCTTTCTCGTCAAACCAAATATCGGTGGTCTTTTCCTGCTTTTTCAGTCCTGTTTTCATAAACTCTCCTTTCTGCGCCCCTGTTACGCAGTAGGGGCATTTTTCGGGTGTTTTCTTCGGCTCTTGACTTGGGAAAAACGGCGTTTTTTCAATAGAAAATGCTCTGGCGATACATTCCTCGTCCAGAGTGTTCCAATCGTCAAATATTCCGTTTTTACGGCTCTTGACCGTCAGACGCAGAAAAATGCGAATAGTCGGCAAGTATCGCTTTCAGCAGCTTGTCGCGGAATGTTTCTGCGCTTCTGTGATTGAAAAACAACTCCGCAACGATGGTCTGTCCGTTCCGCTGTGTTGTGATGATACCATCCGGCTGCTTCTGCGCGGTGGTTGTGGTTTTCTTTTCTGTCATTGGGTCACTCCTTCCTTTGGGTGCAAAAAAAGGATTTCCCATAGTTGGAAAATCCCTTTCTGCTGTCGGTTATTCTGTTTTACGATACGGGCAGCGCAGCGGCTTGCGCCTTTCGCTTTGCCCGATATTCCCGCGCCTTGATGCGTTCATACTCCCGGCGTTTTTCAAGGTTTTTCGCCCGGTATTCCTTTGAGTAGTTCCGATGATAAGCGCGGCTCTTTTCCTTTTGGGCTTCTTCGATTTTCTCCCGCATTTGCCGGATTTCTTCCTCTGTCGGCTCTGCAAGCTGTGTCAGTTCGTTTTCAAACTTGCCGATATAGCTGAAATATATCCCGATATGCTGAACAGCTTGTTTTGCCCTTTTCTTATCGCGCTCATGCACTTCAATTCTGCTGATAAATTCATTGAGAATGGCGGGGGTAAGGTCGGTAAAGGCGGCGTAGCGTTCTATCAGCTTCAAAAACTTATGCGCCCATCCTCCTGCGTCCTCAAACGCGGATAACTGTTCTTTGAGTTCTGCAAGTTCCGCTTTCAGCGTATAGTATTCCTCCGAATATTTCTGTGACATTTGCTCGTATCGGTCTTGTGGGATAGCACCGAGGGCGTTATCCTCGTAGAGTTTATTCAGCACCTTGTCAATCTGTTCAAGGCGTGTTGTAATTTGCGGAATACGCTTCTGCTGTTTTTTGCTCTTGTCCGTCTGCTGCATATCAAGGTTTTTTCGGACTAATGCTTCAAATTCCTCCCGGTTGCTTATGGAGTATTCTGCAACTTTTTTCAGAACATCCGCGATAGTCTGCATGACTAAATCAGCGTCTATGATGTGCGGGGAATTGCATTTGGGATTTTTGGCTTTGCCCTTGTGGTACTCGCTGCAAAAGGCAACATGACGCTTGCCGCCGTTCCTGTAATCTATGCGAATGTGCATTTTTGCGCCGCAGTCTTTACAGAACATCAAGCCCGACAAAGGGTGGATTTCTCCGTCCCCGTTAGGGCGTCTGACAGGCGCGTTTTCCAAAATCCGCTGTACGGTTTCAAAGTCGGCGCGGTCGATAATCGGCTCATGCACATTCTCGGTTATCTGCCATTCGCTTTTATCTACATAGTGGTTGCGCTTGTCCCGAAAATGCTTTGTGGTCTTGAAATTGACAACATCACCACAATACTCCTGCCTTGTGAGTATCTTGGTTAAGGTTGCTTTGTTCCATTTATAGCGATTTTCCTCGTTCAGCGGTCTGCTTTTCGCTGTCCCTCTGTCGTGCTGTTTGAGGTAGAACGTAGGCGTGAGGATTTGCTCGTTTTTGAGATATACGGCAATTTGGTTTCTGTTCTTCCCGCCGATAAACAGACGGAAAATCAAGCGTACCACTTCGGCGGCTTCCTCGTCGATTATCCAAAAATCCTTGTTGTTCGGGTCTTTCATATATCCGTATGGGGCTTCGGTGGCGATGGGTTTGCCGCTTGCACCCTTGGTCCTGATACCCGTTTTTACTTTCTTGCTGATGTCCTTTGCGTACCACTCCGACATGATATTGATAAAGGGCGCAAACTCCAATGTATCGGGATTGTCGCTGTCTATGCCGTTATTGACCGCGATAAAGCGGACATTGTTCCGTCTGAATACCTCCATTGCATTGCCGACTTGGAGATAATCACGCCCCCAGCGCGTCAGGTCTTTCATAATGCAGACGCCTATTTTTCCGTTTTCCACATCCTCCATCATGCGGGAATAGGCAGAGCGGTCAAAGAACCTGCCGCTTTCGTCATCGTCAATGTAGTGCCGGATATTGGTTAATCTCTGCTGTTGGGCGTACCGTTCCAGAAATGCCTTTTGGTTTACAATGCTGTTGCTCTCGCCGCCATCTCTGTCCTCGTCCCCGACGGAAAGGCGGGAGTAAAGGGCTGTAATTTTATTATATTCGTTCATGTGCATACCTCCTGCGTCCACATAGTTTTCCTTACAGTTAAGATTATGCACCACATCGGGCAGAGCCGTACTCCGCGCCCTTGCGGTATTTCTTCGCGTTTTTCCCTTTGACATAGACTATCAAGCGGATAATCACCGCACCGACAATGCCGACAAGCAAATCCAACGGGTAAACGCTCGGCAAGGCGTTTTCAAAGGCTGCGGAAAATCCTTGTGTGATATTCAGTATCTTTGCAGAAATATCCGCGCCGGGGGCAAGCCGCACCGCCTGTCCGACTTTATCAAAGAGATAGACAAAGAACACATAGGGGATATTCGGAAGTATCAGCTTTTTGTAGTTGATCTGCTTCATATCTCGCGCCCCCTGTCCATTTTCTTTACCTTGTCGCGGGCGGCGTTAAGCTGCTTCGCCTTGTCCTTTGCAGCGGCAAGGGCTTTGCGGATAGAGGGCTTTTTCTCCCGGTTCAGCTTCTTTGCGGAAAACTCTTGAAACGCTGCGGTCATAACGTCCGCGTCCCGGCCTTTGAAAAACACAAGGTAACGGGTCTGCTCGCCCTTAACCTTTTTTAGCGAAAAATCTATGTTGTATTTCTTCGCCGTACTCTCAAAGGCTTTAATATTGCTGTCGGTGATCTCGATGTTGGAAACACCCGCGTTCTGCTTCATAAGCTGCCGCATGGTCTGTTTCCCATGCGCGGGTTTGCTTTTCTGCTCCAAAAACTTTTGGATTGCTTTCTGTAACGCCTGTTCGGTAAGCCGCGCCGCGCCTTTTCCCACTTTGACGTATAGGGCAATCGTTTTTTGGGTTACTTCCTCCTGCAAGGTATCAACTCCTTTCCCGGTAAAGTGCGGCTATGCTCATTCGCCGCCGTATAAGTCGTGATTGACAAGGGCGGTATAGTAGCTGTCAATGGTACTCGGCGCGTTGAACAGCACCGCTTTTAGATACTGCTTGATGTTGCGCACTTTGGTTGTGTTCTCCCTCATGCAATCCAAAACAAACTCAATATGGCTGCTGTTCAGCTTCAAAAACTTGGATTTCACCAATTCGGCGGGGTAGTCGTCCCCGGCAATACGGATTGTCTTTCGGGCTGTGCAGACGGTTTCCAGCATAAGGTCAACAATCTCGTCCAAACGGTCTTTGTCAATTTTGCAGTTTTGAATGAGATGGTCGTATTCGATATTGTCCTTGATAATCTCCCTGTAAATCTCTACTGCGCTATTGCTTTTCGCTTCCGTTCTTTTCCTTTCCGGCGGCGTAGCCGCTTCGCCATGCGCAAAGGGCAAGGGGTTTAGGGAATGGAAAGGAATGGAATCGGTACTTGATAAATCAGTAATTGATTGTTCTTTACTTAATATATCTTTATTTAATTGCGTTGGATTTTCCAACGTAGGTTTTTCCTGCGTAGGTTTTTCCAACGTTGGATTATCCAATGTTGGATTTTCCAATGTAGGTAAATCCAATATAGGCGGCTGTCCGCCGCTGGTAGCTGCTTCCGGCTCTCGCGGCTGCGGCTGCTCGTATATGACGTAATCTGCGCCCCGCAAGCGTCCCTTTTCGTCGCGCTCCCGGCTGCGCACGATATATCCGGCTTTTTCGAGTTCCTTTACCGCTTCGCGGATTGCGTCGATCTTCTCCCGGTTGATATGGGATAAGCCCGCAAGGGTATAATCCCAATCTTCGGGCAGCGAAAGCATTTGCGACAACAAGCCCTTTGCCTTTAAGGACAATTCCTTGTTTCGCAAGTGGTGGTTGCTCATAACGGTATATCCCGTATTTCGCTCCACTCTGAAAACTGCCATATTTCCTCACTTCCTCTCTTGGTATGCGTGGACAATTAGAAAGCCGTTTTCGGCTGTTTTGGTATTGCAATATGCCCTTTGCCGTTTTCGCGTCTGCAAAGCCGCATGGCACAAGGGCTTTTGCCCGTCTATTTGTCCATGCTGGCGTGCGTTTTCCGCGTCCTTTTGCCGGGGCAATAGGGACACTCTTTGAAAACGCAAAACTCATATTTCCACCCGGGGCGGTAGAAACGGCAAGTGCCGCAATCTTCATCATCTCCGGCACAACCGGATTGATAGCGGTCAAATCCCGGCTTCTGCTGCATGAGCAATTCAAACGCCCGCTGCTTGCCCTTTGTGAAATACATTCCGGCTGCACCTCCTTTCCTGCGGGCATAAAAAAACGGCGTTACTTTCTCCCCCAAAGGGGTTAAGGTAACGCCGTTTGTGTGCGTATTCAGTTTTTAACACATTCCCTGTCTATCCGCTGTCCGCAAAACCATTGATTTTATTAGCTTTTTGCCGCTATCGCTATCACACCTCATTATTCCAGCGGCCCGGATTTCAAGCCATGCTTGCGGACATTGAAGCCGGGAAAGTGGGTACGGTCATCGTCAAGGACATGAGCCGGTTAGGGCGAAACTACTTGCAGGTAGGGTTTTACACGGAAATGCTGTTCCCTCAAAAGGGTGTGCGTTTTATCGCTGTCAACGATAATGTGGACAGTGCCAGCGAGGGCATGGACAACGATTTTACCCCGCTGCGAAATCTGTTCAATGAATGGCTGGTGAGAGATACGAGCAAGAAAATCAAGGCAGTGAAAAAGTCAAAAGGCATGAGCGGCAAGCCTGTTACCAGCAAGCCGGTTTACGGCTATGTGATGGACGAGGACGAGAATTTTATTATAGACGAGGAAGCCGCCCCGGTGGTGCAGCAGATTTACCAGCTTTGCCTTGCCGGGAACGGCCCGACCAAGATTGCCCGTATGCTGACGGAGCAGCAAATCCCCACGCCGGGGACGCTGGAATATCAGCGGACAGGCAGCACCCGCCGTTATCACCCAGGCTATGAGTGCAAATGGGCGACCAACACCGTCGTTCATATCCTCGAAAACCGAGAGTACACCGGATGTCTGGTGAACTTCAAAACGGAAAAGCCTTCTTATAAGGTCAAGCACAGCATAGAGAACCCCGTCGAGAAGCAGGCCATTTTCGAGAACCACCATGAGCCGATCATCGACAAGGAAACATGGGAACGGGTGCAGGAGTTACGCAAACAGCGCAAACGCCCGAACCGCTACGATGAAGTGGGGCTGTTCTCCGGGATTTTGTTCTGCGCCGACTGCGGCCATGTGCTGTATCAGCAGCGGTATCAGAACAAAGACCGCAAACAGGACTGCTACATCTGCGGCAGCTACAAGAAGCGCACCCGCAACTGTACGGCGCACTTTATCCGCACCGATCTGTTGACCGCTGGTGTCCTGGCAAATCTCCGGCAAGTGACCGAATACGCAGCCAAGCATGAGAGCCGGTTTGTGAAACTACTTGTCCAGCAGAACGAGATCGGCGGCAAGCGAAAGACCGCCGCAGCCATCAAGCAGCTTGAACAGGCGCAGGAACGCATTTCTGAAATCAGCCGCATTATCAAGCGGCTGTATGAGGACAATGTAAACGGCAAAATCAGCGATGAGCGTTTCATGGAACTGTCGGCTGACTACGAAGCCGAGCAAGCGGAGCTGAAAAAGAGAGCCGCCGCCCTGCAAGCCGAACTGGACAAGTCACAGGCAGCTACCGTCAACGCCGAGAAATTTATGGGCATTGTCCGCAAGCACCTTGCCTTTGAAGAACTGACCCCCACTCTCTTGCGGGAAATGATCGAGAAAATTGTGGTGCATGAGTGCAGCTATGATGAGAACGGCACCCGCAGGCAGGACATTGAGATTTATTACAGCTTTGTCGGCAAGATTGACTTGCCCGAATAACCGCCCGACCTATCCGACACAATGGCCAAGTGTCGGATAGGAACGGCAAAATTTTTTGCACTTCTATTGCTTCTTTATCACACATAAGCAAAAAGCCAGGGCATCAAGCAGTTCATGGCTAATTAAAGGGAACAAAAAGAAAGGGAATGCACAATCCAGACGGTATCAGCGGCAGGCTACAAGAATAAATTGTGATTTCACAAGATTGGTGTTATAATAAGAGAAAAGTTCCTGCCGGGGCAACCGCCCCGGTGGTATGGATAGAAAGGCAGGAAAACAATATGCACATCAGCTATAAACCACTCTGGCACACACTGTTAGAGCGTGATATGAGAAAAGAGGATTTAAGGCTTGCTGCTGGTATGACAACAAATATGATTGCCAACATGAGCAAAGAGGGAAAGCACATCAGCATGGATACATTAGCCCGTATCTGTGAAACTCTGAATTGTGAGATTACTGATGTGATTGAGTTAGTACCAGACGAGCCTGCTTCCACAGGAGGTAAGGAACATGAGCGAATTGAAACCAAGAATAACGGAAAACGGAATTGATTATATCCTTGTCGGAGATTACTACATTCCAGGCTTGAAACTGCCGGAGGAACACCGCCCTATCGGAAAGTACGGACGAATGCACCGGGAATATTTAAGAGAAGTCCACCCAGCCAGATTGAATACATTGATACTGACCGGAGAATTGTTGACATATCTTGCAGACCTGAATGAACAGGCACAAAAACGGTTAGACACTATCATGGAGCAGATGAAAGCTACCGAGGGCGTGACAGAGGAATTGAAGTGTACCCGACAAATGGAATGGGTGCAGCGTTGCAATAACATTCACAACAGGGCAGAAGAAATTGTTTTGTATGAGATGATTTATTCATAACGGGAGCAATTAAATCGGAGGTATATAAGATGATTGAAATTGTATTTGGTGAAAGTGCCTGTGGAAGTTTGAAAATTGCCCAAACTTACGGCAAGGGAAAGTATAGAGGAAGTGCTGTTTCAATATTTATGAGGCACGAAGACGGGAGTGTTCCATCTTCAGATGAAATGAAAAAGGCACAGCTTCAAGCACAGGAACAAGAACGCATTGCTTGGGAGAATGCTATTCCATTGGGAGGCAAGAGCAGTGATGTTTATTGTTTTGATATGGCTCTTAGTGTGGGAGATATTTCTGATAATGGAATTGGCGAACAGCGGAAAAATATTTTCAAGAAAATGCTGTCTGTCTGCTTTGTAGAGGATTTAGATTATCAGGTTGAAGAAAAAATACAGAAAATTAAAACTACATTGACCTCAGTGATTGAACGATATGTAGCTGGGGAAGAAATTCGCATTTGGTATAGCTATAATCCAGATGAGCTTTGTGGTATGTATTGGCTTATGAAACAACTTCAACCATTAAACTGCCAGACAACAATTTATTTGGTTAAGTTACCTACATGGGAATATGGAAAAGAAAATACTATGACATCCAAAATAGCATGGGGCGAGGTCTCTCCTGGCGAATGGGGAAACTATATAACTCTACAAGAGAAAGCTAATCCTGTATTTCTTTCAGCTTGTACTATGAAATGGAATCAACTTCAAAATGAAAATGCACCTTTGCGTGCAATGTTAAATGGTAAATTGCAAAGCGTTTCAGAAGATATATATGATAGTTTCATTCTTCGTGAAATTGCGGAACAGCCAGAGCAATTCAAAATGGCTATTGTCATAGGTAATGTTTTAGGAAAATATCAACTTGGAATTAGTGATGTATGGATTTCCAATCGCATTGATAAAATGCTTGAAGATGGTGTGTTGGAAATTATACAGGACGCACCAAAGGGAGAAACAAATTATCGCCGAATATTAAGAAAACGAATGAAATAATAACCACAGCACAAACCGCTGCTACATGGAATCCAACAAACCATGCAACAGCGGTTTTCCTTTACCGTTTTTTCCTCTGGCTGATAGGTGTTCCCATTTTCTTTGATTTTTTGAGAATACGAATGAACCAGCGAAATTCTTCTTCTGACAGGTTTTTATAGTTGATACCAAGCTGCTTGCAGTAAAGGATAACCAGTTTTTCATCTCGACTGCCCTTGAAATTTTCGACCGCTTCCAGATTTTCTTTCAGTTCATCGGCAACGGTAGTTTGGGGCGCACTCTCGCTGTCCTTTTTGTGGAATTCCCGAATATCCCGGATAATCAGGTTGAGGTCATCCAGAACCATGTGACTGAAATACTCATCATCACTGATATGTGCGGCTTGCAGCACCTTCAAATGCGGGTCATCTTCGCCGGGGCGATACCGTTCAATAATTTCATGCCGGACGGTATCAACAAGGGAGTTGAGATTTTGGATTTGCATGGTGGCAATCCCGTCCACATAAATCTCAATGTCCGCAAGAAACTTGATAAAGTCCTTATGGGTGGCAAGTTCGCAGAGCAGACGGTTGTTAATCCGACCGCTTTTCAGCAGTGCCACCATCTCATCGTTCAAATGCAGCTCCGTCAGTGGCGTGTTGATCTGCTCCCTGTTCTCTGTCCGGCACAGCAGATAATCGACGGAAACCCCATAGAAGTCTGCCAGCGTGATAAGGTTGCCATGATTGATTTCCTTATAATCCTCTTTTTCATAACTGCCAAGGGCTGATTTAGAAATGCCCGTCAGCTTTGATAGTTCTTCCAGATTTAAGCCTTTGTCTTTGCGGAGTTCCCAAAGGCGTTCCTGTATGCTTGTTGCAACTTTCATGGGCGCACGCTCCTTTCCGGTGGTTTTATTTCTGCCGTTTAACTGGATTATATCACACTTTCCGCAATCGTGGAAATTTCTGATTTTCCCCCTGATTCCTACTTTGTGGATATACGGCACAGGGCACAAAAATGTTCTATGATACAGGTAGTTCATCGATGGATTATTCCAATCGAATGACCAGCCTGTGTGGGATATGCTTCCCCGGCGATGTAGCGCCATGACTTTTGGCAGGGATATGGAGGAACCCTGACCGAAACGAGCGTACCAAAGGGAGCGATACGCCGCTGTGAGATTCAGGGGAGGAACGACACCGGGGAGAACTGGCGAACTGACACCGAAATGATACCGAAACACGACAATTTGATAGGGAGATAGTCTACCCTATCGCTGAGACTTCGGGAGATTTTAAGCGGCTCTATGGCTGTAATTTTGCCGAAAATCGCCCCGAAACCATACACGAAAACGGGAGGAAACGTAACATGCCGAGAATGAGCAAAAAGCGGAAGCATGAGCTTTCCTTTTACCTCAATGACCGGGGGCGTGTCACTTACAACGAATTATGCCGGAAATGCCAGCATGGGTGCAAGCAGAGCTTCCGGGCGGTTGTGATTGACTGCCCCCGTTATTTATCCAAACGAGCAAAGAAAAAGGAGGAACACACCGAATGAATTTTGAATTTATGACGATAGACACACCATTGCCGCCCTGTATGCCATTTCCCAGAGCGTTGACAGGATTTCCAGTCAGCAGCACCGCAAAGGTCATGTACTGCCGGATGTTGGACGCTATGCTTTTCAGAGGGCAGGCGGACGAGAACGGGATTCTTTTTGTCTGCTTCCCTATCACAGCCATTGCCGCAGTCCTGTCCCGCAGCCTCATGACGGTCAAGCGTTCTTTGAATGAACTGGAAACCGCCGGACTTATCATGCGGGTGCGTCAGGGCGTGGGAGAACCGAACAGGATTTATGTGCTGATACCGGGAAAGGAGGGCGCTACCCTTGCCTGATACCTCAAAGCTGGGAAAGCTCAACCGGGAGTTGGAGAAAAGCGAAAAGAAACTGCGGAAAGCCATCAATGATGAAAAGGCATTGCAGCACCAGTTGAAGCAGCTTACCCGAAAGGAACGGACGCACCGGCTCTGTACTCGTGGCGGTATGCTGGAAAGTTTTCTGCAAGAGCCGGAACGCCTGACGGACGATGATGTCATGCTGTTGCTGAAACTCATTTTTCACAGGCAGGACACGCAAGATATATTGAAAAAACTGCTGGAACGGGAGAAGCCGGAAACCCCTTAGTTTACTAAGGGCGCAATTATACACCACCCAGAGGTTGGTGCATTGCGTTCTCCGAAGGCTCCTTGCAGGAGGGCTGTGATTTTCCGCAGCCACGGTCTGCTCCAAATCAAACAGGGGACGCTACACTTCCCCTGCGCTGGCTGCCGCCAGCTACCCTTTTGTGGACTTGCCATCTGGGGACACCTTGCGTTGCAAGCTGTTCCCAGCCGATAAGTTTCATAAAATATAATGCAAATGGAAAGCTAACTTGACATAAAAGAACTATGTGATATAATGGAAGCATGGAAAGTTAACTTTCCATAAGAGAGGAGGATGACATGAAAAATCGCCTGGAAGAATTACGAAAGCAACGAGGCATAAAGCAAGAAGATTTAGCAAATGCATTGGAAGTATCACGACAGACCATCGGCTCTTTGGAAAACGGACGCTATAACCCATCTATTCAGTTGGCATTTAAGATTGCCAGATATTTCAACATGAGTATTGAAGAAATTTTTATTTACGAGGAGGATTGATTATGAAAAAAAGGTTGTTGATTTTAATGACAGTTACAGGAATGATTATTCTACTGGGAGGATTGCTAACATACGGTTTGGGAGTACATGAAATAATACCTGTGCCACGTCCCGACTTAATAGTAGTAGGTACATCTCTCATTGGAATTTTGCTGATTGTATCTGGTGTGTGCGACTTGTTCGTTAAGAAAACCAAAGAAATGGAAATAGAGGAAAATGACGAGAGAAATATTTCGCTTAGTAATGCTGCTATGGCAAGTGGCTTCAAGGTAATGAATGTTACGATTGCTGTTTCTATTTTTGCTTTGATTTTCACCGGATATATGACAGTAGTCCCATGTTTCACTATTATTGGGGCTTATGCTATTGGACAAATTGTATTTATTGTGCGACTTTGGTACTTGCACAAAACTATGTAAATGTATTACTAAATACCCGCCGCCCCCAGCGGCACAACAAGCAGGAAATCTGAAAAGGTATCCTGCTTTTTCTATGTCCAAAAACGGAAAGGAGGAACACAAAATGCCCTGTCCACACAACGAAATCTCTATTGTGCAGCGCAGCCACCGCCAGTCTGCGGTTGCCGCCGCTGCTTACCAGAGCGGCGAAAAGCTGTTCTGTGAATATGACCAGGAAGTAAAACACTACCCGGAAAAGCGTGGTATCGTCCACAATGAAATCCTGCTCCCGGCAAACGCTCCCCTGGAGTACACAGACCGCAACACCCTCTGGAACGCTGCCGAAGCTGTTGAGAAGCAATGGAACTCCCAGCTTGCAAGGCGGTGGGTGCTTTCCATTCCCAGAGAGATACCGCCCGACCAGTACGCCGCCCTTGTACGGGATTTCTGCCGCCAGCAGTTTGTTTCCAAAGGAATGTGCGTGGATTTTGCCATCCATGACAAAGGGGACGGAAACCCACACGCCCATGTCATGCTGACCATGCGGGCAATGGATGAGCGTGGGAAATGGCTTCCCAAGAGCCGCAAGGTCTATGAACTTGATAAGAACGGGGAACGAATCAAGCTCCCGTCCGGCAGGTGGAAAAGCCACAAGGAAGATACGGTTGACTGGAACGACCGCAAATATGGCGAAATCTGGCGGCATGAATGGGAGGTCATCCAAAACCGCTATCTGGAAGCCAACAACCGCCCGGAACGAGTAGATCTCCGTTCTTACGAAAGACAGGGGCTTGATATTATCCCTACCGTCCATGAAGGGGCTGCTGTCCGGCAGATGGAAAAGCGTGGGATTCAGACGAACATCGGCAACCTGAACCGAGAAATCAAAGCCGCCAATAGTTTGATGAAGTCCATCCGGCAGCTTATTAAAAATCTCAAAGGCTGGATTGCGGAGCTTAGCGAAAAGCGGAATGAACTGCTTGCCCAAAAAGCTGCGGAGGAAGCGGTCTTTCTTCCCAATCTGCTGATGAAGTATATGGAGATACGAAAGGCAGAACGGAGCAGCTGGACACGGGCGGGACAAAGCCGGGGGACTTCCAAAGACTTAAAGGCAGTCAGCGAAGCCCTGTCCTATCTCCAGAGAAAGGGACTTTCCACCGTGGAGGATTTGGAAAACTTTATAGAAACGTCCGGGAAATCTGCCGCCGACTACCGAAAGCAGATGAAGCCAAAGGAAACCCGCAGCAACGTGATTGACGCTATCCTTGCCGCCCGGACGGACTGTAAGGAATGTAAGCCCGTTTATGAGAAATACCAGAAGATATTTTTCAAGAAAACTAAGGAAAAATTCAAGCTGGAACACCCGGAGGTTGCCCGGTTTGAGAAAGCCAGTGCCTACCTTGCCAAGCACCCGGACGATAAGGACAGCACGAAAAAGGAGCTTTTGCAGGAACAGGCGAAGCTTGTGGACGAAATCGCAGACTTGAAAGTACCGTTGACCGAGGTGCAGGAAGATTTGAAGAAGCTGTGGGACATCCGCTACTGGGTACGGAAAGCCACACCCGGCACAGAGGAAAGCAAAGAGCCGCCCAAGAAGCAGCCCCTCAAAGAAGTCTTGCAGGATAAGGCTGACGAGAAGAGAGCACAGAAAAACGCCCCGGCGCAGACGAAACACAAACAACAGGATATGGAACTTTAACAGGCACTTGCCATTTTCAGATTGAGAATGATAAGTGCCTTTTCTTTTTTACAAGGAGGAATTGATTTGAATGTATTTGAAGCTGTGAAGCAGTCCGTTACGACAAGACAGGCTGCGGAGCATTACGGAATCCGGGTAAACAGAAACGGGATGGCTTGCTGCCCGTTCCACAACGATAAGACCCCCAGCATGAAGCTGGACAAGCGTTTCCACTGCTTCGGATGTGGTGCAGATGGGGATGTGATTGATTTTGTAGCTGCCCTGTACGGGCTGGGGAAAAAGGAAGCCGCCGCACAGTTGGCGAGTGACTTCGGGCTTGCCTATGAGGACTGGAAGCCACCGGGCAGGGCAAGGAAGCCCAAGCCCCGGCAGAAATCCCCGGAAGAACAGTTCCGGGAAGCAAAGGCACATTGCTTCCGTGTCCTTGCCGATTATCTACACCTCTTACGGGTATGGAAAACCGACTATGCCCCGCACTCCCCGGAGGAAGCGTTTCATCCCCGGTTCGTGGAAGCCTTGCAGAAGCAAGCCCATGTGGAATATCTGCTGGATGTGCTGCTGTTTGGGGATACGGAGGAAATCGCTTCACTGATTACGGAACATGGAAAGGATGTGATACAGCTTGAACAGCGAATGGCAGAGCTTGCCGCCGCAGACGCAGCAAGAACTAAAAAACACCATGAACGCCATGCAGCCGCCCCAGAGCGTTGAGGAAGTAAAGGCAACTCTGGAAACCACCGAGAAAGGCGGTGTCCGCCAGAGCATACGGAACTGCCTGACCGTATTCCAGCGTGACCCGGTGCTTGCCGGGGCAATCGCCTATAACATCCTGACCGACCGAAAGGACATCATAAAGCCCATCGGTTTTCACAGAGAAAGCACAGCCCTGACCGATACAGACATGAAGTATCTGCTTCTCTATCTGGAGGAAACCTACGGGCTGACCAGTGAGAAAAAGATTGAAACCGCCATCGGGATTGTGGCGAATGAGAATAAGTACCACCCCATCCGGGATTTTCTGAACAGCCTTGCATGGGACGGGACGGAGCGCATCCGCTTCTGTCTGCGGCACTTTCTGGGGGCGGATGTGGACGATTACACCTATGAAGCCCTAAAGCTGTTTCTTTTGGGGGCGATTACAAGGGCATTTAAGCCCGGAAGCAAGTTTGAAATCATGCTGTGTCTGGTAGGCGGTCAGGGGGCTGGCAAGTCCACCTTCTTCCGTCTGCTGGCAGTCCGGGACGAGTGGTTTTCCGATGATTTGCGGAAGCTGGACGATGATAACGTGTACCGCAAGCTGCAAGGTCACTGGATAATTGAAATGTCGGAAATGATGGCAACCGCCAATGCCAAGAGCATTGAGGAAATCAAGTCTTTTCTAAGCCGACAGAAAGAGGTTTATAAGATACCCTATGAAACCCACCCGGCAGACCGTCCCCGTCAGTGCGTGTTCGGCGGTACTTCCAACGCCCTTGACTTTCTCCCCCTTGACCGTTCCGGCAACCGCCGATTTATCCCGGTCATGGTGTACCCGGAGCAAGCCGAGGTTCACATTTTGGAGGACGAAGCCGCTTCCAGAGCCTATATCAGCCAGATGTGGGCGGAAGCAATGGAGATTTACCGAAGCGGCAGGTACAAGCTGTCATTCAGCCCAGCCATGCAGCGGTATCTCAAAGAACACCAGCGGGATTTTATGCCGGAGGACACCAAAGCCGGGATGATACAGGCTTACCTTGATAAGTACACCGGGGAAACGATCTGTTCCAAGCAGCTCTACAAGGAAGCCTTAAATCACACCTTTGACGAGCCGAAGCAATGGGAAATCCGGGAAATCAACGAGATAATGAACCAGTGCATTACCGGGTGGAACTACTTTTCCAATCCAAGAATGTTTGCGGAATATGGCAGACAAAAGGGCTGGGAGCGTGAAATCCCGGCAACGGACACCGACAACCCGCCCGAAAAATCTATGGACGGTTTTGTGGAGGTCACGGAGCAGATGGAGCTTCCATTCTGAAAATGACAGCCCGTTGCCGACTTCGTTGCTATCCCGTTGCCGAGCCGGTTGCCGGGGAAAAACCCATAACTGCGGGCTTTTCTCCCCTATGACAACCAAAACAACAGAAAAATAAAAGAAAAGTATAAATAGTAACCACCGCCAGATTGAGATTGTTTGCAAGGTCTTTTGAAGCCCGTTGCCGGACTTCGTTGCCGACACCCTCTGTCTGGCTATTTTCATGTATGGAGGATAACTGCCTATGGCAAAAAACAAAACAGAGATTCATGTGACCACTGTATTTGACGGGGAGCTGGACGCCACCGATGTGTTCGTCAGCCTGATTTCCCAGAAATACGGCAAGACAAATACAAAAGAATATCTTGCTAAAAAGAAAGAATTGAAGTATAATGAAGATGAGGTTCAAAAGAGCCGGATACCGTCTGGATTGTGTGGGTAAATGGCTATGATGAACGAAATGGAATACAGAACAATCGGTTCGGCACTTGCCGGGGGCTATCGTGCAGCGGTCTATTGCAGACTGTCAAAGGACGATGACCTGCAAGGCGAAAGTGCCAGTATCGCAAACCAGCGTGATATGCTGGAAAAATACTGCGAAAAGCAGGGATGGGAGGTTGTGGCAGTCTATCAGGACGATGGCTTCACAGGTCTTAATATGGAGCGTCCTGATTTACAGAGAATGTTGAGATCCATTGAGCGCAGGCAAATCAACCTTGTTATCACGAAAGACCTCAGCCGACTGAGGCGTAACTATCTGCAAACCGGGCATTTGATTGAGGACTTTTTCCCAAGAAACGGGGTGCGCTATATCGCCATGAATGACGGTATCGACACCTTACGGGATAACAACGACATTGCCCCGTTCAAGAATATCCTGAACGAGATGTACAGCAAGGATATTTCCAAGAAAGTCCATTCCTCTTATCTTCTGAAAGCGCAGAAAGGACAGTTTACCGGGTGTCTTGCCCCGTTTGGGTATCGGAAAGACCCGGAGGACAAAAACCATCTGCTCATTGACGAGGAAACCGCCCCGATTGTGCGGCTGATTTTCGGATATGCCCTAAACGGTCATGGTCCGAACTATATCCGCAGACGGCTGGAGGAAGAAAAAATCCCCTGCCCCACATGGTGGAACCGGGAACGGGGGCTTCGCAATACCCGCACCAAATGGGAAAAGAAAGACCCGGAAAACGGGCGGTATATGTGGGACTTCTCCGTTATCAAAGACCTTTTGATGAATCCCGTCTACACCGGGGCGATTGCTTCCCAGAAAAAAGACTACCGCTTCAAAATCGGCACGATTGGGGAAAAGAAACCGGAGGACTGGGTTGTGGTTGAGGGACAGCACGAACCGCTGATTGACCGCATGAGCTTTGATATTGTGCAGAACAAGCTGAAATCCCGCCAGCGTCCGGGGCAGACCAATGAAATCAGCCTGTTTGCCGGACTGATAAAATGCGGCGAGTGTGGGAAGTCGCTGACGATACGCTACACAAACGCAAAACATCCCCAGCGGATTTACTCCTGCAAGACCTACAATGCCTTTGGAAAGAACCACTGCACCCAGCACCGGATTGATTATGACACCCTTTACAGTCATGTGCTGCGGAAAATCCGGGAATGTGCCAGAGCTGCCCTGATGGACGGAGAAGCGGTTGCCGACCGCCTGACCAATACCTGTGAAGCCGAGCAGCGGGAACAGCGGGAAGCAATGGAACGCTCCCTTACAAGGGACGAGGAACGGATTGAGGTTCTGGACAAAATGGTAATGCGGCTTTATGAGGATATGATTGCAGGGCGTATCAGTGAGCAGAACTTCAACACCATGCTGGAAAAGACGCAGACCGAGCAGACGGAGCTTAAAACAAAAGTGTCCGAGGGCAGAAAGCGGCTGTCCGATGAAGTCCAGCTTGCCAATGATGCAAAACAATGGGTGGAAGCCATTCAGGAATACGCCAACATCACAGAGCTGGATGCAGCCACCCTTAACCGCTTAATCAAAGAAATCGTCGTGCATGAGCGCATTGACGAAGATAAAACAAGACACATTTCTATCGAAATTCATTTTAATCTCAAACCCATCCCGGAGGTGGAACAGGTCACTGCCTGACCTGTCCCGCCTGGATGGTTCTCTTAAAAACACCATATAGATTTTTGTACGCCGCCGCCCGCCATCGAGCAGAATTTTACACCTAATTGGGGATAAAACAGCTTATGGCGGGCGGCGGCGTTGCCCTCATCGGCATCACCCTGATCCCCCTGCTGTCCGGTCTGCTGTCCACCACCTGATGTTTCTCCAAACCCGGCGGGGGCTTTTGCTTCACAGCGGGAGCCCCCGCAAAGGAGGTAATCTCCCTTGATATTGGATATGATCCAGGAGTGGTTCAAGGAACTGCTCATTGACGGTATCATTTCAAACCTGACCGGGATGTTTGATACCCTGAACACAAAGGTGGGCGAGATCGCCGGGGAGGTCGGCATGACGCCCGCCGTCTGGAACAGCAGCATCTTCAACATGATCCGCAACCTCTCGGAGACGGTGATCGTCCCCATTGCAGGCATCATCCTCACCTTTGTCATGTGCTACGAGCTGATCCAGCTTATTATCGAGAAGAACAACCTCCACGACTTCGACACCTGGATTTTCTTCAAGTGGATTTTCAAAACCTTCTGCGCGGTGCTGATCGTCACGAACACCTGGAACATCGTCATGGCGGTGTTCGATGTGGCGCAGAATGTGGTCAGCCAGTCGGCGGGGGTTATCATCTCGGATGCGGGCATCGACATCTCCAGCGTGGTGGGCGATCTGAAGACCCAGCTTGCCGACTGGAGCGTGGGTGCCCTGTTGGGGCTGTGGTTCCAAAGCGTGTTCGTGGGGCTGTGTACGAAGATACTTTCCATCTGCATCTTCCTGGTGATCTACGGCAGAATGATTGAGGTATATTTGGTGACTTCCATTGGACCGATTCCCTTTGCCACAATGGTCAACCGGGAGTGGGGCTCCACGGGGCAGAACTATCTTCGCTCCCTGCTGGCCCTGGGCTTCCAAGCCTTCCTCATTATGATCTGTGTGGGCATCTATGCCGTGCTGGTGGAGGGCATTTCCACATCCGGCGACAACATATCTGCGGCCATTTGGGGCTGCATGGGCTATACGGTCCTGCTGTGCTACACCCTGTTCAAGACCGGCAGCCTTGCAAAATCCCTGTTCGGCGCGCATTAATAGGTGAAATATCAACACGCCCATGCTACAATATAACTACCAATGCGAGGTGATTTTGTGAAAAGGAAAATAATTAGGGTAAAAGTACGCAAGGAGCAAATGACCTTGTTAAAACTAAGGGCTGCCGTAGTTACTCTAAGTAATGATTTAGGCGGTAGAAATAAAAAGCCCTACAAAGTTTCCGTTCGCAAAATCCTTCCTGTTGAAACAGAACTTGTTACAGTTGGAACAATTAATAATAATATTAAGTTTGAGGTGAGAGAAAAGGAATCTCCTCACAATGAGGCGCATTTTCATATTACTATTAGGGGGGAAGGCAGTGGAAGCTACAGAATTAGTGATCTCTCCGTAATAGAGTCGAACATTTCCAGGAGAACAGAAAGAAAACTGTTGGAATGGGCACAAGAAAATCGCCAAATTTTAGTTGATACTTGGAATGAGTTTCATGGATTCAGAGTAACAGTTGCGTGATTTGAGGATGCTTTAGCATCCTCTTTTCTTTTGGAGGTGTAAAACATTGGCTTATGTAACGATCCCGAAGGACCTGAGCCGGATACAGAGCAAGGTCCTGTTCGGGCTGACCAAACGACAAGTGATCTGTTTCGGAGCGGCGGCGCTGGTAGGCGTGCCGCTTTTCTTTTTGGCAAAGGAGAGTCTGGGGACCACCACGGCGGCGCTGTGCATGATCCTGGTGATGCTGCCCTTTTTCCTGTTCGCCATGTACGAGAAGAACGGGCAGCCGCTGGAAGTGTTCCTGGGCCATCTGATCCAGAACAAATTTATTCGCCCGAAGGTGCGCATCTACCAGACCAACAATCTCTATTCCGCCCTGGTGCGGCAATCCCAACTGGAACAGGAGGTGAAACGGATTGCGAGAAAAGGCAGAAAGATCGGCAAAGCGTAAGCTCACCCGTAACCAGCGCAAGCAGATCGAGGCGGTGATCCGGCAGGCAAAGGGCGACGGGAAAGCCCATACGGTGCAGGACAGCATCCCATTTCAGAATATGTTCCCCGACGGCCTGTGCAGGCTGGAGGGCGGGACTTTCTCCAAGACCATCGCCTTTCAGGATGTGAATTACCGCCTGGCGAGGCCGGAGGACCAGCGGAGCATCTTTGAAAGCCTCTGCGACTTCTATAACGGCTACGACCCCTCCATCGGCGTCCAGGTTACTTTGGACAGCCGCAGCGGAGGCAGCGCCGCCGATGAAATGTTCGGTATTACCAGGCAGGGCAATGACCTGGACCCCATCCGGGACGAGGCGGTGGACATCCTGCGGATGCAGTACCGTCGGGGCAACAACGGCTATGTAAAAACCAAGTATGTTACCCTGACCATCGAGGCGGAGAACCTTCCCGCGGCTCGGGCGCGGTTTGCCCGCATCGAGACCGATACCCTCAACCGCTTTAAGGTCATGGGGGCAGCGGCTCATGTGCTGGACGGAAAGGAGCGGCTGGAGCTGCTTTACAACATCCTCCACCCGGAGGGTGGGCAGTTTGCCTTTGAATGGGACTGGCTCCCGGCCAGCGGCCTTTCGGTGAAGGACTTCATCGCTCCGTCCTCCTTCCACTTCGGGGAGACCCGCACCTTCCGCATCGGAAAGCGGTATGGGGCGGTGTCCTTCCTGCAAATCCTGGCGCCGGAGATGCACGACCGTATCCTCACCGACTTCATGGAGGCAGACGGGAATATCATGGTGACCATGCACATCCGGGGCATCAACCAAAACGAGGCCATCAAAATGGTCAAGCGGAAGATCACCGACCTGGACGCCATGAAGATACAGGAGCAAAAACGGGCTGTGCGCAGCGGCTACGATATGGACATACTCCCCAGCGATTTGTCTACTTATGGCGGCGCGGCGAAAGACCTGCTCACCGACCTGCAATCCCGCAACGAGAGAATGTTCAACATGACCTTTCTGATGCTGCACACGGCGGAGACCCGGCAAAAGCTGGAGATCGCCGTATCCCAGGCGGCCAGCGTCGCCCAGACCTACAACTGCCTTCTGACCCGACTGGACTTCCAGCAGGAGGACGGGCTTATGAGCAGCCTTCCCCTGGGGCTCAACCGCATCAAGATCGAACGGAGTCTGACCACTTCGGCCCTGGCGGTGTTCGTCCCCTTCGTCACCCAGGAGGTGTTCATGGGCGGCGACGCCATGTACTACGGTCTCAATGCACTCTCCAACAATATGATCCTGCTGGACCGCAAGCAATCCCGCTGTCCCAACGGTCTTGTGTTCGGCACCCCCGGCAGCGGCAAATCCATGAGCTGCAAGCGGGAGATTACCTTCATCATCCTGATGACCCAGGACAATGTCATCATCTGCGACCCGGAGGACGAGTATTCGCCCCTGGTGAAGCGGCTGGGTGGTCAGGTGATCCGGCTGTCCCCGTCCAGCACCGACTATGTGAACCCGCTGGACATCAACCTCAACTATTCCGAGGAAGAAAACCCGTTGGCTCTGAAATCCGACTTCGTGCTGTCCTTCTGCGAGCTCATCATGGGCAGCAAGACGGGCCTGGAGGCTATTGAGAAAACGGTCATCGACCGGGCGGTACAGATGATCTACCAGCCCTACTTTGCCGACCCACGACCTGAGAATATGCCGATTTTGGGCGACCTGATGAACGCCCTTCTGTCCCAGCACATCCCGGAGGCCGACCGGGTGGCCCAGGCATTGGACCTGTATGTGAACGGTTCGCTGAACTTCTTCAACCACCGCACCACAGTGGACATCTCCAATCGCCTTGTCTGCTTTGACATCAAGGGCCTGGGCAAGAACCTGAAAAAGCCCGGGATGCTCATTGTCCAGGACGCGGTGTGGAACACAGTTACCATCAACCGGGCGATTGGCCGGTCTACCTGGTACTTCGTGGACGAGTTCCACCTTCTGCTGAAGGAGGAACAGACTGCGGCGTACAGCGCCGAGATTTGGAAGCGGTTCAGAAAATGGGGCGGCATCCCCACCGGCGCGACCCAGAACCCCAAGGACCTGCTTTCCTCCCCGGAGATCGAAAACATCCTGGAAAACAGCGACTTCATCTATATGCTCAACCAGGCGGCGGGCGACCGGAAGATACTGGCGGAGCGGCTGAACATTTCATCTGAACAGCTTGCCTATGTGACCAATTCCGAGCCGGGTCACGGGCTGCTGTTCTTCAACAATGTCATCCTGCCCTTTGCGGATGACTTCCCGAAGGATACCGAGCTCTACAAATTGCTTACCACCAAGCCCAGCGAGGTGGAACATTAAACGGCACAATTAGCAAGATTAGCTAATAATAAACTTTTGTTGAAAGGAGATGTGTGATACAATTTTCTTGAGGTGAGCTTTATGGGGTTCGATGTAGAAACGGTAAAAAACGATTTAAATAGATTATTGAAACAAGGAAATCAGCTGTATATTGCTCTTGCATATAAATCAGAATCAGGAGCTAAAAAAGAAGAAGCCAGAAAATATTTAGAGAAAAATGGAATAGACGTCAAAAAACTTCCTGATTTTAAAACACGATATGAAGTTTGGTATTCTGAGGCGTTACAGTATATAAAAACTTTCCTTCCTGACAGGACAAATGACTTTGTTGCGTTATATAAGAATGAAAAACGCAAAGAAATTACTTTTGCCTCATACACTATTTCCGATGCAATCATAGGTCTATGTATGACTAGGGCTGGTAGAGTTGAAGTCGATGAGAGTGCAGCAGTACCTAAAATGCAGCAACAAGTTTCCATCTTAGAAAGTGCTTTAAAGCTCGTTGATAGTGTCATCTATTCTATTCAGTTCTCTGTCCGGGCGGAGCTGTTTGATTCTGAGCTGGGTGCAGCTAATGAATTGCTCAAAGCAGGCTTTTTGCGGGCATCAGGTGCAATGTGTGGTGTAATATTGGAAAAACATTTATCTGAAGTTTGCGCGAGACACAAGATTTCCTTGAGAAAAAAATCTCCGACTATTAACGATTACAATGAGGAACTGAAAAATGCTGGCGTAACTGATTTGCCCACCTGGAGGTATATTCAGCTTCTCGGTGATTTGCGAAATCTGTGCTGTCATGACAAGAAAAGCGAACCCACTAAAGATCAAGCAAAAGATCTGCTTGATGGAACAACCAAAATCTGTAAAACTGTATATTAACGGTTAGTACTCTACAAGCGTCACTGGAAACAGTGGCGCTTTTCTTATGCCCGATATTCAGAAAGGAGCATGAAATGGAACAGGAAAAGCTGTATGTCATTGAGGAAAAGACCTACGAGGCCCACATCGACGAGGAAGTCCATCTCTACGGGCTGCTGCACCAGCTGGCCTTTCTTGCCGGGAAGATCAAGGACCGCCGGGACATGGAGAACCTGATCGACACCGCCCGGCGGTACGGCGAAATCGCCGACCAGATGTTTGACCGCTGGAGCATCCCCGGCCGCTACCTGGTGTTCGGCGACAAGGCCGACCTTGCCCGGCTGAAGGCCCTGGAGCTGTGCGAACTGGACGCCTTCTATGTGGACTGCGAGGACGACGAGGATCAGCCCCATGCCTGACCGCCTCACCCATGTCAGCCTCTTTTCCGGCATCGGCGGGCTGGACCTTGCGGCAGAGGCGGCGGGCTTTGAAACGGTCTGCCAATGCGAGTGGGCGGATTATCCCTATTCCATCCTGCAAAAGCATTGGCCGGATGTGCCGAAGTTCCGGGACATCACCACATTCACGAAGGAGGCGTTTTTTGAGAAAACAGGACTTGAAACCATCACCATCCTTTCCGGCGGCTTCCCGTGTCAGCCCTTCTCCACCGCCGGAAAACGGAAGGGCTTTGCGGATGAACGCTACCTGTGGCCGGAAATGTGCCGCGTTATTACCGAGCTGCGGCCCCGTTGGGTGCTTGGGGAAAATGTTGCTGGCTTCATCAATATGGGGCTCGACAAAACGATCTTTGACCTGGCAAAAGCGGGATACGCTGTTCTCCCATTCGTATTTCCGGCTTGCGGCGTCGGCGCATGGCATGAGCGCCAGCGAACTTTTATCGTCGCGGCTGATGTTTCCCACGCCCCTTGCCTCCGACAAATCCACGGGGCAGGACGCTGCCAACCTGGATGTGTACCTGTCGGACAATGGGATATTCCGCAAGCGGAACAAGGACGGGACGATCTGGAGCCTGAGCCTGTCGGCGGCGGTGTTCTATCTGACCCCGGCAGCGTCGGAGGGCTACCGCTCCACGCTGAAACCAGCGGCGTTTCGCAACAGCGCCCCGTCTGCCAACCTGTCCTCCCAGGTGATCCAGCGGGAGCAGCCGCTATCCGAGACGGCAGCGCTGAACCCGGATTGGGTGGAATGGCTCATGGGCTTCCCCCGGAAATGGACGGACGTATCCTCTGGGCTGCCGAGCCGGAAGGAATCCCCCGTATCACCGAAAACACTGCGGACCGCGCCCTACGGCTGAAAACCCTGGGCAATGCGGTCTGCCCGCCCCAGGCCTATCCCATTTTCCAGTACATCGCCATGATCGAAACCGGGGCCTGTGTCAACATCTGCCCCTATGGAACAGGAGGTGACGCACCTTGAAAGAATGGAAAGCCCCCGAAAAGGAGGCGCAGAAGATGACCCGTGACGGGGCGGTATCCGTCAATCTGGTCACGGGCGAGACTACCTATCCCTCTGACCGCACGCCGGAGCAAGACCATTCTGCATCCGGCGAAACGGTGGGCGCCGCTGGAAAAGCGGTGGACCGTGCGGAACTGCACCGGGAACAGGCGGCAGCCAAAAAGAAGCGCCGGAAACAGCGCCGGGCCTATCGGGAGGGTGAGGCGGCGGCAAGCCGCCCATCCTCCCGATTGCAGTTTTCCGAAGCTGACCGGGCCAAGCCGGAGTTGCAAGGGACCATCCGCAAGTCGGATAAGGCGGCGGACCGGCTGGATGCCGCCAGGGACGCGATCCCCAATAAGAGTCCGGGAAAGCCCCATGCCAATCCGCTGTCCCGCCCCATCCAGGAGGCAGGCGCAGCGATCCACGGCAAGGTCCGGGAGGTGGAGCAGGAAAATTCCGGCGTCCAGTCGGGCCACCTGGGGGAACGCAGCTTTGAGAAGGCTGTGGGCTACGGAAACCGCCGTGTCCAGAACTGGCGGGCGGAACGCAAGCTGAAACCCTGGCGGGACGCAGCGAAAGCGGAACAGGCGGCGGTCAAGGCCAATGCGGATTTCTACTATCGGAAAGCCGTGGCGGAGAACCCCCAGCTTGCATCCAATCCCATCTCCCGCCTGTGGCAGAAACGGAAGCTGCAAAAGCAATATGCGGCGGCATACCGGGCGGCGGGCAAGACTGCCCAAGCCGGAAAAACAGCGGAGGCCACGGCAAAGGCGGCCAAGAAAACCGCCCAGGAGTCCAAGCGTACCGCCCTTTTCCTGAAACGGCATTGGAAGGGTGCGTTGATCGTGGGCGGCATCGGCCTTCTGCTGGTGATGCTGCTGGGCTCCCTGCAATCCTGTTCCTCCATGTTCGGCGGCGGGGTGTCCAATATCATGGCATCTTCCTATCTGTCCGAGGATGCCGACATGCTGGCGGCGGAAGAAGCCTACTGCGCCAAAGAGGATGAATTGCGGGAATACCTGGATACCTACGAGGCCACCCACAACTATGACGAGTATCACTTCGACCTGGACGAAATCGAGCATGACCCCTATGTGCTGGTTTCCATTTTGTCGGCACTCCATGAAGGGGTGTTCACCATCGACCAGGTACAGGGTGACCTTCAAACCCTCTTTGACAAGCAATATATCCTCACCGAAACCGTGACCACGGAGACCCGCTATCGGACGGAAACACGGACGGACAGCGAGGGCAACGAGTACGAGGTTGAGGTGCCGTACACTTGGTATATCTGCACCGTGACATTGGAGAACTTCGACCTCTCCCATGTGCCTGTCTACATGATGGGCGAGGAACAGCTTTCCTTGTATGCCACCTATATGTCCACCCTGGGTAACCGCCCCGACCTGTTCCCATCCTCCGGGTATGTGAACAAGTACATCGAGAACCCGCCCACCGCCTGGGAGATTCCCGCTGAATACCTGACGGACGAGCGGTTCAACACCCTCATTACCGAGGCGGAAAAATACCTGGGTTATCCCTATGTGTGGGGCGGCAGCAGTCCCAGCACCTCTTTTGATTGCAGCGGCTTTGTCAGTTATGTGCTGACCAACAGCGGCCTGTGCAATACCGGGCGGCTGGGTGCCCAGGGGCTCTACAACATTTCCACCCCGGTATCCGACCCCCAGCCTGGCGATCTGGTGTTCTTTGTGGGCACCTACGACACCAGCGGCGTGTCCCATGTGGGTATCTATGTGGGCGACGGGATGATGCTGCACTGCGGCGACCCCATCCAGTATTCCAACCTGAACACAAGTTACTGGCAGTCCCATTTCTACGCATACGGCAGACCGCCGTACAGCTGATGGAGGTGATGAAGTGTCAACATGGTTTCCTACGGGGGCGGCGCTAACAGCACCGCCCTTTTGATTGGGCTGCACCAGCACCGTATCCCGGTGGACCTGATCCTCTTTGCGGATACGGGGGCAGAGCATCCCCACACCTACGCCTATCTGGAGGTGATGGATGACTGGCTGAAGGACCACGGGATGCCGCCCATTACCAGAGTGTATAAGACCACCCGTGACGGGAAACGGCTGACGTTGGAGGATGAATGTCTGCAAAGTTGCAGCCTACCGTCCATCGCCTACGGCTTCAAACGGTGTTCCCTGAAACACAAGATCGGGCCGCAGGAAAAGTTCTGCAACCATTATCCGCCGTGTCAGAAGGTGTGGGCGGCGGGCAAACGGGTGGTCAAGTTCATCGGCTACGACGCAGGCGAGGGCTACCGCAGCGACAAGGTGCTGCTGGGAGACCTGGCCGACCGAAAATACAGCAAGTGGTATCCCCTGATGGAATGGGGATGGACACGGGACGATTGCATCCGGCAAATCGAGGCGGCGGGGCTGCCCCAGCCGGGAAAATCGTCCTGTTTTTTCTGCCCCAGCATGAAACCCGACGAGATAACCGCCCTGCGGGAGCAGCATCCCGATTTGTTCCGCCGCGCCCTGGCGCTGGAGGACAACGCCCGGCAAAACCTGAAAACGGTCAAGGGCCTGGGGCGGAACTATTCCTGGAGAGAACGATTTGGAAAGGAGTTTTGCACACATGGCAACGGTTGAGAAAATCCGCCGAGACATCGAAAAGACGAAGGAGAAGATCTCCGCCCAGCAGAAGCGCCTTCGGGAGCTGGAGGCGCAGCTCACCGAGGAAGAAAACCTGGAGATCGTCCGCATGGTCAAGGCGGTGCGCATGGACAACAAGGAGCTGACCGCCTTCCTGAAGGCCTACGCCAGCGGCCTCATCACCCTGCCCGACGGGATGATGGAGGCGGAGGCGGCGCCGGACCCCGACGACGAGGATATGGAAGGAATGAAGGACGGCGAAGATGAAGCGTAACAGAGTTTTCCGCCTTTTGGCGTCCCTGACGGTGGTGGTCCTGTGCATGACCGTCTTCTCCGTCACCGCCTTTGCGGGCGGTGGGGATGGCGACTACTACACGGGGGAGCCCGCCGAGACGACGCCGGAACCCACCGAGGAACCCGCCACCGGGGGCATGGAGCCGGAGGGCCAGCCCCTTACCCCGGAGGGCAACGCCACGCTGGTGGACGATTATTACGGCGATAAGCAGCTTATCACCGTGACCACAAAAGCGGGCAACTATTTTTACATCCTGATCGACCGGGCCAACGAGGACAAGGAGACCGCCGTTCACTTCTTGAACCAGGTGGATGAAGCCGACCTGATGGCGCTGCTGGAGGACGGGCAGGCGGAGGAAAAGCCCGCTGCTTGTACCTGCGCCGAGAAATGCCAGGCCGGTGCGGTGAATACCGCCTGTCCGGTCTGCGCGGTGAATATGAGCGAGTGTGCCGGTAAAGCGCCGGAGGTGGAGCCGGAGCCTGAACCGGAGCCGGAGAAGGAGTCCGGCAGCAGCGGCGCCCTGGTTCTGATCCTGCTGCTGGCGGCCCTGGGCGGCGGCGGAGCCTTCGCCTACATCAAGTTCATCAAGCCCAAGCAGGGCGCAAAGGTCAGCGCCGACCCGGACGACTATGAGTTCGAGGACGAGGAATACGAAAACGAGGATGTTCCTGAACAGGATTGAAATGACAGTAAATAAGTACATCAAAAAGGCCCGCCGCCCATGATGGGCGGCGGGAGTGCATTGAAAGAACTATTTTTTAAAATGATATTGGTCATCAGGCCTTCCACCATAAACGAAAACAGCAGATTCCTCTGATATGTTTTTTGTGTCATTATCAAAGTATGCCATCTTGGTAGGCGGCAAAACATTAAATCTCGTAATCGGAATATCGGTAACACCTAATTTGAAAATATATGTTAATTGGCCAAACCACGTTAGACAACCACACATATTCCAACATCCATTTTGGGGAAAGAACATATATCCGACACAATGGGAAGTGGGGGTAGGTAATTGAGCAGTCGAAACTGGCTCTTGAGAATATCTAAACCAAAGATTATTTGACCAAATACCATATCGGATATATTTTCTTAGCTCATCAAATTTTGACTGTAGGACATAGTCTGACCCTTCAGAAAAGCAAAGATAGTTAAAGACGGTTTTTGCACATACTCGCCTCATTATGGAGTCAATGGAAATCCTTATAGCTGTACTAAAATCCGTCTTTCCATACATTGAGGCGATCTCTGGTTCGCTATAGGTATAACTGTCACTCAAATACCCTTTATCTTTCAAAGCCTGTTCGACATCTTCTCGTTTGAGGTCTACTGAAATAATGCCGTGCGGTTTCTCCTTTAGGTGAGAAAGAGTCTCTTCTGTTGCTTGAGGTAGATTGTCTAAAGAATAATAATCATATTCATCTTGACTGCCAACTTTTGATATTCCAATACATGGTGAAATATCAAAATGGACGCGTTCTTGCTTACTACTATCTGAAACTACAGTAAATTTTAGTCCTTTAAAAATCCCCCCATTCCCCGTAAGAGCAATTCGCTTATTTTGCAAAATGCGTCCATCGCTCATGCGTTTGTTGCCGTATTGCATACGCAGGAAAGCTTCATGCGAATCAAGACCAATTTTATTTTCTAATTCCTTAGAAAAATAAGAATTACATTCTTCGCAGACTTGGTGATTGCCTAGTACAAACCCATTATTATAAGTTCCCATCATACGGGGAACGACGTGTTCTCGGTTAAACGCAGATTCGTCTTTCTCGGTTAAGCAGTATATGCATTTATATTTAGCCAATTTATCCCCCCCCTTTTTTCAAATTATATATTACTTTCAAATCAATTCCAAGGAGAAAATTATGATACTAATAATTACTGAAAAACCGAGTGTAGCAAAGAGTATCGCATCGGCCCTGGGTGTCACATCCAGGGCCGATGGCCATTTTGAAGGCGGCGGCTGGCTCATTTCCTGGTGCATCGGGCATCTGGTTGGGCTGGCGGATGCAGCCGCCTACGATGACCGCTATAAGAAGTGGCGGTATGAGGATCTTCCCATCCTGCCCGACCCCTTCCGCTATGTCGTGTCCGAGGAAAAGGCCGCCCAATTCCACATTCTCCGTTCCCTGATGGAACGCTCCGATGTGACGGAGCTGGTCAACGCCTGCGACGCGGGACGCGAGGGTGAGCTGATCTTCCGGCTGGTCTATGAGGCCGCCGGATGTTCCAAGCCTTTCTCCCGTCTCTGGATTTCTTCGATGGAGGACGCGGCGATCCGGGAGGGTTTTACCGATCTGCGCCCCGGCGCGGACTATGACCCGCTGTATCAGTCGGCGCTTTGCCGCCAAAAGGCGGACTGGCTCATCGGTATCAATGCAAGCCGCCTGTTCTCCGTCCTCTACCATCGCACCTTGAATGTGGGGCGGGTGCAGACGCCCACCCTGGCGATGCTGGCCAACCGGGACAGTAAGATCGTCCTGTTCCGCAAGGAGAAATACCATCATGTGCGGCTGGCGCTGGAGGGAGCCGAGGCGGTCAGCGACCGTATTGTTTCCACGGAGGACGCCCAGACCATCCGGGACGCCTGCGATGGGCAGCGGGCCGTGTGTGTATCCGTGGCACGGGACAAAAAGACGGAAAAGCCGCCCAAACTGTACGACCTGACCACCTTGCAGCGGGAGGCAAACCGGGTGTTCGGTTACACGGCCAAGCAAACCCTGGACTACGCTCAGTCGCTCTATGAAAAGAAGCTACTGACATATCCCCGCACGGACAGCCGGTATCTGACCTGCGACATGGCGGAGACCGCCTCCGTAGTCTTGCATCTGGCGGCGCGGGTGCCGCCCTTCGATGCCTGCCCGGAGTTTTTCCCCGATGTTGCGGCGCTGGTGAACGACAAAGAGGTATCCGATCACCATGCCCTGATTCCCACCCTAGAGTTGGAAAAGGCAGATGTGCCAGGACTGCCTGTGGGCGAGCGAAATATCCTTCTGCTGGTCTGCTACAAGCTGCTGTGTGCGGTGGCGGAGCCTTTCGTGTATGAGGCGGTCACGGCCACCTTTGACTGCGGCGGGCATACCTTCACGGCAAAAGGAAGGCAGGTGCTTTCCCAGGGCTGGCGGGCCATCCAGGAGGTGTTTCATTCCTCCCTGAAGGAGAAGCCGGAGGATGAAGATGCCGAGGGTGTCCTTCCCGCCTTGACCGAGGGGCAGGCCTTTGAGTCGGTCGTCGCCTCCGTCACCGAGCACTTTACTTCGCCCCCCAAGCCCTACACAGAGGACACCCTTCTGTCGGCCATGGAGAATGCGGGCAAAGAAGATATGCCGGACGAGGTAGAGCGCAGAGGTCTGGGCACCCCGGCGACCAGGGCGGCCATCATTGAAAAGCTGGTGTCCGGCGGATTTGTGGAGCGCAAGGGCAAGAACCTGATCCCCACAAAGGCGGGCGTCAACCTGGTCACGGTACTGCCGGAGCTGCTGACCTCTCCCAAGCTCACAGCGGATTGGGAGCAGCGGTTGAACGAGGTGGCAAAGGACCAGGTATCGCCGGAGGACTTCATGGACGGGATCGAGGCAATGGCGGCAGAGCTGGTGCGGAAATACTCCCACATTTCCGAGGATGGGCAAAAGCTGTTCCAGCCGGAGAAGGAGACGGTGGGCCTCTGCCCCCGCTGCGGCAAGCCGGTCTATGAGGGCAAGAAGAACTTCGCCTGTTCGGACCGGGCCTGCCAGTTCGTCATGTGGAAGAATGACCGTTTCTGGACCAGCCGCCGCAAGGAAATGACCCGGAAGATGGTGGCCGACCTTCTGAAAAAAGGCCGTACTTCCGTAAAGGGGATGTGGTCGGAGAAGAAAGGTTCCACCTATGACGCCGTGGTGATCCTGGACGATACCGGCGGCAAGTATGTCAATTTCAAGCTGGAGTTTCCCAAACGAAAGGATGGTGTGTATGGCAAAAAGTAAAGCCGAGGTCAACTTCATGGAGCATTTGAAGCCGCTGCTTCCCGCAGGCGGTGACGCAAGCGAGCTGGAGGCAGCGGCCCAGGCGATTGCCGGACTTTCCCCGGAGAACTGTGATCTTCTGGCCGCTGTCCAGGAGTCTCCCTTCCGGTTGACCACCCTGGAACAGTTCCGGGAGTTCCCCGCCAACACCGAGTATTTTGTCCTGGAGCCCAACATCCGCAAAGTGGAGGATGTGGGCTGGCGCTATCTGGCGCAGCATTTGGACGTCCTTCTGCCCCCGGAGCTGCTGGACGCCATTGATCCCGTTCCTTTTGGCAACCACGCCATGCAGGAGGAACAGGGGTGTTTTACGAGCCGAGGCTATCTCACCCTCTCCGGCGACGAGTGGGAACATGAGCACTCCAGGGAGAGACAGACAGAGAAAAAGTCCTCCATCAAGGAGCGGCTAGAGCAGAGCCGGAAGGAATGTGCCAACCAGAGCAAGGCGCAGCCCCATCGGGAAAAGCCTGCGCCGGAGCGATAAGGAGGTGTCGCTATGCCCCATTATGACTATGACAAAGATTATCCCTTTGCCGCTTTCATCACCAACCTGGGCAAGTACAACGAGGGCGCCCTTGTGGGCGAATGGGTGAAGTTTCCCACCACGGCGGAGGAACTGAAAAAGGTCTTTGAGCGCATCGGGATCGGTGCGAAAGACGACTTCGGGCAGACCTATGAGGAATGGTTCATCACGGACTACGACTGCTATGTGGACGGCCTCTATGACCTGCTGGGCGAGTATGCCAACCTGGATGAACTGAACTACCTGGCCTCCAAACTGGATGATATGAGCCAGGATGAATATGAGCGGTTCCAGGCTGCTATGGAAATCGGCGACCACACGGGCAGCATCCAGGAGCTTATCAATCTAACGGAGAACCTGGACTGTTACGACATCTACCCTGACATCCACGACAACGACGATCTGGGCCGGTATTACATCGAGGAACTGGACGCCATGCAGGTGCCGGAGCATCTGCGCAACTACATCGACTATGAGGCCTACGGACGGGATATCGCCCTGGAGGAAAGCGGCCAGTTCACCGACCTGGGCTATGTGCGGGACACCGGGGACAGCTTCCATGAGTATTACGATGGCGAGCGCGGCAGCATCCCGGAGGAATACCGGGTGATGACCTTCCAGGATGACATCCCCGAAGAAGAAATTTCGGAATGGGCCATGGACCTTGCCTACGATATGGACGAGTTTTTCCGGCAGAACGATCCGCAGTATGCCGCTGAGCACCCGGAGGAACACGCGGCGAAGGAAGAAATCTACGAAAATCTGATGGCCGGGCGTATCTCCGCCCTGGACGAGAAGCTGGCCGCCCTGGAGCAGACCCAGGAGGACTATCTTCCTTCGGAGATTGAGAAATTCAAGGACGCCACCGGCTATGAGGAATTTCTGGATGTAGACCCCCAGGCGATCCGGGAGGCCATTGAAAACCCGGACCAATCCCATGTGGACGAGATGCTGGCCTTTGCGGAGCAGGCAAACGGGGAGTATGAGGCAGAGTTATACGGCCAGCCAGCGGCACCCAGCCCGGATGATCGTGAGACCGGCGAGAGGGTGCGGACCCCCAGGGGAACCTTCCATGTGACGGATATGAGCCGGGAACAGATGGAGGCGGCCGGATACGGTTTCCACCACGAGTCCGAGGACGGAAAGTATCTCATCATGGCCAACGGCAGCCGCGCCTTTTCCATCCCCAACGGAGACGCCCCTGAACATACCGCGCCGGAGAAATTGACCGTCCTGGTGGTGGAGCCCATGAAGGAGCCCTATGTGAAGGAGATCGACCCCGGCCTCCATGCGCTGCAAGCGGAGGTGGGTGGCGATATTGCCACCTCCTATCCCTTTGACGATCCGATAGGGCTGGTGCTGAACGACGAAGGCAAGCTCATCGGTCTGGACCTGAACCGTTCCCTCCGGGACGAGCATGGGGAGATTTACGACATCGTGACTGGCACCTTCCTGGTGGTGGGCCTGGGGCCGGAGAGTTTTGCGTCCCTGCCTCCGGACATGATCCAGAAGTACACTGAGCAATTCAAGCGACCGGAGTTGTTCGCCAGCATCAATGGGCAGATCGTGTCCGTTCCCGTGGAGCCGGAAAACCCGCTGCGCACGGCGGAAATGACCCTGGAGGATGACTATGGGATGATCGATGGAATCATCAACAACGGCCGCCGTGGGGAGGAATTGGAGAAAGCCCAGGCCGAAGCGCGCAGGACCACGCCGGAGAAAAAGCCCTCCATCCGGGAGCGGCTGGAGGACGCAAAACGGGAATGTGGGTCGCGGAAAGCCCCGGACAAGCCTGCCCCCCAGAAGAAGCCCCCGGAGTTGGGCGACTTATGAGCCGGAACAAGAAATGGCGTTTGGAATGGTCGTTCTTCCTGAGCGAAAACGGCAGACGCCAGTACAACAAGCTCTGTAAGGGATGCGTTCACCCCTGCAAGCAGAGTTTCCGGACGGTGGTGTTGTCCTGTCCGCACTATCGTTCCCGCCGCTCCAAAAAGTGCAGGAATTAGGGCTCAAAATGGGCGAAGAATCCGCCTGTGGCGGCTTTTCCGTGTAAGGGCAGTATGATTTCCTATGTGGGGCAGCAGGGCGTTTTTACATAGGAAAAACGCCGGATTTTTACCGTTGCTAAATAAAAGAAGTGCCATCATCGGATGTTATTTTGTCCGAGGATGGCACTTCTTTTTTGCTAAGTGTGAGATAGAAACAGATTCAATCTTATGCTTGCCATAGTATTTCTAAGACCGGCAACTCTTTCATTGTGTATGGAAGTGAAAAGTGATATAATATGGAAAATAATGTAGAATATACACCTCACAAAAATAATTTTGCTTGTATGATTTTACATTGCAAACATCTAGGTAGTATTTAGTTAAATAGAAAAACAATGTAAGAATTGAACTTATAAGTATTGCGGCTTGTCTAGCTTATATTAATCCTTAATGAGATGCGAAAGGGAGAATTGAGCATGAACTATGAACTAGAGTTTATTAGTATAAATGAAGATTCTTGCGATGCGGATGCTATTTGTATGCGTTTTTTTGATAAAGAAAGAGGTAGATATATAATTGGAGTTTATGATGGCGGAACGCAAAAATATGGTAACGCACTTGTTAGTCATTTGACCAAATATTATTTCCAAAATACGAAAAACCCCACAATAGATTTTATTGTTTGCTCGCATACAGATCAAGATCATGCTTCAGGACTTTGTGAATTATTTGACCACTTTCATGTAGGGGCCCTAATAGTCAATAGGCCATGGTTATACATTGATGATATTTTTGATAAGGTGACAGATGGTCGAATTACTAAATCAAGTCTCGAAAACAGACTTAAACAAGCATATCCATATGTAAGTGCACTGGAAGAAAAGGCACTTAAAAATAACACTCCAATATATGAAGGATTTCAAGGGACAACAATTTATAAGCAATTAAAAATATTGTCTCCAACAAAAGAGTTTTATAAGAGTCTTCTAGTAGAATCGAACAAGACCCCACTGTCCGAAAATTCTGTAGCCCAAGATAGCTTTTTTACCCGTATTTTAAATGAAGCAAAGACCACATTGGAATCTTGGACTAATGAATTGCTCAGAGAGAAAGTTTCTACATCTCCAGAAAATGAGGCGTCAATTGTTTTGCTGGGCGATATGGTGGAGGAGCAGTTTTTACTAACCGGCGATGCTGGCATCCGTGCCCTTCGCCAATCCATAGACTATGCAAGCAAAACTGGTATTGACATAAGGAGAATAAAGGTTCATCAGATTCCACATCACGGGGGACGCCACAATGTTAGCCCGTCAATATTAGACGCATTGCTAGGTAAAAAAATTGTAAAGGGAACTACTCCTACCAAATATGCGTTTGTTTCTGTGGGTAAAGGGACTAATCATCCTCAAAAAATGGTTACTAATGCTTATATGCGTAGGGGAGCAAAAGTTTACGAAGCGAGAACACATACGGTTCGACATCAAAACGGGATGACTAGCCGTTCTGGATGGACGACTACTACCCCAATCGCTTTTAGTGAGAAAGTAGAAGATTGGGACTAATTTAAAAACATAGCACTCATTAAGGCATTATCTCTACTATCTCAAATTTGCAAACTTTAGTAACAGGAGAGGTAGAAATGAAGGATTACCGCAATCAAGAAATGAAGAATCTATCATTGATGCTTTGCTTTTTGTTTTTGATTTGGTGCACTCCTGCACTAAGTTTTTCCATGGCAACCGAAGAACAAAGCCGATATGAAGCCATTTCTTTTTTATTGGAATCGGTACTAATATCCGCTGTCCTATCCAGTGCCACACTACTGTGGGATTGTCTGATTGGCAGCAAATTAAAGGACAAACTGGTTGGATTAGGATTTATTCCGAGGCCTGGAGAAACCATTTTTACTCGGATTAAAGAAAATAAGTTATCAGATGACCGCTTCCAATTATATGATGCCGCGTCTTTATATTCTGACATAATTTGTAACCTTCCGAATAACAAGAAGGATCGCCAAAAGTTTGAGAATAAGATGTGGTATAAAATTTACCTTAAATACCAGGAGAAAGGTCAAGTTCAGCAAACGCAAAGAGATTATCTAATGTGCCGGGATTTGTATATTGAAACTCTGGGATTTACTTTCTTTTATTTAATATCTCCAGTAGTATTTTCATCTATTGTTGTGTTTTCGAATAAGTTTTTGATGGTGTTGTTTGTTCTAGCAGTGGTTTTAAATATTTGTACTCATTTAAAAATGAACCGATTTGCGAATACCGTTTTGGCCGTTGATATTGGTAATCATAAGAAATCTGAAAACTGAATGTGAAAATGAGAATGGACTACTACTGTCTATTTTGAATCAGGGAATTCCAAAACAGTATTAAATAAGTCTAATACCCAAAGGAATATACGTAATTCATATAATTATTATAGTTCTAATCCTCTTGAAATCTCGCTTTTAGGCTTTGAGGTTAGGAGCATAACTACATTCTTTCGCAAGGTATGATATTTCTTTTCCTCCCGCTGTATCTTCCGAAGTTCCGCTTGCAGGGCAGTCTTGTGGGCGGAGAGTCCGTCCAGCTCTACTTTCAGCTTCTCGGCGGAAGGAAGTTTGGTAAGTCCAACCTTCTTGATTTCCCTGGCCGCCGCCTCGAACAAGAAGATCTCGCTCTCAAAGCCACGCAGGAATTTTTCCTTGTCCTTTGATGCCTTGTAGCGGTCATAGACGGGTTTCAACTTGCGGTAGGTGTCGATCTGCTTTCCCAGGATGGAAAGGTCGGTAATCTGCTGTTCTGTATCCCGCAGGCTCTCCCTAGTACGGATGGAGGCGGCGGCAATAGCGTCGCACCGTTCCACCAATTCCTCATAACTGTCGATGCCGTGTTCGGTGAGAAAATTCATAGTGGCGGCCGCCCGTTTCAGATTCTCAATGGTCGCCCACCGCTGGTATCCGGCGCTTTGCTGAGCCTTGATATTGTTCTGAATGTCAATGAGCAGGCTGACCTTCCCGCTGCGCTGTTGGGGCTGTCTGGAGGGCCTGGGGCCTCCGGCAATGCGGGAGGAAACGGCTTCTTCCGTGTAATCGGCGCCCAGGGTTTTGAGCCGGGTGAACCGCTCCTGATCCGGTGCCCTGGCGGAGATATACTTTCCCCGCTTGATCTCGTATCCTTCCCGCTGCAACCGGGCAAGTAAATCTTCCAGGTTGGAGGACACGGGGATCAGCCGGTCGATGGCGGCTTTCAGCTTTGCCTTGTAGCTGGTGCCGTTCTGTGCGGCCTGATGCTCAATGTAGCTCTTGCCTTTGTCCCGGCCGGGGACGATGACAGACAGGCCGTGTTCTCGGCACAGTCGATCACTGACCCGGCGTATCTCGTGATAGCTGCGCTTGTTGGAATGGTAGTGCTTGTGGTCGGTGAAACTGACCGCATTGAAAATCAGATGGTTGTGAATATGTCCCTTGTCAATATGGGTGGTAAGTACAAACTCGTACTTGCCACCCAATATTTCTTTAGCCAGCTGCATCCCAATCTCATGGGCTTCCTCGGCGGAGACCTCCCCAGGCTCAAAGGCTTGGATCAGGTGGCGGCCCAGGTGTGTGCCCTTGTCGATGGAATGGCGGCGTGTCCATTCAAATTCAATGTCTGCGGTCTCGGCAACGCAGCCGAAGGAAGATACCAGCAGCTTCCCGTCCGTCTTATCGGGATTGCAGATATAGTCAATGGCTGCTTTCAGCGTTGACTTAATAGGATGCGTCTTTGTAACTGCCATATCTGATCCAGCCTTTCCCGGATTTCTTCCATGTCGGCCTGATAGGTGGAGCCTCCGGCGTTGACTCGCTTAGCGATCTGATTGATGTTCCGGCCAATGGCGGACAGGAGCTTGTTCATCTCCTTAATGTCCCTAGTGTCCACATAGATGATATACCCGTCTATCGCCATCTTCCGCAGGTAGGCGCCGATCCGCTTGGTCTTGAGTTGGGCCATCTTCTGTTCCATCAGCTCCTTTTCCTCGGCGGTGACATAGAACTTCACCTGGATGTTCCGTTTCCTGTTTGCCATGGTGGTATCTCGCCTCTTTTCGTATTAGGGTTTGGGATGTTCCCAACAAGCATTTTGGGGGTTTAGGGAGAGGGTTCCCTAAAGTCAAAAATCGCAAGTGGGTACTCACTTGCTGTGCTTGCTCTACGCTCCTTCCCCTGTAAATACAATGTCGGAAACACCTTTATCTACCCGCAAAATCTCGACTTTTCCAAAAAGAAAAGGGCGGCAGAGCCGCCCTGGAGAAACGAAAACAGAGGATGCTCACACACCCTCCGTTTTATCTGCTGGTTTTTCAGTTTTCAGCGCCCCGTCAAGCGCACCTTCGATGACGGTTAAATACTGCTCCGGACAGAGTTTCAGTTTGTGGCTGATACGCTGTCTCTGTGCGCTTTCCTCCCGCATGACCTCTGGATTGAAGTACCGTTCTACGGGAAGTCCGCACACTTTGATAAGCTGTATGATAACCGGCAAGCTGGGGATCGTGCCTTTGTTTTCGATATTGGCAAGATAGCGCCATTCAATTCCGACCATTTCAGCCAGCGTCTTACGCGTCAAATGCTTTGCTTTACGGGCAGCCTTCACATCTGCACCAAAAGTTTCAAAGCCGGGGCAGTCCTCGACTTTAGCCATATTACATCACCCACTTGCATTGTATTATTCATACTCTGCCCCTGGAATGTTCTGATATGCCTTTATATTAAACTTTATAATTCATATTTTTAAAAAATACCGGCGGTATCTTTCTTGACAATGCTAATTCAAGTCCGTATAATAGATACATACTTAGAGAATGTTTAGGGGGGAGCGTGGCGGATGGCACGGAACAAATACCCAGAAGTCACGGAGGAGCGGATTTTAGATGTAGCTCAGCGCCTCTTTTTAGAAAAGGGCTACGAGAACACCACCATCCAGGACATTGTGAACGAGCTGGGCGGCCTTACGAAAGGTGCGGTGTACCACCACTTTAAGTCCAAAGAGGAAATCATGGATGCGGTGAGTGACCGTATGTTTTTTGAAAATAACCCCTTCGAGGCAGTGAAAGATCGTGCCGATCTGAACGGGCTCCAAAAGCTGCGTGAAGTAGTCCGACTGAATCAGGCAGACACAGCCCGTACCAATATGACAGCACAGTCCATTCCAATGAATCACAATCCCAGAGTATTGGTCGGAATGATCGATGCCAACCGCCGGATTCTCACCCCGTATTTTCTGGAACTCATCGAGGAGGGGAACCGGGACGGTTCCATCCACACAGAGTATGCCAAGGAGATTGCTGAACTGCTGCCGCTGCTCACCAGCCTGTGGCTGCTGCCATCTGTGTTTCCGGCCACCAAAGAGGAGATGCGGCGGAAATTCTCCTTTATCGGGGAGATGATGGAGAAGATGGGCGTGCCTCTGTTTGACGATACCATTCAGCGACTGGTGGACGAGTTCTTTGAGCAAATCCCCGACCTGAAATAAAATTGCCTCGCGGCAATTTTATTTTGGACATATACATTCATTCAGAAGGTATTATATTGTAAATACCGCAGTCAATCACTGCGGCAAATTTTTTACTAGGATACATACCGCTCGAAGGTATGAAAGGAGTATAACATGGGCCAAATTGTAATCTCTGCAAACAACCTGACAAAAACCTTTTCGGGAAAAGAAGTAATCCGGAACTGTACCTTTTCCGTAGAGCGGGGCAGCATTTACGGTTTCCTGGGGCGCAACGGAGCAGGAAAAACAACTGTGCTCAAACTGTTGCTGGGGTTGTTAAAACCATCTGCCGGAACCGCCAGTGTGCTGGGACTGGACAGTGTGCGGGATAACGAGGCAATCCTTCGACGCACCGGAAGTCTGATTGAAACGCCAATATTTTATGAGCATCTGTCGGCTGCGGATAATCTACGCCTCCATTTGGCTTACATGGGAATCGAGGATACCGATGTGGAACCAACGCTCTGCCGTGTGGGGCTGCCCGGTACAAGGAGTCAGCCGGTGTCTACCTTCTCCCTGGGTATGCGGCAGCGTTTGGCCATTGCGCGAGCCATCATCCATCGGCCCGAAGTGTTGATCCTGGATGAACCGGTCAACGGTCTGGACCCTGTGGGAATGAAGGAGATGCGTATTTTGTTTCGCCGCTTGGTTCAGGAGGAAGGAATGACCATTCTGATGTCCAGTCACATTCTGTCTGAGATCGAGCAGATTGCGGATCATGTTGGTGTTATTGCAAGCGGAATAATCGCACGAGAAGCGGAGATGGCAGGTCTCTGTAAGCAGCATCCTTCCGATCTGGAGGACTATTTGATTTCGCTGATCCAGGGAGGTGGCGACCATGCATAAACTGATCGCATTGGAATTAAAACGGAATCGCCTGCGCTCTTACCATATCGCAGTCCTGATTTGCGGAATAGCGATGCTGGGCTTCCAGTACCTGATGGCCGCCATCCCCTATATGGACCCCACCGAGCCGGATGCGGAATTGTTCTCCCAGTATCCCTTCCTGATGGGGATAACCTGTTTGGTCTGTATGGCGATTTTTTTGATTCTGTCGGCAGTCATGGCCTCCCGGTTTGTGGTGGAGGAATACAGTGGGAAACGCGCAATTCTGCTGTTGAGCTATCCAATCAGCCGGAAAAAGGTGCTGTGCGCAAAGCTGATGCTGGTGTTTGCCTATACCGCTGGCGGGATGCTCCTGTGCGGAGCGGTGGTCCAGGCTGTGTTCTTTCTAACAGAATCACTGTTTCCCATCTGTTCTGACCATCTGACAATCAAAGTGGTTCTGCAATCACTGGGCTTCCTGTTCTGCTGTTCCGTTCTGGCGGGGCTGATGGGGGTGATTGCTCTGTGGTTTGGATTCCGCAAAAAGTCGGTTCCAGTGACCATTGTGGCATCGGTCGTTCTGGCAACCATTGTGTGTCAGATTATCAGCTCAGCACTGGCATTCTTGCCAATGATGGGAGCCGTTCTTGGTGTGACGGGCATCCTTGCAACTTTGGCAATCAAAAATCTACTGAGACAAGTAAATAACATGGAGGTATGAGACATGACAGAACGAGAATTTGACCAGAAGGTTGAAAGGGCAACTGCAAACTTTGAACGACGGTTGGAGACCGCAGCAGATCATCTGGACAAAACCGTAAATCGTGTGTGGAATCGCAGCCGCTTATTTCGCTGTGTATCCAGAGGGACATCCCTGGCTGCTGAAGTCGGATTACTACTGATTGCTGGGCGTCTGGCGGATCGTGGAAACCGAACTGCCGCGGCGTGGTGTGCGGGGCTAAGTGTCGTTGGTCTGGCAGCCGATATGTTGATTGCAATCTGTTTCCGGAGGACAGAAAAATGAGAGACAAACTATTCACCCGCAATTTTACTTTTCTGATTCTGGGGCAGGTCAGTTCCCTGATTGGCAACTATACTCTAAAGTTTGCACTTTCTATGTATGTGCTGGAGCAGACCGGCTCGGCGTCCATTTTTGCGACATTGCTGGCAGTAGCCATGCTTCCTACCATCCTGTTGTCCCCCTTTGGCGGTATTCTGGCGGATCGAGCCAACCGGCGTAACATCATGGTAGGGCTGGACACTCTCTCTGGATGCACCGTGCTGGTTGCCGGATTGGTGCTGCCCTTTGGACATGATATCTGGGTCATCGGCGCATTGTTGGTGATCCTGTCTGTCCTGGCTGCTTTTGAGTCTCCCACAGTACAGGCCTGCATCCCCCAGATGCTCTCTGGAGATAATTTGATGAAAGGAAATGCGGCGGTAAATCAAGTACAGGCCATCGCCGGTCTTATCACCCCATTTCTGGGCAGCCTAGTTTACGCTGCTTTTGGACTTACTCCGGTCCTCTGGGGAACGGTGGCCTGCTTTTTCCTCACCGCTATTCTGGAGTGCTTCATTCGCCTGGACTATCGGAAGGCGGAAGTCACTATGAGCGTCCGGGAGATCATTAGAGAGGACTTCTCCGTCAGCATTCACTTCCTGCGCCGGGAGCAGCCGGGTATCCTCAAATTGCTCCTGCTTGCAGCCCTGGCCAGCTTGTTTGTAGCCGGTACGGTGGTGGTCGGCTTTCCTTACTTGGTGCGAACTGTTCTTGGACTCTCGGCAGAGCATTACGGAGCAGCGGAAAGTGTTATGGGTGTAGCCGCCGTGCTGGGCAGCCTCTTTGTGGGAATTACAGCGCAGAAATTCCGTTTGCGCTGGCTGGCCTTTGTCTTTATGGGACTTGGCCTTAGCCTCATTCCAACGGGAATTGCTTTTTTCTTACCTGTAGGGCCTCTCGGTATTTACATCATTCTCCTTGTCATGTTCAGCCTTGGGCAATTTGGGTGCAGTCTGTTTTCTACCTATGCAATCTCCGTCATTCAGGCTCGAACTCCCGAACATTTGATGGGGAAGATCATGTCTTATGTATTCACTCTTGCCATGTGTGCCCAGCCTGCAGGACAGATCATCTATGGGGCGCTGTTTGATTGGTTTTCAGATAGTCCCTATTGGGTGTTGATCCCCAGTGGATTACTGGTATGTGTGATTGGTCTGGCATCCTCAAGGTTTTTTGTAAACTTCGAAAAGAATTGATTCCTGGCGGCGCAAACCGCTGACGGAATGCGGCGGTTTTGAAAACAAGAAATCAAGACCGCTGTATTCTGTTTGAAAAAATGAGAATGCAGGGGGTGTATTAAAGTCGCCCTTTTTTAAGGATACGGCGGTATCGAGGAGGTATCGCTGTGTCCTTTTTCATTTTTCACCCACCTAATAGCTCAAAAAAAGCCCGTTCCAGTCGGCGGAGAGGTTCGGCCACGAATATGAACTATACCATGTAAATAAACTTCATATTACTCGCTATTGCGTCCGGTGGGTCTGTGACCTGCCGGGCGCTTTTTGTCGTTTCCTGCGGTCGGGCTGGCTGGCCGTTGATTTTCTCAAATTTTCTTCCAAAAGGAGGCGTTTAGCGGGCAGAACACGCTCTTGCAGGATTGGTAGTAGCGGAAAGGGAGAGAACCACCTGATCCCCCATGGAAAGGGGGTGAAACTGATGGAATCTAACCCCCGCGACTATGGCGAGCAATGCCGGTTCGATGCTTTTTGCAAGAAGGTATTGCGAAACGAGGCCAGAGCCTACCTGCGGAACATGAAACGCCAAAGAGAGCGTGAAGCCTTCTTTAGCGACTTGTCCCAGACGGAACTGGACAAGCTCTGCGTCGTAGATTGTTACCCCAGCGACAGCATTGTGTTCTCGTCGCACGGCTACGATCTACATATCGACAACGAGCTTGTGGCCGAGGCTTTCTCCGCTTTGCCGCAGACGGAGCAGAGCATTTTGATTTTGCACTGCACTCTGGACCTGGCAGACGGTGAGATCGGCAATCTCGTTGGGATGTCCCGGAGCGCCGTTCAGCGGCACCGGACGAGGGCGCTGCAGGAACTGCGCGAAGCATTGTCGGCGCTGATGCCGAAAGGAGGCTGAGGAAGATGACAGAGCCCATCCACAAGGGAAAGGACCTGCCGCCCGTTTGGGTGATCCACGCGGCCTCCAGTGGTGACAGCGAGGCCATGGAGCAAGTGCTACGGTACTACGACGACTATATGAGCCGCCTGTGTACCCGTACCCTCTATGACAAGGACGGAACGCCTCATGTGTGCGTGGATACCCACATGAAGCGCTGTCTGGAAATCCGACTGATCCGGGCCGTGATGCGCGCCTAATCCTTTCAGTCCTGGCAGAATGCAATCGGCTTACCCTTTCCTCTTTTGCCAATGCCGGGGACTGAACCCACCTTGACAAAGAAAGCCTTCGGGCAGCATAAGGCAGACGGATACGATCTGCCTGTGTGGAGCCGGTCGGCCGGTGCGCCAAGACCCTGTTGCAAGTCCGCAGGACGGGACCCCTACCAAACAGGTGAGCGACAAAACCAGGCCGCGAAACAGGTGTGGCAGCCTGTGGGCGAGGATGCACAGACAGGATAATGAGACTCCCGCGTTGAACGCCCTCAAAGCATTGCGCGGCGCACCCATCAGCATGGGCCGGGGTGAGATTCCCGTGGAGCTGCTTGCCGGCAGCCATCCGTTTTTTGCCTCTTTTATTTTCAGATAAATCTTCTGCTTTTCTGTTTACGGATAATTCGTAAACTTTCTATTAGCAGCAGACAAACCCGAAACGGCGCGGTACAATGAGGGTGGAAGTTATGAATGAACACCCTTTTGCGTGCCGTTTCTGACTGGAAAGGAGGCTGCTGTGTCAGAAATTCAGAACGGTACGGAGAAAAGGCCTTTCGAGTGCCGCACCTATACGGTCAACGATGTTGCCCGTATATTAGGTGTCAGCCGGACACAGGCATACCGTCTTGTGCAGGAGGGCCTTTTCAAAAGCGTACGAATTGGTAACGCCATACGAATTCCCAAGCGGTCGTTTGACAAGTGGCTGGAGCCGCTTGATCTGTGACACAAGAAAGGAAGGTTCGTTATGGCATCCATCATCAAGAGAAAGAAAAACTATTCTATTGTTTATACCTATGTGGACGAGAATGGCGAGACCAAGCAGAAATGGGAAACCCGCACTTCCTATCAGGAGGCATTGAAGCGCAAGGCGGAGATCGAGAGTCAGAAAAGCTCCAACTCCTTCCTTCCGCCCACCAATCAGAATATTGCGGAGTTCCTGTCCGACTTCGTTTCCCTCTACGGCGAAAAGCGGTGGGGGGTGTCCATGTATGACAGCCAAAACTCGCTGATAGCCAACTACATCAACCCCATCATCGGGGATATGAAAGTGCAGGACATCACCACGCGGGTGGTGGACAAGTACATCCAGACTTTGCAGAAAACCCCTGCGGTGAACACCGGGACACACCACGCCAAAACGGAGTTTGTCACCAACGCTACCATCGAGAAGATCATCAAACTTCTCCGCTGTGCCTTCAAGCAGGCGGTTCGGTGGGAGCTGGTTGCCAAGAACCCCTTTGACAATGTGGTGCTGCCCAAAGTGGAATACAAGAAGCGGGACATCTGGACCGCCGATATGATCCGCACCGCCCTGGATCAGTGTACGGACAGCAAGCTCTATGTAGCAATGAACCTGGCCTTTGCCTGTTCGCTGCGCATGGGTGAGATTCTGGGGCTGACCTGGAGCAATGTCCACATCTCCGATGAAGATATTGCCGATGACAACGCCTATGTCTACATCGACAAGGAGCTGGCGCGGGCCTCCAAGCGGGCCATTGAGATGCTGGGGCAAAAGGACATCTACCATGTGTTCACGCCTCTGTTTCCCAACACCAGCACCAGAATCATTTTAAAGAAGCCCAAGACCGATTCCAGTATCCGCAAGGTGTGGCTGCCCAAGACTCTGGCTTATATCCTGCGGGAATGGAAATCCGCGCAGGACGAGCTGCGAGCACTGCTCCGTGACGAGTATCAGGACTACGACCTGGTGGTGGCGCTGGCCAATGGCCGCCCCTGTGAGGACCGTATCATCCTGAAGTCGTTTGAGAAGCTGCGGGAGAAAGCAGGGCTTCCCAAAGTGGTCTTTCACTCCCTGCGCCATTCCAGTACCACCTATAAGCTGAAGCTCAACCACGGCGACCTGAAGGCCACCCAGGGCGATACCGGACACGCCCAGATCGACATGATCACCAGCGTGTATGCGCACATTCTGGACGAGGACCGCAAGATCAACGCCCAGAAGTTTGAGAGCGCCTTCTATGCCAATCCTGACCTGCGTTCGGTTCGTGCCCCGGAGGAACCAAAGGAACCGGCGCCCGCCACATTGGATTTGGAGGCCCTGGTAGAACAGCTTCGCAAGTCGCCGGAACTGGCCAACACACTGGCTGCATTGCTGGCGTCGGCCCCATCTGAAAAATAGGGCTGAAAAATCGTATTAGCAAATCGGCGTTTTTTATTAGCAAGGCCGGAAAAATAGTTCGAAGCCAATTAGCAGGCATACAGCGGAAAATGTATAAAATCGTTCCGGTAGAGTAGCAAGAATGCTCTGAAAAAAAGATAACAAAAAACCGCTGCAAACCATCGAAAAACGGCTTACAGCGGTCATTTTTGGCACCCCCGGCTGGGTTCGAACCAGTGGCCTGTCGCTTAGGAGGCGACCGCTCTATCCAACTGAGCTACGGGGGCTTATACAGAAAATATTCAATTTTGCAGGGCTCCAGGATTCGAACGATTCGATTTTTAGGAGGCGTTCGCTCTATCCAGCTGAGCTACCGGGGCATAGATCTCATACTTTTCGCGGCACAGCAAGGGCTTTCAGCCTCGTCATAGCCGCAGTTTATTGTATCCCATTTTGTCGAAGGTGTCAACGCAAAAAAGGAGCACGACTCATGCCGTGCTCCTTTTCGATCTGTCGGATGAGAATTACTTCTCGTCGTACATGGCCTTCAGCTTCAGCAGGTGCTGATAGCGATCCATGGCGACCTCCTCGTTGCGCTTGAACAGAGTCTCGGCGCGGTCGGGGAACTCGCGGGTCAGGCGGCTGTAACGGGCCTCGTTCATCAGGAAGGCGCGGTAGCCCTCTTCCTTGGGCTCCTTGGAATCCACAATGAACTTGTCGGTCTCAGCAGCGGGGTTGAAGCGGAACAGGTTCCAGTAGCCGCACTCGACGGCCTTCTTCATCTCAGCCTGGCAGTTGGTCATGCCGCCCTTGATGCTGTGCATCTCGCAGGGAGCATAGCCGATGATGAGGGAGGGACCATGATAGGCCTCAGCCTCCTGAATGGCCTTGAGGGTCTGAGCGGGGTTAGCACCCATAGCCACCTGAGCCACATACACATAGCCGTAGCTCATGGCAATCTCAGCCAGAGACTTCTTCTTGGTCTCCTTACCGGCAGCGGCGAACTGCGCCACCTGACCGATGTTGGAGGACTTGGAAGCCTGACCGCCGGTGTTGGAGTAGACCTCGGTATCGAAGACGAAGACGTTGACGTCCTTGCCGGAAGCCAGAACGTGATCCACGCCGCCGAAGCCGATGTCGTAGGCCCAGCCGTCACCGCCGAAGATCCAGACGGACTTCTTCTCCAGATATTCCTTGTCCTTCAGGATCTCGCGAGCCAGCTTGCAGGCGTCGCAGTCACAATCGCCGCGGGCGGAGACAATGTTCTCCATGGCAGCGATGAACTCGGCGGAAGCGCTCTTGTTAGCGGCGCCGTCCTCCATGGTATCCAGCCACTTCTGGCCGGCAGCCTTAATGGCCTCGTCGGCATACTCCACAGCGATCAGCTGACGGGTCAGGTCAGCCAGACGGTTGCGGGTGGCCTCCTGGCCCAGATACATGCCAAGGCCGTGCTCAGCGTTATCCTCGAACAGGGAGTTGGCCCATGCGGGACCGTGGCCGTTCTTATCGGTGCAGTAGGGAGAAGTTGCGGCAGGACCGCCCCAGATGGAGGAGCAGCCGGTGGCGTTGGAGATGTACATCCGGTCACCGAAGAGCTGGGTAACGAGACGGGCATAGCTGGTCTCGGCGCAGCCGGCGCAGGAGCCGGAGAACTCCAGATAGGGCTGCTTGAACTGGCTGCCCTTGACGGTGTTGTCCTGCATGTCGGCCTTGGGAGCGACCTCGGCCACGCAGTAGTCGAACACATCCTGCTGTGCGGCTTCCTCTTCCTGGCCAACCATGGTCAGGGCACCCACGGGGCAGACGCCCACGCACACGCCGCAGCCCATGCAGTCCAGAGGAGACACGGCCATGGTGTACTTGTAAACACCCTTGCCCTTGCCAGCCTTCACGTCCACGATCTTGGCAGCGGCGGGAGCCTTGGCGGCCTCCTCCTCAGTCAGAGCGAAGGGACGGATGGTAGCATGGGGGCAGACATATGCGCAGTTGTTGCACTGGATGCACTTGGAAGCGTCCCAAGTAGGAACGGAGACGGACACGCCGCGCTTCTCATAAGCGGCAGCGCCCTGCTCGAACTGACCGTCCACATGAGGCAGGAAGGCGGAAACAGGCAGGCTGTCGCCGTCCATACGGCCCACGGGGAACATGATGTCCTCCACCTGCTTCACAACGCCCTCGCGGCCGGTGAGCTTGGTGGTCACAGTCTCGTCCTTGGCGTCAGCCCAATCGGCGGGCACGTCGAACTTCTTGTAAGCGGTAGCGCCCAGATCGATGGCCTTGTGGTTCATGTCCACAACGTCCTGGCCCTTCTTCAGGTAGGAGTGGGTGGCGGCGTCCTTCATGTACTGCAGGGCCTCGGTCTCAGGCAGAACCTTTGCCAGAGAGAAGAAGGCGGACTGCAGAATGGTGTTGGTACGCTTGCCCATGCCGATCTGCTTGGCCAGGTCGATGGCGTTGATGGTGTAGACCTGGATGTTGTTCTTGGCGATGTAGCGCTTGGAAGCGGCATCCAGATGGTGGCTGAGCTCCGCGTCATCCCACTGGCAGTTGATCAGGAACACACCGCCGGGCTTCACATCGCGGACGATGGGGAAATGCTTGGTGATGTAGGCAGGCACGTGGCAGGCCACGAAGTCAGCCTTGTTGATATAGTAAGAAGACTTGATGGGCTGATCGCCGAAGCGCAGATGGCTGACGGTGACGCCGCCGGTCTTCTTGGAGTCATACTGGAAGTAGGCCTGGATGTACTTGTCGGTATGGTCGCCGATGATCTTGGTGGAGTTCTTGTTGGCGCCAACGGTACCGTCGCCGCCCAGACCCCAGAACTTGCACTCGATGGTGCCGGCAGGAGCAACGCCGGGAACGGCCTTCTCCTCCAGAGACAGGTGGGTGACGTCATCCACGATGCCCAGAGTGAACTCGTGCTTGGGAGCGTCCTTCTTCAGCTCGTCATACACGGCGAAGACGGAGGCAGGAGGCGTATCCTTGCTGCCCAGACCGTAACGGCCGCCGATGACCTTCATGTCATTGAAGCGGTTGGCGTTGGCCAGAGCGGTGACAACATCCTTATAGAGAGGCTCGCCCTCGGAGCCGGGCTCCTTGGTGCGGTCCAGAACGGCCAGAGCCTTGCAGGTGGCGGGGATGGCGGCCAGCAGCTTATCGGCCCGGAAGGGACGATACAGGTGGACCTTCACCATGCCGACCTTCTCGCCGTGAGCGTTCATGTAGTCGATGACTTCCTCTGCCACGTTGCAGATGGAACCCATAGCGATGATGACGCGGTCAGCGTCGGGAGCGCCATAGTAGTTGAAGAGCTGATAGTTGGTGCCCAGCTTCTCGTTGATCTTGCCCATGTACTTCTCGACGACCTCGGGGAGATCCTCGTAGTACTTGTTGCAGGCTTCACGGTGCTGGAAGAAAATATCGCCGTTCTCATGAGAACCGCGCATCATGGGACGCTCGGGGTTCAGGGAGTGCTTGCGGAACGCGTCAACAGCGTCCATATCGCACATTTCCTTCAGGTCCTCGTAATCCCACACGGCGACCTTCTGGATCTCGTGAGAGGTACGGAAGCCGTCGAAGAAGTTGATGAAGGGAACGCGGCCCTCGATGGCGGCCAGATGGGCCACGGGAGCCAGATCCATGATCTCCTGAACGTCATTCTCGCACAGCATGGCGAAGCCGGTCTGACGGCAGGCCATCACGTCGGAATGATCGCCGAAGATGTTCAGAGCGTGGCTGGCCACGGTACGGGCGGACACGTGGAACACGCAGGGCAGCAGCTCGCCGGCGATCTTGTACATATTGGGGATCATCAGCAGCAGGCCCTGAGAGGCCGTGTAGGTGGTGGTCAGCGCGCCGGCTGCCAGAGAACCGTGGACGGTACCGGAAGCGCCGGCCTCAGACTGCATCTCGCACACCTTGACGGTGGTGCCGAAGATGTTCTTCTGACCGTTGGCTGCCCACTGGTCCACATAGTCTGCCATGGGAGAAGACGGGGTGATGGGGTAGATACCCGCCACTTCGGTAAAGGCGTAGCTGACATACGCAGCCGCGTTGTTACCGTCCATGGACTTGAATTTTCTTACCATAAACTCTTACCTCCTGTCGGTGGATACCGTCTGCAGAACGGCTCTCACCGGTTTTTGGCATTTGGGCTCTCTCTTCTCAAACGCCATTCGCCGTAATTGTAGCACTTCCTCTACAATTTGTAAACAGAAAAGCTCAAATTTTGAAACTTAATCGGTTTTCTTGTTCTTTTTTGGAAAAATATGTTTATTTTTTAACTTTGCCGCCCTTTGGGTTCCCAAAAATCACGTAGTGTGGTACAATTTCTTTAATCAGAAAAATGTAAACAAAATTTTAACTTTTTTCAGGAGGTGCCGCTATGGTCACCACTGTGCGTTCTCTGGGCCTCAACGGTATTGCCGGCTATGAGGTCACAGCCGAGTGTTTTCTCTCCGGCGGTCTGCCCGCCTTCGACATCGTGGGACTTCCGGACGCCGCCGTCCGGGAGGCCCGGGAGCGGGTCCGGGCGGCGGTGAAAAACTGCGGAGCAAAATTTCCCGTCAGCCGCATCACCGTCAATCTGGCCCCCGCCGGTACGAAAAAGGCGGGTACTGTCTACGACCTGCCCATCTTCGTAGGGCTGCTGGCGGCGGACGGAGATTTACCTACCCCGCCCAAGGACGCCGCCTTTATCGGTGAACTAAGTCTCACCGGTGCTCTGCGGGGCGTCAGCGGTGTATTGCCCATGGCGCTGGCCGCCCGGGAGGCAGGTATCCGGACGCTGTACGTCCCGGCGGACAACGCTGCCGAAGCAACGCTGGCGGAGGGCTTGACCGTCTACGGTGTTCCGGACGTGGGCGCACTGGTGTCCCATTTAAAAAATGAAACCCTCCTCTCCCCTACCCCGGTCTGGGTACCGGAGCCGGAGGAAACCGGCCTGCCGGACTTGCAGGACGTGATGGGACAGGAGCATGTAAAGCGGGCACTGGAGATCGCCGCGGCAGGTGGACATAATCTTTTGCTGATTGGCTCCCCCGGAGCGGGCAAATCCATGCTGGCCAAGCGGCTGCCCTCTATCCTGCCGGAGCTGAGCCGTCCCGAAGCGCTGGAGACCTCCGGCATCTGGTCCGTGGCGGGGCTGACGGACCCCCGCCACCCTCTGCTGACCCAGCGGCCCTTCCGCTCCCCTCACCACACCACCTCCGCCGCCGCTCTGGCCGGCGGTGGGCCGTTGATGCGGCCCGGCGAGATCTCTCTGGCCCACAACGGCGTGCTGTTTTTGGACGAGCTGCCGGAATTTCACCGGGACGTGCTGGAGGCTCTCCGTCAACCCTTGGAGGACGGCATCGTCACCGTGGCACGGGCAGGCGGCACCCTGCGGCTCCCCGCCCAATTCCAGCTGGTGTGCGCCATGAATCCCTGCAAGTGCGGCTGGCGGGGCCACCCCTCCGGGAAGTGCATCTGCTCGGACAAAGAGGTGGAGAAGTACGTCCAGAAGATCTCCGGTCCTCTGCTGGACCGGATCGACCTCCATGTAAATGTCCCCTCTGTGGAATACGAGGCCATGCGGCGAAAGTCCAAGCCGGAATCCTCCGCTCAGGTCAAGGAGCGGGTGGACGCCGCCCGGGCCATCCAGTCCAGGCGGTTTGAGGGCACCGGTATCCCCTGCAACGCCCAGATGACGCCCCCTATGGTGGGCCGGTTCTGCGAGCTGGATTCCCGGTGCGACGCGCTGATGAAGTCCGCCTTTGAGCGCATGGGTCTCACTGCCCGGAGCCATGACCGGGTACTGCGGGTGGCCCGGACCATTGCGGATCTGGACGGTGCGGAGCATATCGGCGTGGAGCATTTGTCAGAGGCCATTCAGTACCGGAATACCGACATTCTGAAGGGGTAAAGCCGAACAGGAGATGTGTCTAAAACGCATCTCCTGTTTTTATTTGTTTTGACGAAACATTTGTGCAATTTGACTATAAAAACTTTAAAAAATTTGTTGACAAAAACGATTACCTGGCGTATAGTAGCGTGGAAATCAGAAAGAAGGAGGTACACACCATGGCAATTCTGTTTACGGTCTCTATGCTGGCTGTGGCGGGCGGTATGATCTGCTCTCACGCGGAATAAACCGTCTCCAAAGATAGACCAATTAAAAGAAATATGATCGAAGAAAGACCCGTCCTGCCAAATGGCAGGTCTTTTTTTATATATTTGTATTCTTCGCTCCGTTTTGGGACATACTGCGGACATCCGTTTTTATAAAGGAGGAACCGCCATGTCCATCCCCTTTCAGGACAGTGAGACCGCCAAAAATCTTCTCCGCGCCTTTGCCGGAGAAAGTCAGGCCCGGAACCGCTATGACTTTGCCGCCAACCTCTGCCAAAAGCAGGAATTACAGGCGATGGCCTTTATCTTCCAAGCCACAGCCAAGCAGGAACAGGCCCACGCCAAGGTTTTCTGGGACCATCTGCAAGCCCTGAACGGTCAAAATCTGCCTATCTACGGCGCTTACCCCATTGAGGGCACCAACCGTGTTTTGGAGCTGCTGCGCGCCGCCCAGCACAACGAGCACGAGGAGCATGGTTCCGTATACCCCTCCTTCGCCGCCATCGCGACCCAGGAGGGCTTCCCGGAGGCCGCCGCCTCCTTCCGGCAGATTGCCGCCATTGAACAACTCCACGGCGAGCGTTTCGGCCTGCTGGCAGACCAGCTGGAAAGTGGGGCTCTGTTCGTCTCGCAGATAGAGACCGGCTGGATGTGTCTGAACTGCGGCCACACCCAAAACAGTCTGGAGGCCCCGAAGCAGTGCCCCGTCTGTAATCACGGTCAGGGCTGGTTTATCCGGTTGGAGTTGGCCCCTTGGTCTCCAGTGGTAAAGCAAACATGAATTAAGAACTATGCCGCATCGGGAGCGGCAAGCAAAACAGGCTGAAAGCGACGCTTTCAGCCTGTTTTCTTACATATGGTGTGAATACGATCAGCCGCGCTGCACCTCCGGGAAATCCTTGATGAGCAACAGCAGTCCCTCCTTCACGGAGACCACAGCGGTCTGTCCCGGCAGCACCTCATTGCTGGTACCGTACTGGTAGCCGCAATGAATTTCCCCGTTGTCCAGCGGGAACTTGCAGCCGGTCTCCGTGATGCCCCGGGCGGTGCCGGTGATATTCACCAGAGAGTAGAAGGGAAACCGCTCCGGAATCTCCACCGGCTCCGCCCCCACCAGCTCCATCTCCGAATAGTCATCCACCAGCAGAGCCCGTTTTCCCCGTTCCCGCAGCATCACCAACAGGTAGACATTTACCAGCGTATGATCCAGACGCCCGCCGGAAACGCCTACCAGTAAAAATTCGTCGAACCCCCGGCGCATGGCCTCCTTGGCCGCAAACACCGTGTCCGTATCATCCTTCTTCACCGGCAGAACGATAGTCTCCCGGTCAGTCTCCGGCTTTTCATGGGAATCGAAGTCCCCCACGATCAGATCCGGCTCCGCTCCCAGCGCCTTCTGATGTCGCAGGCCGCAGTCACAATAAATGAAAAAATCGTCAGGCCGGAAATATTGCCGCACCCGGTCATAGGTCCGGATCTCCGCACCGCCGATGATCACGCAGCGTCTCACATCTATCACATCCTTTTTCGCTATCATACCCCGTTTTTTGCCGGGCCGCAATCTTTTTGCGGATAAAATCGCAAAAACCTGAAATCCTAACACTACCAACTGGAAAAAGGAGTGAGCCTATGGAAACAGGCATCCATAATACCTCCGAGATCGGGCGGCTGCGGAAGGTTCTGCTGCACCGGCCCGGTCAGGAGCTGGAAAACCTCATGCCGGAATATCTGGAACGGCTGTTATTTGACGATATTCCCTATCTGAAGGAGGCCCAAGCCGAGCATGACGCCTTCGCCCAATGCCTCCGGGACGCCGGGGTGGAGGTGGTCTACCTGATCGATCTGGTGGTCAACTCTCTGACTTCACCGGAGGTACGGCAGGAACTGGTAACACAATTCTTAAAGGAGGCCGATCTGCCGGATGAGGCCGCAGGGAAGGCCGTAGCAGAATATCTCTCCGAACTGGATGACCGTGCCATGGTGTCTGCCATGATGGCGGGCATCCGCCGCAGTGACCTGCGAAAGCAGGGGGGCCGTCTCAGCGACCACCTGTCCGGTCTTGAGGAGGGCTATCCCTTTGCCGTAGATCCCATGCCCAACCTCTACTTCACCCGCGACCCCTTCGCCACCATCGGCACCGGCGTATCCATTCACAAAATGCACACCGTTACCCGAAACCGGGAGACCCTGTTCGGCCGGTTCATCTTTGAGCATAACCCCTGGTACCAGAACGCACCTCGCTGGTATGACCGCAGTGCATCTTCCTCTTTGGAGGGCGGCGATATTCTGGTGCTGTCCCCTCAGGTGTTGGCGGTTGGCATCTCCCAGCGGACGGAGGGGGATTCTATCGACCAACTGGCCCAGACGGTGCTCTCACAAAGCAAGACTTTCCAAAAAGTTCTGGCCTTCAACATTCCCAAGAGCCGCTCCTTCATGCATCTGGATACCGTGTTCACCATGGTGGACCGGGACAAGTTCACCGTCCATCCCAACATTCTCAGCGACATCACCGTGTTCGTCATGGAGCTGGGTGAAAACCAGCAGATGCAGATCCGTCAGGAGACCGGGCGGCTGGAGGATATTCTCAAGGAGCACCTGGGGCTTAGTCAGGTGACGCTGATTCCCTGCGGGCAGGGCAGCGTCATCGACGCAGCCCGGGAGCAGTGGAGCGACGGCAGCAACACCCTCGCCATTGCCCCCGGCGAGGTGGTGGTCTACACCCGGAACCACGTCACCAACCGCTCCTTGGAAGAAGCAGGCATCCGCATCCACGCCATTCCCAGCGCCGAGCTGAGCCGGGGCCGGGGCGGCCCCCGGTGCATGAGTATGCCGCTGATCCGGGATGACCCTTAGCGGGTTCTTGCTCCCGCAGGGGGGGCGGTTCCCACCGCAGAATGCACTACTTTTCTTTTGAGATATCAAACGCACCAGATTGGTGCGAAGATGTGCGGCGATGCCGCACCGGATTGAATCCCCATTTTCTTTTCGTCTTGCCGAAAAGATTACCGGGGTTCCCGGCGGAACTGTACCGTTTCGGTACGGAGAAGCCAGGGGGATATTCTCTTTTGAAAAGAGAATATCCCCCCGGCCCCCTAAAGAGAAACGCGGGGGGATTTCGATTTCCCCCCGCGCCCCCTTGAAACGACACAAAGGGGCGGGCTGCGGCCCTAACACCGTCATGGCTATACGATTCCCGGCCCTGATGGGCCGCCAATCGTGCCATTTCCTCGAAAGCACCTCGCTTTATCCGCCCCCGGCGGCGCTTTGGTGCTTTCCCCTTTGGAAACCCCTCTGAGGATGAGGGGGAGCGGCAGCGGGGAGAGGAGCAGAGGGTGTCCTCTTTGCGACCCAACGAATGCCATGCCCGCAAATGCGGGGACGCACTCAGGTCATTTGGGTACTTTCAGCGCAGCCGGCAGAAGACTTCTGATTTTTGTCGGCAGTTCGTACCGGCCGCTCCTTCGTATGGGTGAGTTGACACAAATGTGTCAACTCATCCCTGACATTTTTTCTTTTCCACCGTGCACGGCGCATTTTCTTTTTGATGTCTCAAAAAGAAAATGGGGGGTGCGTCCCTGCGGCGGTTCGCCGCGTCCCTTTGCGGAGCAAAGAGAATGTAAGAAACATTCCAATGGGCAAAGCCCATTTGGGTCTTCAATTCCGCATGGTATCACCATGCTCCCCTGCGCCGCAAAGCGGCGCCGTGCCCTCACAATTTCTAAATCAGTTTATAGTAAATCAAAAGGAGCGATCATCATGGCAGTCAATTTAAAGGGCCGCAGCTTTCTCTCGCTGGCCGATTTTACCCCGGAGGAGCTTCGCTACCTGCTGGATCTGGGCCACGACCTGAAGGCCAAGCGGCGGGCAGGCGTCTGCGCCCCCACCATGCAGGGCAAGCACATTGTCCTGCTGTTTGAAAAGACCTCCACTCGCACCCGCTGTTCCTTTGAGGTAGCGGCCACCCAGGAGGGCGCCCATGTCACCTATCTGGACGCCGGTTCTTCCCAGATGGGCAAAAAGGAATCTCTGGAGGACAGCGCCAAGGTGCTGGGCCGGTTCTTTGACGGCATCGAGTACCGGGGCTACGAGCAGTCCGTGGTGGAGGATCTTGCCAAGTGGTCCGGTGTGCCGGTGTGGAACGGCCTGACGGACGCCGACCATCCCACCCAGATCTTAGCGGATCTGATGACCATTGAGGAGCACTGCAAAAAGCCTTTAAACAAGATCAAGGTGGTGTTCCCCGGCGATGTGCGGAACAACATGTGCTATGCGTGGATGATGGGCGCAGCCAAGTTGGGAATGCACTTTGTAGCCATGGGGCCGGAGGAGCTGGCCAAGCAGATGGATCAGGAGGTGGTGCAGTCCACCTTTGCCGAGGCCCGGAAAAACGGCGGCCTCATCGAGATCACTGACCACGCAGAAGACTTAAAGGGCGCTGACGTGATCTATGGTGATGTGTGGGCTTCCATGGGTGAGGAAGCCCAGATCCCGGAGCGGGTAGGGCTGCTGTCCCCCTTCCGGGTGACGATGGACACCCTGAAGGCCACGGAGAATCCCGACGTGCTGTATCTCCACTGTCTCCCCTCCTTCCACGATTTTGAAACGAAAATGGCGAAGGAATGGCAGGCCAAGGGCGTGGACATCCGGGAGGTCACCGACGAGGTGTTCCGCTCCCGTCACAGCGTGGTTTTCGACGAGGCGGAGAACCGGATGCACTCCATCAAGGCCGTGATGGTGGCTACCATCGGCGCATAAGTCAGTCCGCAAGGAGGAAGTGTTCCCATGGAGCAACGCAAATTCCAGATGCCCACCGCGTATACGATCCTGTTCTGCCTGATTCTTCTGGTGGCACTGTCCACATGGTTCATCCCGGCGGGCAGTTATGACTACGCCGATGGTATCCCCATCTCCGGCAGCTATCACGCCGTCGCCCCCGCGCCGCAGGGCATCGGTGCGGCACTGAAGGCCGCCTTCCGAGGCTTTTATGACGCAGTGGATGTCTGCGTGTTCATCCTGATGGTGGGCGGTTTTCTGGGCGTTGTGATGAAGACCGGGGCCATCGACGCCGGAGTCAGCAACGTGATTTCCCGGCTGCAAGGCCGGGAAAACCTGCTCATTACTATTTTAATGCTGTTTTTCGGTCTGGGCGGCACCACCTACGGCATGTGGGAGGAGACCATGGCCTTCTTCCCTCTGCTGCTGCCTATTTTTCTGGCGGCGGGCTATGACGCGGTGGTGGGCGTGGCGGTGATCCTGCTGGGGGCCGGGGCCGGCGTCATCGCCTCCACGGTGAATCCCTTCGCCACCGGCATCGCCGCAGGCTTCGCCGGGGTCTCTCTGGGAGAGGGCCTTCTCTGGCGGCTCATTCAGTTCGTGATCTTTGAGGGTGCCGCCATCTGGTATGTCTCCGCCTACGCCGCCCGGATAAAGCGGGACCCAAGCCGCTCCGTGGTGGGCATCGGCGCAGGCAGGCTTCACGCAGACGTGGGCCGCGTCCAGCCTCTCACCCGGCGTCACGCCGCCATCCTCCTTATTTTTGCCGCCACCTTCCTCACCATGATCTACGGCGTTATTCCCTTTGATGAAATGGGCCTGCCCCTGCCGGTCTTGGGCTGGTGGTTCCCGGAGCTGTCCGCTCTGTTTTTAGTGGCGGGCATCGTGGTGGGGCTGATGGACCGGCTCAGCGAGGTGGAGTTGGCGGAGACCTTCGTCTCCGGCTGTACGGATCTTTTGGGCGTAGCCTTCATCATCGGCATCAGCCGGGGCATCACCGTACTGATGAATGACGGCCATATCACCGACACCATTCTTCACTGGGGAGAGACGGCCCTCTCCGGCCTTGGCTCCACCTCCTTCGTGTTGCTGGTCTTTTTGATCTACCTGCCGTTGTCCGTGCTGATTCCGTCCTCCTCCGGTCTGGCCACACTGTCCGTGCCGGTGGTGGCTCCGCTGGGACAGTTCGCCGGGGTGGGCGGTGACGTGGTGGTGACGGCCTTCCAGTCCGCCTGCGGTCTTGTGAATCTGGTGACGCCTACCGCCGCCGTGGTGATGGGCGCGCTGGCGCTGGGCCGCATCCCCTACGAAAAATGGCTGAAATTCGTGTGGAAGCTGATACTGCTTTTCCTGCTGCTGACCGGCCTATTGCTGGTGCTTGCAGCCGCGCTGTCCTGATCGGACCGCCGTGCCCTCCGGGGCGCGGCGGTTTTTTCGCATAGCGCCGTACGCCGCCGCATAGATATGGAAATGGACAAACACAGGAGGCGTCGCTATGAAGAAATGTTTTTTTGCCTTGGTCCTGCCGCTGGCCTTGCTGCTCACCGCCTGCGGCAGAGAACCGAGACCCGCCGCTCTCCTTTTAGGACAGGCTGCGGACTTAAACGAATCGGAGACCCTGTTGGTGATCGACGGGCAGAACATCCCCGCGTGGGAATACCTCTATTGGCTGGCACTGGACTGCCGCCAGATGGAGGAACGCTGCGAAGCTGCCGGGGAATCAGTGGACTGGACCGCTCCTCTCTCTGACGGCGGCACACTGGGGGATCTGGTAAAAGCCGATGCGTTGGCGGACACAGCCCTGTACACCGCCGTGGAGACCTGGGCGGCGGCATACGGCTGCACGCTGACGGACGTTGAGCGGAACGCACTTCCGGAACGGCACTACGCCTATCTGACGCCGGAGCAGGAGCGGCATCTGACGGAGGCCGGTGTGCAATATGCCAAATTATACGCCCTCTACGAGACCCCCGGCAGTGCCTTGGCCCCCACGGAAAGCGAGCTGACCCTTTTTGAACAGCAAACTGCTCCGCTGACGGCAGAACGGCTCCTGATCCCTTTCGGCTCTGACCGGGAAGCCGCCCGGCAAAAGGCAGCGGAGCTGTTCGCGCATCTGAACGCCGCCGCGGATCCGGCAGCCGCCTATGATACGCTGCTGGCAGAGACCGGAGGCGCATTATTGGAAGAAACGGATTGGACGCCCTCCCTTCAGGATGCGGCGGCCGCTCTGGAACCGGGACAGTTTTCCGGCATTATCGAGACCGAAAACGGTTTCGTCATCCTCCGGCGTCTGCCTGCGGACCGGGACGCTCTGCGGGAAGCCTACTTCGACAGCCTGCTGCAAAGTGCCGCTGATGCCAGCGAGATTCAGGTCTCTTCCGCCTATGAAACCCTGCGTCCCGCCGCCTTCTGGACCGCACTGAAGCAGGCCTCCGGCTGAGGTCATTTTTTACATTGTTAAATTTTCGTCAATTTAGACGAAAGTCACAACAGTTTTGTCAAAGATTTAACAAAAATTCGTGAAATACAAGATTATCGTTGACGGGGGCCTCAAAAGCGCCTATAATTTCATTTGCAGAGGTGGAAAACGAGTGCGTTTGCCAAAAAATTAACAAGCATCTCTGCCCCTGTTACTATAATCCTGACGGACTTTTCCGTCTAAAAAAACACAAAACGGAGGATCAACATGAAAGAACTTTATGTCGTAAATTGCTGCCGTACCGCTATCGGCTCCTTTGGTGGCTCTCTGAAGAACACCCCCGCCGTGGACATGGGCGCTATCGTTGTCAAGGAAGCCCTGAAGCGCGCTAACGTCGCTCCCGAGAACGTGGACGAGCTGATGTTCGGCTGCATCCTCACTGCCGGCCAGGGCCAGAACCCCGCCCGTCAGGTCTCTGTGAAGGCTGGCATCCCCTATTCCGTTCCCGCTTACACCGTGGGCATGGTCTGCGGCTCCGGCATGAAGTCTGTCATCGAGGGCGCCCGTTCCATCCTGGCCGGTGACTCCGACATCGTGGTCTGCGGCGGCACCGAGAACATGAGCGCTGCTCCTTACACCCTGCCCGACGAGCGCTGGGGCGCCCGTATGAGCGACAAGAAGGTTGTCGACGAGATGATCAAGGACGGCCTGTGGGACGCTTTCAACAACTATCACATGGGCACCACCGCTGAGAACATCAATGATATCTGGGGCATCACCCGCCGCGAGCAGGATGAGTTCGCCGCAGCTTCTCAGCAGAAGGCCTGCGCTGCCCGCGACTCCGGCCGTTTCGATGACGAGATCGTTCCCGTCCCCGTGAAGGTCAAGAAGGAGATCGTGGAGTTCAAGCGTGACGAGTATCCCAAGGAGGGTGTCACCGCTGACAGCATCGCCAAGCTGCGCGGCGCTTTCCCCGTGGGCCCCGAGTCCCCCAATCCTCAGGTTGTGAACACCTTTGAGCCCACCGGCATTCAGGACGCCGAGGATAAGGGCACGCCCCGCGTGACCGCCGCCAACGCCTCCGGTATCAATGACGGTGCTGCCGCCATCGTGCTGGCCTCCGGCGAGGCTGTTGAGAAGTACGGCCTGAAGCCCATGGTCAAGCTGATCGGCTGGGGCCAGGGCGGTGTTGATCCCAAGATCATGGGTGTCGGCCCCGTTGTGGCTTCCCGCGCTGCTATGGCTAAGGCTGGCGTGTCCATCGAGGACATCGATCTGGTCGAGGCTAACGAGGCTTTCGCTGCTCAGTCCATCGCTGTGGCCCGCGAGCTGCACTTTGACATGAGCAAGGTCAACGTCAACGGCGGCGCCATCGCTCTGGGCCATCCCGTTGGTGCTTCCGGCGCTCGTATCATCGTCACCCTGATCCACGAGATGATGAAGCGTGAGGACGCTAAGAAGGGTCTGGCTACCCTCTGCATCGGCGGCGGCATGGGTACTGCTGTCGTGGTGGAGAAGGTCTAAGCTACATTCTGTATCCCAAACCGGGGCCGCGCAAAGCGGCCTCGGTTTTTTTGCGCTGCTCCGCCTCCTTTCTCTTGCATGATCTCCATTCCTTTGTTATAATTAGGAATCATTACTACAAGGAAGAGGTGAGTGAGCTTGAAGCAGCAGCGCAACACCCGTCAGCGGCAGTTGGTGCTGGACGTGGTCCGGGGCCGCCGGGATCATCCCACTGCGGAGCAGATCTACCAGAGCGTCCGGGAGCAGGATGCCCATGTCAGCCGCGGAACCGTCTATCGAAATCTGAACCTGCTGTGCGACAACCGGGAGATCTATCGGGTAGTCATGTCCAACAGCGACCGCTTTGACCTCCGGACCGATCCTCACTATCATATGCACTGTCTGGTCTGTGACAGCGTGGTGGATGTTCCCTACACCTATGACCGCGCCTATGACGAAACGCTGGAACAGGAAACCGGCTACCGTGTCCTGTGTCACCACATGGTGGTAGAGGGCGTTTGCCCTGACTGCCAGCGTTCCGAAACGGGCTCTGTGCAATAATTTCTCTACTCGCTAAAATCCACCGGGTCACGGAGTACTTTCCGTGACCCGCTTTTTCGTTGGACGCCGCTATTCGGGATACAGGCCAGTTCGCTGGCAGTGCATAAAAAAGAGCCGCCCCAAGGGGCGGCCCAAACGGGTGGGATATTGGAAAGCTTCCTCGATTATGGTAGCACGAACTGACTCTATTGTAAATGGGAGCTTTTGTCGAATGCTGCCCCCTTTCGTCGCTTTAAAATTTTTTGTGAATTTTATACATTTGCATCTGGTAAAACGCAGAGGAATGTGATATGATTTGACCATAGAGAGGGCCCCATCCCTCTTCCACGAAAGGAGCGAGCATTATGAAGTATACTTACGCATGCAAGAAAGTTCCCCTGAATGACTCCATTAAGGATTACGCCGAAAAGCGCGTGGAAAAGCTGGAAAAGTATTTCCACCGGGAAGATGCGTCCGCCTTCGTGACATTTACTGTGGAAAAAGACAAGCTGTGCACCGTGGAGATCACCATCCGGGATGGTTCCACTCTCCTCCGGGCGCAGACCACAGAACCGGATGGGGATATGCGCGGTGCCATTGACGCCGCCGTCAGCTATATTGAGCGGCAGATTCTGAAAAACAAGACCCGGCTGGCCAAGCGCCTGCGGTCCGATGCCTTCCCCGCCGTTCCCATGGATGACTTCTCCGTGGCGGAGGAATCGGAGTTCCACATCGTCCGGACCAAGCGCTTCTCCGTGAAGCCCATGAGTCCGGAAGAGGCTATTTTGCAGATGAACCTGCTGGATCACGATTTCTATGTGTTCCGCAACAGCGATGATGACAGTATCTCCATTGTCTACCACCGCAAGAACGGCGGCTACGGTCTGATCGTCACCGACGAGGAAGAATAAAATACAAACAGGGCGCCTCTGGCGCCCTGTTTCAGCGTGCCGAAAAAGTCTTTTCGCCCCGCTGAACAAGTTTTCAGAACTTTTATAAAGTTCTGAAAACTTAGGATTTCAAATGCGCAGAACACTCTTCTTGGGTTTCCTGCACACACTCTTCCTCACCGTTGCGGAATGTTTACCATCCTGCCAACAGCCTCAAACAGGGCGCCAAAAGGCGCCCTGTTTTTCATGTTTACAAGATGCCTGTGAGCCGTTTTGAAACACAGCGGACACGGAATTCAGTCCCGCTTCATAGAATAACCTTACTGGTGCTCCACCTCATACATATGGGCCATGAGGTCCAGCAGCTTGCTGGTGTAGCCCCATTCGTTGTCATACCATGCGATGAGCTTCACAAAATCGTCATCCAGCATGATACCGGCAGTCTCGTCAAAGATGCAGGTCTCGGAAAAGCCCGTCAGGTCGGATGAGACCACCTGATCCGTGGTGCAGGTGATGATGCCCTTCATGCTGTTCTTGGCCGCGTTCCGCATGGCCACGCACACATCGTGGTAGCTGGCGGGATGGATGAGCCGGGCGGTGAGGTCCACCACAGACACATCGTTGGTGGGCACACGGAAGCTCATGCCGGTCATTTTGCCCTTCAGTTCCGGGATCACCTGACCAACAGCCTTGGCAGCACCGGTGCTGGAGGGGATAATGTTGCCCAGCACGCTGCGGCCCGTCCGCCAGTCCCGGCCTGCACGGGAGTCCACGGCCTTCTGCTTGGCGGTGGCGGAGTGGATGGTGGACATAAGGGCCTGCCGGATACCGAAGGTATCGTTGATGACCTTGGTCATGGGGGCCAGACAGTTGGTGGTGCAGGAGGCGTTGGACACCACGTTCATATCCGGGGTGTACTTCAGATGGTTGACGCCCATGACGAAGGTGGGCATGATGTCATCCTTGGAAGGGGCTGAGATGATGACCTTTTTCGCGCCGTTTTGCAGATGGGCGCTGGCCTTTTCCACGGTGTTGAACACGCCGGTGGATTCGATGATATACTCCGCACCGCAGTCATCCCAGGGGATCTGGGAAGCATCGCTCTCGCTGTAGACCCGGATCTTCTTGCCGTTGATGATCAGGTGCCGGTCATCGTGCTCCACCGTATCCCGGAAAGTACGGAACACGGAGTCGTATTTCACCTGATAGACCATGTAATCCAGATCCGCATTCCGCAGGTTGATGCCGCAGATCTGATAACTGCTGCTGCCACGCTCCACCATGATCCGCAGAGCTACGCGGCCAATGCGGCCGAAGCCGTTAATGCCTACCTTGATCGCCATAACAGATCCCTCCTGCCCTTTGGGCGTTGATTTGTTGCTTTCATTATAGGCACATTTTCTAAAAGGCGAAATGGACGATCTGTAAAATTAAATCTGCCTTTTCCAACGGCTCTTAGCCCCTTTGCATAGCACATCGTTTACCACATCGTTTACTTGTGAAAAGTTAAATTATTTCAAATTTCCGACAAAATTCTTGTTTTCTTCCTGAATTTTTGATATGCTGATTGATACCATCCCGCATTGGGAAATGTTTTCCTGGTGTAATTTTCACTCTGCGGCTTATGATAGTTTTGATGCAAAACAGAAAGTGAGGCACTGTTATGGAGCAGCACGAGACCGAGGCAGCTCTGCTGCCGAACATTGCCAACCAGATGCGCAGCCTGCTCAGCAATCTGTACCTGGCGGCTTCTCAGGTCATTCCTCCGGAGCAGCGGGAGCAGGACCCAGCCTTGGACGCCAAGGCCGCCATTTTGGAGCAAAGTTTTTTCCGGCTGCTGCGGCTGGTCAACAGTATGTCCGCCGCAGAGTATCTGTCAGACAGCCAAACGCTGTCTCTGCGGGACGCCGATCTGGTAAAGCTGGTCTCTGAGGTCTGCGAGTCCTCTGCGGATCTGGCAGAACAGTTGGGGATTCAGTTGAAATTTGTCTGCGCCATGGATCGGCGGGTCTGCGCCATTCATCCTGCCGCCGTGGAGCAGATGCTTTATCACCTGCTTTCCAACGCGCTGAAATTTACACCTGCCGGCGGCACCGTCACGGTGGAACTGAAAAAAAGCGGTGAAACTTTGCGGCTGACCGTCAGTGACACCGGCTGCGGCATCCCGCCGGAGCGGATGGCCCATCTGTTCGACGGCTGTTTCCAGCCGGGCCATCCCACTCCTGCGCCCTATGGCTTGGGTCTGGGCCTTCCTCTGTGCCGGGCCATCGCGGAAAAGCACGGTGGGAGCATCACCGTGGAGTCCGCCCCCGGCAAGGGCAGCCGCTTTATGGTCACTCTGCCGGACCGGCAGTTGGGCAGCCAGCTTTCCGACATCCCCTCCGTCTACAATGGCGGCTTCAGCCGTCCGCTGCTGGGACTGGCGGATGCGCTTCCCTCCGATGCGTTTGCCGTGCGGAATCTGGAATAGTAGGCGAACGAAAATCTTACCGTTTTATCGTAACCTCAGAAAAGCGGCGCAAAGCCGCTTCAGCGTGCCGAAAAATTCTTTTCGCCCCGCTGACCTTATTTTCAGAACTTTTGTAAAGTTCTGAAAATGTTTGATTTCAATGGCGCAGGACACCCCTCTTGGGTTTCCCGCGCACACTCTTCCTTACCGTAACGAAAATCTTACCGTTTTATCGTAACCTCAGAAAAGCGGCGCAAAGCCGCTTTTCTTTTTCTACACGATAGCTCTTTTAATACCATTTGGCATATCTATTCGACATAATACGATCTGGAATGTGCATTGACGCATAGGAGGCTTCTATGGCACAGGTATTTTTGGGAATGAGCGGCGGGGTGGACAGCTCTGCCGCCGCGGTCTTGCTGCAAGCGCAGGGATACGCCGTCAGCGGCCTGCATCTGTCCCTGTTAAGCGGTCTGCCTTTACCGGCAGACCGCCTTCCGGATGACGGCTCCGACGCCCGGGCCGTGGCATCCCTGCTGGGGCTTCCCTTCTACGATATGGACCTCTCCCCGGAATTCCGGGCAACGGTCATCGACTATTTCATCCGGGAATACGAGGCGGGCCGCACGCCGAATCCCTGCGTATTCTGCAACCGGCGGATCAAGTTCGGCGCCATGTGGGACGCCGCCCGAAAACTGGGGGCGGACTATCTGGCCACCGGCCACTACGCCAAAATTCGACAGGATCCTGCTACCGGCCGTCACCTGCTCTGCCGGGGGGCGGACCGCTCCAAGGATCAGAGCTACTTTCTCTGCCGTTTGACGCAGGAGCAGCTTTCCCGGACGCTGTTCCCCTTGGGCGATCTGGAAAAACCGGCGGTGCGGGCCTTGGCGGAGGCTCACGGCCTGATCAACGCCCAAAAACGGGACAGTCAGGACATCTGCTTCGTGCCGGACGGGGACTATGTGAGCTTCATTACCCGCTGCGTGGGACACGAGTCCCCCACCGGACCGTTTGTAGACCGGGAGGGCCGCGTCTTAGGCCAGCACAAGGGGTTCATCCGCTACACCAAGGGGCAGCACAAGGGACTGGGTCTTGCCATCGAGCCGCCGCTGTACGTCCTGCGGAAGGACCCGGCGGACCATGCCGTCTATCTGGGTCACAATGAGGACCTGTTCACATCAGAGCTGATTGCCGGGGACTGGAACTGGATCTCCATTCCCGCTTTGACCGCCCCTATGACCGTCACCGTCAAGACCCGCTATTCCCAGCGGGAAGCGGAGGCCGTGGCGGAGCCGCTGTCCGGCGGGCAGGTACGCCTGCGGTTCCGGGAGCCCCAGCGGGCGGTGACGCCGGGACAGTTCGTTGTCCTCTATGACGGAGACGCCGTGGTGGGCGACGGCGTGATTCTGGAATGAGTTTCCATCATGCTTTCCGTTTCTCCGGGCATACTACCCTCAGACCGAAAAAGGAGTGACGGAGTATGAAAGGTTGTGCCGGATTTTGGGTCGGCATGAGCGCCGGTCTGCTGGCTGGCGCCGCAATGGGTATGATGTCGCCCTACGGACGGGACCCCATGAAAACACAGGTGGGGAAAAGCATCCGCAAGCTGGGTATCGCGGTGGACAACGCCGTGGACAACATTGTATCCGATCTGCGCTGAACAAAAGGAACAGGGAGGGCTGTGCCCTCCCTGTTGCTCAGCGTGTCGAAAAATCCTTTTCGCCCCGCTGAGCAGGTTTTCAGAACCTTATAAAAGTTCTGAAAACTAATGATTTTAATGACGCAGGACACCCTTCTTGGGTTTCCCGCGCACACCCTTCCTTACCGTTGCCGAAAATTTTCCGCTTTATCGACAGTCACCGCCCCGCCGCGTTTTTATGCGGCGGGGCTGCGGTATCATTTCTTATCCTTTTCTGTATACAGGCAGCGCATGGCGTTGAGAATGGCCAAAAATGCCACACCTACGTCGGCAAACACGGCCAGCCACATGGGGGCCTTGCCCAGCGCACCCATCACCAGGACGATGGCTTTCACCATCAGGGCAAAGACGATGTTCTCCCGCACGATCCGCACCGTTTTGCGAGCAATGCGGATGGCTGCGGCGATCTTGGTGGGCTGATCGTCCATGAGCACGATGTCGGCAGCTTCGATAGCCGCGTCGCTGCCCAGACCGCCCATGGCAATGCCGATGTCCGCGCGGGTCAGCACCGGCGCATCGTTGATGCCATCACCTACAAAGGCCAGCTTGCCGGTCTCCTGCTTCAGCAGCTCCTCTACCCGCGTCACCTTGTCGGCAGGCAGCAGCTCCGCGTGGTACTCGTCCAATCCCAGAGCGTCCGCCACCGTATGGGCCACTTCCTTGGTGTCGCCGGTGAGCATGACTGTCTTTTTCACACCCATAGCCTTCAGTTGGACGATGGCCTCCTTGGCGTCGGGCTTGGGCTGATCCGCGATCACGATATGTCCGGCGTAGAAGCCGTCGATGGTCACATGGACGATGGTACCGGGCAGCTCGCAGGGCAGCCAGTTGACGCTCTGGCGCTCCATCAGGCGGCTGTTGCCCACGCCGACGCGCTTGCCGTCCACCTCCGCCATGATACCGTGTCCGGCGATCTCCTCCACGTTAGCGACCCGGCTGCGGTCCATTCCGCTTTTGCAGGCCTCCCGCAGAGAGACGGCGATGGGGTGCGTGGAATACTGCTCCGCCAGAGCCGCGTATTCCAGCACCTGATCCGCTTCAAAGCCCGCCTCCGGATGGACGGCGGATACGGCAAAGGTGCCCTTCGTCAGAGTGCCGGTTTTGTCGAACACCACGGTGTCCGCCTTGGCCAGCGCTTCCAGATAGTTGCCGCCCTTGACCAGAATACCGCACTTGGAGGCGCCGCCGATACCGCCGAAAAAGCTCAGAGGTACGGAGATCACCAGTGCGCAGGGGCAGGAGATGACCAGAAAGGTCAACGCCCGGTGGAGCCAATCCGTCCAGACGGTGCCCGCCAGAAATCCGGGGAGAGTGGGCAGCACCGCCAGCAGGACCGTAGGGATCAGGAACAGAGCCAGCGCCGCATACACCACACAGGGGGTATAGTATTTGGCAAACCGGGTGATAAACTGCTCGCTGACGGCTTTCTTTTCGCTGGAATTCTCCACCAGCTCCAGAATTTTGGAAACCGTGGATTCCTCACAGGGCTTTGTCACCGTCACCCGCAGCAACCCCGTCAGGTTCACGCAGCCGCTGATGATGTCATCGCCCACACGGATGCTTCGGGGCAGGGATTCGCCGGTGAGGGCGGCGGTATCCAGTGTGGAACTGCCCTCTAACACCGTACCGTCCAGCGGTACCCGCTCGCCGGGCTTCACCACGATGACGGAGCCGACGGCCACATCCTCCGGATCCACCGTTTCCAAGCCGTTTTCCGTTTCCAGATTGGCGGTGTCCGGACGAATGTCCATCAGGGCGGCAATGGAGGTCCGGGACTTGCCCACGGCATAATCCTGAAACAGCTCACCGGTCTGGTAGAACAGCATGACGAACACAGCCTCGTCAAACTCCCCGGTGGCGTAAGCGCCCACGGTGGCAAGGGCCATCAGGAAGTTTTCGTCAAAGACCTGCCCATTGACAATGCCCAGTGCCGCCTTCCGCAGCACATCATAGCCGATGATGAAATACGGCGCCAGACAGCACAGCCCCCGGACCCAGCCGGTAAGGGGCAGCAGCTTGACAAGAACCAGCAGAGCCGCCGCGATCAGGATGCGGTTCCGCATTTTTCTTTGCTTTTTGGAAAGGGTCATCATCGTATCCTCCTTTTCGGGACCAGGCGAAGCGCCGCCTTACGGCAGTTGCGCTCCGAAACGCGCCAGCGGCGGCGGTTCTTACAGGTGCAGTTCGCAGTCCGGCTCGATCTTCTTTGCGGTAGCCACGACTTTTTGCAGGATCTCGTCAAAACAGGCGTCATCGGCGTCCAACGTCAGCTTCTGGGTCATGAAGCTCACCGTGGCGTTGTTGACGCCGTCGATCTTCTTAATGGCATCCTCCACCTTGGCGGCACAGTTGGCGCAGTCGATTTCGAACTTGTAATGCTTCTTCATAATAGCTTCCTCCTGATTTTATATTTATGAGAACTGAATTGGAAATCAAAAATTACTCCAGAATATGCTCTAATCCCTGATCGATGATGGTTTTCACATGATCATCCGCCAGAGAGTAAAACACCGTTTTGCCATCCCGCCGTGACTTTACCAGCCGGGCATTTTTCAGTGCCTTGAGCTGATGGGATATAGCGGATTGGGTCATTCCCAGCAGCGCCGCGATGTCGCACACGCACATCTCTGCCTCAAAGAGCACATACAGGATGCGGATACGGGTGGAATCACCGAAGATCCGGAACAGTTCTGTCAGATCATACAGGGTATCTTCCCCTGGCATCTCCTTTTGTACTCTCTCTACGATCTCATCGTGGGCATGCATGAATTCACAGCACTCCACGTTGTAGCGATCCTCCATAAGCGGCTCCTTTCATTTGAATGTCTGTTCATGTGTTCATGATAGCACGCATTTCTCGTTTGTCAACCCCGAATTCAAAAAAAGAGTAGAAATCAGAGAAAATATGTGATACACTCAAAAAGTAGTACAATAGAAAGGTATACGAAAACAAAATGGACGAAATTACAATTGAAATGTTTAAGGACAAAGAGCGCAAAAATCTCTTTGCCACTTACAACCATATTGAAATGGTCATGGTAGAGGAAGACCACGCCGTATTCCGGCTGAATATCCAGCCGGAGAGCAAAAACTCCTATGGCATGGTCCACGGCGGCGCTATCTACGCCATGGCAGACAACGCCACCGGCTTTGCCGCCCACACCGATGGCCGCAATTACGTCACGCAGACCAGCGCCCTCCACTTCCTGCGCAACCAGTCTGAGGGTGAGATCCAGGCTGACGCCCGGGTGCGTCACCGGGGCCACTCCACTTGCCTGGTGGCGGTGGACATTCTGGGTGAGGATGAGAAGCTGCTGGCCACCGGCGAGTTCACCTTCTTCTGCGTAGACCCGGAGATCATGGCCCGTAAGGTGAAAAAGGCGTAAAAGACAGTAAATAGCAAAAAGCGGAACGGAGAGCTTCTCCGTTCCTCTTTTTCATTCTTTTTACGCTTGTTTTCTCAATGGTATGGTGAAGGTAAAGCGGGTGGACGCCGCATCGCTCTCCGCCTTCAGTGCGCCCTTATGTTCCCGGGCGATGGTGTCCGCAATAGCCAGTCCCAATCCAAACCCGGATTTTTCCCCCCGGGAGGCGTCCGCCCGGTAAAATCGCTCAAACAGATGGGCCAGATGCTCCGGTGGAATGGGGTCACCGGGATTGGTAACGGTGAGCCGGGCCTGCCGGTCCATCTTTTCCAGCGTCAAGGTGATATGGCCGCCCTCCGCGCCGTATTTCACGGCATTGTCCAGCAGAATGGAGATCAGCCGCCGCAGGCGGTCAGCGTCCCCCACCACGGTAATGTCCGCCGTGATCCGCTCCTCCAAAGGTTTTCCCGCCTCAAAGGCCACCGGCTCAAAGGCCAGCACGCAGTCCGTGGCCACATCGGAGAGGTTCAGCGGCTCCATGGCGGCAGGCCGGACGCCGTTGTCCGCCCGGGCCAAGGTCAGCATCTGCTCCACCAGAGTGCGCATCTGCTCCGCCTCGGTATGGATGTTGCCGCTCCACCGGGCAGGCTTTTCCGCAAGACCTGCCCCCTCCAACAGTTCCGCGTTGGAGAGGATTACCGTCAGCGGCGTCTTCAGCTCGTGGGAGGCATCCGACAAAAACTGCCGCTGCTGCTTCCATGCCTTCTCCACCGGCCGTGTGACCCAGCGGGATGCCGCTGCCGCAATGCCCAGCAGCACCAGCATGGCCCCCAGTGCAATCAGCAGGTAGGAACGGACCAGCCGCCGCAGCACCGCCTGCTCCATGGACATATCCACAAAGGCCAGTTTCCGGTAAAGGCCGTTGTCCATGGAGAGGTAGCGGAGATGGTACTCGTTGACCGTCCCCTCCGCCGCTTCCTGCTCCAGGCATTGGCTGAGAATGTCCCGCAGGGTATCGGTATTCTCCAAATCGGCATAGGTACCGCCGGTGATATAGGCGGTATCCCCCCAGATATTCACTGTGAAATAAGGCAGCAGCACCCGGTCCCCGCCGATCTCAATGGTGGGGTTGGGCACAGCGCCCCGGCCGCTGTCCTCCCGCAAGACCTGATACAGCATTTGGCGGCTGAGGTCCTCAATATTCTGCCGGACGGCGTGATAGGCGGCGCCGAACACCGCCGAGAGCACCAGGGCCACCAGCCCCATGCACACCGCCACGAATTTCCAGCGCAGTTTCCGGATCATGACAAGTGCCTCCCCTTGTCGAAAAGTCTGTGGAAAATGTTGAAAAAGCTGTGGAAAAGTCGAATAGTCAGGTTTCCTGCTCCAACCGGTAGCCCACCATGCGGATGGTACGGATCTTTACCTTCGAGTGGAGGTAGTCCAGCTTTTTCCTCAAAAAGGAAATGTAGACCTCCACATTGTTGTCCTCGGCATCGGATTCATACCCCCACAGCTTGAGGATCAGATTCTCCTTGGTGAGGACCATTTCCCGGCTCCGCATTAGCAGCTCCAGCATATCAAATTCCTTCCGGCTGAGCCGGACAGACCGCTCTCCGCAGCTAAGCTGAAAGGTATCCGTTTCCAGCCGCAGATCGCCGTATTCCAGATTCTGAGAGGCCCGCTGCTCCGGCTGACGCCGGGTCAGCATCCGGACGCAAGCCAGCAGTTCCTTGGGTTCAAAGGGCTTGGTGAGGTAATAGTCCGCACCGCAGTCCAGCCCCTCCACCCGGTCCGCAAGCTCCGAACGGGCCGAGAGCATCAGCACCGGGACGGTTTTCCTCGCCTGCCGCAGCGCCCGCAGGACGGAAAATCCGTCCTTCTTCGGCAGCATCACATCTAAAATCACCAGATCATAGATGTCGGACAAAGCGTTATCCAAACCGCTTTCCCCGTCATGACAGATGTCCGCGGTATAGCGCTCCAGCTCCAGCAGGTCCCGGAGGGTCTCTGCCAGACGGACCTCATCCTCCACTATGAGAACACGCATCGTTCTTCCCTCCCGTCAGGACGCTTCCTCCATTCCCTGATAGGCCAACCGCATCATGGGGTCCAGCAGCTCCAGCTCCATGAGGTAGATGGCCGGCTCGTCCCCGAAGCGGACGTAGCGGCCGGTGCCGCCCATATTCTGCGTTCCGACGTTCATTTCAAAAATGCCCTCAATGCCGGTGGCGGTCTGATAATGCACCGTCAGCGTCACAGGGTCCTGAAAACCGCAGAAGGTCACCGCGTCATCAGAGGGACGGAAGTCCACACATTCCGCCACTTTCAGAGCCGCCAGATCCTCCAGCAGCGCCCGCAGGGACGGGGCATCGGTAATATTGGCCCCGCCGGAACGCCAGGAAACGGCAGTGCTGTCATCCTCCGCATGGGTGGCAGTGAGCACTGTGGAATTCCGGACCTGAGTACTGTTCCCTTCCAGATCCACCTGCTCCACCAGCGGCCCCTGCAGCTGGATGGACGTGATGGTGCTCTCCGTCAATTCCGGCAGCACCGGCAGGCGGCACATCTGGTAGATGGGCGTCTGCATGGCCTGACGCAGCGTTCCCGCCAGAATAAAAACGTGGTCCGGGTCGCTGTTGATAGTCGCGTAATAGCTGGTTCCATCGGTGGTGGCATTCCCCAAGGTAACGGTCAGCACCGCGTCATCCGGAGCTGTGGCCGTCAGGCTCACATCCGGGGCATCCAATCCGTACACCGACAGGTCCTCCGGCATATCCAGCGTCTGCTGGGGCTTGAGGGTCTCCAAAATCGTCAGAATGGACTTGACGTTGGTATCGTCCAGCGGGAAGTCCGGCTCACTGTCCCAGGTCCAGACGCCGTTCTCATTCAGGGAGAAGGACAGCGTTGTGGAACCGTTGCTGTAAGACAGGGCCACATATTCACTCTGGGCTGCCTCCGCGATGTCCGACGGGGAAACGGTGTTCTGATCCTTGGCAGCCTGGGCCGCCCGGTAGCGGATGCTCAACACGACGAGCACCGCAGCGCACAGCACCGCCAGAATGATGCTCAGAATCGTAATCAATCGTTTTTCTTTCCAGCTCATGAAAGCCTCCTTATTGTTGTATCACGCCGGTTTTCGGCGAAATTCCACATTGTGACAGAATATTATACCACGCATCCGCCTGTGGGACAAGCGGAACCTGTGTCATCAGAAACATGGTTTTCCGCAAAAATTTCAAAAATTCAAATCTGCCCTCTTGACAATTCCCCATTTTGTGTTATTGTATTAGTTGCTTAACACAATAACACGAGGAGGTGGCTCATGAACTGGCAGTTTTCCAATGATGCCCCGATCTACGCCCAGCTCATCGGGCAGATCCGGGCCGGCATCGTCTCCGGTGCGTTCTCGCCGGGAGAGCGGCTGCCCTCCGTGCGGGATCTGGCTATGGAGGCGGGCGTCAACCCCAACACCATGCAGCGGGCCTTGACGGAACTGGAGCGGGACGGACTGGTGTACAGCCAGCGGACCTCCGGCCGCTATGTAACGGAGGATCAGACGGCCATTACGGAGGCCCGCCATACACTGGCGGCGGACCGGGTGCGGTCCTTTCTGACCGATATGGAGCGTCTGGGATTTGAAAAGGAAGACTTGCTGTCGCTGCTGCGGCAGGAGTCGGAAAAGGAGTGAACATATGCCGATTTTAGAATGTAACCAGCTCTCCAAGAGCTACGGCAAGGTTCCGGCGCTGGATGGCGTCAGCTTTGCCATTGAGCCGGGCCGGATCGTGGGCCTTTTAGGTCCCAACGGCAGCGGCAAGACCACCCTCATCAAGCTGGCCAATGGCCTGCTGACCCCCAGCAGCGGGGAAATTTTGATCGACGGCAGGACCCCCGGCCGGGAGACCCACGCCATGGTCAGCTATCTGCCGGAGCGCACCGCCATCCCCACCTGGATGAGCGCCGGTCAGCTCATGGATTTTTACGAGGATTTCTACCCGGACTTCCGCCGTCAGGCTGCGGAGGAGATGCTTCACCATCTGAACATCCAGCCCAAGCAGCGGATCAAGCAGATGAGCAAGGGCACCCGGGAAAAGGTTCAGCTCATTATGGTCATGAGCCGGGCCGCCCGGCTGTATCTGCTGGACGAGCCCATCGGCGGCGTGGACCCCGCCACACGGGATTATATTCTCTCCACCATTATTTCCAACTATAACCCCGATGCCGCCGTGGTCATTTCCACCCACCTCATTGCCGACGTGGAAAAGGTACTGGATGAGGTGGTGTTCATCGACCGGGGGCATCTGGTGCTACAGTCCTCCGTGGATCAGATTCGGGAGGAAAAGGGCATGAGCGTGGACGCGCTGTTCCGGGAGGTGTTCAAATGCTGAGAAAGTTGTTGAAGCATGAGTTCCGGGCCACCGGCCGGATCATGCTGCCCCTGTTCGGCATCCTGCTGCTGGTGTCTGTGGGTGCCAATTTCTCCAGCCGGGGTATGCTGAATTCTGACAGCTCCCTCCTGCGCACGCTGGGTACCATCTTCATCATGCTGTTCATCGTGGGGATCTTCGCCGTGGGAATCATCTCTTTTGTGTTGATGATCAACCGGTTTTACAAAAATCTCCTGCAGGACGAGGGCTACGTAATGATGACCCTTCCGGTGTGCGTCCACCAACAGATCTGGAGCAAGCTCATCGTCTCTACCGTCTGGTTCGCCGCCACTGTTGTGGTGATCGGTCTCTCCTGCTGCATCATGGCCTTTGACATCCGTTTTGTGGGTGATCTGTGGCACGGCTTCCTGAATCTGCTGGACTACGCAGTCCGGATAAACCACCTGGATCTGGTGGCCAACGGCGCGGCCTTCGCCGTGGAACTGCTGCTTTTGTGCGTACTGGGCTCCTTCGGCCTGTGTCTGCGCTTTTATTCGGCCATGTCCATCGGCTTCAGTTTTCCCAATCACAAGGGGCTTCTGAGCGTGGCATTCTATATCGCAACGGGCATTGCTCTCCAGATTCTGGGCGGCCTCGGCATGGCACTGGTGAACGATTCCTGGTTCCACCGGCTTCTGCTGGGCTGGGAGCCCAACGTTTCCGTTGTGGCCGGTATGCACCTGGGTATGTGGTTTTTGATCATTCTGGAACTTATTTACTGTGCCGTTTTCTATTTCTTAACAGTTTACTTCTTGCAAAAACACCTGAATCTGGAGTAAACTATGATAGCCGATGCCCCGGCGGTCACACGCCGGGGCAATTTTTATGCAAGGGGGACCTCATGGCCTTTTGGGAAACCGTTCTGAGAAAGTACATTATGACCATGGCCATCGCCGCCGTTCCGGTGGTGGAGCTGCGGGGAGCCATCCCCGCCGGGATCGCCGCCGGGCTGGACCCGTGGCTGGCCTGCGGCGCTGCCATCTTCGGCAACCTGCTGCCAGTGCCCTTTATCATCCTGCTGGTGCGTCAGGTCTTTGACCGGCTGCGGAAGCACGCCTTCTTCGCTCCGAAGATCGATGCCTTGGAGCGCCGTGCCCACCTGAAGGGGCGTCTGGTGCGGAAATACCGTCTGCTGGGGCTGATGCTGTTCGTGGCCATCCCCCTGCCGGGGACCGGAGCCTGGACCGGGGCTCTGATTGCGGCCTTTCTGAACATCCGCCTGCGCCACGCTCTGCCTGCCATCACGCTGGGACTGCTCATTGCCGGAAGTCTCGTGACCCTGATGACGCTGGGGCTGATCCACCTGCTCTGACACGGCTTGCCCCGTTTTCAACTGCAGGATCGCTTTTGATCTGATTCCGCCAAGCAACAGGCCAGGCATTCATTTTGGATGCCTGGCCTGTTGTTTCAGCGTGTTGAAAAAGCCTTTTCTCCCCGCTGAGTAAGTTTTCAGAACTTTTGTAAAGTTCTGAAAACTTGGGAGATTTCAATGGCGCAGGACACCCTTCTTGGGTTTCCCGCGCACACCCTTCCTTACCATTGCGGAGAATTTACCACTTAATCGACAGTCTCCAACAACAGGCCGGGCATCCGAATGGATGCCCGGCCTGTTGTTTCGTTTTAAGATTACTCGTCGGAGAGGACATCCTGCCGGCACGTCCAGTCACGGCGGCTCTCCCGTCGGTGCATGGCCTCTGCCGCTTCGTTCAGCCATGTGCGCATCTGCTGCGGAGTGATACTGCCAACGCAGTAGCCGCCGATCAGAGCCAGCTCCACCGCCTTGTCCAGCGCGGGCAGCTTTTCCAGGCAGCCGTCCTCGCAGGCCAGATACACCTTGCACTCCGGCAGCCTGCGCCGCACCTCGATGGCGATGTCGCAGCGGGCGGAAACGTCCTTGGTATCCTCCGCCGCCGGGGAAAAATCGGTTTCCAGCAGCAAAAGATCCACGTTCTCCGCCTCACACTGCCAGATCACATCCTCGCCGTGGTCGGAGAGGATGCCCAGGGGTCTGCATCCCCCCAGCCGCGCAAGCCAGTCTGCCGCCCGACGGGTCATAGCAGATGTGGTAAAGCATACCGCCGCTCTGGGCGGCGTCGGCTCCGTTCCGCCGCAGGTGGACAGCTCCCGCTTTTGGAAAGTGCTCATCCAGACGCCCCCTTTGCTCCCGTCTCTTTAGACAGCCACGTCCCACATTCGGGACAGTACACCGCAACGTCCGTGACCACCACACCGCAGCCGGGACAGCAGCGATGGCGGGCGCGGTAGAAGTCATAGAGGGTCTCCTTTGGCAGCGCCGTGCCGCAGGAGATACAGTCTGTCCGGTAAGCGCCGTTGCCCCTGCCGCAGGCCGGGCAGATCTTGCGTCCCCGCAGAGTCTCCGGCCCGAAGCCATATTCCAGAAGGGACACCCGGCGCAAGGCCTTTTTGGTTTCCAGGTCATACTCCGTCATTCGGTTCTTCCCTCCTCTTCCTCTGTGCCGCCCACCAGCAGCCGTGCCCCGCAGGCGGGGCAGAAGAAGGCGTCCGGGTCTTTCAGCCTGATGCCGCAGTGGTGGCAGAACACAGGGTATTCGTTCTCCCAGGGGGCGCAGTCCAGACACCGCTCCGCGTTGATGTTGAACATGGCGGAGGATACATACCGGCCGCATTGGGGGCATCGGTCAAAGGCCCACCGCCCCTCCGTCTCCCACGCGATCTCCAGTGCCTCGTCCTCCGCATCCGCCCGAATGGACTTGGTCACGCAGCACAGCTCACCGGAAATGTCGCAGTAGAACCGAAAGACCCGCTTACCGCCGGGACCGGCGATGACCCGGTAGGCGGCCGTTTTCTTCGCCTGAACCATCCGTATTTCCCCCTTCTTTCCCGCTTTTCGCCTTGTAAAAACGCCGTGGGGTGTGCTACAATAAAGTGTATGAACTTGAAGCTGGGCAGCGGCTGCCGCCCCGCTTTGACAAATTTACCTCACTTTTTGTATAGCATGGATCTCTTATTTTGTTAACCCTAATTTCTCCGAATTAGGGGCCTGAAGGCTAAATTTTACCGAAAAGCTTCAAAAATACCGCTGATTTATGAACAGCTTCTCGATTTTGGAGGGTTTCCCATGAAAAAGCGTCTGTTTTCCCTGCTGCTGGTATCCGCCCTTGTGTTTACCCTCTCCGGCTGCGGAGAGAAGTCCCTGCTCCGGGAGAGCGACCCGGTGACGCTGAACTTCTGGCACGTTTACGGCGAGCAGTCCGGCTCGCCTATGGATCTGCTGGTGCAGGAATTCAACCGTACCGTGGGGCAGAAGAAGGCGTCCGGGTACAGGTGACCAATCTCAGCAGTGCCTCCAAGATCGGCGGCTTCCTCAAGGAAGCCCAGAAGGGCGGCAGAGACGCACCGGAAATGCCCGATCTGTTCACCTGCCACATCAGCGACGCCACGGCGCTGGGCTCGGACAATCTGGTAGATTGGAACGCTTGGTTTACGGCGGAGGAGCTCTCTAACTTTGTCCCCGGCTTTCTGGCCGACGGCATGACGGAGGACGGAACCCTGCTTCTCTTCCCTATTTCCAAATCCACCCAGCTTCTGATGTGCAACGGCAGCGGCTTCGCCCGCTTTTCTCAGGCCACCGGCGTCAGTTACGCAGACCTTTCCACATGGGAGAGCTTTTACGATGCTGCCGGAAAGTTCTATGACTGGTCCGGCGGCGAGGCCTTCTGCGCACTGGACTATCCCATCCGTTCTGTAGAATTGAACGCATTGGAGCACGGCAGCGGTGATTTTTACACAAAAAACGGCTGGTATGATACCAATAATGCCGTATTCAAGGAGAGCTGGATGCAGTTCGCCCGCTCTCTGGCTCAGGGCCACGTGGTGGTCTCCGATCTCTATTCCAACACGCAGGTCATGACAGGCGATGTGCTCTCCGGCCTCGGCTCCTTCGCGGCGATTCTCTACTACAACGATACCGTCACCTATCAGGACGGGACACAGGAGCCTATGGATCTCCATGTGCTGCCCATGCCGAAAACGGCCGGGGTGGATGCCCTCATGACGCAGGCGGGCGTGGGGCTGTGTGCCTACAAGACCACCGCTCAGAAGGCAGAGGCCGCCGCGCTGTTTGTCCGCTGGCTGACGGAAAACGAACGAAATCTGGACTTCGTGGCTCAGACCGGCTATATGCCGGTGCGGAACGGCGCCTTTGACGCCATCGAAAATTATGACAAGTTCCCGGAACCGATTGAAAGCTACCGTCAGCTTTACGCAGCCCTGAAAATCATGTAGGAAAGCTACACTCCCTTATCCGAGCCTCGCTTTGAGGGCTACTACGGAAAGGTCAGCCAACTTTATGATGGTCTGCGGAAAATGCAGCAGGAGCTTCCCGGCCGTGCTGCTGCCGGTGAAAGCATTGACGCACTGGCAGGGGAAACCTGGGCGCTGCTGTGTGCTATCCATTGAGAACACTGTCATGCTGAAAGAGGGGGACAGCCCATGTCCGGGTTTTCTTTTTCCAAGCTGAAACAGGCCAAGCCCTCCATGCGACGGCGGCTGTTTCTCTATATGGGCGCACTGGCGGCGCTGCTGCTGGTAACGCTGTTCGCCGTCCTCCTTCTGTTGGGACAGTTGAAAAGCCCACGGGAGGAACTGGTAAAGACACTGACCTTCCGGATGGAGGCCTTTCAGTCGGACATGGAATCCCTGTGGCGGAATGTCTCCGTAATGGGGCTTCATCTCTCCGAGGACATGACCGCCATTCTGGAAAAACAGACAACGGATCTTTCCGACCTAAACGGAGACGCGGATGCTGTGGAGCGGCTGGAGGATGCCATGTTGGAGCCGCTGTGCCAGTATGTCCGTCAGACGGACTGCTCCGGCGCGTTTGTGATGCTGAACACCTCTCCCTTGTCAGCAATACTGAATCCTTCAGCGGCCTGTATGTCCAGCGGAGCAACGCCGCCCACACCACAAGTGGGCTGCTGCTCTACCGCGGCATGGCGGACATCGGACGGCGGCATGATGTGATGCCCCACCGGAAATGGGCGCAGGAGTTTGACCTGTCGGAGTTCCCCGGCTTTGCCGAACATCTGAAAACGGCATCCGTTCCCATTGAGCGTGACTGCCGGACAACCTCACTGCTGACCCTGCCCGACACCTCTGAACGCGCGATCCTTCTGACAGTTCCCATGCTGGGTGTGGATGGTACTGTATACGGTTTGTGCGGCTTTGCAGTAAACCAGACCTACTTCTCCTCTCACCATGTTCAGCCCTCCGGCATCAACCGTCTGGCCTGTATCCTGTCGGACAGTGCGGCGGGGCTGGATATTTCAAAGGGCCTTCTGGCCTATCCCGCAAATGGCTTCTGCTTTGTCCCGGACGAGTTGCTGACGGAAAAACCGCTCCAGGAAGGGCTAACCTCCTACACCGGAGCGGAGCTGTCCTTCGTGGGCCTGTCCCGGCCCTTCATGGCCGCCGACGGGGACGTGGAACCGCATATTCTCACGGTGCTGATCCCCAAAAGCGATTACGCTAACCTCCTGCTGAAGAGCCGGTTGGAGATCGGCGGGCTGCTGATGCTGCTGGTATTTTTCGGTGGAGCCTGCTGTCTGTTTTACACGCGGCGTTATTTCAGGCCCATTCTGGAAGACATTGATCATGTCACCGAGATCGGCGGTGATGAGGGACAGCCCTTTTTTGAAGAACTTCTGCCCCTTTCCACCAAACTCCGTGACCACGAACAGACCATTACCGATCTGGAAACAGAAAAACAGGATCTACAGGGGCAGATGGAGCAGGTGGAGGCCAACGCCAAGCGCTTGGCGCAAAAACGAAAGGACGAAATTGACCCGGAAGAGTATCATGTGTTCCTTTCTTCCTATCAAAAGCTGGGGGCCGAATCTCGGGCTGTGATCGATGCAATGGTTGACGGAGTCAGTGCTCAGGTGCTTGCGGAACAGCTCGGAAAAAAGATGAGCACAGTCTACTCCTACCGTCGGGATATTTACGAAAAGGTGGGTATTCAGGGGGAGAACAAGCTCCAGCAGCTCCGTGTCCGCGTCTCGCTCATGCGGCGGGAGCAAACAGAATACGGCGGTTCCCCCGCCCCCTCTAACGGCGAAAACGCCGGGCAAGCGGTAAATCCCAACTGTTCACGGGCTGAAAGTGTAAACACTTTCAGCCCGTGTTTTTATATATCCTAATTCCCTTTTGTCTTTCTATGCCCTCTGAAACCATCGAAGATACAAGGCTCTGGATCCTTTTAGAATACAAAGTCAAACTGGAACCTTGTTATAAAGGAACCCCGACAGACATCGCAAAGCGATGATCTGTCGGGGTTTTCCCGGATTCAGTTGTGATCTCGATCAAAGACGGACTGCGCCGGGATTTGATCCGTAGACGGAGTCTTAGGCCTGAGGAGCAGCCTCTTCCGCAGCCTTCTTGGCAGCGGCGGCCTTCTCAGCCTGAGCCTTCTTGATGGCCTTATACTTTTCCTTCTCCTCAGCGGTGGCCTTGGGGAGGATGGCGTCACGGGGGCAGACCTTGGTGCAGAGCTTGCAGCCCACGCACTTGTCATAGTCGATGACGGCCACGCCGTTGACCACATGGATGGCGTCCTTCTTGCACTCCTTCTCGCACAGGCCGCAGCCGATGCAGGAGTTGCCGCAGACGCTCATAGCAGCCTTACCCTTATCCAGGTTGGCGCAGGCCACATGGACCTTCTTGCTGGCGGGCACGGAGGTAATCAGGCCGCGGGGGCAGGCCTTCATGCAGGCGCCGCAGTTGGTGCACTTCTCAGGGTCCACAACGGCGGTGCCGTTGGGGCCGATGGACATAGCGCCGAACTGGCAGGCGTTCACGCAGGAGCCGAAGCCCAGGCAGCCGAAGCGGCAGTCCAGAGGACCGGCAGCAATCTTGGTGGCAGAGAGGCAGTCATGCACGCCCACATACTCAAAGCGCTTCTTAGCAGCCTCGCCGCCGTTGCAGCGGACGAAGGCCACCTGACGCTCACCGGTGGGAGCAGCCATGCCCATGATCTCAGCGATGGCAGCAGCATTGTCGGGGCCTGCGGGAGCGCAAGCGGTGACAGGAGCGTTGCCGGCCAGGATGGCAGCAGCACAGCCGCCGCATCCGGGGTAGCCGCAGCCGCCGCAGTTAGCGCCGGCCAGATGGCTGAGGATAGCCTCCTCGCGGGGATCCTTTTTGACCTCAAAGATCTTGGAAGCCACGGACAGGATCAGTCCGAACAGAGCGCCCAGAGCGCCCAGAACTGCGATAGCAGCAATAATATTTCCCATCTTTCCTACCTCCTTACCAAACCTTCAGGCCGGAGAAGCCCATAAAGGCCAGAGCCATCAGGCCGGCGGTGATCAGCGCGATGGGGAAACCGTCCCAGCACTTGGGATAGTCAGCGAACACCAGACGCTCACGGATGCTGGCGAACAGCACGATGGCCAGCAGGAAGCCCAGACCGCCGGTGATGCCGTAGACCACAGACTCAATGAAGTTGTAGCCATTCTGCACGTTCAGCAGCACAACGCCCAGAACTGCGCAGTTGGTGGTGATCAGGGGCAGATACACGCCAAGAGCGGTATACAGAGCGGGCATGGCCTTCTGGAGGAACATCTCGATGAACTGCACCAGAGAAGCGATGACCAGAATGAATGCCACGGTCTGCATGTAAGCCAGATCCAGGGGGATCAGGATGTACTTGTTCACCACAAAGCACACAGCGGAGGCCAGACCCATAACGAAGGTAACGGCCACGCCCATGCCCACTGCGGTATCCACCTTCTTGGAAACGCCCAGGAAGGGGCAGCAGCCCAGGAACTGGGAGAAGATGAAGTTGTTTGCCAGGATTGCGCCCAGCGTGATCGAAAGCAGCTTAAAGATTTCCATTATTTGCTCTCCTCCTTATCCTTCTTGGGACGAGCCAGAGCCCACTGCATGGCAGCGATCAGAGCAGCCAGCACCAGGAAGCCGCCCACAGGCAGGGTCAGCATACCGATACCGTAATCAGCGGGGAAGATCTGGATGCCCACATGCTGACCAGCCTCGTTCACAGCGCCCAGGACGCCGCCGCCGAAGGTGCCGCCGCCCAGGAACTCACGGATGATGCACATAGCCAGCAGGACCCAGGTGTAGCCGATGCCCTGGAAGATGCCGTCAAAGAAAGAGGCAACCATGCCGTTCTTGTAGGAGAAAGCCTCCGCACGGCCCAGGATGATGCAGTTCACCACGATCAAGGGGATGAACACGCCCAGAGAGTTGGCCAGATCCGGCAGGAATGCCTGAATAGACAGGTCCACGCAGGTCACGAAGCCGGCGATCACCACGATGAACATTGCGATACGGATCTTATCAGGGATGATCTTCCGCATAGCGGAGATAATGACGTTGGACAGGGTCAGGATGATGGTAACCGCCACACCCATGCCGATGCCGTTGAAGAAAGAGGTGGTGATGGCCATGGTAGAGCACATGCCCAGCACCTGAACCAGAACGGGGTTCTGCGTCAGCATACCGTCCTTGAATTGTTTACCAAGATTCATACTTCAGTGTCCTCCTCTCTTAACCGATGACGCCGGCAGCAGCCAAAGCGGCATTGACGCCGGTGGTCACACCCTTGGTGGACACGGTAGCGCCGGTGATGGCGTCCACGTTGGAGCCAACGGACAGAACACCGTCAGCGGCGGACTTGCCGATAAACTGATCCAGAACGCGGGTGCCGTTGGTCAGAGGCTCGTTGCTCATGACCTTGGAGCCGATACCGGAGGTCTCAGAGTTGGTGACAATGGAAACACCGGTGACAGCACCGTCCATGTCGATACCCACCATCATGGAGATGGTGCCCTGAGAGCCGGAAGCCTCCACGTTGATAGCGTAGCCCACAGGCTGACCGCCGGACTGAGCCTGATAGACGGCTGCCAGAGTACCGCCCTGAGCGGTGGCAGCGGCGGTCATATCGTCGGTCAGCTCCATAGCGTCGGAGAAATCGTCGGCCTCAATGACCTTCTGCATAGCGGCCACGGTCTTTTCCCAGGTGATCGCGGCGATCTTATCCTTGGTGATGCTGTTGACCCAGCCCAGCAGGCCAGCCACGACCATGCAGGTAAGCAGCAGGGTCACAGTCAGCTTGATGATGTACTTGGGGTCCATATTGACCTTTTCCTTGGTCTTCACTTCATTGCTCATTTCGCGGCTGCCTCCTTCTTGTCGGATTTCACCACGCCGAAACGAACGGGCTTGGTGTACTTGTCGATCAATGCGGTGCAGCAGTTCATGACCATGATGGAGTAGCAAACGCCCTCATTGTAAGAACCGAAGTACCGGATGAACACGGTGAACAGGCCGCAGCCGATACCGTAGATCAGCTGGCCCTTCTTGGTGACAGGGGAGGTGGCATAGTCGGTAGCCATGAAGAAAGCGCCCAGGAACAGGCCGCCGCCGAAGATGCTGTAAAGCATATACTCAGCGCCGCCGGCCTTGGGGAACAGCACGGTCAGAACAGCCACGGTGGCGATGTAAGCCACGGGAGTCTGCCAGTTGATGACCTTGCGCCAGATCAGGTACAGACCGCCGATGAGCAGCATCAGGGCAGAAACCTCACCCATGGAGCCGCCCACCTTGCCCAGGAACATATCACCCACGGAGGCGATCTGCTTCAGGCCCTCCAGATCACCGGTCTTCAGATAGGCCAGCGGGGTCGCGGCGGAAACCACGTCCACAGGCATACCGCCGCCGATGGCGGCCTTGGTGCCGGCAGGCAGCCAGGTGGTCATGGCGCCGGCATAGCTGGCCAGCAGAGCGGCACGGCCTGCCAGAGCAGGGTTCAGGAAGTTCTTGCCGATGCCGCCAAAGAGCTGCTTGACCACAATGATGGCAAAGAAGTCACCGATGAGGATCATCCACAGCGGGGTGGTGGCGGGGCAGACGAAAGCCAGCAGCATACCGGTGACCACAGCGGAGAGGTCATCGATGGACTGGGGCTTGTGCATGAGTTTGCGGTACAGTCCCTCAAAGACAACGCAGCCAATGACGGACACGGCGGTGAGGAGCAGAGCCTCCACGCCGAAGTAAATGATGGCCCAGATCAGAGCGGGACACATGGCAATGATGACGTCCAGCATGATGGACCGGGTGGTCTCACTGCCGCGGATGTGAGGGTTGGAAGTGGCAATGAGCTTCAAATTCTTGTAATCGGTCATCTCTTATGCCTCCTTCTTCGCTTCCGCAGCCTTCTTGGCCTCAGCGGCGGCCCGATCGGCAGCCATCTTGTTCTTGACGAGCTGCTTGCCGGTCTTGAACATGTGGGTCAGGTGCATACGGGCGGGGCAGGCGTAAGCGCAGGCGCCGCACTCCATGCAGTCCATGATGTGGGCCTCGTTCAGCTCATCCACCATGCCCTTCTCGGCATACTGATACATAAAGAGAGGCTCCAGGTGCACCGGGCAGGCGGCAACGCACTTACCGCAGCGGATGCACTGGGGATGCTCAACGGTCTGCTCCTCCTTCTCGCAGAAAGCGAGGATGGCGCCGGTGCCCTTGGCCACGGGAATATCCGCGGTATACTGGGCCATGCCCATCATGGGGCCGCCGGCGATGAGCTTGTAAGTACCGTCCTTCACGCCGCCGCAAGCGTCCAGCAGCAGAGACACGGGGGTACCGATGGGGCACTCGATGTTCTTGGGGTCCACGATGCCGGAGCCGGACACGGTGACCACCTTGTTCACCACGGGCATACCGGTGGTGATGGCCTTGAAGATGCAGATGGTGGTGTTGATGTTGAACACCGCGCAGCCCACATCAGCGGGCAGGCCGCCGGGAGGCACCTGACGGCCGGTGATGGCCTGGATCAGCTGCTTCTCACCGCCCTGGGGGTAACGGCAGCGCAGAGGCTCCACCACAACGGGGGCCTTCTTCTCAGCGATGACCTTGTTCATGGCGTCGATGCCGTTCTGCTTGTTGTCCTCAACGCCGATGATGACCTTGTCCACGCCGAACATCTTGGCCAGATAGGTAGCGCCGCCGATGATCTCCTCGGGACGCTCCAGCATGGCCCGATGGTCGCCGGTGATGTAAGGCTCGCACTCAGCGCCGTTGATGAGCACGTCCTTCACCTTGCCGATGCCGCCGGAGATCTTAACATGCGTGGGGAAGGTCGCGCCGCCCATACCCACGATACCGGCATTCTTCACGATCTCGACCATTTCCTCCACCGTCAGAGCGTCGGGATCGGCAGGAGCCTTCACCTCTTCGCTGACCGTGTTCTGGAAATCGTTTTCGATCACAACGGACACCATGTCGCCGCCCATAGAGAAGGGCCGGGGCTCGATGGCCTTCACCGTACCGGAAACGCTGGCATGAATCGGGGCGCCCAGCCCCTTGAATTCGCCGATTTTCTGACCCACCTTTACCTGGTCGCCTACTTTTACGATCGGGGTGCAGGGTGCGCCAAAGTGCATCGACATGGGGATGACCACGGTAGCCGGGGGTGCCAGCTGCTCGATGGCCTTTTCATTGGTTGCGGCCTTCATATCATGGGGATGAACGCCGCCAAAGAAAGCTTGTGCCATTGTCTTCACCTCATTCTTACTCCATTGATAGGTGTCAAAGCATACCCCGCCCCGCCATCGGGCAATGGCATGGCAGGCCATGCTTCGGCACACTATCACATACTGCGCTTTATTCTACACCACCCGTTGAAAAATGTCCAGACTATGAATTCGTTTTTTTGCAGAAAATTTATCAATTTCTTTGTATTCCTCCACTTTTTCCCTGTTTTTGCACAAGCCCACCCTTTCTTTTTGGTCAACCTGCATATTTTCCTGCCGACAACTCCCGCAGTCGCTGTACCCTCTCTGCCTCTCTTGTCTTTTTTTCAGAGGTATGCTATGATGAAGCATATCTTTCAGAAAGTATCGCCGCAGTTTGGCCTGTCTGCCGGAGCGGCGAATGGAGGTCCCTTTTTATGACGAAACCCATTGACCGCGCCGAAATGAAAGCCCAGACCCGGAAACTCTTGCAGACAGCTCAGGTATCCCCCAAGGGTATGACGGCCCTGTACTGCGCCTGTCTGTTTCTGCTCAGCCTGCTGGAGGCCCTGATTCCCGGGCCGGAGCTGGTATCCACCTTCCTCTCCATCCTCACAACGCTGGCCGGGTGGATCTTAGCCGCCGGCTTTGCCTTCTACTGCATGGACATCCGCCGCCGGGAACGTTCGGAATACGCGGTGCTGTTCGACGGCTTTTCCTTCACCGGCAAGATCATCGCTCTGAATATCGTCATCAACCTGTTTGTGTTCCTGTGGTCTATGCTGTTTGTGTTCCCCGGCTTCATCGCCCATTACCGTTACAGCTTCGCCCTCTATAATCTCTATGAAAATCCGGATATGGATATTATGGAGGCACTGAATTTAAGCAAGCGGCAAACGCAGGGGTATAAAATGGAGCTGTTCAAGCTGGATCTCAGCTATATGGGATGGATCCTGCTGAGTATGCTTCCCAGTCTCTTTTTCACGAGTCAGGCGATTTTGACCCTTGGGTTCAGCGGTATGGACCCCTATGCGGCCCTCGCCGCTCCCATGCCTCTGTGGCAGATCCTGACGGCCTCCGCCTTTGTCTATGCGCTGTCCATCTTCTACCTGCCCAACTACCAGTGCGTCCAGCTTGCCTATTTCGATGCTGCCAAGGAAGATATGCCGGAGTTCCGCTCCCGGCGGACAGATTTCTCCGACGGCCCGGGCAGTTTCTGAGTTTTCTTTCTAATCATTCCGCCCCGGCTGGGTCACCCTTGCCGGGGCGTTTTTCCCATCCCATTCTGGAGGTGCCGCTATGCTGACTTACCCCATGGAGGAGCGGGGTTCTCTCCCCCTCTATGAATACCTGTGCCGCCGGATCCGGGCGGACATTCTCAGCGGTGCTCTGCCCGCCGGGACGCGGCTTCCCTCCAAGCGGGCGCTGGCGGAGCATCTGCGGGTCTCCGTTGTTACCGTGGAGGGCGCGTACAGCCAGTTGGAAGCGGAGGGCTATTTACAGGCTCAACCCAAGCGGGGCTTTTTTGTCTCCGCCGTGGAGCAGGCCCCACCGCCTGCTGTCCGCTCGGTTTTGATGCCGGAGACCACCACTGTTTCCTGGCGGCTGGATCTGGCCCGCAATCAGGTGGACACTGCCCGGTTCCCCGTCTCCACTTGGGCCCGCCTCACCCGGCAGGTCCTCTCGGAAGCACCGGAGGCTCTGTTGTCCCCGGTCCCCCATCAGGGCTTGGCTGCCCTGCGGCAGGCCATTGCCGACGATCTCCGGGACTTCAAAGGTATGGCAGTCTCTCCGGAACAGATCGTCATCGGCGCCGGTGCGGAATACCTTTACTTATTGCTGGCCCAACTGCTGGGCCGGGACACGGTGTTCGCCGTGGAGGACCCCGGCTATCCCAAGATCCGTCAGGTCTATGACGCCTGCGGAGCCGCCTGCGTCCCCATCCCGCTGGATAATCAGGGCGTAGAACTGGCGGCGCTGATGAGATCCAAGGCGCGGGCACTGCACATCTCCCCCAACCACCAGTACCCCACCGGACTGGTGACCCCCATCGCCCGGCGGCAAGCCCTTCTGCGATGGGCGGAGGATACCGGTTCCACCATCATCGAGGATGACTATGACAGCGAGTTCCGCTACACTGGTCGTCCCATCCCCACCCTGCAAAGCATCGATGACCGGGGCCGGGTCATTTACCTGAACACCTTTTCCCAGACCATTTCCCCCTCTATGCGTCTTGGCTTTCTGGTGCTACCGCCCCGGCTGCTGGAACGCTACCGGCAGGAGCTGGGCTTCTATGCCTGTACGGTCCCTGCGCTGGAGCAGCACGTTCTGGCCCGTTTCATCGCCGGGGGCCACTACGAGCGTCACCTCTCCCGGATGCGGAAGGAATATCGGGACCGCCGCTCCGCCACCATCAGCGCCTTCCGGGCTTCGCCGCTGGCCAGCCATGTCACCTTTTCCGAGGAGGGGGCCGGTCTGCACTTTCTGCTGCGGCTGGATACCAACCGCTCCGATGAAGAATTGCGCCGCCTGACGGCGGAGGCCGGCATCCGACTGAGCTTTCTCTCAGAGTATGCCGCCGTACCGGACCCCCGCTTCGCCCACACGCTGGTCATCAACTACGCCGGTCTGTCCCAGTCCGATCTGGAGGAGGCCCTCCAGCTGCTGACGGATGTCCTGCTGCCGCTGCTGGCATAAAATATATCATTTTCTTCCAAGAGAGGTTTGTTCCTATGAAGTCCGTCAACCGTGCCAAGCTGGATCTCATCATTGCCGTCACCGCCTTCGGCACCATCGGCATTTTTGTCCGCTATATCAACCTGCCCTCCTCTGTCATCGCCTTTGTCCGCGGCGCGGTGGGCGCAGTGTTCCTGCTGCTTCTGCTGTATTTCCGCCGGACACCCTTTCGGTGGGCAAGCGTCCAGCCGCATTGGAAGCTGCTGGCTCTTTCCGGCGCGATCATCAGCTTCAACTGGATCACGCTGTTTGAAGCCTACCGTTACACCACCGTGGCCACCGCTACCCTGTGCTACTACATGGCGCCGGTGTTCGTGACGCTGGCCTCCCCCTTTCTCTTCCATGAAAAACTGACGCCCCGAAAGCTTCTCTGTGTGCTGGCCGCCCTGTGCGGCATGGTGTTTGTCTCCGGAGTCCCCCAGTCCGGCCTGCCGGAAGCCGGGGAAGCCACCGGTATCCTGCTGGCCCTTCTTTCCGCCGTGCTTTATGCCAGCGATGTGTCCATCAACAAGTTTCTGGATCAGGTCCCCGCCTGTGAGCGGACTCTGGTACAGCTGGCGGTGGCAGCACTGGTGATGATCCCCTATATCCTGCTGACGGAGGATGTAGCCGCTATGACTCTGACACCTCTGGGCGCCGTACTGCTGCTGATCGTAGGTGTTTTCCACACCGGCTGGTGCTATTCCCTGTTCTTCGGCTCCATGACCTATCTCCCCGCCCAGACGGTGGTGCTGTTCAGCTACATCGACCCCATCGTAGCCATCTTCCTCTCCGCTCTGCTGCTGAAGGAGCCTCTGGGTTGGAGCGGCATCCTTGGCGCCGTTCTGGTGCTGGGCTCCACCCTTATCAGCGAACTGCCCGTCCGGGCCGCTGCGGAAACCAAATAAACTGTCAGACGGCAGTCTGCCCGCCGGAGGGACCATGTACGATCTGCATTCCATCTTGATCCAACTGAAAAAAGAGGACACACCGCTCCATGGTGTCATGGTGCGGTGTGTCCGTTGTTTTTATCAGTGGCTGGACCCCACCCTGTGGGAAGGTTCAGCGCTGTTTGAGCTGTGGGCGCAGGAATTGGAGCTGATCTACGGTGATCTGCGCCAGCGGCTCTCTCCCAATGCAAAAACCGACGCCGGGTCCTTGGGTGATCGGTTTGGTTTTGACACACCGCCGGAATTGCCCCGGCTCCTGCAAAGCATCCAGACCTTTTACAGTGTGCTCATCAAGCTCATCGCCTGGAACACCCTCCGGGGCGCGACTCCCGAACCGCCTCTGACGGAGCTTCTCTCCGGCAGGGCCTTTGTTAACCGGGGTATCCGCAATTTCTGTGGGGATGACTGGTATATCTGGCCGCTGGACATCTGGGACCCGGCGCTGGAAACCCAGTGTGAGGAATTGCGGGCCTGTCTGGAGTCCTTTGACACCTGTCCGGAAGGCAGCACCCTTTCCCCGGACAGTCTCAGCCGCATCTACGAAACCGTGGTCCCCCCGGCCCTCCGCCATGCCCTTGGGGAATACTACACCCCCGGCTGGCTGGCGGAACGGACCCTGCAAAATGCCGTCAGCGCCAGCGGACAGCAGGCCGGAGATTTGCGCTTTCTGGACCCCGCCTGCGGCTCCGGTGTTTTTTTGATCCAGGCTCTCCGCATGATCCGGGCGGATACGCCCCAAGGTCCTCCCTTATCCGATCAGGTGGCAGGCTTCGACCTCCACCCATTGGCAGTCCTGACGGCGAAGGTCAATTATCTGGCCGTCATAGCCTGCCAGCCACTGCCGGAAGCGGGTCTGTTTCTTCCCATTTACCGCTATGATGCTCTGAATATTCCCATCCTCCGGGGGGATACACTGGTGATCGACACCGGCTGTGGTCTGGCATGTGATGTTCCCCTGTCCCTCTGCCGTCAGGCAGTGAAAATGCACCCCGATCCGGAGGAATTTCTTTCCATGCCGGAAGCACGCGGTCTACTCACCTCTCTGCCCCCGAATGGGCGGCTTCTTTTGGCCGGTATTTTGCTGAACCGTATCTGGGCGTTCTTCCATCAAAAGGCAGATATAGTCATGGGAAATCCCCCATGGGTGAACTGGGAGTACCTGTTCCCCCGGTATCGGGCCGGGTCCCAGCATTTGTGGGAGGAATACGGCCTGTTGCAGGTGAAAGGCCCCCGGCTCGGTTTTTCCAAGGAGGATGTGTCTACCCTGTTCACCTGCGCCGCATTGGACCGCTTTCTCGTCCCCAGTGGACACCTCAGCTTTATCTTGCGGCAGGCCACCTTCCGCTCCGCCCAGAACGGCGCCGGATTCCGGCGGTTCCATCTGGACGGCCCCGGTCTGGATTTCCGGGTGCTTGAGGTGGAGGACCTTGGCCGTATCCGACCCTTTGACGGGATCTGCACCCCTGTTGCGCTGGTACTCATCCAGCGGGACGCCCGCCACGTTTTCCCTGTCCCCTACCGGCACTGGCAGGCAAAGCCCGGCTTCCGGCGGGCGGTCCGGTCACCGGACGCGACGATTGCCTCCGTTCTTCCCTTTGTGCGGATGGAGAACATGACCGCCGCTCCCGCCCACCGGGAGGATCCCGGCTCCGTGTGGGTCAGCGCTCCCAATGGACTTGCTCCAGTACTGGACGCTCTTTTAGGCAGCAATCCCTATCAGGCCCGGACCGGCGTATTCACCGGCGGGGCCAACGCCGTCTATCAGCTTCAGATTCTGGAACGGACAGGCAATGCCCTGCGGGTCACCAATCTGGCGGAAAAGGCCCGCCGCAAGGCCCCCGCCGTTACGGCGGAGCTGGAGCCAACCTGCGTCTATCCCCTCATTCAGGGCAGTGACCTCTCCCAGTGGAGCGTCCGCAGCCGCGCCTGGCTGCTGTGCCCCCACACGGCTGAAACCAAAATCTATCCCCTCGCGGAAGCGGATTTGCGACAGGATCTGCCGCTGACCTACGCCTACCTGACCCGGTTCCGGGATCTTCTGGAAACCCGGAAAGGCTTCGCCGGGTGGGAACGGGCCATCCAAGGGCGTTACTTCTATGCGCTGCTGCGGGTGGGACCCTATACGTTTTCCCGCTACAAGGTAGCGTGGCGCTACATCGCCCGCTCCTTCATCACGGCGGTCATCGCACCGATGCAGGACCCCTATCTGGGAGAAACGCTGCCCCTGCCCAACGAAAAGGTGGTCTATGTGGGCACTGACTGCCGGGAGGAGGCCTATTATCTCTGCGGAATTCTCAGCTCCGCTCCGGTGCGCTGCTGCGTCACCTGCTACATGAACCCCACCAGTATTTCCGCTCATGTGCTGGACAAGCTGCATATTCCGGCCTTTGACCCCGCGGACAGCCGTCATCTGTCCATCGCCGCTCTCTGCGAGGAGGGCCACCGAACCTCAGACCCCCGCTGTCAGGACGCCGTCCGGCAGCAGCTTGACCGGGCGGTAGCCGCGCTTTACGGCCTCACTTCCGCGGATCTGGACACCGTCCGGTCCATGCTGGAAAAGATTTGAAAAAACTCACCCCGGAGTACTGTGTACTCCGGGGTGGGTTCTATCTGACAGTTTATTCCGTTACTGAAGGGCAGCCTTCAGGGCGTCCACCCGGTCGGTCTTTTCCCAGGATACGCCCAGATCCTCGCGGCCCATGTGGCCGTAGGCCGCCAGCTGGCGATAGATGGGCTTTCTCAGGTCCAGATCCCGGATGATGGCGGTGGGCCGCAGGTCAAAGACCTTCTTCACAGCCTCTTCCAGCTTCTCATCCCCCACCGTACCGGTACCGAAGGTATCCACCAGTACGCTGACGGGCTGGGCCACGCCGATGGCGTAGGCCAGCTGCACCTGACACTTCCGGGCCAGTCCTGCCGCCACGATGTTCTTGGCCACCCAGCGGGCGGCGTAAGCAGCGGAGCGGTCCACCTTGGTGGGGTCCTTGCCGGAGAAGCAGCCACCGCCGTGAGGGGCGCTGCCGCCATAGGTATCCACGATGATCTTCCGGCCGGTGAGACCGCTGTCACCCTGAGGGCCGCCGATGACGAACCGGCCGGTGGGGTTCACATAGATCTTCGTATTCTCGTCCAGCAGTTCTGCGGGAATGGTGGGCTTGATGACCATATCGATCATATCCTTGCGGATCTGCTCCAGCGTCACCTCGGGGCTGTGCTGGGTGGAGAGCACCACGGTATCCACACGGATGGGCTTCTCGCCGTTATACTCCACAGTGACCTGAGTCTTGCCGTCAGGCCGCAGATAGTTCACAAGTCCGGTCTTGCGGACCTCGGTAAGCTTCCGGGCCATTTTATGAGACAGAGAAATAGGCAGGGGCATCAGCTCCGGGGTCTCGTCGCAGGCGTAGCCGAACATCATGCCCTGATCGCCGGCGCCGTTATCCAGCTCGGCCTCGCCGGTTTCCTTGGCCTCCAGAGACTTGTCCACGCCCAGAGCGATGTCGCTGGACTGCTCGTCGATGTTGGAAATGATGCCGCAGGTATCGCAGTCAAAGCCGTACTTGGCACGGTCATAACCGATGTCCCGGATAACTTCCCGGGCGATCTTGGGAATATCCACGTAGCAGCTGGTGGTGATCTCGCCCATGATGTGCACCAGGCCGGTGGAAGCGGTGGTCTCGCAGGCCACGCGGCCGTTGGGATCCTTGGCCAGAATGGCGTCCAGCACCGCGTCAGAGATCTGGTCGCAGATCTTGTCGGGGTGGCCCTCAGTCACGGATTCAGAGGTAAATAAGTAGGTTCTTGCCATGTTCTTTCTCCTTTGCTGTCCCTCGCCGGATGACAAAAAACGCGCGCTCCCGACATGGAAGCGCGTGAAAAGATCGTTTTCCGCTCCTCATCTGTCGTTTCCGTCGGAATTGGCACCTTGTGAAAACAGGTTGCCGTGGCTTCATCGGGCCGTTCCCTCCGCCACTCTTGATAAGGGACTTTGAAATTGTACTTCTATCTTAACAGGTATTTCCGGGATGTCAAGAGACTTCGGCAAATTTCCCGAAAATTTCTCCGTTTTTTTGTAGGAAACATCTTGACAAGCAAAATCACATCGTGTATAATCCCCAACATCAAAGGCAATGGCGTCTTGGAGAGTGATCTTCAAGACGCCATTTTTGTTCGTTATACGGAGGGGCAACGGTGTCTCGGAATGTGATTCCGGGGGATCGGTGCCCCCTTTTTCATGAGGGAAAGGAGTTTACACATGCGTACAGTTTCTGACTATTTCGGCAGTCTGGTATTTGATGACCGGGTCATGCGGGCCAAGCTGCCCTCCGATGTTTATGCTTCTCTGAAGAGGACCATTGATGAGGGTGCTTCTCTGGACACCCATGTGGCAGACGCGGTGGCTACCGCCATGCGGGACTGGGCTGTGGAACACGGCGCCACCCATTTTACCCACTGGTTTCAGCCCCTGACCGGCGTCACCGCGGAAAAGCATGACAGCTTCATTGCTCCGTCTCCCGACGGCGGCGTCATCATGGAATTTTCCGGTAAAGAGCTGATTCAGGGAGAGCCTGATGCCTCCTCCTTCCCCTCCGGCGGCCTGCGGGCCACCTTTGAGGCTCGCGGCTATACCGCCTGGGACCCCACCTCCTATGCTTTCATCAAAGGCCATACTCTGTGTATCCCAACGGCGTTCTGCTCTTACAGCGGGGAAGCTCTGGATAAGAAAACACCGCTGCTGCGATCCATGCAGGCGCTGAACAAGCAGGCTCTTCGGGTCCTGAAGCTCTTCGGCAATGAGGACGTCAAGTGCGTCCGTCCCTGCGTAGGACCTGAACAGGAGTATTTTCTGATCGACAAGGCCATGTACGAAAAGCGGAAGGATCTGGTCTTCTGCGGCCGGACCTTATTCGGCGCCAAGCCTCCCAAGGGACAGGAGCTGGATGACCACTATTTCGGTGCTATCAAGCCCCGGGTGGAAGCCTACATGGAGGATCTGAACACGGAGCTGTGGAAGCTGGGTATTCTGGCCAAAACGGAGCACAATGAGGTAGCGCCCTCTCAGCACGAGCTGGCTCCCATTTTCTCCGTGGCAAACATCGCCACGGATCACAACCAGTTGACCATGGAGATCATGCAGAAGGTTGCCTCCCGTCACGGTCTGGTGTGCCTGCTGGCAGAAAAGCCCTTTGCTGGCGTCAACGGCAGCGGCAAGCACAACAACTGGTCTCTGGCTACGGACACCGGCGTGAATCTGTTCAAACCCGGTGAGACGCCCTATGAAAATGCCCAGTTTTTGCTGTTCCTCTGCGCCGCCGTTCAGGCCGTAGACAATTATCAGGATCTGCTGCGGCTGTCTGTGGCCACTGCCGGCAACGATCATCGTTTGGGAGCCAACGAAGCGCCTCCTGCTGTAATCTCTATCTTTTTGGGCGACGAGCTTACCGCTGTTCTGGATGCCATTGAGACGGACACCCCTTACAGCGGCACCGAGAAAACCGTTTTGAAGCTGGGCGTTCATGTGCTGCCTAAATTCACCCGGGACACCACAGACCGCAACCGGACCTCCCCCTTTGCCTTCACTGGCAACAAATTCGAGTTCCGTATGGTTGGCTCTTCTGATTCTATCGCCTGTGCCAACATCATGCTCAACGCAGCAATGGCGGAAACGCTGAAGGAGTTTGCCGACCGGCTGGAGGGTGTGTCTGATTTTGAGTCCGCGCTCCATGACCTGATCAAGGAGACCATCAAGGCCCACAAGCGGATCATTTTCAACGGCAACGGCTATGATGACGCCTGGATCAAGGAGGCCACAGAAAAACGGGGACTGCTGAATCTCCGCACCACACCGGATGCTCTGGCCACCGTGCTGGAAAAGAAAAACGTGGAAATGCTCACATCTCTGAAGATCTTTTCCGAAGCGGAGATCCGTTCCCGGTATGAGATCTGTCTGGAAAACTACTGCAAGACCGTCAATATCGAGGGGCTTACCATGGTAGATATGGTCCGAAAGGAAATTCTGCCTGCTGTTGAGGCCTATCTGGGCGATCTGTCCGGCACCGTGGCCGCCAAAACTGCGGCGGTTCCCGGGCTGGCCTGTAAATATGAAAAGGATCTGATCTCCAAACTCTCCAAGCTGGCGGACGAGATCAGTGACGCCGCTTCCTCTCTGGATACCACCCTGATCCGGTTGAAAGCAATCCCCGATGTAACGGACGCAGCCTATGTGATCCGGGATGTGGTCCTGCAAAAAATGGCAGAGCTGCGAGTGGTCTGCGACGAGGCAGAGTCCATCACTGCCGACAAATATTGGCCCTTCCCCACCTACGGAGATCTCCTCTTTGGCGTGCGGTAAGTCCAGTTCTTATTTTTGCTTTTCTCTTTTTTCTTCTTTTTCTTCTTTTTTCTGAACAAGCCCCCGAAAGCTTTTCCGGGGCTTGTTCTACATAAAATGGCGTTACAGCTATTTAATTAACCTATAAAAAGCCCCATTGTCATGGTCTCGAGTTCCATGACAATGGGGCTTTTATCAGTGCTTACGCCGTGAGCCGGTCTGAATTAGACGAGCTCGATGATAGCGGTCTCAGCAGCATCGCCGCGGCGGATGCCGGTGCGGATGATGCGGGTATAGCCGCCGTTGCGCTCCGCATACTTGGGAGCGATCTCCTTGAAGATCTTCTTGCAGACATCTTCGCGGGTGATGAAAGACATCGCCTGACGGTAAGCGGCCAGATCGGCCTTCTTACCCAGGGTGATCATCTTTTCAGCCATGGGCTTGATTTCCTTGGCACGGGTGATGGTGGTCTCCATCTTGCCGTTATCCAGGAAATCAGTGACCTGCTGACGCAGCATAGCCATGCGCTGGTCGCTGGTCTTGCCAAGTTTCCGAGTTCCGGGCATTTCGGTTCTCCTCCTTGTAAGGATTTTGGTGCGCCGGGGTGTTCCCGGCGGAAAATTTAGTTGTTTTCCTCGTCAGCCAGGTGCAGGCCCATCATCGCCAGCTTGTTGATGACCTCTTCCAGGGACTTGCGGCCCAGATTGCGGACCTTCATCATCTCGTCCTCGGTCTTGGAGATCAAGTCCTCGACGGTGTTGATGTTGGCGCGCTTGAGGCAGTTAAAGCTGCGGACAGAGAGGTCCAGCTCCTCGATGGTCATTTCCAGTACCTTGTCACGCTGGGCCTCCGCCTTCTCCACCACCGTAGGCTTGCTGCCAACGCTTTCGGAGAGGTCGGTGAACAGAGTGAAGTGGTCGCACAGGATCTTGGCGCCCAGAGAAACAGCGTCCCGGGCAGAAATGGTCCCGTCGGTCCAGACTTCCAGCGTCAGCTTGTCGAAGTCGCTGGAGGTACCCACACGGGTAGGCTCCACAGTGTAGTTGACCTTCTTGACAGGGGTATAGATGGAATCCACGGCAATGGTGCCGATGACGTTTTGCGTGGGCTTATTCCGGTCGGCGGGCACATAGCCCCGACCATGGGAGAGGGTGATCTCCATGTTCAGCGTGGCACCGCTGTCCAGCGTCGCAATGTGCAGATCCGGATTCAGGATCTCCACCTCACCGTCGGCCTTAATGTCGCCGGCGGTAACTGTGCAGGGACCCACCGCCTCGATATAGACGGTCTTGCCGGAATCACCATGGAGCTTGGTCAGCAAGCTCTTGATGTTCAGAACGATCTCCGTCACATCCTCCTTGACGCCGGGGATGGTGGAAAACTCGTGCTGCACACCGTCGATCTTGATGGTCGTCGGCGCAGTGCCGGGCAGAGAGGAAAGCAGAATGCGGCGCAGGGCGTTGCCGAGGGTGGTGCCATAGCCGCGCTCCAGAGGCTCTACCACGTACTTGCCATAAGTGATGTCAGCCGGGGTCTCGATGCACTCGATCTGGGGCTTCTCAATTTCGATCATGCGGTTACCCTCCTTCATCTTGTCATTGCGGTCACGCGGTCAAGCCGCGTGCCGCTTGCAGTTCGTACCATTCTTCGAGGGTATCCTCCCAATTACTTGGAGTACAACTCGACGATGAGGTGCTCTTCCACGGGAGTATCGATCTCCTCGCGGGTGGGAAGGTGAGCAACCGTACCCTGGAGAGTGCCCTTGGTGCGCTCCAGCCAGGCAGGCAGCAGGGTCATGGGGGCATTCTCACCAGTGAGGCGCTTGAACAGCTCGGAAGAACGGCTGCTCTCGGCCACTTCGATGACATCGCCAGCCTTCACCAGGTAGGAAGGAATGTTGACCTTCTTGCCGTTGACGGTGAAGTGGGCGTGGCTCACCAGCTGACGGGCCTGACGGCGGGTAGCGGCGAGACCCATACGATACACAACGTTGTCCAGACGGCGCTCAACCAGGATCAGTAGGTTATCGCCGGTCTTACCGGAAGCGGCAGCAGCGCTCTCATAGTAAGCGTGGAACTGCTTTTCCAGAACACCGTAGATGAACTTGACCTTCTGCTTCTCAGCCAGCTGGAGGCCGTATTCGCTCTTCTTCTTACGCATCTGGCCGCCGGGATTACGATTGGTGGTCTTCTTAGCGTAACCCATCTCAGCAGGAGAGATGCCCAGAGCCTTGCAGCGCTTGGCGATGGGCTGCATATTCTTTGCCATATTGCTTGTTACCTCCTCTTTCGATTACACGCGGCGGCGCTTCGGGGGACGGCAGCCATTGTGGGGGATGGGGGTGACGTCCTTGATCATGGTCACTTCCAGACCCACGGCCTGCAGCGCGCGGATAGCGGCTTCACGGCCCTGGCCGGGACCCTTGACGAAGACCTCAACGGTCTTCAGGCCATGCTCCATAGCGGCGCGGGCAGCCGTCTCGGCTGCGGTCTGAGCCGCGAAGGGAGTGGACTTCTTGCTGCCGCGGAAACCCAGTCCGCCGGAGGAAGCCCAGGAAATAGCATTGCCCTGGGTATCGGTAACGGTTACCATGGTGTTGTTGAAAGAAGAACGGATATGGACCTGGCCGCGCTCAATGTTCTTCTTCTCCCGCCGACGGCGGATGACTTTCTTTGCCTGTGCCATTGCTGTTCTCCTTTCTTACTTCTTCTTATTTGCGATGGTCTTCTTGGGGCCCTTGCGGGTGCGGGCGTTGGTCTTGCTGCGCTGGCCGCGGACAGGCAGGCCCTTGCGATGACGCATGCCGCGGTAGCAGCCGATCTCGCTGAGGCGCTTGATGTCCAGAGCGGTCTGACGGCGCAGATCGCCCTCGACGATATAGTTGTCGATCACGTCACGGAGCTTCTGCTCCTCGGCGTCAGTCAGATCCTTCACGCGGGTGTCAGGGTTGACCCCGGCCTTTTCCAGGATGTCCTTCGCGCTCTTGCGGCCAATGCCATAGATATAGGTCAGGCCGATTTCAATGCGCTTATCCTTGGGCAGGTCAATACCGGCAATACGTGCCATACTTTTTAACCTCCAATCAATCTTAGCCCTGGCGCTGCTTGTGCTTGGGGTTCTCGCAAATCACCATAACACGGCCTTTGCGGCGAATAACCTTGCACTTCTCGCACATGGGCTTCACGGACGGTCTTACCTTCATAAGTTTGTAACCTTCCTTTCAGCGTTTTGTGTCTTAGATTTCGCCGGACGCGGCTTATTTGCTGCGCCAGGTGATCCGGCCACGGGTCAGGTCATAGGGAGACATCTCCACGGTGACCTTATCGCCGGGCAAGATCCTGATGAAATTCATTCTGAGTTTTCCGGAGATGTGTGCCAGAATCATGTGGCCATTTCCAATGTCCACCTGGAAAGTCGTGTTGGGCAGGGACTCTACCACAACGCCTTCCACTTCGATCATGTCGGATTTTGCCAAACGTTATCCCTCCTGGTCCGGTTGGACTTCCCCGCGGTAGGCCGCGAGTGTCCTGCGAAGCTCACTGTTGGTGATCTTCTCGCTGCGTTTGATCTTATCCGCCAGACGGCTGTCATCCTCCGCCACAAACAGCACGTGTTTGCGTTTTTTGCGTTTCGGTGACTCCGCCTTGCGGCCTTTTCCGTCTGCCAGCAGAAGGTACTCCCCCTCCACCGCGAGAACGATGAAGAGTTTTCCCTGATCTCTGCCGGCATCGGAACGAACAATATCTGATTTTGCGATCTCCATATACGTCTTTCCTCAGATGGCGGGAGCCGTCAGGATCTCAGGCTCCCCGTCGGTGATCAGAAGCGTATTCTCATAGTGGGCCGCCAACTTGCCGTCCGCAGTCCGGACGGTCCAACCGTCTGGCATCTGGCGGATGGCGGCAGTGCCGGCGTTCACCATGGGTTCAACCGCGATGGTCATGCCCCGAAGAAGCCGGGGTCCGCGGCCTGGATGACCGTAGTTGGGAATCTCAGGTGACTCGTGCATCTCCGTGCCGATGCCGTGACCGACATATTCACGGACGATGGAGCAGCCGTGACTCTCCACATAACCTTGGATCGCTGCGGAAATATCATACAGCCGGCAGCCTTCCTTGGCAAACTTGATGCCCTCGAAGAAGCTCTGTCTGGTCACATCGATCAGATTCTGAGCCTCCGGAGAGACCTTGCCGCAGGGGAAGGTGGCTGCGCAGTCCCCATGATATCCTCCGATATAGGCGCCTACATCAATGCTGACGATGTCACCCTCCTGCAGCACCCGGGGACCCGGGATACCGTGGATGATCTCATCGTTGACACTGGCGCAGACACTGCCGGGGAATGCCCGGACTCCCGGCGGGCCGGGAAAATGGAGGAATGAGGGAACGGCACCCTGCTTGCGGATGAAATGCTCCACTGCCCTGTCGATCTCCTGGGTTGTTACGCCGGGCTTTACCATTTCCCCTGCCAAAGCACGGGCAGCCGCGGTAATTTTTCCCGCTCGGCGCATCAGTTCGATCTCATGTGCGGATTTGAGCGTAATCATAAGCTCATCTCCTCAGGGCGTTGAGGATGGCCTTGGTTGTGGCCTCCACAGAGGGTTGATTTTCCACCGATCTCAGGAGACCCCTCTCAGCGTAGAAATCCTTGAGAGGTTCCGTCTCCTTATGATAGACCTCAAGGCGGTGCTTGACCGTCTCAGGTTCATCATCGTGACGCTGAATCAGCTTGCCGCCGCAGCTGTCGCACACGCCGGGCACCTTGGGAGGCACAGCCACCAGATGGTAGCTGGCTCCGCAGTGCTCGCAGACGCGGCGGCCGCTCATGCGCTCCATGATCGCCTCATCGGGGATCTCGATGGAGATTACGTCGTCAAACCGGATCCCGGCCTTCTCCAGAGACTCAGCCTGAGCGATGGTGCGGGGCACGCCGTCCAGGATATAGCCGTTCTTGCAGTCATCCTCGTCCAGCCGGTCATGGATGATGCCGATGATGACCTCATCGGGGACCAGCTTGCCGGCCTTCATGTAGGCTTCCGCCTGCTTGCCGGTAGGGGTGCCGTTTTTCACGGCGGCCCGGAGGATGTTGCCAGTGGAGATGGTGGGGATATTCAGCACTTTGCACAGGCGCTCAGCCTGTGTGCCCTTGCCGGCACCGGGGGCGCCTAACAGGATCATTTTCATGACAGCACGCCTTCCTTTTTATTCCAGGAAGCCCTTGTACTGACGCATCAGCATCTGATTCTCCAGTGCCTTCACGGTCTCAAGCGCAACACCCACCACGATGATGACGGAGGTGCCGCCGATGGCCAGAGAAGAGTTGCCAATGATCTTGCCCACGATCAGGGGGCAGATGGCAACGATACCCAGATAGATGGCACCGAACATGGTGATCCGGTTCAGGACCTTCTGAATGAACTGCACGGTGGGCTGGCCGGGACGGAAGCCCGGAATGAAGCCGCCCTGCTTCTTCAGGTTGTTGGCGATCTCCACGGGGTTGAACTGGATGCTGGAGTAGAAATAGCTGAAGCCAATGATCATGATGAAGTACACCACCATGTAGATGACGGACTTCGTATCAATGGCATTGTAGATGCTGTAGGACACAGTACCTTCCTTGGGCATACCGATGAAGGTCCAGATGGTGATGGGCAGAGAAGCAATGCTCTGGGCGAAGATGATAGGCAGAACGCCGGACATGTTCACCTTCATGGGCAGGGTGCTGCTCTGGCCGCCATACATCTTACGGCCCACCTGACGCTTGGCATACTGCACGGGAATGCGGCGCTCAGCGTCATTGATAAAGACAATGAATGCGATCAGGGCCAGCATACCGATGACCAGCAGCGCAATGCTCCAGGGAGCCAGCGCGCCGTTCAGGTAAGCCTGCGCCTGTGCCTCGGTGTAACCGGCAGAGGTCAGGGTCTCCGCAGTCAGAGTGCCTGCGTTGATGGCGGACCATCTCTGGATGCCGTCCTTCATGCCGGAAACCATAGAGGGGATCCGGGCCAGAATACCGGCGAACAGAATGATGGAGATACCGTTGCCTACACCGAACTCGGTGACCTGCTCGCCCATCCACATCACGAAGGAGGAACCTGCGATCAGAGTCACGATGATGACCAGTGCCACCCAGATGCCGTCCTGCTCCAGGAGGTTGTAATTCTTCATCATGAAGTAATAGCCAACGGCCTGGAGAATGGCGATCGCCACGGTAGCGTAGCGGGTGATGGACTGGATCTTCTTCTTACCTTCCTCGCCGCCGTCACGGGCCAGCCGCTCCAGAGCGGGGATGGCCACAGTCAGCAACTGGATGATAATAGAACTGTTGATATAAGGCTGGATGCTCAAGGCAAACACGGTGGCGGTGGCAAAAGCGCCGCCGCTCATCACGTTGTAAAGGCCCAGCAGGCCGGTGCCCCAGACCTGCATCTGCAGGGCCAGAGCGTCCCGGTTGATATAGGGCACCATGATGGCGTTGCCGAGACGGAAAATCAGCAGGATCAGGAGAGTAAAAACGATCTTTTTCCGCAGCTCAGGGATGCCCCATGCTTTGCGAATGGTTTGGATCATTTTACTTCACCTCTGCCTTTCCGCCCGCTGCCTCGATAGCCTCCTTGGCAGAAGCGGAGAAAGCAGAAGCCTCGACAGTGACCTTCTTGGTAACCTTGCCGTTGCCCAGGACCTTGAAGCCATACTCGCATTTGGACAGGATGCCCTTGGCCAGCAGAGCCTCGACGTTGACGACGTCGCCGTCCTCAAACGCGTTCAGGGCACTCAGGTTGATGATCTCCAGCGGGGTTGCGAAAATGTTGTTGAAGCCGCGCTTGGGCAGACGGCGTGCCAGAGGCATCTGGCCGCCCTCGAAGCCAATACGGACCTTGCCGCCGGAACGGGCCTTCTGACCCTTGTGGCCGCGGCCGCCGGTCTTGCCATTGCCGCTGCCGGCGCCCCGGCCCTTGCGGTAAGCCTTACGGACGGAGCCCTCAGCGGGAGACAGTTCGCTCAATTTCATGATTCCGTCCTCCTTTACTTCTCTTCGGTGACCTGCAGCAGGTAGCCGATCTTGGCGATCTTGCCGCGGGTGGAATCGTTATCGGGCTGCACGGTGACGTCACCGATCTTACGCAGGCCCAGGGAATGTGCGGTGGCAACCTGCTTCTCCAGGCGGCCGTTCAGGCTCTTAGCGAGCTTGATCGTAATATTTTTAGCCATTTCTCAGCGCCTCCTTAACCCACGATCTCTTCGACGCTCTTGCCGCGGATACGGGCGACATCCTCAGGACCACGCATGCTCTTGAGGCCCTGGAAGGTGGCGGCGACGACGTTGTTGGGGTTGTTGGAACGCAGGCACTTGGAACGGATATCCCTGATGCCTGCGGCCTCGACGACGGCACGCACAGCGCCGCCGGCGATGATACCAGTACCGGGAGCAGCGGGCTTCATCAGCACGCGGCCGGCGCCAGCCTCGCCAACAGTCTCATGAGGAATGGTGCTGCCGGACATGGTCACAGTGATCATGTTCTTCTTAGCGGCTTCCAGGCCCTTACGGATGGCCTCGGGGACCTCAGCGGCCTTGCCCAGACCATAGCCGACCTTGCCCTTGCCGTCGCCCACGACCATCAGCGCGGAGAACTTCATGACACGGCCGCCCTTGACGGTCTTGGAAACACGGTTGAGGTAAACGAGCTTTTCGATATACTCGCTCTGTTCTCTTTCAAATCTTGCCATTTCTCGTTTCCTCCTCCCTTAGAATTTCAGGCCGCCTTCACGGGCGCCCTCAGCCAGAGCCTGCACACGGCCGTGATAGAGATAGCCGCCGCGGTCAAACACGACGTTCTCAATGCCCTTGGCCAGAGCGCGCTCAGCGATCAGCTTGCCAACAGCGGAAGCAGCGGTCACATTGCCGCCGTAACCTTCGATGGCCTTGTCCAGAGAGGAAGCGGAAGCCAGAGTCACGCCGTTCACATCGTCGATGATCTGGGCATAGATGTTGGCCTCGCTGCGGAAAACGTTGAGACGGGGGCACACGGGAGTGCCGGAGATCTTAGCGCGAACACGCTTATGACGCTTCATGCGCTGCTTATTGGTATTAGGTCTAGTAATCATTTCGGCACACCTCCTTACTTCTTGGCGCCGGTCTTACCAACCTTACGGCGGATGACCTCGTCAGTATACTTGATGCCCTTGCCCTTATAAGGCTCGGGAGGACGCTTTTCGCGGACCTCGGCAGCAAACTGGCCGACAGCCTGCTTGTCGCATCCATGAATGATGATTTTATTGGGACCCGGAACCTCAACAGTGATGCCCGGAATCTCAGGAACGATCACCTGGTGGGAGAAACCCAGGTTCATGACCAGGTTCGTACCCTCCTTGGCAACACGGTAACCGACGCCGTTGACGTCCAGCTCCTTCTTGAAGCCCTCGGTAACACCGACGACCATGTTGTGGAGCAGGGTGCGGGTCAGGCCGTGAACGCTGCGATGCAGCTTATCGTCGGAAGGACGTTCCACGGTGATCGTCGTACCTTCCTGTTTAATGATCATCTCAGGCCGCAGGCTCTGAGTCAGTTCGCCCTTAGGTCCCTTGACGGTGACCACATTGCCCTCAGCAACGTTCACGGTAACACCGGCGGGAACGGTAATGGGCATTCTACCAATTCGAGACATTGTTCGATACCCTCCTTACCAGACGAATGCCAGGACTTCGCCGCCAACGTGAGCTGCACGAGCAGCCTTGTCGGTCATGACGCCCTTGGACGTAGAGATGATGGCGATACCCAGGCCGCGGAGCACGCGGGGCAGCTCATCGGCGCCCACGTAAACACGGAGACCGGGCTTGGACACACGGCGGAGACCGGTGATGACCTTCTCCTTGCCGGCGTTGTACTTCAGCGTGATGTGAATCATGCCCTGCAGGCCGTCATCCTCCACGGTGAAGCTCTTGATGTAGCCCTCATCCAGCAGGATCTGAGCAATGCTCTTCTTCATGTTGGACGCGGGGACATCCACGGTTTCATGCTTGGCGTTGTTTGCGTTGCGGACGCGGGTCAGCATATCCGCAACAGGATCGGTGATATGCATGGATTGTTCCTCCTATTTATAGAGTTGCGGTCTGTGACCGCTTCGGCAGCGAGGTATCATGGCCAATGGAGCAGTCCGCTCGCGCGTGGTGCACAATTGGTCATGACCTTTCGCCATCCGTATTAACAAGGTCCCATATCAAAGACCTTTGTTAAAGAAAATAAGTGCCAGGCTCCAAAAACACTTCTGAACATGGCGTAATGGGTGCATTTCCTCAGAAATGCCCCATTTTTCAGCATACCAGACAAATTTTAATTCGTCAAGTCTTTTTGCTGCGCCATTTTCAATTTTTTTAGAAAGAAGCCTTACGCACGCCGGGGATCTCGCCCTTGTAAGCCAGCTCACGGAAACAGATACGGCAGACACCGTAGTTCCGGAGATAGGCGTGGGGACGGCCGCACAGCTTGCAGCGGTTGTACTTGCGGGTGGAGAACTTGGCAGGACGGGCCTGCTTGATCTTCATAGAAGTCTTTGCCATTACTGTCTTCCTCCTTAGCGGGCGAAGGGAGCGCCAACCTGCTGCAGCAGGGCGCGGCCTTCTTCATCGGTCTTAGCGGTGGTGACAATGATGATGTCCATGCCGCGGATCTTGTCGATCTTATCGTACTCGATCTCGGGGAAGATCAGCTGCTCCTTGATGCCCATGGCATAGTTGCCGCGGCCATCGAAAGCGTTGGGGTTGATGCCCTGGAAGTCACGGACACGGGGCAGAGCCACGTTGAACAGACGATCCAGGAATTCCCACATCTTGTCGCCGCGGAGGGTGACCTTGGCGCCGATGGGCATCTCCTCACGGAGCTTGAAGTTTGCAATGGACTTGCGAGCACGGGTGACAACAGCCTTCTGGCCGGTGATCTTACCCAGATCGCCCACAACATTGTCCAGCACCTTCGCGTTTTCACGAGCCTCGCCGCAGCCCACGTTGATAACGACCTTGTCGATCTTGGGGATCTGCATAACGGACTTGTAACCGAACTGCTTCATCAGAGCGGGAGCAACTTCGGCTTTATACTGTTCCTTCAATCTTGCCATTTGTTATCTCGCTCCTTTCTTACAGTTCCGCACCGCAGTGCTTGCACACGCGGATCTTCTTGTCGCCCTCGATCTTGTGAGCAATGCGGGTACCCTTGTTGCACTTGGGGCAGACGACCTGCACCTTGCAGGCGGCGATGGCAGCCTCGCGCTTGACGATGCCGCCCTCCTCGCCCTGACGGCGGGGCTTGACGTGGCAGGTCACCATGTTGATGCCCTCAGCCACGATCTTGGTGCTCTTGGGCACAGTGCCCAGCACCTTGCCCTGCTTGCCCTTGTCCTTGCCGGACAGGACGACGATGGTATCGCCCTTCTTAATGTTCATAGCCATTGTTCGAGCCCTCCATCAAATCACTTCGGGAGCCAAGGACAGGATCTTCATGTAATCCTTGTCGCGCAGCTCACGAGCCACAGGCCCAAAGATACGGGTACCTCTGGGGTTCTTGTCGTCCTTGATCAGGACGGCGGCGTTGTCATCGAAGCGGACATAGGTACCGTCATTCCGGCGGACACCCTTGGCGCTGCGAACGATGACAGCCTTGACCACCTCGCCCTTCTTGACGGTGCCGCCGGGCTGGGCCTTACGGACAGACGCCACGATGACGTCGCCGATGTTGCCGAACTTCCGGGTGGAACCGCCCAGGACGCGGATGCACTTGATTTCCTTGGCGCCGGTATTATCGGCAACCTTCAGATAACTTTCCTGCTGAATCATACTGGCACCTCCTTACTTGGCCTTCTCGATGATCTCGACCACGCGCCAACGCTTGTCCTTGGACAGGGGGCGGGTCTCCATCACCTTCACGGTATCACCGATACCGCAGGCATTGTTTTCATCGTGGGCCTTCAGCTTGTAGGTACGGCCGACGATCTTCTTGTACAGAGGATGGGCGACGCGGTCGGCCACAGCCACAACCACGGTCTTATCCATCTTGTCGGAAACGACTTTGCCTACCCGGGTCTTACGGGAGGAAGTTCTAACTTCGTTCATTCTCGTTTCCCTCCTTCTTACTGCTTATCGGAAGCGGCGAGCTCCGCCAGCACGGTCTTGACTCGGGCAATATCGTGCTTCACTTCACGGATCTTAACGGGATTGTCCAGCTGGTTGGTTGCGTGCTGCATCCGGAGCATGAACAGGTCCTTCTTCAGGCCGGTCAGCTTCTCATTGAGCTGCTCGGCATTCATCTTACGGATTTCATTTGCCTTCATCTTACTCACCTGCTTCCTCGGTGCGGGCAACGATCTTCGTCTTGATGGGCAGCTTGTGGCTGGCCAGACGCAGAGCCTCGCGAGCGATCTCCTCGGGGACACCAGCGATCTCAAACATAACACGCTGGGGCTTCACCACGGCAACCCAGTACTCAGGCGTACCTTTACCGGAACCCATTCGGGAGTCGGCGGCACGCATAGTCACGGACTTGTCGGGGAAGATCTTGATCCAAACCTGACCGCCACGCTTGGTGTAACGAGTCATGGCGATACGGGCGGCCTCGATCTGGTTGCTCTTGACCCAGCCGGGTTCCAGAGCCATCAGACCATACTCACCGTAAGAAACGGTGTTGCCACGGGTGGCTTTACCAGTCATGCGGCCCCGCTGCATACGGCGGAACTTGACTCTCTTAGGCATTAACATTAGTTGGCTCCTCCTTCCTTAGCGGGGGCTGCGGGAGCAGCGGGACGATTGGTGTTGGGCCGGAAGCCGCCCTGAGGACGACGCTCGGCACCGCCCTGACGGTTGAAGCCGCCCTGACGATCACGGTTGAAGCCGCCGTTGCGACGGTCACCGCCGAAACCACCGCGACGATCACCGTCACGGCGAGGACGACGCTCACGACGCTCCTGATAGGGCTTGGAGGTGTCCATGGTGCGGGGAGTGGTGCGCAGGGTCTGAGAGAGAACCTCGCCCTTGTAGATCCACACCTTCACGCCGATGCGGCCGAAGGTCGTGGCAGCCTCCGCGAAGCCGTACTCAATGTCGGCGCGGATGGTCTGCAGGGGGATGGTGCCCTCGTGATAGTGCTCAACGCCAGCGATCTCGCGGCCGCCCAGACGGCCAGAGCAGCAAACCTTGATGCCCTTGGCGCCGGCACGCATGGCACGGGCCATGGAGTTCTTCATGGCGCGGCGGTGAGAGATACGCTTCTCCAGCTGCTGAGCGATGTTCTCAGCCACCAGCTGAGCGTTCATATCGGGGTTGCGGACTTCCACGATGTTCAGCTTGACCTTCTTGCCGATCATCTTTTCCACAGCCAGACGATACTGCTCGATTTGCTCGCCACCCTTGCCGATGACAACACCGGGACGGGCGCAGTGCAGATAGATGGTAACGATGTCGTTGCTGCGCTCGATCTCGATCTTGGGAACGCCGGCACCGTACAGAGTCTTCTTGAGATACTTGCGGATCTTCTGATCCTCGACGATCAGGTCGCCGACCTTCTCTTCACTGGCATACCAACGGGAATCCCAGTCTTTGATGACGCCGACCCGCAGGCCATGGGGATTAACTTTCTGTCCCATAAACTGTCTCCTCCCTTTCTTATGCCTTTTCCGTCACAGCCAGGGTGACGTGAGAAGTGCGCTTGTTAATGCGGTAAGCGCGGCCCTGAGCCCGGGGCATCATACGCTTGAGGATGGGGCCGGGGGTGGCGAACACCTCAGACACCACCAACTTGGCGGGGTCCATGCCGAAGTTGTTCTCGGCATTAGCCACGGCGGACTTCAGCAGCTTCGTCAGGGGCTCGGAAGCAGCCTTGGGGGTCTGTGCCAGAATGGCCATAGCGGTTCCGGCATCCTTGCCGCGGATCAGATCGCAGACGATCTGGATCTTGCGGGGAGAGATGCGGACATAGCGCAGATACGCTTTAGCAGTTTTGTTTTCCATGTTCAGCATCCTCCTTCAATTATTTATCCTTGGTGTGGCCACGGAAGGTGCGGGTGGGAGCAAACTCACCCAGCTTGTGACCGACCATATCCTCCTGGATATACACGGGCACATGCTTCCGGCCGTCATGGACAGCGATGGTGTGGCCAACGAAAGCGGGGAAGATGGTGGAGCTACGGCTCCAGGTCTTGAGGACCTTCTTCTCGTTCTTCTCGTTCATTGCCTCGACTCTCTTGAGGAGCTCAGGGGCAACATAAGGGCCTTTCTTAATAGATCTGCTCATATTACCTTGCCTCCTTACTTCTCGTTACGCCGCTTGACGATGAACTTGCTGGTGGGGTTCTTGCCCTTGCGGGTCTTGTAGCCCAGGGCGGGCTTGCCCCAAGGCGTCACAGGCCCGGAACGGCCGACAGGGGCACGGCCCTCGCCGCCGCCGTGGGGGTGGTCATTGGGGTTCATGACGGAACCGCGGACAGTGGGACGCCAACCCATGTGACGCTTACGGCCAGCCTTACCGATGTTGATGTTCTCGTGCTCGATGTTGCCGACCTGGCCGATGGTGGCATAGCAGTTGGTGCGCACGATGCGGACCTCGCCGGAGGGCATACGGATCTGAGCGTCATCGCCTTCCTTAGCCATCAGCTGAGCGGAGGTACCGGCGGCACGCACCAGCTGAGCGCCGTTGCCGGGATGCAGCTCGATGTTGTGGATCACGGTACCAACGGGGATGTTGGCGATGGGCAGTGCGTTGCCGGGCAGGATATCGGCGTCGGGACCGGTCATGATCTTGTGACCAGCCTTCAGGCCGACAGGAGCCAGGATGTAGCGCTTCTCGCCATCCTCATACTCGATGAGAGCGATGTTGGCGCTGCGGTTGGGGTCATACTCCAGACGCAGCACGGTGGCGGAACCCATCTTGTCGCGCTTGAAGTCGATGATACGATACTTGCGCTTGTTGCCGCCGCCGCGATGACGGACGGTGATGCGGCCATAGCTGTTGCGGCCGGAGCTCTTCTTCAGAGGCTCGGTGAGGCTGGGCTCGGGACGGGCCTTCTTGTCGATGCCGTCGAAACCGGAAACCGTCATCTGACGGCGGGAAGGAGTCGTCGGCTTAAAAGTTTTAATAGACATTCTGCTTTACTCCTTCCTTAGACCATGCCTTCGAAGAACTCGATGGTCTTAGAATCAGCGGTCAGGGTCACGTAAGCCTTCTTCCAGGCACGGGTGGTGCCGGGACGGCCGGCGCCCATGCGCTTGGCCTTAGCCGGGACGTTCAGGGTGTTGACGGAAGCGACCTTCACGCCGAAGATCTCCTCAACAGCCTTCTTGATCTCCACCTTGCCGGCGGACTTGGCCACTTCGAAGACATACTTCTTGTCAGCGGCGCCAGCCATGGCACGCTCGGTGATAATGGGGCGAATGACGATATCGTAAGCGGTCATCATGCGTACACCTCCTCGATCTTGGCGAGGGCGGCCTGATCCACCACCAGATACTGGGCGTTGATGATGTCATAGACGCTCAGGATGTTGGCGACGGTAGTCAGCACACCGGGGATATTGCGGGCGCTCTTGACGATGACGTTGTCCACCTCGGGGGTGACAACGACGGCCTTGCCGTCCACCTTGACAGCGCTCAGGAACTTACGGAAGTCAGCGGTCTTAATGGCATCCATCTTGATGGAGTCGATGACCACCAGCTTGCCCTCGGCAGCCTTGGCGGACAGGACGGACTTCAGCGCCAGGCGCTTGACCTTCTTGTTCAGCACATAGCTGTAATCGCGGGGCTTGGGAGCGAACACGATACCGCCGTGCGTCCACTGAGGAGCACGGGTAGAGCCCTGACGGGCGTGGCCGGTACCCTTCTGGCGCCAGGGCTTACGGCCACCGCCGGAAACCTCAGCACGGGTGAGGGCGCTCTGAGTGCCCTGTCTGCAATTGGCGAGGTGGTTCTTCACAACCTCATGCACAGCGACGGGATTGGGCGTGATGCCAAAGATCTCGTCGTTGAGTTCCACAGTACCGACTTCTGCGCCGGCCATGTTCAAAACTTTCATGGAAGACATTCTTTAAGCACCCCTTTCTTACTTGTTTCTCGCGGAAGCCTTCTGCGGGTTGCGGCCGGAAGCCTTCTGCGGGTTCTTGCTGATGTCAGCGCCGGCCTGCTTGACCTTGTGGACCTTAACGGTGCTCTTGATGGTCACCAGACCGCCCTTGGGGCCGGGAACGGCGCCGCAGACGACCAGCATGTTCAGCTCGGGGTCAACCTTCACAACGGACAGGTTCTGGACAGTCACCTGATCCACGCCCATGTGGCCGGCGCCGATCTTGCCCTTGAAGATACGGGAGGGATCGGTAGAGGAGCCCATGGAACCAGCGTGACGATGGACGGGGCCGCCGCCGTGGCTGGTGGGGGTGCGCTGTGCGCCCCAGCGCTTAATGACGCCCTGATAACCGTGGCCCTTGCTGATACCGGTGATATCAACGAAGTCGCCAGCCTGGAAGGTGTCAGCCTTCACAATGTCGCCGATGTTCAGCTCGGCAGCGTTGTCCAGGTCGAATTCGCGCAGGTGCTTCTTGGGAGACACGCCAGCCTTGTTCAGGTGGCCCATCTCGCCCTTGGTCAGCTTCTTCGCGGCCACGTCCTCGTAGCCCAGCTGAACCGCATTGTAGCCTTCCTTCTCGGAAGTCTTCTTCTGAACGACCGTGCAGGGTCCCGCCTCAATGACGGTGACGGGGATCACGTGGCCGTTCTCGTCAAAAATCTGGGACATGCCCACTTTTTTGCCGATGATTGCCTTCATGTGTATTTCCTCCTGTTAGGTTATTGGTCGGCTTAGATACGGAATCCGCATTGCTCTGCCGACATGACCCTACCTGTCTCACGCAAGTTGACAGGCGATTGGGTGAGCAACATATTCAAAAAAGTGTTTACACTTCTTTGAGCTTGGGAAGTTTTGTAATCGCGAGGATTACAGCTTGATCTCGATCTCCACGCCAGCGGGCAGCTCCAGAGCCATCAGAGCCTCAACGGTCTTGGGGCTGGAGTTGGTGATGTCGATCAGGCGCTTGTGGGTGCGGCGCTCGAACTGCTCACGGCTGTCCTTATACTTATGAACAGCGCGGAGGATGGTAACAACCTCCTTCTTGGTGGGCAGGGGGATGGGGCCGGACACCTGGGCGCCGGTGCGCTTGGCGGTCTCTACGATCTTCTCAGCGCTCTGGTCGATGACCTGATGATCGTAAGCCTTCAGGCGGATGCGGATCATTTCTTTCTGTGCCATGTTGATTTCCTCCAAATGTTTCGTAGGTTGTTGTACGGGTCTCGACGACCTACGGCGAGAAATTTTCTGTACACTTAACCGTGCGTATCATTCCTACTCATGAAAAAGACCGGCACTGTGGCCGGTACTTGTCCCATGGTATGGCGATCTACGCCGCATACAGGACTTCTCAGCCGCCCGATTATCGGACATACTCCCCGGAAGTTACCTCCTTGCGGAGCAATCTCCCGGTTCATCGCAATGTCTGCGCGCAGAAAGACTTCCACCACGCGGACTTGATTATCATATCGGATATTCAGCGGAATGTCAAGACCTTTTTCTCTGTTTTTCATAGTTTTTTTGAAATTTTTTTGGCAGTACGCGGATGCACACGGCAGCGGGGCAAATGTTCCCCTCCGGGCTATTTTCCGCTCCGGTATTCTATTCCCGATCAGGCCGCATCCGCATATTATATGGTGTATCGATCCGGCACAAAGAACACCGGGATGCTATGCACCCCGGTGTTCCTTATTATATATGTCCTCAGATACCCAGCTTGGCCTTCAGTGCGGAGATCATCTCCTGGTACTCTCCATCCGTCAGGTATACCGGCTCCGGGTTGGTGATGGCAAAAGCCCCGCCGAACTCAAAGCCGCCCTCATACTTGGGGACGATATGGAAATGCAGATGGGGATTCGTGTCGCCGAAGGAGCCCAAGTTCAGCTTCGTGCAGCCCCACAGCTCCTTGATGGCGCCGCTGGCCTTAGCCAGATCCTCGGCAAAATCCGCCCGCTCCTGATCCGTGCACTCGCACAGTTCCTTTTTGTGGGCCTTCAGAGCCAGCGCGCAGCGGCCCTTGTGGGCCTGATCCTTGAAGAGATACAGCACACCGGCCTTCATCTCCCCAACCTTGAACATAATGGCCTCCCGGCCCTCGTGGTGCTCATCGCAATAGAAACAACCCATTGGCATTTTCTCCTTTCAAAGTCAGGGACGGTTCCCTGTTAGCCTTAACATACTGCTTGCCAGCGGTTTTGTCAAGGAAAAAACGGACCGGAAAACCGGTCCGTTTTGTTTATTTCCGTTTTTCCATATAGAGCAGGTTGTCCTCTCCCGCCCGGACACGGTAGCCATTGGGATTCACCCAGCCCATGTGCTCGTAAAAGCCCAGCGCCATGTCCGAGGAGGTCAGCCAGACCCGCTGGGCCTTCGCCGCCAGCTCGTCGGCCTCCAGCGCCTCAAACAGCTCCCGGCCATAGCCCTTGCCGATGCTCTCCGGGGCAAGGAAGGCCGCCACGATCTCCGCCTCCGTCTCGCCGTCCGGCAGGACGGTGCCGGAGCCGACGATCTGTCCGTCCTCTTCCAATACATAGGTATGGCCGGTCTCAGACAGCTCAACCATGGTCTCCGGAGAATAGTGGGGGATCAGGTAATCCAGTTCGGATTTGGGGCTGGTGTAATTGACTTCCCGCAGAGTGCGGCGGATCATAACAGAGAGGGTCTCCTCATCGCCTTTTTGGAAGCGCCGGATGGTCAGCATGGTCCTACCTCCTTGATTTTATTATACAGACAGGGTGTCCGCCAGTACCAGGCCGGGATTGTGCTTGGTAAGGAAACCCACGCTCCACTCGCCGTCAAAGGCCAGCAGATAGCGGTCCCGGAAATCCTGCAGCACAGCGGCGCCGGTGCAGAGCACGATCTCATCGGGGTGGCAGTCCATGGATTCAATGAGCCGCAGATGGTCATAGGGCAGGCTGGTCATCCGCAGATCCACGTTGTACTCGTTTTTCATACGGTACTCGAACACGTCGAATTGCAGGGTGCCCACCACGCCTACGATGACCTCCTCCAGGCCCGCGCCGGGGATCTTGAAGATCTGGATGGCGCCCTCCTGTGCGATCTGCTCCGTTCCCTTGATGAACTGCTTTCGCTTCATGGTGTCCTTGGGAGACACCCGCATAAAGTGCTCCGGCTCAAACGTGGGGATGCCTGAATACCGGAACTTCTTCCCCGGCACGGTGATGGTATCGCCGATGGCGAACAGGCCGGGATCGAACACGCCGATGATGTCGCCGGCGTAGGCTTCCTCCACGATCTCGCGCTCCGCGGCCATCATGGTCTGGGGCTGGCTGAGACGCAGCTTTTTGCCGCTCTGGACATGGTAATATTCCGTATCCCGCTCAAACTTGCCGGAGCAGATCCGCATGAAGGCCAGCCGGTCCCGGTGGGCCTTATTCATGTTGGCCTGAATCTTAAACACAAAGGCGGAGAAATCCGGGGAAAACACATCCACCTCGCCCTGATCGCTGACGCGGGGCAGCGGAGCGGTGGTCATCCGCAGGAATTCCTCCAAAAACGGCTCCACGCCGAAGGTGGTCAGAGCAGAACCGAAGAACACGGGAGATAGGGTGCCGTTCCGGACGGCCTGCATATCAAAGTCCCGTCCGGCTCCCAGCAGCTCCACCTCGTCCCGCAGCTTGGCGGCCTTTTCCGTGCCCAGTGTCTCGTCCAGTGTGGGGTCCTCCAAGGCTACCTCCATGGAGTTGACCTTCTTGCCCCGGGTTTCGCCGGAGAAGAAGAGAATCCGCTGCTTTTCCCGGTCGTAGACACCGGCAAACTCCTTGCCGCAGCCGATGGGCCAGTTGACGGCGTAGGTGTCGATACCCAGTTCCCGCTCTACCTCCTCGCACAGCTCCAAGGGGTCACGGGTCTCACGGTCCATCTTGTTGATAAAGGTGAAAATGGGGATGTGTCGCAGGGCGCAGACCTTGAACAGCTTCCGGGTCTGAGGCTCCACGCCCTTGGCGCCGTCGATGACCATGACGGCGCTGTCAGCAGCCATCAGGGTCCGGTAGGTGTCCTCGGAGAAGTCCTGATGGCCGGGGGTATCCAGAATGTTGATGCAGAAGCCGTTGTGCTGGAACTGCATCACGGAGCTGGTGACGGAAATGCCGCGCTGCTTTTCGATCTCCATCCAGTCAGAGGTGGCAGCCTTGGCCCGCTTGCCCTTGACCTCACCGGCCTGCGCGATGGCGCCGCCGTAGAGCAGGAACTTTTCCGTCAAAGTGGTCTTACCGGCGTCCGGGTGAGAAATGATAGCGAATGTCCGCCGCCGGGAAATTTCTTCTTCTAATGTTGGCATGATATTCCTCCTGAATTCATATACACAGACTTAGCTACTCTAACACATCTCCCCTGCTCGCGCAAGGGAAAAACGGGGAAAACAGGCGAAATTGCCCGGTTTCCCCCATCGTCAGAGGTCCTTTGCCGCATATTTCTTCAAAAGGTCCTCGATGGCCTCGTCCAAAAGCTTTGTTTTAGTCAGGCGTGTCTTTTTAGAAAGTTCATTGAACGGCTCCACCAATTCATTGGCCAGCGAGGAAACGAACTTTTTACGATTTACTAATACAGCTTCACCCATGTAGTAACCTCCATTGCACTATATATGCACTATATCATGCCCATTTTTTCTTGACAAGTCGTTACCTCATGGTATATATATAGTAATATACTAAGTACCATATAGGGGTGTTTTTATGAATTTACAGGACGATACCATTCAACTGCTGGTGGATCTGGTGGAAAAGGAGCAGCGGCGGCTGGATCAGTTTCAGCCGGACAGTCAGGACTACGCCCGCCGGTTTCATGCCCTGATGGACCGCTTTGCCGACGATCAGCCGCTGCGAAAAGAGCTTTTGGGGCTGGCGGACCTCCACGGTCTCATCAACTGCCGCCACAAGCACTTCTTTTTTCAGGCCGGCGTCCAGCTGGGTCTGGCTTTGGGCAGTATCGCCGTTTTGCAGGACCGGTAAATCTTGAAAAATCTGTCGAATTGTGGTATTTTTGAGGAAGAAACTTCTTCCGCAAGGATGGATGTGCTATGAATGCAAACGCGATCCGCCTCCGCAGCGGCACCTTAGATTCCCTTCGGGGACTGACCCTGTTCAGCATGATCGCCTATCACCTCTGCTGGGATCTGGTGTATCTCCGGGGCCTGCCGTGGGCCTGGTATAACGGCTTTTGGGCGTATATCTGGCAGCAGAGCATCTGCTGTACCTTCATTCTGCTCTCCGGCTACTGCTGGCAGATGGGTCGGCATCCTCTCCGCCGGGGCCTTATGAGCTTCTGCGGCGGAATACTCGTGTCTCTGGCAACAGCTCTGGTAACGCCGGAGGAGCCGATCCGGTTCGGCGTGCTGACTTTTTTAGGGACTGCCGCCCTGCTGACTGTCCCTCTCCGTCCTCTGTTGGCCCGGATTCCGCCCCGGCTGGGGCTTGTCCTCAGCTTTTCCCTGTTTCTGCTGGCGCGGGATGTGAATCACGGCTATCTCGGCTTTGCTTGGGTGCCGCTGCTGCGGCTACCCCGTGGCTGGTACACAAATCTCGCCACCGCCGGTCTGGGTTTTCCCGCCCCCGCCTTTGCGTCCTCAGACTATTTCTCCCTGCTGCCGTGGCTCTTTCTGTTCTGGACCGGGTTCTATCTCTACCGACTGCGGCCGGAGATCCCCGCCCTGCCGGATATTCGCCTGCCGGGGCTGTCCGTTATAAGCCGTCACTCTCTGCTGCTCTATCTGCTGCATCAGCCGGTGCTGTACGCCGCGCTGGTGCTGCTGCCCACCATTTTGTAAGGAGGTCCTTCCTATGTCCCATCAACTGATCGTAGCCATCGGCCGGGAATCCGGCAGCGGCGGACTGGATATCGCCCATGCGCTGGCGGAGCGGCTTCAGCTCCCCCTGTTCGACAAGAGCATTCTGCAAAAAGCCGCAGAGGACAAGGGCGTCAGCGCCGAAACGCTGGAGCGCTACGATGAGCGCCCTTACTCCCCCCTGTTCTGCCGCTCCGTCCGGGGCATCAGCAGCGCCCCGGAGGACTGCGTGGCCCAGATGCAGTTTGAGCTGCTGCGCCAGCACGCTAACGCCGGAGAATCCTTCGTGGTACTGGGCCGCTGCGCTGAAGAGGTGCTGGCGGACCGGGAGGGACTGGTATCCATCTTCGTCCGGGCGGATCTGGATTTCCGGGTCAAGCGCACCCCTCTGCCGGAGGAGGAAGCATTGGACTTCATCAAGCATCAGGACCGGCAGCGGCGGATCTACCATGACCAGCACTGCAAAGGTGACTGGGGCGATGCCAAATGTTACGATCTGGTGATCAACAGCGCCCGACTGGACATCCCCGGCACCGTGGATATTCTGGAACAATACATCCGCTCCCGGGCCGCTCAGTTCGATGATCGGCCTGCCGGTGAATAAAGGAGGTCCTATGTCCGTACAAAAGAAAGAAAAAGCCATGTGGGAAATGCTGGACCGTTTCTTTCTCCGGGTCCTGGGGGAAAAAGAGGGAACGGCGGTCATGGCGGAAAGCCGGGAAGAAGCCGCATCGTTTTTAGCCAGCTCTCAGGAGACCTCCCCCTCCCGGCGCGCCCTGATGCAAAGCACGATCCTGCCGCGGGTCGCAGTCTACACTGTATTGAAGCACCGGGGGCTGGATGCTGAAAAGCTCATGGAGAAATATGTGCGGGAGGTACAGGGTCCCGCCTCCCATGACCGGTACGCCGGTCTGGAATGGGTTCCCCGTTTCTTCTCGGTATTTCGCTGGGCCTTCCGGAAAACGACCTCCTCCAGCGACGCTTGGGTCAGCACCTTTGAGGAACAGCCGGAGGAATTTGACCTGACCATCCACCAGTGTCTCTGGCATGATACCTGCGTATCATGCGGCTGTCCGGAAGTCTGCCGTTTTTTCTGCGAATGTGACAATTACGCCTTCGGTGATCTGAAAAAAGTCGGTTTCCGACGCACCCAGACATTGGGGACCGGCGGTGATTGCTGCGATTTCCATTTCTACAAGAAATAACAGAGACGGCGCTGTCCCAAAAGGGCAGCGCCGTTTTTCTACGGTATCCCATAAAGTCCCGTCAGCGGATCCCGGAACAGGGCGATGTGGGGCGGCGAAAAGGTCCACCAGACAAACAGGAACGCCAGCACCCACAGCCACACCAGCCCCGCCACCTGGCATCCCATCTTCCAGAGCCGCCGCTGACGGTGAAGCAGATCGTCCAGCCAAAACGTCACCGCCGCCGACAGATAGAAGATGGCCGCGTCCGCCCAGAGTGTGTGATCTCCCCAAACGCCGGTGTAGGTATAATACAATGTGGGGATCAGGGCCAGTCCCGCCGTGACGCTGACCGCCCGGGCCGCCAGCAGGCCGTCCCGCTCTCCCATGCAGAATTGCGCCGCCGTAAAGAGGAGCACCGGGAAAAACAGCAGCTTCATGTGCTCCCATACGGATTCATTCACAGCGCAGAACACCCCCGCCAGCAGCGCCCCGCTGCTCCACCTGTACGCGAAGTGGGCCAAGGTACCCAGCACCGCCGCCGTAAGAAAGCCCGTCAGGGGCCAGAACCGCCACCGTCTCCCCATAATGACCTCCCGCCCGAAAAATAAAAGCACAGCATTTGACTGTGCTTCCATTTTATGCGATTTATTTTATTTTATGCGAAAACGGCCTGCACCAGAACCATGTACAGCGCCGTGCCCCCGGCGATAGAGAACAGCACGTTCCGTTTCCACAGATGCAGCCCCACCACGGCGGCAGAGGCCAGCAGCTCCGGCGCGCCATGGGTCCCGGAGAGCCAGGAGACGTTTTTGAAGCAGTACACCGTCAGCAGGCCCATCATGGCGGGCGGCAGCACCTTGCCCAGATACAGCACCACCGCCGGCGGGTCCTTCTTCTCCGGGAAGAGCCAGAAGGGAAGCCAGCGGGTGAACTGCGTCCCCACAGCGATGGCCAGAATGGTGATGAGGGCCTGAACGCTTGTCATTTGCACAGTTTTTTCCTCCCTCCCAGTAAAACGGCCAGCAGTAAGATCATGGCAGGGATCAGGAAATTATCCGGGCCAAACACAGCCAGACTTGCGGCGGTGCAGACCATGCCGATGATCCCGGCGGCCCGGTTTTCCTTTTTCTTCACCTGTTCCAGCAGCAGCACGATGAACAGCGCCGTCAGCGTAAAATCCAAACCGGTCGTGTCAAAGGTAAGCAGCCCGCCCACAGCGTTCCCCAGTGTGCAGCCCACCTGCCAGTAAAGGTAGTCCAGCAGTGAGATCCAGAAGTAGAAGTCCCTCCGGGCTACGCCCTCCGGCGGCTCCAGTGTGGATACCAGAGAAAAGGTCTCGTCCGTCAGGGTACAGATCAAAACAGGGCGAACCGGGCCGGTGCCCCGGTACTTTTCCAGCATGGACAGGCCATAAAAGGCGTGCCGGGCATTGACCATCACGGACATTAGCAGCGCCTGAAAGGGGTCGAAGGCCGCCGTCAGCAGCGAGACGCCCACAAACTGCATACTGCCGCAGTAGCAGATCATGCTCATGGCGATAGACCAGCCGATCCCATATCCGGCGGTCCGCAGCAGGATGCCGAAGGCTGCGCCCAGACAGAGATACCCCGTCATCACCGGAATGGTGGCGGGAAATGCGGCCCGCAGAGCGGCGCTTCGATTTTTCACGATGGTTTCATGTTCTTCCATATGCACTACCCATTTCGCAGGCAATTTTATACGCAGAGTATACCGCCGGAAGGTTCCTCTGTCAATTCCGTTTCAGGATATAAAAAAAGAGCTGCAAGGCTCTTTTTTTATGCACTATGATAGGCTGCGCTTTCGCCCCTAAGTCATCTGATACACAGCTTCATCAGCGGCTGTCTGCGCATTTTCTCAAAGACGCTTGGGTAACTTCGAAGGTCCTTACATTTTCTCCGGAGCATCCACGCCGATGAGCTTCAGGCCGTTCTTCAGCACCATGCGGGTATCGTCCGCCAGCTTGAGACGGGCGGCAGCCACCTGCGGCTCCTCGCCCCGGATGCGGCAGGCGGTGTAGAACCGGTGGAAACAGGCCGCCAGCTCCTGCAGGCAGCGGTTGATGTGGCTGGGGTCATAATCCCGGGCCGCCAGCTTGATCTCCTCGCAGTACTGAGCGATCTGCTTGATGAGGGCCTTTTCTGCTTCGCCGGACAGCAGGCTCAGGTCGGCGGTCTCTGGCACGGTCACGCCGTCAGTCTCCAAGGCCCGCAGCAGGGAGCAGATCCGGGCGTGGGCATACTCTACATAATAAATGGGGTTCTCGCTGTCCTCCCGGACGGCCAGACCCAGGTCGAATTCCATCTGCGTGTCGGGCTTGGCGTTGAAATACCAGCGGGCAGCGTCCACGCTGACCTCGTCCAGCAGATCGTGGAGGGAGATGGCCTTGCCGGTACGCTTGGACATCCGGACCACCTCGCCGTCCCGCAGCAGCTTCACCAGCTGCATGAGCACGATATCCAGCCGCTCGGAGCCATTGAGGCCCAGCGCGTCCAGCGCGCCCTTCAGACGGGCCACATGGCCGTGATGGTCGGCGCCCCAGATGTTGATGACCTTGTCGAAGCCGCGGACGGCAAACTTATTGCGATGATAGGCGATGTCCGCAGCGAAGTAGGTGTAGAAGCCGTTGGCCCGGCGGAGCACGTCATCCTTCAGATCCAGCTTTTCAATGTCCGCTTCCTTTTTGCCCTGCTTGCGGAAGTGCTCCCGCAGAATATCGGCCGTCTTCATCCACAGAGCGCCGTCCTTTTCGTAGGTCCAGCCCTTTTCCGTCAGCAGCTCCACGGTCTCGGCCACATAGCCGCTCTCGTGGAGGGTAGACTCGTAGAACCAGGTATCGTAATGGATCTTATAGCGCTCCAGATCCGTCTTCATGCGGGGCAGGTTCACAGAAAGGCCGAACTGCGCCAGCGCGTCCTGCCGCTTCTGCTCGGAGGCATTCAGCAGGCTGTCGCCGTGCTCGTCATAATAGGCCTTGGCCAGTTCCTTGATGTCCTCGCCCTGATAGCCATCCTCCGGGAAGGCGATGGAATCCTCGCCATTGATAAGCTGGAGGTAGCGAACCTCGATGGAACGGGCAAACTTGTCGATCTGGTGTCCGGCGTCGTTGACATAGAACTCTCTGGACACATCCGCGCCGCAGGCGGCGAGGACGGAGGCCAGAGTATCGCCCAGCACGCCGCCCCGGGCGTTGCCCATGTGCATGGGTCCGGTGGGGTTGGCGGAGACAAACTCCACCATGATCTTCTGACCCTTGAGACTGTCATTGGTGCCGTAGACGTCCTTCTCCGTTTCCACGGCGTTCATGACGCCGGCATACCACTGGTCTCCCAGTCGGAAGTTCAGAAAGCCGGGGCCAGCGATCTCCGCAGAGGTAAAGTAGGTGCCGGCGAGATCCATGTGGTCCAACAGCGCCTGAGCGATCACGCGGGGCGGTTTGCCCAGTGCCTTGGCGGCAGCCAGAGCAAAGGTGGTGGTATAGTCGCCGTTGGCGGTATCCTTGGGGATCTCTACGGGGGCGGTCTTGACCTCTGCCTCCGGCAGAGTGCCGTCCGCAGCAGCCGCCTTGTAGGCTGCCATTGCCAGCGCCGCAGCCTGGTCCTTCGCGTTTTGGATCATATTCGTCATATCGTTAAACCCTTTCTTCGGTTAAATTTGCCATTTATTTCCGCCGGACCCGGATCTTGAAGCAGTTCCGACCCGTGACCACGTGTTCTACCGCAATGGAATACTTGATCTCCATGAGTCCGCCCCGCTCCGTCAGGTTATGAAGCAGGCGGCTGGTCTGAATATCCACGGACAGTTCACCGTACGGCGTTTCATACAGGGAGGTGTGCTGCCGCCCCTCCTCAAACACCATCTGAGAGTTGACGCTGCCGCTGCGCCGCAGGATCACCCGGCCGGGGCCGATCTCAAAGGTGGTGAGGGTCCCCTCCATGCCGGTAAGCTCTGTCTCCTGATAGCTCAGAAGGAAGCCGTCCTCCGTCTGTTCCAGTGTTCCCTCCGTCATCAGCTCCGTGGCGTTGGGGTCCACATCATCAAAATACTGTTCTCCCCGGACGGAGATCATCACCGGGAGCTTTTCTTGTTCAATACTGTTCAATGTCGATCCTCTCCGCCCCCCGGCTCAGGGGTTCTTCCAAAAATACCGCGGCCAGCTTCTCAAAATCCTCCGGCCGGTCGCTGACATAAAAGCGGGTTTCGCCCTGCTGCCGGTCCGTAAGCCGGCCCTCTGCCGCAAGCTGCTGCCGCAGTGCCCGGGCCGAGGCCGCGCCGGAGTCGATCAGGGTGACGCCGGGGCCGCAGATCTCCCCGATGATGTCTTTCAGCAAGGGGTAATGGGTGCAGCCCAGAATCAGCGTATCCACGCCGGCTTCTATCAGCGGCGTCAGGTATTCCCGGGCCACCGTCTCGATGACCACATCCCCCTGCCGGAACCGGCCGTTCTCCACCAGCGGGACAAACAGCGGGCAGGGCTGGCTGACCACCTGCACATCGGCGTCCAGACCCTTCAGAGTTCGTTCGTAAGCTCCGGAGCGAGCGGAGGCCAATGTGGCGATCATGCCGATCTTTTTATTTTTTGTGACAGCCAGCGCCTCCCGGCAAGAGGGCTCCACCACGCCCAACACAGGCAGATCATTTTCCTTCCGCAAAGTATCCAGAGAGGTGGAGGTCACTGTGCCGCAGGCGATCAGAACCGCCTTCAGGTCAAAGGACCGGAGAAAGGCGATGTCCTGACGGGCATATTTCAAAAGGGTCTCCCGGGAACGTCCGCCGTATGGCACCCGGGCGGTATCTCCAAAGTAGATCAGATCCTCTCCCGGCAGCAGACGCCGCAGGGCCTTCACCGCTGTCAGTCCGCCCAACCCGGAATCAAATACCCCGATAGGACGGTTATCCATACCGCTCGCCTCCTTTTTTCCAGGGTGTTCGTTCAGAAAGTATATTATACAATAGCCTCTTCCGCTGTGCAAGGGCAAAAGCGCCGTTTTTCGCAGTTGAAATTTGCCGGACGGCGGTTTTTTCGGTTCTGGAGACAGATTTTTGGCTTTTTGCCCGCTTTTTCAGGTAGCATTTTCAGATGGGTTCTGCTATAATACCCTCCATCAAAGGGATATGGGAGGTGGCTCCTTATGAAGCTCGAATTAACAGATCAGGAATTCCGGTATCTGCTGGATCTGGTATACATAGGAAACTGGGTGCTGAATTCCACCCGAGGTGATGACCGTATCGAGGAATACGATCAGGTGGAGGGCAAGGTCTTCTCCCACTGCGTCCCTCAGGGGATGCCCAAGCTGGTGGAGCGGTACCGGGGCAGTCTTATCCCCTCCCGCGCCTTTGCCGACGGCGGCATCCACGAGGCCATCGAGCAGTATGAGGATACGATCTTCTACGAGCTGCTGGCGGAGGAGCTGGCCCTGCGGGATCTGGACGGTCAGCCCCTGACCCGGGAGAATTACGACGCACTCATGGCGCGGATCGACGCCTATCTCTCTGAATTCGATGAGCACGGCACTGACCGGGTGACTGTGGATCTGGACGAAGGATAGTAAAAAGAGATCGAATTCCTTTTTTGTCCTTGACATAAAGTTAACTTCAGGTTTTATAATCATCTCAGGAAAGTTCTCAAAAGCTCTGATAAGGAGAATGCACTATGGCATCTAAAGTTTATTTCGCAGATTTCCGCTGCCCCAGCTGGCGGGAAAACCTGCCCCAGAAGTTGGCCCGGCTGATGATGACTGCCGGTTTCGGCGACATCGACATGGACGGCAAATATGTGGCCATCAAAATGCATTTCGGCGAGCCGGGCAACATGGCCTATCTCCGCCCCAACTGGGCCAAAACCGTGGCGGATCTGGTAAAAAGTCAGGGCGGCAAGCCCTTCCTGACAGACTGCAACACGCTGTATATCGGCGGCCGCAAAAACGCGCTGGATCACATGGAATCTGCCTACGTCAACGGTTTTACCCCCTATTCCACCGGCTGCCATATCATTATTGCCGACGGTCTGAAGGGCAATGACGAGGTAGCCGTCCCCGTGGAGGGCGGCGAGTATGTGAAGGAGGCCAAGATCGGCCGGGCGGTGATGGACGCCGATGTGTTCATCTCCCTGACCCATTTCAAGGGCCACGAGCAGGCGGGCTTCGGCGGCTGCCTGAAAAACATCGGCATGGGCTGCGGCTCCCGTGCGGGCAAGATGGAGCAGCACAACTCCGGCAAACCCTTCGTCAAGCAGAAGCTGTGCGTAGGCTGCCACGCCTGCGCCAAGATCTGCGCCCACGGCGCGCCCACCTTCGACGCCGACAACAAGGCCACCATCAACACCGATAAATGCGTAGGCTGTGCCCGGTGTCTGGCGGTCTGCCCCAAGGACGCCATCCAGTGCATGTATGACGAGGCTCCCTCCATCCTGAATTACAAGATCGCCGAGTACACCAAGGCGGTGGTGGACGGCCGTCCCTGCTTCCATGTGTCTCTGGTGATGGACGTATCCCCCAACTGTGACTGCCACGGCGAAAACGATGTGCCCATCGTGCCCAACGTGGGTATGTTCGCCTCCTTCGACCCTGTTGCTCTGGATCAGGCCTGTATCGACGCGGTGCTGGCCCAACCCAAGATGCCCAATTCCGCCATCGGCAGCGGCGAAGCCTGCCAGTGCGAGGATCATTTCAAGGCCGCTCATCCGGACACCGACTGGGAAGCCGCTCTGATCCACAGTGAGAAGATCGGTCTGGGCAGCCGGGAATACGAGCTGGTAAAAATCTAACCCCATGAACCGCCCGCCGGGGCTTGACACCGGCGAAGATGCCTGCTATATTGATAGAAGTCAAAATAGCGTGTTGAACGGAAAGAGTACCGTGTATCCAATGGGCAGAGAGGGCGCGTCACCGGCTGAAAGCGTGCCTGCGGCGGGGCATGGGAAGTGCATCCGGGAGCGCGGGGGATGCAGATGCCCTCCGGTTTGCCCACGTTACGGGCCTTGAGTGAAAAATGAGAGTGGAACCGCGGTTTTTTGATCGCCTCTCGTGCCAAACCGGCGCGGGAGGCGTTTTTTTCGTCCCGTGTCCGCGTCAAACAAATACCCGGAAAGGATGAATGTTATGTATCTTTACAACTCCGCTACCCATAAGAAAGCTGAATTCACCACCCACACCCCCGGCCATGTGGAAATGTATACCTGCGGCCCCACGGTGTATCACTTCGCCCACATCGGCAACCTCCGCAGCTATATCATGGAGGACGTGCTGGAAAAGTTCCTGCGCTATTCCGGCTACAGCGTCAACCGTGTCATGAACATCACGGACGTGGGCCACCTGACCTCTGATGCTGACGAAGGCGAGGACAAGATGCTCAAGGGCGCCCACCGGGAGCACAAGACCGTCATGGAGGTGGCCAAGTACTATACCGATGCCTTCTTTGATGACTGCCGCAAGCTGAACATCAAACGCCCGGACGTGGTGCAGCCCGCCACCGGCCTTATTGATGACTATATCAAGATCATCACCAAGCTGCTGGACACCGGCTACGCCTATCCTGCCGGCGGCAACATCTATTTCGACACCAGCAAGCTCCAGCGTTATTATATCTTTAATGACCACAACGAGGAGGATCTGGCTGTCGGCGTCCGTGAGGGCGTAGAAGAGGACACCAACAAGCGGAACAAGAACGACTTCGTCCTCTGGTTCACCAAGTCCAAGTTTGAGGATCAGGCCCTGAAGTGGGACTCCCCCTGGGGCGTGGGCTATCCCGGCTGGCATATTGAGTGCTCCGGCATCTCCATGAAGTACAACGGCGAGTATCTGGATCTCCACTGCGGAGGCATTGACAACGCCTTCCCCCACCACACCAACGAGATTGCCCAGTCTGAGAGCTATCTGGGTCATCCCTGGTGCCCCCAGTGGTTCCATGTGGCCCACCTGAACACCAACCACGGCAAGATGAGCAAGTCCAAGGGCGAGTTCCTCACCGTGTCCCTGCTGGAGGAAAAGGGTTATGATCCTCTGTCCTACCGCTTCTTCTGCCTCCAGAGCCACTACCGCAAGGCTTTGGTATTCTCCTGGGAGAATCTGGACAACGCCGCAGCCGCCTACGGCAAGCTGATCGCCAAGATCGCCGCCCTGAATCCAGAGGATGGCACCGTGGATGAAGCTGCTCTCAAGGAGTACAAGGAGAAATTCCTCCAGCAGATGGGCAACGATCTGAACACCTCCATGGGCGTCACCGCTCTGTATGATGCTTTAAAGGCCAAGACCAATGACGCCACCAAGCTGGCCATTCTGGGCAGCTACGATCAGGTACTGAGCCTGTCCCTGCTGAAAAAGGCCGCAGCGATGCGGGAAGCCAATGCCAAGGCCCAGACCGCCAAGGCCGAAGGCGGCTACACCGTCACCGGCGAGGGCGATCCCGCCATCGACGCGCTGGTGATGCAGCGCTACGAGGCCAAGAAGTCCAAGAACTTCGCGGAGGCCGACCGCATCCGCGATGAGCTGAAGGCTCAGGGCATCGAGATCGTGGACACCAAGGACGGCGCCAGCTGGAAGCGCGTTTAAGTTTTTCTGAATCGTGCAGCAAAGGGGGATGGCGTTTGCCATCCTCCTTTTTGTCCGTTTGTATGAAGCTCGTATAAAACGAAACACCATGACTTTTCGTCATGGTGGTCCGCTTTGGTGCGCCTGAAGGGACTCGAACCCACACGCTGAAAGCACGGGAACCTAAATCCCGCATGTCTACCAATTCCATCACAGGCGCGTGCCGTATATTTGATCTCATAGAGTATAGCACAGTTTTTCCTCTTGAACAAGAAGAATTTACGCGGTACAATGGGGTCTGAAATTATTCGCATGGAAATGAGGGATCGCTTTGTCCACACCCCGCATCGCTGCCATTCACGATCTGTCCTGCTTTGGCCGCTGTTCGCTGACCATTGCCCTGCCGGTACTCTCCGCCATGGGCTGCCAATGCTGCCCCCTGCCTACCGCCCTGCTCTCCGCTCATACCGGTTTTCCCGGCAATACCTTTTTGGATCTGACGGTGGAAATGGGCCGTATCGCGGATCACTGGGCCGCTATGGATCTGCAATTTGATGCCATTTACAGCGGTTTTTTAGGCAGTGCCGATCAGGTGGACACCGTGGCACGGTTTTTTGATACGTTCAAGAAATCTGGCACCGCCGTCATCGTGGACCCCGTCATGGGCGATCACGGCACCGCCTACCGCACCTGCACGCCGGATCTGTGCCGGGGAATGCGGGCGCTGGCAGAAAATGCGGATGTGATCACCCCCAATCTGACGGAGGCGGCGCTGCTGTTGGACCGTCCCTATGAGGAAATTCAGCGGACCGACGCCTACGAGGTGGTTCGCCGGTTAAGTGTGGGTGGACGGCGGTCTGTGGTGCTCACCGGCTACTCTTCGGAGCCGGGACAGACCGGAGCCCTGTGCTTTGACCGTGACAGCGGCGAGAGCAAAGCTGTACAGACTCCCCGGGAGCCGCAGGACTTTTCCGGCACCGGCGACCTGTTCGCCAGCGTCCTCGCTGGAGGGGTGGCAAGGGGTGTTCCCCTTTTTCAGGCCGCCCAAGCCGCTGCGGATTTTGTCCGTGATTGCATTGCGCGCACCTTGGCCGAGGGACTCACAGAGCAGGATGGCGTAGACTTTGAGCCGCTTTTGGGGCAGTTGACCAGCAGCAAATAAAAAAGGCCGGGAAGGATGATATCCTTCCCGGCCCTTTGTTGTTATTCATCCCGGTAACCCATGCTCCGCACATAGTTCAGGTTATCCCGCCAATTTTCCTTGACCTTCACCCAGGTCTGGAGATAGACCTTCGTGCCCATGAACTTTTCCATATCCGCCCGGGCCAGAGAGCTGATCTTCTTCAACATGGCACCCTGCTTACCGATGATGATGCCCTTGTGGCTGGCCTTTTCGCAATAGATTGTGGCGTCCACGTCCACCACCCCGGAATCCCGCTCGGAGAATTTGGTGATCTCCACGGCGGTGCCGTGGGGGATCTCCTTATCCAGACACAGCAGCAGCTTTTCCCGCAGCAGCTCGCCCATGACCTGCCGTTCCGGCTGGTCGGTGGTCTCTCCGTCCGGGAACAGCTGAGGACCTTCCTGGGCGTATTTCTGCAATTCATGCATCAAATCGTCCAGACCGCCGCCCTTATGGGCAGAAATGGGAATGATGGCGTCAAATCCGTCCCACACCTCGTTGTAAGCCGCGATCACCGGCAGCAGCTCCGCAGGCTCCACAGTGTCGATCTTGTTGATGCACAGGATGCAGGGGATCTTTTCCTCCCGGATGCGGTCGATCAGCGCCTTCTCCGGTCCTCCCACATGGGGGATGGGCTCCACCAGCAGCAGTGCGCAGTCCACATCGCTGAGGCTGGAGGTCACGACCTTTACCATGTAATCCCCCAGAGCGGACTTGGGCTTGTGCAGTCCCGGCGTATCCAGCAGAATGTACTGGGTGTCCTCCCGATTCACAATGCCGTAGATCCGGTTCCGGGTCGTCTGGGCCTTGTTGGAAACGATGGCGACCTTTTCGCCCACCAGCGCGTTGGTCAGGCTGGACTTGCCCACGTTGGGCCGTCCGCAAACGGTGATCATGGCGGTTTTTGTAATGTTTGACATAGGTGATCCTCAACTTTCTTTGAGCGTTTTCGTTTACGTTCCGCTCCATGCGGTCCGTTTTTTTAACATACCACAGATCTGCCGGAATTGCAACCGGATGTCAAATCTCTCCTCCGCCGATTTTCTCACCAGAGCGGCGGGGCATTCCCAGCGGCGGCAGTTCCACGCCCAAAATGAGTTTTACCAGCCACACAAAAAACAGCAGCACCAGAATCGGGATCAGGCAGGTAGTCACCAGCATAACTGCCAGGGCCTCCAAAAAGCGGTTCAGCACATTCCGCAGCTTCTCCACCGCACCGGCCGCAGCACCGGTAATGCTGTCCGCCACTTTGGAAAAGAATCCGGAAATACCGCTCTGTTCCGTTGCTGAGCCTTCATTCTGGCTGCTTTGAATGGTATCCGTAGCCTCCTTGGCCTCCTGAATAGTAGCCGCAATGGATGCCTGATAGGTATCCTCAATCAGGTCACTGACCCGGATCCCCACCGGGATTACCAGCATGATCGCTACGCCGAACAATGCCAGTTTCCACGCCAGCGCCCCTGCCGTCCGCCGCAGGCGGGGGAACAGTGCCGCGGCTGCAAAGGCGGCGCAGGCCGCCGGGATCAGGACCTTGAATGCCGCAGCGGCGGTGATGGTCAGCAAATATTTTTCCAGAAAAATGGCGCAGAGCACGATGAGAAAATAGCCGCTGAGATCCGCCAGCTTGTCCGCGATCGGCGTAGCCGTGTCGCCGGGCAGCAGCGTGATCGCCGCCGATGCTGCTGTGGAGGCCGCCGTTAGTTCCAAAACCGTCTCCTGCTTTTCCTCCAGTGCGGCGATAGACTTCTGGTAAAAGGCCGGATCCGTGGTGAGTTTGGCCACGCCGAATATGGAAGCCAGCGCCAAAATCACTGCCGCCGCCACACAGATTACTCTTATTCCGATTGTTCTGGTCATAGTACATTCCCCTTTGCAAGATATAATCTCATCATACCCCGCTCCGCTCTGTTGTCAAGCACTGGCTTTCAAGCAAAAAATCGGGGAAACTTTCATAAAAGCCTCCCCGATTTTTTGAATTTATTTTTGAAGCCGATGCAGAATTTCCGCCAATTCCCGTCGGGTAACGGCTTTTTCCGGCTCCGCAAGCTGAACCTCCGTCAGGATCCCAGATTTTCCTGCCCAGTTCAGGTCCGCGTTCCTCTCCTGTTTGGTCTCTTCCCAAAACAGGACCATCGTCGGCACCTTTCGGGAACTGGCCACCTTACCAGAGGGAAAAAATCCCTGGGTGGAACCGCCGCCGTCCAACATCAGCGCATCCGCCACGCCCAGGCCCAGCAGTTTGTTTTGAAGCTGCTCCCGGGTCAGGCTGGTCTTGTCGCACCACAGGCAGATCCGTCCATCCGGCATCCAGCCCACAGCTGTCCGGGCTGCGGAGCGGGCCACATCCGGCGTCAGGCTTCGCTCCAGCTTCGCCCCATTTTTCAAAAGAGGCACCCCGGAAAGAAAACTGCCGCCCCGATCCGTCAGCATCTGGGGCTTCCCATCAGAACCGATGGAAATTCCCCAGTCCTGATAGGCGTCCCGACTGATGACCTTGCCGTCGATCACCGTCCAGCCAACCGGCTGAAAGCTGCCGTTAAACAAATAGCCGTTGATGATGTGGCTGCATCCGGTCTCCCGCTTCACCTGCGCCAGAGGTTTCCGTTTGATGTTGTAATAGATCTGCGCTCTGGCGCAGGCAAATACATCAGTCATGGAGCCGGACGGCGCTCTTGGCGTAGCCGTCCTCGTCATAACTGACTGCAAACCTGCCGCCGGGGATCCACTGGATCTGCTCAGTCCCGGCAAATTCCATTCTGCGGCGCATATCCAAGGTACGCCGGGCCTCCTTGGGTTCCTCTTCCGCAGGGATAAAGCCCTCCTCCATCTCTGCATCGGTCCAACCGGCCACGCCGCCGTCGGGATTCAAGTGGAAGTTGGCCCCAGCCGCCTTCAGCTCGGCATTGATCTCTTCAATGCTCTTGCCGGACTTTTTCCCCTCGCTGATGATTTTCTCAAACATCTTTTCCATCTTCGCGCTCCTTTCCGCCCTCAGTCCTTCATCTGTTTGCTGATCTGATCCACTCCTGTGGCCGCGAGGCCGCTGACGATTCCCACCGCAGCGGCGGTCAGCGGGTCCGCCGCCGGAAAATCCGTCATGACCAGCATTCCCACAACGCCCAAGATCCCCCCGCAGACACCCACGATCACCGGGATCCACTTGTTATCCAGACCGGACACCTTAACGATCCAACCCACAAGGTAGCAGATCACCGTGATCGCCGCCACGCCTGCCATACCAAATGCCGAAATGTCCATCCTTACTCTCCTCTCTGTCCGCCATCTCAAGAGATTGGCTGACGCCGCTGTCCCCGCTCTAACTGCTCCAACCGGCGGTCCATGCCCCGGATCTGTTCCTCCACCACCGGCACCCGCCGTGCGAAATGATTGTGCTCCCGGACTTCCCGGGTCAGCTCCGTGAGCTTCTCATCCGTTACCGCTTGGGCCGCCCGGTTGCTCAACAGCACCCCCAGCAGCGTCACACAGCCGGTGATGGCGGCGGTTATGATCTCACTCATGTCTCATTCCTCCGGCGGCACCGCCAGTTGAAAGCTCTCCCAGGTATGCTGTGCCGTCTCCACCTCATCCCATGTATATTCTGCCGCTTCACATTCTGCCCAAGTCAGATAGCGGAAGTAGAACTCCACCTCCAAATGACAGGGTAGAATATCTAAAATAATCTTCCTGATCTGGTCGAACTCCGCCGGCACACCGGCAGTTCTGGGAAATACGACCCGCAGGCTACCGTCCGCCTTTTCCTCCGCTCTGGCCCGGATGCCGCAGCCGGTGAGAGTATCGTTGATGGCCTCCGGTGTCAGGCTGTCCTCGCTGATCCGCAGCAGCGCGGCGATGGCCTCCCGGCGGTCCTCTTGGGTCACGGCCGCAGGCTTGTGAGCAAACAATACCTCCCGGCGGTCAAGGCCCTCGCTCTCCGCCGTGGCCAGCAGGCTTTCCCGTTCCACCAGTTCTACCAGCCCACTGACGCTGTCCAGCTCCCCGCCCAGCGCCGCCAACTCGCCGCCGTTATGGGGTGCTCGGAGATCGTAGAGGCCCAAGGGGGCCAACAGGCGAATCAAATACTGCTCATACACACGCCTCACGCCTCCTCTGTCACTGTCACCGTCCCCAATACCGGCAGCACCGTGTCATTGGCCTCCAGATCAGCTGACGGGGCCGTAATATGACAGTTCTCTACACCCGGCAGAGCATAGATCCTGCTGTTCAGCTCCGCCAGCTTCACGCCCCTGCCTAACAGCTTTCCGTTGAACTGCTCCGCCAGATCAGCCTCCACCGCAGTCTTCACCTTGGCAAAATCCGTCCCTTCCGCCGTTTTTACCGTCACCGCCACGTTCACTGTCGCAGCCGTGGGCGCTTTTACCTGCACGTTCACCGCGATCTCCCGGCTTTTCTGAAAAACCGTCTGAAGCTCTGTCAGCAACTTCTCCGAGGGAATACCATCCGGTGCCGATACATACACATCCACTGTCCCGGCGCCCCGGGCTTTTCCCACCGCCTTGGCCGCCGCCACACCCTCGTGACGGCAGGCGGTCAGCTCATACCACGCGGCGTTGGCTCCATTGGGCAGCCGCTGAAAGTTGTCCAAAATCCGCTGCCGCAGTTCCTCATCCGTTTCCTCCGACAGTCCGCCCGTAAATGCCTTTTCATTGGTGACTGCCGTCACCGCCACGGGACACGCCGTCAGCACATGAACGGTTCCGGCTCCCACGTTCCCGCTACTGCCAGCCTCCACGGCCTCCGCCGCCACGGTCACCGAAATCTCCCCAGCCAGGATCGTCCCCGGCTCCATAGTCCGGAACCGGACAGTTCCCTCCGTCATGCACACCGTTCCGGTCTCCACGCTCACCGCGCCGGTCTGTGCGTTGGACAGCCGAAAGGTCAACTGACCGGTCGCCCTGCTGGGTGCCTGTCGGACGATACCTCGCATGGCTCCGTGGCGGTCCAGATAGACCCCTGCAGCTGTCTGTGGAAAGCTCTGCCCCAGCACCCATTCCGCCTGTGCCTCCAACGCCTGGATCTGTGCCGCTGCCGCCCACAGCCGCACCGACAGGTCGCAGTCCTCCTGAAGCTGTCCGCCCCGCCGCTTGGCGTAGGCCGACAGCATTTCCCGATAGATTGTCTCCGTCGCTCTCACATCGTCACTCCCTCCTGCCCCAAGGCCACCTCCGCCGTCAATCGGCGTTCGTCTTTGACGGCGTTCACCGTCAGGGACGCCTTTCCGCCGTTCTCCGCCAGCGTCACCTGCTCTACCGTCAGGCCCGGCTCATCCCGGAGGGCCTCCAGTACATACTGTTCCGCCGCAGCCTGCCGTTCCGCAGGACGCAGCCGGTCCAAAGTCCACAGTCTGCTGCCGAAGTCCTCCATAAAGGGAAACTGCCCCCGCCGGGCAGTCAGCTTCATCAGCATCCGCTGTAAAACTGCCTCGTCTCCCTTCGCTGACCGCAATCCGTTTCCCTGCGGCACATAATCGCCGTTCACCAGCATCAGCATTACAGTCCTCCTCCGCAAGTACAGGGTTTATAGAGTTCCCCGTTAACAAGAAGCTGTCCTCTGATGGATATTCGCCCTGTCAGTTCAATAGTCCCATCCTTCTGCAAATACACATTGCTGCCCTTCGGACCGTAAATATAGACCTCCCCCGGCTGCATCCCCTTTGGAACCTCTGCCTGTTTACCGCCGCAGACACACTGCTCCTCTCCGCCGGGGCCGCCCTTAATGACCAGCACGGAAGCCCCGCTCTCCGGCAGCCACACATAACCGCCCGGACCGTAGATGGGTAACTGCCGCACTTCGCCCCGGGTCACCACTCCCATCTGATCTCCCACTATGGTAGAGATCCCCTGGTCGGCATCCGCCGTGGGGACCGCCTGCTTCATGCTCTGTGCCAGCCACATTTCAACCACACTCCTTCAATGTCCAGATCATCACGGCTCCTTCTCTGGCGGAAAACCGGTTTTCCGTCTCCGCCACCCGGTAATTTCCGGTAAGGCCCAGCTTTTCCAGTCTCACCGTCACCCGATCCCCCGGAAATGCGTCAAAGCTCCCCGGCAGCGTTACCGTCACCGCCTGCTCCTCCTTTTTGGATTGTTGGATCTGGTATTCTCCCGTATAGCGCATGGCATCCCAGGTGCTCCGCCCCGGCGTATAGATCACCCGGCGGCACTGGCCGCCCTTGGCGATCATCTCCGGATTTTTCACAGAGTAGCTGACATTCTGCCGCTTGTCGATGACCAGCGCCTCCGTCAGCACGCCATAGTGATCCTCCCGGATCCGGCAATTCAGCACCGGACTGCCGCTGTCAAGGATGATTCTCTTTCCGCTGTCCTGCTCCGGTGTTGCCAGCAGCTCTCCGGTTTTGGCAAACCGAGGCAGGAAGCCTCCATAGGTCCGGCAAAACTCCGAAATCACCTTCCATTGGCTGATCCCCACCCCAGCGGTATAGGGCACCGTGGACCTCAGATCCACCGCAGCCTCGCAGGAAATGCCATAAGGCTCCGCGTGACAGCGGATCAGTTCCCGCAGCGTCACCTGCTCATAGGTCACAGGCCGGGACTCGTTATCCAACAGCCGTGCGGCGTATCCCCGGCCGGACAGTGTCACCGTCATCCCTCTGCTGCCCAGTTCCACGGTATATTCGTCCACGATTCCCCGTAACTGTGTCATTCCATTCTCAATGGCGGCGAAACCCGCCGCCATTCGCAGCACTGTCAGCATTTCCGGCTGATACACCGCCGTCACGGACCAGCTGTCGCAGGGCACCGTCCCCGTATGTCTCACGTTCCAACTCAGCAGCGGCGGCAGATCATAGACATGATGGTCTGCCGTAAAGATCCGTCCTGTCACGGCAGCCTCACCTCATTCCCTGGATAAATGAGATTGGGATTTTTGATCTGTGGATTGGCAGCGATCAGGCTGCTCAAAGTCACGCCACAGCGCCGGGCAATGCCCCACAGGGTATCCCCCCGCTTCACGGTGTATACCCGCCCGGCTCCATGGGTCTCTTCAGACGCCGCCAAGCCGCTCCCCGGCCACGTCCTGCTGTCATTGTTTTCCGTCAGGCCACCATCATAGCCGCTGTCATCCTCCCAGAACGCAAAGCTGTACCGTACATAGTCCGGCCGTGGCTCCTCCGTCACGGACAGGGAGACGAAATACGCCCGGTCCGTCCGCCACACGGGATGCGTCAGCATCCCCGCTCCCGGTTCCTGAAACACCGCCGCCAGTGCTTTGAATTCCTCATAGGCCCCCGGCCCCGCAAACTCACCTTCTCCCCGCAGGATCCGGCAATTTACGCCCAGATCCTGCAAAACGCAGCCGCCCAATGGTACCTTATAGGCCGCCATCTGCCGCCGGTATTCCACTACAAAGGTCTCCGGATTGTGTGGCCAGGTGTAATTTTTATAGCGCATGGAGGATAATCTCATGCCATTCCTCCCTCTTAAAACATGGTAAATCCGCCGTCATACCGCCGTGCGTCCCGCTGAACAGCCCGGGAGATGTCCTCTGCCTCCATCGCCGCCCCGCTTCCTTCCGCCATCAGTAACCCCGGCAGGGTCCCCGCAGAAAACGTCTCACTCCGCCAAAGGGCATCCGCCCGACGGGCCTGTTGAAATTCTTCTGCCTGCGCCGTCAGCCCATCCAGCAGTCTGTCATCAGCTTCCGCTCTGTCCCACGCTTTCCGCTTTGCCGATGACAGTGCTTCACCGCTTTCCGCCTGACCAATCAGCTTTCCCTGTTCCGCCGTTGGACGGGAGATCCCCTTCTCCTGTCCAGCAGGCGCTTTCTCAGCCCCCTCTGCAGCACGGCGGAGAACTTCCTCCTCCGCCGTGGTCTCCTCTTTGGAGGGACTGCCGGTCAGCAGACGGTTCAGCGCTGCCTGCTGGCGGCGCCGCAGCTCCCATAAATAGTCCACCGGCTCATTCCCCCTTCATATCCGCAAACCGCTGAAGGTCGAAGGTGCCGCCTCGCTCCTCCGGCAGCGCTTCTCCCTCCGCCAGCCGCAGCAGAAGGTCTTCCATTTCGCCGGGCGTCAGGTCCCGCAAGACCTCCAGCTCATCTCCGTAAATCGCTTCTCCCTGACAATAGCAGCTATCCCGCAGAATGGCGGCGTTGCACAGCAGCGTCCGTTCCAGCGGATCTTCCACCCTCTCCCGATAGTACCGCCACAGCTCCAGCAACTTCCCCGCTGTCAGCGGCTTCAGAGCGTCCACTGTCCTCATGCGGTAGTCTCGATGCGCCGGGCCGCCGTCAGCGTCACCCGTTCCGCCACGGTGGCGTTCAGCTCCCCGTCCTCCTGAATGCCGCTCCACTCACAGCCGCTGTAAATGACCTTGCGGTCCGGCTTGCAGATCACAAGAGAGAAATCCGTGAGATTATAGAAGTCGATGCCGTCGGAAATGGCCGTATCCGTGGCGTACAGTCGGGTCAGCTCCACGGTATAGCTCTTCTGCCCCTCAATGGTTGCCACCGGCTCACTCTCGCCGAAGGCCTCGATATTCTTGCTGGACTTGGCTGCCTTGGCCCGGTAGCTCTGCACCACGGCGATCTTCCGCCCGTCCAATTCCAGATAAATGTCCGCACTGGTGGGAAATCCCTTCATATCCGTCCCTCCTTAAACCGTCAGATGCACCGTCAGGCGGATCTGGTTCAACCCATGTGCCACAGCAAAGCTGAACTCCACCAGACACACCGTGGGATCGTCCGCTGCGGCCGTCACCGCCACCTCGCCGTAGCTTTCGATGATCTGTGCGTCCTTTTTCTTTTCCAGTTCCACAATGGTCTGTGCCCGGATAGCCCCCCGGCCCTGAGCGGTGTTCTTGGCTCTGGCAAACTTGCTCCGCAGGGCAGACCGCACCGCAGGGATCACATCGTCGGCAATCAGGACGGTTGTCAGTTCCCGCCAGGTACTGTCGGCGGCGCTGCCGGTTTTTGTCCGGGTAGTGATGCCCCGCACCGGGGATACCACGCCCCCTACGTCCTCCAGTGGCGTTACGCCGCCTTGAACCAGCAGGTCAATGTCATTGTCACTGTAAACGCTCTGTAAACCGCCGATGCCGTACAGCTCCGCCCCGTTCAGGGGTACTGCCGGGTCCGCGCCGCAGGCAATAGCACCTGCCACCGCCGCCGCGGCAAACACACCGGAAAGGGCTTTGCCGCTCTCATCCTTCATATCCGGGCCAACCAGTACCATTCGCTCACTGTTGATGGCCTCCGCCCTGGTCACCAACTGCGCCGCCGTATCTCCGCTGCCGCCGATGACGCCGATCCGCTCCCCTCTGGCCGCAGATGCCGTTTCCACGGCGGTTTTCAGTGCCTTCTGGATGGTCAGCTCGCTGCTGTCGCACACCACCACCTGTACATCGCAGTTAGCCAGGGCGGCAAACGCCGCCTGATAAGCTTCCAATCCCCCGCCTGCACCTACCCGTACCGCGTAAACCGTGGATGCGCCGTTGGCGAACAGCAGCTTCAAAAGTGTGCTCATGCCCGGCGTGTCAGCGCCGTCCTCACCAAAGGCCTCCACACCGGCGCCATAACCAGTCAGTGTCACCGCTGTATTGGCCGTTCCCTTAACGGCCAGGGCCGCCACGCCGATCCGTTTGGCCGCCCGACCGGCAGACGTCACGCTGGACGCGTCATACACCGAGTAGACCCCCGGCCGCTCATGTCTCATCTCACTCACTCGCTCATAACTCCTTTCAGTCGGAAATCCAGAAATTCTCCGGACTCCACGGCGCTCTCCGTCAGAAACAGGGCTCTGCATTCCAGAACGCCCCGCCGCAGGAACATTCCCGTGGTCTTCTCCCAGCAAATGGCCTCCCAGGTAAGTTCCCCGGTGCGGACTCCCTCCGGAAGCCCGCCCAGCAGCACCTCGGTGGCCGTTTCGCAGCCGCGTTCGCAGTCCGCCGCCCGATTCGCCCGCAGTTCCACGGTGATCTGCCCGAACAGCTCCTTGCCGTAGCGTTCCCGGACCGCCTGAGTCTCCGGGTCCTTCATCTCTCCTAAATAATGGCAGAAGCCCGCCGTTTTTCCGCTGGCCGCGCCGACACCCACCGCCGCAACCACGCCGCTGTACGCCATGGCCTGCTTCTCAGGGAACACCTCCATAGCCTGAATCCCGGCCCCGCGCAGGGCGTCCAGCACCGCCATGCGGATCTGTGACAATTCCTTCATTCCGCTGCCCTCCGCTCCGGTTCCAGCAGGGCCCACCAGTGATTGATCTCGTCCGACAGGGCGTGTTCCCGGCTGCTTCGCACCCGAAAGCTTCGTCCCCTCCAAATGACGGTATCCCCCGGCTGGACCTCCTCCAGCCCGGTATACCGCCACAGCCGTTCGTCTATCCAGCCGATGGACGTCTGCTCTCCCGGCACTGTCTCATCCCGAGCAGCGGCAGGCTGGATAAAGGCCCGGACGGACTTCTCGCCGTCTCTGCTCCGCAGCGTTACGGTCTGACCGTAATGTTCCAGGATCTCCCCCATCACGCCGGTCATCCCCGCACCCCCCTGAAGCAAAACTCCCCGGAGGCGGCATAGGGACGCATCAGCCGCTCCGCCGTCTGCCGCAAGGTCTCCGCCATCACAGCCGCGGATTGACCGCCGCTCTGCCGTACAGTCACCTCACCCACGGTAAAGGACTCCGCCCTGCACCGCTTTCCCATGTAGTCCGCCGCCGCCATGAACGCCGCCGCGCACCGCAGCGCGCCGCCGCAGTCCTCCTTCGTCACACCGGGGTCCAGGCGGCTCTCCCAAGCCGCCTCCGCCGCTTCACACAGCACCGCCAGCAGCGGGTCCTCCTGAGAGGCGCCGCACAGCTCCGCCGCTAATGCGGCCGCCGTTATCTCCATAGGTCACTCCCCTTCCGTTTCCGCTTCACCGCACCGGGAATCCCGGTGCGGTGGACAAGCTCAGACCTTCAGCACCTTGGCCGCGTCGGTAAACAGCTTGGCAAAGCCGGAAACCGAGGTAATGGCTGCCCGCTCCAGCTGGCGGTCAATGAGCTTGTCATACTCCACCACCACTTCACTGCCGCAGATCTGCTCCAAGGCGTAGTTCTTGTCCAGACCGATGATGGTCCCGGCAGGCACGGCGCTGGAACGCAGCAGCTTGGCCCCCAGAGGAGTGGTCAGCTTACCGGTGGCCTGGAAATTCAGCCCGGTATTGGGATTCTGGAACTCGCTGAGCTTCAGCATGGCCAGCATCATGTCATTGCTCACCAGCATGGTATTCATGGTATAGGGATCGAACTGCGCCCAGAAGTCCAGAAGTACGTCATAGCTCAGAGCACCCTTGCTGCCGCCGATGGGATTGCTGCCCACCTCATAGACCTTGGCGGCATTGTTGTTGCCATCGCCGTCTTTCAGTACCTTCACGGCGTCCTCCAGATGCATCCGGCCCATGTACGCGCCGATCTGCCGCAGCGTCACGGCAAACAGGTCCAGTCTCTGGAAGCGGATGGCCTCATAGGGAGCCACCAGCATACGGCCCCGCTTATGAAGCCGCACCAGATTCTCCTGGGTATGAATGGTGGTCTGGGGGATCTGCGCGCCCTCCTCCACACGTTTGAGCTTCTTTTCCTCCTCCGTAGGAGTGGATGCGATGGAACGGTAATCCATACCGTCAAAATTGGTAACGGTGGCGGTGATATCCGGCAGGATGCTCTCCTCCTCCATACCCTGACGCACCACACGGGACACGAATTCCGGGAACAGCACAGCGGACTCCGTAGACCAGAAGAACTTCTCCACTCTATCGCTGCCCGCGCCCTTCACCTTGATGTCAAAGCGCTTGAGCTGACGTTGGAAGGCGTCCAGTCCCTCCAGAGAGGTGCCCTTGTAGTTCTCGCTGGGGTCCAGAGCTTCCAGCGTCTGTGCAAAGCTGCGGCCACTCTGACTGTACATACCCTTTTCCAGTTTCAGATTTTCATAATGATAAGCCATATTCTCTCCCCCTCCTTACAGCACAATGGTCACGGTTTTAGCAGTGGTATCCACCTCTACGGCAAGATAGCTCTTGCCGCCGGCAGAAACGACCTTCACGCCGCCGCTGCCGTCCGCTGCCAAAGAGTTCCAACCAGCAGCAGGCGCGGAAGCCCCGGTGTAGCTTACCGTCACCATGCCCCCCATAGCCACAGAGCAGGCTTTGCCGTCTCTGGCCACGGACAACACCACACCCTCAAAGCCGTCATTGTCCGCGCATTTGGCAACTGTTCCGCTGCCGCTGACCTTCACCACCTGCCCCGCGGACACACCGTCGCAGGCAAAGGTGGCGGCCCACTGGCCGATGCCCTCATAAGAAACGTTCATGCAATTTCCTCCCTCATATTGTGTTTGTCCCATCAGACAAGGAACACCGCTTCATCCTCCCGCTTGGTCTCCGCCTGCTGCCGCAGCTGCGGAGCCACGGGAAATTTCTTCGCGATCTGGGCCTCATAGGCCCTCTTTAACTCCAGCAATTCCGCCTCATCCAGTCTCCCAACGGCCTTGGTGAAGATTTTTCCATCCAGATGCCCGTCCGCCAGCATAGCAAGACGCACCACCTCCCGGCGCAGCCCAGTCAGATACCGCTGACCCAGCTCTGCCTGCTTGCGCAGCGTCCGCAGCTCTGTCCCCTCGGAGCCGAACCGCTTCACCACCCCGGCCCTGGGCTGGGCAGGCACCGCCACAAAGGACCACTCATAGGCGTCCTTGGGATCCTTCAACTCCATAAAGCACAGCTTTTCGCCGTACATCTGACCCTTCACATGGCCGCAGGCGCCGTTTTCCGCGCCGCACACGGAGCACACGCTCCGTCCCATGCTGCATCCCACGCTGACCTCTTTCTTGATACCACCCTCGATCTCCGTGATAAGCTCCTGATTCTTTTCCGTCCGCATCAGGTAGGCCCATGCCTTCAGCCAGCAGTATTCGTCCCCCGCCGCCGTCACGGTGCCGGGCTCCCGTACCACCTCCGTCCGGTAAATCCGGGCCGTCTGACCCTTGGCTGACCACTGGTGGTCAAAGATCCCGCTCTTTCCCAAAAACAGCTCTCCCAGCCGTTCCAGATCCTCCGTGCCAAACCGCTCAAAATCCCGATCCACCTCGTTGTCGCACAGCCGCACGCTGAATGTATACACCTGATCCGCCGTCAGCTCCGCCTTGCTGAACCGGTTGATCTGATCCAGTTCTTCCTTTGTCAGCATCCGTTTCCTCCTGTCACGCTTTTTTCGCGGCCCCTGCCGCCCTGTCCTCAATTTTACCTTCCGCCGCGTCATTCTCGATTCGCAGCTTCCTCGCCTGCTCCCGGTACAGCTCCGCCTTGGCACCCCCCACAAAAGCGCCGCTTTTGCGGGGACCCCTTCATTTCACTCAAATCGTCAGACAAGGTCCGCCGATTTCAAGGTTTTGCTCCGCAAAACCCTTGGCGCGGCAACGCCGCGGCTCGCTTACGCTCGCAGAAGCCAAGGCACGTCACTTAGTTCCTTCCGCCGCGTCATTCTCGATTCGCAGCTTCCTCGCCTGCTCCCGGTACAGTTCCGCCTTGGCTTCCTCTACCTCATCCTGCAAGTTGATATCCTCCCAGTCCACCCGGAACGCCGCCGTCTCTCCCTGCATCCGCAGCCACATCCGGCAGATCTGCTCCACCACCGGTGTCAGCGTCCGTCGAATAGCGGTGATCTCTGTGGTGAGCATGTCCGCCTGCTGGGCGCTCATCCGCTCCGTGGAGTTCCAGTTCAGCCCCAGCATAAAGGGCGGAATGGAGGTCTTCGCCACGATCTGCTCCAACACCTGCCGCACCGGCACCTGACTGTCCAGAATGGGCGCGTCGCCGCCGATGACCTTGATATCCACATCTCCCACCGCCACGAAGTCCCGGACACTGCCGCTTCTGGTATCCTGCATAGCCCGGCTCCACTCGCTGGCAAGAAGCTGCCCCCGTTCCGCGGCATTGCCGTCGCCGTCCCGGCAGGTCACGGCAAACCGCATATTGCCGCACCGTTCCCAGTTGACCCCCACCGTGTTGTAGATCTTCATCAGAATATCCGCCATAAACGGCAATCCCCGCAGCAGCGACACGCCGTAGGGGTGCTCGGCTTCCGGATGCAGCGGAGTGAACAGCAGCAGCTCCTGATACGGCAGCGCTGCCATCCGCCCCCGCTCATCCGGCCCGAAAATCTGAAAATCCAGCGGGCTTTCTCCCTCTCTCAGCTCGATCCGGTCCATCCGTCCGCACAGCAGCGCCGCCAGATCCCGGTTTCCCGCCGCAGGCACCATCTCGCCTACGGCGCCGCCGCAGATCAGCAGCGATTCCAGGTACTGCTCCAAAAAGGCGTTGATACCGTACTGTCCCCGCCCCGCCGGGACCCGCTCTAAAAAGTCCCGCAGCCGCTTTTCTGTCTCCGGATCCTCACAGAACACCAGCGCACCGCCGCTGAGGCGGATCAGCTTGCACACGGCGGCGTCCACCACCGGTACAGCCTCCCGCACCGCCTGATACAGCCGCAGCTCTCCGCCGCGCTGAGGCGTAAAGCTCCGCAGCCCCGCATAGGGATGCCGCTCCCGGTCCCGCAGCTGCATAGTCTGGGCCGTTGCCGCTTCATCGCCTCTCCTTTTCCAAAAATTCAAACGAACCTCTCCTCCCTTCGGAAATCGGTCTCCTACTCTCCCGTCCACACCCGCTTTTGGTGTACAGTCCCGTACAACATTTTATATATTTCCTAACGGTATCTGCCCCTCGCCACGCTGACTGCCGCAAATCCGCCCTTTTCCCCGCCTGACAGATCCATGGCAAAGTACCGCATCTCCACCGTTGGGCCAACCGGCTCCCAGCCACTTCGTGTCTGCCAGCCGGGGCCCTGCCTCGACACCGCCTCGCTTCTTCCGCCCCCGGCGGCGCTTCGGCGCTGTCCATGGCATGCCGTGTATTAAAATCGGAACACGATCATGCCTGCCGTCTCACGCTGGTCACAGCGAACCCCCCGCTCCGCTCCCCCATCAGATCCATGGCAAAATACCGCATCTCATCCATAGCATGATCGTGTTCCTTGCGGGGGGCGTCTCTTCCGGTCCGCTCGTCCCAGCAGTACAGCGCCATCTCCCGCAGACAGTCCCGGCAGGTATCACACAGTACGATCCGCCTCTGCCTCAGCAGATCCGCCGTCACCCGGATGCCGTCGGCCACATCGTTGTTGGCCTTCTTTACCCGCCAGCCCCGCTGCCGCAGGGTCTCGATGAAGCTGGCCGCCGACGGGTCCACGATCACCCGCTGGATCTCCCGCCCTGCCGCCAGCCGCTCCAGCATATCCGCGTACTCCGCGTCGGTTTTCTGCTGTCCCTCCCGGCGGGAATCGTAATAGACCTCCTCTACCCGGTACCAAACGCCGTCCCGTTCCCCCCAAAGACCCATGGACAGCGGATTCACCGTCCCGTAATCCACGGATACCCGCCACCGGCTGAAGGCCCCCTCCGGCGCCGGTGCCGCATCTCTGGCTGGGTCGAAAAAGTCATACACCAGACCCTGAGCCGCCGCCCATTCTCCCTGCACGAACCGTCGGTAAAACACGCCCGTATACAGCCGCTCATACCGCTGCCGGATCTCCGGCGACAGGCCGGGATTATCCGCCATCGTAAAGTGCAGCCGCAGCGCCCCCCGGCTCTCCGCCTTCTCGATCCACTCCTTGTAAAACCAGTGTTCCGGCCCCTCCGGATTGCAATTGAACCACAGCTTGCTGCCCCGGACGCTGCACCGGGCCACCGCCTGCTCTACAAAGGACCGTGGCATCAGTGCCGCCTCGTCCAACAGCAGTCCCGCCAATGTGCTCCCTTGGATCAGCGCCGCGCTGGACTCGTCTTTCCCGCCAAACAGCAGAAATTGATTCCGTTGCCCGCCAAACTCCACCATCAGGGAATTGGCGCTCCTGTTTTCACGCACGATCATACCGATCCGCCGCAGGCAGGGGACCAGTTCCGTCAGCAGATTCCGCCGCAGTGCTCCCACCGTCTTGCCGCACAAGGCAAACTGCCGTCCGTCAAAACAACTCTGGGCCCACAGAAAAAAGGACAGTCCCATGCAAAACGTCTTTCCGCTGCGGACTGCCCCATCGCAGATGATGGCCTGCCAACGGTTCTGCCTCCACCAGGTCAGCACCTGCCTTTGCTTGCGGGAAAACCGGATCATATCATTTCTCATTCCAGTCTCCCGTTTCCCCCGGCAGCGCCGCCAGCGCCTGAAGCAGCGGATCCGCCTGCTGGGGTTCACTGGCCTCCAACAGTTTCCACAGCGTCTCTAACGCCCGGACCCGGTCCACCAGCTTGACCTCTACGCCCTTTTCTGTTACCCTTAGTTCAGACACAGCCGACAGCTCCAAGCCCTCCGGCTCCGTCTCTCCCCGGCGCAGCGCCAGTGTCACCGCATCATCCACCCGGCCAAAGGCCAGCCGTGCCAGCTGCCGCAGTACATCCTCCCGCTTCAGCTGCGCCGCCGCATCGCAGCGCATCCGTTCCAGCTTCTGTTGGGTCCCTTTCTGCCCCAGCATGGCGTAGCCGTCCCGTCTGCCGATTTCTGCGGCAGCCTGCTCCGGATCCATGGTCCGCAGATAGGCCCTGCAAAAGCGGCCATCCTCCTGTTTCTTCTCCAAAGCCGTCCCCCCATTCCATCCCTCCGGCAGATTTTCAGAAAAAGTGCATCTCTCTGTGCAACGTCTTTTCAAGACGCAGCCGAAGCTCTGCACGTTTTCTCTTTCCTCCCATTTAATTTTTAGCAACAATTTAACGATCCGTCTGCTATACTGAAACCAGCAAGGAGGCTTCCTATGTCTCATCCCAATTCCAAATCCAAGACCAACCTGGCCACCCTATTCCCCTTCTCCATGCGGGACCTCATTGTCACCGCGCTGATCCTCTTTGTGGCCGTGGCCTTCTGTATCCTACTGCAGAGGCTGGACCCCAGCGCTGGCTTCGCCACGCCGGTTTTTGTGCTGACTGTGCTGCTGACCTCCCGCCTGACCACCGGCTATTTCTGGGGTCTTTTCTCTGCGGTGCTGGGCGTCATCGCCGTCAACTTTTTCTTCACCTTTCCCTATTGGGCCTTCAACCTGACCATCACCGGCTACCCCCTGTCCTTCCTGACCTTTCTCAGTGTTTCCGTCATCACCTCCGCTCTGACCACCAAAACCCGCCAGTTGGACAAGCTACGAATGGAAAATGAAAAGATCCGGATGCGGGCCGACCTGCTCCGCTCCGTATCCCATGATATCCGCACCCCCCTGACCTCCATCATCGGCTCCACCTCCGCCGTGCTGGACAATCCCGACCTCTCCCAAGAGGATCGCCGTTCCCTGCTGGAGGATGTGAAGCAGGAGGCCCAGTGGCTGATCCGCACCGTGGAAAATCTCCTTTCCATCACCCGCATCGGCAGTGACCGGACAGAGCTGAATAAGCAATTAGAGCCGGTAGAGGAGGTTTTGGCGGAAGCCGTTCAAAAGGCCCGCAAGCGGCTTCCTGACATCAAATTCTCTGTGGAGGTCCCGGCGGAGCTGCTCATGGTCCCTATGGACCCCATCCTCATCGAGCAGGTCCTCTCCAACCTGATTGAAAACGCTGTCATCCACGGCCAAACCACCACCGCCATCCATCTCAGGGCGGAAAAAACGGAGGATAACTTCGCCGCCTTCTCCGTTCGAGACAACGGTCAGGGCATCTCCCCGGCCCTCCTGCCCCACTTATTCGATTATTCTATCCGCCATGCCTCTCCCCCCACGGGAGATGGCAAGCGGAACATGGGCCTGGGGCTTTCGGTGTGCAGCGCCGTGGTCAAGGCCCACGGCGGGCGTCTCACCGCCCATAACCACCCGGATGGTGCGGAATTTATCTTCTGCCTGCCCATGCCCCCCGCCGATCCCGCTATTTCCACTGATTTATCCGAGGAGGAAACCCTATGAACATCCGTGAAAAGATTTTGGTCATTGAGGACGAAAAGAGCATCGCCCGCTTTATCTCCACCATTCTCACCGCCAATGGCTACGAGGCTATGCGGGCCGCCAGCGGAGCCGAGGCCATGTCCATGATCTCCTCCCACTGCCCGGATCTGGTAATTCTGGATCTGGGCCTGCCGGATATGGACGGTCTGGACATTCTGCGCCAGCTCCGCAGCTGGTCCACCCTGCCGGTGGTGGTGGTCTCCGCCCGCTCCCACGAGCAGGACAAGGTCTCCGCTTTGGATTTGGGGGCCGATGACTATCTCACCAAGCCCTTTGGCACCGATGAGCTGCTGGCCCGTGTGCGGACGGCCATCCGCCACACCCGCACCGCCACCGGCAACAGTGAGATTGCCCAGCAGGGCACCTACACCGTAGGCGACCTCACCATCGACTACAACAAGCATCAGGTTCTCGTCCGGGGTGAAAACGCCAAGCTGACCCTCAGCGAATTCCGGATCGTCGCTCTGTTAGGCAAGCACGCCGGCCGTGTGATGACCTATGATTCCATCATCAAGGAGCTGTGGGGGCCCCGGGCCAGCGGCGACAACCAGATCCTTCGGGTCAACATGGCCAACATCCGCCGGAAGATTGAGAAAAATCCTGCCGAACCGGAATACCTTTTCACCGAAGTAGGTGTAGGCTACCGTATGGCAGAATCCGAAAACTGACGTACATAAACAGCTCCTCCGCCAAAAGGCGGAGGAGTTGTTCTGTCTTTTGAAGATGTCCCGCGAGACGACCTCCAATTCCGCGTTTTCAGAATGACCGGCCCGTCTCCCGCATACAGTTGCAGTGCACCCATTTCTCAAAATCAATGCTTGGGAGTGTCGAACGATGGCAATGTCTTATATCTGGTCCGGTCTGGTAATCCTCTCCTTCCTTTGGGGCTTTTTTCACGGGAACCTCAGCGCCGTGGCCGCCGCCGCGCTGGACGGTGCCCAGTCCGCTCTGGAGCTGAGCCTTTCTATGGCCGGCATCCTCTGCCTTTGGAGCGGCGTCATGGAGATTCTGAATGTCTGCGGTCTGTCCCGCCGCATCGCCGCGCTGTTCCGTCCGCTGCTGCGCCGCCTGCTGCCCAACGCCAGCCGGGACGAGGAAACGCTGGCGGCAGTCTCCGCCAATGTCTCCGCGAACCTTCTGGGCCTTGGCAACGCCGCCACGCCGCTGGGCATCCAAGCCGCCCGGCGGATGGCCCGAAACTGCGGCGGCACTGCCAGTGACGAGCTGTGCCTGCTGGTGGTGCTCAACACCGCCTCCATCCAGCTTCTGCCCACCACCGTGGCCTCCGTCCGGGCTGCCTTCGGCAGTGCCGCCCCCTTCGACATTCTGCCCGCCGTCTGGATCAGTTCTCTCGCCTCTGTCACGGTGGGCCTGCTCACCGCCCGCCTTCTCTCCCGCCGGAAAGGAGGCCCTGCATGAACCCCTCTGACCTCATCATCCCCCTGCTGCTGGCGGGAGCCGCCGCCTGCGGCACCGGGCGCCGGGTCAACGTCTACGCCGCCCTGACCCGCGGCGCGGAGGACGGTCTCACCGTCCTGCTCCACGTAATCCCCGCTCTGGTGGGCTTACTCACCGCCGTCAGTATGTTCCGGGCCTCCGGTGCCATGGATGCGCTGGCCCAGCTGTGCGCCCCGGTTCTGAACCTTCTGGGCATCCCGGCAGAGACCGTGCCGCTGATGCTGGTCCGCCCCGTATCCGGCAGCGGCGCACTGGCCGTTGCCAGCGATCTGATGGCCTCCCACGGGCCCGACAGCTACATCGGCCGGGTGGCCGCCGTCATGCTGGGCAGCACAGAAACCACCTTTTACACCATCGCCGTCTACTTTGGCTCCGCTGGCATCGTCCGTACCCGCCACACCGTCCCGGCGGCGCTGGCGGCGGATCTCACCGGCTTTTTGACCGCCGTCCTCACCGTGCGGCTCCTGTTCGGTCCCTAACATTTGCAAATTCACGCAAAAAAAGCACGGCAAAGCCGTGCTTTTTCGTTTTCCTTATGCAGGTTTTCTCATCTTTCGTTCAAATGCGCCCGCAGACGTTCCAGATTTCCCCGCATAAGCGTCACATACGTCTCTCCCCCTGCCAACTCATTTGGGGACACGTTGTGGCAGGTGTGGAACATGGCAGTTTCCGCCCCCGCAGCCTCGGCGATGGCGTCCGCCACCAGATGATTGGAAAACTCAATATACCAGACCGTCGAAATCCCTTCCTCCCGTACCTTGTCCGTCAGAAAAGCAATGGTCGCGGCGGACGGTTCCGTCTGGGTGGAGCATCCCGGAAATGCCGCGTAGTACCGCAGATCAAATTCTTCCGCAAAGTACCGCAGTGGGAACCGATCTCCAAACACCATGGTCCGGTCCGGCAAGCTGTCGAAAAACGCATGAAATTCGCCGTCCAGAGTGTCGATCTCCTCCGCATATTTCTCTGCGTTGGCCCGATACCGTTCCCCATTCGCACTGTCCAACTCCGCCAGCACCTCCCCAAACTGCCGGGTGATGGCCGCGGCGTTGGCCGGGGCGGTCCAAACATGCTCATCGATCTCCGTCACGGTCCCTAAGTGGTCGTGGTCATGGTCATCCTCGTCCTCATCGTGGTGATGCCCCACTTCCTCCTGCATCCCCTCTACGTGCTCCTCCTCCAGAGTCTCCACGCAGTCGATCAGCGCCAGTGTCCGGCCCGTAGGCTCCGCCGCCTCTAAAATCGTTTCTACCCACTGGTCGGAGTCCCCTCCCAGATACAAAAAGAGGTCACAGCTCTGCACCTTCAAAATATCCGCCGGGGTGGGTTCATAGGAATGGCTTTCCGTCCCCGGCGGCAGCAGTAATTCCACATCCGCTAAGTCTCCGGCGGCGGCCCGGGCAAAGTCATACGCCGGAAATACAGTCGCTACGATGTGCAGCTTTCCATCCTCCGGTTCCTGCACGGATGCCGGTGCGCATCCTGCCAGCAGCGCCAGTGCCAGCATACAAATCAACAGTTTTTTCACAGTGGTCTCCTTACAATTTGAGAATCATTTTCAAATAAGATACCACATCCGCCCTCAAAAAGCAACCCCGACTATCCGTCGGGGCTGCCTCTGTTTTCCTGTTTACTTGCTGCGCTTCAGAACCTCACACAGCAGCTTCCACGTCCGCTGGACGGACGCGATGTGCATCCGCTCTCTGGGCGTATGGATATCCGTCAGGTCCGGGCCGAAGGACACACAATCCAGTCCCGGCAGCTTTTCACCCAACAGGCCGCACTCCAGACCGGCGTGAATCGTCTCCACCACCGGCTCCTTGCCGTACTGCTCCCGGTAGACCTCGATCATCCGCTCCCGGAGGGGAGAATCCGGCAGATATTCCCAGGCGGGATAGTCACCGATCACGTCCACACGGCCCCCCATCTGCTCCGTCAGGCACCGCAGGCGGTCCCGAACCATCTGCTTCTGGCTGGCTACGCTGCTGCGGACGGAGCACACCGCCGTCATTTCATCGTCGCCGCATTTCAGAATGCCTATATTCAAGGAAGTCTGCACCAGACCGGGAATATCCATACTCATGGCCTGCACCCCGTTAGGCAGGCAGGTCAGCATGCAAAGCGCCTTGCCGGTGGTCACTTCGTCCATCGGCAGGCTCTTGGTCTCCACCGTTTCCACAGCTACCGTCAGACCGGGATCCGCGATCCGGTATTCCTTCTTCATCTCCGCAGCCAGCGTCTCCGCAGCCTTCCGGGCCGCACTGCCGTCAACCACGGTGACCACCGCCGCCGCCGCCGTGGGGATGGCGTTGTCCTTGCTGCCACCCTCGGCGGATACCAGACGCAGCTCCGTCACGGCAGACATGGCCCGCAGCAGCCGCCCCATCAGCACATTGGCGTTGGCATGGCCCTTGTTGATCTCCACGCCGGAGTGACCGCCCACCAGGCCGGACACCCGCACTACCAGCGTCTCCCCAGAGAAGTTCTCCCGGACCAGCGGCAGATGGCAGAACACGCTGCTGCCACCGGCGCAGCCCACGGTGAAGATCCCCTCCTCCTCGGAGTCGATATTCAGCATGGTCCGGCCTTGCAGAGGTGTCACATCCAGCACGGCGGCACCCAACATACCGATCTCCTCGTCGGTGGTCAGCACGACCTCCAGCCGGGGATGCTGCACGGTGGTGTCCTCCAGCGCCGCCAGTGCCATGGCTACGGCGATGCCGTCATCGCCGCCCAGAGTTGTCCCCTTGGCGCCTACCAGATCGCCGTCCGCAAAGAGGTCCAAGCCCTCCTTGTCCATATCCTTGGCGCAGCCCGCCTCCTTTTCGCATACCATGTCCACATGGCCCTGCAGGATCACCGCCGGGGCGTCCTCATAGCCCGGCGTGGCCGGGGCGATCAGGATCACGTTGTTGGCTTCGTCCTGATAATGCTCCAGCCCCAGCTTTTCGCCAAACGCCACGCACCAGTCGCTGATGGCCTTGGTGTTGGTGGAGCCGTGCGGAATGGCGCACATCTCCTCAAAAATTTCAAATACCCGCTTCGGTTCTAAATTGGACAGGATCGCCATGTTACTTCTCTCCCTTTTTCTGTAATTTTATTTTGTTGCCCTTTTCATCCACGATATAGGTATTGTCCAGCTGCCCTTTCAAATTGCCCAGCACGGAATCAATGTATTCCCGCCGCAGGGCGGCGCGCTCCATCTCCTCCCACTCCGTCAACCCTTCGGGGCTTTTTGCCTTCTTCGCCAATTCGTTGATCCGGTCTATTTGCTTTTGTTCCATATTTACTCCTTTTCCGCGGTTTCCCGTTCAAAAACGAGGTCTATCGTTTCTATAAAGCCGCCTGCCCGTTGGGTGGCCGGGATCCAGCCCGCAAACCGCCATCCGTCGGCAGCCCATTTCCGGATGATCTCCTGATGGCCCACTGTTGCCAGTCCAACGCCGCCCAAAAAGCTGTACCCGCCGGAGCCGGTGCAGTCCACCCGTTCAAATTCATATTCCAGCACAGAAACCACCTCTCACTTATAGCACTGCACGGTGATGGGGATGCGGCCCTTTTTCGTCAAGGCTCCCACCTCCGTCAGCTCAAATTTCCCAAAGCCCCTTGCAGAGACCGTATCGCCCTCGGAAACCGTCCGATCCGGCTTCGTGCACTCCCGCCAGTTCAGCTGCACCCGGCCGCTTTCGATAAGTGCCGCTGCCTTGCCCCGGGCCATGCGGAAGCCGGTGGAGCACACGGCGTCCAGCCGCAGGGAGGACACCGTATCCCGCCGTTCCTCCCGTCGGATCTCCGGGATGTGGACGCAGCCGGGGTCGATCTCCGCCACCTGCAGCTTTACCCGTCCGGCGGACTCCCAGCTTTGCGCCAGAAATTCCGCCACGGTATCCAGCACCAGCACATCGGCGCTGGCCGGCCCTACTAAAATATCTCCGATTTTCTCCCGGACGATCCCCATGCCCATGAGACTGCCCAAAAAATCCCGGTGGGTCAGATTCTCTCCCTCCCGGAAGGCCGCCCGCAGACACCGGATGGGGCTGTACGTTCCGGCGTCCGAAGGGTCCATCCAATCCGGCAGGAACAGGAGCACCGCCCGTTCCGCGCCGTCATAGCCGCCCCAGCGGATATATGCTGTTTCCGGAATTCCCGCCGCATGAAGCAGATCGGCGGCCTGCGCCTGCTGGGCGGGGCTTAAAAAGTCCGTTGCCGCCGGGATATTCCGCTCTGATGCCTGCTTGGCCCGATCCAGTACCCGGGCCAGCAGCGTCCGGTCCTCTCCCAGAGCGCCGCACTGGTCCAGCAGCTTGCTCTTATCCATGGCGCAGCTCCTGTGTCCGCACCAACCGGGCATAAGCGCCGTTTTTCGCCATCAGCTCATCATGCCGCCCCAGCTCCGCCACCCGGCCGTCCTCGATCACCGCGATGCGGTCCGCGTTCCGCACGGTGGACAGTCGGTGGGCAATGATGATGGTAGTCCGCCCCTGGGAAAGCCGTTCAAAGGTCTCCTGCAATTTTGCCTCCGTCACGCTGTCCAGCGCCGAGGTGGCCTCGTCCAAAATCAGCACCGGCGGATTTTTCAAAAAGATCCGGGCAATGGAGATCCGCTGCTTCTGTCCGCCGGAGAGCAGCGTCCCCCGCTCGCCCACATAGGTCTCCAAACCGTCAGGCATGGCCTGAATATCGTCATAGATCTCTGCCAGCTGCGCTGCTCGGATGACCTCCTCCTCGGTTGCCTCCGGCTTGCCGCAGCGGATGTTGTTCAGAATACTGTCAGCAAACAGAAATACGTCCTGCTGCACCACGCCCACCTGCTGCCGCAGAGAGCGCTGGGTCACGTGGCGCACATCCTGTCCATCGATGCGGATATCACCGTCCGTCACATCGTAAAATCTTGGGATCAGCTTGCACAGGGTAGACTTTCCGCCGCCGGAGGGGCCCACCACCGCTAGCGTCTCTCCCGCCTTGATATGCAGATCCACATCGTGAAGCACATCCAGATCTCCCTCATAGGCAAAGCTGACGTGGTCCACATCCACCTGTCCCTTTACGTCGGTCAGCTCCACGGCGTCCGGCACGTCCTTCATGGCCGGCTCCGTCCGCATCAGCTCCAGAAAGCGGGAAAAACCGGCAGTGCCGTTGGCCAGCAGCTCGGAAAAGTTGGCCAGCTTCCGAACGGGATTCACAAAGGTTGTGATATACAGACTGAAGGTGATCAGGTCCACGGTGTTCAGCTCGCCCCGCATAATGAGGACGCCGCCGGCGGCGATCACCGCCACGGAGAGAATGGACAGGAAGAATTCCATCACGCCGTTGAATCGGCCCATCGCCTTATGAAATTCCTTCTTGGAGGTTTTATAAATGTCATTGGAGACATTGAACTTCTCCAGTTCCTCCGCCTCGTTGGCGAAGGCCTTTGCCGTGCGGATGCCGGAGATACCGGACTCGATCCCCGCGTTAATGGCGGCGGTTTTCTGCTTCACATGGCGGGACGCCTGACTCATCGACCGGCGGCAGGTCCACACCACGATCAAAAACACCGGCAGAATGGCGGCGATCACCAGCGCCAGCCGCCACTGGATCGTAAACATGATGACAAGGGCGCCGATGACGGTCACGCCGGAGATGAAAATATCCTCCGGGCCGTGATGGGCCAGCTCCGTGATCTCAAACAGCTCGCTGGTCAGGCGGCTCATCAAAGCGCCGGTCCGATTGCGGTCATAGTAGCCGAAATCCAGTTCCTGCATGTGGCGGAACAGATCCCGGCGGATGTCCGCCTCTACCAGAATACCAAAAGTGTGCCCGTAGTAGCCGATGATATAGGTCAACACCCCCCGCACCGCAAAAGCCGCTGCGGCCACTGCCATCACCGTGAAAAAGGTGCGGTATGCGTTCTGCGGAAGCAACTCGTACATACACCAGCGGGACAGGTACGGAAAGGCCAGATCGATCAGCGCAATGGTAAGGGCGCAGACCATATCCAGCACAAACAGCTTCTTATGGGGTTTGAAATAAGACAGAAAGATCCGCAGATCGGACCGCTCCTGAAATTCCTTGGTGGTCATGAAAAATTCAAAGCTCCTCTCACAGAGTACAGCCGCTTTTTCCGGCTGCTGTCCGCCTCCGGCGGACCGATAGCTGCATCATACCATGATTTTCCCACCTTGGCAATGGGGAAACAGCCCCCCGAACGCGCCGCGTCCGGGGAGCTGTCGGAAAAGCGTATGCTCAGCTGTTGGTCAGATAATCGCCCTTCATGTAGCCGGTGGTATCCCGGCCGCCGGGGCCGGAGAAGGTGATCTCATACCAGCCGTCACCGGCGCTCTTCACGATCTTCACATCGCTGCCGTTTGTCAGGGATGCAATGGAATCGTAGCTCTTGCCAGGACCGGAACGGACGAACACACCGCCGCCGGCATTGGTCACCTTACCGCTGCCGGTTTTCAGGGCCCCGGACGTGGTTGTGGTGCTGCCGGCCGTACCTGTGGTAGTACCCGTGGTTGTACCTGTTGTGCCCGTGGTGGTGCCGGAGGCACCTGTGGAAGTGGTCACCGCTGTGGTTGACAGGAATTCACCCTTCATATAACCGGTGGTATCCCGGCCGCCGGGGCCGGAGAACGTGATCTCATACCAGCCGTTCCCGGCGTCCTTCACCACCTTCACCTCGTCGCCGTTTTTCAGGGAAGCAATGGGCGTACCGCTGGTGCTGGGGTCCGGTCGGACATTAACGCCGGTAGCGGCGTTCACCACAGTGGCGGTACTGCCGGTCATTGTGCCCGGCGTGGTAGGTGTTGTGGGTGTAATGGGCGTGGTGGTATCCGGTTCATCCGGCATCACGCCGGGATCCGTATTGTCCTCAGGCTCCTCCATCTCGCCCGGTTCCGAGGGATTCTTCTCCGTGCTGTCATCCGGCTGCACCGGCGTCACCACGCCAGGTTGAGGCGTCACCGGATCCTTGGGGCCGGTAGGACTTTTGTCATCCCGCAGCAGGAAAAGCAAAATCCCCGCCATGATCAGGATCAGCACCACCAGTATCGGCGTCAGCACGCTGAAATGACGGCTCTGCCGGGCCCGCCGGCCTCCCCGGTCCTTGCCCTTTCGCAAAACCTCTTCCTCCTCGCAGAAGGGGCAATACTTATAGGTATCGGAGTATTTCTCCCCGCAGTCGGGACAGCGCTTCATCGCCATAGTGGTCCTCCTTGTATCCGCACTCGACAGTATCAGACTCTCGTAAATTTATACTTTACATAATACCGATTTTTGTGCATTCAGTCAAGTAGAGCCGGGTCGATTTCACAGGAATTTCATACTTTTTCTTGCTTTCATGTTATCGGACACCTATAATAAAATTATATACTGTCAACCAAACGTGAAAAATACGCCTGCCATCACCAATACGCACCCCACGTGCCCGCTACTTTATATGAAATGGGAGGTTCCTCATGAGTACCATCCTGATCGGTATCGCCGGCGGTACCGGCTTCGGCAAAACCACCCTCACCCGGCATCTGAAAGAGCATTTCGGCCCGGAAGTCACCGTCATCGGCCATGACAATTACTATAAGCGTCAGGACGGCAAGACTCTGGAAGAACGGGCCAAGGTAAATTATGACCACCCCGCCGCCTTTGATACGGAGCTGCTCATCGAGCATCTGAAGGAGTTGAAAGAGGGCCGCCCCATCCGTTGCCCGGTCTACTCTTATGTGGAGCACAACCGCACGGAGGAGACCCGGGAAATCCTCCCTACCAAGGTTATCATCGTAAAGGGCATCCTGATTTTCCAGAACCCCACTCTCCGGGATATGTTTGACATTAAGATCTTTGTGGAGACGGATGCCGACGTCCGCATCCTCCGCCGTGCTTTGCGGGATGTGGAGGAACGGGGCCGGACGCTCCAATCTGTTGTCACCCAATACCTCACCACGGTAAAACCCATGCACGAGCAGTATGTGGAGCCAAGCCGCAAATTTGCCGACATCATCGTCTTGGAGGGCGGCCGCAATCTGGTGGCCCTGGAGATGATCATGCAGCGCATCCGCGCCCACATCGACACCCCTTGAATTTTCTAAAATCGAAGCGGAGATGGCTTTTCCCATCTCCGCTTCGTCATATTTCGGCATGATTATACATTTCGGAATCATTTCACCTGCCTTTTACGGTTTTTCCCCGTCTGGCGCCAACAACTCCAAAACCTGACTCTCTCCCAGCACACGGATTCCGTGTGCCCGCAGCAGTGCCGCCGTTACGCCGTCCCCGGCGGTGAGGGTGCCGGTAAATGTGCCGTCATAAACGGCTCCGCAGCCGCAAGAAGGGCTTCGCTCCTTCAGCACCGCCGCCTTACAGCCCAGCAGCTGATATAGCCGCAAGGCACACGCCGCCCCCCGGCGGTACTGCTCCGTCACGTCCTCCCCGGTGCACATCACCACCCGGTCCCCCCGCCGTTCCGACGGATTTCGCGGGGTGGGCAGACCGCCCATCTGCTCCGGGCACATCGGGATCAACTCGTGGCGCCGCGCCAGTTCCTCCACCCAGAGTTGTGGCTTGGATGTGCCGTCATACCGGCAGGGAAGGCCCAGCAGACACGCTGAGATCAGGATTTTCATTCTATCCCCTCCCCATAGCCCGGTGTTCCCGCTGAAGCTCCCGGTAAAGCCGTCCCGGCGTCCAGCTTCGGTTGTCCGGCGTCAGCACCGCCTTCAGGCATATGACCCCGGCCTGACGCAGCGCCGCCAACAGGCCGTCCAACTCCCGCTCCAAACCGCAGAATACCAGCATCTTCCCGCCGATGGGCACACCGCTCTTTCCGCCGGTCTTTCCTTGGGCCAGAGCATCCAGCGTCAGGCCGCAGCTCTCCTTCGCCACCGGCACGGCCTCTCCGCCGAACTGCTGAACGATACCCGCCACCGTTAAGATCTCCGGCAGCGTTTCAAACCCAAACAGCAATACCTTTTTCACAGCTCCACCTGCTTCCCGTTCAGGACCGCACTTTCCAGCCGATCCCCAGCGTAACACAATTTCAGGGAGAAAAACGGTTCGTCGGAATCCAGCAGCCGCAGAAAGATTTTATCTCCCTCCCACATGGGCAGGGTCAGCAGCTCCGCCTTTTTGATCCACGCCAGATCCCCCTCATCGCAGACGTGAGGTTCTCCGGTCCAATCGGTAGCGGTAAACAGGTGCATATACTCCGTGGGCCACTCCGTATTCACAAAGGTCACGAGTCCCCGGTAGCGGTAGTCTGTCAGGGTCAGGCCTGTCTCCTCTCGGCACTCCCGCAGCAGACAGTCCTCCGGGCTTTCCTTGTCCTCAAACTTGCCGCCAATGCCGATCCACTTATCCCGGTTGGCGTCATGTTCCTTTTTCACCCGATGGAGCATCAGGTATGCGTCTCCCCGTTCCAGATAGCACAGGGTGGATTGCAGCATGAAACCACATCCTTTCTCTGTTATTATACCTGCTTTTCCCAAAAAAGAAAGCCCCGGCAAGCCGAGACTTTCTTGCTGATGCGTTCTGATCCGTTCCGCTTTTTGCTTACTCTCCCATGACCTGAAACACGATGTCCCGCACCCGATCCCGGGTGTCGCACTCCACCAAGGTCAAATTCTGCCAGGGTCCCAGCGTCATTCGTCCCGCCACAATGGGCACCGTGATGAAGGGGGACAGCAGCAGCGCCTTGATGTGGGAGGAACCGTTGTCATCATGCCAGGTGTCGTGGTGCTGATAGTGGATCACCCGGCCCTTTTCGTCCCGGTAAGGGGAAAACACATCCAGCGCAGCCTTCAGGTCATGCCCCACCAGTCCCGGCTCAAATTCCAGCGTGGTCAGCGCCGCCACGCCGCCGGTGGTAAAACCGGTGATCGCACCGTTCCGGATATTCTTCTGCCGGGCTGCCTCCTCCACCGCATGACGGAAATCCTCTGTGACGTCGATCATGCCCATGTGGGCCTTGGTGTGGTAGGTCTTTGTCTCCGTATAAACGGCCATTGCCGTATCCTCCCTGTTTTCAGCTTGTGTTCCGCCGTCTGTTCAGCGACCTTGAAGGAAACCGCCGACGTTTTTTGCTTATTCCTCCGGATCCGGCAGCAGACAGTCCACCGCCGCCCGGTCCGTCCGGATGGATTTGCACAGAGCGGAGACCGCCTTGTGCCGGGGATCGTTCTTGTAGGCTTCCAGCGCCGCCTGATCCGCGAATTCCGAGATCAGCACAGCGTCATAGTCGCTGCCCTCCATGCCCCGGAGGACCTGACAACTTTTCAGCTCCGGGATGGCCCCGTAAAGCCCCTGCAAGCCAGTGAGGAAAAGGTCCCGCTCCGCCTCCGTGCCGGGGCGGAATTTCCACATCACGATGTGCCGCAGCATCAGGCGCCTCGCTTTGCGTTATAGGCGGCAATGCCCTTGCCCAAAAGCTGAATGGCCCGGCGCAAATAGTCGCAGTTGTGGACATAGGCGATCCGGATTTCGCTGCGGCCATCGGCGGGATCGGCATAGAAGCCGCTGCCGGGGGCGTACATCACCGTGTCACCGTTGTCCTCAAATTCCTCCAGCAGGAAATACTGAAGCTTTTCCACATCGTCCACCGGCAGCGTTACCATCATGTAGAAGGCGCCGTCCGGCGTATGGAACTTGGTGCCGGGGATCTTGTTCAGCTCCTCTACCACAGCGTCCCGCCGCTTCTTGTACTCGTCCCGGACCTCCTTGAAGTAGGAAGGCTGCACATGCTCGTACATGGCGGCGGCGCCCGCCTGATCGAGGGTGGCAGTGCACAGGCGGCCCTGGCACAGCTTCATGGCCTCGGCCATAAATTCCCGGTTCCGGGAAATGATGGAGCCAATGCGGGCGCCACAGGCGGAGAACCGCTTGGAAATGGAATCCACCACGATCACATGATCCTTGATGTCCTCCATCTCGCAGAAGGTACCCATGGGCTCGTCATCGTAGATAAATTCCCGATACACCTCGTCCGCCACCAGGAACAGGTCATGCTCCTTGACCACGTCCGCGATGACCCGCATCTCCTCGTGGGTCAGCACCAGACCGGTGGGGTTGCCGGGGTTGGTGACCAGAATTGCCCGGGTGCGCTCGTTGATCTGGGATTCGATCAGCTTCCGGTCCGCGAAGCGATAGCCGTTGTCAGCGGAGGTGGGAATGGGATGGATCACGCCGCCGCTCATAAACGTGAAGGTATTGTAGTTGGCGTAGAAGGGCTCCGGCACCAGCAGTTCATCGCCATCGTCCAAGATACAGGCCATGATGAATTCCAGGGCCTCACCGCCGCCGGAGGTGGCCAGAATGTCCTCCCGCTCCAGCTTCACGCCCAGTTTGGCGTAATAGCCCCGCACAGCGTCGATATAGGCGGGCAGGCCGGAGGCAGGTGCGTATTCCAGTGTCGGCTCCCGGAATTCCCGGACCGCCTGATAGAAGGACTCCGGGGTCTTTACATCCGGCTGGCCGATATTCAGATGGTAAATGGTCCGGCCTGCGGCAACTGCCTGATCTGCGCAGGGGTTGAACTTACGAACCGGAGATAACTGGCACTTCAAGATCTTACTGGAAAACTTCATGGGACTTCCTCCTCCAAAATGGAAAATAAAAATCGCCCCTGACTCCTGTCAGGGGCGAAAAAACTTCACGGTACCACCCTGATTTACCCGCACGCGCGCTGCGCGGGTATCTCATGTCATCCTGTAACGGGGATGGGTCGTCCCGCTCCTCGCGGGCTGCTCCAAAGCGGCGTACCATCTCTCCTGACCGGGGGCTTGCACTGTCCCCCCTCGCTGACGGTCGGTCTGAAACGGCTGACTTTGTCATGGCTTTTGTCGATTTGAAATTCATTATAGACACTTTCTGACATTTGTCAAGTGGAAAAAGCCTGTTAATTTTCAAACAAAAGGCGGCGGGAATTCCCGCCGCCTTTGTTATTCATCGCCTGTGTCAAACGGCGGCGCATCCTCAACTGCCGGAGCGCCCCCCATCTGCATTTCGTCCCACTGGGCGCGGGTGATAAGCAGTTGTCTGGGCTTGGAGCCTTCAAATGGTCCCACGATTCCCCGTTCCTCCATCTGGTCCACCAAACGGGCCGCCCGGGAATACCCCAGCTTCAGCCGTCGCTGCAGCATAGATACAGAGGCCTGTCCCGTTTCCAGCACCACATCCACAGCGGCGGGCAGCAGCTCGTCCTCGTCGCTGCTTTCCGTATCGGCGGCAGCGGAGGCACCCTTGCTGCCCTTGTTCTCCTTCTCCTGGACGGACTGCTCGATCTGGGCAATGACCTCCTGAGAGTAGTTGGCCTCGCCGGTCTCCTTCACATAGGACACCACGTCCTCGATCTCCTCCGGAGAGATAAAGCAGCCCTGAACACGGGTGGGCTTTCCCTCACCCAGCGGGGCGTAAAGCATATCGCCCTTACCAACCAGCTTTTCCGCGCCGGTGGTGTCCAGAATGATCCGGGATTCCAGAGAGGAGGCCACTGCAAAAGCGATCCGGCTGGGGATATTGGCCTTCATCAGGCCGGTGATGACGTCAGCAGAGGGCCGCTGAGTGGCGATCACCAGATGCACACCGGCGGCACGGCCCATCTGGGCCACACGACAGATGGATTCCTCCACCTCCTTCGCCGCCACCAACATCAGGTCCGCCAGCTCGTCAATGACCACCACTACGCTGGGCAGCTTTTCCAGATCCTCTCTGACGGCGGCCAGCTTGTTGTACTCCTCCAGCTTCTTCACGCCGTTTTCCGAGAAGGTCTTATAGCGCTTCATCATCTCAAACACGGCCCACTGCAAAGCGCCCGCCGCCTTTTTCGGATCTGTCACCACCGGGATCAACAGGTGGGGAATGCCGTTATAGGGGGCCAGCTCCACCATTTTCGGGTCCACCATGATAAAGCGCACCTCGTCCGGCGTAGACTTATACAGCAGACTGATGATGAGGGAATTGGTGCACACGGATTTACCGGAGCCGGTGGTACCGGCGATCAGCACATGGGGCAGTTTTTCAATATTGCCGATGATATTCCGTCCGCCGATATCCCGTCCCAAGGCGAAGGCCGTCTTGGAAGGATGCTCCACAAAGTCACGGGATTCGATCACATCCCGGATCAGCACCGGCGTCACCGTCTTGTTGGGCACCTCAATACCCACCACAGAGATTTTATTAGGCACGGCGGCAATACGGACGCCGCTGGCGCCCAGCGCCAAGGCGATGTCGTCCTGCAAATTAGTGATCTTGGAGAGCTTTACACCCTGATCCAAGGTAAACTCATACCGGGTGACCGACGGCCCGTGGATCACGTCGCCTGCCTTGGCGTCCACGCCGAAGCTGGCCAAAGTCTCCGCAAGGCGGCGAGAATTGTTCCGCAGCTCCGCCCCGGCAGCCATGTGGTTCTCCCCGCCATTTTCATGCAGCAAACTCACCGGCGGGTAGCGGTATTCCGCCTCGCTCCCCGCCATATTTTCAGCGATTTCCGCCGTAACCGCAGCTGTCTCCGCAGCTACGGCCTGGGCCGCCGCCTTTTTGGTCAGCGGCTCCTGCACAGCAGGTGCGGCAGCAGGCGCCGTCCCCTGCGCGGGAGTATTTACTGCGGCAGGAACCGGGGCATTCTCCGGCTGCTCCGCCGGCGTAGACACCACCACCGGCTCCATGGTGGGGATTGCCTTGGCCGGGGGCTGCTGGCCGATAGGCACCGGAGCCGGTGCGGGAGACGGATGGACCCGCGCATTGGCAAAGGGATCGCCCTCCTCCATCACGCTGACCACCGGTTCCGCAGTCCCGGACTGTGCCACCACCTGCGCCGGGGTTTTCTGCTTATCGGACTTATGCCGGAAAAAGCTGGTAAAGCCAGTCTTTTCCGGTTTGGGTGCCGGAGCATTCACCGGATCGTCCACCGGAATATCAATCCGGGACCGGGCGCTTTCTGCCGGGATGGCAGCAACGGTCTCCTGCGGCCGCTTCGCCTCTCTGACAGGCTTCTCCGGTTCCGGCTCCTCCTCGTACTTGGGCCGCTCCCGGTGCTTCTCGATCAAGGCCCCCACGGTGAGCCGCAGCGCCACCATAAGCAGCACCACAAACAGCACCGTAAAGATGATTATTGACGCGATTTTGGAAAATACAGCCACAGACCCCTGGCCCAGTGTGCCGGAGATCACGCCGCCGCATTTCAAGGCCACGCCGTCTTTCCACATGGCCGGAATGATCCCGATAGAGGAAGCATATGCCTCCTTCACCAGCAGCATGTGGCACAACGTTCCCAGCAGCACCGGCAGCAGCAGCGCGCTGGTCACCCGCAAAGTCACAGGCCGTCCATGGTGGAACAGCAGAATGCAGCCCGCCAGCACCAGCGCCGGTCCAAACAGCCAGTAGCCATACCCCAGCAGGCCCTTGATGAGAACAGCCAGCCAGTCAATGAAGATCGCGCTGATTCCAAAATAGCTGACAAATACGCACAGTGCTAGGACCAGGCATACCACGCCGCCTACCTCCCGGCGGATAGGCCGTGGCTGCGGCTTTTTAGCGGTAGTCCGGCTGCCGGATTTGCCGCTTGTTTTTTTTGTTGTTTTCTTCTGTGATGTGGAAGCCACGATCAAACCCTCCGCATATTGAAAAATCCATGGATGTGCCAAATAGACCTACCGAACTCGGGGTCACGCCCCGACCAGCGTCAAAATCACGGTCAGCAGACCTACTGCCCAGCAATAATAGGCAAAGGCTCCGAATTTTCCCTTTGCCGCAATCATCTTCAGCAGCCGGATGCAGGCATATCCCACAACAGCCGCCACAAGAACGCCCAGCAGGTACACCGGTACATCTTTCCAGATGACCTCACCCCCCAGTGCGTCCTTCAGGCTCAGAATATTCGCACCTAATACAGCAGGGATCGACATGATGAAGGAATAGCGGACCGCAAACTTCCGCTCAAAGCCAAGGAAGCAGCCCACGGAGATCGTCGTACCGGAGCGGGACAGTCCCGGACAGGTAGCCAGCGCCTGCGCAGCACCTACGATCAGTGCATCGGTCATCCGGGCACTATGCTCATTCTTGCGTCCCTTCCGTACCCGGTCCGAAGCGAACAGCAGGCAGCCTGTCACGATCAGCGCACCGCCTACCACATACAGATTACTGCTCAGACTCTCGATCCAGTCCTTGATTCCCAAAATTGCGAACAAGGGCAGTGTACCCACGATCACCAACAGGATCATCCGCCGCGCCGGAGGCACCGGAGTAGGCGTTGTGCCGTGGATCAGGTCACTGATCCCCCGGAAAAACTCCTGGATCATCTCCCAGATCTCCGGCCAGTAAGCCACAAAGACCGCCGCCAATGTGCCCAAATGCAGCAGGACGTCAAAAAATCCAGGCACCTCCACAGCGCCCTTCACACCTAATATCTGCTCTACGATTGCCAGATGTCCGGAGCTGGAAATTGGCAAAAACTCTGCCACGCCTTGAACCAAACCCAATAAAATGGAATGTAACAGCGACATAACATCACTTCCTCGCGAAATTTCATAAGTAAATTCATGATACCACACTGCGCGAAAAATTTCCAGAAGATTTTGGCAGTTTACATAAGTTTATCGCTATCATTTTCTTTGAAAAAGTCCGCTATTTCCAAAAGGAGCAAAAAAGCGACGGTCAAAAGACCGTCGCTTAGTGTTGGCGCTATCTATCTTCCCAGGCCGTTGCCAGCCAAGTATTGTGGACAGAAATGAGCTTAACTACCGTGTTCGGAATGGGAACGGGTGGACCCTCATCCTAATCAGCACCAACTA
>NZ_JACOQI010000008.1 GCF_014297285.1 Dysosmobacter segnis
TACCGCGCACTGGGCACCGCGCCCACCACGGTGAACGGCTTCACCGACGTGACGGCCGATGCTTTCTATGCTGACGCAGTGGCCTGGGCCGTGGAGAGCGGCGTGACCAACGGTACGTCCGCTTCCACCTTCAGCCCCAACAACGGCTGCACCCGCGCCCAGATCGTGACCTTCCTGTATCGCACCATGAAGTAACTTCATACGCAAGCAGCGGGAAACCTCATTCGAGATTTCCCGCTGTTTTTTTCTGCCCGGCCGGGGCGCGGTTTACAGGGACCGACTCATCCGACTTTTGCAAAATGGTAACCGTCAAAGCTGAGGGCGGCTGGACAGACATGGGACAATAGTGGTGGGAAGTTGCGAAACGTTCCACCACTATTAACGTCAGGGGGGATACGCCATGACATCCATAGAGTTGAAGCACCAAGCACGGCTGCAGGAATGGGCGGGAGCCATTCGGGATTGCAGAAGCAGCGGATTGTCAGTCAGGCAGTGGTGCAGGGAGAGAGGAACCACACCAACTACATACTATCGCTGGGAACGTGAGCTATTGTCTGCTGCCAGTACAGCGAAGGCACTGTCTGAAACGCCTGCGGTTGCATTTGCAGAATTACCAGTACCGAAACAGGTGTGCTGCAACACAACGGAACGTTCCGCTACGCTGCGCGTCGGCAAAGAATGATTACCTACTGTCAAGAGATGGTAGGTAAAAGACGTTCAATGCGGAAATGAAGAAACCGGAATTGGCCTTCAAGCGTTTTATCCGCTTTTTGCTGGCACGGGCGGCGACGACCTGGGGCGTGGAACTGATGGCAGGAGCCTTTCGAGTATATCAATTCTATCGACAAGGGCGCATGGGGCGTGTTATAATCATGAAAAACGCGGCGAAGGGAGGCGGCGGAATGACGACAGACGAAACGCTATACCGCCGCTATCTCGACGGTGACGAGGACGCTCTGGGCGAGCTTATGGAGCGTTACGGCACCAAGCTGACCCTCTATCTGGACGGCTACCTCTGCGACCTTCACGAGGCGGAGGATCTGATGATCGAGGTCTTTGCCTATCTCATCGCCAAAAAGCCCCACATCCGGGACGGCGGCTTTCGCGCCTACCTTTACCAGTCGGCGCGGCACATGGCCCTGCGGCTGCTGCACAAAAAGCGGGCGGGAAATTGCTTTTCGCTGGACGCGCTGACGGAGGAACCGGAGGCGCGGGAGCTGGTGGAGGAAGCCGTGCAATCGGCAGAACGGGCGCGGCTCCTGCGGACCTGCATGACGGAACTGCACGAGGACTACCGGGAGGCGCTGTTCCTCGTCTATTTCGAGGGACTGAGCCACGCGGAGACCGCCGCCGTCATGGGCAAGCGGGAAAAGCAGGTGGCGGACCTCATTTACCGTGGAAAAATCGCGCTGCGAAAGCGGCTGGAACAGGAGGGGATCACGGATGCGTACAACGGCTGAACGGCTGGCCGCGGCCAAGCGGCGGGCAAGGGAACTGGAGCGGGAACGGCAGCGCCGCCGTGCCCGTGGGCTCCTCTGCGCCGGTACAGCGGCCTGTCTCGTTGTGATCGTTTCCCTCGCGCTGGTCATGCCCGGCATCACGGAGGGATTTTCCGACACGGCGCTGGGCGTCGGCATGGCCGCCGGCGTTTTCAGCGGCCGGAGCCTTGGCTATCTCGTGGTGGGCCTGCTGGCCTTCGCGTTAGGCGTGTGCGTGACGGTGCTGTGCGTCCGACTGCGCGGGCATGAGGAGGATTCGGCGGACGAGGAGCGGTACGATGATTGAGTTTTGGGACTATCTCTCGCAGTTTCTCGCCGTGACGGCGGGCTTCTGCGCCGCTTTGCGGGCGTATCTCAAAAGCCGCGAACAGCCGTGGTTTCTGCTGACCTGTTTCTACGGGACCTTCGCTCTGGGTACCCTCTACTGGACGCTGCACCTGCTGCTGCGGCAGGAGACCCCGCAGGTTTTTTACGTCTCCGACCTTGCGTGGCTGGCCAGCTATGTCTTTTTGCTCGCCCTGACGCTGACGCTGCTCGACGCAGGGGAGCGGCAGTCCCGGACGGGGCTATGCTGGCTGGCACCGGTGTTCTGCCTGCCGCAGTTCGTGCTGTACGTCACCCGCGGCGATTTGCTTCTCAACGTCCTCATGTGCGGCTTGACGATGATGCTGGCGTGGTGCGCGATGCGGGGGCTCGTCTGGGCGAAACGGACGGAAAACGGGCGGCTGCGCCGGTTTTACGGAACGGTACTGGCCTTCATCGCGCTGGAGTACGCCCTGTGGACGGCCTCCTGCTTCTGGGTGAGCGACACCCTGACGAATCCCTACTTCTGGTTCGATTTCCTGCTGACCCTCGTTTTGCTTTTGTTTCTGCCCGCAGTGCGAAAGGCGGTGGAGGCGTGACCTATATCGAAAATGTATTCGTCTGCATGGCGGCCCCGCTGGTGGTGGCGCTGCTGTCCTTAAAGCGGGGACAGCGCGCCGCGCTGGTGTTCTGCCTTGCGGGGATGGGGGCCTGTCTGCTCTCTGCCTACCTCAACACCTTCTTCGCCCGGCTTTATCAGGCGGACGCCGTCAATGCCGCCACCCAGATCGCGCCTGTGGTGGAGGAGATTATGAAGCTGCTGCCGCTGCTGTTCTTTCTGGCAGTGTTTGAGCCGACCTTCGCCCGCTTCCGGCTGGCCGCCGTCATCGTGGCCGCCAGCTTTGCCACCTTTGAAAACATCTGTTTCCTCACGCAGAACGGCGCGGACCAGATCCTATTTCTGCTGATCCGGGGCTTCGGCACCGGCGCGATGCACGTGGTCTGCGGGAATGTGTACGGCGGCGTCCTGCGCCCCGTGTGGGACAGCCGCCCCCTGCGGGCGGCCTGCCTGTTTGCGCTTTTGTGCGTGGCCATCATTTACCACGCCATCTACAATCTTCTGGTCAGCGCCGGGGGGACGCCTCAGCTCATCGCCTACTTTGTCCCGCTGCCCACGGCGCTGTGCTTCCGGCTGCTGGCGCGGAAAGCCGAGGCGTAAATACAGTCTCATCGGACCGTCCTGTTGGACGGTCTGATTCAGCGTGTCGAAAAAGTCTTTTCGCCCCGCTGAGCAAGTTTTCAGAACTTTTATAAAGTTCTGAAAACTTAGGATTTCAATGGCGCAGGACACCCTTCTTGGGTTTCCCGCGCACACCCTTCCTTTCCGTTGCGGAAAATCTCCCGCTTTATCGACAGCCTCCATCAGATCGTCCGACAGGACGGTCTGATTTTTTTTGAAATTTTTTCAATTTTTGGTGCATAGTTTTCTCCATTTTTGTCCCTATCAGAGTGTAAGGACTTTTTCGGGGAAGGAGGAAGGGGCATGTATGACACCACGGAGCGCGTCCGGCGTGTGAAGCAGACGGCCCTGCGGCTGATCCAAAAGCGGGAGCGGACGGCGCTGCGGCGGCTGGAAACCCTGTGTACCGCGCTGGCTCTGGGTCTGACCGGCGCGCTGGCTCATTTCATCGGCGGGGCACCCGGCGCCGCCGTCCAGGGGGCCTACGGCGCGACGCTGCTGGCGGACAGCGCAGGCGGCTATGTGCTGGTGGGTGTGGCGTCCTTTACGGCCGCCGCTGTCCTGACGGTGGTCTGTATGCGCCTGCATGAGCGAGAGAAACGAGAAAAGAACAACAAGACAGACAAGGAGGGAAACGCATCATGAAAAAAACGATCACCCTGTTATTGACGCTGTGCCTGCTGCTGTGCCTGCTGCCCACGGAGGCTGTGGCCTATTTGGGAGACATCCAGACGGTCGACAGCGGTACCGTGACAGCGAAAAAGCTGAACAGCGGGTCGTGGGAACTGCGAAACGATTATCTTCGCGTGATCGTGCGGAAGGACGGCACGCTCTCCACGGCCCCGGCGGCGGACAGCGCCGACCCCACAGACAGGCAGACGCCGTTTTGCAATTTTGTTACATTTAAGGGCCGCGGAGATAACAAGCGGGATATCGTGCATCCCGCCAAGCTCAGCCTGAAGCGCATCAGCTCTGTGGACAAAACGCTTAACGGCCCCGCAAAGGCCATCAAGGTGGAGTACGACCTGACGGCCACGGTGTCCGGGAAAACCGTCACAGGAACGACCACGGTCTACTATGAGATCGCAAAGCTGTCTTTGGACGGCACATGGGGCGTTCTGACAAGCGTTGACGCTATCAAGATCACCAGCGCGGATTCTAATGGCTCTCTGGGCATTGAGCTTGAGACGCGATGGGGCTATACCCTCAGCGGCTTTGCCGCCATGGGTCACAGAAACGCCGCTGACAGCCCCGCCCTCAAGCTGAGCCGCACCGTCTACGATCATACAACGAAGAAAGAGCTTTCCACCGAAAACTCCGTGCTTACCAGCAAGGTGGAAAATCTGGATACGGCGCAGGACTATCCGCCGGGGGGCAATTGGTGCTCCAATTACATCACCGAGGTCTATACGGACGGCTACAACTGGGCCAATCCCTTTGTGGGGCTGTCGAACTATTATGGATATAGATATAGCGACAGCAACAGCGGCACCATCAAGACCTATCTGCCGAACAGGGTCAGCGTAGCGCCGGCCAGCCGCCCCGGCGACACCCGGGTGGAGTGCGGGGATGAGATCGGTTATTATTTCGGTGATAGAAGCGATTACAGCATAGTTCCCTCACACTTCCTTTGGGGCTTCCGCAGCCTGACGAAGCTGACGCAGCCCATCCCCAGCGAACCGGACAAGGTGAATATCTCCATCAGTGCCAAGCGGCTGGCCGTTTTCTCCAGCGGCAGCGGCGTGACGGTGGAACACGTGGCCGACGACGCGGCGCTCGAGGCGCTGAAGCGGCAGTACAAGAAGGACCCCGCCGCCCTCATCAACGGCGATTATGAGAGCACAAACGGCGAAGCCTTCACCTTCACCGGCGGGGCGGCGCTGCTGTCTCCCTCCGTCACGGCGACGTGGGGCAGCGGCGGCAAGCTCGTCATCCACAAGAACGGAACCGTGGAGCAAAGCGGCGTGAGTTTGAACGCGCCTACCTTCAAATTCTACCAGCCCAAAACCGGAGCGGAAAATGACCTGAAAATCTCCCTCACGAGGGACGGCTTTACATTTGGCATTGCCCCCGAGAACAACGATGCCATCGTCTATGTGGACATTCCCTACGCCACGGTGAAGCTGAGGAACGCCGCCGCCGACGCGGCGGGAAACCTTGTGTTCAGCGGCGAGATCGGCTTTCAGACCATCTTCGACGGCGCGGAATTTTCGCTGGAAAAGCTGGGTTACGGCTTGAAGGGGAATGAATTCAAGGTCAACGGCGTCCACGCGAAAGGCAGCTTTGACACCGAAAAAATGCTGTCGCTGGAGCTTGCCAAGGTCAAGGGCGAGGTCAATACCTTCAATGGCAACAAGCGTTACGCCTTTGAACTGGAGCTGAACGTCTTTGACCTCTTTGAGACCAAGGCGGAGCTGGAGCTGACGCGCAGCAAAAAGGACGGCAGCCTGCTGCCCAACACGCTGTATTTCTATGTCAAGGCAAGCCCCGGCATCCCCCTTATTCCGCCCATTCCCGTTGGTCAGCTCAACGGCGGCGGCGCGGGCTTCATGGATCTGGCAAAAACGGTGAACGGCGATTACTTTGCCATTCCGCCCATCAAGCTGCGCGGCACGCTGACGGGCACCTATCTCCACCTCATCGAGGGCACGGGGGATGTGGTGATCGGCCCAAGTGAAATATCCCTCACAGCAAGTGACGTGGGCATTGTAGGCGCGAAGTTATCCATCATCGATAGCTTTGGCTACGCCCTCAAGCTCAACGGGCAGGAGCGGAAATATGGAAATGAAACCTACACGGGCATCTACTTTGCCGGCTCGGAGGCGCTCGAGCTCAATCTGCCGAGTACAGAGCTTGATGTGATCGTTCTGAAATCCTCCATCGAGCTGGGGGCCTTCGGCGGCGTGAATGAGAACAAGGACAAATTGTATCTCGGCATCGGCACCAACGGCAAGGTGCAGGGCATCTTGCAGATCCCCAGTAATTTCTTTATCCCCTGCCTCAGAGGGGCAAAGCTGTCGCAAACGGATATTCAGCTGATCATCGGCGGACAGACCACGGCTCGCATTAGCGGCATCAGCGTCAGCGAGGGCATGAAGGATGCGTTTAATAACATCAATGTCTACCTCGGCGCGATGGCACAGACGACGAACTGGCTCTATGATGTGCGCGCGTGGGTCATTCTTCCGAATATCATCAAAACCGACTTCGAAAAGGGTAAGGGATGGGATCTTGAGGGCAAGCTGATCAAAAAGCTGCCCGAGTGGAAATGGGAGGACCACGGCGTGACGCCGGTGGTGCAGGCGGTGTCGCTTGAGGACGGCGAGGAGGCTCTGATGCTGACGGCTCTGGAGCCCGTTGTGCTCACGAACGGCAGCAGTGAAAACTTCTAAGGTGATTGAGGTAAAAGTCACCGATCCGGCGGAAACACCGTATATCCTGCTGGCGTTTGACGAGAGCGTGAGCGAGGAGGATATCAAACAAGCTCTGATTGTTACGAAAAAAGATGAGACCAACCGCATCGACATCAACTGGGTGGGTGAGGACGGTCAAATCAATTCCACCTATGAGATCAACGCAGGCACCGACCTTATCGAGAATGTAGACGGAAACAAATACCGCGTGGTGCTGCTGCGGCTGAAGAGTGGCGGGACTTATGAGGTCAATACAGACTCCCTTACGCTTGTAAGGGAGAAATCTAAGGGAGTTACCGTTACACCGTTTGAAAAGCTGGATTTGAGCTTGCATAGCGGTGAGGTAACCGGCCAGGTCGAATACGCCGAAATGAACACAGAGTATACCCTGCGCACCTATCTTGCCGAGAAAGAGGGCGGCGCGGACTACCTGATCGACGAGCAAATTGTGACAGATTCCAACTTCATTTCCGTCACTGTTTCCCCCAGCGGCACACGCGCGCCCACGGGCGAGTACTATGTGACCTCCTTCCTAATGACGGAAAAGAGCGTTGAGGTCACCGAGAACGGAGCGAGCAAAACTGTGAACGCCCTTGCCGCCATCGACAGCTGGCAGTCTGACACCACGGTGGACTACACGAACAGCAATCAGCCTGCTGCTCCGGCAAACGTTACGCTGACCTTTGTCGGCAACGAGGTGATGAAGGCTGCATGGGATAAGGTGGACGACGCCGACGGCTACCGCGTGACGGTCTATCAGAAAGACGGCAACGAGTGGAAGGACACCGGCTTTGGCTATGACCTCAAAAAATCCAAAGATGGGCAGTTGGATAACTCCATCAACATGGCGCTGACCGTGGGCGGAAACGCCGTTAAGGCCAGCGGAGAGAACTCTGCTGTGTCCGTTCCCGCCGAAAATCTCGAGGCGGACAAGGACTACAGAATCGGCGTGAGCGCCTATAGAGAGGTGCCGTACTTCACGGAGAGTACAGGGGCGGGCTCTACAGAGAGTACGGAGACCGGCTCCATGGAAGGCGAGGAGACAAGCGCCGCGGAGGGTACAGAGGGCAGTACTGCGGGGAGCGGGGGAACCGGCACTCAAAAGGCGCTTACCGCGAAGTATTACAGCAAAGAAACGCAGTCTGCCGACGATGGAGTGTTCCTGCCAGAGTACAAGGAATTGAAGATCTCTTTTAAAGTGGGCGACAAGGAGTGCGACAAAGATAACGGTGTCTTCCACGCCTATGTGGGTGAAAATCCCGGCACGCTCACCGTGAATTGCGACGCCGACAGTATCACCATTACGCGGATGGATGATGAAGATTCCCCCACCACGCTGACGTCTTCCAACAGCTATGACATCCCCGATTTCACCGGCAGTCTGATGCTCCGGGTGGAAGGCAAGCAGAACAAGGACGTGACCAGCGTGTTCCTGCTGGTGAGCCGCGACGAAACGCCCCCCGTGCTGACCCTCTCCGACCCGGTGTTCTTCGCTGATCGGGACACCGGCGAGTACGCCGTCACCGGCACGGCGGATGCCGGCAGCGAGATCATTTATGGAAAAACCAGTCAGTCTGCCGCCCAGTCTGTCACCGCCGGCAGCGACGGCCGCTTTACCGTTTCCGGTGTGCTGCGTGGAGCGGATAATACCGGCGTCCTTTTCCTCAGCGCGAAGGACAGCGTGGGCAATGAATCCACGCAGCAGATGGCGATGATCACCCGGCAGACCCGGTACGCCGTCACTGTGAACGGCAGCTATGCGGATGTCTCCGGTGCGGGAAGCTATGCGGCGGGAAGCGTTGTCACCGTCCGCGCAGGCAGCCGCAGCGGTTACACCTTCAACGGCTGGACGTCCGGCAGCAATGTTGTCTTTGATGATCCCAACGCCGAAGAAACGATCTTCACCATGCCGGACGGCAGCGTGACCGTTACGGCAAACTGGTCGAGGGACGGAGGTTCGCCCTCGTCCGGCCGGGATGACTCTGATCCCCGCTATGCCGTCGGAATTCCGGATAAGACGGAAAACGGCAGCGTGAGCGTCAGCCCGAAGAACGCCAGCCAGGGCGACCGCGTGACCGTCACGGCGGAACCGGACGAGGGCTATGAGCTGGACAGCCTCAAGGTGCTTGACAAAAACGGCAAGGAGCTTGAACTGACCGACAAGGGCGATGGCAGATTTACCTTTATCATGCCCGCCGGAAGGGTGGAGGTCAAGGCTGCATTCACGGAGGAAGCGAAGATCAGCCCCTTCCGGGATGTTCCCACCGATGCGTATTACTACGAAGCTGTGAAATGGGCGCAGAAGAAGGGCATCACCGGCGGCATCGGCGACGGCCTGTTTGGTCCCAATCAGCCCTGCACCCGGGCCCAGATCGTCACCTTCCTGTGGCGGGCGGCGGGGGCTCCAGTGGTGAACTACGCCATGGATCTAACGGACGTTCCCAGTGACGCTTATTATGCGGAGGCCGTTCGCTGGGCGCTGAGTCAGGGTATCACCACCGGCACGGCTGACGGCCGGTTCGCCCCCGACGCGACCTGCACCCGGGCTCAGGGCATGACCTTCCTGTTCCGGGCGTCCAAGGCGTCCGCCGACGGTGCGCCTGCCTTCAGCGACGTGGCCGCCGACGCCTACTACGCCGAAGCGGTGAAGTGGGCCACGGACAACGGCATCACCAACGGCACAACAAGCTCCACCTTCAGCCCCGGCAGCGGCTGCACGAGAGCGCAGATCGTGACGTTCCTGTGGCGGCTGTACGCGGAGAAGTGATCGCAATATATGTAAAGTGGACTCCCTTGACTGCAAAAGCGGTCAAGGGAGTCCCTTTCAACCTATAAAACGGATTCTCTGATGTGGGTTTGCGGCTTCGGCACCTGCTGTGTATGCCGCGGGTAAGCGGTTGATGTTTTAAAAATCGGCTTGCCTAATACACGATCCGAAAGTAATCCAAATATGCTTTACTGGAGTGCTTTGCGCGTCAGTCATCCAACTCCGACTCATGCTTGAGGATCGCGCCGGTGGCGGCGTTGATCTCGTAGTCATATTTCATATTGCCGGATTTGAACTCGACCTCGTAGACGAGTATTCCATCCTCATCGTCCAGTTCGATATCCATGTCATACGCTTCATTTTCACTCACACCTGCGTGATTCAGGGCAATAGATTTTGCCTTGGCGTAGCCAATGTCCTGCGCTGTTCCGGACGGATCGGGTTTCTGATCAGAGGGCTTCGTTGTCACATTTGGCGTGGAAGGCGTGGAAGCAGTGGTCAGCAAGTCCTTCTGTCCGCTGATCACCTTTCCCGTGTAAGCATCTACCAGATACTCGAACTCGCCCCATGCCGTGTGCAGCTCCACCTCGTAGTGGGCGGGAAATTCGTCCAGTTCGGAATCGACCTCCGCTGTAACGGAATCCACCGCCGTCGTTCCGGCATACTCCTCCGCAGCGGTACGGGCTGCATCCATACCGATCGGCATGGCAGGCGCACCCGCTTCCGCGAGATCCTTTAGTTCCTCGACGGAGAGCTTTGCCAGCGCGTCAAACTTGAGTGCGGAGTTGAGTGCGAGCACGTGGTTCACCAGCGCCGCTTTTCCGGTGGAAATGTTGTTTTCCCGGGCCTGCTGTTCCCGCCCCGCGTCCTGCGTGAGCGTCTGCGTCAGGACGGCGGCCTTTGCTTCGCTCGTCTGCAAAACACCGTCCACAGTGCTGGTCAGCTCACGCTGGAGCTTTTCCGCACGGGCGGTATCCTTGTCCTCCACTGAGATCATGATGGCGGAGGAAATGCTGTCGAGATAACCGTTGCGCACGAGACTTCCCACGATGGCATTTACCGCCACATCGAGCTTTGCCCCCTTGAGGTCAGCTCCATTGCTCATATCCGCAAGGATGGCTTTTGCATCCTCGTTGAGCGGCGTACAGACGAGAACCTTTTCGCTCCGGTTCACCTTCAGCTCAATGCTCGGGTTCACATCCAGCGACACCACGGACGCCACCGCGTTCGCTCGCTGGTAGAACACGCCTCCGCCGCCCAGCAGCATTACAGCAAGGCAGGCGGCAATGAGCGATGTCCATTTTCTATTTGCCGTTTTCTTTGTTGTCATGGGAATTACCGTTCCTTTCCGCTCTTCACAGCGGGAGAGAACGCCGTTCACATCATCCGGCGCGGTCTTTTCAAGCGCCGCAGCCAGCCTCTGCTCCATTTTTTCATTGGTCATCGGGCGTCATCTCCTTCCAGAAAGCTGCGCATCTTTTTCAATGCTCTGTGATATTTCGACAGGACGGTGGGAAGCGGCAGCTCAAGAAGCGCCGCGCTCTCCCGGTGCTTCAGGCCCGTGACAGCGTGGAGCAGCACGATGCGCCGCTCCTCGTCAGCGAGGCTTGCCAATGCGCCTTGCAGCAACGCACGCTCGTCGGCGTCCAGTCCGCACTCCCGCGCGGGAATGGCGTCCCATTCCTCCTCGCTGAGGGCGGCATGGCGTTCTTCCCGCCGCAGGCGCGTCAGGCACAGGTTTCGGCATACGGCCAGCAGCCAGCCCATGGGCGAGCCGGTGGGCCGGTACTGCGCCGCGCAATCCCACACCTGCACATAGACGTCCTGTGTGAGATCCTGCGCGTCCTGCGCGTTTTTGAGGTACGACAGCGCTAAGCCGTACACCGCCGATCTCGTGCGCTGATACAGCTCCGCCAGCGCTTCACGCTCACCGCCGGCAATGTGGATCAGCAACTGCTGCAGCTCGTGCCGATCCTCTGCCGGAGCATATTCGGTTGTCATCAGCATACTGAGCATAGGTTTCCATCTCCTGTCATCCGTGTAATGCACGGAAAGGACGATTTATTGCATGGGATTTTATTTTTTATGATTCTTCAAGTTCAAATTGCCAGTTCTTTTCTGCTGACATAGCTGCACCTCGCTTCTTGCTTAATATGCAATCCTAAAATAATCCAAATACGCTTTATACTTATCCTGTACGGTCAGGCAGGTATCTGTCAGATAGCCTTTTTCATTGTTCCATTCCTTCAATCCACGGTAATAGAACATCTTCAGATCGTCCTCAATGATGAACGGAACGATATTGTATTTCAGACACTCCTTAAACATGATCAATCTGCCCACACGACCGTTGCCGTCCTGGAACGGATGAATCTGCTCAAATTTCACATGGAAGTCCAGAATATCCTCAAAAGTCTTTTTTTCCTTGGCGTTGTATTCCGTCAGCAAGGCCTTCATTTTATCGGCAACTTCTTCCGGAAGGGCTGTATCTCTGCCGCCGACTTCATTCGGGAGTTTCTTATACTCGCCAACAGCAAACCAATCTTTTCTGGAATCGCTGGTGCCGTTTTTCAAAACCAAGTGAAGTTCTTTGATGAACTTCTCCGTCAGAGCTGCTTTTGCATGATCAATAATCATGTCAATGCAGCGGAAGTGATTTGCTGTTTCGATCACGTCATCCACATTCAGCACTTCTTTTTCTACGCCGATGGTGTTGGTTTCAAAGATATATTGGGTTTGATCGTGTGTCAGGCGGCTTCCTTCCATATGGTTGGAATTGTATGTCAATTCGATCTGTGTTTTATGGTAGATCCCACCGGAACATTTACTTGCCTTCTGTTCTTTCAGAATATCCAACAGAGTAGTCGGTTTATCTTTTCTTTTGTTGGTACGCTCCGGCTTTTCTGCGTTTTCCGAAATGTTCCATGTCTTGCCGGTAAGAAACGCACCGTTCACACGCCCCTGGGCGCAGTAATTTCTAACACTGCGCTCGGACACATCCCATTTTTTCGCTATTTCAGCAACTGAAAGATATCGCATCCATGATCCTCCACCATAAAATCCATCAAAAAACCACGTTAATCTATTACATAGTATACCATGCCATCGGCAAAAATATCAATAGCATTCAAAACGAAATTGTTGTACTTTTTGCCGACACAGGAAATGCTGCTTCTGGATATAGAAATCCGGACTCCATCGAAAATGAAGTCCGGTAAGATATTATCTATAAACTTGACCTCGATCTCAAAATTTTTGTCACATTGAGACTCACTGGTGTAGCAGTGGTGTAGTAGCACTACCTTCAAGCCTGAAAAACCTTGATATTACAGGGGATTTTAGAGATTTCTGCAAATAATGCCGTGACACACAAAAAGCAGTTTTGCCAAAACGCAATTCCTCTTATGAGAAATATAAAAATCCGGAATGGGAGCCGCTGCTTATCGGGCGGCCGTGTTCTCCACCATCAGCCTGCGGCGGTCACGCTCCAGATAGATCAAGTGGATCAGGAAAGTCAGGAGCCAGCTGACCGGATAGGACCAGTACATGCTCTCCACGGTGCCCACCGCTTCAAACACGGTGTACCGCCAGACCACCCGCAGCAGACACGCGCCGATGAGGGTGGTGACGGTGGGATTCATGGAGTGGCCCAGTCCCCGGAGGGTGCCGCAGGCCGTTTCCATCAGGCCGCCGACCCACTGGAACCGGCTGAGTGCCAGAACCCGGACCACACCGGCGGCGATGACCGCGTCGTAGGCCGGATCGGTGGACTGGACGTACAGTCCCAGCAGGGGCGCCTGAAAGATCTGGGCCAGTGTGCACAGCACAATGCCCAGCCCTGTTGTCAGGGCCAGATTGATCCGAAAGACCCGCACGGCCCGGCGGGGATCGGAGGCCCCGATGCTCTGGCCGGTGAAGGTGATGGCGGACTGATAGAAGGTATTCAGCGCGGTGTGGATGAAGTTCTCAATGCCGGAGGCGGCGGAGCTGCCCGCCATGACCACGGAGCCGAAGGAGTTGATGGCAGACTGGATCATCACGTTTGAGGCGGAGAAGAGAACGCCCTGCAGCCCGGCAGAGAAGCCCAGCCGCAGCATCTGGCCCGTCCGGTCCGGATACAGCCGGATCTTCCGCAGCTCCAGACGGCACGGTCCCCGGAAGGTACACAGGCGGACCGTCACCAGCACTGCGGAGAGCAGCTGAGAGACAGAGGTGGCAATGGCCACGCCGGCCACATCCAAAGGGATAACCACCACTAACAGCAGATTCAGCGCGACGTTCAGCGCGCCGGAGACGATCATGAACAGCAGGGGGTAAAAGGTGTCGCCCACCGCCCGCAGCAGAGCACTGCCGAAGTTGTAGACCACCAGAGCGGGGACGCCTAAGAAGTAGATTCGCAGATACAGCACCGACAAAGGCAGAACGTCCTCCGGGGCGTCCGCCCAGCGCAGCAGGGGAGTGGAGAGCAGAAGCCCGCACACGCAGGCCAGCAGTCCGAGAATAACGCTCAGCAAGGCGGCGCAGTGTACCGTCCGGAACAGACCCTTGTCATCCTGGGCACCAAAGTCCCGGGCGGCCATGTAGTTCGCGCCGATGGAAACGCCGTTGAACAGCGTGATGATGAGGAAAATAATAGAGGTAGTGGAACCGACGGCCGCCAGAGAAGCGTGGCCCGCATAGCGGCCCACGATGATGGAATCCGCCGTGTTGTACGCCAGTTGCAAGATCCCCGTCAGCATCAGCGGAATGGAAAAGCGAAGAATAGCGGGAAGCAGAGGCGCTTCCCGGGGATACCCAGTTTGTTTCAACATGTTTCCTCCCATTCGATCCGGCGGATGCCGAAGCTCCGCCAGCTAAAGATGAGTATTGCAGAAAGGTCGGAGCTTGTCAATAGCCGGGGAAAGAGGGGGAAGCGCCGCAGAAATGGCCGTATCGGCAGATGAACGCCGTATTGACAGGAACGGGCGCGGCCCTTATAATTGTCCGTGAGAGAAATACAACCGGAAAATCGGAAGTTTGTGAAGGAGGTCCTATGAGACTGATTCGTGCGAAAAATTATGATGACATGAGCCTGAAGGCTGCGAACATCATCGCTGCGCAGGTGTCCCTGAACCCCAAGAGCGTGCTGGGCCTTGCCACCGGCTCTACCCCCATCGGCACCTACCGCCATTTAGTTGAGTGGTATCAGAAGGGCGAGCTGGATTTCGGGAAGGCGGTTTCCATCAATCTGGACGAATACTGCGGCCTGTCCGGGGAGCATCCCCAGAGCTACCGCCGCTTCATGCGGGAGAATCTGTTCGACCATATCAATATCCCGGCGGACAGAAGCTTCCTGCCGGACGGCACCCAGACCGACAGCGTCTTGGAGTGCGCCCGGTATGACCGGATCATCGAGGAGCATAACGGCATCGACTTGCAGCTGCTGGGCATCGGCCGCAACGCTCACATTGGCTTCAACGAGCCGGACAGCTGCTTTGCCTGCGGCACCCATCAGGTGATCCTGACGGAGAGCACCATCGCCGCAAACACCCGCTTCTTTGAGGACGAGGCACAGGTGCCCCGGAAGGCGTACTCCATGGGTATGCAGGCCATTATGCAGGCCAAGCGGGTCCTGCTGATCGCCAGCGGCGCGGACAAGGCGGAGGCCATTCGGAACAGCTTCTTCGGCCCCGTGACGCCTCAGGTCCCGGCGTCGATCCTGCAGCTCCACCGGGATGTCATCGTCATCGCCGACGAGGCGGCTCTGGCAGACTGCCCGGCAGAGGCGTAAGTGAATCGCTGCCCGTTAAGAGGGCGGTAAACATATAGAGTTTCCCGGCCGGCAGTCAAACTGTCGGCCGTTTTTTCGTGCAGACGCTGTTACGCACAGGCGTGAGCCGTGGGAAACACCGCACCGCCGGCGGCGGTGGATACCTTGCGCACCGCTGCTTGCACCTGCGGATAGATTACCATATTCTAGATGCAAAACGGTGAACTGACCGTTGAATTATTCTTTACATTTCCCGTATGGGTATGGTACAATGCCACCGGAATCAGGAGACACGAGGGGGACCTTTTATCCAAAAGGAGCAAACTACGGCAGAACTGATTAACATTAAAATCAAGCGCTGACAGAGTGCATTGAGGACAATCTCATCCGGTATATTCTGGATGAACGGCTGGCGGTGGGTGCAAAGTTGCCCAACGAATATGAACTGGCGGACCGGTTCGGCGTCAGCCGGGGAATGATCCGGGAAGCGGCTGAAGCTGCTGGCCTACGAGGCCATCAACGGCCTTGCTATGATGGCCGCCAGCACACTGGTGTTCGATGTACTGAAGCTGGCTGATTAGGAGGATTTCTATGGCAAAAATCATCGCGCCTGTTGTCACGATTTTCAACGAAGAGGAAAAGCCCGACTACGCAGGCAACAAAAAGGTTATCGATTTCCTGATCGAGGGCGGGCTGGACGGCATTCTTGTGCTGGGTTCCGCCGGAGAATTTCCGGATCTGAACGAGCAGGAGCGTCTGGACTTCTTCCGCTTCTATGCGGAGTATGTCAACGGACGGGTGGAGCTGCTGGCCGGTACCGGCTGCATCCGCTACGCCGATACGCTGGCCCTGTCCAACGCGGTGTATGAGCTGGGCTACACGCCCATGGTCATCAGCCCCTACTATTTTGAGATGGATCAGGAAAAGCCATTCGTCTACTATGACCGTCTGGCCAAGGACGTGAAGGGAGACCTGTATCTTTACAACTTCCCGCCCCGCACCGGACATTCCATCGCTCCGGAGACGATCCGCCGCTTGATCGACGCGAACCCCAACATCATCGGGCTGAAGGATTCCGTGTCCACCCCCGGCCACACCAATATGGTGTGCCGGGCGGTAGAGGGGAAGCCCTTCACCGTGTACTCCGGCTTTGACGACCAGTTCCTCAGCAACATCGCCAACAACGGGGGCGGCGGGTGCATCGGCGCGCTGTCCATCATCGTACCGGAGATCTGGAGCAGTCTGGTGAAGGCTGCCAACGAAAGGGACTTTGATCGCACCTTCGCCCTGTACCACCTGATCCAGAAGCTGATGCCCATTTACGATATGGACACCAACTGTTCCCTGATCCTCAAAAAGCTGCTGGTGCACCGGGGGCTGGAGATCAGCGACCGGGCCGTTTGCCCCTTCAACCAGATGAACGCCGCCATCTATCAGAGCGCCGCGGACCTGCTGGACAGCGTGTTGGCTGAATACCGGTCCATGCGCTGACGGGGAAACCGATTCAAGGCTGGCCCCTCGGTCGGCAAATACAATAACAGTAAAAGGGCAGGGCCGGACAGAAATTTTTCTGTCCGGCCCTGCTTGCTGCGTTCTTCCTCGCACCATTTCCGGCAAATTCACAATACGGTCATTGCACCGCAGGGCGGGGCGTTGTCCAACTCGGGCATTGTGAAAAACCGCGGTTTGTGGTAAATTAAGTCCATAAAACAACGGAAAGAGGAATACACATGAAGGATTTCCGGCAGGAATTATATGAAAACGGCTATTTCCGGCAGGAGGAGCTGTGCTTTGCCGACTGTGACCGATATCAGCGGGCAAGGGTCTCCGGCCTTTTGAACAAGGCGGCGGCCTACGCGGGGTATGACTACAACGCCCGGGGCCTGACCCATGACGTGCTGTTTGAAATGGGGGAGGTGTTCCTGCTCTCCCGGCTGGCCATGCGTATCCACCAGATCCCTATGGCGGGGGAGGTGCTGGACATCGCCACCTATGAAAACGGGATCAAGGGCGCGCACATGCAGCGGGTCTACGAGATGAGGGATCAGACCGGCGAGGCGCGGGTGTCGGTGAAAAGCGACTGGATCTTAGTGAACCCCGCCACCCGGAAGATCATGCGGCCCTCCGCCTTTACCGCCAAGCCCATACAGACCTGCGGCCGGGTCATCGACTGTCCGGACCCGAAAAAGCTCCTGCTGCCCCACGAGGGGGTGGAGGAGCTGGGGACCCGGCAAGTGGTCTGGTCCGATCTGGACGGCAACGGCCACCTTTACAGCGCCAACTACGGCGACATTATCTGGGACTACCTGCCCTGTGACTTACAGGAGCGGACGCCCCGGGAATTCTACATCAATTACAACCACGAGGCTACCCTTGGCGAAACGCTGCGTCTGGTGGGCTTCCGGAACGGGGACGGCAGCTATCTCATGGAGGCCCTCGGCCCGGACGCCGCCTGCTTCACCGCACTGTGCGTGTTTTAATTTGGAATCTTTAATACAAGGACAAATATTTCTGGCAGAAATGCAAATTGTTTTTGCAATTTGCGGCGATACCCGATATCATGTTATTATAATAAGTAATACCATTTGGGTGGTTGCACCGCAAAGGTGATGTCAAGCGGGCCTGCCGCCCATCTCTTACAAGTGAATAGGCGCAGGGGGTGCGGTGCGGAAACCGGCGCACCCCCTGTTCAAACTGCAGTCAGCCCCCTGAGGGCTGTGCCGGAATCGGGAGGAACGAACGAGCGGAGAAGCGATCGGCTGCGGAAGAAAGGAGCGGTGTATGAAAAATCTGAAAAAGCTGACGATCCTGCACTCGAACGATATGCATGGCGATTTTCTGGCCGAACAGATCGACGAACGGCTGGTAGGCGGCGTGTCGCTGTTGTCGGGCTATGTCAATAAAGTGCGGCGGGAGGAAAAGAACGTAATCTACGCCGTGGCGGGCGATATGTTCCGCGGTAGCGTCATTGATTCGGAGTACAAGGGCACCTCTACCATCGGCATCATGAATCTGGTGGGGCCGGACGTGGCCACCATCGGCAACCACGAGATCGACTACGGCCTCGCTCATCTGCTGTTTCTGGAAAAGTGCGCGGATTTCCCTATCATCAACGCCAATCTGCACATCAAATCCAACGGACGGCGGATGTTCCGGCCCTTCTGGATCGCCCATATCGACGATATGAAGATCCTGTTCATCGGCATCATCACGGAGGAGGTGCTGGCCGCCACCAAGACGGACGAGCTGATCGGGTCCTTTGTGGACATCGGGGAGGCGGCCCGGGAGGTGGGCAACATCTGCAACGCCTACAACGCCATCGACATTGATTTCACCGTGCTGCTGACCCACATCGGCTTTGAGGAGGACAAGAAGCTGGCGGCGATGTTGGACCCGGACTGGGGCGTGGACGTCATCATTGGCGGCCACAGCCACACAAAGTTAGAGGAGCCCTTCAAGGTCAACGACATTTACATCGTGCAAGCGGGCACCGGTACCGACGAGATCGGCCGGTTCGACATCATGGTGGACACCGACCTCAACGCCATCGACACCTTTACCTGGCAGATGGTCCCCATCGACGATGCCCACTGCCCCCGGGACGAGGAGGTGGAGAACTTCATTCAGCGCTACAGGAGCGCCACCTCCCAGAAGTATGACCGCATCATTACCCGCTTTTCCTGTGAGCTGACCCATCCCAAGCGCAATCAGGAAACGGCGCTGGGAGACCTCATCGCCGACATTCTGCGGGACAGCTTCGGCATCGACCTGATGCTCATGGGGTCCGGGGCCATCCGCAGCTACTCCCTCGGCCCGGTGGTCCACTATGCAGACCTTGTGGAGTGCCTGCCCTATGACGACGCGGTGTATATGCTCAAGGTCACCGGTACCCAGCTGGAGCGGATGATCCGCCATATCCTGCGGGACGAGGCGTTTCAGGGGGAGCACACGGAGTTCTACCAGTTCTCCCACGGGACGCACATCGTCTGGTCCCGGAGCGAGCAGGCCTTCCGCACCCTGACGCTGGACGGCGAGGCCCTGTACGCCGAGCGGCTCTACACCGTGGCGGTGCAGAAGTACCACTACAACAACCTCAAGCCGTTTTTGGACATCACGCTGGAGGAGGTGGAGAAAAACGGCAAGATTCGGGTGCTGTCCACCTCCGCCCGGGACGTGGTGGAGGAATACCTGACGGTGAACCAGCACCTCAGCCGGGAGGTGGAGGGCCGCCTGGTGATGGAGGACTGAGGGCCGCTCCTGGAAAAGCGACGAGTTTCCTGAACGGATCTCTGGTACAGAAAAGCGGAAACGAGACGGCGTTCTCTGATGTGCCGCATAAAAACCCGCCGCAGTTTTTCACTGCGGCGGGTACTGATATCAGTTCCATTCCTCAGCCAAGAGGAAGTCGCGGATATTCCGGTGTTTGATCCCGTTTCGGCTCATATCGAACTCATCGAGAGAAACAACGTACTTCGGGAAGTTGTCGCGGATAGAGTCATACGCACCAAACTCACGGTTGACGGTTTCTTCCGATGCCAGCAGGTAAGTGACCTGAACATACAGCTTTTCTCCGCGCTTGTCGCATACAAAATCAATTTCCTTATCGCCCGTTCTGCCAACGGTCACTTCATAGCCCCGGCGCAGTAGCTCCAGATACACGATATTTTCCAAAATGAGATTGATGTCCCGCATATTGCCGCCGAAGACCGCCTCGCGGATGCCATGATCGGCAATATAATACTTCTCATTGGAGGCAAGGATCTGTTTGCCCTGCAAATCCTCCCGCTTCACCTGATAGAACAGGTACGCCTCACAGCAGTATCTGATGTAATTCAAGATCGTTTCCGGGGCAACGGTGCGTTGCTCGTTTTTCAGGAACTTCGCAAGCGAGGTCGCAGAGAAGGTCGTTCCCACATTGGCGATCACATAGGCAATGATTCGTTCCAGCAGGTCAACATCCCGGATTTTATTCCGCTTCACGATGTCCTTGAGCTGGACAGAGTTGAACAGATCGTGAAGATATTGCTTGGACGGCGCATCCGCATAGCGGAGGTTTGCGAGGTAGGGCATCCCTCCGGCAAGCAGATACGTTTGGAAACTCTGCTGGATGGACGCATCGGGTGTGATCGTGCGATACAACTCCATGAACTCCCCAAAAGAAAACGGATAGATCACAAACTCCACATACCGACCGCCCAAATAAGTCGCAAGCTCACCGGACAGCAGCTTTGCATTGGATCCGGTGATGTAGATGTCGCAATCCAGCGAAACACGGAGAGAGTTGATGCACTTCTCCCAGTCCTTGACCTCCTGGATCTCATCGAAAAAGAGGTAGACCTTGCCACCGATCTCCTTGGCGCGTTTGGTGATCTCATCATGCAGCGCCTGTGCGGTTTGCAGGTGGGAATAGCTCATATCTTCAAAATTGATGGAGACAAACTGCGTCGGGCTGACACCGGACTCCGTGAGTTCCTGCTTGATCAGCTCCAACATGACCGACTTCCCGCAGCGGCGAATACCGGTCATGACTTTAATCAGCTCTGTTCCGATAAAAGGACGGATACGGCTCATATACAGTTCGCGTTTGATCATAAGTCTTAGCCTCCTTTCCGTGGCTGACTATAGTATAGCACACTTACGGTTGAAATTCAATAGAGAAATTGTGAGTTTATAAGTTATAACTGATAAAATATAAAGTTTGACACAAAGCGACAGCTACGAACAGAAAATGTGCGGCCGATCATCAAAAGGTTCCAATGTGCTTGCGGAGGTGGAGGACTGAGGGCCGTTCCCGGAAAAGCGGCGGGATTTCCTGAGCGGATCTCCGGAGCAGAAAAGCGGAAACGAAACGGCGCTCCCTGTCGGAGAAGGAACTCCGGCGGGGGCGCCGTTTTGGGTGCTGTATAAGTCTGCGGCCCTTCCGCAGAACTGATCCGGGATTGGCTTTTTATGGCAAAATTTACAATTCCAATTTGCCGGGATTCTGCAAATTTTTGGGAATGCTACGAAAGATAGGTCGATCTATCAAAACCGGATTGACAAAGCGCTTCATGAGTGGTACTGTAACCACATCTTACGAGAGGGGATGTGGACAGGATGATGAAGTTCTTCGATCATACTGTTGCAGCGGCTGCCAAGGCAGACGCCGTATCCTCTTGCGCCGCAAGCTCCCGCTCTATGATCGCCATTATTATGGACGCCATTATGGCGTCCATTTTTGTTGCCATTATTTCCATTATTGGCACAATTCCATATGGCTGGCGTGGGGTACAGAACGGTTGAGCTTGTAAGAAAAACGAGCCGAAAGCGGTCCCGCTGGTCAGCGGGGCCGCTTTTTTGTATAAAGAAAACCACCGGCAATGCCGGTGGTTACAAAGAGCTTTAGCTATGCCCAGAAAAAATATCCGAGCGAAGCGAGGAACAAGTCTGGAAAGCGGGCGATAAGGTGTGATTCAAAAAGACGGATAACCAGGGAGAAACGAAAAGCAAAATGCGCCAAGCCGCTATTTCAATAGCAGTAGGGCGCATCATGCAGTAGAAAGAAGATTCGATGAACCTATAGGTTCGGCTGGTAATAGGCCCCAAGGGGGCCTGTGCAAACCACCGGCACGGCCGGTGGTTATGATTTGCTACTTGTACGGGGAGGTAATCGACATGAAACTCACAGGCGCGCGGATCTTGATGGAATGTCTGCGGGAACAGAAGGTGGATACCATTTTCGGGTATCCCGGCGGCACGATTTTGAACGTGTATGACGCTTTATATGACTATAAGGAGATCACCCATATTCTGACTTCCCATGAGCAGGGGGCCGCTCACGCGGCGGACGGCTACGCCCGCAGCACCGGCAAGGTGGGCGTGTGCTTCGCTACCTCCGGCCCCGGCGCCACGAACCTGACCACCGGCATCGCCACCGCGTACATGGATTCCTCCTCTGTGGTCTTTATCTCCTGCAACGTGCCCCAGAACCTCATCGGTCGGGACGCGTTTCAGGAGGTGGACATTACCGGCATTACGATGCCCATTACGAAATCCACCTATCTGGTGCGGGATGTGACAAAGCTGGCGGACACGGTGCGGGAGGCCTTCGCTCTGGCCCGCAGCGGCCGCCCCGGTCCGGTGGTCATCGACATCACCCGGGACGTGACCAGCGCCGAGTGCGACTACGAGCCGCTGCCTCTGGAGCAGCACGCTGCCACCGGGCATCTGGCGTCTCTGATTCGCCGGGCCTACACCAGCAGCCTGAAAATGCCGGAGGCGGATCTGGATGACGTGGAAAAGCTGGTGGAGATGATTGCGGAATCCAAAAAGCCCATGCTGATCTGCGGCGGCGGTGTGGTCCGCAGCCGGGCCCACGAGGAATTCCGGCAGTTTGTCCGCCGGATCGACGCGCCGGTGGCCATCACCGTGATGGGTGGCGGCGGCGTTTCCGGCCGGGATGTGATGACTACCGGCATGATCGGGATGCACGGTTCCGTGGCCTCCAACATGGCCTGCGACAACTGTGACCTGCTGATCGCCGTGGGCTGCCGGTTCTCCGACCGGGTGGCGTTGAAGCCGGAGACCTTCGCGCATCAGGCCAAGATCGTCCATGTCGACATCGACCGGGCGGAGATCAACAAGAACGTCCAGACGGACCATCACATCATTGGCGACGCCAAGCAAGTCCTGAACCTGCTGCTGGAGCGCCTGCCCCAGTACGAGCATAAGGAGTGGAAGGACTTCGTGCTCTCCTTCCCCCGGGAAACGGAGTACGGCGAAAGCGAGAGCGTCCTGACGCCGAAGCAGGTGCTTTCCACCATCGCCCGGAAATGCCCTCAGGATTCCATCGTGGCCACGGACGTGGGCCAGCACCAGATGTGGGCCATCCAGCACCTGCATTTCGACTATCCCGGCCAGCTCCTGACCTCCGGCGGCTTCGGCACCATGGGCTTCGGCCTGGGGGCCGCCATCGGCGCCAAGCAGGGGAACTCGGACAAAACGGTGATCCACATCACCGGCGACGGCTGCTTTCGCATGAACGGCAATGAGCTGGCTACCGTGGCCTATTACGGGCTGCCGGTCATCACCGTGATCTTCAACAACCGGAATCTGGGCATGGTCCGGCAGTGGCAGAGCCTGATCTATGACCACCGGTATTCCCAGACGTCTCTGGAAAACCGCAGCCCGGACTTCGTGAAGTTCGCGGACGCCTTCGGCCTGAAGGGCCGCCGGGTCACCCAGCCCAGCGAGCTGGAGGAGGCCATCACGGAGGCGCTGGCGGAAAGCGCTCAGGGCCGGGGCTACGTCATCGACTGCGCCATCAACGCTGACGAGATGGTGCACCCCATGGTCAACGGCGGCCATCACATCACGGAATTCCTGCTGAGCTGAGGAGAGGAGGACAACATCATGGAAACGACATTACGCACCTTTTCCGTCCTGGTGGATGACGAACCCGGCGTGCTCTCCCAGATCTCCCGGCTGTTTTCCCGCAAGGGGTTCAACATCGAGTCTCTGGCCGTCGGCCCCACGGAGGAACGCGGCCTGTCCCGCCTGACGCTGGAGGTCCTGACGGACGACCAGCAGACGGAGCTTTTGTGCAACCAGCTGTCCAAAATGGTGCCGGTACATTCCGTCCGGCTGCTGGCGGAGGAACACTCCATCCGCCGGGAGATGGTGCTCTGCAAGGTCCGGGCGGAGGAGCGGAGCGTCCGCAGCGAGCTGATTCAGCTGGCCAACGTGTTCCGGGCCTCCATTCTGGACGTTTCCTCCATCTCCATGACCCTGGCGGTCATCGGGGAGGAATCCAAAAACGAGGCGCTGACGGATCTGCTCCGGGAGTTCGGTATTCTGGAAATGGTCCGCACCGGCATGGTGGCGCTGGAGCGGGGCCGGTACACCATTCAGGACGAGCGGAAGGAAACACTGGAATTCAATCTTGGAAAAATGCTGTAAATTGTGCATTTATCATTCATTTCAACACAAAACCATTATAAAAAGGAGAAATCTACCATGGCTAAGATGTATTATGAAAAGGACTGCGACCTGAACTATCTCAACGGCAAGAAGATCGCCGTGATCGGCTACGGCTCTCAGGGCCATGCCCATGCCCTGAACCTGAAGGACTCCGGCTGCGAGGTCTGCGTAGGCCTGCGGGAAGGCTCCAAGAACTGGGCCCAGGCAGAGGCCGCGGGGCTTACCGTCAAGACCGTTGCCGAGGCCGCCAAGTGGGGCGACATCGTGATGATGCTCATTAACGACGAGGTGCAGGCCGACGTTTACAAGAAGGATATCGCCCCCTATCTGGAGGAGGGCAACGCTCTGGCCTTTGCCCACGGCTTCAACATCCGCTACAAGCAGATCGTGCCGCCCACCGGTGTGGATGTGTTTATGGCGGCGCCCAAGGGCCCCGGCCACACCGTCCGCTCCACCTATGTTTCCGGCAAGGGTGTACCTTGTTTGGTGGCCGTGGAGCAGAACGCCACCGGCCGGGCCTACGAGATCGCGCTGGCCTACATCGCCGGCATCGGCGGCGCCCGGGCAGGCATCATGGAGACCACCTTCCACGATGAGACCGAGACCGACCTCTTCGGCGAGCAGACCGTTCTGTGCGGCGGCGTGGTGGATCTGATGCAGTGCGGCTTCGAGACGCTGGTGGAAGCCGGTTACGCCCCGGAGAACGCCTATTTCGAGTGCATCCACGAGATGAAGCTCATCATCGACCTCATCAACAAGGGCGGCGTGGCCGCCATGAATTACTCCATCTCCGACACCGCCGAGTTCGGCGAGTACGTCTCCGGCCCCCGGGTGCTGCCCCACGAGGAGACCAAGGCCCGGATGCGGGCGGTGCTGGCGGACATTCAGGACGGCACCTTTGCCGGCCGCTGGATCGCGGAGAACAAGAGCCGGGGCCGCACCTTCTTCAACTCCAAGCGGGACCAGCTGGCCAAGCACCCCATGGAGCAGGTGGGCGAGGAGCTGCGCCGCAACATGATCTGGGGCGGCGACAAGGACCTGGACACCGCCTCCAACTGACCGAGGGGAGGAGAAGCGTATGCGTTCTGAACAGATCAAGACCGGCGTAGAGCGGACGCCCAACCGCAGCCTGCTTTACGCGCTGGGCTATACCGATGAGGAGCTTGCCCGGCCCCTCATCGGCGTGGTCAGTTCCTATAACGAGATCGTCCCCGGCCACATGGGGCTGGACAAGATCGCCGAGGCTGTAAAGGCCGGTATCCGGGCCGCAGGCGGTACGCCGGTGATGTTTCCGGCCATCGCCGTGTGCGACGGCATCGCCATGGGTCATGTGGGTATGAAGTATTCTCTGGTGACCCGGGACCTCATCGCGGATTCCACGGAGGCCATGGTCATGGCCCACCAGTTTGACGGCCTTGTGATGATCCCCAACTGCGACAAGAACGTGCCGGGCCTGCTGATGGCGGCGGCACGGCTGAATATCCCCACCATCTTCTGCTCCGGCGGCCCCATGCTGGCGGGCCGCCTCAAGGATGGCCGCCGCACCTGCCTGAGCCACATGTTTGAGGCGGTGGGGGCGTATCACGCCGGAAAGCTGGACGAGGCCGGGGTGGCGGATTACACGGAAAACGCCTGTCCCACCTGCGGCTCCTGCTCCGGTATGTACACCGCCAACTCCATGAACTGCCTGACGGAGGCCATCGGCATGGCCCTCCGGGGCAACGGCACCATTCCCGCCGTGTACTCCGCCCGGCTGCGGCTGGCCAAGGAGACCGGCATGAAGATCATGGAGCTGGTGGAGAAAAACGTCCGGCCCCGGGATATTATGACGGAAGCCGCCTTCCACAACGCCGAGACCGTGGACATGGCGCTGGGCTGTTCCACCAACACCATGCTGCACCTGCCCGCCATTGCTCACGAGGCCGGGGTGGAGCTGGATCTGCGCATGGTCAACGGCATCAGCGACAAGACCCCCAACCTCTGCCATCTGGCTCCTGCCGGTGACACCTATATCGAGGATCTGGACCGGGCCGGCGGCGTCTGGGCCGTGATGAAGGAGCTGACCAAGGCCGGTCTGCTGGATACCTCGCTGCCCACCGTGACGGGTAAGACCGTAGGGGAAAATCTGGAAACGGCGGAGAATCTGGACACCTGTCTCATCCGCCCGCTGGAGGAGCCTTATTCCAAGACCGGCGGCATCGCCGCCCTGTTTGGCAATCTGGCCCCGGACGGCTGCGTGGTGAAGCAGAGCGCCGTGGCCCCGGAAATGCTGCGGCACAAGGGTCCCGCCCGGGTGTTCAACAGCGAGGAGGAGGCCATCGCCGTCATCTACGCCGGGGGCATCCGCCCCGGCGACGTGGTGGTGATCCGCTACGAGGGTCCCAAGGGCGGCCCCGGTATGCGGGAGATGCTGAACCCCACCTCCGCCATCGCCGGTATGGGACTGGACAAGGACGTGGCCCTCATCACCGACGGCCGGTTCTCCGGCGCGACCCGGGGAGCCTCCATCGGCCACGTCAGCCCGGAGGCTGCCTCCGGCGGCGTGATCGGTCTGGTGCAGGAGGGGGATCTCATTGAAATCGACATTCCCGGCCGGTCCATCCATCTGTGCGTGGAGGACGCGGAGCTGGCGGAGCGCCGGAAAACCTGGGTCTGCCCGGAGTCGAAGATCAAGAGCGGCTATCTGACCCGCTACGCCAAGCTGGTGTCCTCTGCCGACAAGGGCGCTATTCTGCAATGAGGGCGGAACTTATGCACACAGTTGAGGCATTAGACAGCCTGATTTTGTTCCGGCAGAAGCCGGACAGCCTTCTTCGGCGGCTTATGTCGTCGGAGGAAGCCATCCGCGTGGCCGCTCAGGGGGAGCTGGTGGCGCTGGCCGTGGAAAACGGCTGGCAGGGAGACCTGTGGCGCTGCTGCATTGCCCGGGAGCTGGTGTCAAGTGAAAACCCTTTCTCCCTCGCGTGGGAGCGGCGTTCCGGCGGACAGGACACGCTGAAAGCGCTGGCGCTGGCAGATATGAAGCTCTTTTTTGAGCTGGTGAGCGCGCCGCCGGAGGGCGGGGCGTGGCCGCTGCTGCGGAACTTCCGCCACGAGAGCCGCCGTACCGCAGATCGCGCCTCATTTATGGCGTTCAGCGGGGAACTGGCCGCCGCCGGTTCCCCGGAGGGGCTGCTGGACCGCCTGACGGCGTTCTACCAGACTCAGGGCGTCGGTCTGCTGGGCATGGGGCAGGTGTTCCGGGCCAGAAGGACAGGGGACGGCGCGGAGCTGGTCCCCGTGGAGGACCGTCCTCCTGTGCGTCTGGCGGATCTGGTGGGCTACCGGCAGCAGAAGGATCTGTTGATCCGCAATACGGAAGCCTTTCTGCGGGGGAAGGGCAGCAACAACGTGCTGCTCTACGGCGATGCCGGTACCGGAAAATCCACCAGTATTCAGGCCCTCGTCAACGAGTACGCCGATCAGGGATTGCGGCTCATTGAGCTTTACAAGGAGCAGTATGACCTGATTCCCGACATTCTGCGGCAGGTGAAGGGCCGCAATTATCGCTTTCTTCTGTTTCTGGATGACCTGTCCTTTGAGGAAAACGAGACCTCCTATAAATATCTGAAGGCCGTCATGGAGGGCGGGGCGGAGGCGCCGCCGGAAAACGTGCGGATCTGCGCCACCTCCAACCGCCGCCATCTGGTGCGGGAGGTGTGGAGCGACCGCGGCGATGTGGAGCACAACGGCGACATTCACCGCTCCGACACCGTAGAGGAAAAGCTGTCTCTGGCCAGCCGCTTCGGCTTGCAGATCTTCTACCCGGCCCCCACCTTCGAGGAATACCAGCAGATCGTCTCCGCGCTTTCGGAAAAGGCGGGGATGGATCTTCCGCCGGAACAGCTCCGGGCCGCAGCCGCCACCTGGCAGGTCCGCAGCGGCAGCCGTTCCGGACGGACGGCCCGGCAGTTCGTGGACCAGCTGGAGCATTGAACTGATTAGATGTAATTGCGAGGTCCTCTCGGTCCTTATTTCGGTGTATCTGCACGTTTTCGGGGAATGAAAACGGTATAAGCACAAGGGGCATAAAAGAAAAACACGGCATGCTTGCCGTGTTTTTCTTTGCGCTTTTTCACTCTAAGCCGCGCCATTATCAGAGAAATTCCGAATTTGCGGTAAAATGTGCGTCCATTTCCGCTTGCGCCTGCGCAAGGGCCTCCTCCGGCGTACAGACGCCGAGGACTGCCCGCTGCACATAGGCTGCCAGGATATTCTCCATTTGCAGCTCGCTGAAGTTGCTGTAATAGGCACTTCCACTCCGGCGCTGGGCGCTGGGAAAGCTGCGGCGGGCCGCAGACAGCCAAGGATACCGCTCCTTGATGTCCCGGTTGCTGTATGCCGAACGGCAGGGTGACAACCCGCCCAGTAAGGTGAACGCCGGTGCGGTCTGGTTGGAATACAGCCAGGACAAAAACGCACAAGCCGTTTCCGGGTGCGCGCAGCTTCGGGTGATTCCTACCACGCCGCCGCCTGACAGGGGCTTGCCGCCGGGTACCGGCGCAAAGCCAAGCTTGCCGGCGATGCTGGACATCTTGGAGTTTAAAATGTGGGAGGCATAGTTGATAAACACCACCGTCATGGCGGCGGAGCCGTCCGCAAAGCCTTCCAGCACGTTTTTCCAGATGTCATGCACAGTCCTGTCGGAGCAGGCATACGTTTCCCGGTAGTTTTTCAGGGCTGTCAAGGCTTCCGGGGTGTCGACAGTGATCCGGCCTTTGGTATTGAACAGCTTTCCGCCCTGCTCAAACAAACGGGGCAGAAATTCACTGGGGCTTACCACCACGTTGCCGATGGCTACGGTCGTACCATACTGCACAGGGGAAGCCGGATTGAGGCTGCGGGTGAAAAAGCCTGCAATTCGATTGTAGTCTTCAAAGCTCTTTGGAACCTCCAGTTCCCGCCGGTAGGCTTCAAAATACATTCGCTTGTAGGTGGGATCGCAAAACAAATCCCGCCGGTAAAACATAAGCTGTGTGCTGGGATCGTAGGGGACGCAGATGCGCTCTCCGTTGACGGAGGTATAGCTGTCTCCGAACTCCGGCAACGTCTGCGCCAGCAGACCGTCCCAGTCAAAGGGAATTTGATGGAGCGGCCGAAACAGCTTTTTAGCAAGCTCGTCCATCCAGGCCACATCCATCCGGATCAGATCATACCGTCCGCTGCCGGAGGATTGGATCACCTCGTAGACATCTCTCAGGGAAGGGAGCACCGTCAGTTCCAGATGAATCCCTGTGCTCTTTTCCAGATGCGGCAGCAGGCGTTTCAACGCTGTGGTGGAAGGGGACGCCATCGTGAGCATCCGCAGGTTTGATTCTGTCAACTGCGGCACCGGTACCTGATTTCGAAAACCATTGTTCTCCATAAAAAGGGTCGGCGGCAGGGGGGATCGCGTTTCCAGACGTGCCAGCAGAGCCTTAACGATCCGGTGCGCCAGACGCTTGTAATCCAGCTCATATGCCAACGCCAACGGATCGGTCACAGCAGACCGGGGGGCAGCAGACACGATCAGCGGCAGCGGCCGACGGCTGGCATAAGCACAGGCCGCCCGGACAGTCGATTCCCGGCGTTGATCCGTGCATACGATGGCATCAAACGGTTCGTCCTCTTCAAAAAGCTCAAAGGCCCGCAGATCCACCTGATGATTTGGGCAATCCAGAACACTTGTCTCATCCGCGCAGACCGTCCGGAATCCATTTAGAAACAGCGCGGTATCCGGAAATGCGGCGGGCTCTGTAAAAATACCAATCCGCCGCAGTCCTTTCCGCCGCAGATGCCAGGCGATGTCTGTTCCCATTCGCTCGGGATCGAATGCGGCATACATAACATTTTCGAGTGCACGGCTTTCCCGAGAAAGGAGTACAATTGGAAGCTCCGGGGCCTCTGCCCGATAATACGCTGCGGCATCCAACAGACACGAACGGCTGATGACCGCGCTGACCCGCTCAGCCAGAGCGGCAGCCAGCAGTTCTTTCTCGGTGGTCTCCATAGAGCGGGTGGAATATAGCTGAACTGAATAGCCGTGCCGGATAAACTCGTTCTGGAACACCTCATACATGGCCGCCCAGCGGCGGTCCTCAATGCTCGGCAGAAGCACCGCAATGCTGCGGTCCTGCCCCTGCCGGAGGCTTTGTGCCTTGCTGTTGACCTTGTAGCCCAGCTTCTCCGCAGCCTGCCACACCAGTTGTATCTTCTCCACGCTGACGTTGCCCCGGCCGTTGATAACGTTGGAGACCGTCCCGTGGGAAACACCCGCCTCTCGGGCAATATCTTTGATGGTGGGCATACGTCATCCTCCCCCTATGCTTGTGATACATTTATTTTACTATGATTTTGCTGCTGCTTCAAGTCAATGGGCGCAAGAGCGCACTGTGCAATGCGCCGATTGTTGTTCATATTATATATGCATAGCGACGAAAACTCATTCAGATTTTGCGAAATGTCAAAAATCTAATTGACACGTTCCAAAATATTTGGTACGGTATAGATACAGAAACGCACCGCGTTTTCCTCAAAATCAATATGATGAAAAGGAGCTGTGTCCCATGAAGAAGTTTTTGAGCTTAGCACTGGCGCTGACTATGGCGCTGACTCTGGCCGCATGCGGCGGCAAAACGGATACCCCTCCCGCAGACACGAATGACGGCAGCACCGCAGGACAGACCGGCGGCAAGCTGGTGGTCTATTCCGCACTGAACGAGGACAATACCATCGCCATCGCAGACCAGTTCAAGAAGGATACCGGCATTGAGATCGAGTACATCTCTCTGGGCGGCGGCGATGCCGTGGCCCGTGTGCAGGCAGAGATGGCCAATCCAAAGGCAGACATTCTGGTAGGCGGCTCTGTGGACCTGTATGGCTCTTTGGCCACCGCAGGTGCTTTTGAGGCATATGACTCTCCCAACAATGACAGCCTGGATGCCCGCTTTAACGATCCCAATCATTTCTGGCAGGGCTGGTACATGGGCGTTCTGAGCATCATCATCAACGAGGAGCGCTTTGAGAAGGAATTGACTCCCAAGGGTGTCAAGATGCCGGAAACCTGGGATGATCTGCTGGATCCCAACTATAAGGACGTGTTCGTGTGGGCCAACCCCACCACGGCCGGCGGCGCTTACATCGCCACTGCCTGCCAGATCTTCCGCTTGGGCGAGGACGCTGCGTGGGATTATCTGAAGACTCTGGATCAGAACGTACATCATTATTATAAGGGTGCCGGCGATGTCATCAGCCCTGTGGCTACCGGTGAGTTCATCGCCTCCATCGCCTGGGCTCATGATAGCTTCAAGATCCAGCAGCAGGGCTATCCGCTGAAGCTCATCATCCCCAAGCAGACTGCTTATGAGATCGGCGGCTCCGCCATCATTAAGGGTGGCCCCAACACCGAGAACGCCAAGGTGTTCATCGACTGGCTGCTAACGAAGGAAGCGCAGGAACTGAGCGTTGCCACTTCCTACCGTTATCCTGTCCGCACCGATGTGGCAGCCCCTGCCGGTTTGCCCACTCTGGAGGAAGTAGACCTTGTTGACTATGACCGTGATCAGGCCGCTTCTATGAAGGAAGCCGTTCTGGAGAAGTTCGACGCTGAGATCATTTCCAACCGCGCCTGATTTCGTTCCTTCATTCTTCTTTGGGCCGCCTGCCTGCGCTGTGGGCAGGCGGCCCATGCTATTTTTAGACACCCTATACTTTCAACGAACCTCTTTTATCACCTTATCGGAAGGAGCTGATCCTTATGGCCTCCGGTGTTGCGCTCCGGGAATCGGTCAAAGAAATGAAGCGGCTGAAAAACGAACCGCTTTTAATGCTGGCCATTATCGCGATTATCCTTTTCGTTGGATTCTTCGTGGTATACCCGGTGATCCGGGTTATCACGTTCCCCAGCGGACAGGACTATATGCAGCTGTTCCAGAAAGCCCGCTGGTTCACAGCCCTGAAAAACAGCCTGTTCATGACCCTGATCTCCACGGTGTCCTGCACGGCGGTGGCATTCCTCTTTGCATACGTTATTGCCCGGTTGGATGTTCCCTGTAAGGGCCTTTTCAGATTTGTGACGCTGCTGCCCATCGTGTCCCCGCCTTTTATCGTGGCACTGAGTTATATTCTGCTTTTCGGCGTACAGGGTATCGTCACCAAACAGCTTCTGGGGCTGCATGTTGATATTTATGGTCGCCTGGGCCTGTGGATCGTCCAGACCGTCACGTTTTTCCCGTATGCCTATTCTGTCATTTACGGCGTGATCCGCTCCATTTCCACCAATTTGGAGTACGCGGCCTATAACATGGGCGCTCCCCGCTGGCGTGTATTCAAGGATGTCTTCTGGCCGCTGTGCCGCCCCGGCGTGGCTGGCGGCGCATTGGTGGCTGCCATCAATGTACTCACCGACTTCGGCAATCCCCAGATGATTGGCGGAGACCTGGCCCTGTTACCCACAGAGGCCTATATGCAGATCTCCGGTTGGTACGATATGAAGACCGCCTCTGTGCTGGCGGTGGCACTGCTGGTCCCTGCGGTGGTGTTATTCCTGGTGAAGAACTTCTGGGTGGGCAAACGGTCTTATGTGACGATCACCGGCAAGGAGATCTCCTTGAACCCCTTCCCGGTCCCCAAGTGGGTCAAATGGGGGCTGTTCAGCCTGACGATGCTGATCTCCCTCTTTATCCTGCTGGTCTACGGCACGCTTTTCTACGGCGCGTTTACCAAGACCTGGGGCTATGACTGGTCGCTGACCATGAAGAATATCCAGTATGTATTCCTGAAGGGAAAGCAGATCTGGAACTCGATCCGCTATGGCTTCCTGGCTTCTCTGGGAGCTTCGTTCCTGGCGATGGTCCTGGCCTACATCGTGCAGAAGAAGCAGGTGGGCATTAACCGCCTGTTGGATTTCCTGGGTATTCTGCCCGGCGCCATTCCCGGTATGTTCCTCGGCATCGGCTTCGTGATGGCCTTTAATGCGCCGCCCCTTGAGCTGACGGGAACCTCCGTGATTATGGTTCTGGCCCTGCTGTTCTGGAATATTCCCACCTGTTACAGCTCTGCCACGGCGGGGCTGCAGCAGATCGGCGCATCTGTGGAGGATGCGGCGCTGAATCTGGGAGCCAACAGCTTCCGTTCCTTTAAGGACGTCATCATTCCCTTGCTGAAAGCGCCCTTTATGTCCAGCTTTGTGTTGTCCTTCCTGCGGTCCGTCACCTGCCTGAGCGTGGTGATCTTCCTGTATGCGCCCTCTACTACTGTGGGTACCATCTCGGTTATGGTGCTGGTGCAGAGTGGACAGTACGGTGAGGCGGCAGCCTTTACCATCGTACTGATCACCATTGCGTTCACCGTTTTGAAGCTGGCGCAGTGGGTTTTGGGTAAGCAGGGCATTGAGCTGGAATTGTAAACAGGAGGCGAAGAGATATGAGACCTTACATTGAATTTAAAAATGTTGTTAAGCAGTTCGGAAACTTTACGGCACTGGATCATGTGTCTCTTGAGATCCCAAAGGGTGCTTTTGTGACGCTTCTGGGCCCCTCCGGCTGCGGTAAAACGACCCTGATGCGCCAGTTGGCCGGCTTTTCTGAGCCGGAATCGGGCGATGTGCTGGTAGACGGCAAACGGATGAACGGACTGCCGCCTTTTAAGCGCAACACCCCTCTGGTGTTCCAAGAGTACGCACTTTTTCCCCATATGACTGTCTATGAGAATATTTCCTATGGCCTGAAGCTGAATAAAACTCCTAAGGAAGAGATGGACCGCCGGGTTCAGGAAATGCTGAAGATGTTTAACCTGGTAGGGCTGGAGAAGCGATTCCCCAAGGAGATGTCCGGCGGTCAGCAGCAGCGGGTGGCCTTTGCCCGGGCACTGGTGATGGGCCAGGAGATCCTGCTTCTGGACGAACCCCTTTCCAACCTGGATGCCAAGCTGCGTGTGGACGTCCGCACGGAACTGCGGCAGATCCAGCAGAAGCTGGGCATCACCACTATCTATGTTACCCATGACCAGGATGAGGCACTCTCCATGTCCGACATCATTGCGGTCATGCGCAGCGGACACATCGAGCAGATCGGCTCTCCTTGGGAGATCTATTTCCGGCCTGCCAACCGCTTTGTGGCAGATTTCGTGGGCACGGTCAATTTCCTGACCGCCAGAATTGTGTCTGCTGAAGGCGGCACTGTTGCCGCTGACCACAACGGGATGCTCCTCCAGATTCCCACGGAGGTCCCTGTGGAACCTGGCGAGACCGTGACGCTGGTGGTGCGGCCGGAGTGCATCCGTCTGGCGGAACCCGGGGAGTCTGTGCCGGAAGGGAAGAGTCTGGAAGGTCAGATCGAAAATTACAGCTTTCTGGGCCGCATAATCCGCTACTGGGTGCGGGTCGGTGAGGAACAGTTTATTATCGACGATGCCAATGTGGACCTGAGCGGAGCCAGAAGTGGAGCCGTGCAGCTCTGTCTGGATACCCGAAAGCTCCACATCCTGAAGGATGGAGGGAGCCATGACACTTGATTTTATCAATGTGGGCTATGGGGATGCCATTTTGATTCGTAGCGGCAGCTTCACCATGCTGGTGGACTGCGGCGATTGGACCGTCGGCGATGGGGGGCCTGATTCTCAGCGGATCTCTGCCGCGGACTTCCTGCGGCAGGAGGGAATAGATACTCTGGATCTGCTGGTGCTGACCCATCTTCACAGAGACCACAGCGGCGGTCTGACGGAATTGCTGGAGTGCGTTGCGGTCAGGAGCTTCCGGTGCAACTATCTTCCGGACAGAATCTTCTGGGGGAAACGTGTACCGGTACCGGAGGGGTTTTCCGCCGGAGCCAGATGCCTGCTGGAATCTCTGAATGTATTCTTAAGCGCACTTGCGATTATGGAACAGCAGGGAACAGAGGTTTCTCTTGCGTCCCCCGGCACGTGGCCGCTGACACCGGAACTGACGGCAGAATGCTTCTTGGAAGCGCAGCCTATTTTTGAGCGTCAGGCCGCCATCTGGCAAAATGTGCTGGAAGACCGGGCCGACAACAGAGAGCTGGAAGAGTTGGACGGCTTTATCAACAACACCAGCATCCGCCTGCGGCTGATCTGCAAGGAAACTGCCGTGGAGCTGCCCGGCGATATGTATGCCGACTGCTGGGAGAAGCATGAGATCCCGCCCTGTACACTTGTCAAGCTACCGCATCATGGCCACCGGGATTCCATCACCCCACATCTGCTGGATATGCTGGCCCCGAAGACGGTTGTGATCTCTGTCTCCAACACCCGTACCGATGATTGTCCCGCTGCCTCCGTCCTTCAGATGGTGCGGGAGAAGGGCTGCGCGTTGTATGTTACAGATGCGATCCCAGATAGTAACGGGCACGTGAGTAACCATCTAGCCATTCATTTTGATATCTAAACCGGCAGTTGCCTCCGCTGCGTTCAAGCCGGATCAAAAAGTCAGCGATCGATTAAAATACTACTACCGCCAAAACGAACAGCGTATAAAATTACCCTGCCGATTCCGGCCAATGTCAGTAAGTTAAGCTGACAAATCCTCCTACCCTCAGAAATGAGAGGGTAGGAGTTTTTTTCGTAATAATTCAAAACAGGGCTTGACAAAAGCATCATTTCGTGCGGCCATTTTGCTAACTTTGGTTAGCAAAATGGCCTTTGTAGTTAGAAGCGTGTTCCGACACGCCAAACTACGAGGAGGCTTACTTGTGAATCCAAAAACTGTAAAAAAAGCACTGAAAGATGCAATTCAAGCTACGAATCTGGATGCATCCGCTTTCCCTTTACATGATATTAAGAGGCTTTATGCGATGCGCTGGGGTATTGAGAAGCTAACGCAGAAATCTTCTGCCAGCTTCACCTGTAGAGTAGCATAATTCATGTGATTTGAACATTCTTTTTAAAGCGGATTTTCCGATCCGCTTTGTTGTCATGCCCTGATGTCGCAAAAAACAGCACACAGCTTGCTTTCGCTTTGCTGTGTGCTGTCTTTGTGAGGTTCCTTACTTGCTAACTAAGTGACATTGGCCGAAACCGGCAGGGTAATTTTGTGGGCTGCTTATTTTAGCGGTCAAGCACGGTGATACGAAAGCGCCCCGCTGTTACAGGATCAGACCGAAGGCGATATAGAGGGCCGCTGTGCACACCGCAGTCACCAGCGCGTAGGGGAGCTGCGTTTTTACGTGAGAATACAGATCGGTGCCCACGGACATGGAGGACAGGATCGTGGTATCGGAAAGGGGAGAGCAGTGGTCGCCGAAAATGCCGCCGGACACCACTGCGCCGATGGTCAGCAGGATATTGCCGTTCATAGCCACTGCCATGGGGACTGCAATGGGCATCATGATGGAGAACGTGCCCCAGCTGGTTCCCGTGCAGAAGGCCATCAGCGCACCCATCAGGAAGATGATGGCCGGGCAGAAGGCACCGTCAATGCTGTCACCCAGCAGGCTGGCAAGGAACTGGCCGGTTCCCATTCCCTTGATGACCCCGCCGATGGAGAAGGACAGCACCAGAAGGATCACCAGACCCATCATGCTGCTGACGCCCTTCATAACGCTGTCGCCGAACTCCTTGGCGGTCATGATCCCCTGCTTTGTATACATGACGCACATAATGAGCAGTGTGATAACAACAGAGTAGAGGATCGCCGTGGTTCCGTCGCCCGCCGCCAGATTTCCTCCGCCGGTGACCAGCAGGCCGATGAAAGCGCCGCCGATCAGGGTGATGAGCGGGAACATCATGTTCCACTTGTTCTCTTTGCCTTCCTCCACCAGTTCCTCAAAGCCGTCATTGTCGTTGAGCAGCGGCGTTACTCCATCATCATACAGCTTGCCGGTGTTCCGCACCCGCAGCTCTGCCTTTTTCATGGGGCCCCAGTCTTTTCCAGTGACAATATAGAACAGCACGAACAGCAGGGAGAGGATGCTGTAAAACTGGAAGGGAAGGCTCCGGATCAGCAGATTCATAGGCTCGCCCTGGATATATCCGGAGGCGATCTCCGCGGAGATCAGGCCCATCAGCATAGCGCCCCAGGAGTTCAGGGGAATGATGGCGTTGACGGGCGCGGAAGTCGCGTCGCAGATGTAGGCCAGCTTTTCACGGGAGACCTTGAATTTGTCGATCAGCGGGCGGGTCACCACGCCGGTGAACATGATGCTGAGCAGACCGTCGATAAAAATGATGATGCCGATCACATAGGCGATGAGCATCGCCATCCGCGGGCTCTTCACGCGCTTGCTCTGCTCGGTCAGGTAATTGACGAAGCCCTTGACGCCGCCGGAGATGCGCACCAGGATCACAAACGCGCCCATCAGCGCCGTGAACAGGAAGGTTTTCAGATTTCCGGTGTCGGCGCAAACACTTAAAATGCCGTTGACGCTTTCGTTGATGGCGGCAAACGGATTCCATCCGCAAATAATCAGTTGTCCGGTAAAAATGCCCACCAGCATGGCCAGCGGCACCTTCCGCGTCGCAATGGCCACTGCCAGCGTCAGAATCGGAGCAACCAAAGTCAAATAGCCGTAATCCATAAGTTTTTCCCTCTTTCTCGATCAATACTGCGCAAATAAGGAGCCGAGCCCGCCTGTATGCAAATAGCAGACGGGGCCGGACACTTTTTCCTGTTCGATCCAGTCCATCATCCCCACCAGGACCTTGCTGGTATAGACGTTTTCGATGAAGATCCCCTCACTGCGGGCAAAGGACAGGACTGCCTGCTGGCTCTCCTTTGTGTTTTCACCCCAGCCGCCGCCACGGTAGGCGTCTGTGATCTCTGCCGCCTGTTCCACCGACACATCCATGGGGAGACCGGTGATCTCCTCCGCTTCGGAGATGGTGGAGCGGATATGCGCCGTCAGCGTTTCCCGGTCATCCTCGACGCTGACGATCACAATGCGGAAGGGCTGGCCCATCAGCTGATTTCCGTAGATCAGCCCGGCCGCGACGCCGCCGTTTCCGCCAGGGGCGAAAATCGTCATGCGGCCAATTCCAAGATCCTCGCACTGCCGCTTCATTTCCACCACTGCGGCGGTATAGCCCAACGCGCCCCGGCCGGTGGTCGCGCCGTTGCGGACCACATAGACCTGTTCGCCGGCGGACTGGTAAGCGGCGGCCAGCTCCTCCATGCGGCGGTTCCGAACCGTGCCGTCACAAGGGCCGAGGAAGTGTATTTTGGTACCCAGCAGCTCCTCCAGCAGGAGATTTCCCTCTTTGCGGGCTGGCTCCGCCGCGTTGATGATAAGCTCACAGTCCAGCCCGGCCTTGGCACAGGCCGCCGCGGTCAGAGCGCATAGATTTGACTGCTCCGGTCCCGCTGCCAGGATTTTGGAAGCCCCCTTGGATCTGGCTTCCCCTAAGAGGAACTCAAGGCTGCGGATCTTATTTCCGCCCGGACCGACACCGGTCATGTCGTCCCGCTTGATGAGGAGGCTGACATCCTTTCCTGAGGGCTGGTAATGCATGGGGTGCAGGGGCGTTGGCATAGGCATGAGCGGCACGCGGTCTGTCTCACGCAGAAAACGTTCAATCGGTTTCATGCTCTTTCTCCAATTAGCCAAGTAGTAATTTACTTGCTTAAAGAATAACAGGCATTTTGCCGAATGTCAATCTTTTTCGGGGGCTCGCCGCCAATTACCATGAAACGCACAGAAACCTCCCGGACCTGCTTCTGTTTATTAGAAGATATACGCAATCGCGGGCGCTTTTTTCTTGTTTTGGGGGCGCTTGCGGTTGTGCGTGCTTCGGAGGGTCTGAACAGTGTTAGAAAAGGGATAGAAGAGGGAAGGGCCTGTATTGCCCCGCTGTCACATCGTTTCCGCTGCGCTTTCGGGATGGTTGGACTGACGGTCCGCTTCGTGAGGGCGGGCATTCCGCCGATGTCCGATAGGCAGGTGCATACGCATAGTATGTATACAAATACAAATATACTGTATAACATTTATGTTTGCTTATAGCACCCACTATGCGCTTATACGCATGAAACACAAATGCTTCCAGTGTATACAGCCATATTCTCGTATATATTTACAATAATTGAATAATTATACAAATTTTTGCAAATTTGCTATTGACTTTCAGTGTGAGAAAATATACAATCCGTTCATCCGAAGCACACAAACGGTGCAAGCGAGAAGGAGGAGAACGCCATGGGCATTACAGAGATATTTTTGAACTACTACCAATACTTCCTCCGAGGAACGCAGACCACCGTCATCGTTTCCCTGATCACCGTTCTGCTGGGCACGGTCCTCGGCTGTCTCATCGCGCTGCTGCGATTGTCAAGATTCAGGCTGTGCTCCGGGTTTGCCAAGCTGTATATCACCGTCATCCGGGGAACGCCGCTTCTGGTGCAGCTGTACATCGTTTACTATCAGCTTCACTTCATTCCGTGGCCGGAGGGTTCCATTCTGGGCGTGGAGCTGGCGCGGGTCATGCCCTGCATCCTGGCCCTGTCCATGAACTCCACAGCTTATGTGGCGGAGGTCATTCGTTCCGGTATTCAGGCGGTGGACTTCGGGCAGACGGAGGCCGCGCTGTCCTGCGGTATGACCCGGACGCAGGCGATGGTGAACATCATCCTGCCGCAGGCGGTCAAGAACATTCTGCCGGCGCTGGGCAATGAGTTTGTGACCATGATCAAGGAGACGTCCATCATCCAGTACCTCGGCGTCGGCGACCTGATGTACAACAACGGCATCGTCGTCACCGCCACCTACAACCCGCTGCCTTGCTACTATATTTCCGCGATCATCTACCTGACCCTGAACATCGTGCTGGGGAAGGGGCTGGATCTTTTTGAGAGGAGGATGAAGTGCAGTGACCGCTGACAACGTTCTGTTTGAGATCAAGGGACTGAAAAAGAATTTCGGCGATCTGGAGGTCCTCAAGGGCATCCACACCACCATCCGAAAGGGGGAGGTCGTGGTGGTCATCGGGCCCTCCGGTTCCGGAAAGTCCACCTTCATCCGATGCCTGAACCTGCTGGAGACCCCCACGGAGGGCCAGATCTTTTTTGAGGGCAGCTGCATCACCGACAAGGGCTACGCCGTCCATAAGCACCGGGAAAAGGTGGGGATGGTGTTCCAGCAGTTCAATCTGTTCAACAACCTGACGATCCTGGAGAATGTGACCATCTCCCTGAAAAAGGTAAAGAAGGTCCCGGCACCGGCGGCAGAGGAAAAAGCCAGAGCGCTGCTGCGGCGCGTCGGTCTGGAGGACAAGGCGGATGCCTATCCCGCTCAGCTGTCCGGCGGACAGAAGCAGCGGATCGCCATTGTCCGGGCTATGGCGATGGAGCCGGACGTGATGCTCTTTGACGAGCCCACCTCCGCGCTGGACCCGGAAATGGTGGGGGAGGTGCTCTCGGTCATTCAGGACCTTGCAAAGGAGGGCGTCACCATGGTCGTGGTCACCCACGAGATGGGCTTCGCCAAGAAGGTGGGGACCCGTATCCTCTTTATGGACGGCGGCGTGATCGCCGAGGAGGGAACGCCCCAGCAGATCTTTGAGGACCCCCAGAATGAACGGACCAAGGACTTCCTGTCCAAGGTCATCCATGTAATCTGAAACAACACAGCCGCATCAAGTGGCTTACAAAAAAATTGGAGGAATTTATTATGTTAGGTACGATCAATCCCGAAATTCTGTTTCTGCAGCAGGAAGACCAGATCAAGGCCGGTCTTTTGGATATGAAGATGATCCTGAAAATCACGGAGGATACCTATAAAATGCTGGGGCAGGGCCAGATCCAGAATCCCCCGAAGGTCCATCTGGGCATCCCGGAGGGGACGGAGTGGGAATCCTTCTTCAACACCATGCCCAGCTACATCGGCGGCGATCTGAATATCGCCGGTATCAAGTGGGCCGCCGAGTCCAAGAAGAACGCCACCACCCCCGGCATCCCTTACGGCATCGACATTTCCATCCTCAGCGACCCCGTCACGGTCCTGCCCTTCTGTATTCAGGACGGCACCATCATCACCGCCATGCGGACCTCTGCTGTGGCGGGCCTGCAGGCAAAATACTGCGCCCCCTCCGACACGGATACCGCGACGCTGATCGGCGCGGGCGTCATTGGCCGGACCATGATCATGGCGATCTGCGAGGCGATCCCCACGGTCAAGACCATTTACCTCTGCGATTTGGATCTGGAAAAGGCAGAGCAGGTGGCCAAGGAGTCCGAGGGCAAGTACGGCGTGACCATCATCCCCACCTCCGACAGCAAGACGGCAGCGGCAAAGTCTCAGCTGATCGTGGGCGAGACCACCGCCAGAACGCCCTTCATCGACAAGAGCTGGGTGAAGCCCCACAGCGCCATCGTCTGCGTCTCCAACGAGGCCACGACGGACGTGGTAAAGGCTGCGGACGTGAATGTGGTGGATTACTGGAAGCAGATCATCACCTTCAAGAACAAGGCCATCACGCAGGTGTTCGACGCCGGTGAGATCACCAAGGAGGAAGTGCTGGAAACCAGCGACCTGGTGCTGGGCAAGCCCTGCAGAACCTCTGACGAGCAGTTCATTTACGCCTGCTCTCTGGGTCTGGGCGCGCTGGACATCACCGTGGCCTACGCCCTGTACCAGAACGCGGTCAAGCTGGGCCTTGGCACCAAGGTCAAGCTGTGGGACAAGCCTCTGTGGGAATAAACGCCCCGGTCGAAAACGAGAAGAGGAGAGAATAGCATGAAAAAAGCGATTGCTTTGCTGCTGGCGTTGGTAACGCTGCTGTCCCTGACGGCCTGCGCCGGCAAGGAGGATGCGGCCTCGTCTGCACTGGATCAGATCAAGCAGAAGGGGGAGCTGGTGGTCGGCACCTCCGCGGACTACCCACCCTATGAGTTCCATACGGAGGTGGACGGGAAAGACACCATCGTGGGCTTTGACATGGAGATCGCCCAGGCCATTGCCGACAAGCTGGGTGTATCCCTGAAAATTGTAGATATGTCCTTTGACAATCTGCTGATGAGCCTTGCCAATGACGAGTTCGATCTGGTCATCGCCGGCCTGACCGCGGATGAGGAACGGCGCAAGACCACCGACTTCTCCGATCCCTATCTGGAAGCCAAAAACCTGATTCTGGTGCGGGCCGAGGATGCGGACAAGTACGCCAGTCTGGATGATCTGAAGGGGGTCAAGGGCGGCGCGCAGACCGGCTCCAAGCCCTATAACAACTGCGTTACCTACTGCGGTGAGGAGACCACGGTCGGCCTTGCCAAGGTACAGGATCTGGTCATGGAGCTGGAGGCCGGAAAGCTGGATGTCGTATTTCTGGACTACATGACCGTGCTGTCCTATGCGGACGCCAAGGAGGATCTGGCCGCCGTGGATCTCGGCATCCCGGAAACCAGTGACGGCTACTCCATCGCCGTCAAGAAGGGGAACACGGAGCTGGCCGAGTTCATCAACGGCGTTCTGGCAGAGCTGAAGGAGCAGAACACCATCGAGCAGTTCATCGTAGAGGCCAAGAAGCTGGAAAGCGCGGCGGAGTAACGCCGGAATCAACGATTCAAATTTGAGCTGACACAACAAAAAGAGCCGCGTCAGCGGCTCTTTTTGCGTATTATTCTTCCGGTTTGGCTGGGGGGTCACCGATCACGCCGCCGTCCGGCAGGGGGGAGAGGAGTTCTGCACCGAGCGTGGGTTCCGGCGGCAGAGGGGGGGTCTCCGCTGCCTCAGGCTTGGGGACCGGGGGACGGAAGGTGCCGTCCAGCTTCTGAAAACAGCGCCGGTAAGCCGCCGTATCCGGCGGATAGGGGGTGGGCCGGTAATCGTTCCGGGTGGAGACGCTGCTGACGCAGCAGGGAATATAGGACATCTCCCACGAACGGTCCTCGCCGCTGCCGGACACGGTGAGCTGGGCGATGACCGTATCCTTGTCCGAGGGGCTGCGGTTGCCGCCGAAGCAGAAATTGCCGATGCTGTACAGGATCACGCTGCCCTGATAGGCTTCTATGGGCTGTAAAACGTGAGGGTGGGTCCCCACCACCACATCCGCGCCGCCTTTCACGGCGGCATGGGCCAGCGCCGTCTGCCGCTTGGTGGGGACGTAGGTTTTTTCGGCCCCGGCGTGCATGAAGGCCACAATGATATCCGCCCCCTCGTCCTTGAGCCGTTTGCAGCCATCCTCCATCTGCTTGGCGGAGCCGTTGAAGGGGTGGACGTAGGCCCCTAGCCGCAGGGTGTCCCCATTGCCGTGGCGCAGCTCGAAGCACTGCTCCTGATTGCCGGGGATCCCGGCAACGCCGTATTCCGCCAGTGCGGCCTCAGTGTCCCGGAGGCCGGCGTCACCGAAATCGCGGGTGTGGTTGTTGGACAGGGTGACAGCCTCCACACCGCCCAGCACCAGAGCCTGCACATAGTTGGGATCGCCGCAGAAGGCGTATTCCGAGTCGGACTCCAGACGGCGGGGGGAAAAGGAACATTCCAGATTGGCCAGCGTCAGATCATCAGCCAGCAGAAGCTCCGCCACGTTGGAAAAGGGATAAGCGTAATCGTCCCCCACCAGCTTTTCAAAGTGGTTGGTGTGGTGGCTGGAGGTCAGGGTGCAGTCCCCCAAAAAGGAAATGACAAAGGGCGCCGGTTCAGCTGAGGGTTCTTCTTCCTGCGGCGGGGCCGGGGGAAGCTCCGGCTCCGGGGAGACTTCCGTTCCCGCAGAGGTGTCCGGCAGAGTGGCTGTTCCCCCGGAGGGAACGGACGCGTCAAAAGGGCGGAAGTGCCAGAAAAGCGTCCCCGCGAGAAAGCCGGCGGCAAAGATCAGGACAAACAGCAGAAACGGCGGGCGCTTCCGGGGCAGTTCCCGTTTTCCGCGCATGGAGACCTCACTTCCTTTCTGACCGGTCAGCCGCGCCGTGACGGAACGCGCTGATAGGTGTGTTTTCTCATCGCCGCTGCCGCCGGGAACCGCAGGTTTCCGGTCATTGCCGCGGTTATTCCGCATTATAACACGTTTTTCGCCAGACGGAAAGATGGTCGTAAAAAACAAACATAACTCTGTTATCCCCGTTTGCTGTCGAAACGGGGATAATTTTTTGCTATAATTTTTGAAACCATGTAACCTGACTGCCCCAAAGGGTGCTTATAGGGGTGAAGGTCCTTCAATCAAAACCGGAAGGAGATGAACGCCATGGATGACCGCAGCATCGTCGCGCTGTACCTGCGGCGTGACGAGACAGCCGTCCGGCAGACCGCCGAGAAATACGGCAGCCGTCTGCGCACGCTGGCCTACGGGATCGTCAATGATCTGCAGACGGCCGAGGAGTGTGAAAATGACACCTACATGGAGGCATGGCGCACGATCCCGCCCCATGAGCCAAGCGATCACTTCTACGCCTTCCTCGCCCGGATCACCCGCCACATTTCCCTGAACTGCTGCCGTGACCGCAGCCGTCTGAAGCGCAGCGCTTTTATCTGTGAGCTCAGTGCGGAAATGGAGCAATGCATCCCGGCGCCTGATGACAGCTCGTGCCGCATGGATGATCTGGCACTTCGGACGGCCATCAATGACTTTCTCGGCAAACTGGATGAGGAAAAACGGAACATGTTCGTCCGCCGGTATTGGTATCTGGACTCCGTGGCCGACATCGCCAAGCGCTATGGCATATCCGAAAGCAAGGTGAAAACAACGCTGTTCCGCTGCCGCAACCGGCTGCGGGAGCATCTGAACAAGGAGGGTTACACAATATGAGAGGAAATGAACTGTTAGATAAACTGGAACGGATCGACCCCGCCTACATCGAAGCGGCGGACACCGCGCCGAACAAGCGGAAAAGCGTCTGGGCGAAGTGGGGAACGCTGGCAGCCTGCCTCTGCCTGGTCTGCGTGCTGGCCGTCCCCGCCATGGCGGCCTTCAGTCCGGCATTTTATGAGTTGCTGTACGCTGTCACCCCCGCCACGGCCCAGTTCTTCAAGCCGGTGCAGCGGTCCTGCGAGGACAACGGCATCCGCATGGAGGTGACGGCGGCTTACATCCACGAGAATACCGCCGAGATCTATCTCTCCATGCGGGACCTCACGGGAAAGCGTTTCGATGAAACGGTGGACCTTTTCGACAGCTATCGGCTCCACACGCCCTTTGACTGCACGGGCCACTGTAAGCTGGTCAACTACGCCCCGGACACCCACACCGCCACATTTCTTGTGACCCTTGAGCAGTGGGACCGGCAGAGCATCGAGGGTGAGAAGCTGACGTTTTCCGTTCAAAAGCTGTTGAGCGGTAAGAAAAGCTGGGAGGGTACCCTTGACGGCGTGGATCTGGGCGGCAGCCTGACCTCCGCCACGCAGACGGTCCAACCCCGGGGTCTGAGCGGGGACCTGTTCGGCTCCGACGGCGGAAAAAGCGTGACGGTGCTGAAACCGGGTGACGCGATCGCATCTCCCGTGGACGGCGTGACCCTGACGGGGATCGGCTATGTGGACGGATGGCTCCATGTGCAGGTGTATTACGCGGACATCCTCAAAACGGACAACCACGGCTCTATTTCTCTGGTAAACCGGGAGACCGGCGAGCAAATTGAGTGTGACGGTTCGGCGGCCTTCTTCGATGATGCGGGGACGGGCAGCTATGAGGATTATGTGTTCACCGGTATTGAGGCCTACGCCCTTGACACTTACGCGCTGTACGGGATGTTTGTCACATCCGCTGGGCCTGTGGAGGGAAATTGGAGCGTGACGTTCCCGCTAGAGAACACCGCGGGCAACTGAGGGACCGGAGCGTACCCAAACCGGTTTCTTCTTCATTCTTCTGTTTCACTGTCCTATAGCGGCAAAAATCCGACGCTTTTCAGCGTCGGATTTTTTGTGGGAGAAAGCCCATACTTTCCGGAGACTGTGGAGGGGGCAACAGGCGCAGACCGCTTCTGCCTCGTCACCCTCACAAAGGGTGAAGCAACCCCCGCTCCTCTCACCGGGACGCAGTTCCCTGTGCTGGCCATCTCGCCCGGCCTCGGCTGTTTGACAGGCCGGATAAAGGCGTTCCTTCTGTAATTTTACGGCCAGAAAAGGCAGAAAAATACGGATGATGTTTACACTTGCGGATAAAACCGGTATAATTACATACAAACCGCAACCGTTATAGACAAAGAAGCCTGTTGAAGCGCATCGGAGGGCGGAACCATGCCGAAACCGAAATGGAATCTGAATACCATTTACATATCCGAGCGGCTGCAGGAGAGCCTGCGGCCCATCTCCCGCTGCGCCATGACCACCGTGGTCGCCCCCATGGGCTACGGAAAGACCACGGCAGTGAACTGGTATCTGGAGGAGCGCGCCAAGGCGGAAACCCTGAAAATGATCCGCATCAGCGTATACTCCGACAACCTCGCCATCTTCTGGAAAAGCGTACAGGAGGCGTTTGCCCCAATGTCACTTAGTTAGCAAGTAAGGAACCTCACAAAGACAGCACATAGCAAAGCGAAAGCAAGCTGTGTGCTGTCTTTTGCGACATCAGGGCATGACAACAAAGCGGATCGGAAAATCCGCTTTAAAAAGAATGTTCAAATCATAAGAATTATGCTCTTACTACATTTGACTACATTGCTCCCAAAGATCCCAAGATGTATGATTTGCGTTTCCGTGTTGTTCGCTTCCGAATTTCTGGTGGATGCTACGAGACCGTCTATACGAATCTTGATTCAGAGACTTTTCCCATTGGAAAAATCAAAGAACTTTACCGTCTCCGTTGGGGAATCGAAACTTCCTTTAGAGAGCTTAAGTATGCCATTGGGCTATCTTGCCTGCATGGCAAGAAAACGGACTTTTTACTACAAGAGGTTTTTGCGCGATTGATCCTATATAATTATGCTTCGCTTATTGCGCGGAAAATACCCGTCCCACAGGAAAAACAAATCAACTTTACCACCCTTCAAATCTATAACCATTATAACACAATAGATTTGGGGGTGGTAAGGTTGGCTACGAATTATTCCATTTTCAGAAATTTCCTATACTTTTGACCCCGGCATCATGACATTGCCAGAATTCTGGACACATGAAAAATTGAATTAGGTGCACATGGATGCCTCTCTGAATTTTGTAGGAGGCATCCATTTTGTTTTCTCTTGGATTCTTTCGTTGTTGTAGTAATTTATGTAGCCGTCAACAGCCTTGGCAAATGTTTCAAAAGAGGAATACTCTTTTTCATGCCCGTAGAACATCTCGTTTTTCATCCGTCCAAAGAAGGTCTCCATGATGCAATTGTCGTAACAGTTGCCCTTCCTTGACATGGATTGAATGATTTTGTGATCTTTAAGTGCCTGCCTGAAGTACACGTGCTGGTACTGCCACCCTTGATCAGAGTGAAAGATCAGGCCATCTACAGAGGGAAACTTCGTAAAGGCGCCGGCCAACATTCTCTGGATCTGTTCCATATTGGCACTTTGAGATAAATCATAAGAAATGATTTCGTTTGTGTTCATGTCGAGTATGGGAGAGAGATAACACTTCCCCCACGAAAAACCGAACTGAGATACATCGGTAGTCCATTTTTGCATAGGAGCTGTCGTGCTGAAATCCCGGTCAAGGATATTCTCAGCAACCTTGCCGACCTCGCCCTTGTAGGAATGATACTTTTCCTTTGGGCGCTTTCCTGCCAACCCCATAGTGTGCATAAGCCGTTGTACCCGCTTATGATTGACCTTGTGGCTGCGCTTTATCAGTTCCTGATATACTCTTCGCACACCGTAGCGGCCTTTATGCTGTGAGAAAATGTCCTTGATTTCATCTGCCAAGCAATGGTTTCGAACAGCAACTTGATCGGCCTTGCTCAACTCAAAATAATAGGTAGACCGTGCCATCTGCATAGATTTCAACAGATATTTCAATTGGTATCCTTTTTCACGCAGCTCTTTGATGATCGCTGCTTTCTCGCCTTGAGTTGCGCTGCGTGCCTCTCTTCTCTCAAGGCGATCTCTTTTTTTATAACTTCATTCTCCGCCTTTATGGACGAGGCAGAATAAAAGGAAGTCATAAAAGATGACGGTAAGGAGTATTACTCTCTTACCGCCATTTTTTTGTTTCTATTTCAGACAGATCCTCGGCAGCACCCCCAGGAAATGTCGGCCAATCTTCTCGGGGTCCATATCAAGCACCTGAGACGGATTGGTGTCCTTTTCTGTCCAGCGCACAAAGCGCTCTTTGCAAAGCATAAAGTTATGGTAGATATGAGTATCCTCATCCATTTCATCAATCTTATCTTCCTACAGGAGAAGAAATTGGTTGTTGTCTGATTTGATGGGCTTCAGCTTAACCTTGAATTCCTCGTCGCAGTATTTGTTGTGTAGATACTGTTCTTCGATTTCGTGGTAGCAATCATCATTTTTGCCCTCACTTCAATCGATATCTTTTTCCCGCGCCCCGGCCGATGATGTCAATCAACCCATTTTCATTCATCTGGCGGGAAAGCAGGTAGGCTCTTGTCTTTTTGATATTCAGCAGCTCCTGCAGATCTTCATCGGTCATTTCGCCATACTCCGCCAGATAATCCATCACCGTTTTCATCTGGGGAGTGATGGCAGCAGTAGACTTGCCGGTTGTTGCCGGTGTATCCTCGTTTGCAGCATCGGTAGCATTCATGTTGGGCAACACGATTCTGAACGCATTGGTCGTTGCCTCAATGCTGGGCTGTACAGGGCAGTTTTCGTACAGCTTGAAAATGCGGCGAATACCGGTGCCATAGCTTTCAATCAGGCGCAGGCGATGGAACACCTCTGCCAGCTTTTTGTTCCTCGGCTGAGAAACACCGATGCGAATATCCTCGGTAGAAAGGCCGGAGAGTAGACCGCCAAGAGAGATAAACTCCATTTTGCTGTCGTTTACATTGATGATAATACTGCCGCTGAAGCTGTAATCCCGATGCACAAGCGCATTGAGCAGGGCTTCACGAATGGCTTCCTCGGGGTAGTCCTGCTTATCCGTGCGAACAAGTCCTTTGATCGTGGAAACAGTCTTGTTGCACAGAGCGAGATAGTCTACCACATCCTCAAACTGCTTGAACACAGACCCGCCGAACTCCTTGCTGTCACGGAACTCTGTGCAGAATTCATCCTTGAACACGGCAACTTTGATCGTGTGATGGCACTGGTCGGAAAGCAGCAGCGCAAGATTGGTGTAAATATCATTCTGTGTAATACCCAACGCACGATACTTCTCAACGGAAAACTCTACGCCGTACCGTTCAAATGCGGTTTCTGCGGCATGGAATGTTAAATCTTGTTCCAAACTGCGGGAGTCCTCATAACTGTCTCCGTCCGACTCCTTGATCATCTGACGAATCTGCTCGGGAGATGCCTGAACACTGGATGTCCCCTGACGGACATAAACACCGGCAGGCTTCATACCTTTGGATTTCAGATAGTAAGGCTTATAGCTGCCTTCGGCAACCTCGATCTGAATTACCTTATTATCCTGGAGGACATACCGCACGAACATGGTCACATCCGGTGCGATTGCATCGCGGATGCCGTTGGTCAGGCGCGTGTAGGTTTCATCCACATTATCAATGCCAATCAGGTTGCCTTTGTCGTCAATACCGAAATAGATCACGCCACCGTCCGTATTTGCAAATGCGATGACCTCCTTATAGATGTCATCGATCATTTGGAATTTGTATTCAATGCGCTCGCTTTCGTATTGCATACGCAGTACCTCCATTGTTGCTTACTTATATTATACTCATATTTTCACAATCTTCAACACCATAAGGTGAAAATTCACTTTTCGTTCACTTTGTGGTGTGAAGAATGATCTATTTCTCATTCAAGGCCTGCCTGCGATTCTTACAAAAATGCAAGAATCGCAGAAGGGCTCATTTGAAAATATCAGAAAACTGCGCAGACCCGATTAAACCACTACGCCAAAAGGCGACAGACATCATTCGGAAATTGCCGTACCTACAGAGAAGCACAGTTACGATGATGTGCCTCGCCCATGGTTCCCACGACATACAAAAAGGGCTCCCTTGACCGCAAAATCGGTCAGGGGAGTCCTTTTTACATAGATAGCAGTTGCTTTCCTGCGTACAGTTTCCACAGGAACATCACGATTTGCGCTCTTGTACATTTATTGCCGACGCCGAACAGGTCGTTGCCGATCCCGTCGGCGATGCTGTCGTGTGCGGCCCCATGTCACAGTGGCTGCGTAGTAGGCATCCGCTGTGACATCACTGAACCCGGTACAGCCACTTGCAGCGGGGCTGCCCACCGCAAGGTAAAGTCTCTCTCGACACCACTGCATCCGTGGCTTAGACCCTCGCAACACAAAAGAATCCTGCTGAGAAATTCTCGTTAGGATCCTTTATATTTTGCACAGAGGGCACAACCATCAAGGCTGACGGCCTATCTGTATTATCTGGACGCCATCCGCGCCACGGTGTTTCGAGAGCAACTGATCGAATAATTGAGGCCGGGATAATTGATACTGGTCAACTTCCGGCCATAAACCTTTCCGCTCTGATCATTCTTCTCTATCAGCTTTCTCGTCCCGCTGGATGGCTTCCATCACGGTGCGATAAACAAAAGCGTTTGTGGACTCTCCATGCTTCTCGGCGTGGCTTTTAATGATCTCTTTTGAGCCTTTCGGCACTCTCAGGTTAATGGTCTCCACTTTTTCGGACAGCCATTTGTCCCGTGCCCGGCGTTGGGCATCCGTTGTCGGCATAATGCTCCCTCCCATTCAATTGCTATCTATTTTAGTATACCGCAGCTGCCTGATCCCGTCTATATGGCAATGATCAACATATATACAACCGTATATTTGTGCAACATTCCGGCTTGATATGCGCAACCGTATATGCTATGATATATCCAGAAAGTAAAAACACGGCAGTACAAAGGAGTTGCCGCTCCTTTGCACCTGCGCAGGTGACATGACCACCTACACAACGGGATTCCCCGCACCGATAGGGACAGTATACCCTTTTTCGGCGGGCGGGGCAAGAGGAATGTTGTAAGATCCTCCCGCACGATGTAGGGCAACGACCTGCACCGTGCGTTTTGTTTTCGAAAAAACATTTTTTGGAGGAACTATTATGCGCGAAATCATCATTCGAAACATCGACAACGCCCCCAACGGCAAGGAGTTTTTCGCCGGCATTTCCGGCAACTTCAAGGACTTCGGCCAGACCCTCTGCGAACTGATCGACAACCCCATTTCCAATTTCCGCGCCCATAAGAGGCGCGGCCGGGTGGAGATCGTTCTGGAGGAGCAGGGAGATTATGTGGACGTCATGGTCCGGGACAACGGCACCGGCATTGAGAACATGGACGCCGCCCTCACCATTGCCGCCCGCTCCTGCGCCGAATCCACGCTGAACGAGCACGGCATGGGCCTCAAGCACGCCCTGGCGTCCATCAACGCCGGGGAGGATCAGCATTGGAGCATCCAGACCCGGACGGCAGAGGACGTGGCCAATGACCGCTACCAGCGGGCGGAAGGCCCCTACGACATCCACATGCCCGTGTCGATGATCCCCGGCAGCGGGGAAGTGGCAGGCGGGACCGGAACGGTGGTGCGGGTGCGCTGCCCCATGCACAAGTTCCTGACCCTCAAGCCCGCCTCCAAAAAGGAGGAGCCCACCTTTGGGCAGATGGCGGCCTACCTGCGGGAGACCCTGCGCTACACCTACGCCAACCTGCTGCGGGACAAGGCGTTCATCATCCTCTTCACCGCTATTGACAAGAACGGCGCTTCCGACAGCGGGGAGATCCCCGGGGCGCTGGAGCCCAACTGGCGGGACGGCCAGATGACGGAACTGCCCCCGGTGGAGACCGATCTGGGCGGCGGGCCGGTGACCATCTGCTGCCGCTACGGAAGCATCCGCCGCAGCAAGGAAAACGCCTTCTATTACCGGGCCAACATGGCGTCCAGCGGTGCGGAGATCCGGATCAACGGCCGTGCCATCCAGCACGGACTGTACAACGAGATCTGGGGGAAGGCCCTGCACCCCAGCCAGAACCGTTTCCTCGCCCAGATCGATATTCTCAGCGATCAGGCGGAGGCCCTACCGGATACCAAGGCGGCGAAAAACGGCCTGCGGGAGGACGATGAGAAGGTGGCGGCGCTGTTCAGCTGGATCCGCGCCAACATCCCTGAGCCGTTCAAGGAGGAGGGACGGGAGCAGATGCTGGTGCGTCTGCTTGCGGAGAAAAAGTCGGCGGAACCGGGCGTTCTGCGGGTCTCCACGGAGAAGAACCTGTATCAGTGCCTGAACCTGCAAATCAAGTCGGATCTGTTTGTCAGCAGCACGGAGGGCGTCACTCTTTTTGAGGCGAAGGCCGGCGGCAGCAAGGCAGAGGACCTGTATCAGCTGCGGATGTATCACGACGGCTGCGTGGCGGACGATATGGAGGTGCGGGAGGCCGTGCTCATCGCCCAGCGCCACCCCGACACGGTGAAGGCTCTGCTGGCGGAGCTGAACCGCCAGAAGGACAAGAAGGGCCGCCCCTACCACTTTGCGCTGACCACCTGGGACGAGGAGGGCATCGTCCTCCCGCCCGACGCGGCGTAAGCCCCAAAGCCCAAACTCCATAGAACCCAGCCGCGGCCGGAATCTTCCGGCCGTGGGGAAGAACAAAGACCCCCGGTTCGTGCGAACCGGGGGTTTTCCTGTGTTCAGTGCAAGGGCGCACAGGGAAGGGGGCTTTTATTCGATTCAATTTGACGCCGACTTTGAAGTGTTTAGCTGTCGGTATCCTGCACACATCCGGCCTGTGGATGGGAGATTGTCTGTAACAGTAATTCCGCGATCATAGAGATAATGGAAAAGCTGCCTGAGATGGTTGGCACTGTTATGGCGCATCGCAAGCTCATAATTCATTGATTTGAAAAAAGCCTCGATGCAATCGACAGACAGGTCATTAAAGGACAAATCAAATCGTTGCAAGTACAGATTAAATGCGCGCAGATATATTTCGCGGGATTCGATTGTTTTTTCAGAACGACCAATAGCGCGCTCATGCTGTATAAACTGAGTGATCAAATTTCCCGTTTCGCCGGAAAAGATTCTTTCCACCCGAGGAGATTGAAATCCGAAATTACCATTCTTCTGATATGAGATCAGCATTCGACATGCTCTCAGCCGAAGTTTTTGCCTGGGAGTCATGCCTTCCACTAGCCTGGGCTTGTGCAAGTAATGAATACGGAGGAATAGAAAATGACAGTCGGCGATTTGATCACTATGCTACGCGCTTACCCTAATGATGATGAAATTGAAATTCAAGTTTTTGAGACGAACTCAGGTGAGTTGATTGATTCTACATCCGCCATTGGAATTGTAGAGGAAGATATTTTTGGCCCTACTTTTTCCATTGATATTGAGGCGGAGAAATTTAGGAACTACATCAAATAAGTCCAAAAAAATGTCCTCACCCCCGCAGTGGTTTTCCTGGCGAACGCTAACACTGTTTGGGTGTAAAGCATTTTAAGAACCTCTTGTAGTAAAAAGTCCGTTTTCTTGCCGTGCAGGCAAGATAGCCCAATGGTATATTTAAATTCTCTAAAGGAAGTTTCAATTCCCCAACGGAGACGGTAAAGTTCTTTGATTGTTCCAATGGGAAAAGTCTCTGAATCAAGATTCGTATAAAGTGGTATTGCTGGTTCCGCCAACAACCTTATTGGAAACCGCCCATGCAAAGCCGTTGACCGCATACGCGGCAACCTGATTTTTGTCATTGAACGTAGAAAGGGCAGAGGTGTCTGCTTCGGGATGCCCCGCCACATTGTAAAGAATTGCAAATAAAAGACAAATCCGAACCCATCCCCGATTAGGAACAAGTTCGGATTTTGTCGTTTTGGCAGAGACTGCTGGACTCGAATCAGGCACTGCCTTTTATCATGGCAAAAAAGTTATTGGCTAACCAGCAAAATCAAGGTTTGTGAACTTCTGTAAAACATTATTTGGCTCGTCCAAAGGTCAAGTGTGTACTTTTGTGTGTACCTTATTCATGGCTCATCTTCCTCAGCTGACGCCAGATATATCTTCGTCACGTCTGCCCGACCGTGGCCCAGCAAGTGAGACACATCCAGTTTGGCGCGGTGTTCTGAAGCTCCACCGTCCACGGCCGTCTGGTACTGCCGGATGGCGTAACTATGCCGGAGCCCATGATGCGTCAGTGGCCGAGGATTTGTCCCTTGATCCGGACGGTGCTCCCGAAGGAAGCTCTGGAAGGCATAGATATAGGCATCGGTGGCCGTATCATCCGGCACAAACAGCTTGTGCCCGCGCTGGACTGCGGCTCGCCGGTCACGCAGCGCCTGTTTTGCTGCTCCTGCCTCCACAGGCACGCTCCTGACACGTCCGCCTTTGCCCTTGACCGTCAACAGCCCTGTGCGCTCCCACGCCTCCACGGCAGCCGTATCAAGACGGCAGACCTCATGGATGCGCAGACCGACATAAAAGGTGAGCGTGGCAATATCTGCATAGTCAGTCCGGCCCGCTTCCCGGCAAACCGCCACGAAGGCCGTGAACTGCTCCGGCGTCCAGTGCCGGTCAGTCCCCTGAAGCTTTCGGCGCTCCAACGGCGCCTGATCTGATAGATCCCCGTTGGAGGGCAGCTTATGTTTAGTATTGGAAATTTGGTCATGCCAGAACCGAATCGCCGCCAGCTCCGTCTTGATGGTGCTGGCCGCCTTACCGTTCTCCTGCAGGTGGCGAACGTAGGCAACCAGATGCTTGCCGGAGATGTTGGCCAGCTTCTGCAGGCGGTACTCCTCCGCCAAATAGCGGCAAAACCGCTGCATGGCCTCATAGTACCGCTGCCGGGTCTTGTAGCTCTCCTGCCGGTTGTGCCGGGCCAGCTTGTCCAATTGGGCGATGAGGGCGCGGTAGATGCCCTCGTTCTGAGTGTGGATCATACGCAATATCCTTTCTGGGTATAGTACCCCCAATAGTCCGCGGTCCCTGTTTCCGCCTCGTTTCCGGAAGACGGATGCGTCAAAGCCTTGCCGCGTAAGGCTCCGTGGGTGACGCTTGCCCACTGTCTCTGATTGGTTTTGGTGAGTAAGACGCCGCATGGGACGCACAAACGTCCTGCTGTAGCCAGTGGCCACAGCGGCGGCAGGCACTACCGTGCAGACGGATGCGGCCAGCGGCCGCGCGTGCCATGTGCTGCCGGCAGACAGCAATGCCGGGGTAATGCTCCCACGCTGCCGGACATGAGAGACAAACAATTTGATTCGCATACGCTCTACCTCCTTTCGAAAAATATAAAGAGCTAAAACAACCTAATCAGGTTTGTTTTAGCTCTTCGTTTTATATATTCTCTTTGCTCTTTGTTAGAATGAACTCTCTTGTACGATATCACTTCGCGATTCAATAGTAATATACCGTCAATCACGAAAACAGTCAAATTTAGAAACGACTGCCGCAAGCAGCAGGGAAGAAACGTGCCCATAACAGGCTAAGAGAGACATTTACAATATGATTATACGGCGCGCACTTTCAGGAGTCAAGAAAAAAATTCGCCCGCGGCGCAGGGCGGTTCTCGTTTTGGTTTTAGGCCGGGTCCGGGCAGCCGGGCTGGGGGCAAAAACCTTTTACAGGGTCACGAGCGTCGCACAGCTGGCCGCTTTGCAGAGGCCGAAACCGGCCTCCCGGAACACCCACCAGACAAAGGCCATAGCCATTGGCGATGGCGGCGGTATCGGCCTTGGCCGCTGCGATCTCTTCGGCGGTCAGCTCATGCTTACCGGGTTCCAGGCGGATATTGGCATTCAGCTCTGCCGGGACGACGTACTCCGCCAGACTGCCAGCCCCCTAATGACGTACCATACCGTCATCCAAATGAGGCAGCGGATGCGTGTTTCTTCTTCATTTTCTGAGCAAAAAAGATGTGGAGAACGCTCCGCTCATTCTTAATTTTCCTCCGATTTTCGTAACTGCGGAGCATCAAAACAGGGGAGAGCTCCGCAGTTGAATTGCATCAAACCCTGTCAGGAGTACTCAAAAAAAGAGACGGCAGAATGTGTTTTTTTTCTCACGCAGGACGCGCTTTGCGACTCACGCAGGACACATTCCGCCGACTTTTTTCTCTCATAAAAGGGCCGATAAACAAACTTTTCCGATGAGAATTCAGATACTTTCAGTCATCTTTATAGCGTGCAAAGTAGCTAAATGCAAAGGCAAAAACGCTGATTGCGAGCGCAAAATCATCAGAAAAAAGCCGCCATCGTTGGCGCGCTTGAGCGGAAATTCCGCAGCATTTTTGCCAGCAAAACAGCTTGCATATCGTGCGCGCAAGCAGCCGCAGATGCGTCACTCAGCGGTCGAACTGCGCAGATCGCACAGCTTCATTCCGCTGAAAGCAGCGTCAATTCCGGCGAAAAACCGGCTGGGTTCTATGAAGAACTCACTCAAAAAACAGAGCCGAAATTCGTAAAAACGAGTTCAGTTTTCTTCGAAACCGACGATATTTTTCGTGCGTGTTTCGCTATAACTCATCTCTAAAAACAGAGGACTGCCGTGTCAGAACCGTCGAATAATTTGCGATTTCTCATTAAAAAAAGCGGCAAACACGCCGCCGGAAACGCTTGAAAAAAATGAAAACACACATCTTATTTATATCAATTTTATCTGCCAGTGAGCTTTCAGAAGCACGAATTGCATTGCCGTTCTTTCAATAAAATTGCCGCACGCAGCAGCGCCGCCGCTCGTTTGTGATCGCGTAATTTTTCTATCATTGCACAATCAAATTGACAAAGAGAACTATTTTTGTGTCTCCTTTTTTGACTGCCACACAGTACCTGCCGGCCACCTGACTTACACAAAAAACAGGAATGTCCACCTCGGACATTCCTGCCTGTTCCACGCAAATTGAAATTTTTTCCCGCCGCGCGCGATGGCCCGATGCGGGTTGCACGGCCTATCAACAAGTGGTATAATGACGATGAAAACAAAATAGCACGGCAGCGGCAGGGTGTTACCAGCACCCTACCGCCTGCAGCAGGCGACACGACCGCCCGAAGCAGCAGAAACTCTGCACCGCAGGGATATTATACCCATTTCGCCCCCCCAAGGCAAGAGAATCTTCCGCACTGCACGGGACTACTATAGCCTGTGCAGTGCTTTTTTGTTTCCAAATATCTTTTATACGAGGAGACAAAATTATGAAAAAGCGCAAGCAGAACCTTCCCCGTCCCGCCGTGCACCGTATGGAGCTTTGGTGGGCAGCCCTGCCGACTGTACCAGGCCACGTCCAGCGCGGCACCCGCCCGGTTGTCATCGTCAGCAATGATCTGGGCAACGCCTCCAGCCCTGTCGTGTCGGTAGTACCCTGTACCACTCAGCGCCACAAGCCCGCGCTGCCCACCCATGTATACCTCCGGGGTTACGGCCTTTCCAGCGGCAGTATCGCCATGTGCGAGCAGGTGATGCCACTGGACAAGTCCTGTCTGCTCCGGCACATCGGCACAGTATATGGCTGGTATGACCGGCTGGCTATTCAGCACGCTCTGGCCACACAGCTGGGCATCGACCTCTGTATCAATCTGGCAGCATAATAGAGGCGGCATCATGCGAAGCATCAGCATGGCCTATCCGACCATTGACCTTGCGGCTACCGGCGCGCACATCCGCCAGCTGCGGCTGGAGCAAGGGTACTCCGTTCAAGACTTACAGACCTATTTAGGGCTCGAACATCCGCAGGCGATCTACCACTGGCAGCACGGGCGTAATCTGCCCAGCGTAGATAACCTGTATGCATTGAGCAAGCTCTGGGGCGTCCCCATGGACAAGATCATTGTGGAGCAGGCGGCATAGAGCATAATGAGGGCCGGGAACAGATCGTTCCCGACCTTCATTTTATACCATAGGTTTAATGTTTGCGCGCGTCCTCCGTGGTATGCTGAACTCATATAAGGGGGGACAAAATCATGGGCATTGAGAGTCAATATTTAGGAGAGATCAATATCCCGGAGGAACACCGGGCGGAATACGCGCAGCAGGCGCTGAAGCTCCTGCGGGCAGGCAGTATGGTGACAGTGGAACCGGTACAGCTATACGGACACAAGCTGTATCTGCTCTCTCCGCCGGAGCTGGACGAGGAGGACGGCAAGGCCGTCGGCCACTACAATTATCTGGACGAAAACAGCGGTGAGCAGTGGTGTCTCAACGCGAAAGACGGCTGGTTCGGCTGCGGCAAGATCATTGGAAGCTGCTACTATTCAACAATCGCCGCCGTGCATATATTAACAACGCTCTGGAGCAACTCCTATGCCGCAACGCTCATCAACGGCTGTCTGGTGCGGGAAAAGACCTATATCAGATGGATCAACTATGTGCTGGGCACACAGTATACGAACCAGCGGGCAACACAGCTGTGGGAGATCGGCAAGCTGCTCCAACTGGACGATGCCTACTGGGTACGTTGCAACCCGGACCTCGGCTATCTGCTGGAGGACTATCCACCGGAGTGCGCGGACCGGGACCACGCCAGCCAGAGCTGGGAGATGCGGCGGGGAGTCACCGCTGAGGCTGCGTTCATCCGGAGCTGCTCCACCCCCGGCCTGGCCTGGGAAGCGCTCGCAGACTACTGCCTGGAGCATTCGGACGAGCTGGACGAGCTGGCACACACCAGCACGGCCTGGGCAGGATACCCGGACGACTGGGCGGCGGCATCAGACGAGCTGATGGACGAGCTGCTGGGGGTGCTGCTATGAGTGCGCTTGCAGACCGGCATCTGGGGGAGGCGTTCGTCCGGCTCCGCCTCCGGCTGGAGCGGCTGCCGCCGGAATATCTGCGGCTGCCTGCCCTCATCCACGAGGGACTCACGCAGCAGATGCCGGACTATGCGGCCGCAGTGCGGCGGCTGGAGGGACTGCTGGGACGAGAACTCAGCGGGGCATTGGATGAGGCGGCCTTCATCACGGCATATGCCGCGCTGGGGCTGCCGGGAGAGAAGGATTATGATAATGATGACTAATATCAATTATAGAGATACCCGGCAGGTGCGGGCCGAGTTGGAGGGATTGCTGCGCACCTACTGGGCGCTCCGCAGGGAGGGGCGCGCCGGATGAGGTGGCTGCAGTTGCGCTCCATCATCCTGGGGATATGATGTATCGGGATCATGGGATTGGTGAAGGATCTGGGTTTCCCGCCGTAATGGCGGGAGGCTCGATTTTTTTGCTTTCGAGCCGATTTTTCAGAACTGAGTGATAGAGGGAATTTTACGGTCAGTTCTGAATCATCGCTCAGAACTGACTGCAAGGCTCAACCGCAAAAGCAGACGAAAACACGCAGGGGGAACGAACCCCCAGCAGCCAGCAGAAGCGCCTGCAACGGACGCTTTTTTGATGGGCAAAATAGCAGCGGAACGGCATGATATAGCGGCGGCATGGCTTCACGCTCAGAACTGAGCATACATCATATAAATAGATCTGCTGCTGCGTTCAGTTCTGAAAAGGCTGCCGGACTGCGCAGGTGTGCAGAAACTCAAAACATTTTGCACGGTGTAGGGCAGCCTAACAACTGTTAGTGCTTCCACTAAAAAGATTGAACAATTGTTAGCGTTTTTGCCTGCCAGAAAATCGGGCAGCTTTGAACTGCCCAGAGCGTCATTTTTTGGCTGGATTTTTAACATTGGGGGCGGTGGAGGGGTACAAGAAGGAAAAATTGCGGAGCGCCAACCGTGTATATTAAGGAAATGGCTGTCATTTTGCCATCATGTCATTGCCGCTTGACGGAACTAACAATTGTTAGTATAATAAACTTAAAAAATATTCAGAGGTAACATTATGCGGCTAAAGGCGCTCATGCACGATTTATTTAAGACCTGCGGAACGAATTCGAAAACGGTTTCCATTAATATGGGGCGAGACCAGAGTTTTCTTTCGGCTGCACTGATGCGGCCTGCTATCAGGACTGACACACTCTGCGAAATTGCTGATATAGTTGGTTATGAGGTTGTACTCCGGCCGAAGCGGTCTCCCAGCAAGAGAGCACGGAATCCGGAAGAGTTCGTGTTGGATTATGTGGACCCCAGCAATCCGGTTCCGGATGACGAAAAGGATGAGGACGAATGAAGAGAGTGGGTTATGGGCGCGTGAGTACAGCCGGACAGGCCCGCAACGGCACGAGCCTCGCGGAACAGAAGAAGCTGCTCATGGCTGCCGGTGTTGCCGAGGAGGATATCTACCTCGACGCGTACACCGGAACGAAGATGCACCGGCCCCAGTTCGACGCGTGCATGGCTGCGCTGGAGCCAGATGATGAGTTCGTTGTGTGCAAGCTGGATCGATTTGCCCGTACCGCCACGGAGGGCACCGGAATTGTCAGAGACCTCGTGGAGCGCGGCATCCGCGTGAACGTGCTGAACATGGGGATCGCGGATAACACGCCCATGGGGAAGATGATGGTTACGGTCATGCTGGCGTTTGCTGAGTACGAGCGCGACATGATCGTGGAACGTACCCAGTCCGGCAAGGCTGCGCGGCGTGAGGCTGACCCGGAATACACCGATGGCCGCCCCCGCATCGAGGCTGACGAGGAGCTGCTCCGTGACGTGGTGCAGCGCCAGATGGCGGGCGAGATCTCCGCCGCTGCTGCTGCCAGCGAACTGGGGATGAGCCGGAGAACCTATTACAACAGGAGGGCCGCCTGGTGTACGGCCAACGCCGTATATCCGCAGAGGAGATAACGCAGGAGTTCCGGGGAGATATCCTTACCTGAGGAAGGAAACGGTTATGTACTATAGTAAAGAAATGACAGAAAAAGCCCGTGCCGTAATTGCCGGGGAAATCGATATTCCGTGCCCGATTGGTTGGCACACGCTGTATGAGTCGAATGTATTGTGTGCGTATGCGTGTACGCTGCTAAGGCTGCCTGATGCCGGCATTGACGCCGACGCTATCGGGGCGGAAGATATCCCTATTTTCCAGTACGGGGTGGAACACAATATCGAGACTGTGACCGGTATAATGTATTCTCATGAAGCAGCCGGCATCACGGATGGCCGTTATGATGGCGTTGGCGGCTCCGACCTATACCGCTGGATTATTGGGCGCTGCGACGATGCCGAGAAGTGGCATCGGGCCAAGCGAGCCGGTATGTTGTACCTGATGGAAGTGAAGCGTAAGGAATGCAGCAGCCATTCCGACTTCGAAAAATTCTGCTGCGGTTTCCTCACGGATTGTCAGGATCTCGTGACTGCAAAAGATGTGAGCGCATGTACCGGCATGCCGCTCGAAGATGTTTTGTGGACGGCCGCAGCGATTGAGAAAAATCCGTTCTACTGATACAATATTTTAGAAAACCTGTCCTATTTGTCCGGTTTTGGTGTGCGATCACAGTTCATGAAGGGGTGCCTTTGCAGCCTCGTCAAATGCCGTGAGGGTTGAGCCGCAGCGGAGATTTGGGGGGTCTTTGCTGCGGCTCCCCAATAAACAATTGCTATCGACAGTCTCCCCGGCCAGCAGCTAATGCTGCTGGCCGCTTTTTAGTGTGCCCGGCATGGGCAGTATCAGCGCCCGGTGCACCGGGCGCGGTTTGATTTGCGGAGCAGGGGAGGGCTTTGTGTTCGGTTGCGTTCCTCCAGAGGAAGATGACGGGGCGGCATGGGCGATTTTACTAAGAAAAAACGGCTTTTCGCCGGGGTTCGTAAAATTTCTTCCGAAGTTCAAAAAAGTTCTTGCATCGTACACCGGTGTACGGTGTACAATCTTATCGCGAAAAAAGAGAGGCGAAATGGCATGTTGGCCGGAGCTGCTCCGGTGACATTTCGTGTCGAAAAAAGGACGTTTCATGCAGACGGCCCCGCAAGGCGCGGAAAATATGCTACACTGAACGTCTAAAGCTGAAAAACTGTCCGGGGGCGCCCCCGGCCCCGTAGGGAGGACTCCCTACGGGAAGCTCTTTGTCCATGGGAAATCAATTTGGGCGGAGAAAGAAACGAACAGGAGGAGATCTATGAAGAAGCGTATCTTGAGCTGTCTCATGGCGCTGGCCCTGTGCCTGACGCTGCTGCCCACGGCGGCGCTGGCAGAGGAGACGGAGGGGACGGCGCAGACGCCTCCGGCCGTGGAGGAACCGGCAGACCCGGCAAACAGGGAAGCGAAGCAGGAGAACCAGCCTGCGGAAACGAAACAGGAAAATCAGCCTGCGGAAGCGGAGCAGGAGAGCCAGCCTGCGGAACAGGAAGAACAGCAGGAGAACTCGACTGTAAAGCAGGACGAGGCCGTGGCCGCCGTGCAGGCGATGATCGACGCTCTGCCTGACGCGGAGGAACTGGACGGCATGGATGACGAGGCGCTGGACACGGTCTACGAGGCGTTTCAGACCGCCTGTGACGCGTATTATGACACCCTGACCGAGGAACAGCAGGCACAGCTGGAAAACACGGAGAAGCTGGCGGCGCTGTCCGACTGGTTCAATGCGCAGATGGCCCCGCTAACGGAGGGCAGCACGGCAATGACTGTGAGCATTAACAAAGTTGCCCTGTCGGCCGCCGCGCCTTATTTTCCCAGCAACGGCACGGCGGCGCAGGCGGAGAAGCCTGACGACAACTACGCCTGGTTCAACGCAGAGACGAGCACGCTGGAGCTGCATGATTTTGCGCTGGACTCCGGCGATATCAAGGTAGTTTCCCCCGTGAGAAACGACCCGCTGACCATCGCCCTCTACGGTGAGAACACACTGAGCGACGGTCAGATCTACGCCTGGAACTCGGACCTTGAGGGAGACGGCGCTATCTACCTGACCATCGAAAAGAGCGCCGACGCGCCGAGCGGCAGCCTGAGCGTTACGTGTTCCGGAAATAAATGGGGAGCGATTATGCCGGGGGACCTTACCGTCAGGGGCGGTGCACAGGTCACCCTCGTCAAGAAAGACGGCAGGGGCGACATCGGCAATTGCGGGATCAATGCCGACGGATGCAACGTGATCATCGAAGGCGAGGGCACGAAGCTCGATGTCACCAATACCGAAACCGATAAAGCCTGCGGTATCCGGGCAAAGGATGTTACCGTCAGGGACGGCGCGAGTGTGGCGATCGCTGCTCCCGGTGGCAGACCGCTTTTTGACCCTGAAGGATCAAGCGGCATGACCGCTACGACGCTGACCGTGGCCAAGGGCACGACAGTGCAGGGTTCTTTCGGCGGTACAACATATCGTGATATTACGGATGATCTGAATGGGGATCAGATGTATTTGTTCAAATATCTGAAGATCAGCGCCGCACCCATAGAAAACCACACCCACGCCATCGGCGTCGGGACGGAGTATGGGGACAGCTCCGAGGTGGCTTTTGCCCACAGCCTGGCCAGCAACAGTGATAAAAAACTGCTGATTGACGGCCGGGTCGTTAAGCATGAACAGATTCCATATAGTAAATTTGACGATTATGGAAACAACGATGTGTTCGTTCTCCCGGAGGGAAACTATTACCTTGAGGATGACATATCGCTGATGTATCCCCTTGCGGTCACCGGCGAAGTGAATCTGTGTCTGAACGGCAAGCAGATCATACAGAATTATACCTATGGTAAGGGGATGCGCTTTCCCACGGTCATCGTCCGACGCGACGCGACGCTGAACCTCTGCGACTGCAGGCCGGAGGGCGCTGTCGGAAAGATCACCCACGCCAGCGATATGATGGGCAGCGGCATCGAAGTCCGGGGAAAGTTCAAAGATGTGACCGGCGAGGCCGGTGTGCTGAATCTGTACAACGCTGAGATCAGCGGGAATAAACAGACCTCGGCCGGTGCCGCAAACGGCGGCGGTGTGTACAACAAGGGCGTCGTCAATATGTACGGCGGAAAAATCACGGACAACGCACATACTAACGGCGGCGGCGTCGGCAACAGCGGCACTTTCACCATGTATGCCGGCGAGATCACCGGCAACACCGCAAACAGCGGTTCATTCGCCGAAGGCGGCGGCGTATATTCCTACGGGACCTTTATTATGCGCGGCGGCAGCATTACCGGGAATCACGCAAACATCCCGGGGGCCAGCTACAATATCGGCGGCATCAGTAATCGCGGCACATTTCTGGTCTCCGGCAAGGTGACCATCAGCGGCAACGACGGCAGCAATTTCTTTGTCAACGAAGGACATCCCGTTCAGGTGGACGGCAAGCTGGATCCTTCCTCGGTGATCTCTCTGGATATGTTCCAGGGGACGGGTAGCTATAAGAAGGATGAGGTTAAGATCGTCGTCGAGGGCGTCACGGATGAGAACGAGGGTGTTTTCAAAAAGGACCGCGGCGAGTGGTACCTGACGCGGATCGATGGCGACAAGCTCGTGCTCCACACGATGGAGAAGGTGCATTATCACCCCGTCTGCGGCGCGACGTGCACGCATCTTGATGAGAATGGCGCCCCCAAGCACCCCAACGTGCTGTGGGAACCCACTGCCATTCTGCCCAAATACGCGGGAAACTACTACCTGACACAGAAAATTGATCTGACCAGCACGTGGACGGTTCCGGCAAACATCGTGCTTGACCTCAACGGGCGGAACATCACTCAGACGAGCTCGGTAAAAGATATCGCCGTGATCGAGGTCCCCGCAAACAAAAGTTTCACCCTTACCGACTGCCATACCGATGACAATAACGGCGGCGAGACGCGCACGATGGGCAGTGTCAAGCACGAATATGCAAACTCACAGTCCGGCCGCGGCGTGGTGGTGAAGGGCAATTTCACCCTGTATAACGGCGGCATTACTACCAACAATTGCAGCACCAACTATCCCCCTGAGCGTCTCTACAGCGGCGCAGGCGTGTACGTCGATGGCGGCGGCAGCTTCACCATGTACGGCGGTAAGGTCGCCGAGAACATCGCCATGAACGGCGCCGGTGTGTATGTCAACAAAGACGGCAGCGCCGCCATGTACGGCGGCAAGATCACCGGGAACAAGGTTGGCGAGGGATATGGCGCAGGCGTGTACGTGGGCGGCGGTACATTTGATATGTACGGCGGCAGCATCTCCGGAAACAATCAACTCGGTTGGAACTACAATGGCGATGGCGGCGGTGTATATATAAACAGCGGCAGCTTCAACCTGCACGATGGCACGATCACCGGCAATAATGGCTATTGGGGCGGCGGCGTGAATCTGTACAACGGTGCCTTCAACATGGAGGGCGGCAAGATCTCCAACAATACTGCCGGAAGAAACGGCACTGGCGGCGGCGTGTATGTATACAACGGTACGTTTACCATGACCGGCGGCGAGATCTCCGGCAACCGTTCCAATGGTTCCGGCGCAGGTGTGATTCTTGACGGCAACGGCAGCTTCATCATGACCGGCGGCAAGATCACCGGGAATACGGCAAACTTCTCTGACCAGGAAAAATATTCAGACAGTACCGATGCTGGCGTGTATGTATGTGCAAAAAAGTTGGCAAACTTCTCCGTCGGCGGCAGCGCACAGATCACCGGCAACCATGTAGGCCAGAGAAACTCCAAGACCAGCAATGTTTATCTGAGCGAAAATACCGAGAATAGCATTCTCAAGGTCATGAACGTTGTCAGCAAGTTCAGCGAGGACGCGGAGATCGGCGTGACCACCGCCAGCACCCCCGCGGAGAGCGGCATCCAGATCGCTCAGGGCAAGGACGGCTACGTTATTTCCGCTGATGACAGAGGGCACTTTACCCCCGACGCCACGGATCAGAACACTGTTGTATTCCTCAAGGAGAATGCACTGTACCTCGGCACCCACACCCACGAGTGGACCTATTCCGGCGTGGATAACACCATCACGGCCGAGTGCGGCAAGTCCGGCTGCCCTGCCCCCGACGGCGGCAGCGTGACCATCAACAAGCCTGCGCACACAACCTACGGCGACGGTAAAGAGGCAGCTGCCACGGTGACGAGTACGCTTGACAGCAGCATCACCAAATCTACCATCACCTATAAAAAGGGCAATGACATCCTTGACACCGCACCCACCGACGCGGGCACCTACACCGCCAGCATCACCGTGGGCGAGGGTGAAAATGCCAAGACCGCCAGCGTGGAGTATACCATTGCAAAGGCTACGCCGCGCGTTTTGAGTTGGATGGGATACCCGCGCGGATGGACGTTTAGGGAAAATACCCCGATCGCCAATCCGACGGAGCTGACGATTGCAAACGGTACATTCAAGGATGTTACACGGTTCGAATGGTACAATGCCACGAAAAATGCCGATAATTATACCGAAGGAGCAAAGCTGGACGGCAATCCGACGGATGCAGGCGACTACATAATCAAGGCTGTATTTGAGGAAAGCAATAACGTCTATGCGGCTGTCGATGCGCTTGGACTGACCATCAGCAAGGCTCAGCACGCCAACAACGGCGACAGCATTGAGGTGCCGCTGACCGTGTATCCGGCATCGGGAGCGTACACATATGATGTGGATATTGCCAAGGCGCTGAACAATATTCCGCATGGCGGCGGCTTAGAGCCGAATACGGCATATAACGGCATCTCTATACACTCGGGCCTTGTAAAATCGGCCAAATGGGACGAAGGCAAGCTGTACGTTACCATGAATCCGTTGGCGGGCATCACGGGAACAACGCTGGGAAGCATCACGGTCAATCTGACCAGCAAGAACTACACGGTTGTTCCGGTGGTTGTGAACATTACGCTCCAGCCCAAGCGGGAAGTGCCGGATATTTCCGTCAGCATGGACAACTGGACCTACGGAGAGAACGCAAAAACGCCACGGTACGATGTGATTGCGGGTGTAGAGGCAACGGTCACCTATGCCGCTCAGGGCAGCAGCGATTTCAGCACAACCGTTCCCACCAACGCGGGCAGCTACACCGTGAAGGTGCAGTATGAGACTGCCATCGAGATCCACACCGGCACGGCGAATTTCACCATCGCACCCAAGACGCTGACGAAGGATGATCTGATCCATTCCGGCCCGATCACCAAGGTCTATGACGGCAGCACCAATGCCCCCAGCGGCCTCACCGTTTCTGTGAAGCACGATTCTCTGGTGGGCAGCGATACCCTCGCTGTCAGCGGCACGCTGAAATACAACAGCGCCAATGTTAACGAGGCAAAGCAAATTATCTTTACCCCCACTGCTATCACCACCGGCAACTATGCGTTGGCAGCCACCGAGGTGCTGACGATCACCGAGGCCGCCATCACCAAGGCCAAGCAGGCCCCGCTGACCGTGACCTCCACTGACGCGACCTACGGCACAGACCTGACGCTGACCACTGATGGCGGCAGCGGCGACGGCACGGTGACCTACACCGTAACGGACGGCACCGGCAAGGCGACGATCGTTGACGGCAGCAAGCTGCATCCCACGAAGGCGGGCACGGTGTCCGTCACCGCGACCAAGTCCGGCGGCGATAACTATGAGGACGTTACCAGCGCCGCAAAGGAAATCACCATCGCTAAGGCGAGTTATGGAGACAAGGACATTCCCGTTTCCGCGAAGATCGGCAGCACAAAAACGGTGGATCTGACAGCGTGGGTCGTGCCGGGCGGCAGCTTGAGCTATTTGCGTAAGGACGATAATTTCTCTGTTGTTGAAAACCCCTCTCTTGATGGCAGCATTTTCTCCTTCACCGTTCGAAATTACGAAGGTGTAGTGGAGAAAGTAGCATACGCCTACTGTCAAGTCTCCAGCGACAACTATGCGGACTACGTCATCAACATAAAAATAACGGCCACCGCCAAGGATAAGCAGACCAACTTCAAGTTTGAGAACGGCAGCGTGACCAAGACCTACGGTGACGGGGACTTCACCCTCGCCGCTGCCGGTGAGGTCAAGGGCAGCACCGTGACCTACGAGAGCAGTGCGCCTGCGGTTGCCGAGGTGGACAGCGCAACCGGCAAGGTCACCATCAAGGGCGCGGGCACGGCGGTCATCACCGCCAAGGCGTCCGCCACGGAGGATTATGACGAGGCGGCGGTGACCTGCACCCTGACGGTGGGGAAGAAGACTGTTACCGTCAAGGCCAAGGATCAGACCGCCTATGTGGGCGACAAGGCCCCCACGCTGGGGGCGGACAGCTGCACCGTTTCCGGTCTGGTGGGCGAGGAGAAACTGACGACCCAGCCGACGGTGAAGTACGTCGGCGCGGACGGCAAGGAAATCACCCCCGACATGACCAAGACCGGCGAGGTCAAGATCCTTGCCGGCGGCGCGGCGGCCTCCGACAACTACACCATCCGCTATGAGGACGGCAAGCTGACCGTTAGCACCCGCCCCTCCAGTGGCGGTGGCGGCAGCTCCAGACCCTCCACCCACCCCGTTCAGGCGGAGGTGAGCAAGGATCCTGACGGCTCCGTTTCCCTCTCCAAGACCAACGCGGCCAAGGGCGACAAGGTGACCATCACCGTGAAGCCGGAGCGCCATTACGAGGTGGACGAGGTGATCGTCCGGGATTCCAAGGGCAAGCAGCTGGCCGTCAAGGACAACGGCGACGGCACGTTTACCTTTGAGATGCCCGCCGACAAGGTCACGGTGGAGCCTACCTTCTCCTGGGTGAATCCCTTTGCGGACGTGGCAAACAGCGCCTACTACGTGGACGCGGTGGAGTGGATGCTCAAGCGCGAGGTCACCCAGGGCACTACGGAGACCACCTTCAGTCCCAACCTGAACTGCACCCGGGCCCAGATCGTCACCTTCCTGTGGCGTGCCGCCGGTTCTCCCGAACCGAAGGGCACGGTCAGCTTTGCGGATGTTCCCGCAGGCAGCTACTACGCCAAGGCGGTGGCGTGGGCCGTTGAAAACGGCATCACCGGCGGTACGGGCGATGGCCTGTTCAGTCCTGACGCCGCCTGCACCCGCGCCCAGTCCGCGGCGTTCCTGTATCGCGCGGCGGGCAGCCCCACGGTCAGCGGCAGCGCCGGGTTCAGCGACGTAGCGGCGGACGCTTACTATGCGCAGGCTGTGGCGTGGGCCAAGGAGCACGGCATCACCGACGGCATCGGCGGTGGGCTGTTCGGCTCCGCCAACGACTGCACGAGAGCGCAGATCGCCGCGTTCCTGTGGCGGCTGTACGCGGAAAAGTGAGATCAAAACCTCTTATAAGAAACCTCCCTGGCCTTTCGGCCGGGGAGGAATTTTTTATGGGCGATAAGCCGGGCCGCGTATGAAACAGGGGGCTGGCGGGTCATGTGAGCCGCCAGCCCCGGTGTTTTACTTGCCCTGATAGGCGCGATAGAGGAAGGTGACGATCTGCGCACGGGTGCAGGGATCGCCGGAGCCGAACAGACCGTTGGCCTTGCCGTTGGTGATGCCCTTCTTCACAGCCCATTCCACTGCCTTGGCATAGTATGCGTCGGCGGGAACGTCCGCGAAGGTGGAGGCAGCCTTGATTTCCGCAAACTCAGCGGTGACGGTGACCTTGCTGTCGGGCATGGTGAAGGTGTACTTGCCGTTCTTTTCGGTGAGCTTCACCTTGCCGCCCTTCTGATCCAGAACCTTGATGGTATCCAGCTCATAGCCCTTGTCGGGCTTCACGGTGACGGTCACGGTGTCGCCGCTGCGGGCGTTCTTGGGAGAAACGGTGATGGAGCCGTTTTCGGTCTTATCCGTGGTGACGGAGTACGGTGGCTGACGGGGACGAGACGCCCCATGCCCTGACGGTGCTGATCCCGAAAAGCACCTATGACCGCATCGTGCTGAAAAGCGTGGCGGAGATCGCCGCCGTGCTGATGCTGCTGGTATTTTTTGCCGTGGGCTGCTGCCTGCTCTATACCCGCCGCTATTTCAGACCCATTCTGGAGGATCTTGTCCATGTCACCGCTGCGGGCGGCGAACGGAGAAAGCCCGTCTTTGAAGAACTGCTGCCCATCTCCGAGAAGTTCCGATCCCACGAGGAGGCTGTGACCGTCCTGAAGGTAGAACGGTAGGATGCACAGGACCGTGCCGAGCAACTTTTGGGCGAAAAGCTGGGCCTTCAGGAGCAGGTGGAGGGCATGCAGGGGCAGCTGGACGATTCCCTTACGGAGATCCACTGTCTGGCCCACCTGGGAAAGAAGGAGCTTGATCCGGCTGACTATGAAAACTTCCTGAAGGGCTATGCCAAGCTGAGCGCCAAGGAGTTGGAGATCTGCGAGGCGCTTGTCAGCGGTCTGAGCACCCGCCAATGCGCGGAGCGGGCCGGCTGCGCCACCAGCACTGTCGATACATACCGCAAGAGGGTCTATGAAAAGACCGGCATCCACAAGGTACGCCAGCTGCAGCTCTGTGTGGCACTCATGCGGATAGAGCAGCAGGAGAAACTATAAAAAAGAGACAGGCTGCGCCGGAAGGCGCAGCCTGTGCTGTTTTCTGGAGGGGAGGAGGAAAGGGACAAGGAAAATCTTCTAAAAGTGAATCAATTTGTAGGAAATTTTGCACCTATTTCTGATGTGAGAGTTCCCTAAATCGTTCAGAACGCTTTCTTGCCGATTTTCCCACATGAAGGTCGGGAGTGGTGCCGCCTTGGTTCTCATAAGACGGCACGTAGCAGAAAGAAACCAAGTTTCCAAAATTTGCTCGGACAGTCCTGAAATCTCACAACAAGATATCATTGACATCTGGAAGAAAACAGTAGGGGATGGGGATTGAGTGTACTTACAAGAGCGGATCAATCCTACGGGAACTGTAGAATGATACCATAACCTATTTGCTCAGATGAAAACCCACATGTGAAATCACATGTGATTTTTAAGTTAACAAGCCGGTTTTGGAGAAAGGTTACCAATTCATCCTCGGTAAAGTTTCCTTCCAAATTATTGGTAATGACATGAGAATATGTGCCATTTTCGTTTGGCTTTTTTTCTGCTAAAATATCTTCTCGAGTTGGTTTCAGCAGGTGAACTTTGATATTGCTAAAATCAGCAAAAAATCCAGAGCGAGACACAAAGAAAATTCCTCCTGACATGGAACGGGAAAGAAGATCATCACCAAATTTTTCAAGTATCTGTTGTTCTTCATTGCGCTCTCGATAGGAAAAGCAGTTTTTGCTGCCGATAACTGTATCGACCGGATGGCTGGCACTATCATTGAGTACGTTGATTATGGGAGATAGCGGTTCCCCAAATTTGACATTTTCTATTTTCAAGTGAGACTGTATTACCCCACAGATAAACGTCAGAATAGATGCTTCAATCGTATTCTTTAGACGTTTATTTTCTTTGCGGGAGAGTTCAAAGCAAAACTCGTAGCGGTTAACCAAGACGGTAGGGTTAGATGTCACGTTTGCAGGCTTATCAGAAAAACGACCCGAAAGAAGCCCGCAATAATCCTTCACTACCTGAGTCCACTTAGAAAGAAAATCACCATTATTCATTAGAAGGTCGTGCTCTTGAATGGCTTCATGGATGGAATACTGTTTATACGTTTCTGACAGAACAGACCTAAGCGAATTCACTGCAATTTTATTAAAGCCAAAGCCAAATAAGTTACAGAAATTGTAATATTTTTGCTCTGTTTGTGTGGATGCAGTGCCATCAGCAAAGTACTGGCTGTATAGCTTGAATTCTTTTCCGACAGCAAAACTTCGCAAAGCGCCAGATAGGAACTCTACTGAAGGGTTAACTGCCATGAAAGAAAAAATCCAAAAATCGTTTGTTACAGAATCAAACACCAAGGTTTTTACGCAGTTTGGTTTTGTTACTTCCCAAAATTGCATCAGGTCATACGATAGTTTGATGTCATCGTTTGAAATGTTAGAAAATACGCAAGACTCGATGACTTGTTGGAAACGAGTTTGGTTGTTTCGTATATAATCACGGCAGAAATGAACCAGCTCTTTGTCCGCCAAAGGCTCGCAGGATGCGATGTAATAGGAATATAGAATGATAAAAAGCTTGTCGATCAAATCGGTAGCAGGACGTATATCAGCGATATTATAAACCTTTTCGTCCAGAATGGTTTTATTCCTATTATCAACCAATGCCTTAAAAAAGTTGAGACGGTCATACCGCTCGAGAAGTGAAAAATCTTGAAAAGGAGAAAACCAGTCATACATCCCAGTTACGAAGCGGTCTTTAATGGAGGCTGTATTTAGCGGGTAAATATTTTCTACAACAGCAAACCGATATATCTGAGTCGTAAATGAACGCAGATCTGCAGCGTTGTTGTAAGCAGGATTACGAAATAGTTCATATCTAAGGTCATCGAGGACTCCACGCTTATGGGCGTCTGCTAAATTCAAATATTTGAGTCCGTTATAGAATTCAAAGCAGACTGCATGGAATATCGGGAATGCATTTGCCTTTTCATTAAAGTTGTGATATGCATCCTGCAATGCATCCACCATACCCAAGATTAAATCACTGCCTTTGGCGGCAAAAAGTTTATTTGCGCATTTGATATACTCGGAATTAAAAGCTGTTTGATCCGTATCACTGCTAACCGACAAGAGCATTTCATTCATGGCAGAGAGCTTTTCTTTTAAATCGTCTATGCTGGCAGTACTTGCGGATTTTATGATATCGTTTACAACTGCTGAGAATTTTTCTTGGGTGGGGGTACTTACTAAGTAAGACCGAATTTCCGACCTATAGAACTGGTAATCTGAGAGCAGCGAAAAGCAGTCTGTCATCAATATCAATGAATTAAACAATGTTACAAAAAAGGTTAATTCCAAAAGGTTGTACCATTGATAACTTGTGCTGACAAAGGCAATTATAATCATGAACATTTGCAGAATGGCGATGGAGTTATAAGTCAGAAAAACAGGCCTCAGTCGCAGTACATATTTAAGGACTGGAACGCCGTATAGAGTATCCTTGGACATACCTGTAATGAGTGCAATAATAGCCAAAGGTAAAACGGCTATTGTTACCTGTATCTGTAGGATCACAAATGAACTGTCGGTAAGTGGCAGATCTGTGAGCAACCATGGTGGTAATGGCAGGTGAAATATTTGCCAGATAATTACCGTTATAAAAGCTAAACCTACAAAAACGCAATAAGCAAGATCACATTTCTTTCTTACACTTACAGACTTCATTCTATTGCCTCCTTGAGGCCGCTGCGGGTTTAATCGGCGGCCTGATTCTATACGTACAATCCATTCCTCACAGAGCTTTGTTTAATTATACCATTTGTCACCTAACGGCTCAAGACATCAACCTGCCCGATAAAGGGAATCGAAAATGGCTGACTCTGTTGGAACGGAGGCTCTTTTCAGCTACGTATCAAATTTCGTCATGCCACGCCTGCTAAAGGACGTCAGACGCGATTGCGCTCATAAAAAAACCGGCATCATGTCATCTGACATGATGCCAGGGGAGAGAGAACCGTTGGCCAGAATACCTGTTTTTGCTTTCCGGGCGAAAAATGCGTAAAGCGACAAGCTGCTGTTCAACCTGACGGCAGGGAGGGAGCCCTTTGATGAATATGCCGGCCGAAAACTATACCTTGACCGTTAACCGTCCGACACCCTGACCGCTGAAAACGGACACCCTTTCCGCTGGTCCTACACCGAGGCCGTGGTGCATGCACCACCACGTCGGTCCACGGACACCGCCCAAATGGTGCACCCGGCCGCCGGGGAAATTACTCTGTCATACCCATGCGCTTGCGCATTGACTCGCCCTCGATCTGAACCGTGTACGCGTTGTAGATGATCCGGTCGCAGATCGCGTCCGCCAGAGTTGGATCATACAGATTTTCATGCCACTCACTGGTGTCATACTGGGAGCAGAAGATGGTGGACGCCACCTTGTTCCGAGCTTCCACCAGCTCCAGTACATCCCGGGCTTCTGCCTCCTTCAGCGGGTACAGCAGCCACTCGTCCAGAATGAGCAGCTTCACCTTTTTCAGCTGCTTCATATATTCCCGATAGGTCCCATCCCTCTGGGCTACAGCGATCTCCACCAGAAGATCCGGCAGCCGGAGATACCGAGCGGCGTAGAAGTTCCGGTTGGCCGCCACACCCAGGGAACAGGCCAGGAATGTCTTTCCAGCACCGGTAGCGCCCAGGATGATCACATTTCGTGCTTCCTGAATGTACGAACAGGATGCCAAGCGGAGGATCTGCTCCCGGTCCAGATGCCGTTCGGCAATATACTCGATATTCTCCACGCTGGCCTGTGTATCTGCATATCATCACGCTGATCGTCTATGGGCTGCTGGGCTTGCAGTATGATGCCAGCTCCGTGGACTCTGAGATGGTGACCATGATGACGGCGGCGATTCAGGAAAACTTCCACATGAATATCCTGCTGCTTCTGCCCGCCGTGGTGGTCATTATCATGGCGGTCTGCAAGTGTCCCTCCATTCCCACGCTGATGGTCTCCACTCTGGGGGCTGTGGTGTTGGCGATGCTCGTTCAGGGGCAGACGCTCTCCGGCATTTTGAATATTCTGGATAGCGGCTTCTCTATTGACACCGCGCTGCCCGAGTTCAACCGGCTGGTGAACAGAGGCGGGCTGCAAAGTATGCTGTGGACGGCGGCTCTGGGCATCCTCGGTATGCTGTACGGCTCCATCATGGAAAAGACCGGCTTGCTGGAGGCTCTGCTATCCAAAATGGACCCTCTGGTGAAGTCTACCGGCGGGCTTGTTACCGCTGTCGTCCTGACGTGCACGCTGCTGCTGATGGCAACGGCATCTCAGACCTTGGCGATTGTGGTGGGCGGCAGAATGTATATCGGCGAGTTCAAGAAGAAAAACCTCCTGCCCCAGACCCTCTCCCGCACCTTGGAGGACTCCGGCACGATCATCAGTCCTCTGGTTCCGTGGTCTCTGTGCGGCGCCTATATGGCGGGCACCCTGGGGGTCTCCACCATGTCGTATCTGCCCTTTGCCATGTTCTGCTGGCTGTGCCCTGTACTGGCTATTGTATATGGCTTTACCGGCAAATTCTTCTGGAAGACCGGCGAAAAGTCCAGCCAGAAAGTCTACCAGCTCAGCACATTGATGGAAGCGTCCTGATAAATTCATTGAGATAAGACCGCACAAAGAACAAAGCAGCTGCCACAAGTAAGCGAAAAGGCTTATTTTTGTGGCAGCTGCTTTTTTCACGCGAGACAAGGCCGGGCGGCCGGAGGGCATCTGTGATTGCATGCTATAATAAAATGTTTAAGAAAACGAGATCAAGACCTCGTAAGTATGGGAACGTGACGCGCGGATCGCAAAAGCTGCATGTAAGAACGGGAAGCTGTGCCGGCGATCCGGGCGGTGTATCGGCTGCGGATATGGGACGGCTCCTCCGGGCGGGGAGAAACAGAGATCGAGTAGGGGAGGGCATTTATCTGGCATCCCGTCTGCCTTTTTTAGGTGAGAATCTTACAAGGCTCAGGCAGGTATAACAATTTCGTGATTTTGCAAGATTCGATTGATTTAGCTAAATTGATGTGGTATTCTTAGTTTAACAAACATGGATGTTTAGCTAAACCGGCTAATAAGCAAAGTGTTTAGCTAAATCGATGTGATACTCTTAGGTTAATGGATGGAGGTGTTTCCTATTTTATCGGATGAATTGGTGGAATTAGTGAAAACGGTCTGCGAACAGCGGGCAGAAACGCAAACGCTGGAATGCAAGGCCGCTCATACCGACTGTCCCAAGCGGCTGTATGATACGCTGTCCAGCTTCTCCAATCAGGACAGCGGCGGCGTACTGCTGTTCGGCATCGGCGAAAAGGCCGGTTTTCAGGTGGTCGGCGTTTATGACTTGCAGGAGCTTCAGAAAAAAGTGACGGAGCAATGCAACCAGATGGAGCCGCCGGTGCGGGCGGTATTTACGGTGGCGGAAGTGGACGGCCGGTGGATCTGCGCGGCGGAGATCCCTGCCATCGATCTGTCCGAGCGACCCTGCTACTATCGGGGAGCGGGCCGCAGCAAGGGCTCCTACATTCGGGTCGGTGACGCCGACCTGCCCATGACGGATTATGAGCTGTACAGCTACGAGGCGTTCCGCCGCCATTTGCATGATGATGAGCGCCCGGTGGAGCGGGCCGCGCTCTCCATGCTGGATGAGGATAAGCTGGAGCAGTATATCCTCCAGCGCCGGGCGGACCGTCCGGGCTTTGCGCAGCTTACCAGAGAGCAGACGCTGGAAATGCTGAATATCACCCGCGATGGGGAAGTGACCTTGGCTGCCGTCATGAATTTCTGTCTCTATCCGCAGGGTTATTTCCCCCAGCTCGGTATTACCGCGATCGTTGTTCCGGGAACGCAGATCGGCGATACGGATACCGATTCTGCCCGCTTTACCGACAACAAGCGCATCGAAGGCACCATTGACAGGATGGTGGAGGATGCCGTCGCCTTCTGCCGCCGGAATATGAAGGTCCGCACGATCATTGATCCGGTCACAGGCACGCGGAAGGATCGGACGGAATATCCGATCAATGCCATCCGCGAGGCCGTTTTGAATGCGGTCATTCACCGGGATTACAGCATCTATACAGAGGGAACGCCTGTGCAGATCGACTTTTTTGCCGACCGGCTGGAGATCCATAGCCCCGGCAGTTTGTATGGCCGCATGACGGTGGAGCAGTTGGGCGTTGCCAGACCGGATCTTCGCAACCCCGCGCTGGCCGTCATGGCTGAAGAGCTGACCGGCGCGGAAAACCGGTACTCCGGAATTCCCACCATTCGCCGGGCCATGGCGGACTATGGACTGCCGGAGCCGGTATTTGAAAATCGCCGCAATGAGTTCGTTGTTATCCTGTATAATCAGACTGCGGCAGAGGCTGCCGCGGAGCACGGTGAGCAGGCAGACGAACCGGATCTGCTGGCGTTCTGCAAAACGCCCCGTTCCCGGCAAGAGATCGCAAATTATCTCGGGATCAAAACGGTGTTCTACGCCATGAGCCACTATGTCCAGCCGCTGCTGCGATCTGGGCAGCTGGCCATGACGCTCCCGGAATCCCCCAAAAGCCGGAAGCAGCGGTACTATGCTGTGTGATGACGGGAGGAACACCCCCAAATTGACTGACCTCCTGCGGAGCGTACTGATATGTTGCTATTTTGCCGTATGTCCGGTATAATTGCGTTATACAAATACCCTATATGAATTATTGAAAGTGAAGAAATTAAATAGAAACCTAAAAGGCCTTTAATATTTTCAGGTGAGAGGGAACCATATGGATGATTTCAAAAAAACTCACAGAGCAACTTTTGAAAATATATATTAACGCTGAATCAGTAAATGGTTTAGATATCGAAAAATATTTTGATGAAAATATTAGTCTGATTGGAACAGGAGAACATGAGGTTTACAGGAATCTGCATGAGTTTCTGGATTCGTTTAAATTTGATGTAAAACGAAGAGGCAAAATCAAAATCGATATAAGAAATTTATGTCAGAAAGAAGAGCAGCTTGATGACAAGTATGTTCTTGTACATGGAATGGTAGATTTTGCAGGTCTATTTGAAGATGGATCGGTCTGCTTTAAAATGAATACAAGATTTACAATTATCTATAAATGGACAGGAGATAAATGGGTAGTTCAGCATCTGCATCAATCAGTTCCAGATCAGGAACAAATGGATGGTGAAGAATTCCCTCTTTCATTGGGAAAGCAGGTGAAGGAGAACCGGCAGGCGCTTCTTGCATTAGGCACTGCCTATTACCATGTATCAAGTCTGAACTTGAAAACAGAGAAAATCGAACTCGTCAAAAGGTCAAGGGCATCAGCTATGGGTATCGAGGAAAATAGTGGAGACTGGTATCCTCAGTTTGAGATTATTAAAGAGGTGATTGCAGAGCCTTTCGTGCAGAAGTATATGTATTTTTTTGATATCAAGACCATGGCTGCGCGGCTTCGTAATAAAGAGTCAATGTCTGATGAATTCATGAAGAAGGATGGGACATGGTTTCTTTCAATGATCGTTCCACAGACCTATGATGCTGATGGAAATGTTGCATCCGTGCTTTTTGCAAATCGAGATGTGACAGACGAAAAACTGCGGGAATTAAGACAGGAGAAAGAATTACGTGAAGCTAAACTAAAGGCAGAAAGTGCAAATAAAGCAAAATCGTCATTTCTGTTCAATATGTCTCATGACATCAGGACTCCTATGAATGCAATCATTGGTTATGCAAATCTGGCGACCAGACATGTAAACGATACAGAGAAACTGAGCAGATACCTTGAAAAAATACAGGTCTGCGGAGGAGAGCTTCTGTCACTGCTCAATAATGTTCTGAACCTCGCAAGAATTGAGAATAACAAGACTGAAATGGAATACACGGTTTCAAATGTCCGCGAGAATTTTGAAAACTGTATCACCATGTTCCAACAGCAGGCAGAAAGTAAAAATCAGACGATTTCCATGACAGAGCAGATTTTATATCCGTACGTATATATGGATGCTCCGCATGTATCTGAAATCTGTCTCAACATCATAAGTAACGCTATAAAGTATACCAATGCTGGAGGATCGATATCCTGTCATATCGCACAGACATCTTCTGAAAAAGAGGACTGGTGCAATTTGGCGATTACCGTGACGGATAATGGAATCGGTATGTCCGAAGAATTCCGGAAGCATCTTTTTGAAGCTTTTGAAAGAGAAAGCAACACTACACTCAGTCATGTTGAGGGGAGTGGCATCGGCATGGGTATTACGAAAAAACTTGTGGAACTCATGGATGGTACGATAGAAGTAAAAAGCAAGCAGGGTGAGGGATCAACTTTTACAGTGACTATACCTTGCAGGAAAGCATCAGAAGAAGATTTCCTGGTGAAGAAAAATAATGCTTTACATGATAAGAATTGTTTAAGCGGCGTCCGCGTTCTATTAGTTGAAGATAATGAGATCAATAGAGAAATCGCCACAGAATTATTGACAGGAGAAGGGTGCATAGTTGAGACGGCCAGCAATGGTGTGTCATGTATTGATATGATCGAGAAGGCGGATGCTGATTATTACAAGATGGTTCTTATGGATATTCAAATGCCGATTATGAATGGGTATGATGCTACATTAACTATCAGAGAGATGAAGGACCCTAAAAAAGCTGGGATTCCGATTATTGCGATGACTGCCAATGCTTTTGCAGAAGATGCAAACAAGGCTCTTTCTGTTGGGATGAATGATCATGTTGCTAAGCCGATTGATATGAGTATTCTTGTCCCAACAATGATGAAATATCATGACACACGAAGCGGAGCAACATTTTTGACAAGGTGAACAGCAGGAGGAGGTACAAAAAGAGCTAAAATGATAAGTTCACTTTGTCAAAATAACTAGGCTAAAAAGTCTTCATACGTCCTGGTTTCACGGAATTTCTTGTTTGTAATCGTATCAATGGCCTTTTTCTGTTTTCTTCTTTGACGATAAGAGACTTTCCGGCGCAGATCCAGATTTCCAACACCGAGCATACCGGCATCGATATAGCGATACAATGTCCGTTCAGATACCGGGATCTTGTCTCTGTGCGTAGAATAAATGTGAGTCAAGGGCTGGCCTTTCTTGATCAGGGGAGTCACCAACTTGTCCAGAGCAGCCAACTCATCCCCGTGTGTTTGCGGTTTACTGCGAGACTCTGAATAACGCCTCATAGCAACAGCATGTGCCTGTGTGGCAACATAGTAGGCGCGATCACAGACACAGTCTCTCCGCAACTGGCAGACATTGCAAACATATGGAGGAGATTGGATACGCATACAGGAGAGTGGGGAATAGGCAGGGCAGAGCGTTCTGCAATCGATTTTTCTGCAAAATACACATTCCTGTCTGCAAAGGAAATCCCCGCAAACGCATTGACGTGTGCATTCTGCAGCGAATCTGCAATCCTTACCATTGAATTTTGCGGCAGGGGCAAGGGTTCTGTTTTGCCGAATTTCTTTTGAAAGAGATTTTCTACTTATACCAGTGTCTTTAGCAATTTTAGTTAGAGAATCTCTACGATAGATACCAGCTTCAATTGCAACTCGTTCGGATAATCCAAGTCTCATAAGATACCTGCTTTCCGCAGAATGTGGCCAAGATTATCCTATCATGACACAATCAAATTGACAAAGAGAAGTTCACCCCTAAGCCGTAAAAAATGGCCTAAAAGGGGAAGCTCACTTTGTCAAAATAACCCCGATGCCGTCTTGGGCCTCATTGGTAGTAATTGAACAAAATGATATTTTTGTTCAATTAAGGGGAGGGCGAGCCAGGGAGGGGGGGTGACAGTTGTTTTGACAAAGTGAACGTCTCCCCCGTTTAGGCGCTTTGCCCTCTTTTTACGCTTGCCATACACGCACCGTCAGTATTTCTTGGGAAAATTCGCCTTTCCTAATTGCCAGAGATATTGGTCGATTTCCTTTACGGTATATGATTCCAATTTATAAAACCGTTGAAAATCATGCAATACTGCAATGTATCATATATTTAATCTTATTACAAGCCAAGACAATAGCCAAGACAAGACAAATCCATCATAGCCTCCATCGCCATATCCTCTAACTGGCTTTTCATTGCATCTATGAAACTGTTCTCACCTTCTGCACGGTGCATGTCAATATCAAGCCATGACTCCCAGAAAAACCACCTGTAGTTGTCTGGATCTTTGTATTCTGCAACAAAATCGATCAGATCCTGAATGTCCTTCTTCGGCTCTTCTGTTTTTGCTTTCTCTTTCAGCTTCTGAAACTGAATTATCGTTGCCTTCTGATTGCACGTGCCGTAGAAATAGAAAATCATCAGCTGTCTTGCATTAAACATCTTTTTGTCCTCCTTATGATCCAAAAATAAACTTTAGGCACCACGGAATTGCGTTGCCTATGTATGTGAAAACCGCCCACCATAGCTGGCAGACGGTTCTCAAAATCGCATTGAATTGTACTTGTGTTAAGATTGAATGAAATCATTCACGCATGACCGTAGAATGTCTACTATCGTCAATGCTCTGACTGCCACAAACGGCAGTAATCCAGTCCGTTTTCATCATGCGTCCATAGCGATAAGTTCTTCTTCATCCTTTTGCTCCTTCCTTTGTTTTGGGTGATAATAGATGCCCTTTGCTTGATCCTCGGCACGTATGGCCTCCTTGGCTGCATCCATTTTTTCTTTCCGTGCCCGCTTATTTTTCCAGTAGTAAGTGGCCTGCCAGCCTGTTGACTTCCTGCGAAGATATGCCTCGTGCCGTTTCTCCCGAATTTTCTGCCGTTTCTCCATCAGCAGAATCTCCTCCGGCGTCGGCCCTTGCTCCGTGGCCGGTGCCTCGAACTTGCCAATGAAGTTGAAATAGAACTCAATGGTCTGCGGCGAATCAACGGAGCCTTTAATGTCACGCTCATTTGGTTTTCAAGGTACATGGAGGGCGTGTGACCCTCTCACCCCCCTACTACAACATTCAAGGCCCGAAAGCGAACTTATTTTTCGAAAAATTTGAAAAAATTTTTTATGGCCAAACAAAGGTGCAAAAAAACAGGGTGTCAAGCTGCCACCCTGTTCAGCATGTCGAAAAAGTCCGGCGGCCTTGAAAAGTTCCCCGTTCAGGTATATAATAGAATTTAACCTATAAAAGTCGAGACCGCACGGCCCGTCTGCTTCTCTCTCGGAAGAAGCGGAACAGGAGATCCCATGCCGTGCCGCGGCAGCCGCCGCAGAAAGAGAGACGCTATGCGTGTAGTGATTCAGGAGGATTACCGGAAGATGTGCAAGTGGGCGGCGGACTATATCGCCGCCAGGATCAAGGCGCACGGGGAGGACCGTCCCTTTGTCCTCGGCCTGCCCACCGGCTCTTCTCCCATCGGCGTTTATCAGGAGCTTGTCCGGCAGAACCGGGCGGGGGAGCTGTCCTTTGCCAACGTGGTCACGTTCAATATGGACGAGTATCTGGGCCTGCCCCAGGAGCATGACCAGAGCTACTGGTACTTCATGCACAACAACTTTTTCAACCATCTCACAGACATGAAGCCGGAAAACATCAACATTCTCAACGGCATGACGGACGATCCGGAGGGAGAGTGCGCCCGCTATGAAGCAAAGATCGCCTCCTACGGCGGCATCGACCTCTTTCTGGGCGGCATCGGCGTGGACGGCCATATCGCGTTCAATGAGCCGTATACCAGCCTCGCCTCCCGCACCGGCGTGCGGGATCTCACAACGGATACCCGCATCGTAAACAGCCGCTTCTTCGGCAACGATCCGGGAAAGGTCCCCGCTCAGGCCCTGTCTGTAGGCGTCGGCACGGTGACGGATTCCAAAGAGGTCTTGATCCTCATCAACGGGCACAATAAGGCCCGGGCGCTGGCGGCGACGGTGGAGGGCGGCGTAAGCCAGAAGTGGACCTGCTCCACCCTTCAGATGCACAACGGCGCCATCATCGCCTGCGACGAGGCGGCCTGCGGCGAGCTGACCGTGGATACCTACAAGTATTTTCTGGACATCGAAAAGAATCAGCGGCTTTGAGGGCGGACCGTATCCGCCAGCCGCCGCTAAAAAACAACGGCAGAGGACGTATGTCCTCTGCCGTTTCTTGTATAAAGAAAACCACCGGCAATGCCGGTGGTTCCAAAAAGCTTTAGCTATGCATAGAAAAAATATCCTCCTTTGATAAAATGAAGATGGTCTGCCAACCAAGAACAAAAAATCAAAGGAGGAATCAAGTCCAAATGAAACTTGATGTCAGTAGTTTAGCACACACGAAAGTACAGTTTACAAGGGACTACACAGGGTAGGTATCTGACGGGAGGTGTACCGCCCGTCAGATTTTCCATGTGATATTCAAACTATCGCTTGTGGCGGCTATGGTGGTAATCATCAAATCCACCACACGCCGCTTGTCGTCAAAGGATACATTCTCCCAAGTGTCGAGGTAGCCGGAAATCTGGTTGACCTGTTCCGGGCTAATGGCTTCCACCGTCAGCTCCGCTATCCTCGCCAGAAGTTCCTGCTTGCGTCCGTCCAGTTCCGCTATCTTCACATTCACATAGGAGAGCAGGACATTGTTTGCACCCGTCAGACTGTCCACCAGCTTTTCAATCTCGCTATCCACATGAGCAAGCTCCACTTGCAGGGCGGCAATTTTAGGGTTTGCCTTTGCCGCTTTCTTTCTGCCTGTCAGCGTCTTGTAGCTTGCCAGTTTCTTTACCATCTGCTGATAAACAACCGCTTCCAGTTCCGAAGTAATGATTTTCCCGCACCCCGGACAACTCTTGTTATCCAGCCGTTTCGTACAGCGAAGGTATTGCTTGCCTGAGGGATTGAAGATACTCATAAGGGCATACCCGCAGTTTCCGCATTTGATTTTTCCCGCCAGCCATGTATGGGTAGCTTTTCGGGCAGACTGGATTTTCATGTTGTTCATCAGCTTCTTGCGGCAGGTCAGCCAGATGTCAGAGGGGACAATGCCCTCATGGGGAGCCAGCACCAGCATTTGGTCTTTCAAGTCGTTCTTTTTGCTGGGCTTCACATCCCGCCCTTGATACAGATAGCAGCCATTCATGCCGGTAAAATCGGCAGCGTCATTGACAATGACCGTCCCTTGACTTTTGAAAAACTCGTACACATCAAGGTCTGCCTGCACATAGACGGGATTGCGTAACATCTGCGCCAGCGTGGGGCGTATTAGTTCCTTGCCGTTGAATAAAATTCCCTGTTCGGCAAAGTACCGGGTAATGTCCCCGTAGGAGGTTGTGGGCTGGGCGTACATCTCGAACATCAGCCGGATATTTGCCGCTTCATCTGGATTTACCACCAGCTTCTTTGTGTTGATACCGTCCATCTTGATCGGCTCTGTATGAAAGCCGTAAGGGGCTTTCCCACCCATCTTGAAGCCTCGCTGGCTGCGGGAATAATAAGCGTCCGTCACCCGCTTCTGTATCGTTTCCCGTTCAAGCTGGGCGAACACGATACAGATATTCAGCATCGCCCGCCCCATCGGGGTGGAGGTGTCAAACTTCTCCGTAGAGGACACAAACTCCACTTCGTACTTTTGGAAGAAGTCCATCATCTTCGCAAAGTCGAGAATGGAACGGCTGATGCGGTCGAGCTTGTAAACCACCACTTTCCGCACAAGGCCGCTTTCAATATCCCGCATAAGCTGTTGGAATTGTGGACGCTCCGTATTTTTCCCGGAATACCCTTTGTCCTTGTACTCTTTGCAGTTCCCGCCTTTCAATTCGTATTTGCAAAACTCAATCTGGCTTTCAATGGAAATGCTGTCCTTTTTGTCCACCGATTGTCTTGCATAGATTGCGTCTATTCGATTGTTCATATTGTCGCTCCTTTTCTTAAAAAAGAAACGGAGCTGCTGACAGTTTTATTATACCGCCAGTAGCCCCGCAAATCAACGATGGCTTCGGAAAACCTTATGCCCCGGCTTCCTCACTCTGCCGTTTGTCGGCATACTTGCGGAACACCTCGTAAAGCTGCTGTTCCAGCTCCCGGCGTTTTGCCGCTTCCTGCTCCGGCGTGAACACCGGGGAGAGATTTTCCAGCGTGATTTCCTTTCCCTGAAAAGTCACGACTTCGGTTTCTTTCTTGTATCTGATATGCTCCATAGTACCTCCGTATTTAATTTTCAAAGTGCAGTGCCGCCATGCTGCGGCGTGAAATGTTTTCTGTCATCGATCACCGTTCCCTTGTGTGCCGCTGCTGCCGTTTCAGTTCTGCCAGCACCTCCGGCGGGATACGGTCTACCAGCCGCTGAATGTCTTTCAGCTCGCTTTCCAGCTTTGTCCGTTCCATCGTATCTTTCATCTTGCCTTTTTCACTGGCTTTTGCTCTGGCTTCCAACTGTTCATTTTCTGCTAAAAGGTCGTTTATTGTGACCTTGTATTTTTTGAGCTGACCGGAGAAATTCTCCATCTGCGGAAACCACTTTTTCAGCAGGGAGAGGGCTTCCTCTTTCTTCTTTCCGGCGTTGAACGGGGTAATATCGCCCAGCGTGGCTTCAATGGCTCTTGCCTGTTTGGAGAGATTGACCGCCTGCTTGAACAGACGGGTGGGGATATGCTTCCTGCCTGTCTTGCTGGCACTTTCTCCACGCTCCAAGTCGGGATATTTCTCCACCATATAGGCGTGAAAATCGTCCTGCCATTTTGTGAGGTTGGCTCTGTTCCCAATAATCTCCTTTGCACACAGGCGGTTGTCCTCTGTCAGCGGGACAAAGACCAAATGCAGGTGGGGCGTTTTCTCGTCCATGTGTACCACCGCCGACACGATATTTTCTTTCCCTACCCGCCTGATTAAGAAATCAGCCGCCCTCTGGAAAAATTCCTGTATTTCCTTTGGGGACTTCTTCTTGAAAAACTCCGGGCTGGCGGTAATCAGCGTATCCACAAACCGGGTACTGTCCTTACGGGTACGGCAGCCAGCTTGTTCAATGCGGCTTTTAATGAAGTGGTAGTACCTGCCCTCTGGCTTAACGATATGGAAGTTGTACTTGCTCCGGCTGGTGTCAATGTCGGGATTGCTGGCGTACTGTTCCTTTTGCCGTTCGTGATGGGCTTCCAGCGGTCTTGCCGGATTGCCTTTGTGTTTTTCAAATCGCAAAATTGCGTGTTGTGCCATGAAACTCCTTTCCCCATTCCATTCCTTTCCGGGACTTTTCCACAGGAAAATCCCGCAGAAAATATCTCAGATAGGAAGGGAATGGATAGAATATAAATCAATATTTTTATCTCTGTATTTCTATATACCGTCCGGTTTTCGTACTTCAAGAGGATTGATTATCGTACTTGTGGAGTGCGGTTTTCAGTCCTCCGGTGTTCCATAACCGGATTTCTTGAAGTCGGTGTTTGGAACCGCTTCGTAGGATTTTGGGTAAATACGGTTGGGTTTTCCACAGCCCTGCTTCTGGATCTCCACCAGTCCGGCATATTGCAGTTCCCGCAGGGTGTTCACCGCCTTTTGCCGCCCACAGTGAAGCAGGGCAACAACCTCGCAGATTGGGTAATACAGGAAAATCCGCCCGTACTCGTCCGCCCAGCCGTTCTTCCGGGATAACTCCGTCCGGCGCAGGATAAAGGCATACAGTACCTTTGCTTCGTTGGACAGGGGTGTGAATGTGGGGGCTTCAAAAAGGAAATTGGGAAGCCGGGTAAAGCTGACCGCCTTTTCCGGCTGATGGATATAAATGGTGTTTGTCATATCGTGTTTTGTGGACGGTTAGAAGCCTGTTTCCGGGGGCAGACGGTAGTTTCTATTGCCTGCCCCTGTTCTGTGCTTGCAAAGCCTTGTAAATCAAGGACTTTTCAGCCCCTAACTGTCCACACAAGACCTCCTTTTCCGTTCACTTTCTGTTTTCTGCCGTCTGTGAACTCTGGCGGCACAGTCGGGACAGTATTTCGCCCGGTTGGACTTTGGGACGAACTCTCTGCCGCAGACCGCACAGCGTTTTAGCTCCTTATCCCGGAAAATCTCTGCTTCCAGCGTTCCGATTTGTGGCAAGACCGACCAGCGGAACCACTTACAGCAGACCGAGAAAGAAATGGTCTGGGGGCAGGTGTGGGTGTCCCCATCGTCAAGGAGCATACAGTTCCCGTCCTCATAACAGCAGCACTCCCGGCGGAGCAGGGCGTTTGCCTGTTTCCTCTGTGCCGGTGTCATGCGGTAAAGGGAACCGTCCTGCCTGCACTCTATGGGCGGCAGTCGTTTATATGGGTTCTCTCTCATGTGTTCCCTCCATTTTTCCTTTGCCGTTCTCCCCGAAAAGGCTTCCTGCCCCATTCCTGCGGCGTGTTTCTCCTTTGGTACGCAAATGCGCTACTTCTCCAGGAGAGGTATTCCTTTTCGAACGGTCATTCTGTTTTCAAGGTGCAGCTCATCGATGAACTACCCTAAGTCTACACCTAAAAGACCGCCCGCCCCGTATATCCATAAGGTCGGAAATCAGCCCGGAAAACTCTCTATTTCCACGCTCTCGGAATTGTGGTAGAATGAAAATGGTCATACAACAATCTCAAAATGACAGGAGTGAAAATTATGAATACTAAAATCAAAAGAGCGATTATCTCTGTAATTGTTTTTGTTGTCATTTATTTTCTGGCAGGCTTCATAATTAGGTGGAGCAATTATGACATGTATTTGGAGGCTCTTAAGGTATTAACTGCTGTTATCGGGGCTGGTTGCTATTGGGTAGGAAGCAACGAATAACAGGAATTATATCGGGCAGACAAGGAGGGAGAGAATGGAACTATCCATACAAGAACGATTGAAAGACCTGCGTGTGGAGCGTGGGCTGACGCTGGAACAGCTTGCAGAGCAAACACATCTCTCCAAGTCTGCGCTGGGCAGTTATGAGGGGGATAATTTCAAGGACATCAGCCATTATGCCCTTATTGAGTTGGCAAAGTTTTATGAAGTGACTGTTGATTATCTGCTGGGGCGTTCTCAAACAAAAAATCACCCAAACGCCGATCTTGCAGACCTGCGTTTGAGTGATGATATGATTGAACTCTTGAAAAGCGGGCTGGTGGATAATTCCCTCTTGTGTGAACTGGCGGTACACCCGGATTTCCCCCGGCTGATGGCTGACCTCGAAATCTATGTAAACGGTATCGCTGGCAAACAGGTGCAGAGTGCAAATGCCATTATAGACGCTGTGAGCGCGACCATTATGAAGCAGCACAATCCCGGCTTGACCGACCCGCAGTTAAGACAGCTTATCGCCGCCCACATTGATGACGACAGCTTTTGCCGCTATGTGATACAGCAGGACATAAACAAGATAGCTCTTGACCTGCGGGAAGCACATAAGGACGATTTTTTCAGCGTCCCGGAGGACAACCCGCTGGAAGATTTTTTACAGACCGCAGACGAAGTCGCCAGCGAGGACGGCGACCCAGAACAAGCGTCTTTGGCGTTTATCTGTAAGCGGCTCAAGCTGAATTTGAAAAAGCTGTCCGAGGAAGAAAAGAAGTGGCTGAAAAAGATTGCACAGAAGTCTGACTTGCTGAAAAATCCGAACCCGCAGCGGGGGAGGAAATAAAAGAAATATATTACGGAGGAAATACAGATGAGATTTTGGGGCAAAGACAGAAAACAGGATAACAGAAAAAATATTTGGATTGAGCATCTCAATATTGATACAGGAAATTGGTTTCAAGTGTTTTCAGCTTGCTTAGGTAAAATGATAGCAATACAGACTGCTTGTAGTGAGCAGGTGGTAAAGGGGCAGGACTGGAATGTTGATTTTTCAGAGGGCGTAATACTTTTTGGAAATCAAAAGTATCCGCTTCAATTCATCGGAAGCGAAGCAACATCAAGTAACACATGGCTGTGGGGGTGGGAAAATATCAATGGATTTTCCGAGAAAATTATTCAGGTAGCCACACACGCAAAAGTAGTGGGGGAACGCTGGAATTTAGAGCCACTAACGACAGCAGAATTTACATTGGACGATACATTCAACGGGCATAACCTGTCTATCGTAACTTGCGGCTTAGTTGATAAGTATTGTTATTACAGAGGTCCACATTCTGGTGGAGCAATTTTTGTTGCATTTTCAGGTGTTCCTGATAGTGTGTTTGCCTCCGTCGATGTTCAAAAATTCGTATCTATAACGACGCAATGTATTCAACAATTTCATATTGATCACAAAATTTTTGTGGAGGGATTTCTCTCGTGGAACAATACGAAATGTGAATGGGACAATCAAACATTACTCGCTCATTTTCAGCAAGATTTGAAAATTGAGTTTGAACAAGTAAATGATTTTTGGCGTATTTGCGCTATGAATACCATTTTATCTGGAAAATAGCAAATCCAGTCGAGCCAGTCAACGGTCAAGATGAACGGCACATTTTATGCGCCGCCATTGACAGCCCCGCCCGCCTTTGCTGATGGGCAATCAAGGCGGGAAAGCCCTAAAATGGCTTCCCGCCCATTTCAATTTTGAGAGAAAAATCTGTCTGCTTTTTCGTGAGTGTGTCCACAAGTTCGGGACATTTTGTCCCGAAGTCCGGCATAGGACGAGGGACGGGGGCTTTCATATACGCCCTGTCTGCTGATGAAACCACCCCTGCGCTTGCGGCTCCACGCCACACAATCACAGCCTTGTTTTCTTGCTGCTTCAAATGCTCTTGCCATCCCGGTTGGCAACCGCATTTTCGCAGCAACGCCGACAGAGCGTATAACACACTACACTTTGCAAGCAAAGTCGTGTGCCAAAGGGAAAGCCCCTTTGGAAACCCCGGACAACAAAACAGGCTGAATATCTCGCACTTCCCCGGTGCTTGATATTCAGCCTTTATTTGTTGTCAGCAGCCCCCGTTTCGTGGTCTGCGTGTAGTTCCTTGTAAACTGACCTAAGTGGGAATGTAAATATCATATCGTATTCGCACCGAAATACAGGAGACAGATCATATACGGAAAGATCAAACAGGATATCGGACAGATGATCAGAAAGCTGTGCCAATATAAGGGTATCGAGATTCATGAAGCGGAAGCGTGCAAGGATCATATCCATATGCTCGTATCCATACCACCGAAATACAGCGTATCGCAGATTATGGGATATCTCAAGGGAAAGAGCAGTTTAATGATCTACGAAAAGTATGCAAATCTCAAGTATAAATATGGAAACCGGCATTTCTGGTGCCGGGGATATTACGTCAGCACAGTGGGACGAAATAGGCGCGCAATAGAGGAGTATATCAAAAATCAACTTCAGGAAGATTACACAGGCGACCAGCTTAGTATCAAGGAGTTCGTAGACCCGTTTACGGGTGAGCCGGTAAGAGGAGGCAAATAAACAAAAGCCCCTTTAGGGGCAGCCCGGGAGAACTGCGCGGTTGGCAGACTTTTCGACGAGCCTATAGGCTCAGCCCGGGTCATGCCCCAAGGGGGCTAGTGCAAACCACCGGCACGGCCGGTGGTTATGATTGTATAGTGCAATTCCTTTACACATTAGGTCATCAAAAGGGAAGGGAAGTCCACACCTCCGTTACCGCCCGCAGACCATGAAGAATGGACACGAGTGGTGGAAGTATGTCTATGATGAATTCTACAACTGCGTGATATGTCCCGAATACCAGCCCTTGAAATATAGCACGACGAACCGTGATGGATATAGGGAATACAAGAGCGATCCGAATATCTGCGCCGCCTGTCCGACCAGAGAACGGTGTACGCATTCCAGGGACTGTATCAAAACGGTGCAGCGGCATATCTGGAAGGACTATGAGGAATTGGCGGACGATGCCAGATATACGCCTGCGTACGCGCAGCTCTACAAGTGCCGAAAGGAAACCATTGAACGGGTCTTCGCGGACGCCAAGGAAAAACACGCGATGCGTTATACACAATACAGAGGCTTGGCTCAGGTGACGAACTGGGTGAAGCTTAAGTTTGTTGCCATGAACTTGAAAAAATTGGCCACATGGAAATGGAGGGATCTGCTGTCCTCGTTTCGTTTTGCTGTTTTTTCGCTCATATATGTTCGAGACCCAGTCTGCTCCTGAGTACAGACCGGGTTCCTCGACAGACTGAGATAAAAGAGCAGGAACTCCGGCATAGCCGGGGTTCCTGCTCTTTTATCTGTCAAACACACTTTGCTTTTCATTGTCTTGACAGAGTCGAATGGGGCTACCCATCGGTTTGATATAATTCTTATATCACTGAATCGGCCGAAACAGCATGGCCTGCTCCATCATGGCAAACCAGCGTTCATCCGCACGATCACGGTGTTTTTTGAAGAGTGCGCGCAGAATCATGACAGTCATCTCCTTCAGTAATCGTTTAACTGTCCTTTATTTTACTGCTTTTTCTTCAAAACGCAATCTTAAAATTCCACAAATCGCACAAATAACATATGCCGTTTTTATGCATATTATACTACATTGTTTTAGTTGCCACAATATTCACATCTGTACCCAGAATATCAGCCGCCAATACATCTCCCACATGCACCGGTGCATCGGCTGTGATGGTGTTGAGCAGTGCCATGCAGTCGAATATTTTCTCTTTAGCCAAAGGACGATCTGTTTTCACCGGCAAGCGCGGCAGGTCTGCCCCTTGGATCCGGACAGTGGAGGTTACCGTGCGAACCGGGTGCTGCAATTCGTTTCTTCCGTACTCCGCACCTCTAGGACAGCTGTTGCCGGTAACAGCGAAGCCCTTTTCCTCATCCACCCTAAGGTGGCAGCCCTTAGGACAGGTAATGCATATCAGTTCAGTCATGCCAGATCCTCCTCCACGCTCACCGTAATGCTGCCTTGCGCATTCTCCAGCAGCTTACGAGGCAGCTTGATATTCTCCATCTCGCCAGGGGCTAGCCGTTCGCGTCGGAACGATGCAAGACAGGTCCCCGCCTCATCGGTCACTGTGATACGGCTCTTGCCGCATACGGCCCGTACACGGAAGAATACATCCACCGTCTGAAAATCTGCGGCCATATGGATGCGCTGCGGAACCGTGTAGCTTACCACAGGACCGTTTTTCAGTTCCATTATCTGACTGGAGGACGGCGTCGTACCGGCGCATAGCGCCGCAGCAGCCTGACCCGCCCGGGCCGACTCAGCAGTTACAAAGTCTACCAAATCGTGAACATGCAGTACATTACCGCAGGCAAACACGCCGGGAATGGAGGTTTCCATGTTTTCATATACCACAGGGCCATTGGTGCGGGGGTCCATCTGCACGCCGGCACTGCGGCTAAGTTCGTTTTCCGGGATCAAGCCAACCGACAGCAGCACGGTATCGCAGTCAAGGATCATCTCCGTGCCGGGTATGGGGCGGCGGTCCGGTCCTACCTCGGAGATAACCACCCGTTCTACGCGGTCTTTGCCCTGAATGTCACTGATGGTGTGGGAGAGATACAGGGGAATATTGAAATCATGCAGGCACTGGACAATGTTGCGGGTCAGGCCTCCGGAATACGGCATGACCTCCACGCAGGCCAAAACTTTGGCTCCTTCCAAACTCATACGGCGAGCCATGATCAGGCCAATGTCACCGGAACCGAGGATGACCACCCGGCGGCCTACCAGGTATCCTTCCATGTTCAGATAGCGCTGCGCCGTGCCAGCAGTGAATACGCCTGCGGGTCGGGTACCGGGAATTGCGATAGCGCCCCGGGTGCGCTCACGGCAGCCCATGGTCAGGACGACCGCCTTGGCTTCTAGGACCTCATAGCCGCCGCTGGGAGAAACGATATGCACATGCTTTTCAGGCGTAACTTCCAGCGCCATGGCTTCCAGACAAATATCTACGCCTGTGGAGTGGATCTTTTCAATAAACCGTCCGGCATACTCGGGGCCGGTGAGTTCTTCCTTAAAATAGTGAAGGCCAAAGCCATTGTGGATACACTGGTTCAAAATGCCGCCCAGTTCACGGTCCCGCTCTACAATGCAGATGGAGCGGCAGCCTGCCTCCCAGGCGGCATTCGCAGCAGACAGCCCCGCAGGACCGCCGCCGATCACAACAAGATCATACTTCACTTTCCGCTACCTCCTTTGGTTTCTTCCATCAAAAGCCAGGTCGCGCTGCCGTCCTGCACGATCTCCATGGGATCTTTCCCAAGTTCGTCCGCGAGGATCTTCAGCACGCGGGGGCCGCAGAAACCGCCTTGACACCGCCCCATGCCCGCTCCGGTCCGGCGCTTCACACCGTCGATGGAACAGGGGGGGATCGGCGAATGAATCGCGGCGATAATTTCTCCCTCAGTGATGGTTTCGCACCGGCAGATTATCCGGCCATAGCGGGGATCCTTCCGTACCAATTCTGCTTTTTCACTATCAGAAAGCTTCCGGAAACGTATTTGCGTACGCTTGCCGCTCCACATGGTTTTCTTTTCGGCTGCAAGCCCCATTTCTTTCAGCTTTTCCAACGCATAGTCCGCAATGGCGGGAGCGGCGGACAGGCCCGGAGACTTGATGCCGCACACATACAGCATCCGGGGAGAATTCTTTGCGGGACGGATAATAAAATCCTCCTCACTGGTTACTGCCCGCACGCCGGAAAAGTTGCGGATGGATTGGCGCAGATCTACAGAGGGCACGCTCTTGCGGCCGAAAGCAGCTACCTGATCCAGACCGCTCTGGGTTGTAGCCCGGTCATCACCATCTTCTACAGGCTCGGCATTAGGACCCACAATCAGATTTCCGTGCACAGTGGGGGCTACCAGAACGCCCTTACCCAAAACGCTGGGGCACTGAAAGATTACATGGTTGACCAGATCGCCGCTGGACTTATCCAGCAAATAGTACTCTCCGCGTGAGTGTTTAGGCATCCATTCGCTCTCTCCGACCATGGCGCTGATTTCATGGCCATGAACACCTGCGCAGTTGACCAGATAGCGGCTCTCGTAATTTCCGGAGGCCGTGTGAACCACATAGTGATTGCCCAGATCCTCCACACCGGCAACGGCGCTGCCACGCTTCAGCTCCGCGCCGTTGCGCACAGCCGTTTCAGCCGCAGCAAGGCACAGTCCCCATGGATCGACAATGGCAGCAGTCGGAGCCAGCAGCGCACCACGCACCGTTTCCGCCAGAGCCGGCTCCATGGTCCGGGCCTCCTCGCCGCTGAGCAGCCGCAGCTCTTTCACACCGTTCTTTATGCCGCGGTCATACAGTGTTTTCAACGTGGCGGTCTCCTCCGCAGAGAATGCCAGCACCATGGAACCGCAGCGGCGGTATTCCACATCCAGTTCCCGGCAAAGTTTCTCCATCTGCTCGGAACCCTGTACATTCAGCTTTGCCATCAGTGTACCGGGTTCCGGATCGTAACCCGCGTGTACGATCGCGCTATTGGCCTTGGTAGTGCCCATAGCGACATCGTTTTCCCGTTCCAGAATCAAGATCCGCAGATCATACTGTGAGAGTTTGCGGGCCAGCACCGCGCCGATAACGCCGCAGCCAATAATAGTCACATCAAACATTGGGATACACTTCCTTCCCTGCTGATTTAAAAAAAATCAAAGCGAACCAAACCGCCTAATGCGGCTGTGTTCGCTTTGACTCAACTTTCTCAGCAGAAATATGCAGTTTTTAGTCTCTACTTGGACTATATCACAGTCCTTTCTGAAAAGCAAGGACTTTTTTGAGCTGTACAAGCCGGATTCATATTAGGCGCCTTTATGCCTCCCACAATTCCTCACTGGTGGTAGAGACCGCAACGGCTCCGGCTGCAAGAGCGCCGCATACATCCCGCTTATCCGTCAACAGCCCGCTGGCGATCAGTGGCTGCGTCACCCGCTGAGACAGACGCCGGATCACATCCGGCATTGCCCCCGGCAAAATGTCGATCACATCCGCATGGGAACTCTGGCGCACCACATTTTCAAAGGAAATGGAATCCAGCAGGAAAAAACGCTGCACCGTGATCAGTCCCAGTTCCTTCGCGTGATGGATGAGATTGGGTCTGGTGGAGATGATCCCATCCGCTTTTGTAGCCTCCGCCAGAAAATCCACGGCGATCTCCCCCCGATTGCTCAGTCCCTCGATCAGATCCGCATGGACAAAGGCCAGCTTGCCTGCTGCCCTGATCCGCTTTACGATCTGCCCGATGTCCAGGATCGTCCCATACAAAATAAACACGGCAGCACATTCCGATCTCAGGGCATGGGCAAGTCCCATGTCGTTTTTTACAGCCGCAATCACCGGAGCCTCCTGAATCGCTTCTTCAAACACCGCCTGTCTGCCTTTCATAAACTGCCCTCCCATAGTGCGTCTGTCTCTCATACATACTGAGAAACATCATCATGAAACGATAGATCATCAGAGATTATTCTTCTCTCCCGCATTATAGTAAATCCTCTGGCATTTCACAAGCGAATCCGTTCATTTTCTAAAATGTAAGTTTTTGCTGTGATTATGGTACAATTTTGTCGCGCCCATTTTTCTTATTCTGCAAGCGCGTCGGCGCTCCCGGAAAAACGCAGGTTGACAGGCGTCACACTTGGACGCAACAGCTAAAATCTCCTCACAGAATCTGTGCGGTTTAAACGAAAAAAATGCAAATTGGCGAAATGCACTTGTCACTTCGCTAAAAAAGGAGTAAAATGAAGGCACTTCAAAGGGTTGCTGAAGAGTTTGAGAGCTGGGGCAACAGAGCAAGTTTTCTCCCGGAATCGAGAGACTTGTTCATGTTGTACTTGGCTTTTTTCTTTGCACCTTTGCTGATTTCACAGCAGAGCCGGGGGCGCTCTCTCCCCGTTTCTGCATTCCATGCAAGGAGTGATGGAATGCACACAATGATCACGGCCCACTCAGGTTGCGAGGGTAGGCCGGACAATTCTCTGGAATATGTTCAATACGCTCTGCACTGCGGTGCGGACGCATTGGAAGTGGATGTACATCCTAAGGATGACGGCTTTTACATCAGCCATGATCCATCCGATGGCGCACATCCTGATCTGAAAGATGTGTTTTCTCTGATTCGCGGCAGCGGCGTAAAGGTCAACTGCGATCTCAAGCATCCCGGCATCGAACACGCAGTCCTAACATTGGCGCAAGCCTGCGGTGTGGACGAACAGTTGATTTTTTCCGGCTCCGTCTCCCTTGAAGCTATACAGGATCCCGCGATCCGGTGCCGCACGTTTTGGAATATTGAAAGTGCCATGCCTACGCTTTATGCGCAGTGCGAGGCTGGTATTCCGCTTACAGAAGAACAGATTCGCGCCGCTATTTCCCTCTATCGACGCTGCGGCGTGCAGATCGTCAATCTTTATTACGGCCTGTGCACACAGGAGCGCATTGCGCTCCTGCGTGAAAACGGGATCCTCGCCTCCGTGTGGACTGTAAATGACGTGTCTTGTGCCCGGCAGTTTCTGGACGCCGGTGTATACAACATCACCACGCGGCAGCCAGTTATGGTTTGCGGACTGCGAAAGGAAACCGGCGTATGAATCAAACATCTTCCCGGCGGATTCTCCTGCTGGCCCCCCATCAGGATGACGAGTGTCTGCAAACTGCCGGTATTATCTATCAAGCCGCTCACTCCGGCGCCCATGTAAGCGTGTGCTTCGCTACAAACGGTGAATACGCTTCCGAGGCAGATGCCGCAGTCAGAGCTGCGGAAAGCCGAAGTGTACTGGCCGCTTTAGGCGTCCCTGCGGAGCAGATCTATTTCTTGGGGTATCCCGATACCGGTATGCCTTACGAAGAAAGCTTTCTCCGCCGGTTATATGACGGCTGCAGGGTATCCGCCTCCCGTTGGGGGAGAACAGAAACCTGGCGGCCTGACGGACAGGATTTTCACTTCATGCGCAGCGGCTGTCACGGTACTTATACCGCCGCAAGCGTTCTGCGGGATCTTTCCGATGTGTTAGCGCTGGTCAATCCGGATACCGTCTACGTTACAGCCCCCGGCGACTGCCACGGCGATCATGACGCCTTGGGCCGTTTTACGACGCAGGCCGTCGCCGCCATGGAAAATCCTCCTGCTTTGTATTATTATCTGATTCACGCAGACCGGACAGATATCTGGCCAGAGCGGGACGCTGAATGGTTCCGCTTGCCGCCCATGGCGGCGGATCATCCGCTTTTACGGTGCGCCGCGGAGCGCCGTCCGCTGCCGGATGGTTTTCCACCCGCGGAAAAATACAGCTTGATTCAAAGCTATACTTCACAGGATCCAGCAGCCTATAACGGGTATCTGCTGGCCTTTGCCAAAAACGATGAGCTCGTCTTTCGGGTCGAAAGACTTCCCTCTCGAACGTGACATTTGCAAAAATTGTGTGAAAAGGGTGGTCGAAGGTGTTCAAATATCTAAATCCAAAGCGCTTTTACTATGCGGTAGGCAAGAAAAAATTTCTGGAATTTATTCTGCTGGCAGTCTTTATGCTGTTCTTTTACGGCCCGCTGATGTACATGTGCATTACAGCTTTTGGCAACGTATATGAGGTTCCCAATATTTTCCCCACGGAATGGGGCTTTAAATGGTGGAACTTCGTGTTCTCTCAAAAGAGTCTGGTCTCCTCAATCGTACAGTCCCTGACCATTGCAGTCATCACCACAGTCTGCTCTATGGTGCTGTGCATCCCGGCGGCTTATTCTCTGGCCCGGTTCCGCTTCCCCGGCAGAAAGATTTTCATGCTTTCTTTCCTGCTGACCAATGCGTTTCCAAAACTGGGCATCTACACTTCTATTGGTATTCTCTTCTATAAATACAATCTGATGGGTACACTGCTGGGCGTTGTCATTATTCATATGATCAACTCCATGATGTTCATGGTTTGGCTCCCATGCAGCGCCTTTCAAGCCGTTCACAAGCAACAGGAGGAAGCCGCTCGGGACGTAGGTGCCGGCCCCATCCGCACCTTCTTCCAGGTGTCCTTCCCCATGGCGATGCCCGGCATTATGGTCGCCACGCTCTATACCTTCCTCGGTTCCATGGAAGAGGCGCAGGGCACACTGCTGGTTGGCCTTGCCCGCATCAAGACGATGCCCGTAGAGATGTACGGCATTATTCTGGATTATCCCGGTCAGGCCGGTGCGGTGTTTGCAATTTTGCTGATGATCCCCGCCGCAGTCATGATCTTTGCGATGAAGAAATATATCGGTCCCGAGGCAATTGCCGGCGGTTTCAAGATGAAGTGATTGAGAGGAATAGAAAATGGCTGAACGGAGTTTAAAACTGGAAATCCGTGATATGACAAAGCGCTATGACAACGGTGATGGCGTCGAGCATATCAATCTGAAAATTTATGAAGGCGAGATCGTCACCATGCTGGGGCCATCCGGCTGCGGAAAGTCCACCATTCTGCGGACCATCGGCGGTTTTCTGGATGTCACTGACGGCGACATTCTGATCGACAATGAATCTATCGTGAAACTGCCGCCGGAAAAGCGGCCGACCGCCATGGTATTCCAGAGCTACAACCTGTGGACCCACATGACGGTATATGAAAATCTGGCTTTCGGCCTGAAGCTGCGCAAGATCCCCAAGGATCAGATCAGGGCCGATATTGATAAGCACCTAAAGCTCGTAAGCATGTCCGGCTTCGAAAAGAAGTATCCCACCCAGCTTTCCGGCGGCCAGCAGCAGCGCATCGCAATTGCCCGTTCCCTGCTGCTCAAGCCCTCCGTACTGCTGTTGGATGAGCCGTTCTCTGCTTTGGACGCCAAAATCCGCCAGCAGATGCGCGAAGAGTTGAAGAAGATTCAGGCCGAACTGGGCATCACCGTGGTATTCGTGACCCACGATCAGGAAGAGGCCATGGCCCTGTCCCACCGCATCGTGGTCATGAACAAGGGTAAATTTGAACAGGTAGGCACTCCTACGGAGATCTACGATAACCCCGCAACCAAGTATGTGGCATCCTTTATTGGCGAAATGAACTTCGTCGAAAAGGACGGAAAGACCGTTGCCGTCCGTCCCGAGGATGTCGCCATCACCAGTGAGCCTGCGGATATCCAGGGCTGCGTGCGGACCATCATGGTTCTGGGACATTACGTGGAGGTCAACGTCCAGTGCGGAGACCTCGTTGTCAAATGTTTCGTGGACCGCGATCAGTCTGAACGTCTCAACCCCGGAGACCCCGTGAACCTCAAATTCCTCAAAACGCATATTTTTTAATTGAAAGGAAGAAGTAAAATGAAAATGAAGCGCATCTTAGCCACCGCGCTGGCCGTCATGATGGCAATGTCTCTTGCTGCCTGCGGTCAGAAATCCGAGCAGTCCGCCAACTCCGGCAGTGACACAAAGAGCACTACCATTCATCTCTGGGCCACTGGTTCCGACAACGTCCGTCAGGTTTATGAGGCGCTGTCCGCCGATTTCAATGGCAACGCCGAAGCCAATCAGGGTTATCAGGTGGAATTGAACTTCCTGCTCTCCGGCACTGGTGGTCAGGGCATGCCTGATATGCTGGCTTCTGCCTGCAAGTCCAACCAGACCAACACCGAGTATGATCTGGTGGATCTGGGCGGCGACGATCTTTCCAAGGTTGTTTCTCTGGTCGGCACAGACGGCTTCATGAAGCTGGATAAATCCAAGATCCCCAATTCTTCCCGGGTCAGAGCTGAATCTGCTGACGCCGCCGAGTTCTGCCAGCCTTATCGCGGCACCACCGTGGTTCTTGCCTACAACTCTCAGAATGTAACTGAAGTTCCCACCACCGCCGAAGAACTGTATCAGTGGATCAAGGATCATCCCGGCCGTTTCGCTTATAACGTGCCTGGCACCGGCGGCGCTGGTGACTCTTTTGTCCGCACCACCGTCTATAACTGCATTGACGATCAGGAAGCCATGACCTCTGATGACCCCAAGTGGATGGATCAGTGGGACGAAGGCTTTGCTAAGCTGGCTGAGCTGCATCCGTATATGTATAAGTCCGGCGGCAGCATCGTCTATCCCAACAAGAACCAGGGCGCTCTGGATCTGCTGTCTCAGGGCGAGATCGACATGTGCCCCATGTGGGCGGATATGCTGCTGAGCCAGCGTGCCGCCGGCACTGTCCCCGCTTACATCAAGATGGCCACCATTCAGCCCTCCTTCACTGGCGCTGTGCAGAGCCTGCTGATTCCCAATTTTGGTTCCAACCCTGATGGCGCCTATATTTTCATCGACTACATGCTTTCCGATACCGCTCAGCAGATCCTGGTCAAGGAAATGGCCGCTATTCCTCTGGTGGACGTCAGCGGTATGGATATGACCGGCTACGAAGATCTGAAGGATCTGGATGTGGGCAGCTTCCGCACGCTGTCTATCGGCGATCTGGGTACCAACTTTAACGAGCGCTGGGATAACGAGATTGGTTCTCTCGGCTAAACTCTGATTTTGAAAGTGTCCGAGGTGTAAAGAATGAGCAAGAAACTAAAACAGATGTTGGCTGCTTATGGATTGGTACTGCCGTCCTTCCTGACGGTCATGCTGGTAGTAGCCTGGCCAATCCTGACGGCCATTAAGACCAGCTTTACAGACCCGGACACCGGCGGTTTTACCTTCGATAACTACAAATACTTTTTTGAAACACCGCGTGAACTGACCAATATCCTCTTCACACTGGGTATTGTGTTCCTCACCGTGGCACTAGCCATCGTTCTGGCTTATCTGTTGGCGCTGTATCTGCGGTTTGTCAAGTCCAAGGTTTCCCGGCTGATTGGCAACCTCTACCTGCTGCCTCGTTTTGTGCCCAGCATGGTGGCGGTGTACGCCATGATCACCGTGGTTCGCGATTCTGGTCTGCTCAACCGTATTTCTCAACTCTTCGGCGGCGATTTTAAGCCGGGTATGATGTACCACGCCAGCGGACTTGTGACCATGAACATGTGGTTCAACATCCCCTTCGCTGCGTTGATGATCACGGCGGGTCTGGGAGCGATCCCCGACTCCATGATTGAAAGCGCTCGGGATGTGGGTGCCAGCAAACTGCGGGTGCTCCGAAGCATGATCCTTCCTCTTTCCATGAAGGACGTGGTCATTGCAGCAACATTCGTGTTCATGTCCAACGTCGGTTCGTTTACCACGCCGTATTTGATGGGCGGCAACTATCCCAAGATGCTGGGCATTGTGCTGTTCGATCAGTTCAACAAGTATTTGCGCTATGAGCGGGCGGCCGCCATGTCGTTTATCATCTTCCTCATTTGCTCTGTTTCCGCCGGTGTATATATCTACACCAACCTGCGCGAAAAAGAGTGGGAGAAATAACGTCTGCCTTACAGGGAGGAGCTCATAGGAGTCTCCTCCCTGTATTTTTCCGGGAAGCCTATCCGCCGCGCCGGCTTCCTTTCTCCATCCGGTACGCTAAAAACAGGAGGAAAAACTGTGGAACTGCTACTTGACCAGACATTCGCCTTTACTCTGGCGGATGTCCGCAAAAACATTCTGGTTCCTTTCCGCGTTGACCGGGATTTCGATCATCTGGCTATTTGCCTGCACTACGGGCCTAAGGCCATTCGAGATCCCGAGATCATTATGCCGCAGATCCGTAAGTGTGTGAAAACATACTTTCCCGCCGGCTATCAGCTGACAGAAGCGGATATGCAGGAATACCAGGAGCTTTTCAACTTTGTAACGCTTTCTCTGGATAAAAACGGCGAATATGTGGGCTGTGCCCACCGTCATCCGCCACAGCAGATACTGACAATTTCCGCAAGCGGCTCCAGTTGGGGCTTCGCCCCCACAGCAGCTTCCGCAGGAGACTGGCGGGCAGTGCTGCATGTACAGGCCGTGGTAGTCGGCACGGTAGACTACCACTTGAGAATTTACGGAATGGAACGAGGTGAGCAGGATGCTGAAATACCGTCCCTTTGAAATGCACTGCCACACTCGCCACAGCGACGGGACCTTTCTGGTCCCACAGCTGATAGAAAGTGTGGCTGCCTATGGATATGCGGGTCTGGCGCTGACTGACCACAACGCCGTAACCGGACTGCTGGAGGTCACGGAGGAACTGCAGCGGAAAAACAACTGTCTGGTGCTGCCCGGTATTGAGTGGACTACCTTTTACGGCCATTTGTTGGTCATCGGTTGCGACCGCTTCGTAGACTGGCGCTTTGTAACGCCGGACACCATTGACGAAGCCCTGCAGGAGATCCGGGCCGCAGGTGGCATCGCCGGCGTGGCCCACCCCTGTGAGGTTGGATCTCCGCTGATGTGCGGCTGTAATTGGGAATTTCGGGTCAAACGCTGGGATCTGATGGATTATGTGGAGATCTGGTCAGGTCCCGATCCTCACGCCTCCGCCAAGAACGGCCTTGCCATGCCCTGGTACGACGCGCTTTTAAATCAGGGCTACCATTTGGCTATTTCAGCCGGACGCGACTGGCACGGCCCCGACAAGCCCGGCCAGATCCCTCTGCTGACCGCTACCTATCTTGGTATTGACGGAGATGTTACAATAGAGAATGCCAAGGCTGCCATCCGCGCCGGACGAACCTATGTCACCACGGGTCCAACCGTGGATGTTACTCTGAAGCAGGAAAACCGGATCTACAGCCTGGGCCAAACCGCACATCCCGGTCCCGCCTCTGTTTCCGTGCGGATCGGCATGGAGGAACGAAGCAGCGTTTGGGCTCACAATGAAATCACACCTCAGTCCATCCGACTGGTACACAATGGAAAAATCTTGGCTGAACAGCCCTACAACGGTAAGCCTGTGGATTTTTCCGTAAGCTTGGTACCCGGCTGGCTTCGGGTGGAGGTATACGGAACGGCACTTGACCGTCCAGCGGATTCCATTGCACTGACAAGCCCTATTTATTCGGCGGACCTGCGGGATGAATGAACCAAGGAGGAAATCAAGCATGAAACTGACAGTCATCGGAGGCGGCGGTGTCCGCTCCATGTTCCTGGCAAAGAGCATTGCCCAGAAAGCGGCGGAACTCCATATCACTGAACTGGTGTTCATGGATAACGATGGGGAAAAACTGCGGATTTACGGCGGTCTGGCCGCGCATGTCTCCCGGATGCTCAATCCGGAGCTGAAATTCCGGTTGACCACGGATGCCGTAGACGCCGTGAAAGATGCCGACTATATCATCACCACGATTCGAGTGGGCGGCGATCACATGCGGGTGCGAGAGGAGCGCATCGCCTTGGCCAACGGTGTGCTGGGACAGGAAACCACCGGCGCTGCCGGTCTCTCCTTTGCCATGCGCTCCGTTCCGGCATTGGCAGAGTATTGCGAACTGATTCGTCAATATGCCAAGCCAACCGTGAAGGTTTTCAACTTTACCAATCCCGCCGGCGTTGTCTCTCAGACTCTGCGAGATATGGGCTATGACTTCACCTATGGGATCTGCGATGCCCCCAGCGGCATGCTGCACCAATTTGCGGACCTCTACGGTGTATCTGCGGATCGGATCGTAGGCGAATGCTACGGTCTGAACCATCTCTCCTTTTTCCGCTCCATCAAAATTGACGGCAAGGAGATCATGCCGGAACTGATTAGCCGGGACGACGCCTATCGTGAAACAGATATGCGCTTTTTCGGCAAGGATCTACTGGAACATATGGGCTGCGTGCTTAACGAATATCTTTACTATTTCTATTATCGGGAACAGGCTGTCAGCAATATTCTCCACGCCCCTCAGACCCGCGGCGAAGTCATCGAGGACATCAATCGTCAAATGACGGCAGAACTTTCCAAAATGGATATTGAAAACGACTTTGAAAGTTGCCTGAAGTGCTTTGAAAAGTGGTATGGCCGACGGGAAGACGCTTACATGGCCAACGAGACCGGTATCCACCGCAATAAGGCGTGGACCTTCGATGTGTTTGCCCCTGATGCCGGCGGCTATGCCGGCGTGGCTCTGCGTTTCATTGATATTGTGGAGTCCGGCAAAGCGGGCAGCATGATCCTCTGCGCTCCCAACCAAGGAGCCATCCCCGGCTTGCGGGATAACGACATTGTAGAGATCACCTGCGACATCGCGCCTGACAGCTGTACGCCTCATAAGGTCACGGATGGCGACGAACGGGCGTTGGAACTGATCCGCCGGGTAAAAGCCTATGAGCGGCTGGCATCTAAGGCTATCCGAGAAAAAAGCCGGACGGCCGCCATTGACTGCCTGACCCTTCATCCTCTGGTGAATTCCTATTCGCTGGCCGTGAAACTGGTGGATTCCTACATTGCGCTGAATACGGGATATAGTGATGGTTGGAAGTAAGACGTTTATCTCCGGCGCCGCTAATGTAAACATTGACCTGTTTTTCTCAGGTCTGCCCCGGCTGCCGGAAGAAGGGCAGGAACTTTATTCCAAGGGATTTTCCCTGCAAATGGGCGGCGGACTGCCCGCCACCCTTATCAATCTGGGGCGCTTAGGCATACCTGTGCGTATCCAGACAGGGCTGGGAAAGGATATGTTCTCTCGTTTTGCTCGGGATGCCTTTGAGTCCGCCGGTGTAACTCCCTTTAACCTCTGCCCACAGACGGATGCGATTCCCCTGAATATCTCCGTCGCTATGCTGACGCCGGGCGACCGAACCTTCTGCTCCTATTCTGATGGTTTTCCGGTGACGGATACGGTATTAGAGCAGGTTTACGCAGACTCCAAGGGAGCGTCCATCTGCGCCATGGATCTTCGATTCCCGGAAGTCTACCGGCAACTGCATCAGGAGGGAACTCTTCTGACGCTGGATACTGGCTGGGACGATGAGATGTCCATCGAAAAATACCGCCCCATGTTGGAATTGGCAGATTTCTACACACCGAACCAGAAGGAAGCGCTGAAAATCACCGGCACAAACACGCCGGAAGAGGCTGCCCGGGTGTTGAGTGAATTTTTCCAGAAAGTGGTGGTAAAGCTGGATGCTTCCGGCTGTCTCATTCAGGAAAACGGCGTGCAGCAGGTGATCCCTGTGATCCCGGAATATGTACATCAGGACTCCACCGGCGCGGGCGACGCCTTTCTGGCCGGTTTCCTGTATGGTCTCTATCATGACTGCTCTCTGGCTGAATGTGTGTTGTACGGCAACATCACCGGCGGCAAATGCGTCACCGCAGTAGGCTGCCTGACAGCCTACTGCACAGAAGCGGAGCTGTTGGAAAAGGCTGCACGCTACCGCAGTCTGCTTCCCTGACACAAAGAAAAACGCACACCACGAGAATTTTTCACGCCAGAGATCATACCGGTGTGGACCGCAAGGCTGTCAATGGGGTCACTCCTTCCCAATGCCTGTACCGAGAGATCAGAATGGGATCATCGGATACCATGATGAATCTCTCAAAGTCAGACTGTATTTCAAGAAACATTATTCGCATGGCTAAGCGGGCATACGGCATATGCTTTGAGCAGTCGGTGACAGTGGTATATCATATTCAGGCAGTCTGCAAACCTAAAAAATAGCGCCTGCCGCAGGACATTGTCTTGCGGCAGGCGCTATTTTTTATATCAGGTAAGACGACGTTTTTCCCATCCGTCTGATTCAACAGGAGAAGCTGCACAAAAAAAGACATGGTTTGCAGACTCCGTCAGAATAAAGTTGTGGGATATGCCCACCTGAATGAAGAGAGCAAACCATGTCCAAAATTATGCAATTCAGCGCAAAACAGCCAACAATCCAATCAAAAACGCCGTTCTTTCCGCTAATCAACGAAATATATAACTGTACACGGGGAGCGACCGTAAATTATTTCTCAAGCCATTCCAGATTTTTCTTGGTATTCCGGTCGAAAAGATGGGCCATAGCGCCGTTGAAGGTAAAGGCGATGGGGCTGCCGATGGTAAACGCGGAGGTGCTTTCCAGCTCCGTGGTGGGAACGATCATGATGGTATCGCTGCCGCAGGCGCTGACGTGGAGATGGACGGCGCTGCCCATCATCTCGCTGACGTCCACGGTGCCGTGGATCATGGAACTCTCATCACCGCTGAGGATCAGGTGCTCAGGCCGGACGCCCAGCGTGATGGGGCTGGCTGCCGCGCCGTTGGCCTTCAGCTTGGCCTGCTTCTCCTCCGGCAGGGTCACCTTGGCGCCGTCCAGCACCACGGCATACTGCCCGTCCTCCAGCACCAGCTCGGCATCGTAGAAGTTCATCTGAGGCATGCCGATGAAGCCGGCCACAAACAGGTTTGCGGGGTGGTTAAAGACCTCCTGCGGCGTGCCGATCTGCTGGATGACGCCGTCCTTCATAATGACGATGCGGTCGCCCAGAGTCATGGCCTCCGTCTGGTCGTGGGTCACGTAGATAAAGGTGGTGTTGATGCGCTGGCGCAGCTTGATCAGCTCTGCCCGCATCTGGTTGCGGAGCTTGGCGTCCAGGTTAGACAAAGGCTCGTCCATCAGCAGGACCTTCGGCTCCCGGACGATGGCGCGGCCGATGGCCACACGCTGACGCTGGCCGCCGGAAAGGGCCTTTGGCTTGCGGTCCAGATACTCCGTGATGTCCAGGATCTCCGCCGCCTGCTCCACCCGCTGATCGATCTCAGCCTTGTCCATTTTCCGCAGCTTCAGGGGGAAAGCGATGTTCTCCCGAACGGTCATGTGGGGGTACAGGGCGTAGTTTTGGAACACCATGGAGATGTCCCGGTCCTTGGGGGCCACATCGTTCATCAGCTGGCCGCCGATGTACAGCTCGCCGCCGGAGATCTCCTCCAGACCGGCCACCATCCGCAGGGTGGTGGACTTGCCGCAGCCGGATGGTCCAACCAGCACGATGAATTCCTTGTCCTGAATGTGCAGGTTGAAGTTATCAACGGCCAGAACGCCCTCCTCCGTGATCTGGAGGTTGGTCTTTTTCTCCGGCTCGCCCTTCTTCTTTTTCTTAGGCTCCTGATGGGGATAGACCTTCTTGATATTCTTTAAAATGACTTCTGCCATGGCAATAAGACCCTGAAAGCGCTGCCTCCGCATACGCTTTCTCCCGGTTGTCAAAACAACACGGCTTACGGCAGGTCTCCACACTGCCGCACCGCAGGCCTGCGGTATTCCTCCTTTTTGATCTGGCTCCGAAGCTGATATCATGGAGAGCTGGCGAAGCCGTATAGATTGGTTAGTAAGTTCCGGCGAATCCCGCGTTTCACTGAGCAGACCAACAAACCGCCTGCCGCAACAGCATATAGTCCAAAAGGCAGCAGATCAGATTTCCTGAAGCCCCGGCAAATCCGCAGGCAGTAAAGACGCCGCTTCATCGTCCAGCAGGTAAATGCAGTTTGGATGCTCTTGCAGCACAGAAGCAGGCACTCGGTTAGTCACTGGTCCCAAGATCGCCTCCGCCACAATTTCAGCCTTCTTTTTGCCATTGGCAATCACAATTACTGTTTTGGATTCCATGATCTGGGCAATTCCAAGCGTAATCCCCTCTGTCAAAGGGAGATCCTGACCGCTAAAATACTTCCGCTGCACAGACTTTGTTGTGGCGCTCAGCGGCGTCCGGTGGGAGCGCAGTGAAAAATCCACGCCATCCTCGTTAAAACCTAAGTGTCCGTTCATGCCGATCCCCAACACTTCCACAGAAATGGGGCCATAACGGTCGATAAAGGCATCCTGTTCCTCCAGCTGGGCGTCAATGTCTGATTGAGAGCCATCAAAGAGGAAGGCATCAGCAAACGGTTTGCTCATCTTTTTCAACAGTTTTTCACGGATGAAGTTGGAACAACTGCCCGCATCGTCCGGACCAATGCCTACCCAGTCATCCAGTTGGACAAACTTCAATTCGGCGGGGTCGATCTCTCCGCGGTTCACCTTACTGCAGAATACCTCCAGCATACCGACCGGCGTATCACCGCCGGGAAAACTGATCAGCGCCTGAGGCTCCGCTTTGATTTGGTGCTCCACTATATCCGCGGCGACACGACTCATGGCGTCATAATTTTTCGCAACGAGTACCTGCATATAACAGTTCTCCTTTCAGATTGTACTCCTGTATGTATCATACCATCAAAGCCATCTGTTTCGTTATAACGATTTTGTCCCATTTTCTGAGTTTTTTTGCCATCAGAGCACGGCAAAATTTTTATAGAAACTGTGCGAAAAACTTCATTGCTTACCTCTTCCGCTTTCTTTACAATGAAAGAGCATGATAGCCGCTCTCCATTGTGCGGCACTATTAAGAAGGGAGACTTTTTTATGATCGTTAAAGTCGGCGTTATTGGAATCGGTACCGTTTCTCAGCTGATGCACCTGCCCATTCTCAGCGGGCTACATGAGCAGTATCAGATTACTGCCGTGTCCGATATTTCCCCCACTCAGCTTGCGTTTATCGCGAAAAAGTACAACGCAACACCCTATACCGACCCCTATGAGTTGGTAAAAGATCCCAATGTGGATGCCGTATTTGTCTGCTCCCCCGATCAGTACCATGCCGCATATGCCCTGGCCGCTATGGAGGCCGGGAAACATGTGTTTGTGGAAAAACCTGTTACCCTCTGCATGGAGGATCTGGAAAAGCTGATTGCTGCCGAAAAGGCACATCCTGAGCTGGTGTGCATGGTGGGCTATATGCGCCGCTACGGTAATGGCTTCCTCAAGTGCAAGGAACTGCTGCAAGCTGATGACCGAAAGATCGAATATATGCGTTTCCGTGACATTATTCTGGAGGGCGACTTTTTCATGGGACAGACCCGTCTGCCCTATTTGTCCAGCGACATTCCCCAGTCTGCCAAGGAGGAGAGCGGACGTCTGCGCCGGGAACAGGTGGGACGTGCTCTGGGCGAAGGCTGCACGGAACAGCAGCGCATTACCTATGTGATGCTCACTGGCCTTGGCTGCCACACGTTAGCCGCCGTCCGTGAGTTGGTGGGACTGCCGGTGGAGATCGAATCTGTCTCCGTTCAGGGAGAGCATGTGGTCATCGTGTTCCGCTATGAGGATTTCCTCGCGGTATATGAAATCGTCAACGATCAGGATGTGGTGCAGTTTGATGCCGCCATCGAGATCTATCAGCATGACCGCCGCATGAAGATCAAATACGAAACTCCCTATCTGCGGTATCAGCCCCAGACCTTTGAGGTGATCGAATCCACCAAGAACGATACCAAGACCACTCTGTATGGCCCTGACTACAGAGATGCCTTTGAAAACGAGGTCAAATATTACCACGACTGCATAGTAAATGGCACTAAGCCCAAATCTGATTTTTCTGACGCCATGGCTGACCTGAAGCTGTTCCGCGACATCTGTATGAAGATCAAGGAGTAATTCGCATGGATGAGTCACTGCTTCAACGCTATATTTCCCAACAGAGCGCTGTGTGGAAGGCTCTGCTGGATAAGCGGGAAAGTCTGACTGCTCCCTTTGCCGTGCTGGAGCCGAAGCCTGATCGGGTAATCCTGATCGGCTCCGGTTCCTCCCACTATGCCGCACTGATGGCACGGCCAGTTCTGGAGCAGGCGTTCGGCGTAGAAGTCAGCTGCTTCGTTCCCTCGCAGGAAGAACAGCTGATCCGCTGCCGTGCTGCGCACCCGTTGTATATTGCCGTTTCCCAAAGCGGCATCAGCACCAATACATATACACTGATCCGATCCCTGCGGGCACAGGGTTATCCTGTTGTCGCGCTGACAGAACATCTGGATTCTCCTGTCGGAAAGGCGGCGTCGCTGGCCATTCCACTGCTCATCGGTGAGGAGCGTATCGGCGCCAAAACCAAGGGGGTCACCGCCACGGTGTTGACGCTGATGCTGCTGGGGCTTTCCGTTTGCCGCGATGAATCTTACCGGACGAGATTATATGCCGCGATGGATGCGCTGATTATCCAATCGGCGGAAAATCTTCGCCGCGCACAGATATGGAGCCGCGCACATTTGGAGGAAGTAATTCCCTTCCGCCACCTGTACGTCATCGCCGGAAACGATGGTCTGGGGGCTGCTCAGGAAGCCGCTCTAAAGCTGCTTGAAACAAACTACCTGCCGGTTTCCTGCTATCCTTTAGACGAATATACCCACGGGGTTCAGAACGCCTTAGATGGTGATGCCTGTCTCATTTGCCTGCTGCCGCCGGAAACGCATACCGAGCGGACGCGGATGCTGACGCTTACCGCCTTTGCCCGTTCTGTGGGGGCGCAGTGCTTTCTCATTGCTCCTGGCGGTGTGGAAAATGATCTCACCGCTTTGAATCTGCTGGATACCGAATGCCGTGAGCTCCGCTGTCTCACCTATCTGCCCGCTGTGCAAACTCTGGCCGCCGTTCTATCTGCTGCCCGTGGAATCGATACCTCCCGCCGCCGTTATCCGGATTTTTTTGCCCTGATGGGCAGTAAAATGGAGTAACGGCTATGGAAAAACGCCCATTGAATCTGCCGTTTCTCGGTTTGCAGGCACTGCTGATCTTAATTGACTGCATTGCCGTTGCATATGTGTCGCCCATTCTGGTGTCTTTCGGCTATTCCCCTATGCGTATCGGACGGGTGATGACTTTGGCGGCGCTGGCGGCCACCCTTGCCCGACCGGTATGGGGTTATCTCAACGACCATTTTGCGTGTGCCCGGCAGGTTACGTTGCTGGCCACCGCCGCAGGGATCAGCTGCTACTGTCTGCTGGTTTTTGGGGGTGACGCCCGCCCAGCAGTAACGGCAGTTGCCGTTATGGGGCTGAATGTGACCATTGTGTGCATGATGAACTTTGTGGACGCTTGGGCGCTGCGGCTTATCAGCGAGGGGTATGTGCTCAATTACGGTGCCACCCGCGCCGGTGGGTCGCTGTCCTTTGCGCTGGGGGCTATGGTCTTTGGCTGGGCAGCCGCCCGGTGGGGCTTTCGTCCGGGAAGTGTGATTTTATGGGTACTGTTCATACTGCTGGCAATCGTGATCCTGCACCTGCCCAATCCGGCGCCCGCGTCAGCTTCCTCCGTCGGCTTTTTTACAGCACTTCATCATGATGCCGCCGCCTTAGCCGGAAACCGGGCGTATCGGCTGATGCTCCTGGCCTCTTTCCTGTGTATGCTGGCCTCATGCGCTATCGACAGTTTTCATTCTGTGCTCATTCTCGCTTTAGGCGGGACGGAACGGCATGTAGGCGCGGCGCTTTTTGTGCAGGCGATCTGCGAACTGCCTGTGATGATTGGATACACCCGCCTGCGTGACCGGCTGTGTGCAAGCCCTGCGGTTCTGATGTCTGCCGCCATGGTATTTTACGGTTTACGTGCGCTGACGCTGGGCTTCGCTCACAGTCTGTGGGTGCCTTTGGCCGCATCGTCGCTGCAAGCGCTTTCTTTCGCGCTGTTTACACCTGCCTGCGTGGATTTCATATTAAGAACGGTATCCCCGCAGCGCCTTTCCACCGCCCACCTGGTCTTTCAGGCTCTTGGATCCGGTCTTGCCGCCATGGTGGGGAATACGCTCAGCGGTGCCGTAGCGGATGCCGTCGGCATCCACCGCATGTTTTCTCTGATGAGCTTACTGGCATTTCTCGGCAGCGCATTTGCCTGGAAAGCTGCTCACATTCCGAAAGAAAGAAGGGTATCCGAATGATTTTCATTGGCTGTGACGGCGGTTCTACAAAAACTGAATGGCTTTTGTGCAATGAGAGGGGCCGTGTGCTGGCCCATCGGACTTTTTCCGGCTGTAACTGTGCATTCCTGGGTGAAGACGGCTTTGCGCGGCTGATGGCAGACAGTGCCGAATCGCTTTTAGCTGACGCTGGGATCAACGCTGCCGATGTTGCCTCTGCCATGTTCGCGCTCACGGGATACGGTGAGATCCCCGGCACGGAAAGCAGCTTCCCTGCTGCCCTGCGGGCGGCGCTGCCGGGATGCGGGCAGATCTTGATCGACAATGACTCTGTGGCCGGATGGGCCGGTTCTCTGGCAGCCAAGCCCGGTATCAACGTGGTGGCCGGAACCGGGTCCGTGGCCTATGGAAGAGATCCGCAGCGGCACGGTTACCGTGTGGGCGGGTGGTCCCTGTTTTTTGCAGATGAGGGTTCCTGCAGCTGGGTTGCACGGCAGTTAATCACGGAATTCGTCAAGCAGTCAGACGGCCGCCGCCCACGTTCCGCTATATATGAGGAGGTACGCAGTGCTCTGGGGATCACCAAAGATTTGTATGTTTCCGGGTATCTTCAAACGGAGGTTCGAAATAATTCCGCACTTCTGGCCCAGCTTCAGCCGGTAGCCCTGCGGGCCGCCCGCAGGGGAGACACCTCCGCGCTGGATATCTATCGCCGCGCCGCCGCAGAACTGGCTGAAACCGCCGTAGCCATTCGCTGCAAACTGGACTTCCCTGTTGAAGTTCCTGTCCGCGTCTCCTATTCCGGCGGGCTCTTCCACGCGGGAGAGATCATTTTGCAGCCTTTCCGCAAAGAGATGGAACAAAACGGCTTCACCATAGAACCGCCCCTCTATTCCCCCGTGATCGGGGCTACCGCCCTGGCAGCAGAGCGGTTTATTTCCCCCGCAGCTTTGGATGACCTGCTGGCAAATGCCGCGCAGGCGCTATGATCGAACAGAAAGGTCGAATAAACTATGAGTATTCAAGTCACGATCGGCACTGCCCCTTGTTCATGGGGGGTATGGTGGCCGGACGGCACCCCTTCCCGCACACCCTACAACGTCTTTTTGGATCAGGCTGCTCAGGCCGGATATAAAACGCTCGAATTGGGACCTGTGGGATATCTCCCCACAGATGTGGAACAACTGCGTGATGAACTTGACAGCCGGGGGCTTTCTATCTGCGGTGGCACCGCCTGCTATGAATTTCTCAAGGCGTCATCCTTTGCTGATGTACGCAAGGACGTGGATGATCTGTGCAAACGTCTGCTGGCATTCGATGTGCATTATATGATGTCTATGGACGGCACAGCCTTTGCTCCCGGCGAAAAGGATAAACTGACAGAAGCCAAAAAACGTACGTTCGGCATTTTTGCAGAGATGGGCCGTTACTGCCGGGAGACCTATGGCGTGGAAGTATTGATGCACCCGGAGCGCAGATCCCTGATTGAAACGCCGGAGGAATTGGAGGAACTGATCGATCTGGGTCTCTCCATCTGCTATGATAACGGCCACTTCGCCGCTGCCAACGGCGGTTGGCAGCGAGGCGACCGCACTGCTCTGGATTTTCTGGAAAAACACATCGACAGGATTCCCTATCTGCATTTCAAGAATGTATCCCCCGCTATTCGCCGGCTGGAACTGGAAGGCGGTCTTGCCCCGGACGATCCTCGACAGGATGAGATGATGTGCGATCTGGAGGATGGCGTCATCGACTATGAAGCCTACCGAGACCTTCTGGATCGGCTGAATTTCAACGGTGTGGGCATTATCGAGCAAGATTGTCCCCACGCCACCACGGACGAGGCCTTTGCCATGGCGAAGCGCAATCTGAAGTATCTGCAGCGCATCCGTTTGATCCCCCAGGAATGAATAAAAACGTGAGACAGCATTACTGTCTCACGTTTTTTCGATCTAAATGTGCCCATTCGTCTGGCTGCGGTACTCTTTTGGCTTGACACCGGTAACTTTTTTGAAGATTTTGGAAAAATACACCGGATCGTAGATTCCCACAGCCTCTGCAATTTCATAAGCCTTTTTATCCGTGGTCTGCAGCAGCAGCTTTGCCTGCTCTATACGGGTATTGAGAATATAAGTGCTGAAGTTTTCCCCCATCTCGCGTTTAAAGAGTTTGCTGAAATAGCTGGGACTCAGATGTACCTGCGCCGCCAGCAGATCCAGAGAAAGGTTCATGCTGTAATTCTCATCAATGTATTGCTTGACCTCATAGATGATGCTGTCGATATTATCCGGCGTTCTGCCGACACGTAGCAGCGTCTCCCGTACTACTGTCCGCAATTCAGTCTCCAGTTCAGCCGGCGTTTCGCAGTGCAGGGCTGCGTAGTCCTCCGGTAAGCTGCCATCGGAAAGGTTATGGCTCAAAAGCAGACTTGTGCAGAAGCTGTGCAGCAGCCTGCCAATCTGCTGCATCCCGGAAAAGGGAATTTTTGCCTGATGCATACAGGTAAAGAGTTCCTCGAGATTTTTGGCCGCCGCATCCCGGCTACGGTTTTCCAAAGCGCTTTCTACCAGCCGGAGTCTTTCCAGCAGATCCTTCGCCGTATTTTCGGAGAACTTCGGCAGATCCTCGCTCCGCATAACAGAGGGCTGGCTGCTGTATAGGGTGAATTGCTGGGCATCATCTGCCTCGCTTGCCGCCACGGAGAGATGCAGTGAATTCTGATGGTGACGGCTGATGCCAATCGTCAGCACGAAGTCCGTATTCCGGTCCACCTCTTCCACCGCCTGCACGCAGATAGACTGAGGGTCTTGCCCGGTCTCCATTTGCAAAACAGCATAGCAGCAGTTATCACTGCGGGAAATCAGATAAAGTTTTCTTTCCCCGGCACAGGCACATAGGATCCGCTGGGCTTCTTGCAGCATGGCACATACATCGCCAGTTTCTTCACGGGAAAGCACGTGCATACTGAGGACATAGTAATTGTCCAGCTGAATATGAAGCGCATTAAGCCGTGTCAGTGTGTACAGCAGAGAGTGACGATTATGAAAAATCATTTCTCCCAAAAGCAGCTGCTGTTCCAACAGCAGGTTTCGCTGCTCCGCCGCGGCACTGCCGTCTTTTTCCAGCAGACGGCAGGCTTTGTTCAATGCTTCCGTCAGCGCATCCTCCGTTGTGGGTTTGAGCACGAAGGCCGCCACCTGATACTGAATGGCCTGCTGGGCATATTCAAAATCCGGAAAGCCTGTCAGCAGAATGATCTGCGTCCGCGGGCAGTGTTCACGCACCCAGGCGCACAGCTGCAAGCCGTCCATTTCCGGCATGCGGATGTCCGTAATCAATATGTCAGGCGCTTGTTCCCGGATCTGACGGACTGCATCTATACCATCCCTGGCTACTGCCGATATTTGGCAGTCACAGCTGCGCCAATCAATAAGCTTCATCAGTCCCTTGGGGATGATCGGCTCATTATCCACCAGCATAACAGAATACATCATCACATCTCCTTGTCTATTGGCAATGCCAGCATGATCTGTGTTCCAGATCCCGGATGGGACCGAATGGTAAGGGAGGCCTGATCGCCGTAAAGCAGATTCAGCCGCCGCAGAATATTAGGCAAAGCAATATGATTGTGCCGTCCGGCCTCCTGCGCTTTCTCCAGATCCACTTCCGCCGGATCAAATCCTACGCCGTCATCCTCCACTCGAACGCAGACGCTGCTGTCCTCTTCCCATAACCGTACCATGACGCTGCCAAGCCCCCGCCGCGGCTCAAGACCGTGGACCACAGCATTTTCCACAAGAGGCTGAATCGTCAGCCTTGGTACGAGGCAGTGTAAAATATCCTCATCCTCATAATCGACAGAAAAGTGCAGATTCGCCGCTCCGAAACGGCTCTGCTGCAGATCCATGTAATAGCGGACATAGTCAAGTTCTTGGGCGAAGGTGATCTTCTGGCTTCCTCCGCCGGCACCCATGTTGCCCCGCAAAAGCTGAGCCAGATCCGTAACCATACGGGAAAGGTCCTTTAAACCCGCTTCCACGCAGCGCATATGGATCGTTTCCAGGACATTGAATACAAAATGAGGATTGATCTGAGCTGCCAAAAGTCTGGATTCACTTTCGCGCAGCGCAATACCCTTTTGATAAGTTTCCTCAAAAGCAGCGTCCAAATGATCGGCCATGGCATTGAAGGCCTCTTCCAACACCGCAAGCTCCCGACAGTTACTGCAGGGCATTCTTGCCGTATAATCCGATGCAGCCATGCGCCGCAGCGCCGTTTCCATATCCCGCAAAGGCCGCATTACCAGATAATACCCCAGCGAGGCAGCGGCTGTCGTCAGTAACAGGATCAGAATACAGGACACAAAAAAAATCAGATTTGTACTCCATACCTGGTTGTAAATTGCTGCTGCCGGAACAAACACATCCATTTGCATCTGGCAGCCTTGGATCTGTCTGCTGACATGGTAGTAGCGGTCTCGGCTGTGGCCTGTACCCAATCGTGAAAAGCTCTCCATATTCGAATCTGCGATCACTCTGTCCGCAGTTTCCGGTTCATCTCCCAGAGTGTAAAGCGGTTCGCCGTCTGTGTTGCTGAGAATCAGGCAGGTGCCGGGATACAGTTCCATCAACCCATCCGCATTGACCATAGAACTCACATCCAGTTCCATCACCAGCTTGCCCAAGTGCGCCATGGTGTCAATGTTTTTATAATCCAGCAGAAAATACACCATATTCTCCGGCGCACCGGGAATCTGAAACAGCGTTTTGGCCGAGGACAGTTCCAGACTCTGGTTACAGATGTTCTCCATGCGGCGTTGTTCCTGCGCATAGCCCCCCTTGGCGGAATAAAAGGTGTACTGACCGTCGTCCCGAAAAAGATAAATACTGCTCAGCACATTACGGCTCCAGGCGGATTGATAGGCTGTTACGCTGCCTACCATCTGTTCCAAGGCGCCACGTCCCATACTGCTCAGATAAAATTCTGTTCTCTGCATGTTCTTTTGCAGCATAGGGTCTCCCAGCGCGCTGAAGGCCACCTCTCGAGCCAATTCCATAGAGTTTTTCACGGAGGAATTGGTCTGATCGATGTAAAAGCCTACATTTGCCTGTGCCTGTGTTTCCATTCGCTCCGGAACTGTGCGGAAAAACACCAAGAATGTCAGAATAGACGGTGCTAAAATCGTAATCGTTACAATGGTCAGTAACCGCAGCAACAAGGATTTCTGCCGTTTCATGTTTCATTCACCTCTCCGATGTTCCCGCGTTTCTCGTTTTGTCTAAAACAATATAGCAGATATCTGCTGGTGAGGCAAGTCGCTGCAAATTGATCGAGCTTTAAGGATAAATAAAATTTCATCGTTTTTAATAATAAATTTTAGTAGTTTTCGCTGGCAGCACAGCATTTTATCCTGTCAGAACAGATTTGCCTAAGAATCAGGACAAAAGAATCTTATTACTTTTCACAGACGATATGGTACAATGTGAATTACAAAGAGGCTTGTACTGCGCGCCTCTCATATAAAAGGAGGAAAAAGTATGAAAAGAATGTTCGCCTGCCTTCTCTCCCTTGCGATGCTGCTGGCCCTTATTGGCTGCGGTGGGTCATCTTCCCAACCCTCCAACAGTGAGGACAGTGCTTCCAGCAAAGAAATCGTGATCAAATATCCCACCTTTCAGGTCGGTGCCAACACGGCAGCTCCTGTTGTTGCCAAGTTGGTAGAAGAATTCAACGCCGAATATGCCGGTAAGTACCGCATTGAGGTGGAAGATGTTCCTGGCGATGCCAACTATGCCGATAAAATCAAAGTCATGATTTCCTCCGGGGAGTTGCCTCCTGTGGTTTACGGCGGCGGCTATAAGCTGCTGGATCTGGCACTGCAGGCTGATCTGGTTGTGGATCTGACCGATGCCGTTAACGCTGACCCGGAGTGGAAGGCCATGTACAACGAGACTTGGGAATCCACAGACTGCCGTGACGGCAGAATATACGCATCTTCTTCCGAGGGACAGTTGATCGGTTATTACTATAATAAGGAACTGTTTAATCAGGCTGGTATCAAGCCCGCTGAAACCTGGGAGGAATTCTTCGACAACTGCGATCGTCTTCTGGCCGCTGGCATCACGCCGCTGGCCATGGATACCGCCGACGGCGCTTGGTGCACACAGCTTCTGCTCGGCGCCATGATCGCTGGCAGCGGCGATGAAGGTCTTGAGTTCATGAACACTTCTTATCCCACCAACTATAACATTCCCAGCGTGGTGGATGCCATTGCCAAGATTCAGAAGCTTTATCAAACCTGCACGACCTTGGATGCCAACGGCGGCGCTTATGAGAATGCAGCCAATAACTTCTTCTCCGAAAACGTGGCTATGATCTGCAATGGCCCCTGGATGATTGGCGATTTCTCTGATACCTCCAAAACCACTGAGGGCTTTTCCGATAAGGTTGGTGTTGCGACCTATCCCGGTGGATTTGTCTATGATGCCCCTATTGAGGGTATGTTCGTTACCAAGCAGTCTGATCCTGCTCTTGAAGAGGCTGGTATTGCCATGGTGAAGTTCTTCACCAGCCCCAAGGCCCAGCAGACTGCTCTGGAAACGCAGGGCATGGTTCCCGCCGGTGCCACCGTGGAAATCACCCAGACCGCACTGGACGCGTTTCCCCTGTTGGCTGACTTCCTGGAGCAGGCTTCCGTCTGCGAAAAGCGCGGCAACACTTTGACCGGCCTGATGGTCCCCGGTTTGGAGGATACTTTCAGTGCTGAACTGCCCAACTTGGCTTCCGGTGCTGATACGCCCGAGCAGTTCTGTCAGGTTCTGACGGACTTTGCCACCGCCAACCCTGTGACCTGATCTGCTACAACTTCGCGGAGCGGGCTGCCGAATGTAGTTCGGCAGCCCGCTTCCCCCCACATTCTACCGACTTACCGCCTCCAAGGAGATGGACCATGAAACAACGAAACACCGGGTGGATCGCTCTATTTTTGGCCCCCACCTGTATTATTTTCCTATTGATCTTTGCAATCCCGCTGGTCATGGTTTTCGCAACGTCCCTATTTGACTATCGTTTGCTACCACGGACCTTTGAGTTCATCGGTTTCAGTAACTTTATAAAACTTTTTACACAGGATGCCAAATTTCTGCCGGTATTGAAGAACACAGTGGTTTGGATCGCCATTCACTGCGTCCTCCATGTGGCGCTTGGCACCGTTCTGGCATTTATTCTGTACAAAAAGCCCCATGGCTGGAAATTTGTCCGCGTGACCTACATGATTCCGAATATTATCTCTCAGTCCGCTATCGCCATGATCTTTTTGAATCTGTACAATGCGCAGTACGGCGCTTTGAACTCTCTTCTCAAGGCAATCGGTCTGGAACACTTACAGCATAACTGGCTATTCGACACGGCTACCGCTTTCCCGGCTGTAACGATGACATGGTTCATCTTTGCTGGCTATACCACCACATTGGTGTTGGCCCAGTGCCTGAGCACGGACGAAAGCATTATTGAAGCCGCTAAAATCGACGGCGCCACCAGTTTTCAGATCGACCGGCTGGTAATGTTTCCCCTGGTCAAACGCATGATCGGCACTACGGTCATCATGGCTGCTACATATATGCTCCAGATGTTCTCCATGATCTATATCACCACCGGCGGCGGCCCTGGCGTTTCCACTGCCAACTTGCCGCTGTACCTGTACACCACCGTGAAAGCCAATAACTACGGTTACGCCAACTCCATCGGCGTTGTCATCATCATTGTGGGCTTTATCACCATGACGCTGATTAACCGTTTGTTCGGTATGAATAAAGAGGACTGATCATGACACATTTTAAGCTAAGCCCCAAGCAGAAGGCTGCCCGCGTTTTTTCCTATCTCTTTATGGCGCTCTGCGTCCTCGTGGCGCTATTCCCCATCGTTTGGGTGGTGCTGTCCTCCTTCAAAACCAACCGTGAAATCCTCTCTAACGGTTTGCAGCTGCCCAGCACTTTCAGTTTCTCCGGCTATAAGCAGGCTTTGGAGATGGCTCCTATTTTGAAATTCTTCGTCAATAGTCTTATTGTCTCATTCGCCAGTACGGCTTTGAATGTTTTCATTCTGGCGATGGCGGGATATGTATTCGCTAAGAAAAAATTCCGCTTCAAAAATCTCATATTCGGGATCCTGTCCCTTTCCATGGTGATCCCATCCACCGCGCTCATGAGTCCCGTGTACACGGTAATCACCAAGCTACACCTGTATGACACCAAGATGGCGCTTATTCTGGTCTATACCGCATTGAACATGCCCATTTCCCTGATGATCCTGCGTTCAGCCTTCGCCGCTATTCCCACGGAATTGGAAGAAGCAGCCTATATTGACGGAGCCGGTTTTTTCCGCACGTTCTGGCAGGTGATGATGCCCTGTGCTAAAGGTGGTCTGGCCAGCGCGGCAGTATTGGCTTTTCTTGGGAGCTGGAACGAGTTTACATTTGCCCTGCTGCTCACCAGTTCTACCAGTACGCGAACGCTGCCGCTGTCGCTGAGCTACTTCACCTCTCAGTTCAGCTTCAATTACACCGCTATGTTCGCGGCGATTACCATTGCGGTCCTACCCAGCATCATCGTATTCTCCATATTCCAGGAGCAGGTATGCTCCAGCCTGACCGCCGGCTCTGTAAAGGGTTGAGATCGTTAAACTCCAAGGTACGCCGCTCGGTCTGCTATCCGCAGAACCGGTCCCGCAAAACAGCTGATCCGTCAACTGTCTGACCATAATTATTAAAAAGGGATATGCACCGTGAACGGTGCATATCCGTAAGCGTAAAATCTAACCACGTATAAAAGGCCGCCATCTCAAGGAGCTTTTGCTCACTGAGATGGCGGTCATCTATTTTTGCGGCATATAGCATTCTTCCGGAGCGCTCGCGGGAAGCAGCTTTTCAGCCCATGCCTCATCTGTTTCGCTTAGACCCGGCGCATTTTGCAGGAGCCAGAGCAGATATTGGTACGGGTCCAAGTCGTTTTCCTTCGCCGTTTCGTAATGGGAAGAGGACATAATTCCGCCCCATAACAAAGGGCTTTATGCTGCGCTCGGCACGGTTGTTGCTCAGTTCCAGACGGCCATCTTCCAGATATCGAACGAGATATGGCCATTGTTCTTTCAGGTAGTGCAGTGCTTTGCCAAGTGCGGATTTCGGCGCTGTCCGGGGGATCAGATCATTTGCCCATGCCAATAAAGCGTCTAAAACAGGCTTAGCCTGCTCCAGCCGCTTGGTATAGCGTTCTTCCGGTTTCAATTCCGCAAATGACTGTTCCAACTGGAACAGCTTCGCAAAATAGCACAGCGCCTCTGCTGCCTTGGAGGTTTGCTGCTGTTCCTTGGGCAATGCGGTCAGTGCCTCATCAAATTTACGTCGGGCATGAGCTGCGCAGCCCACCACTCGGATGCGTTCCGGCAGCTTGTGGTATCCTTGGTATCTATCTGCATGAAGCCAGCCAGAGAACCCGTCCAGAAATTCTTCCGCGTGTTTTGCTTTTCGGTCCTCTTGGTACTCAGCTTTCCACAACAAGCTCGTGCAGGCGGGAATGCCGCAGAGTATGTCCCGCGTAGCGCATTGCATTGATAACGGCCCGATGGAGGGCTTCTGGGGCATTTTGAAGCAGGAACGCTATTATGGCAGACGGTTTACCAGCAAGCACGAGCTTGTGCAGATGATTGAGACCTATATCCATTATTACAACACCAGACGGGTGCAGCGTAAACTGGGCGTGTTGACGCCGATGGAATAGCACGAACTTGGTCTCGCCGCATAAAAAGCGGCCAGCAGCGAATGGCTGCTGGCCGGGAAAACTTTATATTTTTTCACTGTCCTCTTGACGGGATACGGTTCACGCTTTCGGGCGCTTTTTATCGTAAATGCAGCATTGCGGAGCGAAATAACATTGGCTTGACGGGCAGCGGTCTAAAGCAACTGTTCAGGGCAGCGTAGCAAATCAGGTAAGGCAGCCGTTTTAAACTCCAGCAGAATCATTTTTATGTACCGATCTCCCCGGTTTCAGGAAATAGACCGCTTTCTGCGATTGCAATGGGATGCCCCATGGCGCCGTGATGAAGACAACACTTCGCAGCAAATCCGGACGCATCGGCAGCAGCTGCTGCCGCATCTGCGCCGTTATCGTAAAAGGCCCGCAGGAAAGCTGCAATAAAGCCGTCTCCCGCGCCTAAGGCATCAACCGCATCCACCGGTGTGGCAGGCACATGCCACTTCTTTCCGTGGGAGATCCCGCAGGCGCCGCGCAGTCCCATGGTGAAGATAACTTCCGGCACTCCGCACTCTGCGGCAAAGGATGCAAACTCCATAGCCTGTTCCTCACTGCGTTCACCGGCCGAAAAAAAAGCAAAACGCAACAGCGGCGCCAGACGCGCCACATTGTCGTGGGTAAAACCGTCGCTGGAAAAGTCCATAGACAAGTCTGCGCAGTGGCTCAACGCCGGCAGCGCATCGTCCAGACCGCTGTGAATACTAGAGTGCACCACATCAAATGTAGCCGCATACATTCGATCTGCACTGGTAATAATTGGACGGTACAGGTTTTGCACAGTCTCCTGTCCGTTATTGCCCGAGAAAGCCCGGTCGCCTTGATCATCCAGTGTAATGTAGTTGCAGGCTGTACGACCTACGCCCCGGCGCAGGCGTGAAATGTCCACATTTTCCGTCTGCAATACGGTGCGGAAATGTTCGCCGGCAGCGTCTGTTGCCAGTACCCCTATGTAACCGCTTTTTTCTGCACCGGCCCGTTTGGCCAGTACAGCCACATTAGCAGCATTTCCGCCGGGATACAGTTCTCCGCGGAAAAGATAGGCATCCATCACATTGTCACCCAAGCCGAGAAGTTTCATACGCCCCCTCCTATTAGTATTTCATGATACCCATATAGCGCCGGGAACTCATGGGATGTCCAAGCCGCTGAGAGAGCCTCAGACAGTAGTCAGAAGCAATGGCATGCAGCACCAGCGGGGCCACGATATCCTGAACCTCTGCCGGAATCCCCGTCAAATCCAGGGCAGCGGCGTCCAACACCGTTAGCTTGTCGGTTACCCGCTGAAGGAACTTCACCGCCCGTTCCTCCACACTGCGCCACGGCCCGATCCCCAGGAATGCAACCACTGCCGTTTCTTTGTCAATTGCTTCACAGGCGCCATGGAACAATTCGCCTGCGTGGAGCGGAGATGAGTGGCGCCATACGGACTCCATAAAGGAACAGTTGGTGAGAATGTACGCAATGCAGCGATCTAAACCGGCGGAAACGGTATAGATGATGGGTTCCGTGCGGTGATTCGCGGCAAATTCCAGAGCTTCCGGCTTAAAACTAGCCGTCGCACGCCCGCACACTTCCTCCAAATTCTCCATAGCCGTTTCCATAATCGGCAAACGCTTTGTTCCTTCCCACACATCCAGTAAAGCAAACACCGTCTGATAGACCTCCGGGAAGATGGATAGCAGCAGCGGATAGGGATTCACCGGGTCATCATAGTAGTAGATGGGGAAGTCCACAGCTTGCTCCAGAGGAGATTCAGGCGCCGTAGTATATGCAGCTGTCAAAGCGCCGCGCTCCTTAGCCAGTTGCGCCGCGCGGACGGTCTCTGCCGTGGTGCCGCTTTGAGAGTTGAGAACCACCAGACAATCCTCTCCCAGTCCCTTGGGCGGCTCTGCGGCAAACTCTGCCGCATTCACCGCCGCAGCGGAAACCTTATCCGTTTCCGCAGTCAAAATATATCGGAAAGGATCTAAGGTAGCCAGCGAACCACCGCAAGCCACAACCCACACATGGCGGATATTGCGTGACGCCACAGCTGCTGCCAAGGCTTCAATTTGCCGACGGACCAGTGCAATCTTTTCTTCGTGCATAAAAACTCCTCCTAAACATATTTTTCCTCATCTATCTCAGGCAGTTAAGTCCTGTAACGCTCTCTGCCGCATTTTGCTCAACTTTCTGAGTTTTTTTAAAAGTATCATGGTGCACGGAAAATGTAAATGGAATTTACGGCGGTCTTTCATGTAAATTTTTGTACCAACCTTGCTAAAAAATCAAACCCCAATTAAGCCGGACAGCCATCACATTCCGACTTGGTTCTCGGTGGCAAAGAGATTAAGTAGTGCTTACTGAACGGCGCAAAAAATCTCGGAAACCATTGAAAACACTGGGAGAAACAAGGGTAATATGGTATAATATCTGCAAAAGGATTCAGGAGTTCTAAAGAAAAAGTTTGCAGGTGATGAAGATGTATCGGCACGAAGTTTATGACCAGCTTAAGATGGAGATGCCCTTTGGGGTCACATTGCGTGAGGATAACCGGTGGGTAATCCTCAGCAAGAAGTTCCCTTGGGAAGAGATTGACCGGGAGTATCAGGAACATTTCAAAAGCAGTGAGGGCCAAGTGGCCATTCCATCTCGTCTGGCCTTCGGGGCACTGTACATCCAGGCCGAGGAAGGCTACACAGATGAACAGACCAGACGAAATATCCAGGAGAACCCCTATCTGCAGTACTTCTGCGGATTTGAGTGCTACACCATGGAATCGCCTTTCGACGCATCCATGATGACACATTTCAGGAAGCGTATTTCTCCTGAGATGATTCAACGGATCAACGATCTGGTTTTTGCGCCAGAAGCAGTTGCCAGCACGGATAATCCCGAGGAAGATGATTCCGTAAATCAGGAAGACAGTGAGGACCCTCTCTCAGCACAGCCGACAGAAAAATCTGAGAACCGTGGAACACTGATTCTTGACGCGACCTGCTGTCCGGCAGATATCCATTATCCGACGGACGCTGGGCTGCTGAACCACGCCCGGGAGCTGGTAGAGAAAATGATTGACAGGCTCGGAAAAGATATTTGGCATACATCAAGAAGCGTACCCATACTGTACGAGAAACGCGGATGGTGCTCCGTGGGAATTTGCAATATATCCAGCGAGATATCGGCTACATCGAGAAGATGGTGGCCCACGGCGTGTCCTTATCGCTGCTGGGGAATGACCTATACAGGAAGCTGCTGGTGATCCAGGAACTCTGCCGCCAACAGTGGGACTTGTATGTGCGGAAGAGTCATCAGATTGAAGACCGCATCGTCAGCATCGATCAGCCGCATGTTCGTCCTATTGTGCGAGGTAAAGCGGGATGTCCAACTGAGTTTGGTGCCAAGGTCATAGTAGGTCTTGTGAGTGGTTACGCTTTCCTGATGAAGGCTGACTGGAACAACTACTCTGAGAGCAGAAGTCTGAAGCAGGTCGTTGAGGAATACAAAGAGACCTTTGGCTTCTACCCAAAGACGATTCTGGCAGACCGGGCTTATCCCGGCAGAGAAAATCGGCTTTGGTGCACCTCGCTGGGGATCCGTCTTTCAGGTCCCAGGCTGGGACGGAAGTCGGCAGAGGAGAAGCAGGCGGAAAGCAAACAGATCTACCAGGATGGCTGCGACCGCGTCGTGATTGAGGGAACATTTGGTGTCGTCAAGCGCCGATATAGCTTGGACCGGGTCATGACTCGGTTGCCCGACACTTCCATGACCTCAATTGCGATGGGCTTCTTTGCCGCAAATATGGAGCGCAAACTGCGTCTCCTTTTTACACCTGAATACGGTTGGGCTCTGGACTACGATTTTGACCTCGGCGAACTGGTCATTTTTCCGAGATTTCCAGATGTTCCAGCCATTCAGTAGCCCTAAAATATGCTGTGTTGTCCACGGCTTCCAACCATTCATTGGATGGTTCGTCCCCTGGAACCTCTACCGCCAGATGAGAGAACCAGCTATCCGGTGCAGCGCCGTGCCAGTGTTTTACACCCACAGGAATATTTACTGCATCGCCAGGGCGTAGCTCCTGTGCCGGTTTGCCCCATTCCTGATAGTAACCTCGTCCGGCCACACAGACAAGAATCTGTCCGCATCCCCTTGGGCCGACAAAGGCCGTCAGCAATAGCAATTTGCATCGCAAATCAAGCACAAGCCGTTGTCACGATATATCTTCTCGGGAATACTTGAGATAGGTCTCAAAACTAAATGTAGAAGGCAAGATTTACTTTTTTCAAGTAATCTTGTCTTCTGTTTTTCGACCGCTTTTACACACAAAATGCCGCATACAGCGGAACAGACTTTAGCCCATCTTTCTCCCCGAAATTCTTGAGCGAAAGTCGGACTGAGTAAGCTGGCTTATTCCAGCAGATACACTTCCACCCCATCCGCCTTGCACGTTTCCAAATATTTGCAGAAATAATCTCTCGTCTCGCTCGTTTGCTCACGAAAAGTTCCGCTATCAAAATCAATACTGCTCCATACGGATTCCTGATTTACGCCTGTCATAATATGATCAATATCCCCATAGCGTTCCCTATATTCCGCCACATAAGTATCTCCACCGTTGATGATGACCGCTTTTCCAAACGTCATCATGTTTTGTAGAATTGCTGTAAGACCTTCAAAAATACTCTCGTGCGGAGCGTAATCATATACATCACAATTATCTATAAAGAATCCGTCAACACCTTTTTCATTTAGTTCCTGAGAAAGCTGTCCTATAAACTTCTGCCAGTCTGGGTTTGCTACATCCACCCATTCTTCTTCCTCCCAATGCTCATACTCACCGATTGCCAGTTCCGCATAGGTTGTATAGTACTCCCTGAAGTTTTCAATCGACCCAATATTTAGATATGTATCCATGCCGAAATAATGAAAAAGCTTTGGATCGTTTTATTGTCCCTTTTCCTGCTGACCGGCTGCGGACAGAAACCCGAAACGCCGGTCCCACCTTCCGACCCGTCTCCCACGCAGCAGGAACCCAATGAACCGCCTGCGAACACAGAGCCGGAAACGCCTGCCCGTGCAGAACACGTCGACTTGACCTTTTTCGTTGAGGGCGAGGAAGAAGCTCTGCCTGCCACCCTGTATGTCGGAGATGGGTACTCCCTCTATATTCCCGATGAGGACTGGGACGGCCCGGAGCAGTCCACGGAGAACGGCGTCCCGACAGACACCTGGGTCAGTGCCTTCAACAGCGATGTGGCGCTGTCTGTATCCCGCTATGGGGATATGACGGTCACGGAGGCGCGGGATGCCTTTGCTCAGTCCAGCGGCTATGAGTTTGAGGATCTGATGGGCGGCAGCCCCGGTGACCTGCTGACGGGCACAAATGAAAAGGGCGAATACCTTTCTTTCTTTGTAGCTGCGGGCGGCGGCGCGGATTCCTATGCTGTTTCGTGGCGGTATCCGGCGGAAGCGGCTGAAGGCTTCGGCGCCCGGCTGCCTACCATCGCGGAAACCTTCCTTGCAAGCTGAAGGATTCCCTCTGTCGAGAAATACTCCGCAGCCGGCAAATGCCCTCTGGGAGCTGTTTTGCGGAGGAAACGTTCCGAATCGCGCGAAAGACCGCCTTGTGCTTGACCCGGGCAGTTTTTTGCCGTGAAAACAGGCAATGCAGAATTTGGTACGGTCATTTTGACAACGTGGAAAAAACTGCTCCGGCACACAAGTGTCGGAGCAGTTTTGTTTACCGGAAAAACCCAGATAGACGGGCTTTTTGCTATGCAAAAGCATAGAAAAATAAGAAATGTGCCAGTTCCTCGCCCCTGCGGGGCAGCCGGAAATGATGAAGAAAAACTATTTGTGCATGTTCGCGGTGCGCTGCTCATGCAGGAAGCTTTATGGAGAATGAGGCGGCATATTGAGATCCCGGCCCCATCTATCGCTCACGCCTTTTCTTCTTCCCGGATGAACATGATGAAAAAGCTGACGGCCAGCAGTACACAGGAGACCCAGATGCCCCGTTCGGCCATGTGCGCCGACAACAGCGCCCCCAGTCCCGCGCCTATGGCAAACAGGCCGATGACGCCGAAATAGGTCAGCGCCTTACAGAGCACCTCCCGGTCATGGGTGTGAAAATAGACGCACAGGGCTTCCGTGCCGCTGCGCATATTGCCGATGCACATGGTGCTGGCGTAAGCGTGGCCCCGGACCTTGCGGAAGGTCTGCACCTGCATGGCACAGACAAAGGACACAACGGCGTTGGCGAAGGTGTTGGCCTCCTGCGGCAGAAAGCCCACCGCAAACAGCAAAGCGATCTCCGCTAAAATGATCATCTGCCGCCAGTGCACCTTCTCCGTGTACTTGAAATGGCGGTGGATGCACTCCGCCGCGAAGATCCCCAGCAGAAACGACAGCACCGGGACGAGATACCGGGCGCTGTGCCGCCACTGGCCGTCAAACAGATAGGCGCTGCACAGTACGATGTTGCCCGTCTGGGCATTGGCAAACACCTTGCCCCGGCAGAGATAGGTATAGGCGTCCTGCAAGCCGCCGGAGAGAATGATAAATGAGGCGGTCAGCAGGGATTCCGACATCTGGCCGTGATGATTCCGGAGGTTCACAATCAAGACTCCTCTTCAAGTGTTCTCATGGCTCAGCGTCTGCTGTTCCAGTGTTCTTTGGTCCGCAGACGGCTGATGGCCCGGGCCAGCTGGGCCTCCGCGTTCCGGTGCTCCTGCATACTTTTCTTTTGCAGAAGGGCCTCCTTCGCAGCGTCCTCCGCCCGTCTTGCCCGGTTGACGTCAATGTCCTCCGGCCGCTCCGCCGTGGACACCAGAAGCATGACCTCCCCTGCTTCGACCTTCACCAGTCCGGCGGAAACGGCCGCTGTCCGCAGCGAGCCGCCCACCGGCTGAAACCGCAGCTCCCCCGGCACCACAGCCGCGATCATATTGCTGTGGTGGGAGAGGATCCCCATTGCGCCGTCCGTACAGGGCACCACCATGAATTCGCAGTCACCGTCAAAGAACAGAGTGTCCGAGGCCAGGATCTGTGCGTGAAACGCGCTCATCAGACCTCACCTTCCTCGATCTTTTTCGCCTTGGCGACCACATCATCCAGCGTACCCACATTGTAGAAGGCCGCTTCCGGATACTGGTCCATTTCACCGTCCACGATGGCGGCAAAGCCCCGCAGGGTCTCCTTTAGAGGGACATACACGCCGGGGATACCGGTGAATTTTTCAGCTACATGGGTGGGCTGCGCCAGAAAGCGCTGGATGCGGCGGGCGCGGTTCACGGTCTGCCGGTCCTCGTCGCTCAGCTCGTCCATGCCGAGAATGGCGATGATGTCCTGCAATTCCTGATATTTTTGCAGCGTCTCCTGCACCCTCCGGGCGATGCGGTAATGCTCCGCGCCCACAATGTCCGCCTCCAAAATCCGGGAGGAGGATTCCAGCGGGTCCACGGCGGGGTAAATGCCCTGCTCAGAGATCTTCCGGCTCAGCACCGTGGTGGCGTCCAGATGGGCAAAGGTGGTGGCGGTGGCGGGGTCAGTCAAATCGTCGGCGGGCACATAGACCGCCTGTACCGAGGTGACGGAGCCGTCCTTGGTGGAGGTGATGCGCTCCTGCAACTGGCCCATCTCGTTGGCCAGCGTAGGCTGATAGCCCACGGCGGAGGGCATCCGGCCCCGCAGGGTGGAAACCTCGCTGCCTGCCTGCACAAACCGGAAAATGTTGTCGATGAACAGCAGCACGTCCTTGTGCTCCACGTCCCGGAAGTGCTCGGCCATGGTCAGGCCGGACAGCGCCACCCGCATACGGACGCCGGGAGATTCGTTCATCTGGCCGAAGACCAGCGCCGTCTTATCTGCCACGCCGCTCTCCCGCATTTCCCGCCAGAGGTCATTGCCCTCCCGGCTCCGCTCACCTACGCCGGTGAAGATGGAATAGCCGTTGTGCTCCATGGCTACGTTGTGAATCAGCTCCTGGATCAGCACGGTCTTACCCACACCGGCGCCGCCGAACAGGCCGATCTTGCCGCCCTTGGGATACGGCTCCAGCAGGTCGATGACCTTGATACCGGTCTCCAGAATCTCCACGGCGGGGCTTTGATCCTCAAAAGAGGGCGGATCCCGGTAAATGCTCTTGCGGGGCGTTTCCGCCGGGAGCGGCTCTCCGCCGTCGATGGGCTGGCCCAGCACGTTGAACATCCGGCCCAGCGTCTGCTCTCCTACCGGGACCTCAATGGTCTTGCCGGGAGCGGTTACCTTCATGCTCCGGGCCAGACCCTCGCTGCCCGCCAGCATGATGCAGCGGACGATCCGCTCGCTCATGTGCTGGGCTACCTCCATCACGCGGGTCTGGCCGTTCAGCTCCACGGACAGCGCTTCCTTGATCTTAGGCAGATGTCCGGCTTCAAACTCCACATCTACCACAGGGCCGGATACCTGCGTGATCGTTCCGATTTTCATTGTTATCCCTCGCTTCCAAAGGTTCTCCGCTGTGCTGCCGCGCCGGCGGAAATTTCTGTGATCTCCTGAGTGATGGCCGCCTGCCGCACGCGGTTGTATTGCAGCCGCAGAGCGCTCAACAGCTCCTCCGCGTTCTGGTTGGCGGCGTCCATAGCGGTCATGCGGGCGTTCTGTTCACTGCAGAAGCTATCCAGCAGGGCGCTGTACAGGAAGCCAGAGACATAGCTGGGGATCATGCTGTTCAGCACCGCCCCTACGGACGGATAGAATTCAAAGGGCTCCTGCACAGCCTTTTCCTTGGCGGGCGGCGTGAACTGCATCCGGTGGAAAGGCAGCAGCCGGGTGGACTTGGCCTCGGAGAGCAGACTGCTCTCCATATCGGTGTAGACCACAAAGATCTCCTTCAGCGTTCCCGTCAGGAAACCGTCCAGCAGCAGAGCGCTGATCTCCCGCGCCCGGTCCAGCGTGGGATTCTGGGCGGTGTAGAGAAAGCTGTGCTCAATGGGGATCCTGTGCTGGTCAAAGTACCGGCGGCCATACTCCCCCACTACATACAGCTTGGTGTCCGGGTGCTGGGCAAGGAGCTTTTCAGCCTCCTTGATGACGTTCTGGTTGTAGACCCCTGCAAGGCCCTTGTCCGCCGTGATGACCAGACACCCATAAGTGCCCTCCAGCGGTGTGTTATTGTCCGGCGGGTAGAAATAAGGACTGTCCACATCCCCCGCCGTGCGAAAGACCCGCTTGATCTCGCCCCGCAGCGCGTCAAAATACGGCCGGGTGTTGGCCAGATCGTTCCGTGCCTTCCGCAGCTTGGTGGAGGCGATGAGGTACATGGCGTTGGTGATCTTCCGGGTCTGCTGTACGCTTTCGATCCGGTTTTTGATCTCACGGGTATTGGCCATCTCACTCACCGCTCTTTTCCACGGCTTCCGTCTGGAACCGCGTCAGAAATTCTCTGGACAGCTTCAGGATCGTCTCCCGGTCCTCATCACTTAACTGACCGCTCTCATCGATCCGGCGGCACAGGGCCTGGTCCTGGGTCTCGATATAGGTCAGGAGCCCGGTGCGAAAATCGTCCATCCGCGCAAGGGGCACCGTCTGCATTACATGATCCAGCGCCGCCACCAGCAAAATCACCTGCTGGTGCTGCTGGTAGGGGTGGTTCTGGGGCTGGCGCAGCAGGCGCATCAGGCCCTGTCCGTAAATCAGCTGCCGTTTGGTGGTCTCGTCCAGATCGCTGGAAAACTGGGTAAAGACCTCCATCTCCCGGTACTGGGCCAGATCCAGACGCAGGGCGCCTGCCGCTTTTTTCATGGCCTTCGTCTGAGCGTCGCCGCCCACACGGGACACGGACAATCCCACGTTGACCGCGGGCCGCTGGCCGGAGAAGAACAGGCTGCTCTCCAGAAAGATCTGGCCGTCGGTAATGGAAATGATGTTGGTGGGGATGTAGGCGGACACGTCGCCGGCCTGGGTCTCCACGATGGGCAGCGCCGTCATGCTGCCGCCGCCCAATTCCTCCGAGAGGTGGGCAGAACGCTCCAGCAGACGGGAGTGCAGATAGAACACATCGCCGGGGTAGGCCTCCCGTCCGGGGGACCGCTCCAGCAGCAGGCTCAGCGTCCGGTAGGCCACGGCGTGCTTGGAGAGATCGTCATAGACGATCAGAACATCCCGGCCCTTCCGCATGAAATACTCGCCCAGCGCTGTTCCGGCATAGGGAGCGATGTACTGCAAGGACGCTGATGCGCTGGCGGGCGCATTCACCACGATGGTATAGTCCATAGCGCCCTTGTGCTTCAGATTCTCTACCAGTTGGGCGACGGAGCTGGATTTCTGCCCGATGGCGACGTAGATGCACACCACGCCCTTCCCTTTCTGGTTCAGAACGGTGTCCAGGGCGATGGCGGTCTTGCCGGTCTGCCGGTCGCCGATGATCAGCTCCCGCTGTCCCCGGCCAATGGGAAACATGGAGTCGATGGCGAGCAGGCCCGTCTCCATAGGCGCGTTTACCGGCTGGCGGTCAATGATGCCGGGGGCCGGGGACTCAATGGGCAGATAGCCCTCTGACGGAATGTCGCCTTGCCCGTCAATGGGCATACCCAGCGCGTCCACCACCCGGCCCAGAAAGCCGTCCCCTACCGGGATACCGGCGGTCTTACCTGTGCGGCGGACGATGCTGCCGGATTCAATGGCCTCACTGCCGCCGAACAGGATGCAGCCTACACGGTCCGGCCGCAGATCCTGCACCATGCCCTTCACACCGGAGGAAAATTGCAGAATTTCGCCGTAGGCCGCGTGCTCCAATCCGCTGACGGTGGCGATCTCGTCACCCACCGTCAGAACGCTGCCCACCTCCTCCGGCGCGGCATCCGGCTGCCAGTTGCGGACGGCCTCCCGCATCAGCGGGATCACGGAGACCCCGGCGGGGTTCAGCTGCTCCAACCGCTCCCGGAACTGCCGCAGACGGCCTTCCAGACTCCAGTCATACAGGTCGGCGCCCACTTCCATCCGAAAGCCCTTTTCCAGCGCGGGGTCCTGCTCCCAACGGAGGGGAACCTCCTGCCCGTACTGCTTTTTCAAAAAGGCCGCAAAACGGTTCCGCTGCGCCTCACTGGGGGCGTCCGCACTGCGCAGAACCGCTTCCAGTACCGTTTCACGCATGGGACTCCCCCCTCTCCGCCGCGTCCAAAAACTGATCGAACGCATCGCCGTCGGATTGCAGCACCAGCTTTTCCGTGGCTGTCACCGCCAGATCCTTCAGCTCCTTCTGCGCGTCGGACAGCAGCTTGTCATGCTCCCGCTGGGCAGCGGCATGGGCGTCCGCCAGAATTTGCTCCGCCTGTGCCCGTGCGTCGGAGAGCTGCCGCTGCATGGCGGCGTCCGCCGACTTCTGGGCGGCGGCGAGCTTTGCCGCAGCGTCGGCGTCGGCATTTTTCAACTGCTGACGGACCTCTGCCATCGTTTTCTCCGCGTCTGCCAGCGTCTTTGCCGCTTTCGCATCCTGCTCCTGATAGTACTGCTGCCGCTTCTCCATAAACGTCTTGACGGGCTTGTAGAGCAGCAGATACAGCCCGCCTGCCAGAATCACAAAATTCAGCAGGTGCAGCAAAATTTGCTGCCAATCAATATTCAACGGGATATTCACGGTTTCCCACCTGCCTTACTTATAGGACGAAGATGATCAGAATGACGACCAGCAGCGCATAAATGATAGCGGTTTCGATAAAGACCAGTCCCAGCATCAGCGTGGTACGGATCTTGCCCTCCGCCTCCGGCTGACGGGCGATCCCCTCCGCAGACTTGCTGACGGCAACGCCCATGGCCACGGCGCCGCCTGCGGCGGCAAGGCCGATGGCAATACCCGCGGCGATGGACTTGGACCCCGTGGCATCGTTCTGGGTCTGGGCGGTTTCCGCCGCAGCGGGTGCGGCAGCGGTATCCGTGGAAGAAGCGGCCAGTGCGGGGACTGTCAGGGACAGCACCACCAGCAGGATCAGGAACAGCGCGGGGACCTTTTTCTTAAGCAGTTTCATATTGATTACCTCCAAAATGATTCGATCCGTAAATGATTGGGACGGTCATGCCCGCCCGGACGCCGGTTCGGGACGCTCCGACACCTCGCCGTAGAACAACGCTGTGAGCATGGTCAGAACATAGGCCTGGATCAACGCGTGAAGCAGGGTGAACAGAACGCCCACCAGCACTGGCAGCACATAGCTCAGCTGCACATAGTAATAGACCAGCTCCGTTACCAGCAGGCCGCTGAGCAGCGCGCCGAACAGACGGAAGCTCATGGAAATAGGCAGCGAGAATTCCTTCAATGTGCTGCCCACGCCCTTCAGACCGTTGCCCGCGATCCCGCCGGAGAGGATCACAAGATAGGATAAGCAGCCAAGGGCGATGGCACCGTTTACGTCCGACAGCGGCGCGGGAAGGGTCACGGAGCGGCCCGTGGTGGTGACGGCCTGCAAGCCCAGCAGCTCAAACAGCGTCCCCACGAAGATATACGCGCCCGCGCCGAAGATGTAGGCCCCCAGAAATCCGTTTCGCTGAGGACTGCTGGTTCTGGCCATACCGTCAAACAGGCTTACGGCCTGCTCCAGCAGCAGCTGGAACCGCCCCGGCACCAGCTTGAATTTCGGGATGACAAACACGCGGATACACGCCGCCGCTATCAGCAGGATAGCGGATACCGTCATGGCGGAGATCAGTCCCGGATTGACGTTTTTCCAGCCGAACAGGCTGATCTGATTTTCCTCATGCAGAACCGCGTCCCGCATGGCGGTCTGAATGGTCTCCGTTTTTCCCGGCGGCGCCGTCAACAGACTGCCCGCGAACAGGACCGCGATGAGCAGGACCCATAGGATCATAAATTTCTTTTTGCTTTTCATGCTGATAGCCGGTCTCCTTTCCACACCGGAATACAGGCGCTGCGGTCTGCCCTGACCGCGTCCCATTTTCCGGCGTGACCGTTAAAGGACTTGTCTTCTAAGAACGCCCGTATTATACTGTTCTAACAGAAAGATGTAAAAAGTATATTTGATATGTTGGACATATCTAAATGATATGGCACGGAGGCGAAAAAAGTGGCTGTTCCCTACGATTATTACCGCATTTTTTACTATGTTGCCCAACACAAGAGCTTTACCAAGGCCGCCGAAGCTTTGGGCAATAACCAGCCCAACATTACCCGCTGCATGAACAATCTGGAGCAGGATCTGGGCTGCAAGCTGTTTGTCCGCACCAACCACGGCGTCTCCCTGACCCCGGAAGGCCAACGGCTTTACAGCCGTGCTGCTGTGGCCTTTGAACAGTTGCGCCTTGGCGAAAGTGAACTCCGATCAGATTGCAGCCTGCGGACCGGCAGCATTTCCATTGCCGCCAGCGAAGCCGCGCTCCATCTGACCCTTCTGGACCGCCTTGACGCGTTTCACCGGCGGAATCCGGGGATCCACCTGCGGATCACCAACGATTCCACCCCCCGCGCCATGGAAGGGCTGCTGCGGGGACAGGTGGACTGCGCGGCGGTCACCACGCCCTGTCCGGTGAAAAAGTCCCTGCAGGAAACCGCGCTGGTCTCCTTCCGGGAGATCCTGATCTGCGGTTCGGATTTTCATGATCTGACCGCAGAAACGCAGAGTCTGCGGGATCTGGAAAACATCCCCTTTGTGTGCATGAGCAGAGGAACCAGTACATATACCTTTTATCAACAGCTGTTCTTAAAGTATAATCTGGCTTTTCATGTGGAAATGGAAGCCGGCACCATGGATCAGGTCCTCGCGATGGTGCAGAGCAATCTGGGCGTCGGTTTCTACCCGGAGTCCATGGCTGCTTCCGCCCTTGCCGCCGGGACGGTATTCCAGATCCACCTTGCGGAGCCGATCCCGGAACGGTTCGTCAACCTGATCGAGGATACATCCCGCCCTCAAAGCGTTGCCATGAAAGCCTTTAAGAAAATGCTGCTGGCCCCGGAGGAAGAGTAAAATACCGGAGAGGAAATCATTTCCTCTCCGGTGTTTTTTGGGGATGGTTTTGTGTCTGCCGGTATGGGCTTCCGTGCCGTCAGTCACCCAGCGCCTGCTTCAGATCGGCGATGATGTCATCCGGGTCCTCCAGACCGACGGACATCCGGATCATGCCGTCGGTAATGCCGGCGGCCTCCCGGATCTCCTTGGGAATCATGGTGTGGGTCATGGCGGCAGCCTGCTCCACCAGAGTCTCCGTATCGCCCAGAGAGACGGCCAGCGTGCAGAGCTTCAGGCTGTTGATGAACTTCTTACCGGCCTCCAGACCGCCGGCCACGTCAAAGGAGATCATGCCGCCTCCGCCCTTCATCTGCTTCTTGGCGATGGCGTACTGGGGATTGGATTCCAGGAAGGGATAGCGGACCATTTCGATCTTGGGATTGGCCTCCAGCCACTTGGCAATCTTCAGAGCGCTTTCATTGTACTGCTTCATGCGGACGCCCAGCGTCTTGAGTCCGCGGCACACCAGAAATGCGGTGAAGGGCGCCATGACGGAGCCAAAGTGCATGAGGGTACCCAGACGGCACTCCCGCAGGAACTGCTCATCGTTGGAGATCACCGCGCCGCCCAGCAGATCGCCGTGGCCGCCGATGTATTTGGTGAGGCTGTGGATGACTGCATCCACGCCCAGATCCAGCGGGGTGGTGTTGTAGGGCGTGGCAAAGGTGTTGTCGATAAAGACCTTGACGCCGTGCTTATGGGCGATCTCCACCACGGCGGCAATATCTACCAGCACCATGGTGGGGTTGGCGGGAGATTCCACATAGATCAGCTTGGTGTTGGGCTTGATCAGGCCCTCCAGTTGGCTGAGATTGGCGGCGTCAAAGGTATCGTGGGCGATCCCGAAGCGGGGCAGCCAGTCGCTGGTCACGTCCTCCGTGCCGGAATATTTGGCCTTGGTGAAAATAGCGTGGTCGCCGCTTTTCAGCAGTGCGAAAATCGCGCCGGAGACAGCGCCCATGCCGGACGCATAGGCCACGGCCCCCTTGCCGTGCTCCAGCGCCGCCAGCTTCTGCTCCAGATAATCCACGGAGGGATTGGTGATCCGGCTGTATGCAAAGCTCTCGGCGTAGTCATCGCAGGCCTTCACCGCATCGTCCGTGGAATCAAAATAGAATGTGGACGTCTGATAAATGGGCGGGATCAGGGCACCGTACATATCCCGCGGCTCGCCGGCGTGGACCTCTACCGTGTTGAATTTCAGATCTTCATGCTTCAAATCGGGGTGCTTCAAAACTAACTGGCTCATTTAAAATACCTCCCGTCGGTTGTGTGACTGCGCAAATGAATGCCTACTAACTTACTTGGTTGCATTGAGCATAGCACAAACACCCATGGAAACGGAAATATCCGAATGTTATCGCTGGCAATAACATTCGGATATTCAGCTTCTGCGTTTTGCCGCACGGTGGAAATGCGTCTGGGACCTAAAGTCCCGGAAGCACCATCCTTAGCGTTTGCGCTTGGGTGGTGGAGTTCACGTTGAGGCTGTGGCTGTCTTCATGACAGAATATATTTTCAAAATATCGTATAAAAGCGTGATTATTAAGCATAAAACGCCAATAAAAATGTGAGAAGCGATTCTGCGGAACGATTTATCTCAAAAAAATGCTGGCTTGGAAGAATTTTCCCTACCGCAAGCCCTTGATCTTGAAGGGCGTACGTCAGGTGGGTAAGACTTGGATTCTGAAAGAGTTCGGCAGGCGCTGTTATGCAAATACAGCTCAATAGGAGCTGAACAGTACGCAGATTTTGCGTATTGCTTGGTTCTTTTCTTTTTTTAAACCCGCAATGACAAAATTCACCAGAGCAGAACTCAGAAACATTCTCGGCGTCGCTTGCACCGAAGATGTTGAGAATCGCTTAGTTGCGCTGCATACAGACTGCTGCCGCAGTCATGCCTGAGGCAATCTTCGGATTGTCTTTACATAGTATCCGCTTTCAAAAAATAAAATATTTTGTGTTTTTGAAAGCGACATCTTGCATATACTATTAGCAGGCAGTATAATGAGCACAACGGGGCGGTTTCGAGAAATAAAAAAAATTCAATTTTTGAAAGCGGGTGACTATATGAAAACAATTACGAGAGCAAAGTATCTCGATAGAATCATTGAACTGAACGGCACTCCTGACATCAAAATCATCACGGGCATTCGTCGATCCGGTAAGTCCAAGCTGATGCAGGCGTATATTGAGTATCTGAAAAGTAATTTTGAAAACATCAATATCATCTTCATTGACTTCATGGATTTGGCCTATGAAGAAATCAAGGAATACCATGCCCTACATGCCTATGTGGAAGAACATTATCAGGAAGGTAAAACGAACTACCTGTTTGTAGACGAGGTTCAGATGTGCCCCAAGTTTGAGCTGGCAATCAACAGCCTGTACTCTAAGGGAAAATACGACATCTATGTAACAGGCTCCAATGCTTTCCTGTTGAGTGCGGATCTGGCAACTCTGTTTACCGGACGCTATATTGAAATTCATGTGTTTCCTTTCAGCTTCCAGGAATATTGCCAATATTATGATGATATTAGCGACAAAGATAAGCTCTTTGATGATTACACTATCAAGGGCGGTTTAGCAGGTTCCTATGCTTATAGAACCGAAAAAGACAGAACAAACTATATCGAAGAGGTCTACAAAACGATTGTGACAAGGGATTTGGTGCAGAAATATGCGCTCCCGGACACTTTGGTTTTACAACGTCTGAGCGAGTTCCTTATGGATAATATCAGCAATCTGACTTCCCCCAACAAGGTTAGTCAGCTGCTAACGGCAAACGATACCCCGACCAATCATGTAACCGTTGGCAAGTACATTAAGCATTTGTGCAATGCTTTTGTATTTTATGATATTAAGAGATACGACATCCGAGGCAAGAAATATCTTGAAAGCTCTGAAAAGTTCTATCTTTGTGACAGCGGTATTCGATATGCAATACTGGGAAGCAGAAATATAGATTATGGCAGAGTATATGAAAACATCGTTTGCATTGAGCTTCTTCGCCGGGGATATGATGTTTATGTCGGCAAGCTCTACCAAAAAGAAATCGACTTTGTTGCGCAGAGAGGCAGCGAGAAGTTTTATATTCAGGTCAGCGACAACATTTCCGGGCAGGAAACATTTGAGAGAGAATGCTCTCCTCTGCTTCAGATTCGAGATGCTTATCCGAAAATGATTATTGCCAGAACCAAACATCCAAAATACAGTTATGAAGGAATCGAAATTCATGATATAGCCGATTGGTTGCTACGAGAATAAGCAAGGCGAAATATCTCTGTCATTCTCTATTGTAAGATCCACGCAAAGACAAGCCCTCAGTCAAGGGGAACGGATCACGGGATATGCGGCGTCTGTTCCGAGCTGTCCGCAATCTCTGCACCGCAGGCAGGGGATCGGTTACTTTACCTGACAGCCATATCCGAATGAGGACACAATAATATTACGCGAAACGCAAGATACCTCGGGATACTTGCTTTTGTTATGTGTGAAAAGCATTCTGCTCACGATAGGTGCAGAGTCTGTCCACAGGGGAATCTATCTGTGTCTATCATACTGCTTTCCCGTGTCCAATTTCTACCCCTTCTGTGCCCAGTTTCATCTTACTGCGTCCCAAGAAGAAGTTGCGGAATTTGGAAAGAGAAATACTGCTGTGAGATTGGCCAGATGGCCAGTGGCGGAATCGAAATGTAACATAAAACGCTTTGCTGGACCTGCATACTTTTCCGGTCCAACAAAGCGTTTTAGTATTTTTAACAAAACTTTTTTACTACATCTGTGTAAACACACAAAAACGACCGTTTGCGTTAACAGGTATTGAAAAAACGATTACATAGTGCTATGATTTCCCTGCGTTCTGGAAAAAACAATAAAGAATAGAGCGCACGAGGAAAAGAAGGGAGAAACAGCATGAGAAAAAAATTGATTGCACTGCTTTTGGCAGCGGTCACCACGGTGTCTTTGCTGTCCGGCTGTGGAGCCGACAGCGGTGTGATGGACACTGCTAACGCCAACGCAGTGGCTGGCGGCAACAGTAACCTGCCTGTGGTTACCTGGAAGATGGGGTCCACTTGGGGTGCCGGCAACGTCCACTTCACTGTGGATCAGCGCTTCGGCGAAATCCTCAGCCAGCTCACCGGAGGTCGCTTTACCGTGACTAACTATTCCGAAGGCGAGCTTTGCTCCGCCAAAGAGCTGTTTGATTATGTCAGTCAGGGCACCATTCAGTGCGGCGGCGACTGGGGCGGCTACTGGTCCGGCAAGGACACCGCGTTCGAGCTGCTGTCCACCATTATGGACGACTTCACCGCTCTGGACTACTACACCTGGATCTATGAGGCCGGCGGTCTGGACTGCTACAAGGAAATGTACGGCCAGTACAACATGAACTATTTCCCGCTGGTCACCAACCCCTCCGAGTCCGGTATCCGCTCTGTGAAGCCCATTACCTCCATCGCTGATATGCAGAAGATGAAGATCCGTCTGGGCGGCGTTATGGCTGGTAAGGCTGCTCAGAAGCTGGGCATCAACATCACCACCGTGGCTGCTTCCGAACTGTATGAGTCCCTGCAGCGCGGCGTCATCGATGGCGGCGAGTTCTCCGGCCCCAAGGCTGACGACTCCCTGAAGCTGCAGGAAGTGGCCAAGTACTGGTGCGCTCCCGCTTGGTATCAGTCTGCCGGCGTCAACGGCGTCATGGTGAACATGGACGCCTGGAACAAGCTGCCCGAGGAATACCAGACCGCCTTTGAGACCGCCGCCCGCCTCTGCTGCGGCGAACAGTTGTCCCGCTACATTTACAACGATATGACCGTCACCAACAAGATGATCGACGAGGAGGGCATCACGGTAACTCACCTCAACGACGAGGACTGGCAGAAGATCCGTGAGACCTGCCTCCAGACCTATGCGGAGGAGTGCGAGATCAACCCCAACTTCAAGATGGTCTATGACTCCATGCAGGCTTATCGTGAGACTGCCAACAACTACCGCGACTGGACCGGCGACTATGGCTTCGGCTTCAACCGGACCGAAGGTTAAGCCCCTTTCCTTATAAGAAATTCTGAAACATAAGAGAAAGAGGTGCTGAAATGAAAGTAATCAAAGGGATCTGCAACGGCATCGATAAGTTCAACGACATCCTTGGCCGTGTGTTTTCCGTTCTGGTGCTGGGCATTCTCGGTGTCATCCTCTGCGAGGTCGTTCTGCGGCGTATTTTCAACCGTCCCCAGATCTGGACCCAGGATCTGACCGTGATGCTCTTTGCCTGCTACATTATCCTGATCTGCGCGTATGGCTTCCAGAAGAAAGCCTTCGTGGCAGTAGACGTGATATTTGCCATGCTGCCCCAGATGGCGCAGCACATCCTGCACATCATTACTTACCTGATTTTCCTGGTGCCCTTTGTGGTAAGTATGCTGCCCACAAGCTGGAGATTTTTCCTGCGGGCCTACACCACCCATGAGCAGACCTACTCCGTGTGGGCCGCGCCTACCTGGCCGGTGAAGCTGTGCCTGTTTATCGGCCTTGCGCTGCTGGCGATTCAGTCTGTCTCTGAGATTCTCAAGCAGGTTCAGGCCATTGTGGAGCTGGCACAGGGGAAGAAAACGCTTCCCGCTGACGGAAAGGAGGCCCAGTAATGGCGGCAATTATGCAACAACTTCAGGCGTGGGTCTCCGCGTCCGGTATTCTCGCTGATAAGATGGCGGTCATCATGATCATCGCCCTGTTCGGCCTGATGGTTGTGGGCCTGGTGCTGGGTCAGGAACTGGCCTTCGTGCTGGGCGGCGCCGGTGTCATCATCGGCTGGCTGGCTTGGGGCGGCCCCGGCGTTACCATCGCCATGACCAAAATTTACGACCAGATGCAGAGTTACTCCATGGTGGCAATCCCCATGTTCGTGCTGATGGCAAACTTCCTGACCCATTCCAAGGTGGCAGATGGCCTGTTTGAGTCCATCCGTTACCTTCTTGGCCCCCTGAAGGGCGGTCTGGGTCTGGCCGTCATTCTGGTTTCCACTGTGTTCGCCGCCACCACCGGTATCGTGGGCGCATCCGTGGTCACCATGGGTATGCTGTCCCTGCCTGTGCTGCTTCGCAGCGGCTACAAGCCCTCTCTGGCCTGCGGCATGGTGTGCGCCGGCGGTTCTCTGGGTATTCTGATCCCGCCCTCCATCATGCTGGTGTCTATGGGCAGCTATGCGGAGGTTTCTGTCGGCAAGATCTTCTTTGCCGCCATTACCCCCGGTCTGATGCTTTCCCTGTGCTACATCATCTACCTGATGGTGGTCTGCCGCATTCATCCAGATTGGGGTCCGGCCATGAGCGCTGAGGAACTGGCTGAGATGCCTCTGAAGAAGCGCATCAGCGGTTCCCTCATCAACCTGATCCCGCCCCTGATCCTGATCTTCGCCGTGCTGGGTTCCATCTTCGGCGGTATTGCCACGCCTACGGAGGCTGCCGGCATGGGTGCGATCTTTGCATTGATCCTGGCAATTTTCTATAAGCAGTTCAGTCTGGAAATGCTGAAGGAGTCTCTGATCGATACTGCCAAGACCACCGCCATGGTGTTCATCATCCTGTTCGGCGCCGCGGCCTTCACCGGCGTGTTCATGTCTCTGGACGGCGATCAGATCATTGCGAACTGGGTGCTGGGCATGGGCATCGGCAAGTGGGGCGCTTTCGCCATCATGTGCGTCATTGTCTTCATCCTGGGTATGTTCATCGATTGGCTGGGCATCGTGATGATCGTATTTCCGATCTTCCTGCCCATTATGGACCAGTTCGGCTTTGACCGGCTGTGGCTGGTGGCTGTCACTGCCACGTTGCTGCAGACCTGCTTCATGACCCCACCTTTCGGCTTTGCTCTGTTCTATGTCAAGGGCATCCTGCCGGGGGATGTCAAGATCCAGGAAGTTTACAAGGGCGTTATTCCCTTTATCATCATTATCTGCATCGTCACCGTTCTGTGTGCAGTATTCCCGCCTCTGGTGACCTGGCTACCCAGCCTGCTGGCTAGCTAAGCAGAAAACAAAACATTAAGGATCAGTGCCCCGCCATTTTTGGCGGGGCACTGATTTGCATAGCGCTTTTAATGAACACGCATGCAGATGCATTAACAATAAAATCAAGACTCTACGGTGCAAATGGTACAGCTATCCAGGCGATAACTACTTCTTCCTGAAACTATTCGATGTCAGATGGAAACCCTATATCAGAAATTCTTCATTCTACTGCTTTTATGATTGCCTCCCTGATATGTTTTTATAACCATGAACGCATACAGCTTGCTACAAAAATGACCTCTATGGAAGTTCGATTTGGCACCGCTGCATGGCTAGTGTCCTAAATTATTGTCTAATTGACAGGGGTTGGCACAAGCCAGTGTCCGGTTTATGGGACACCTATGTGTGATAGACTACGGATAGAATCAAACGAAACAGAATCTTTCAAAAAATATTTTATCAGGGAGGAAATATATGATGGGAGTAATTTTGGCTCTGTTTGCGCTTTCGTGCGCATTGTCTACAGTCAGTGACGCTGCCGCTTACAGCGACATGAAACGGCAGCAGAAGGGTCATTGGGATAAAATGCGGGAACATATAAAGGAAAATTATGAACGCATGGCAAAAGAAAATGACTTTTATTGGCGTGCATCTGAGGATCCTTTTGGTATGATTGCGCCAGACCGGAGCCGCCACTATGACGGCACCCCCAGATGACGGACCGTTCACTATGAATAGAAAGCACCCAGAGAGACAGCCTCAAAAGGCCATTTCCTCTGGGTGCTCATTTCAGTGCTATTTTTCCAGCTCTTTGCTATTGGTCATATATAAAAGGCTTGTTTTGACCCCGGCATCATGACATTGGTCTTAGCTGGAGGTTTTGACTCAGGCTTCGGGGAGATCCCGTCCGTATTTTTGCAGAAGCTGGATAAAGCGTTCCGCGGGCTGCGACAGCGTATGGGCCTTCTGGCAGACCCAGCCGATGGTGATGGGATCGTCAAAGCCCTTGATGGGACGCTTGATCACCCCCTGAGCCCCGTTGCTTTCGGAGATGAAGCCGGTACCCAGATCATAGCCCTGACACTGCTGCATGACCATCAGGCTTTGATAGAGTCCGTTGACAATGGTGACCTTCTGGGGATAAAAGTCCGGCACCAGCATCTCCTCCTGCAAAACGGAGGGCGCGTCGGAGTCCAGCTCATACATGATGCAGGGATATGGGTGCAGCTCCTCGATCGTCAGGACCTCCTTGGAGGCCAGAGGATGGGACTTATGGATAAACACATAGGGCTTGCTGTCAAAAAGCGGGTGAAATTCCAGGTTGTTGTCGCCAAAGACACGGTTCATGTGCTTTCGGCTGCGGCTGCTGATGAACAATACGCCCAGCTCCGTGGTTTTGTCCACGACCTGCTGGATGACCTCCGGGCCCTGCCCTACCAGAAATTTATAGGTATAGGATTCCTTTTGATAGGTATTCTGATAGGCCATCATGGCGTCGATGACGAAGCAGTAATGCTGGCTGCTGACGCTGAGGGTCTCGTGGGTCTTGCTCAGATCCTGTGAAAAATGCTGGGAAATATGCTCAGCGTCCGTCAAAAGCCGTTCTCCCATGTTCAGAAGCTCCCGGCCCTCGGCGGTCAGGGTGATCCCGGCGGCAGAGCGGACAAAAATCGTGATCCCCAGCTCCTCCTCCAATGCGCAGACCATTTTGCTGATGCCGGGCTGGGAGACATACAGGGCCTGAGCGGCTTTGCTGAAGGAGCCGCATTTTGCCACCGTGGAAATATACTTCAACTGGAGCAGTGTCATACCAAGTGCCGCCTTTCCTCATTTTTCGATGGATCTCTCGCATTATAGCACAGGAAATTCAAAATGCGCAACTAAAATCATACCAAAATGGTTTGCTTTAATAAAAACAAACATTTTCGCGGCACAAAACAGCATTTTTTAAAAAAATGCACGATTATGAGGCGATATACACAAAAGTAATTGCGGTTTATAACATTGGTTTATTGGACAAATCCGACCTTTGCGGCTATCATAGAAAACAGCAAGCGGTTCTCAGTTTTTCAGTGTGCAAAATAGAGAAATAGGGAGGAACTTACTTTATGCAAGAGAAAAAAATCAAATTTACCGACGTATTGTTCGTCGGTCTGGCGTTCTTCGCCTCCTACTTCGGCGCGGGCAACCTGATCTTCCCGCCGATGCTGGGCCTGCAAAGCGGCAGCAACTGGCTCAGCGGCATGATCGGTATGCTGGCCTCCGGTGTGGGTCTGCCCATTCTGGCCATCATCGTGCTGGGTATGTGCGGCTCTGTCCAGAAAATCTCCGACCATGTGAACAAGAAGTTCTACACCGTCATGATCGGCGCCATCATGATCCTCTGCTGCTGCGTGTCCATCCCCAGAACTGCAGCCGTCGGCATTGAGATGGGCCTTCAGGGCATCTGGCCCGGCGCGCCCTACCTGATTTTCGTCATTCTCTACTTCGTGATTGCGTTCCTGTTCGCCAAGGACCGCGGCACCGCACTGGATAAGGTCGGCAAGATCCTGACCCCCATTATGACCATCATCCTGTTCATTCTGGTAGTCAAGGGCGCTGTCAGCCCCATCGGTACCCCCGGCGCCGCCTCCGTGGATAACGCCTTTGTCAACAGCTTCCTGGGTGGTTACAGCACCGGCGACGTTCTGGTGTCCTTCCTGGCTGCCGGCGTGTTCTTTGACAGCATCAAGCGCAAGGGCTACGAGGGTGAAGCCTTCCGCAAGGCCCATGTCCGGGCCTGCCTGATCGCCGCCGTCTGCCTGGCTATTGTCTATGGCGGCCTGCTGTATATGGGCGCCTGCGTCAGCACCGAGTACACGCCCGACAGCATCAGCAACGCCAACCTCCTGCTGTCGATCATCCGCTCCAGCGGCGGCCAGATCGCGATTTACGGCCTGTGCCTGTCCGTGGTGCTGGCCTGCCTCACCACCGCCATCAGCCAGATCACCGCAGTGGCAGATTTCTATGAGACCGCCACCCACGGCAAGCTGTCCTATAAGGTTCTGGTCATGATCGTCCCCATCGTCACCACCATCGTCGCCAGCTTCGGTCTGGATACCATCGTGAGCCTGACCTCCCCCTGGTTCTCCTTCTTCTATCCCATCACGCTGGTGATGACCATTCTGGGCATCTTCGAGAAGAAGATCCCCAATGACGGCGCGTTCAAGGGCGCTGTGTACTTCACGGTGATCTACGCCGTTCTGGATCTGCCCCACGAGTATGGCTTCGGCTTCCTGGACCCCGTTCTGAATCACATCCCCCTCTATGGTCTGGGCTTCGGCTGGATCGTTCCCGCCATCGTGGGCTTCATCGTGGGTCTCATTGCCTGGAAGGGCAAGGGCCGCACGGAGACCTGAGCAAACTGTTACTGAGCTTTATACCGTATTGGAATGGAACGCGCAAAGCGCGTAAGGAGGAATTTCTATGTCCATTGAAAAAGGCGACGCGACCAAATATGTCCATACCGGCAACGGCGAGCTGTGCTATGAGCTGAACAAGGCTCTGACTGTGCCGGAGACCTTCCCCATCTACCTGTCCTCTGCCTATATCTTCGATTCCATTGATCCCATCGACAAGATCTGCGACGAGGGCGCTCCCGGCTATGCTTACTTCCGTCTGGGCAATCCAAACGCCGACGCCACCTCTCAGATCCTGGCCGCCGGTGACGGGGCCGAAAAGGGTCTGGTATTCTCCTCCGGCATGGCGGCCATTACGACCTCCATTCTGGCAACGGTGAAGCCCGGCGATCACATCGTGGCCTCCCCCATCATTTACGGCGAGGCGTTCTACTACCTGAAGTATGAGCTGAAGCGCTGGGGCGTGGAGACCACCTTCATCGACTTCAACACGCAGGATGTGGCGGACTATATCCGTCCCAACACCAAGCTGGTATACGGCGAGACCATTGCCAACCCCCTGATGAGCGTACCGGACATCCAGCATCTGGCGGACGTGGCTCACGCCAACGGCGCCAAGCTGTTTATCGACAACACCTTTGCCACTTCGATCATTGCCAAGCCCATCAAGTACGGCGCGGATCTGGTGATTTACAGCGCCACCAAGTATCTGGGCGGTCACGATGACCTGGTAGGCGGCGCGGTGGTCGGCTCCGAGGAGATCATCAAGTCTCTGAGCTTCTACCTGGGTCTCTACGGCGCGAATCTGGGCGCCACGGAATCCTGGCTGCTGGCCCGGAGCCTGCGGACGCTGCCTCTGCGGGTAAAGAAGATGGCTGAAAACGGTCTGGCGCTGGCCAAGTTCTTTGAGAGCCATCCCAAGGTGGAAAAGGTTTACTACCCCGGTCTGGAATCCTCCCCCAGCAAGGCGCTGGCCGATAAGCAGTTCGAGGGCAACGGCTACGGCGGTATGCTCTGCGTGAACTTCAAGGGCGGTCAGAAAGAGATCGACAAACTCATCAGCAATTTGCAGCTGGTACGCTTCGTACCCACTCTGGCCGGCGTCGGCACCACGCTGACCTATCCGCCCAGAGCGTCTCACCGGGATCTCAGCCCCGACGAGCTGGCGGCCATCGGTATTACTATGGGCCAGATCCGGCTTTCTTCCGGTCTGGAGGATACCGACGATCTGCTGAACGACTTCGATCAGGCATTGGCAAAGATGTGATCCAGCGAAAGCAACACTGCGATTTTTCAAAAGAGGGACCGTTTCAGAGCGGTCCCTCTTTTACACGTCGACAGATCGGATATTTGGCGACAGCATGAAATTCATGGTGCCGATACATGGAAATCAGCAGCGGTAAACGCCGCAAAATATGCTGTAATTTCCAATAATAAGTGACATGGTAAACTACTTTACACAGACTGAAATCAGCGGATGTGCGATACAATGACCTTTTGGGAGCGCGCATGCATGGAAAAACCTTTATTACGGCAATGTCCCGGTGGGAACTGTCCAGACACCGTCCGGCGCGGGGGTCTCGACCCATAGGGTCTTGCCCCCCAGTTTGATCTGAACGGAGCCGCGCTCCATCAGCCGTTTTCTGGCAACGCCGTTTGACGGGAGGCCGTTCCGTCGCTGATACTGCGTGGTGGAAACCAGACTGCGGATAGTCCGGGGAGACAGTTCCGGCAGCGGGACCGGCTGCCAAAGGAACCTCGTGAACTGCGTCCGATACGTGTAAAGCATATATCCTTCACTGGTAAGCAGACGGCGCATTTCTGCATCGTGACGCTGCCCTTCCCCCTTTGCTCGCTTTGCAGCCTCGTGGCGCGCTTTTTCTACGGAGAGAGATTTGCGGGAGCGGCCGTCAGTCAGATAGTCGGCCAGATCTACGGTCCGGCATTTGACGGCGGCAGACGCATTTTCCCGCCAGAAACGGCCAAGATCCACGTCGGAGAGGAAGTAGTGCCCGTGGATCAAATGGGACTGTTCCTCCGGAGTGAGACGGTCCGCAAACTGTTGGATGATATAGGACATGAAGAAATGATTGACGTGAATGTGGCGGATGTTTGGGACGAAAAAATCTTCGATCCACTGCCGCTCGCAGCAGAACATACGGCACAGATCCGCGATCGTGTAGCGGTATTCGGAGCGGATCAGCGCAAGAATCTCTCTTGCCACCGCTTCTGCCGGGCGGTCCTCGGAGACTGGCTGGATGGTGTGGAGGAATGGAGTTGAAACGGACATGAGAGCACCTCCGATGGTGTGGTGGAATGCGTTTTTGTAAAAAATTTGCCCCGGAGGGGCAATTTATTTTGGTGTCGAAAGCTGTTTATTATAATCAGTATATACTGTTTATAAACGATTGTCCACATATTTTATTTGATTTTTCGGGCTTAACCAAATATGCAATAATTTCGCTGCCTATCGCATGTCTATCCATTTAAATATAAGGGTTGACATGGCATGGAACTTTACAGCTTGAACCACGCTTCATTGCGTAGACCCCGCTGCTCTGCGGCGAAAAAGGAATGGTTCGCTCCCCCTCCTTCTCCGTCAAACAAAATCCTGTAATCCGATCCGCGGACTGCTAACACATTTTCTGTATGGCCGTAAACATCCAGCGTAAAACTGGCAGTGACATGGCCCAGATTGATCTGCATTTTCTGCATCTCCTCTCATCGTTAACCGACTGCGGCAAGCACCATCTGCTGAATACGGCTCATGACGCCAATGTAGTAGGAAAGCTCTGAGGCCGTTAGCTCAGACTCATCTATGCTTTCCAGTGCCTCCATGGTCTCTGTGTATGGAAAACGCGGTCTCTATCGTAAGAGAGGATGAAAATTTCGCAAATACCGCAGCAGAGGCTTTGCGGTTTGGACATAACGCGCGCATTCAAGACTTCCTTGGATGCGCGCGGCTCCTTTTACGCTGCACCAGCCACTCGCGCCATGCGGTTCAGATTGAAAGCCCGCCTTAAAATAGGTTGATTTTTACCTACAATTTGCGTATAATAGGTGCTGCAAGGAGGTGTTCCCATGACCATTGATACGAACACAATCGTTTCCGTGACAGAGGCCAATCAGAATTTTTCCCGCGTGACGCGCATCGCTGAAACGAATGGACAGGCTGTGATTTTCAAAAATAACCGCCCCAAATATATGTTGGTTGATTTGGACAATTCGCCCTTGATCGACATGACGGATGACGAGAAGATCGACTTTGTGGCGGCAAGAATTTTAAAGAAATATAAGCCCGCGTTTATGGAGTTGCAAAATGATCAAATTCTCAAAAGAGAAGGTCTTGCTGCTTCACAGGCTCATCGCGGAGGAGACTGGCGGGAGCATCGGCGTCAGGTATGAGACTCTGCTGGAGTCCGCGCTGGAGAACGTCTTTTCCGGCTTTGGCGGGCAGGAATTCTACCCTACTAGGGAGGAAAAGGGCGCTCGGCTGGGCTATGCGCTCATCTCTAACCACGCCTTCGTGGATGGCAACAAGCGCATCAGTATGTATGTGATGCTGACCTTTCTGGAGGTCAACGGTATTCGGTTGGACTGCGCCAACGACGAGGTTGTCGAGGTCGGTCTGGCTGTCGCCTCCGGCGCAATGGACTACGAGGCGCTGTTGGCGTGGGTGCGGGCGCACCGTGTCTGACCCAGTTTTGACCCAGAACGGAATTGGAGTGGGCAGGGCCGGACGGAAACAACGGAAAATCCGCCGAACGTGTGTAAAGACCCAGCAAGTGGACATCTACTACAAGTTCATCGGTCTTATCAACCAGAAGGCAGAGGGCGGCTACAAGGGGGAAGTTGTCAAAGTGAAAAGGACAGAGATAGAGAACCAGCCTGCTTAACGGAAGGGGGGTGTCGGCAGAAAGCCGACACCCCCCCTTTTTTAATTCACGCGAACGGCATACTTCATGCGATTTCCATACTGCGTCGACTTGATCAGTCCCAGCTTCTCAAATTTCAAGACAAAGCTGCGGATCGTCGCGTAGGCGGCGTCCCCAAAGTCCTTTTCCAACTGCTTGGTGGAAAACTCTGCGTCGCCGTAGGTCATATATTATCTTTGATAGCTTCGTTCAGCACACCATCCGCTGCTGAGGATCGGGAGCGGCAAGCTCAGGCGATGGCACTGCCTGAAACAACCGCAGAGAAATAAAGCAGCAATGCCCGGAGCGAGGCAACTCATTCCGGGCATCTTGAAATTTTTATGAATAAGTCTCGGAAAAACCGCAAACAATATTGTCAAGTAAAAATGAAATTTACTTGACATTGCGCGTGCTGCGGCATAAGATATAAACATCATCGGGACAGGAGGTGGAGCGAGTGACCGGTGCGCAAATCATCACGCAGACAATGGAGCAGTTCCCGGAAAGTGAATTGATCTTTGCCAGTAAGCTATATACCGAGCAACTTAGCGAAGCGGTCAGCGAGGAGGCGTATTATCAGACGCTTGGTCGGATGTGCAAAGCAGGTTCACTTTGCAGAATAGCAAAGGGAACGTATTATCGGCCTAAAACAAGTAAATATGGTATTGTTCCGCCGTCCCAAAAGGAGATCGTTGCGGCCTTCACAGAACCGGACAAAGGTACTGTTGTCGGATATTCCTTGTATAACAGTTTGAAACTCACCACGCAGGTTGCTAAAACTGTTGAGGTTTTCTCTTCCGAGATCGAGCAACGCACCAAGAACATCAGTAATGTTCTTCTGCAGTTCTGCAATTTGGTGTATACACCGGAAGTGAAGGGTATGATCCATATGCTTGAAGTGCTGCAAAATTTCGGTGAAATTCAGGACTTGAACTATCATCAATTCATTACGTTCTGCGAAAAGTTTGCGCAAGAATACGATGGCAAAGTTTTTGAACAAGTTCTCCAGAAAATGCGGTACCAGAAAAAAACGATTTCTTTCCTGCGGAATATTTTGAATCATTATGGTGTGGAGAACAACCTGAATAAATACCTCTCCACCCTATCCGAATATAAGCATCCCACTATGGAGGAGATTTATGAAACTGCATACGCATCCTGAAGAATTTCGTGAATTGATCACCGTTGTTGCCAATGAAAAACACATTTCCGAGTCTGCCGTCGAGCGCGACTATTATATCGTCATGATGCTGAAATCGCTGGCCGACAGTCCTTATGCAGACCAGTGCGTTTTTAAGGGCGGCACCTCTCTCAGCAAGTGCTACCCAGGTTCCATTGACCGTTTTTCCGAGGACATCGACCTTACCTTCCTGGGAATGGAACTGTCGGATAAAGCCTGCGACAAAGCGATCAAGAAAATCGAAACGATCATGGCGGCTGGCGCACAAACGGAGAAGATCGTGGAGGAACGCTCCAACCGCAGCAAGAGTATGTATGTTTGGTTCGGTAATCCTGAAAACCGTGTGAAGCTTGAAATTGGAAGTACTGTCCGTCCAGACCCGTATCAGAAAATGCCGGTGAAAACCTGCATTCAGGAGTTTCTGGAAAGCCGTGGGTTTACCGATGATATCGAACGGTTTGAACTGGAAACTGTGGAAATCAACACGCTGAATATTGAGCGAACCTTCATCGACAAAATCATGTCCGTAAAGCGCCACGCCATCTGCGGCACATTGAACCGTAAGGTGCGCCATATCTATGATGTGACCCGTCTGTACCAGATGCCGGAGATCCAGGCATTCCTGGCCGAAACAGACGAACTTAAACGGTTGGTGCGGTTGACGAAGGATACGGATTCTTACTATATCGGAAAACGCAATATTTCTGCCGAATATGATCCCACCGGCGCTTATGACTTTGATGGGTGGCAGAAATATTTTGACGCTGATATCCGAATAACCTACGAGACTCTGCACACCACGCTGCTCTATACAGACGAAAAACAGGACTTTGATGTTGCGGTAAACACTTTTAAGCAAATCAACGGGAGACTAACGGAAATCGGGGAATAACATCATCCATCCTTACCAACAACCAGCGGTCGCAGGTTCGAGTCCTGTCTCTGCAACCAGAAAAGTCCTGAAATCAGTAGATTTCATGGCTTTTTCCGCACTTTTACGTCCACTAACTTGCTTGCCGTTTTTTCTGACCCAAACGCTGACCCAAACGGGAGCTAAACTGTACCCAAGAAAATGGACACGAGATTTTGACCCATGGCCCCGTTCGGCGGACACGCATTTGACCCATAGGGTCAGAAGCGCCGCACCTGTGTTATGATAGAACTACCGAACGGAGGTGCTGTATGGGCACGAAGAAGAAATTTACACCAGAGGAACTGAAGCATCTGCAGGCAAACCCCTACACGCTGCGGGTGACGGCAAACAGCATATCCTACACCCTCGCTTTCAAGGAGGCGTTCTGGGCGCTCAGTCTCCAGGGCTACACCGGCACAGCCGCCTTCCGCAAGCTGGGCTATAACACGGAAGTTCTGGGTTTCGAGCGGATCCACAGTCAAAACCTCCGGCTAAGCCGGAGGCTTGAGTAAGCCCTATAAGGGCTTTATGCGGACAAAGCCCCTTAAGGGGCCCGAAAAGATTTGCCGATCGCATTGCTTTCTCGGGCTACCCCTTAAGGGGTTTTTGTTATGCCTTGGTATTCTTGCTACCCGTAAACGGGTCTACGAATTCCTTGATGCTTATCTGGTCGGCTATTTGGTCCTCTTGCAGTTGATTTTGGATGTAAGCTTTAATTGCTTTTTTGTTTCGCCCTACTGTATCTACGAAATACCCTCTGGCCCAGAAATGTCTGTTTCCATACTTGTACTTGAGATTTGCGTGTCGGTCGAATATCATCAGGCTGCTTTTTCCCTTTAGATACCCCATGATCTGCGATACGCTATACTTTGGAGGGATACTGATTAGCATATGGATATGATCCGGACACGCATTTGCTTCTATAATCTCTACTCCCTTTTGTTGGCATAATTTTCTTATGATTACACCTATGTCCGCTCGAATTTCCCGATAGATTTCCATCCTTCTATACTTAGGCGCAAATACTACATGGTATTGACACCGCCAACTGGTATGTTCTAAACTACTGATATCTGGATTTTTCATGAATCAGTCTCCTTGTTTTTGTGAATTTGGTCGGCAAACCTTTCATTCACTCTAACTTGGAGACTTTTTCTTGTCTACTCCGCCCCTCGCTATAAGCTCTTTTTCTCCCCCGGCATAGCCGGGGGTTGCCTTTGTCAAGACAATACTACAAAGCGCATCCGGCGGGAGGCCAGATCGCCGGATGGCTTTCATGAGGGCGCCCGGGGCGGTGTGCGTATACCAGGCGGCGGGAACAACCAGACAGAGGAGGTGTCCGCCCCGTCTGACGAGGCCGCCAGACGCATGAAACGGGAGATTTTGTGTCTCCAGCAGCAGATGGCGTTCTTAAAAAAAGTCATGCGGCTGCACGGCAAGCCGGGAGAATAGCCATGGACAGCGCCGGAGAGAGATTTGAGGCCATTTGCGCCGCGTTGGCGGATCGGAACAACATCCTCACCGTGAAAGACCTGTGCGAATTGGCAGGTGTCTCCCGCTCCGGCTACTACAACTGGGTGCGTTCTGAAAAAAACAGAGAGCTGCGGGAGGCGAAGGACCGGGCGGCATTCGAACAGATCCTGGAGGCATACCGGTTCCGGGGCTACGCAAAGGGCGTTCGCGGCATTCATATGCGGCTTTTGCACATGGGTATCCGAATGAACGTGAAGAAGATCCGCCGTCTGATGCGGAAATACAAGCTCACCTGCCCCATCCGAAAGCCGAATCCCTACCGCAGATTGCAGCGATCCATCCGAATGGGCAGCGCCGCGGAGAATTTGGTCAACCGGGAATTCGAGTCTCATGGGCCGAGAGCCATCCTCCTGACGGACATCACATACATCCCGCTCCGCGGCAGATTCTGCTACCTCTCCACGATCCTGGACGCCTGCACAAAGCAGGTCCTGGCCTATGCGATGAGCGAATCGCTGGAAGTGGATTTTGTTTTGGAAACGGTCCAGCTACTGGTAAAGCACCATGGGATCTCGCTGAGCAAGGAGACCGTGATCCACAGCGACCAGGGTACCCACTACACCAGTCTGAAGTTCATCCAACTGGTGGAGAACAGCGCGCTGCGGCGGTCCATGTCCCGCAGAGGGAACTGCTGGGACAACGCGCCCCAAGAGAGCTTCTTCGGGCACATGAAGGACGAACTGGCCAGTGAGATCCCGGGGTGGACGTCTTTTGAGGCCGCCAAAGCCTCCATTGACCGCTGGATGGATTACTACAACAACGACCGCTGCCAGTGGGATCTGGCGAAGCTATCCCCTAACGAATATTACAACTACATCACCACAGGTGAGTACCCCGCCGGTATGCTGCCGCTATGGGTCAAATGAAAATGTCCTTGACTTGGGGAGCACTTTAAGCGGATAGCGGAAAGGGCTATACCGCACGGGATAGGATATTGCCCATTGTTTTTGCTGCTTCACGCTTGGCCGAGGTCGTGGCGTGGGTGTAAGTCCAGATGTATATCGGTAAGATGGACAGCACACAATGAAGTATGGGATAATCGCAGGCAGCACCTCTTTTAATGTCTTTATTTATTGACAATTATAGATGTATCGTCTATAATAACAAGCACAAAGATGATGTAGAGGTGATGTGCAGAATGGGACGAAAGAGTGTTGCTGTGCTGCCGCAGACGCAGGCGATTTTAGAACAGCTGGGAGAACAGATCAAACTTGCCAGATTACGGCGGCATCTGTCTGCCGAATTGGTCGCGGAAAGAGCCGGTGTGAGCCGAGCCACAGTGTGGAATGTTGAAAAGGGAAACCCCTCTGTCGCGATTGGGATCTATGCCGCAGTCCTGCACGCACTGAACAATATGGATAAAGACCTCCTGCTCGTTGCAAAGGATGACGAGCTGGGGCGTAAACTCCAAGACCTTGAACTTACCACTCGCAAGAGAGCACCACGAAACGGAGGTGATTGACCGTGGCGTCAAACCAAAAAATAATTTATGTCTATGAGAGCTTCAAATTTACAACGCCAAACTTCCTGGGAACGCTCTTCGTGGAGAATGTCCGCGGCCGTGAAAGCTATTCCTTCGAGTATGATGCTGACTGGTTAAAAAGCAGCGCAAACTATATGTATCTCGACCCGGATCTTCAACTGTATGCCGGGCGACAGTATCCCACCGGTGCAAAAAATGTGTTCGGTCTTTTCGCTGACTCTTCCCCCGACCGTTGGGGTCGTCTGCTGATGACGCGCAGAGAAAGAATACTGGCGGAACAGGAAGGCCGGAAGCCTCGAAAGCTATTAGACAGTGACTTCCTGATGGGCGTCTACGACGAGACTCGGATGGGAGCGATCCGCTTCAAGCTGGACAAAGACGGGCCGTTCCTTTCGGATGATTCGGAAACCCCGACTCCTCCCTGGACCAGTCTGCGAACGCTGGAGGAAGCCTCCCGCCAATTCGAAAACGACGAGTCCGGTCTTGAGCAGAAATGGATCAATCAGCTCATTAAGCCCGGTTCCTCGCTGGGCGGCGCTCGTCCGAAGGCCACCGTTCTGGATACAAAGGGGAATCTATGGATCGCCAAGTTCCCGTCCAAGCACGACGATATCAATGTGGGCGCATGGGAAAAGGTCACCCATGACCTTGCAAGACTTTGTGGCTTGGATGTTCCTGAGTCCATGTTGATCGACTTCTCTAAGTACGGAAGCACCTTCCTTGTACGCAGGTTTGACCGGAATGGTGCTGCACGGATCCATTTCGCGTCCGCCATGACAATGCTTGGAAAAACGGATGGAGCATCGGCAGCGGACGGCTCCAGTTATCTTGAACTGGTGTCCTTTATCAAGGCCAACGGCGCTGCTCCCAAGAGAGATTTGACAGAGCTATGGAAGCGGATCGTGTTCAATATGGCTGTTTCCAATACGGATGACCACATGAGGAATCATGGCTTTATCCTCAAGGCGGATGGCTGGCATCTCTCACCCTTGTACGATGTAAACCCCGTCCCGGAGGGTGACGAGCTGTCCCTCTGCGTAAACGAGGACGATGCGACGATCTCCCTCGACCTTGCGCTGGAGATCGCACCGTATTGTGAGATCAGCACCAAGGACGCAGCTGCTATGGCGGCGGATGTCCTGAAAACCGTCCGAGAAAACTGGAACCGCCTTGCAACAGAATGTGGATTGAGCCGGAGCGCACAGGAATATATGAGACCGGCCTTCTCGCTGGCTCTTGAAGAATAGAAGAAGAGGGGGAATATAAGGCTGTATCTATTTTGGTCACTCTTAAAAATCCCTCGACTTTTCTCTACCACGGGAAATTGTAAGCAAAAAATATGGCTGAAACAGCGCAAAGCCGCTTTAGCTCTCGATTTTTCCTATTTTCAGCATGTATCTAAATTGGTCACGCATCACATGATGTGCGACCAAAATAGATACGCACCGAGGAAACCTTAGAACCGCAACGGTTCTAAGGTTTTTTCGTACCCAAATTTGAGGTTGGGATAAAAAGATACCGAAGTGAATATTGAGGGGTTAGACAGGATTTGAACCGAAGCCCCCGCCATTTTGGGCCGATTTTTCGAAGAACATTCGAGAAGTCGGCCCATTTTTTCGCCCTAAATTATGAATTTTTTGTTAATAAAGTGGACACGCATACAAAATGATACTGTCCACTTTAGATAAATCAAGAAAAGGAGGAGCCTATGAACAGATACCTAGTTTGGTATTGGGCCAGAGATGGACCCCACAACTGAATAGCAGAAATATGATGAAGGTCGTTTTGTGTGTATGGATTGAGCCATACATAGAAAACGACCTTTCTTTTTGCGTCTGGCCTGTCCATACACCTACGACCTCGAAGGAGGTCTTAACTTTGTCGGCATCAACCAGTCCCCTGCCCTACACAGGAAATAAAAGTTGCATCGTCAATACCATTTTGTCAGTGATGCCGAAGCACACAGTCTACATTGATCCTTGCATGGGCAGCGCCGAGGTATTCTTCCGTAAGCCAAGAGCAGAGAAAGAAATCCTCAACGACTACAATGGCGATCTCGTGAACCTGTTCCGTGTGATCCAGAATAACGAGAAGCTGGCTTATCTGTTAGGCCGGTTGTACCTCTCCATTAACGGTGAACTTGCGTTCAAGCAAAACAAGGATAGGCTCAAGGGCGTCCCCAACATCCTTGACGATGTCATTGAGACATCCCAAATCTTCTATGACGCCAGCTGGGAAGACATCCAGAATGCGGCTGCCTTCCTCGAGAATCAGGTCTACAGCTTTTCCTCCACCGGCCAAACCTTCGGAATCGCCAGGAGGGATATGTCGCAAAGACTGCCTCGTTTGATGAGCGCCTACAACCGCATTCGAGATGCAATCATTCTGCATCGTGACTACAAGGATGTAATTACCTACGCAGCTTGCCCAGGGAGCTTCATTCTGCTTGACCCGCCCTACAAAGTGACCGAGGACATGTACTCGAAAGCCAACTTCGACATAGAGCAGCATGACATCCTCTTCAGCTTTATGAGCGAGGTCAATCAACAGCACCATGGGGAAGTGAAGTTCCTCATCACCTATAACAACGACCCATACATCCGTGGACTTGCTGAAAAGCATGGGTTTGACACCTTTGTCCAAACTCGACTTCACTCTATGAAGCAGAGCAAGGAGGCTGGTGCGCTGTATGAAGAACTGCTGATCGCAAACTGCGACCTGGAAAAGCAAGCCGCAGCCAACCACCTGTATCTGGACGAACAGAAGAGTCAGATGACCCTGTTCGACTTCAAAACAAACTATACGGAGGACTAAAACCATGTTTGAGTTTACCCTGAAGATCGATTCCGCCGTCGCCGAGCTTCTCGGCTTGGATGGGGACTCGATCATTGAAGCCTTTTACGACCCCGACGAGGATGAAATCGTGATCCGAGTCCTCGACGAGGACGAACTCGACGGTGAGTTCAATGCCCCCCCCTGCAATGGCTGTCCGCTGTTCTGCCAGGAACACGGAATCTGCCTTGCCAAAACTATTTTGGAGTGAGGACCATTTATGGCTAAGATTTATCGCATTCTCGGCAAGCGCGGCAACACTACGATTCCTTATGCACTTCGTGTATTTCTGGGCTTCCGCCCCAATGATCTCCTCAGCTTTCGAGCCGAGAGTGATGAGGTCATCATCCGCAGAGAGAAGATCTGCGACGATTGCTGCACCAGCGAGCATCAGGCAGATGCGCCCACCTCTTCTGAGGCACTGCGCAGTTTCCTTTCCTCTCTGCCTGCCAATGTTCAGAAGGAGGCCCTCATCTATTTGAGTCTCGGGATCGCCCAGTCCAAAACCTAAGAAAAGTGAGGACAAAAGCATGAATCAGTTTCCGTATCTTTACCCGCATTCGCTATCTGAAGCAGAGCGGCTGAACGAGGAAGAACTGTGGCAGGATAACAGAGATGCAGAAGTAAGCCACACACAGCTCACAGAGATGTTCAGACATTCCGACCCCGCAGCTCTGATGGACGAAGCGGAACAAGCCCAGCTTGCAGAACTGGATGATACGGTCACAGTATACCGCGGCGTGACTACCATCAACAGCGACAACCTTCTGGCTTTGTCGTGGACATTGGACTATGAGACTGCCGACTGGTTTGCCCGTCGCTTTGATGAGGACGGCACAGTGTATAAAGCGCAGATCGATAAAGAACATATCTTTGCACTGTTTAATGGCCGTGATGAATCGGAGGTCGTGCTGGACCCCAAGTACTTGAAGGATATAACCCAGGCTCAAGAGCCTACCCAGGGCCAGGAACTATCAATGTAAAGGAGAACCTATGGGAACAAGAAGCTACATAGCCTTGCAGATCGAAGAGGACGAGTATCTCATGATATTCTGCCACTACAATGGCTATCCCGACGATAACGGTGCAATACTGGCTGAACACTACGACAAGCAAGAAAAGGTAGAATCCCTTATACAACTGGGCGACCTCTACTTCCTACGGTCGAAGCTTGAGCCCAACCCAGATCTGCCTCACAATCACAGCACCCCACAGCCCAATGTGACGATTGCTTATAACCGTGATGAGGGCTGGTCCGACTGCGAAGCCGTGCATAAGACTTTGGACGAGCTTAATGATCCAGGCGAAATCGGCATTGAGTTCACCTACATATTCACTTTTGAAGGCAGGTGGATATATTTCCCGACCGGTGAGGCTGAACTCGGTTTTCGAGATGTCAAGGAGGACTTGGACAACGATACCGTTCAGTATGGCTCATTTTTCACCGAGCATGAAAACAATATGGACTGGCCAGATAATGGTGACTTCGCCCTCGACACGGATCTACGCCTGTGATCGACCTATGATGATGTGCGGTAGAGTTAATTGCACCATTTCGGCATAAATTCCTGACCTTAATTGCACCATTGCAGACGAAAAGCCAAGGCCGTGGTTGGCCTTGGCTTTTAACTGCGCTTTATTCGTTTAACAGCCTGTCCGCTTTCACGGCGCAGGCATAGCCGGCCGGAGCGACCTTCCGCAGACTCTTCAAGGCTTTCAGTTCATCTGAGATGAAGCCTGCTCCCAAGTAAGCGGCGGAGTCAATGTCCTTTTCAAAAGGAACATTTTTGAGCAGACAGGCGACCAGGTACATAACGACCGGAACCCGCTTGGACGCCTCTTCTGCGGAGAAGTTCTCTACGTAGATATGGCTGCGCACATCACGGAGGCCTTGCAGATAAGAGACATAATCCTCTTTGCTGACCTTGCCGCGGGAGGCAATACTCACCGCAGCGTTGTATGTATCTCTGAGCGCATCCCCGGGGCCGATGTCAAGACCACGATATGCGATCTCGTCCTGCACGAGGCTGTAGTAGGTTTCCCGCACCTCGGTAAAATCCTCTGCCACTTCGATCAGAGTCATCACATCGTAAAGCTGCTTGATGATCTCCATATCCTTGTTGCTGTTCAAGAGAATGCCGGTGGTGTGCGGTGCAAACGCTGTCAGCTTGTCACCCAGGATAGATTCCACGCTGGGGATCTGCACCGTCAGATCCTCTCCATCAGTGAGAATCAGCTCGTTTTTGATGGGTTTGGCGATGAGCCGCTTGTACTTCGCATCCTCGAACAGCACATCCAAAAGGATATAGATGCTACGCTCCATGACCGGCGACTCGTAGACGAACTTGAAGTGCCGCTTCTCTATGTTGTTTTTGCCCTTTCTGACCTGTTCCTCAACACTCACAAAGGGGAATATCTTGCCGGCCTCCTCGATAAAAGTATTCAGGTCGGTACCCGGCGCAACGATGATGTCGATGTCGGTGGACAAACGCATGGGACGCTCCAACAGCAGCATCAGACAGGTGCCGCCCTTAAAGATGAACGGCATGCCGACTCTCGTGATGGCCTCCAACAGGCCAAAGGCGTACACGGAACGCTCCAGAAGCAAAGGGTCCCGATGGCTGGCACTTTGCAGATCGCGAATGTGCTCTTCGGTAAAATTCTCTTTCTTCAACATGGCCTTACTCCGTTCTTAACAGTGATTTGTCTATCTGCTCAAGCACCTTGGCCTTAGCGTTCCTTCTCCGCGCATAGCGGAAGAGTTGGCTTTCATCAATATAGAAATCTTTGAAAGCCTGCGTGAAAATTGTCTTGTATTCGCCCTGGTTCACACAGGAGCGAAGCAGTTTATCCGAAACAATGTCTACGAGCATCTTTTCCAAGTCAGTATGCCAGAACTCGTCGGTGCCTTTTGGTGCCTCCGTGATCAGTTTCTTGATAACGAGCATATCGTCCGCCCAATACTGGTGGTACATATCCGCATTGGGATTGAGCAGGATGTGTCCGGCATACTCTTCTTTCAGAGTGTCAAAGACATACTCTCCGAGGTCGCCTTCTACAAAGATGAACACGGCATTATGTGCAATCTGGTGATTCACAAACTCGTTGAGCTGGACAAGTTCAAAAATGCGGAAGTCCAGTTCCGGATAGGTCTCTCGGATCTTACCGGCGACCGAAGTTGCAAGGTCAGAATACTCGTGGGTGTACTTTCTCGAGGTCTTATCATTCACGCAATAATTGTTCCTTCCAACTCGGGCAATGGAACCGCTGTCCAAGAGCTTTTGCAGAACAAAGCGACAGGAAGACTCTGTGGCGTCCTTATTCTTTGCCCTGTAGACAAGGGCAAAATCGTCCCGCGTAAAATTGCCTGCGTTTGAAAGCGCAGTTAAAAACTCTGCCATGATGTAGCACTCCTTTCAGCGAGAACTGCAAATCGGCAAAAAGAATCCGAATTTGCCGTATTGCAGTTATATCATACTCATCAGCGCCTAAGTTGTCAACTGCAAATCGGCAAAAAATAAGAAATTTGCCGTTTTGCAGTATTCGCTTATGTTTAGTATATGCCAAATGATAGAGGTTGATACTGAGCCAAAAGGTTGTCCTGGCTTTATGTGGCAAGGGCGGGTATAGTGTTCACTTACCAACCGCCCAATGAAACAACAAAGAAACGAGGAATGGAAATGAAACAAATCACGAGAGAGTGGCTGGCGTTTCTGTGGGAGCAGTATCCTGTCGGTAGCCGCATCAGACTCAACAGTATGGAAGACCCTTACGCACCCGTAGAACCTGGCACGATGGGAACGCTTCAGCGCATTGATGATGCTGGTCAGTTCTTAATGAAATGGGATAATGGACGAACCCTATCTCTGATTCCTGGCGAGGACAGCTTCAGTCTCATCCTGCCCGAGCCGACGATGATGAAGCTGTACATGCCTTTGCACGCTGACCTCTACACTAAGGATGACTGGAGCGACACCAGCGAGGAGCCTGAAATGCTGACTGGCCGAGCGCTCATGGAATATGAGGACTCCATCCTGATCGCTCTCATCAAAAACCGTATGTCGGAGGAAGCCGAGCGAGGCATCATGCGCTGGTATGGTCGAGAGGACAGTGTCGACCGCAAGGTTAAATCCGTCGTATTTACCGCAGAGGAGCGAGAAGGCCAACTCTGGGGCGTTGCCGAGTGCAAAGTGGTCGGTGAACTTACACCCGAAGAACTGGATACCCTAAAGGACTACATCTCTGGCCAGGCCTCGGACGGTTGGGGTGAAGGCTTTGAACAGCGGGAGATTCAGGTGGATGACGGAGAACTGTATGTCCATCTCTGGAATTTCGGTGACTGGAGTATTCAGACTGAAGAAGAGTGCTTCTCCCCAAAACTCGCCGAGGGTCTTCCCGATATGTGCTTCTCTACTTTGAAAAGCACCGGTGACCTCATCTGCATCAAACGAGGCGAGAGCGGCTACTACCCGTCCGACTGGAACACCGCAGACAAAGCCAGAAACGAGGACATGGCCGATGAACTCAACGAGAAGCTGGGAGTAACTTCGGCACAGCGGCAGGCCATGGAGGTCGGCAGTATGGCTGGCTTATCTTAGAACTGGGATAAGCCGTGTAATCCCGTGAGTTTTGTTATCCGAGGAGTTTTCATATCATTCACTTATATCACACCTTTCTAAATTCTGCTGCTGGGATAATATTGCTCAATGCACCACCGTCTTGTATTC
>NZ_JACOQI010000009.1 GCF_014297285.1 Dysosmobacter segnis
GCGGCCCTCTGTTTTTATTTCTGAGCTAAAAGATGTGTTTTCAACAGCACATTCTCTAAGGCTCTATGATCTTCATGTAACTGCCACCAGCAGGGCTTCAGAAAGCAGAGAACATTCTCCGCCCATCTGTAATCATCCGGCTGCAGCGTTCCCATTGCGACACCGCACTGAAACGCGGCGTTTCGTTTCCGCACAGACGCTTCCACACCGGCCTGCGCCAAATGCGCGTTCAAAAAGCCGCAAATGACAGCTGCCTCTTCCGTTGTATAAAGCATAGTTCTCCTCCCTTTCCACAAACAGGCACCATTGTAACATGATACCCCTATTTTTGAAATCGGCTGTTTCCACAAGAATCCAGCCGAAAGTTTTATGCAAACGCTTGTTCGATTTGCGGTGCTGTGCTATACTATCACCACTACGAGTGAGGAGGTGCGCCATGCAGCAAAACGGACGAACGTATATTGCCATTGACCTGAAATCTTTCTACGCCTCCGTGGAGTGCATGGAGCGCGGGCTCGACCCTCTGACCACCAATCTGGTGGTGGCTGACGCCAGCCGGACGGAGAAAACCATCTGCCTTGCCGTGTCCCCCTCCCTGAAGGCATACGGCATCTCCGGCAGAGCACGGCTTTTTGAAGTGGTGGAGCGTGTCAAGGAAGTCAACGCGGAACGGCGGCGCAAAGCTGGCTGCCTTTCCGAAAAGAGCTTCAACGCCAATGAACTGGCGGCTGACCCATCCAGAGAGGTAGATTATCTCATTGCCCCTCCTCGGATGGCAAAATACATCCAGATCAGCACCCAGGTCTACAACGTATACCTGAAATACATCGCCCCGGAGGACATCCATGTCTATTCCATCGATGAGGTGATGATGGATGTGACGAACTATCTGCAAACTTACCGCATGACCGCCCAGGAGTTGGCAAAGGTTATGATCTCGGATGTCCTGCACACCACGGGCATCACAGCCACGGCGGGCATCGGCAGCAATCTCTATCTCTGCAAGGTCGCTATGGACATTATGGCGAAGCACGTCCAGCCGGACAAAGATGGCGTCCGCATTGCGGAGCTTGACGAAATGAGCTACCGTGAGCAGCTTTGGGCGCACCGCCCGCTGACAGATTTCTGGCGGGTTGGGCGCGGTTATGCAAAGAAGCTGGAAACCATCGGCATCTACACCATGGGGGATGTTGCAAGATGCTCTATCGGCAAGCCGAACGAATACTACAACGAAGAACTGCTCTATCGAATGTTCGGCACCAACGCTGAGCTCCTCATCGACCACGCATGGGGCTGGGAGCCGTGCCGTATGCAGGATATCAAGGCATACCGGCCGGAAACGAACAGCATCTGCTCCGGGCAGGTTCTCCAATGCCCGTATTCCTTTGAGAAAGCACGGTTGGTTGTACGGGAGATGGCGGAAGCCGTCGCGCTGGATCTGTTGGAAAAGAAACTGGTAACGGATCAGTTGACCCTGACGGTGGGATATGACATTGAAAACACCGCTGGCAGCAGCTACCACGGCGAGACCGTGACAGACCGCTATGGCAGGAAGATCCCCAAGCACACCCACGGAACAGCAAATCTGCCGAGAAAAACATCTTCGGCCCGGAGCATCACGGACGCCGTTCTTGACGTTTATGACGCAAAGGTCAATCCGAAGCTGTCTATTCGGAGACTTACCATCACAGCCAATCGGTTGGTGGGCGAAGATATGGCACAGCAGGAGCCGGAAGCCCCGGTGCAGTTCAATCTGTTTGACAACGTTGAAGTGCAGGAGCAGCGGTTGCAGGAGGAAGAAGCTAAACTGAAACGGGAACGCAAAATTCAGGAAGCCATGCTCGACATTAAAAAGAAGTTCGGCAAAAACGCCATTTTGAATGGCGGGAGCTATCTGGAAGGTGCTACCGCCAAGGAGCGGAATAAGCAGATCGGAGGGCATAAGGCATGAGCGGACAATACGATGACATCATTCGTCTGCCCCATCCGGATTCGCCAAAACATCCGCGAATGTCCCTCTATGACCGTGCGGCGCAGTTTTCCCCCTTTGCCGCCCTGACCGGCCACAGCGCTGCCATTGCGGAAACCGGGCGGCTGACGGACCAGCGCATGGAACTGGACGAATACGAAATGACGCGAGTGGACGCGGAATTGCAGCGCCTCCAGGAGCTGCTTCCCGGCAGGCCCACGGCGTCCATCACCCACTTTGTGCCGGACGAACGGAAGAACGGCGGCAGCTACCAAACTGTCACCGGAGAGGTCAAGCGGATCGACGCGGTCAACGGCGTGATCCAGATGACGGACCGGCAGAGTATTCCCATCGCGGATGTTTTCAGCATCGAGACCATCCCATAAGGGCACCATAACGAAAACTCCCAAACCCATTTGTAACGTGGGCTTGGGAGTTTTCATTATAGCTCAAATTAAATCACAAAAGGAGGAATCCGAATGAATCCAAACGCAGATTATCTCGGCATCGTCACCATGCTTCGCAGCCTGCGGGAGCAGGGTCTCGTCAGCGGCAGCGAAGCCAAAAAGATCGCCGCGCGGCTGAGGGTACAGCTTGGCGCGGACATTATTATTTCTCTTTGATTTCTTCGCTTTTAGGATAGCTATTGCGGATGTTTTATGGTATTGTGTGTTGCTGACGAAGGAGGTGGCAAAGGAATGAACAACCGTGAAAAAAACATCGGCTCTCTTGCTCTGAATCCCTCACCGCGTCGTATCATCATCCCTGCCGCCGATCAGGACCACGCGCGCCCACTCCGGGTAGCGGCATACGCCCGCGTCAGCTCGGACTCCAGTGACCAGCTCCACTCCTACGCCGCCCAAACCGCTTACTTCGCAAAGCTCATCAACAGCGATCCGAATTGGACGTTTGTAGATGTCTATGCAGACAAAGGCATCACCGGCACCTCCACTGAAAAGCGGGAGGACTTCCAACGGATGATGGAGGATTGCCGCAGTGGAAAAATCGACCGCATCCTCGTTAAATCCATCTCCCGCTTCGCCCGGAACACCAAGGAAAGTCTGGCGGCTGTACGGGAACTGAAGGCTCTCGACATCAGCGTCTACTTTGAGGAGCAAAACATCGACACCGCGCAGGCCACCGGCGAAACACTCACCGCGGTCTTCTCGGCTCTGGCCCAAAAGGAAAGTGAAGCGATCTCTGAGCGGATGCGCCACAGCTACCAAATGCGGATGCAGCGCGGCGCCTTCTCCACTCACTGTGCCCCCTACGGCTACCGGCTGGTTGAAAATCGGCTTGAGGTCATTGAGGAAGAAGCCGTCATCATCCGCCAGATCTTCGACCGCTACCTCTCTGGCATCAGCATGGAGGATATCGCAAAGGAGATCACGGCGCTGGGCATCCCCACCAAGCAAAACACCCCCTTCTGGCAGGTTCGCAGCATCCAATACATTCTGCGAAATGAAAAATATGTCGGGGACTCCCTGCTGGGGAAAACTTACACCACACTCACTCTCCCCCACCGGAAAATAGAGAATAAGGGTGAGGGAGTCCAATATTTTATCGAAGGAAGTCATCCTCCCATCGTCAGCCGCACGGTGTTTGATAAGGCACAGCAGCTTCTATCGCGAAAAAGCGCCGTCATTCCCCCTCGTGCCGCCGCCCCCCATCCCCTTTCACGGAAGATCGTATGCGGACATTGCGGCGCGTTCTGCAAGCGAAAGAAAACCCGCGGCACCGCCTACTGGATCTGCCAGACACATAATAAAAATGCCGGGAGCTGCCCAACCATGCAGATCCCCGAAACGGAGATCACAGAAGCATTTCTTCGGATATATTTCACGCTCAAGCATCATGGCGATCAGGTGCTGACCCAGCTCATTCAGGATCTCCAAACTGCCAAAAACGGCAAGCTGCTTTGGAGCGAGGATATTGTAGAACTCAATAAGCAAATAGCGGACATTGCGTGTCAGGAACGATTATTGGCCCAGCTCAAGCAGCAGGCCGTGGTCGATCCTGATATTTTTATATTCCAAAGCAATCAACTGGCCGAACAGCGCCGCGAGGCAAAACTGAAAAAATCCCGCATCCTCCGTTCCGAAGACGATCAGTCAGTTCAACGCACACAGGAGCTTCTGGACATTCTGGAAGATGGGCCGGATCTGCTGATGACCTTCGACGAGGCACTGTTCAGCGAATTGGTTGAGACGATCACCATTCAGGATAACAGCACCATCCGCTTCCGCCTGATCAACGGGCTGGAGCTTCCGGAACACATTGAAAGGAAAAAATAAACCGATGGCAAGCAAACGAAAAATGGTCTTTGGCTACCGCATGGAGCTTGGGGACATCGTCCCTTCTCCCAACGAGGCCGAAACGGTGCGGTACGTCTACACACGGTACCTCGCCGGCGCGTCATTCCAGTGCTTGGCAAACGAGCTGAACCAAAAAGCGCTCCCCTACCACACCGGTAAGTCCTGGAACAAAAATATGGTAGCCCGTATTCTGGAGGACAGCCGCTATGTTGGAGCGGATCTCTATCCCCCGATCATACCCGCAGAGCAGCTCCAAGCCGTGCGGGAGCGTCGAAGGCAGAACCGCACAGTCTCTCCCCCGCTCCCCGCGCAAGCCGAGCTCTATAAGCTGTGCGGCAGCGCAGTCCCCGGCAGCGCAGCGAAAAGAATATGCACGGCATTGAATCACCTGATTGATAATCCTCTGCAGATCAGTATGGCGGCATCCGCCGTCTGCGACACGGCAGAGATCCGGCAGCTCCAGCAGGAACTGGACACGCTGCTGCAGACACCGCCTGTAGATGAGGACGCCGCACGGCAGAAAGCCTTGGAGGTCGCGTCCCTAAAGCTGGCGAGCGTCAAAACGGAGGAATATGAATCCCACCGTCTCCGCAGCATCTTTGAAACACACCCGAAAATGGACGCGCTGGATGCCGCGCTTCTGAAGCAGAGCCTACGCAAAATCGAATGCCACGGTGACACGGTATGCCTTCTGCTGAAAAACGGCCAATGGCTGGAAGCGTAGGCAGATGCGCATACTATCGAAACACACCAAAAGAACAGTGCAATATAAGGAGCGTGAGCGCGCATGACAGAGTCTCATCCGGAAAAGAAGATCATCGTCATTCCGGCAAAAAACGAATCTCCGCAGGAACAGGCCAAGAAGCGCAATCTGCGTGTTGCCGCCTACTGCCGCGTCTCCACCGGTGATGAGGAGCAGTTGACCAGCTACGAAAACCAGAAAGCCTTCTACACCGAAAAGATCATGAAAAATCCGGAGTGGACAATGGTGGATATCTTCGCGGATGAGGGCATCACGGGAACTTCCACCTGCCGGCGCAAGGATTTCCTGCGTATGATCCGTCAGTGCAGACAGGGCAAGATCGACATGATCCTTGCCAAATCCGTCTCCCGCTTCGCCAGAAATACGCTGGATACCATCAGCTATACCCGTGAGCTGCGGAGCCTTGGCATCGCCGTGATCTTCGAGGAGCAGAACATCAACTCCATCTACCCGGAAAGTGAATTCCTCATCGCGCTCCACGCCGCCTTCGCGCAGTCTGAGAGCGAATCCATCTCCGCCAATGTCCGCTGGGGCAAGCGCCAGTCCATCAAAGACGGCAAAGTCACCTTCCAGTACAAAACCCTGCTGGGCTATGAAAAAGGGCCCGACGGGAATCCTGTGATCATTCCAGAGGAAGCAGAAACTGTCCGGCGGATTTTTGAATGGTACCTTGCCGGAAAAAGCATCCGGGATATCCGTCTGGCGCTGGTGGCCGGCGGGTTCCGGAACGCCGTTGGAACCACAGACTGGACCACCAGCAACCTGCGCTCCATCCTCACCAATGAAAAATATTGCGGAGACGCCCTGCTCCAGAAAACCTTCGTTAAAGACTGCATCAGTAAAAAATCGATCCCAAACACAGGGCAGCTCGCCAAAGTCCTGATCCAAAACAATCATGAAGCCATTATCAGCCATGAGATGTTCGATGCCGTGCAGCTTGAACTCGCGCGGCGCCGCGCGCAGGACGGCCGCTCAAGAAAAAGCGCCCCCACGGGCCGTGGAAAATTCAGCGGCAAATACGCGCTCAGCGGTCTGCTGTTCTGTGCGGAATGCGGTACGGCTTACCGGCGTGTCGTATGGACACAGCATGGCGAAAAACGCGCGGTATGGCGCTGCACGAGCCGTCTGGACTATGGCAGGAAATACTGTCTGAACTCTCCGACACTGGATGAAGAACCGCTCCAACAGGCAATTTTGAACGCCATCAACTCCGTCATGTCCAATCATAGCGCTTTGGCAGAGCAGCTTAAAGATACGATGGAACAGGAGCTATCCCCCATCCCCGGTGAGAACATGAGCCTCGGAGACATTGACCGCGCCATAGCAGACCTGGGGCGGCAATTCACCGCCCTGCTGAGCGAGGCCGCCGATGCGGACAACGCAGACGGTTACACCGCGCGGTTTCAATCTATCTCCACGGCAATGGCAGAGTTCAAGCGCCGCAAGGCCATCATCCAACAGCTGCGGCAAGAGCAGGATCAAGCAAACCACCGCATGCAGAGGGTCACAATGGCGCTGGAAAGCACATCGAACAAACTCACGGATTGGGATGACGGCACGATCTATCAGCTGCTGGAAAAGGTCACCGTCCTGTCCAGAGAGCGCATCCGTGTGACGCTGCGGGACGGTCTGGAAATTGAACAGGCTGTAGAACAGCCAAAAAGGAGAAAATTCGCATGATTTATGTAACTGGTGACTGTCACGGAAATTTTGCAAGGTTCGAGCAAAAAAACTACCCGGAACAAGCGAACATGACAAAGGATGACACGGTCATCATCACCGGAGACTTCGGCGGCGTATGGTTTGGTGACAGCCGCGACGATGAAACGCTGGACTGGCTGGAACGCCTGCCCTTCACGCTGGTATTCGTCTGCGGCAATCATGAAAACTATGACGCGCTGGCGAGATACCCCGTAGCGGAGTGGCGCGGCGGCAAGGTGCATCGCGTTCGACCTCATGTGCTACACCTGATGCGCGGCCAGATCTTCGAGCTGGAGGGTTACCGCTTCTTCACCATGGGCGGCGCAAAAAGTCACGACATCGAGGATGGGATTCTGGAGCCGGACGCCCCGGATTTTGAGCGAAGGCTCACGATGCTCCAGCGCAAACCAAGAGCGAGATACCGCGTCAACCACATCTCATGGTGGGCGCAGGAGCTTCCCTCCGATGAAGAATACGCCGAGGCGCGGCGAAACCTCGACGCGGTCGGCTGGCAGGTGGACTACATCATCACCCACTGCGCTCCCACCAGCATCGCCCTCATGGGGACCCGTCACAACGAGGCGGACCGGCTCACGGATTTCTTGCAGGAGGTGCAGGAAAGAGCAAAATACCACTACTGGCTGTTCGGCCATTATCATGACAACAAAGCCATTGATGAAAAGCACATTCTGCTGTGGGAGCAGATCGTGCGAGTCATCTGAAACAGATCAAAGCAGAGAAAAACACGGCGGTCCCCGTGCTTTTCTCTGCTTTGAGCGTTGATCAGGCGCGCCGCGTCGGAAAGGAGAAAGCCAATGAACATTCGCAAACCCACAGATTACGTCACCATGTTCACCACACTGGACACGCTTATGGCGGCGCAGCTCCCGCAGATGGAAATGTACTGTGAAATTGGTCGGCTGGTCAGCGGCAGAGTGGAGAAAGGCGCGGCTGTCGCGGCGTCGGAATACCTGCAAGCGGCCTATCCCGCAGCCGAGGGCTTCTCTCCCCGCAATCTGCGCCGGATGCGGGCGTTTTACGCAGCCTACGAGGAATCCCCTGAAATCATGCGGCTGGCGATGCACCTCGGCTGGACGCAAAATGTGGCGATTTTAGAGAGGTGCGGCAGCAACGAGGAACGGGCGTGGTACATCCGAGCCGTGTTGCACTTCGGCTGGAAGAAAGCAAAACTGCTGGCCGCCATAGAATCTCAGGCGTGGCTGCATTCTTCTCTCGACGAGCAAGCGATTTCCTGCTATACTGAGGAAAAAGAAGCAACGCGGGAGAGCGAGAGCGATGAAGAAGATACTCTTTGTGTGTCATGGGAATATCTGCCGCAGCCCCATGGCCGAGTTTGTGATGAAGGACTTGGTAAAGAAGGCTGGGCTGGCATCACAGTTCCATATCGAATCGGCGGCCACCAGCCAGGAGGAGATCGGCAACCCGGTCTATCCCCCGGCGCGGCGCAAGCTGGCGGAGCACGGGATCTCCTGCGACGGCCACGCAGCACGGCAGCTCACCAATGCCGACTACGAAAAATACGATCTCCTGATCGGCATGGACAGCGCGAACCTGCGGAATATGCACCGCATCTGCGGCGGCGACTTTGCCGGCAAGCTGCACCTCCTGATGGACTACACCGACCACCCCCGCGATGTTGCCGACCCGTGGTACACCGAGGACTTCGAGGCGACATGGCGGGATGTGCTGGAGGGTTGCCAGGGGCTGCTGAGAGATGCAAAACTTATGTAGACTTTCCTCAAAAATGTGCTATAATAAGCATAGAAAGTTGCATTATAAAGCCGATATAGCCTGCGGAGGATGACTAATGAAGGTCGAATACTATGTGACTGATGCCACAACAGGAATTCCTGTATGGGCGGAAATAAGGAAGGCAACACAATTCGACTATAAGAAAACCGTTGAAGAACAATGGCAGACAAGCTGGCTATCCGATTTCATTCAGACGGACTCATTGGAGAAGTACGCACTTGAAATTGCGGCAACCGGAGAATTAGTTGGACTTGGTGCATACAGGGATATGCCGGAAGGCGTTCTGGTATATGTTGAATATATCGAAAGCGCACCGCATAGTAATCCTACATTAGCTGGTCGGCGTAAATATAAAGGCATTGGAGCAGCGTTGCTTGCTTATGGCATTCAGTTATCGATCGACTACGGATACGGTGGAGCGATTTATTTAAAGGCAAAAACTTCAGAAATCAGGGAACACTATATTCGGGATTTTGGAGCAATTCCATTCAGCAGATTAGATCCATACCTGCTTTTGATTGATGGAGAAGCGGCAAGAGAGTTATTTTCGCAATATTTGAAGGAGGAGTAATCATGTTACAGGAAAAGTATGCAAAACTGGACGACTTAGCAGCGCCGAACTGTTATGTTGCGCCTCCGACCAGTGAGGATCTGTCCTATGTCGTTCATTTCCGTCAGATATGCAAGCGGTACAATATTGACTTTTCATCTGCCGATTCTGATGAGAAGAATTTTGTGATGAAAATGGCGGAAAAGAGCTTTATGCCAAAGCGAGCCTGATATATAAAATCCATTATGCCGCAAGCGACTGAAGGGAACGAACGAGTCACACTTTTCGATTAAACGGACTTGTAAGTATTTTCAAGCGCCTGCGGTGTTCTTATTGTTCAGTGCATGATGCGGTTACATCAGGCAGCAAATTTGTTGAAAACCTTGCCGCCGACATCAAAATTTCTTCCCCGGACACCACCGGCTACTCGGTGAGAAACCTGTAATATATGGCAAAGTTCGCAGCAGCTTATTCCGGTGATGAATTGTGCAACAGCCTGTTGCACAAATCCCGTAGGGACATAATGTTGCGTTATTGGACAAGCTCTTCGATAGCAAAGAACGCCTTTGGTACACGGAGAAAATCGCAGAGAATGGACCACACCGACCGCCCTGGCGATGTTGCCGACCCGTGGTACACAGGCAATTTCGAGGCCACTTGGCGGGATGTGCTGGAAGGGTGTCAGGGGCTTTTCAAAGAATTGACCCACGATAAGGTCTGAATGGAGGCGAAAGCGGATGAATGGGAAAATCATTGTAAACGGTGCTGAGATCACGGTCACTACCATTGATGATAAGGATTACATATCTTTGACAGATATGCTCAAAGCCAAAGACGGCGACTTTTTTATCTCTGACTGGCTGAGAAACCGGAATACCGTTGAGTTCCTTGGGATTTGGGAACAGATACACAACCCCGATTTTAATTATGGCGAATTCGCCACAATTAGAAGTCAGGCTGGCTTGAACAGCTACAAGATCAGCGTAAAAGAGTGGGTGGAAAAAACCAACGCAATTGGTCTCAGAGCCAAGGCCGGACGATATGGTGGAACATACGCATATAAGGACATCGCCTTTGAGTTCGGTATGTGGATCAGCCCCGAATTCAAAATCTACCTCATCAAAGAGTTTGAGCGGCTCAAGTCCGAGGAGTTGAAGCAGCTTGGCTGGGATATCAAGCGCAACCTTGCCAAGATCAATTATCGCATTCACACGGATGCCATCAAGGAGAATCTGATCCCACCTGAACTGTCTGCCCGGCAGATTTCCCTGGTCTATGCCAATGAAGCCGATGTCCTGAATATGGCGCTGTTTGGTATGACGACCAAAGAGTGGCGCGATGCCCACCCGAATCTTAAAGGCAACATCCGCGACTATGCCAACGTTTCGCAGCTTGTGTGCTTGTCCAATCTGGAGAACCTGAATGCGGTGTTCATCAACGAAGGAATCCCGCAGGCAGAGCGTCTGGCAAAGCTCAACGCCATTGCCATCAGCCAGATGAAGGTGTTGACGGAAGACCACAGGCTGCTGCAGCTCGATGCAGCCGAGGATAAATAGGTTTGCTCAGATAATAACTGTATTACAATATATGACAGTGTGAGGAAAACTGATGAAAATGCCATTTCCAATTAACTATCCAGAGATGGTGGTAAAAAAATCTGGTGGACTAACCGCATCAGAGAACAAACTGGCTATCCTGGGATATCATACCTTTTTAAGTTTGTGGAGCTATCCTAATCCATATAAAATGCAGTCAAATGGAAAGGAATTGTGCGATTTATTAATTGTTTTTGATAAGCATATCATCATTTTTTCAGACAAAGACTGTGCGTATGGAAACTCCGGTGATGCACTTGTTGATTGGAGAAGATGGTACAAAAAAGCAATTCAAAAATCTGCAGAACAGTTGATTGGAGCCAAAAACTGGATACTGCATTACCCAGATAGAATCGCAGTTGATGCTAAGTGCTCTCAAAAACTTCCACTGGAAATAAAAATTACCCCCGAAACCAGATTTCATTTAATTGCCATCGCACATGGGGCTGAAGAATCATGCAAAGCCTATTTTTCCGGTGAAGATGGAGGTCTCCTTATCGACAATCAGATTGTCGGTGATATGCATATCGGTAAAGATTGCGAACCATTTCGCATAGGGCAAATACTTGACGATACAGATAATTTCATACACGTTTTTGATGATTCATCATATTACAATATTCTCTCAGAGTTAGATACTGTACGAGATTTTGTCGGATATTTGAATGCACGCCAAGAACTCTTGACTCAAAAACATGTATTGGCTGAAAGTGAGAATGACATTTTAGCACAGCATTTGTATGGGGTAATAAAAGGAAACAACGCATCTTTGCAGGAAATCAGCAGAGAATATTCTGATGTCTACTTTGAGGGAGGATTACTACCAGAACTAAAACAATCTAAGCAGTACCGCGATTGGCGCGTAAAAGTAAGAACAAGCTATTTCTGGGATGACTTGTTACAGAAAACATTTTTCTTTGTTGAAAATGGAATGTCAGAATTTACTACGATTCCAACAATACATGAACAAAGTGAATTGTTTAAATACATGGCTTGCGAGGATCGTTTTCATCGGCATTGCCTTTCAGAAGGTTTTTTATCGTTTTTGTCAAAGGCTAATCCTGGGGATAGAGGAACGAGAATCCTGTTTAATTCCAGCGAATGCAACCATTGCTATTTATTGTTACTGCTTCCCAGAGAGAAGTACATGTCCGATACAGATTATCGTGCCATCCGAAGGGAAATGCTTACAAATTATTGTAAAATTATCAAATCTGAATATCCGGAAATTTCTTATATAATCGGCGTAGCGCACGAAACATCTGATAAAGACTACTCTTCAGAAGATTTTGTATATTTCGATGCCAGCGAATGGTCTGACGAAGATCAGCATAACGCAGTAGCTCTAAAAACAGAATATGAGGAACTTCATTTGCTTTCAGAACGCTCAATGGCATCAAGAACCTTTTACTCAGAGGCTCCAAAAATGAAAGGGCGTGACAGAAATAAGCCATGTCCATGTGGCAGCGGACGCAAATTCAAGAACTGTTGCGGCATAAGTTGATTGGCAATTAGTAAAAGGCATAAATTATGGCAGGATACTTGTACCCGAGAAGAAATTTACAGTGCTTCTCTGCAAACTGTAAAATAACCGATGGCACAAAGATAAAAAGCACAAAGATGACATAACAATAACGTTAAAAGAAAATATCCAGAATGAAGTAGCTTGCCAAAAGTCATCGAAATCGTCTGATTTCGATGACTTTTGCTTTTCATAAGTTGTCATTTTCGGATACCACTTTTTTCTGACCCAAACGCTGACCCCAACGGGAGCTAAACTGTACCCAAGAAAATGGACACGAGATTTTGACCCATGGCCCCGTTCGGCGGACACGCATTTGACCCATAGGGTCAGAAGCGCCGCACCTGTGTTACGCAAAGGGCGTTCGCGGCATTCATATGCGGCTTTTGCACATGGGTATCCGAATGAACGTGAAGAAGATCCGCCGCCTGATGCGGAAATACAAGCTCACCTGCCCCATCCGAAAGCCGAATCCCTACCGCAGATTGCAGCGATCCATCCGAATGGGCAGCGCCGCGGAGAATTTGGTCAACCGGGAATTCGAGTCTCATGGGCCGAGAGCCATCCTCCTGACGGACATCACATACATCCCGCTCTGCGGCAGATTCTGCTACCTCTCCACGATCCTGGACGCCTGTACAAAGCAGGTCCTGGCCTATGCGATGAGCGAATCGCTGGAAGTGGATTTTGTTTTGGAAACGGTCCAGCTGCTGGTAAAGCACCATGGGATCTCGCTGAGCAAGGAGACCGTGATCCACAGCGACCAGGGTACCCACTACACCAGTCTGAAGTTCATCCAGCTGGTGGAGAACAGCGCGCTGCGGCGGTCCATGTCCCGCAGAGGGAACTGCTGGGACAACGCGCCCCAAGAGAGCTTCTTCGGGCACATGAAGGACGAGCTGGCCAGTGAGATCCCGGGGCGGACGTCTTTTGAGGCCGCCAAAGCCTCCATTGACCGCTGGATGGATTACTACAACAACGACCGCTGCCAGTGGGATCTGGCGAAGTTATCCCCTAACGAATATTACCACTACATCACCACAGGTGAGTACCCCGCCGGTACCATGCGGCGGCGCAGAGAGGAGCTGTCCAAGCTGTTCAAGCGGCTCTATGAGGACAATGTGCTGGGGCGGGTGACCGATGAGCAGTACCGGATGCTGGCGGGCGATTACACCGTCGAACAGAAAGCGTTGGAGGAACAGATCCCCGAAAAGGAGGCCCGGCTGGAAAAGCTGAAAGCCGCCTCCGCCAACGTGAACACATTCGTTGAGAAGGCAAAGCAGTACACCGCCATCGACGAGCTGACGCCGGAGCTGCTGCGGCTGTTCATCCAGCGGATCGAGGTAGGCGAGCGGACGGAGAAATACTCCCGCAGCTCCCACCAGAGCATCCGCATCGTGTACCGCGACATCGGCACGGTGGACAGCGCGATGGAGCAGGGCGAGGCGCAGCCGCGCATTGCGCCGCCCCTGAGTGAGGTATTCGAGCTTCCCGCATAATAAAAAAGCAGAGAAAAAACGCAAGAAGCGGACAGTAAGCGCTGTCCGCCCCCTTGCAAGACATGGTGTCAACTTGTGTCCCTATGAACATTACCCGGTCGGTTTCCGCAGCTTCTTCTGTTTGGACTCCAAAGAGCACAGACTTATTCCGTCCGCAGCTCCACTAAAACGGCGTCCTCGGCGGCAAAATAATCCGCTGTGTCGCTGCTAAGCCCCGATGCCTTCGCAGCCTGTTCAAAGGAGATGTCCGGCAGGTTGCTGAGGTACACAAACACGGAATCGCATTCCGCGTTTGGCAGCCGCCCTCTGCATTCAAGGCGGTATTCATAGGACCGGTCATCGCAGGACCAGGTACCGTCCTCCAGTTCGTAATAGGTGTTTATATTTCCATCGTAGGTCGCCCTGATCCCATTCTTTTTCCCGCAGCCGATGGCAACGGACGCAAGGAACAGGCACAGGAAAATGACTGTCAGATTTTTCATAACGATGTCCTCCTTCGTTCTGTTGATCCTGTATGGATATTTTACCGTTCGCTGTCAGGAATTGCGGTTCAGAGCGATTATTTCCGCTCCGGGAACCGGGCGCAGGCCTGATCCAGATCCTCAATGAGTGCTTTCAATTCTGGTCCGGTAAGGGTGCAGTTCAGCTCCGCCGTATCGTCTCCATCCATCGTGTTGGGCAGATAAAAGGAGATATACACCCGGAACAGCTCACCCTCCGCCCAGGCAAACAGGCTGAGATCCGACGAAATGAAGTCGCAGTCATAGCGGTCCTTGATCCCGGCGGCCAGCACCTTCAATCCGGCGTTCATCCCCGCCAGCTCCTGAGCCAGCAGGCAGGCGTTGGAGTCCTTATGGGTATAGCCGTCCTCATCCACCCAGGTGCAGCGCAGTTGCAGCCAATTCTTATCGTATTCATCCATTCCGTATTCAGTTTCTGGAAATTCGTAGCTTACAAAATCCAGTCGAATACTGGCGTTCTCGTTTTTCAGCAGCATAGTGTTCTCCTTACCGGCTCTATGGCCTGATTTTTGACAGTCCCATCATACCACGTTCTTTCCCCGTTTGCAATTCCGGCGGAATATGATACAATGATTTTATCAAGCCGACGGGAGGTATACCATGGAATTGAAGCTGACACCCCGCTTTCTGCAAAATGGACAGCGCTTTTTCGGTCCCGGCGTGGCGGAGCTGCTGGAGCGGGTCCGGGAGCACCGGTCCCTGCGGGCCGCTGCCGCCTCCATGGAGATGGCCTATTCCAAGGCATGGCGCATCATACATGAGGCGGAGGAGGGCTTTGGCTTCCGGCTGCTGGACTCCACCATCGGCGGCCGTCACGGCGGCGGTGCGTCCCTGACGCCTGAGGCAGAGCAGCTTTTAGCGGATTATCGCCGCTTTGAAGCGGATATTTTTGCTTACAGCCAAGCCCGCTTTCAGGAAATCTTCCCCCAATCGAAGCCGTAATTGAACCATAAAAAGCACCGCCCCGGTTTTTGAACCGCATCCCGTCAAGACAATGTCATTAAGTTTGCGCGCAAAACGCTCAATCACTTATGATGGTGATTGAGCGTTTTTATTTCAGCGCAGGGGGACATATAAAAACAATATTTTTCGCAAAAAACACTTGACAAATCAATTGCTCATGGAGGGAGCATATCACAAACCGGGGCGGTGTTTTTAATCTTCCGCGTCCAGCTTCCGCAAAGCTTTGCGGAATTGGACTGTAAACAGGATGGCGGTGCAGGTCACGGCGATGGCATCCGCCACCGGCTCGGCGGTGTAAACCGCCATAGTCTGATCCGCCAGCAGCCGGGGCATCAGATAGATCAAGGGCAGCAGCAGGACGAATTTCCGCAGCACTGCCACAATGATGGAGCAGCCGGCGGCGCCAATGGAAACGAAGGTCATCTGACAGGCGATCTGGATACCAAAGAGGAACAGCGCCCCGCAATAGATCCGCAGGGCGGGCACCGTAAAGGCCACCAGCGCCGCGTTAGGGGTGAAGATCCGGGCAAACGCTCCGGGGCACAGTTGGATCACCGCCCACAGCGCCACAGAATAGCACAGACACACCTTCAGCAGCAGCCGGAAGGTCTTCCGCACCCGCTGGGTATTCCGTGCGCCGTAATTGTAGCTGGTGATGGGCTGGGCGCCCTGGGCAATGCCCTGCAAGGGCAGCATGGCGAATTGCATGACGCTGGAGAGGATGGTCATGGCGCCAACGGCGATGTCGTCGCCGTATTTCAGCAGCGAGGAATTAAAACACACGGAGATGACGCTCTCGCTGGCCTGCATGATGAAGGTGGCCGTCCCCAGTGCTACGCAGGGCAAAATCAGGGCAGGGCGGAAACGGACGTTTTCCTTTTTCAGCCGCAGCAGGGTTTTGGGGCCGGTGAGGAACCGCAGCACCCAGATACAGGACAGACCTTGGGAGAGAATGGTGGCCAGCGCCGCGCCCCGGACGCCCATGTGCAGTCCGTAAATAAAAATGGGATCCAGAACGATGTTGGCCACCGCGCCGATGAGCACCGTCCGCATTCCGATCTTGGCAAAGCCCTGTGCGGTGATAAAGGCGTTCAGGCCCAGGGTCAGCTGCACGAACACGGTGCCCACAGCGTAGATCTGCATATAGCTGGCGGCGTAGCCGATGGTGTTCTCGCTGGCGCCGAAGGCCAACAGCAGATCCCGGCTCCACAGCAGCAATACCGCCGTCAGCAGAGCGGAGACCGCTAATTGCAGGGCAAAGCAGCCGCCTAAAATCTTCTCGGCGGTGTCATGATCCTGCTTACCCATGTAGATGGAGGCCCGGGGCGCGCCGCCGGAGGCCACCAGCGCCGCGAAGGCGGAGACAATTAAAATCAGCGGCAGGCATACGCCCACGCCGGTAAGGGCCAGATCGCCGTCACCGGGAATGTGGCCGATGTAGATACGGTCCACGATGTTGTAGAGCATATTTACAAGCTGGGCGATGACCGTGGGGATGGCCAGCTGCCGCAGAAGCTTGCCGATCGGCTCCGTGCCTAAAAAGGTTTTATCCTGATTCATTTTGCGTCTCCTTTTGTCGCTTTCCGGCTGCCGCTCAGCCGGTCCATATTTTCTCCGAATACCGCAAAGCAGCGGAAACAGGTCTCCAGCTCCTCCTCGGTCAAGCCCTCCGTCAGCTGCCGCGAAAAGGTCTCCTGTACAGCGCGGCCCCGCCGGATCACCGGCCCGGCCTTTTTCGTACACACCAGACGGCATTTCCGCCGGTCTCCCGGCACCGGCTGGCGCTCCAGATACCCCTCCCCCGCCAGCTTTTCCACATGGAAAGAGACGATAGCGGGCTTCAGATGGCGGTAGGTACAGATGTCCCGGGCGGTATCCATGCTGGGATTGTTGGCCAAAAACAGGAGAATGTCTACGGCGGGCTGGGCCATATCCAGTTCCTCCGTCAAGGGGCGCATGGCCGCGGTGTACGCCTCCTCAAAGCGCTTGGAATAGGTATAAAACCGCACGGCAGGCAGCATGAGACTATCTCCTTTCGAATAGTACAATTTTGAATAATTTGATATTATAATACTTTTCCGTGAATTGTCAAGCCCCGGCAGAATAGAGATATGCCGTTTTTCGATAGATGAACATGAGGCGGAAAACCATGCAGACAGGTGTACTTGTCGAACCGTTTCGCCGCAAACGCGCAAAAAAGAACGGCCCCTTTGGGGCCGTTGAGACTGTCGATAAAGTAGTAAATTCTCCGCGGCGGTAAGGTAGGGCAGCCGTTAGCGGCTCCGCCGCTTTACGGATGCCGCATACCCCTTGCGGGTGAAGGGTGTGCGCGGGAAACCCAAGGAGGGGAAACAGGCGAAGTGCCGCCGGTGGCGGATAAAACGAGCCTGTTTCGAGGAAGGCCCCCGATTTTCGGGTGCAAAGCGCACGGAAACCGGCTGGGCCGACGGTGTATTCTTGCTCCATGCGGGGAGAAAAGACTTTTTCGACACGCTGAACGGCCCCTTTGGGGCCGTTCTGAAAAGCGCTTATGCCTCGGTCTGGGTGGGGTCGATCTCCGTGGGGCTGGGGATGGGATGTTCCTTGTGAGCAACCATGGCCTGGATCAGCTCCACCGTGCCGCCAAGGCCCAGTGCGCTGCTGTTCAGGCAGAAATCGTATGCGTCCACCGCGCCCCACTTCTTAGAGGCGTAGTATTCGCAGTAGGATGCCCGGCGCTTGTCGGTTTTCTGGATCAGGCTCTTGGCCTCCTCCGGCGTCACCTTCTGGCGCTTGGCCACGCGGGCGATCCGGTCCTCCAGCGGGGCGCTGATGAACAGGCTCAACAGGTTTGGATTATCCGCCAGGGCGTAATCGGCACTGCGGCCAATGATAACGCAGGGACCTTCCTCCGCGATGTGGCGGATGGTCTTGAAAATCGCCAGATGCACCTGCTGCTCCAGAGATTCACCGGTGATCCCGGAGAAGCCCAAGGGGTAGGCATCCATGGCGATGGCGTACAGCAGGCTCTTGGGCCGCTCGTCAAAATTTTCAAAGATCTTCTGGCACAGGCCACTCTTCTTCGCAGCCTCCTGCAGCAGCTCCTTATCATAGAAGGGAATACCCAACTCTTTCGCGACCCGGATACCGACCTCCTTGCCGCCGCTGCCGAATTGCCGTCCGATGGTAATGATCGTTTTCATAAACGTTCCTCCTTGTTCTTTGCGTTTGAGGACTCGCATCTCTGTCAAAGGACACGGATGTAATCTACGATAATATTTTAACACAAATCCTGGGGCACGTCAAACGAAAATCTGCGTGAAAAAGTCCGCCCGTATGGGCGGACCTTTGATGATTCTATCAGCGCTTTATCACGCCTCCGGTTCCGCAGGCATGGGCAGCCCCAGACGGCGGTACATGGTCTTTTTCACCGCCCGGAGGATGTTCTCATAGCCAGTGCAGCGGCACAGGTGCCCGGAGAGGAGCTTGCGCAGTTCCGCGTCCGTGTAGAGCTTGCCGCTCTCCAAAATCTCCACCGCCGTCATGATAAAGCCGGGGGTGCAGAAGCCGCACTGGACGGCAGTCTCCTCGATAAACGCCTGCTGAATGTCGCTCAGCTCACCGTTGGGCCCCATCAGGCTTTCCAGGGTGCGGATGCGCTTGCCCTCCGCCCAGACAGCCAGATAGATACAGGAGTTGAAGCACTCGCCGTCAATGATGACGTTGCAGGCTCCGCACTCCCCCACCTCGCAGCCCTTTTTCACGCTGGTCATGTGGTAGTCATTCCGAAGCATATCGGTCAGGCTGGCCCGGACGTCCACCATCCGTTCCACATCCTTGCCATTCAGGTTGAAATGGACCAACTGATACTGTGCCATTACAGCTCACCTCCCGCCAGCTTCACCGATTCGATAAACGCCCGCTTGGCGCTCTCCACTGCGATGTGCAGCCGGAAATCCTTAGCGGCCCGCCAGGAATCCCGGGGGTTGATGTCCGCCGTCACCGCCTGAGCAAACCGCTCCGCCAGTTCCAGACTCACGATCTGGCCCTTTGCCATCGCTTCCGCCGTGGCTGCCCGCAGGGGCACCGGTCCCGCCACGCCGAAGGCCACCCGGGCCCGCTCCACCGTCTTTTTATCTGCCGACAGCCGCACGTTCACGGACGTACCCAGAGTGGCAATGTCCATGGCGTTGCGCATGGCGTACTTGATATAGTGGCCGAAGCAGTCTTCATAGCTTTCCTTGGGGATCAGCACGGCGGTCTGGATCTCGCCGTCCTCCGCCCGGATGTCCACCTCGCCCGCCTTGATGTAGAAATCACGGATGGGCAGGCGACGGACGCCGTTTTTGCCTGTCAGCTCAATAACGGCGTCCCACGCGTGGAGGGTGGAGGCGGAATCGGCGGAGGTAACGCCGTTGCAGGTGTTGCCGCCGATGGTGCCGATGTTGCGGATCTGGGGGCCGCCCACCTGATCAACAGCCTCGCCCAGCACGTTGATGTACTTCTGAATGAGGGGATCCCTGGTAATATGGGAAAAGCTGGTGAGAGAGCCGATCCGCAACGTGCCGTCCGGCTCCATGGAAACGCCCCGGAGGGCGTCGATGCCGTAAATGGAGATCAACTCCGCGCCGGCCCGCTTGCCCTCCCGCATCTGCACCAGTACGTCGCTGCCGCCGGCGATGATCTGGGCCGCCGGGTGCTCCAGCCGGAGCGCCACGGCCTCCTCCACACTGGCGGCCTGATACAGGGCTTTCATATCATACATGGTCAGTCACCCTCCTTCTCGTCATGGATCAGCCCGGCCTCCTTAAATGCGCGGTACAGCACATGGGGGGTGATGGGCGTGGTGTCGATGGAAACGCCGGTGGCGTTGTAAATAGCACTGCGGATGGCCGGCGCCGGAGAACAGGCCGGGGGCTCTCCCAGAGCCTTCGTTCCAAAGGGAGAGGTCGGCTCTGCGTTCTCCACAAACAGGGCCTCCAGATCCGGATGGTCCATCACGGTGGACAGCTTGTAGTCCAGCAGGTTGTTGTTCAGGGGCTTGCCGGTCTTTTCGTCGAACAGCAGCTGTTCGGAAAGGCCGTAGCCGATGCCCATGGACATACCGCCATGGACCTGTGCCTCCGCCAAGGCGGGGTTGATGAGGCTGCCGCAGTCATGGACATTGACGATCCGTTTCAGTGTTACCTTGCACATGGGAATGTCTACCTCCACCTCCGCGAAGGTACAGCCGAAGGAATAGGCGTTAGAGCGGATGGTGGCGGTGCTCTCCGCCGTGATATGCTCGGAGTGGACCGGGTTATACTGGGCGGTCATGGCCAGATGGGACAGGTCCATCTCCACCGCGCCGCTGTCCTTGCGGACTACATTGCCCTCCACGATGTCCAGTTCCTCCGCAGAACAGCCCAGCATCTCGGCGGCATAGGCCAGTATTTTCTGCCGCAGGAGCCGCCCGGTCTGGTCGATGGCGAAGCCCTCCATGTAGGTCTGGCGGCTGGCGTAAGCGCCTAAGCCGGTGGGGGTGATGTCTGTATCCTGACAGGACACCACATGAACATCCTTATAGCTCTTGAGGCCCACGGCCTTTGCGGTCATCTGAGCGTAGGCGGTGTCGGCCCCCTGGCCGATCTCCGTCTCGCCGCACTGCATGGTAACGGTGCCGTCCAGATTCAGCTGCATCCGGTTGGAGGCCGTCTCCAGAGAGATGGGATACACGCCGGTGTTGTACCAGAAGGACGCCGCGCCGATGCCCCGGCGGACAGAGCCGGTATCCTTGGCGAATTCCGCCTTGCGGCGGTCATAGTCCATGGCGTCACGGCCCTTTTCCAGACAGGCCCGGAAAGAGTCGAAATAGTTGGTATTGCCGGAGAAGGCGTCGTGATAATCCTTGGGCATGATGAACTTCATGCGGTATTCCAGCGGGTCCATGCCCACGGCGGCGGCACATTCGTCGATGTTGGCCTCGTCAGCAAAGCTGGCCTGGGGCATGCCGTAGCCCCGCATGGCGCCCGCTGCGGGCCGGTTGGTAAACACGGTCCAGCCGTCACATTCCATGTGGTCGCAGGGGTAGATCTGGGCGAAGGAACCCAAAGCCTTGGCGCAGATGGAGTGGCCGTGGGAGGCGTAGGCTCCCTGATTGGAGAAGCACTCCACCTTCCGGGCGACCAGCTGGCCGTCCTTCCGGAGCCAGGAGACGATATGGAACCGGATAGCATGACGGACGCGGTTGGAAACGAAGGTCTCCTCCCGGGAGCAGTCGATCCGGACGCAGCGGCCGTTGACCTGCGTGGAGCACCAGGCGCAAAGGGGCTCATACAGGGCATCCTGCTTATTGCCGAAGCCGCCGCCGATATAGGGCTTGATGATCTCAACATCCGCCCACGGGCGACCCAAGGCCTGCCCCACGATCCGGCGGATGATATGGGGGATCTGAGTGGAGCTGACCACCACTACCCGGCCGTTTTCCTCGTAGGCGTAGCAGCCGTGGTTCTCGATGTGGCAGTGCTGGACCGTAGGGGTCTCGTACCAGCCCTCCACTTTAATCAGACCCGGCTCCTGAATGGCGGCGGCATAGTCGCCCTTGCGGATGTCCGTGTGCTTGAGGATATTTCCGGGATAATTCTCGTGGATCTGCGGGGCGTCCGGCTCCATGGCCTTCTGAACATCCAGCACGAAGGGCAGTTCCTCGTACTCCACCTTCAGCGCCCGGACGCCCTGCATGGCCGCCACCTCGTTCTCCGCGATGACCACAGCCACATCGTCGCCGTAGTAGCGGACATGGCGGTTCAGCAAGTGGCGGTCCGCCACATCCTGATGACCGGGGTCCATGGACCAGGGGTGGCCCGCCGTGGGAAAGGGAATATCCGGTACGTCAAAACAGGTCAGCACCTTCACCACGCCGTCGATGGCCTCCGCCGCCGCTGTATCCACGGACTTCACGAAGCCGTGGGCGATCTCCGCGTGCTTGATCCGGATGTACAGAGCACCGGCAGGCATCCGGTCCTCGTAGTATTTTGTGCGGCCGGTCACCTTGTCAAAGGCATCCACACGGGCCACGCTTTTTCCTACTGTTATGCTCATGGAGCATCCCTCCTTCTATCGCTCATATTGACTGACAGGGTCTGAATTGGGTATACTGAGAGAGATCTGGAATTTTCCTATGAGGTGATCGCTATGAAAATCGGATGTGTCGTGCTGGCGGCGGGTAACGCCCGCCGGTTCGGTTCTAACAAGCTGCAGGTGCAGGTGGATGGGGAATCCCTCATCCGCCGGGCACTGGAAACGGTTCCCAGCGGTCTTGTGACCGTGCTGGTAAGTCAATACCCGGAGATTCTGTCCTTGGCCGGTGAATACGGCTTTGAGGCCGTTTTGAACGATCAGCCGGATCTGGGGCTGAGCCGCAGCGTCCGTCTGGGTCTGGAACGGCTCACGGACTGCGGCGGGGTTCTGTTCCTCGTGGCCGACCAGCCGTGGCTGAAGCGGGACAGCGTCGAAGCGCTGGCCGCGCTCTGGGCCCAGCACCCAGCGAAGATCGCTGCCATGGCCCACGGCGGTGTCCGTGGCAATCCCTGCCTCTTTCCCGCTCAGTTCTACCCGGAGCTTTTGGCCCTCAATGGGGACCGGGGCGGCAGCGCCGTCATCCGCAACCACGAGGCCGACCTCATTTTGTTAGAGACAGACGCTCTGGAGCTGACGGACATTGACACCCCGGAGGCTTTGAAGCAAGCCGGAAGCGCCAGTTAATGCGTGAAGTATATGTGCCTTGACAGCGGTTCGCCGCTGTCATTTTTTTGCATAAGGGGTGTTTTTCAGGGGAAGTTCGGTACGCAGCTCGCCGTCATAGCGGCGGTATGCCTCCGCAATGGCGGGGGCCGTGGGGATGGAGGTGATCTCACCGATACCGATGGCCCCGCCGCCTACGTTCAATCCCGGTTTTTCCACGATGATAGGCTTGATCTCCGGGATCTGGTTGGCCCGAAATAGGCCCAGTGTGCCGAATTTTACCGTGGGGCGGCAGTTTTCGTCAATGGGATACCGCTCCGTCAGGGCGTAGCCCATGCTCATCACCACGCCGCCCTCGATCTGTCCCTCCACGGAGAGGGGGTTCACGGCCTTGCCGACATCGTGGGCCGCTACCATCTGTTTGATGCGTCCGGTGTCCTTATCCAGCACGCAGAGCTGGGTGGCATAGCCGTAGGCGATGTGGCTCACCGGGTTGGGCACATCTGCGCCCAGTGGGTCGGTCTTACCCAGATATTCGCCGTAGAACTCCTGTCCCTCAAGGTCTGCCAAGCTATGTTCCTCTAAGGCCTTTTTCAAGTCCTGACAGGCCCGGATGCAGGCCTCGCCGGTGAATAGCGTCTGGCGGGAGCCGGAGGTAGTGCCGGAATCCGGCGCGATCCAGGTGTTGGAACGCTCGTAGACCACGTTTTCCCTTGGGATGCCGGTCTCGCCGCAGACGGTCTGGGTCAGCACCGTGCCCAAGCCCTGACCGATACAGGAGGCGCCAGCGAAAATGTGGAGTTTTCCATCCCGTACTGTCAGCCGCGTCCGGCCGGTGTCGGGGATGCCCACGCCCACACCCGCGTTCTTCATGGCGCAGGCCAGACCCACGGGGTCACCGTTCTTCACAGCCTCGTCATAATAGGGCTTCACCGCCTCCAGCGTTTCCACCAGTCCCGTGGAGCCGTCCACGATCTGACCGTTGGGCAAAACGCCGCCGGGTCGGATGGCATTGCGGTAGCGGATCTCCCAAGGGGAAATGCCCACCTTGTCCGCCATTTCGTTCAGCAGTGTTTCAATGCAGAAGCAGGTCTGGGTCACGCCAAAGCCCCGGAAGGCTCCCGCCGGGGGATTGTTGGTATAGTAGGCCCAGCCGTCGATCTCATAGGCTTCGTACTGATAAGGCCCCGCGCCGTGGGTGCAGGCTCGCTCCAGCACCGGCCCGCCAAGAGAGGCGTAGGCCCCGGTGTCGGCGATGCACTCCGCCGCCACGCCTTGAATGATGCCGTTTTCATCGCAGCCCAGAGAGAATTCCATCTCCATGGGGTGACGCTTGGGATGGATCAGCAGGCTTTCCGCCCGGGTGAGCTTCACCTTTACCGGGCGCTTTGTGAGATAGGCGATCAGCGCGGCGTGGTGCTGGACCGTTACGTCCTCCTTGCCGCCGAAGCCGCCGCCCACCAGACAGTTGCGGACCTTCACCTGCTCCGCGGGCAGGCCCAGCATTCCCATGATCTCGTGCTGGGTATCGTATGCGCCCTGATCCGTGGAGAGCACCAGAACGCCATCCCCATCGGGACAGGCCACGGCACACTCCGGTTCCAGAAAGGCGTGTTCCGTCCAGGGGGTCGAGAACCGCCGGGTGATGAGATACTTGGATTTGGCCAGTGCCTCCGCCGGGTTTCCCCGCTGGATGTGCTTATGGGCCAGCAGATTGCCCTCCCGGTGCACCAGCGGTGCGTCCGGCAGAATGGCCTCCTGCGGGTTATGGACGGCAGGCAGTTCCTCGTAGTCCACCTTCACCAACGCCTTGGCCTGAGCCAGAGCCTCCGGTGTTTTCGCCGCCACCAGGCAAATAGCATCGCCCAGATAATGGGTGATATCGCCTACGGCGATCATGGTGTCCCAGTCCTTTTTCAGATGGCCCACCTTGTTGATGCCGGGGATGTCCGCCGCCGTCAGGACGCAGACCACGCCGGGCAGGGCCTTGGCCTCCTCCGTATGGATGGCCAGCACCCGTGCACGGGGGTGCTGGCTGCGGACGGCGCTGCCGTAGAGCATCCCGTCCAGATATACGTCATCAGGGTACTGGCCGGTGCCGGTGACCTTTTCCTCCACGTCTACCCGGTGGACCCGGCTGCCTACCTTCCAGTCCACCGGTGCCTCCGGCAGCTTGCCCTCCCGGAAGCATTTTGCCGCCAGCAGAATCGCGTCGATGATCTTCACATAGCCGGTGCAGCGGCAGATGTTGTTGCGGATAGCAAAGGCCGCCTCCTCCCGGCTGGGATCCGGGTTTGTGTCCAGCAGCGCCTTGGCGGAGATCACCATGCCGGGGATGCAGAAGCCGCACTGAACAGCCCCCGCCTCGCCGAAGGCCCAGGTGTAGACCTTCTTCTCCCAGTCGGACAAGCCCTCCACCGTCAGGATGTTTTTTCCCTCCAGCTTATCCGTCTGCGGAACACAGGCCTTGGTGGGCTTGCCGTCGATCAGCACCGTGCAGGTGCCGCAGGCGCCCTCGCTGCATCCGTCCTTCACCGAGGTCAGGCGCAGCTCGTCGCGCAGAAACCGCAGCAGCTTTTGATTTTTCTCAGCGGTTACCGTTTTGCCGTTTACCGTAAAAACAGCCATGTCGGGTCCCCCCTTCAAAAGGTCAACCTTTTATTTCTTGAACTTATTATATAATAGGCTGTCTGTTTTCGCAACGGTTCTTTCTATCATTCGTTATCCTTTCCATAAGATAGCGAACCGAGGAAGTGCGGCAGCCTCTGTCACCCGCCGGAAACTCCTATGAGCCGCTCCCCCGATTGCCATCCCTTCAGGCTCCGATTTTCCCCCTCTGAGTGGGCGAAAAAAGTTTTTTGAAAAAAATAAAAAAAGTGTTGACAAAGAGGGGGTGCCCTGATATACTAGCTATTGTTCCGAGCGAACGAAACAAGTTCAAAACGAACTGACCTGGGGGATTAGCTCAGCTGGGAGAGCGCTTGACTGGCAGTCAAGAGGTCAGCGGTTCGATCCCGCTATTCTCCACCAAGAAAAACCTTGAAACCATAATGGTTTCGAGGTTTTTTCTTATATATGGCAAATTGCACAAAGTCGCTTTTGTGTTGAATTTGTGTTGAACGCGCGGAAAAATTGCTCATAATTTCCTTTTTCCCGCCACGCATTTTCACAACTTTTTCTATATTTTTATAATTTCTACATTTTGCACAAACGCATTGATAGGAAAAGGTTTTTTCTGCCCATTTGAAAAAGCACAGTCAAAAAAATGTATTTTTCTGTCCACTCTATCTTTCCTGCGCTTGTGTTGAATTTCGTGTTGAATCACAAATTCTTCGCCATTATTTTCAAGGACAGGGACATCGGTTGTCCCCGTTCCACCTCATAGGAGCTGAACAGTGCGTTCAAATCACGCCAATAGAGATACCATTGGAGGTCTTGCTTTCCACTGTCAACAGTTTCTCATGATGTTTGTATGGTTTGAATGGAAGCCATTAAGTCATCCGGCAGTCACATTCCAAATACCCCTTATCCAATAGCTTTCCGATCTCCGGATCATATTGGTCATTTATATTCCGTTCTACCGCCTAAAGCACAATATCGGTATTTTTATTATATCGATTCGCCCACGTTTTAGCAAGGGCCTCACCAAGCAGCACTTCAAGAGCGTTAGGACTGCTCGCATATAAAGCCGCTCCTTCCATACCAATGACAAGGTCGGTACCGCTGCCGGTATAGGTTTTGATCGCTCCGTCATAGTCCAACGCCACATCGTCGAGAGATAGGATGCTAAGGGCATTGCTGTTACTGTTCGGCTTGCAAGCCTTAGAGCAACGCAAATTGACAGACCTAAGATTGTATTCCCTGCGCAGTTTCTTCTTTAGCGCGGAAATAAGTGTTGGTTTCGGCACTTGTTTGAATGCTGATATGCTCCCTCCATGAGAGACAGTGAAAAAACAAACTGCCAAACATGGAGGGAGCATATCAATTCCCCGGCGGGGCGGCTTTTCGCTGTCTGTGGGCAAATATGTGGTCAAAGGGGTGCGGTGCAAAAAGGAATGCTTAGATTTGTGCTGTAAATACACCTGTTTGCGGCATATTTGGCAATATGCAGGGGGAATAATCCACAGAAATCTCGGGTGCGCTCAGTTGCGCTGGCAGAACCAAAGAAGAACGCCTCCGGCAGCGCAAAAATTGTGCCGCCATAGACAAAGATAGGGCATCCCCTTCAAATGATAACTTTTTGATAACAGTTCGTTTTTTTGGTAGCTTTCCTCTGCTGTTTACGGTATGGTTTGCCGTTACAAAGGAGGTTATCCAAATGGATAAGGATAGTTTAGCACATAGTAACCACAAAAGAATACACCTGTGTCTTTGCTTTTATGTTTCAGAATGGTAAGCTCCTCTTATATTCGCTCGGAGTGCATCCAAACTTTTTTCGGAAGGCGTCGCTGAAATGGCTGATGTTGCTGTACCCCACCAACCCTGCTATGTCTTTCACCCGAGCGTCGGGCGCAGACAACAGTTCGCAGGCGTGCTCCATGCGGCGATTTAACATATATTGATATATGGTGATTCCATAGTGCTTTCGAAATATCTCACGGAGTTTGGATTCACACATAAAGTGCTGTTTGGAGAGCTCCGCGATGGTCACGGGTTCCAGAAATCCCTCATCTATCTGTCGCCTGACCCGAAGTAGCGCCTCGCTATCCGCCCAGCTCAACGACCCCTTCACAGCGACAGAATTCTGATCCATCATCTCGTTCGCAAAGGCTGCAACAAGTTCCAGTATCTTTCCTTCTTGATACAATGACTTTGCACAGCCATTATAGTTACACTGCAATATCTGGCGTATTGTGGCTTCTATGGTAGCGGTGATTCTATGTTTTGGTGGAGTTTTACCCCCGTTAAAGGCGGTGCAAGCCTTTTTCTTCTGCAAGCCATCCATCACAGACCGAAACCGACAGGGATGCAGGTTCAGCCCGACGCCTATATATCTCCGCCCTGCCTCATAGATATTTTCCGCATCAAACAGACCGCTGCCGTATACGCAGCAATCTCCCTTTTCCAACAACGTTTTTTGGTTTCTGCCCGAAGACTTCCACTCCAATGCGTCGGAAAGAGAGAAAACGACGGAAAAAGAATCCTTATACACTTGCTCCGCAATACTGTGTCCCTGTAAAACATTACATCGCAGATGTACATCTCGATATTGGGGCACGGTGAAATATAGCGGAAATATCCTTCTCCAATATCGCTTGGCAAAGCAACCTGATTGTCTTTCATAATACCACAAAGCTGCTGCATTGCGGGGGAGAAAAAGTCGCTGCGATCCGTTTGCCCATGAAGAAAATCATATTGTGCTTCTTGCATACCAGGCTCCCTCCTCCGACACATGATTAGACACTTTTATGCAAATTGGCCTATTCCACCTTTCCAGTTCTGCACGCTGGTTAGCCTACTCTAACCAGTGGATGAAAGAAAAGGCAGCCTGCCTGTACGCAGTTTGCCTCAAATCCGACGGCACAGTACCTATAAAAAATATTTTACCATAAGCGCGCAGGGATTTCAATGAAGAACACCAGGCATTCCTGCTTTTCCTGCGAATTCTCCGTTTGCCCAATGTCATCCGTGTGCCGAGAGGGAAGGTCTCAGTACTTTCAGCGAAATATTCAATCGATTCAAACACGTTTTCTTATTCGGTTTTACAGCTACTCAACATAGAGACTCTCTGTTCACCTGTCTTGGGTGCTTGAGCATATTCTTTTTCAAAGCATCGCTATACAGCGCAAGGTAGGAACACCGCAAGAGGTATCCCTGCCTTTTCGGATAGGCTGTTTGGCAAACGCAAACCACGCAATCTGCCGCTAAAGTTACCGTCAGCGGCGGGCATCATTTTTCATTCCACCAACGCCTTACCCAAGGCGCGGCAGGCTTCAAGCGCCGCGTCGTCGGGCGTCTCCGTGCAGATCACGCTCTCGCAAACGAGGTTCACCCCTGCGCTGTCACAGTCACTCTCCCAGGTGCGCATCCACTCGCCGTCGCCCCAGCCGTAGGAGCCGAACAGCGCCGCGCGCTTGCCGCCGAGGCTGTGCTTGCAGGCATCGAACATGGGCTGGAACTCCATTTCCTCCAGCACCTCGCTGCCCATGGCGGGGCAGCCGAAGGCGATGGCGTCGTAGGTGTTCAGATCGCCGGGCTGTACCTCGGCGGGCGTGAGAAGCACAGCCTCCACGCCCGCGGCGGTCATGCCCTCGGCAACGGCATGCGCCATCGCCTCCGTATTGCCCGTACCGCTCCAGTAAATAACAGCAGTTTTCATGTTTGTCAATTCCTTTCTTTTGATGAGTTTATATGATCAAACCGCGACGGCAAGCTGCTCCAGCTTCGAGCCGCTTTGCCAGAGTGCGCAGTAGATCTCCGTACATTTTTTGTATTTTGCGAACAGTGAGCGCGCCTTTCCCTCGTCGCCGTAGACCTTCCAGGGCCCCGTGCACTTGAAATTGTTCGCGCGGTGGTCGATGAAGCCCTTCACATCCTCCGGCGGGTAGCTGAGAAACAGCCCCACCTCGTGCGGAAACTCTCCGCTCTCGTCTCCTTTGAATGTTTGCCGGTTAGCATACTCTAACCATATAGCCCTTGAGAAGCCGCCCGTAGGCGGCTCTTCAAAGATCACCGCCTGCCGCCGCGCCCCAATGCCATGGTTCTCTACCAAGTAAGCCTCGGATGCAGACCAGAATTGCTGACGTCATCGCCGCCTTACTTTCTTCCCAGCAGCAATGTCGAGCCGCGAAGCATCAGGCGTTTGGCCTCCTTTGGTGTCATGAAGCTGCCGTCGGTCGTGTCGATCAGCTCCACGCGCTCATAGCCCATATCCCTGAGCTTTTGGACAAATGCCTGCATATCGCCGTATCTACCGGGCGACATCAGGTCATGGATGGCATATGTTCCACCCTTTTTCAGAACCCGCAGTGTTTCCAGCAGAAGTGCCTGCTTGTCTGCCCCTGTAATATTGTGATAGACATAGTTGCTGGTCACTGCGTCGAAGCTCTCGTCGGGGAAATCCAGCTTCACGGCGTTTCCGCGCCGGAACGAAGCGTTTTTCACGCCCGCAGCAGCGGCGTTTTTTTCGCACAGCGGCAGACTGAAGGAGGCATATTCCTTGCCCCAGCGGTCAATGCCGACCATTTTCCCCTGCGGATTGCGCTTTGCGCAGGCAATGGTCAGCGCACCGCTGCCGCAGCCGATATCCAGTCCCACGCCGCCCTCCGGTAGTGTGATCTGCTCCGCCGTGCCGTCAATGAGCTGCTTTGAGAGCTTGCGTTCGCCGTCATAGGAAAAGCTCCGATAGGCATACACGCACCACACGGTGTACTTTGCACAGACGACAAAGGCGATGCCGAATACCACGCTTAGCACGATGCGCAGCTTTCCGCTCACACCGATGCCGAATACGCCGAAAACGAGCAGCAGCGCAAGCGACAGCATCGTTCCCGCGATGAGCGAAAACAGCATTCCCTTGGGGATCCAGTTTTTGTAGTCAGGCTTCATTCTTGGGACTCCTTTCTTTTCTAACGGTCTTCATGCGAAAATCTCAGCGGTCGTCACCACGTCCCGGCGTTTTCATTCGATGCCAAATGAGCTTCGGATGCAGACCGGCGTAGCTGATGTCGTCGCTGTCGCAAAAGCAACGGCACCTCCGCGCCTATCCCAGCGCCACATCCAGCGTCATCATCACGCTGAAGCCGGCTGCAAAGAAAATCGTGCCGATATTGGAGTGCTTTCCCTGCGACATTTCGGGAATCAGCTCCTCCACCACAACGTAGAGCATGGCGCCCGCGGCAAAACTCAGAAAATACGGCAGTGCCGGGATCACGAGCTGTGCCGCAAGAATCGTCAGCACCGCTCCGACAGGCTCCACCACGCCGGAGAGCACGCCGCCGAGAAACGCTCGGCCCTTGCGTTTCCCCTCCGCCCGGAGCAGCATGGAGATGATCGCACCCTCGGGAAAATTCTGAATGGCGATGCCAAGGGACAGGACAAGCGCGCTTGCCGCTGTGATCTGCGTGTTCCCTGCGAGGAAGCCCGCGTACATGACGCCCACCGCCATTCCCTCCGGGATGTTGTGTAGGGTCACTGCCAGCACCATCATGGTGGTGCGCCCGAGATTGCTTTTCGGACCCTCGGCCTGTTCACTTCCCACATGAAGATGGGGAATCAAACGGTCAAGCAGGAGCAAAAACAGCACGCCGACCCAAAATCCGATAAAGGCGGGGAGAAAGGACAGCTTCCCCATATCCTCCGACTGCTCAATGGCGGGGATCAGCAAGCTCCAGATGGACGCTGCCACCATCACCCCGGCGGCGAAGCCCGCGAGTGAACGCTGCACCAGATCACCGAGGGATTTTTTCATAAAGAACACGCAGGCCGAGCCCAGTGCTGTGCCGAGAAAGGGAATTAGTATTCCGAGAAAAGTTTCCATTTGTCTCACCGCCTTTGCGTTAATTGTTATTTATTTTTCCGAAATCCGGCCTCGTCCCGGTATTCGGGATGTTCCTTTAAGTATGGGTCTTTGTCGCCGCAGATGGTATAGTCGCATCGGCAGCCGTCCACGCAGGTGGTCGTCCGCACCAGCCTTGCGTGGAGCAGCTCCATAGATGCATAGTCCACATTGCACAAGGCGGGCATGATATCCGTAAGACCGTGCCGGATAGCAAACTCCGCTGCCGGACACGATGTAAATTCATAATAAATAGGCTTATCGGTTTCATAAGGCGCAACCGACATCTCGTAATCGTGCCATTTGTCGCAGCCGCTTTTCGCACGAACAAACGCTCTGTACATCAGCTTCCTCCAGAACGGCTTGTTGCAGTTCACAAACCGCAGCCTGCGGAAGGTCGGAAGAATCAGATTTTCCTCCATCTCTTCGATTTCGCAGAACGAAGTAACTGCTTTGCAGACCACATAATAGCTCATGATGGCGATGCAGTCGTAGGTGCCGCCTACGCCGTTGTGGAAGTTCTTTTTGCCGCCCAAGTCGGTGCGCCAGTCGGAGAGAAAGTCCGCATACTGCCGCTGTACCTGTTCCCATATCGTCTCCCGCTCTACCGCATGATAGTGCAGGGCGATTTTTGCCCGTATCTCCTTCTTGCAGGGCCTGGAATACAGCACGTGGTAGCTGCGGTCGAATTGCAAAGCATTGTCCTTCATCTGGCTGCTTCTCCCTTATTTCCGCGCCGTGACGCAAAGCCAGCCCTTCTTTTTGTGGATCTGCACCTCGTGAAAGCCCACCTGCTCCAGATATGCTTTCAGCTGGGTGTCCTTGTAAATGGTCATGCCGCCGATGATCTCTGTCCACTTCTCGTCCTTGTCTGTGTCGCCATTGCTTTCGTTGCAGATGAGAAATGTCCCTCCGGGCTTCAGCACCCGGGAAACCTCCCGGAAGCACCGGGGCAGATCAGGCCAGAAATAGACAGTTTCAAAGGCTGTGACCGCATCGAACCAGTTGTCAGCAAACATCATATCCGCCACGCTGCCTTGCAGAACGGCGCAGCGCCCCTCCGCGATGGCGGCCTCGTTGACCTTTTTCGACTTCTCCACGCTGACGGGCGAATAGTCGATGCCCTTGATGATAGCCTGCGGGTATTTTTTCAGCAGCCGTCGGATGTTCGCCCCGCCGCCGCAGCCGCAGTCCAGCACCTTGGTGTCCGGCGCGGCATTCAGAAATTGGAGCCCCCACCGGGCCACGGCGCTGTGCCCGACATTCATCATGGCGACCATAATTTTCCCGCCAAAGCCCACGGGCTTGCGGGTGTTTTCAAAGAATGACATATCACACCTCCATTTTTACACACTCGGCATAGGTCAGCGGGAACGAGGCTTTCAGGACAGCGCTTTTCCGCACCGTCCAGCCGTTCTGCCGCAGGAAGCACAGGTATTCCTCGCTCGCCCACTTGCTGTGGAGAGGAAATCCTGCCAGCTTCATGAAAAATGCCTTTACCTTGCCGGAAAACGAGTTTCCTGCGTGGGTGAAGGTGGGTGCGATGAGCACGCCGCCGTCCTTTAGTACCCGACGGATCTCGTCAAGGGCCTTCTCCGGCTGCGGCACGATGTGCAGTGCGTTGGATACGATCACCACATCGAAGGACTTGTCCGCATAGGGCAGGCGGAACATATCCTGCACGGAAAAATGCAGCTTTGCAGATTGATTATCCCGCTTTGCTTCAAGAATCATCTCTGCGGAGGCGTCCGTCGCCTCGATGTGCGCCGCCGCGTTTACGATGTGCTTTGCAATCAGCCCCGTGCCGGTGGCAAGCTCCAGCACTGTTTTTGCTTTCACCACCGGCCGGATCAGCGCATACATCTCCTCATACGCCGCCCGGTCCTTTCGCATAAAGCGGTCGTACCGACCGGCATTTCTGTCCCAAAAGTTCCTATGATTTCTCATGGCTGTCATTCTCCTCATGGCGGGCATCTGTCCCGCCGCTCTCTGGCGTATTCCAGCAGTGCATTGCACGCCGGACAAAGCGCCTCGCCCCTTGTCCCATGCACGCCCCAACAATACCGGCGCACCATGAGGGTAACGGTTTCGATCTCCTTTTCCTTGTTTAAGTTCTGAAGTCCTTTCTGTTTTATACACAGTTAGTCTCCTCTAACCGCCTGGTGGAAGAAAAGGCAGGCCACCTGTATGCAGTCTGCCTTTTGCCTGATGCGAAAGCCCGCAGACGCGCGGGGCTTACAGCACCAGCGAGGGCGCGGTGTAGACCCGTGCCTTCAGCTCGCTGTTGAGCATATACAGCCCCTTGCTGTCACCGCCGAACAGCTCCATCTTGGTGATGAGGTCGGCGGCGTTCTTCTCCTCCTCGCCCTGCTCCTTAATGAACCAGTCCAGCATTTGCATGGCGCGGAAGTCCCTGACCTCGTATGCGGCGGCGTAGATGGCGTCTATGCTGGCAGTGACCAGCTTCTCATGCTCCAGCGCCTTTTTCAGCGGGGTCATGTGGTCGCCTCGTTCCCACTCCGGCCTTGCGATGGCCTCAAAGGTGACGCCCTCGCCGTTGTTCTGCAAATACTGATAGAACAGCATGGCGTGATCCCGTTCCTCCTGCGCCTGTACCCGGTACCAGTTCTCAAAGCCGTCTAAGCCCACGGAGGCGTAGTAATTTGCAAAATCCAGATACAGATAGGCGGAGTAGAACTCCTTGTTGATCTGCTCGTTGAGCAGCTTAGATACGTTAGCGTTCATTGGGCTCCTCCTTCAGTGTTGTTTTCTTCCTGTTCCCTGCAATCGGGACAGATATACCGGATTTTAAGATCATACGAGAGGATCTCCCGTCCCAGCGCGTGCTCGATCCGGCTCTGCATATCCGGCAGGTGAACGTCCGCGATTTTCCCGCACCAGCTGCAAATCAAGTGATCGTGCCGTTCCGTTCGGTCGTACCGGTCCGGCGAACCCGACTCGGTGATGCGGTGCAGCAGACCCTCCCCCGCCAAGGCGTTCAGATGTTTATACACGGTGCCAATGGCGATGCTGGGATGCTCCCTTTTCATCTCCAGGAACACCTGCTCCGCCGTGGGATGCTGCTGCAGCTCCGTTACGGCGGCCAATATCTCCTCTGCGTATTTTGGCATACTGCCAACCCTCCAACTACAAGAATAAGTCTTATTCTTTTGCTTTTATTATACCTATATTTTTTTCTCTGTCAACAACCACAAAAGGCTTGTGCCCCAAAAGCTGCCCCGAAGTACCTTGACAGTTTTAACTGTATCTGTTATAATCACAGTATAAACTGTATCAGCGATAAGCACAAATGTTTTGGAGGTGTATTTATGCGTCAGATATTGCTTTTTGCGCTTCTTGCCGCCTCGCTCGCGCTGCTGAGCGGCTGTGCGCTGTCCAAAACAAAAGAAGACACGGCGAAGGAAAGTTCAAGCAAGGCGGCGTATCATAAGATCAGCACCGAGGAAGCCTATGAGATGATAGCCTCGCAGGAGGTCGTGGTGGTTGATGTTCGTACCCAGGAAGAATACGACGGCGGGCATATTGAAAACGCCGTCCTTCTCCCCAACGAGAGCATCGGGAGCGAAATGCCCGAAGCGCTGCCTGATAAGGAAGCCACGCTGCTGGTCTACTGCCGCAGCGGCCGCCGCAGCAAGGATGCCGCAGAAAAGCTGCTGGCGTTGGGGTATCAGAGCGTCTACGACTTCGGCGGCGTCATCGACTGGCCCTACGAGCTTGTGAAGGAGGGATAAGGGTGGACAGTTCCTTTAATCTGGCGGTTCACGCGCTGGTCTGCCTGAGCCACAGCGGACGCTCTCTCAGCAGCGAAGCGCTGGCGGAGAACATCTGCACTAACCCCACCCGCGTCCGCCGGGTGCTGGCGGGGCTGAAAAAGGCGGGAATGGTGGAGACCCGGGAGGGTCTGGACGGCGGCTATCGCCTTTGCACCGACCCCGCAGCCCTTTCTCTCCGGCAGGTGGCGGAGGCGATAAATACCCGCTTTGTGGACTGCGCGTGGCACAGCGGCGACATTGACCGGGACTGCGCCATTTGCTCCGGCATGGCGGGCGTGATGGACACGCTGTATCGGAACATGAACGAGCAGTGCGCCGCGTATCTCTCGCGCATTACCATCACGGATATTGAAACACAGCTTTTTACACAGAAATAGGAGGATCTTATGATGCTTACCATTACGATCAACAGCTTTGAAAATGACGTCCTGCACGCGGACAAGCCCGTGCTGGTGGATTTCTGGGCCCAGTGGTGCCCCTACTGCCGCCGCATTGCCCCGGCCTTCGACAAGGTGGGCGAGCAGTACGCCGACACGCTCATCACCGGCAAGATCAACTATGACGAGGAGCCGCAGCTCATCCAGCGCTTCGGCATCGACACCATCCCCACGCTGATGCTCTTTAAGAACGGAAAAGCGCTCGGCTCTATTGTCGCACCCGCCTCCAAGGCGGCCATTGAGACATTTATCCGGGAAACGCTGGCACAGTGAGGGCGTGGCTATGGAGCAGATCTATGATATGATCATCATCGGCGGCGGCCCCGCCGGATACACCGCCGCCCTGTACGCCGCCCGTGCCGGGCTTTCCACCCTGGTGCTGGAAAAGCTCTCTGCCGGCGGGCAGATGGCGCTGACGGAACAGATCGACAACTACCCCGGCTTTGAAAGCGGCATCGACGGCTTTACGCTGGGCGAAAAAATGCAGCAGAGCGCCGAGCGCTTCAGCGCGGTGACGGAGCTGGCGGAGGTGTACAAGGCCAGTCTGTCAGGAAAAATCAAAACGCTGGACACCAGCGAAGGTGTCTTTCAGAGCAGCACGGTGGTCATCGCCACCGGCGCGTCGCCCCGCCCCTTGGGCGTTCCCGGCGAAGAAGCGCTCATAGGAAAGGGCGTTCACTATTGCGCCGCCTGTGACGGTGCGCCCTATCGGGGCAAGACCGTGGCGGTGGTGGGCGGCGGCAACTCTGCCGCGGCGGACGCACTTGCTCTGTCCCGCATCGCAAAAAAGGTCTACCTCATCCACCGCCGCGACAGCCTGCGGGCAACGAAGGTCTATCATGAGCCGCTGATGGCCGCGCCCAACGTGGAATTCTGCTGGAACAGCACCGTCTCCGCGCTGCTGCACGAAAGCCGCCTGACGGGACTTCGGCTGCAAGACGTCAATACCGGCGCAGAGCGTGAGCTTGCCTGTGACGGCGTGTTCATCAGCGTGGGACGCGCCCCGGCGACGGAGTTGTTCCGAAGCGAACTGGCACTGGACAAATCCGGCTATATCATCGCGGACGAATCCACCCGCACGAATCTTCCCGGCGTGTTCGCCGTGGGCGACGTGCGCACCAAGGCACTGCGGCAGGTGGTCACCGCCGTATCGGACGGCGCAGTGGCTGTCCACTACGCAGAGGAATATCTGGCAGAGAATCGGTAAAGGGGCTGCAAACGATCCTCTCATCGGCAGTTCCTGTCCGCAGGCAACACGATTGCGACCATGCCTCATAGGGGTGCAGGGTAAGAGAATTTAAGGAGGCAATATATGTGGCTGTTTTTAGGAATTTCTGCGATCATTTTTACAGGATTCAATTTGATTTGCTCTTTTAAAAGTAAGAATGCAAAATGGTTTAGATTCGCAGCCTTATCTTTCACTGCATTGACCGTATGTTCCTTTTATTCAGACGAAGCGATGCGTGTGCTAAATGAAGATTGGGGAGGCTTGATGGATATCATGCCAACCATGAGCAAGGCTCTGTGGGTATGTGTAGGAATATCGATTTTATTAAACTCTGTTTCGCTCTTTAGAGAGAAATAACCACATGTCTGTCATTGGAGAGTCACTATAGAAAAGCGCAACCGATTTTTGTCGATTGCGCTTTGGTGTTTTTGATTATCAGACCGTTCGAGGCTGTACTGCACTGTGTGCACGGTAAAAACTCGGTTAAAATCACAGAGCCGTCTTCGCCGCTCATATTGATGGAATAGCTTATCGTTTCGCCGCTGTCATCGACATAGGATACCCCGTAATACGGCAGCAACCCATAGAATGTCATATTCAGCAGTAGCGGACGATCCGGTGACAGTTCGTCCAGAGCGTACAGCTCTTCTGTGGAAAACGATAGGCTGTTGCTCATGGGAGAAGCCTCGATTCCCAGCACCTTGAAGTCCTTTACGGCATACTCGCAGGAAAGTAGCACCCTGGCCAGCGGCTCTGCCGTACTGACGGAAACCTCGTGGTAATCGGAAAGGCCGACCAACACATTCTCCGCCCAATGCGCCTGAACCGCCGGTTCAAACGCCTGCCGGATACGCTGCAAAGCGTGCTCTTTTCCCGCTTCTTCGGTTTCTCCGTTATACAAATCCCAGAACAGGAAACGGTAGGGTGGGAAGTCTCCGGATTCACCTTTTGCCACAAAATAGGTGTACTGCTCATAGGCGCAGACTCTGCCGTCGGCATCGAGGCACATCCCTCCCACCCACGGAACAGCGTCGGTAGAATCCGCCAGAAACGCGGGTTCCCAACAATAGACCGTGTAGCTGCCGCTTTCGTCCGTAAGGACTTCTTTTTGATAAAACTGCACAACCTCATAGCCGGTGAGGATATCCGTTCGGGATGGAGAGACGCAATGCGAAACCAATCGCTGCGCACGCCGGTCAAGAGTGTCCCGGTAGTATGCATAAGCGTCTTTATCTACATGTTCTTCGGTGCGGTAGCTGTTGCGGATCAGCCAGTAGAGCGTTTCGTCCTCAAAGCTCATGCGATGGCTGTCTCCTTTTCCGTTGAAATAAATGCCGTTTATATGGTTTTCATCCAGTCCGGCAAAGAAAACGAAGTGTTCGTCAGATGAACTGTATGCGTCAGGCCCCCCGGAGAGGTATATCTCCATCGTATAATGGTTCAATCCCTGACTGGACTGCTCACTGCGATGTTCCGCAGCGGCATTGAGGACGGAGGCCATGTCTTCGGCGTTTACATGCTCACGAGAAAAGAATGATGAGATATATTTGATTTCCGCTGCTTTTACCGCTGCCATCCGTTCGACAATCCCTGCTTTTGCAGAGTCCCCATCGTCTGGCTCGTTTGGCTTTGCGCCGCAGCCCGCTGTCAGCAGGCAGAGCGCAAGCGTCAGCACAATAATTGGCAGTCGTTTCATAAAAGTGTTCCTCCTTTCGGGCATATCATCATCTTTCACTTTGTGCGGATAAACTTATCCAATATAATTATATCATGCAAAGCACGAACTTTTCAATTACTGTCTCCACACAAATGTGTAATTTTTCTATGAACGCCGCACTTTTTCGCCGCTTTGCTGGCGGCTCTCCGGCGTTCTGCGCTGTATGGCGCGGTCAGACGGAAAGAGAAACGCCCTTTCTCAATCTCAAAGGTCAGCCCGCCTTGCTCATCATCGTCGGTCTGGCGGCAGCATTGCGGGTACTTTGCCGCAAATGCTGTCAGCCGCTTTTTGAGATCGGTGTTGTGGGTCTGCACCTCAATGATGCGGCTCTGCTCGTCAAAATAGATCATGGTTGTCTTTTGCTTCTTGGTAAGTCCTGTTCTCATAAAACCTCCTGATTTTCATAGATTTTTCCCAGCTCTTGAATTGGGAAAGTGCTGCGATTTTTGATGGAAACACCCTAAACGATGCGGAGTATATTTCGCCTTGCCTTATTGACTGATTTGCCACTTTTCCAGCTCTTGACTGCATTTTCACGATGTTTTGTTTGTGCGGCTTTTCAGCCACTCCACCAGCTCATTTTTCATCACCAATTTACGCCCGCCGATCCGCAAGGTTGGGAAGTCCGGGCTGCTCAAAAGGTTATATGCACCCGCTTTGGAAATCTGCAACGCTTCGGCAAGCTGCTTTGCATCCATCACATCGGGCATGGCTTCAAACGGTTCTCTGCTCATAGAATCTCCTTTCCCGCAGAAACGGCAGCAGCTACCATTTCGGTAACTGCTGCCGTTTCTGCGTCTGTTAACTTGTCCAAATACTTCTGATACTCCACTGTCACATAGTCTTCATAAGCTCCTACGATTTTGGCGATCCGCTTATGGACTGTGCTGGCGGTCTTGTAGCCAACCTTGTCTGCAATCTCCTGTTCAGTCAAGCCGTCCATATTCAGCCCTCTATTATAGAGGGCATGAGAACGGCTGAATTGTTCCAATGCTTCCAAACTTTTTTGAGATTTTTTGAAAAAATCTCGGAATGGATGGGATAAGATTGATTTAAGGCAATTATACCTGAAAGCTGTGAATAAATCTATTGCTTTTCGTGGCGGCAAAAAATAACGGGTATCCGACTCTCACCAGATACCCGTTATTCCGTTGCCAATCCCGCCTGACAGATGCTCATTTCGTAATTTCGGTCTAAACCTGTTTTACGAACACCTGTCTATCGGAGTCGGGGATTTCTTATATTGGCAGCAATGCGCAGCCCTTAGCCGATCGCGGAGCTTTTTCTATCCGGGTTTGGACGCCAGCCGTCCATAAACTCGTCATTCTCCATGATAAAGGGGCTCGCCATATCCTGTCCCCATGAGGTGTCACATTTCCCCATAAGGTAATCGCTCAGTGCCGTTCGGTCGGCAAAGCGCAGCATCCGGTACGGCTCCTGAAAGGCAACCTTTTCTACAAAGTGCAGCGTCCCGTCCTCTGCCGTCAAAAGAACGCCAACATGCCCGACAAATAGCAGAGATTCCTCCTCGGTCGGCTTATCGTGGAAGAACGGATCACTCCGCCACCCCTCTGCCCTCGACTTTTTCGATCTCATCCAGCAGGGGAGATAAAAGTTCCTTTATTTCCCCCTCCTCCAGCATGAGCAGCAGGAACACCAGTGCAACAGTGGAAAAGCAATATATGCCCCGCTCCAAATCGCTGTATGCCCGTCCAGAGATGCGGAGTTTTTCCGCCATTTCCTCCTGTGTCAGTCCTCTGCATTTCCTTAAAGTGCGGACATATTCCGAGAAGAATTTTCGGAGTATTTTTTTATATGGATTCATGTGCTGAGTCCTCCGTCTCGACAGATTTCTGCATCTTCTGCAAAAATCTTATCCCACCACGAAGTACACTTCCATGCAGCACACTTCGTATTCCCTCAGAAACTAAGGGCAACTGTCAAAGCCATCCGTTTGCACCGTGGTCAGAATACAAAAAGCGCAGCCGCAGAGAACATCTGCGGCTGCGCTTCGATCCATTTTCAAAGCTTCGGCATCACTCAACGCCATATTGTTGTCTAAATAAATCGGCGACGATGTTTTGCTTTTGAGACATCGGGCGGCCGGACGAAGCCAGACTCGCCGCCTACTCCGCGCAGAGCTCAGCCACCAGAGCGTCCATCTGCACTTCGCTGGCTTGGTTCAATGCACTACGCAGAGACACTACCGTTTCGTAAAGGTGGATATCCTTCATTTCCTCCAATTTGGTGCGCATCAGCCGCGCGGCAGCAGGTGCCCAAGAGCCGTTTTCAATAAGGCCAACCCGGCGGTTTCGGAATCCCTTTGTCTGTAAATGTTCCAAAAACTCCTTCATGGGCGGAAACAGTCCTCCGTCATAGGTGGAGCTGGCTAAAACCAACTTCCCGCAGTAGAACGCACTGGCAATAGCGTAGGAAAGATCTGTCACAGTGAGATCACATATGTTGACCTGCACGCCTTTTTTCTCTAATTTACCCTTGAGGGTCTTCGCCGCATGGGCAGTATTTCCATGGATGGATGCGTGGGCAATCAGTATGCTCTCCGGTTCTTCCGGTTTCCATTGTGACCAGAGATCATAGAGCCGCAGACACTCCTCCAGCCCTTCTGTAAGCACGGGACCATGGAGCGGGCAGATCGTTTGGATCTCCAGCGCGGCGGTCTTTTTCAGCAGAGCCTGCACCTGTGCGCCATATTTCCCGATAATATTGTAATAATACCGTCGGGCCTGCGGCACCCAGGGGGCACGGGCAGTCCGTTCCAGTGAGCCAAAGCGTCCGAAGGCATCCGCCGAGAACAGGATTTTTTCCGTTTCCTCATACGCCGTCATCACCTCAGGCCAGTGTACCATCGGCGCCAGCAGAAATTGCAGTCTGTGCGAACCCAGAGAGAGTATGCTGCCCTCGCCAACCTCCAGCATACGGTCTTCCGACAATGCACCCGTGCCAAAGAACTGCTTGATCAGGGTAAAAGTTTTCGCGTTTCCCACGATCTTCATCTCCGGGTACTCTTGCGCTATCCGCATGAGGCTGCCGGAATGATCTGGCTCCATGTGTGTGACCACAAGATAGTCGGGACTGCGCCCCTCCAACACCTGCGCTACATTGGAAAGCCATTCCTCCGCCGCCCGTGCGTCCACGCTGTCCATCACGGCGATTTTCTCGTCCAGAATGACATAGGAGTTGTAGCTCACTCCCATAGGCTGGACGGGGTACCGGTTTTCAAAGAGTGCCAATGTGTTATCATCCACCCCTACATAGCGGATGGCATCTGTTACCGTTCGGATAGCCATATAAAAAATACCTCCTATTTTCCTTACTCAGACTCTGACTGATAGGTTCTTCCTTTCTAACGGAACATACGCTCAACCGCGGATCGACGGTCGCGCATTTTACCGTTGCCTTGCTTCCCCCAGAGTCGTTACATGTGGTACACCGCAGCGGAGCGAAGTCCTTCCGGCAGGCCGTCGGGCGCAGCAGGTGAAAGTTCCCAGCGTACCTGCCCCGCCCACTGGGAGGCGACGGCGGAGAAGTGGAGCATGACAATACCGAGATCCAATGCGGCATCCAAATTATCGGTGTAGGCATCCTCCTGCTGCACCAAATAGATGCTGTGATCCTGCACAAGGAAGCCATAGGGCTGACGGTTGAGATAGCTGGGGGAGAGCGAAGCGGCGTAGAAGGACTGCCAGAGCATATCGTCGTAGAAGTCCATCATCTCGTCAAGCCCAGACTTGTTGCTCCAGCTCCCCATGTGAACCAAATCATGCACACCCTTTTTGGGCGCGTAGTACTGCTGCTCAGCCCGCACATCGATCTGAGACATACTTAGGATATTCAGCCGCAGCTTTTTTGCGGTCTTTTCCCCGTAGCCAAAGGCAACGATTGCCGCCACCTCTAACGGGGTGGTAAGAGAAAGTGCCTTTTTGATTTTGTCGCTGTCGGTGAATGTCATCCAGCAGGTGTCAATGTCCAACTCAGTCAGCTTGAGGACGAGATCTTCCATCATGTAGCCGGCGTTGATGGCCGCATAGGAATGCGGGGCAGACATCAGGAGCAGGTAGTGCGGTGCTCCGATGAGAAATTGCTTATAGCCCGCTGAGCTCTCCAGCGCCGGCTGTGCATTCTTGTCCAAGACGATCAACTCCGTTGCAATCTCCGGGACAAGACGGGGGCAGGTCTTTTCATAGTAGGATCGGAGCTGGCCGATAGCCTCGCTCGGAACTTCCTTTTCGCGGAATGCGTGAACGGATCTGCGATTTTGAATCATAGCGCTGTAATTCATAGTAGTATCTCCTATTCTGATGTCTTTGGTTTTCTTATAAATCGTCTATCAGTGCGGTGCTCTTGGCGTAGGCGGTACTGCGTGCCTCAAAGAAATCGGTCTTGACCATGTTGGCGTCGGCGTACTGGCTGACCCATTCCATGCTCTCCGGTTCACTCTCAAAGCCCGGATACAATGCGGGATAGCCAAGGCTCGTCCAGCGAAGATTGCCGAGATAGCGGATGTAATCGCGGATCATCTGCCGGTTCAGCCCGGGGATGTCGTCGCCGATCACATAATGCCCCCATGCGGTCTCCTGCTCCACGCCCTCACGCATCATCTCGTGCAGCGCTTGTACGCTCTCGGCGGTGAACAACTCCGGCTGCTCCTTTTGCAGCTCCGTGATGATATTGCGGAACAGCCACAAGTGCGTGTTCTCGTCGCGGTTGATATAGCGGATCTCCTGCGCCGAACCGGACATCTTCCCATTTCGGGAGAGATTGTAGAAGAACATAAAGCCGCTGTAAAAATAGATGCCCTCCAAAATATAGTTCGCCATCATCACGCGCAGCAGCGTGGGAGCGTCCTTCCGCTCCTGAAACTCGTTGTAGCAGTCCCCAATGAAGGTATTGCGGCGCAACAGATGCTCGTCCGTTTTCCATTGGTAGAGGATGTCATTGCGCTCCACGGGGGAACAGATGGTGTCGAGCATATAGCTGTAGCTCTGTGAGTGGACACACTCCTGAAACGCCTGAATGGACAGGCAGAGATTGACCTCGTTGGCGGTAATGTAGGCGCCGATATTAGGCAGGTTCGCTGTCTGAATGGAATCCAAAAAGACAAGAAAACTCAGAATTTTATCGTAGGCGCTGCGCTCGGCTGACAGCAGGTGGGGATAGTCCTTCACATCCTGCGAGAGATTGATCTCCTCAGGGATCCAAAAGTTGTTCATGGCCTGCCGGTACCAGTCGCTGACCCAAGCGTACTTCATATTGTTGAAGTCGTTGAGGTTGGTGGTATTGCCGCCGATCATGCGCCGCAGGCGCACATCAGGGTCGCCCTCCGGGTTAAAGAGGGGCTTTTTCTTCAGTTCCGTCATGCTATCCTCCTTATGACGAGCAGCTTTCGCAGTCCTCGACCTCAAGGGCCTTGCTGCGGACATAGTAAATGGTCTTGACGCCGGCCCTCCACGCCTCTAAATACAGTCTGAGCACCTGACGCATGGAATAGTCATTGGTGATATAGAGATTCATGCTCTGCGCCTGGTCAATATGTCTCTGGCGAAGGCCCGCGGCGCGCACCGACCAGCTTTGGTCGATCAGATGCGCCGCCTTATAGTACCACCATGTATCCATAGAAAGCTCCGGCGCAACGCGGGGCAGCATGCTGCCCTTTTTTTCCTCTAAAAAGAATTTCTTCATAATTGGGTCGATGCCCGCCGACGTGCCGGAGAGGATAGATGTGCTGGAGGTCGGTGCGACCGCCAGCAGATAGGCGTTGCGCATTCCCTGCACCGCCACCGTTTCCGCAAGTGCCCGCCACTTTTCGGAGGTATAACCCCGCTTTTCAAAATACGCGCCCGTCTGCCAGTCGCTGCCCTCAAAGAGCGCGTAACGACCCTTTTCCCGTGCCAGTGCTGCGTCCGCCTTGACGGCGGCGTAGTTGATGTGCTCGAACACTGCGTCGGTGAAGGCAAGGTGTTCCTCGCTCTCCCAGCGGATGCCGCGCTTTGCCAGCATGTGGTGGTAGCCGCTGACGCCCAGGCCGATGCTGCGGTACTTCTGATTGGTAAGCCGCGCGTATTCCAACGGGTAGAAGTTGAGGTCGATCACATTATCCAGTGCGCGGATGGCCGTTTCCACCGTGCGTTCCATATAGGCCTCGTCCTCCACCGGCAGATTACCGAGAGACAGACTCGCCAGGTTGCAGACCACAAACTCACCTGGGCGTGTAGCCGTCACCACCACTGTGTCGCCGTTCTCCGTGTGCACCTCAGTGCTGATATGCTCGATGGGCGCCATGTTCTGCGCGATCTCCGTGCAGAGATTGGAGCAATAGATCATTCCCGTGTGGCCGTTTGGGTTCATACGATTTACGCTGTCGCGGTTGAAGGCGAAGGGCGTGCCGGTCTCCACTGCTGAACGAAGCACCAGCCGCACGATGTCCTTGACGGTGACGCTGCGCTTTTCGATGCGCGGGTCATTGACGCAGTCCAGATACCGCTTCTCCCATTCCGTACCCCAGTAATCCTCCAGTGCATAGCCCTTGACCGTGAGGATCTCATGCGGACACATGAGATGCCACGGCGCGTCTATGTTCTCCTCCGCCAGTCGCCAGAAGAGATCCGGATAGCACACGGCGGGAAACACATCATGCGCCTTCATGCGGTCGTCGCCGTTGTTGGTGCGCAGTTGAAGGAATTCCGGCAGATCCCGGTGCCATGCGTCTAAGTAAACCGCCACAGCGCCCTGCCGCATCCCCAACTGATCCACCGCCACGGCGGTGTCATTGACCAGCCGGATCCAGCGGATAACACCGCCCGCCGCCCCTTGAAAGCCGCGGATGGTGCTGCCTGCAGCGCGCACCTTACCGAAGTACATCCCCATTCCGCCGCCGAATTTAGAGACCTTTGCGAAGTTGTCCAGCGAGCGGTAGATGCCGTCCAGACTGTCCGGCACAGTGTCCACAAAGCAGCTTGAAAGCTGATGGTAGGGCTTTCGTGCGTTGGACATGGTAGGTGTCGCCATCGTGACCTCCATACGGCTGAGCATATCGTAAAAGCGTTTTACCCACCCCATGCGGTCAGAGCCTTCGTTCATAGCAAGATGCAGCGCGATACCCAAAAACATCTCCTGCGGTGTTTCCAACGGCATGCGGCTGCGTGACTGGATCACATAGCGTTTGAGCAGCAGGTCAAGGCCGGAGTAGGTGAACAGCTCGTCCCGTTCCGGGCAGAGAAAGCCCTCCGCCATGGCAATCTCCTCGTGGGTATAGTGGGCAAGGATATAATCACCGTAGAGTCCCTTATCCGTCAGATAGCGAAGCCTGCCATAGAGGTCGCCGACGCCGCGCCCCTCCCATTCCTGTGCGTTGCGACAGCGAAAGGAGTGGTTCAGAAGCCGCGCCGCGATGAACTCCCACTTGGGTGCCTCTGCCGTAGTCAGCTCTACCGCTGCCTTGGTCAGTGCCTCAGCCCGCTCATCCTCCGTCATGCCCGGGCGACAGAAACTCTCAAACTTCATTTGAAGCGCCGCGAGGGAGTAGACTTCCTCGGTAAAATCCATCTGGATACGGCGCAGCACCTCGTCAAGCGAGTTATCCCCCACCGTCTGCGCGATGGTATGCCGGACGCGGCGCAGCGCAGACCGCTTTTCGCGATAGAGGATGTACGCCTTTGCCACCTCATAGTGTCCGCGCTCCATGAGCGTCCGCTCCACCTCGTCCTGCACACGCTCCACGGTGAGCGGCGCTGCGGCGGCGAGGTTGTCGAGAACGGCGGCGAGGATCTCATTCAGCTCTCTGCTCCCGATCTCCCTCCTCTGTCCATCAAACGCTTTTTTCATGGCGTTGAAAATTTTCTCCTGTTGAAAGGGAACAGACTCCCCGTTTCGTTTTCTGATCTCCATTTCGATCCTCTCCTCTTCTCCGGTCACTTCTCATGTCCTTTTGGGCAAAGAGCGGGCAAGCGCAGTATCACGCTTGCCCGCTCTGTTTTTGAAAGCCGGTTTTTCTGCAGCCGACGCGGCGGGGCTGTTTGTTGTCTGTTGTCTTGGTTTTGGCTTCCCTGCCAGTCATTTCATAGATTCCAGAATGGCGTCCGCCAGTGCTTCCAGCTCAGTGCGCTTGTCCGTGCCCATGGACGAGGCGAGGCTGAGGCGCTCGTTGAGCACCGTCATGTTCTTAAGCTCATCGTTGACGAATTTCTGCATGAGGTCACCGGACTTCACCGCCCATGAGCCGTTTTCAATGATGGCAAAGGTGCGGTTTTGCAGATTCAGTGCCTTCATATCCATGAGGAAGTCGTGCATGGCGGGGTAGATGCCGAGGTTGTAGGTCACAGAGGCCAGAACGATGTGGCTGTACTTAAACGCCTCGGAGATCAGCTGGGAGACATGGGTGGAGGACACATCGTACATCGCCACCTTGCTCATGCCCTTGTCGCAGAGCGACGCCGCCAGCGCCTGCGCCGCGTTCTCCGTGTTGCCGTACATAGAGGCGTAGACGATGAGCACGCCCTGGGTCTCAGGGGCATAGCGGCTCCATGTGTCGTATTTTTCGATGAACCAGCCCAGATCCTTGCGCCACACGGGGCCGTGGAGCGGGCAGATATACTTGATCTGATCCAAAACACCGCCGGCCTTTTTCAGTAGGAGCTGGATGTGGGGGCCGTACTTGCCCACGATGTTGGTGAGGTAGCGGCGGGCGTCGTCCAGCCAGTCCCGCTCGAAATCCACCTCGTCAGCAAACAGCTTGCCGTCCAGCGCGCCGAAGGTGCCGAAGGCATCGGCGGAAAAGAGGACGCCGTCGGTGACGTCAAGGGTCACCATGGCCTCCGGCCAGTGGACCATAGGCGCTCCCACAAAGGTGACGGTGTGCTTGCCGAAGGAGAAGGTGTCGCCCTCCTTCACCTCGATGCACTCATGCCCGTCCACATGGAAACCGAACTGCCGCATGAGCATGAAGGCCTTCTCGTTGGAGATCAGCTTCACCTTGGGATGGCGCAGCAGGATCTCCTCAATGCAGGCGGCGTGATCCGGCTCCAGATGGTTAACAACCAGGTAGTCCAGCTCGCGGCCATCCAGCACATACACCAGGTTTTCCAAAAGCTGGCGGCAGGCAGACCAGTCCACCGTGTCAAAGAGCACCGTCTTTTCGTCCAGCAGGCAGTAGGCATTGTAGCTTACGCCCCGGGGAATGGGAAAGCAGTTTTCAAACAGGGCCAGGCGATGGTCGTTGGCGCCCACCCAGTAGAGGTCGTTCGTTACTTTACGCACGCAATACATCTTATCTTACCTCCTTCACGACTCAAGCCTTTACAAATTGATCCTTCGTCTCCGCGCACTCGGGACACACCCACTCGGCGGGAAGCTGCTCAAAGAGCGTACCGGGCGCGATCTCGCCGTCCTCGTCGCCCAGCTCCGGCACATACTCGTAGCCGCAGCCGCCGCAGACATAGCGGTCGCCGATGGGAGTGGGCTTCGGCGGCGTGGGCCGCTTCATCTTTACCATGGGCGGCGCGGGCAGCTTTTCGCCGCTATCCAGCGCAGCGGTGAGCAGGGGCAGAATCTCCGCTACATCGCCCACGATGCCGTAGTCGCAGTTTTTGAAGATGGGGGCGTTGCCGTTTTTGTTGATGGCCACGATGGTGGAGGCATCCTTGATACCCTTTAGGTGCTGGGACGCGCCGGAGATGCCGCAGGCGATGTACAGATTGCCGGTAAACTTCTGCCCGGACATACCCACATAGCGGTTCAGCGGCAGATACTTGAGGGTCTCCGCCACGGGGCGGGAGGATCCGATGGCCGCGCCGGCGGCCTTGGCCAGCGACTCTACCAGTTTCATGTTCTTTTTCTCCCCGATGCCCTTGCCTGCGGAGACCACCCGCTCCGCCTGCGGGATGGGCGTATCCATAGGGATGCCCATGGAGAAGTCGTGACCATCCTTCTTCAGCGCCGCCACAAGGTCGGCCACCTGCTGGGCAGCATCCCCCTCCCGGAAGATGGTCTTTTTGCGAATGCCGGTGATGGGCGCGGGTTTCTTGGCCGCCGAACGGCTCTCGCCGCCGGAGCTCTTGCCCAGCCTGCCCACCAGATGAGAGGCGATGACCACCCGCTGGATCTCGTTGGTGCCCTCGTAGATGGTGGTGATCTTGGCGTCGCGGTAGGCCCGCTCCACCTCCATGCCCTTGAGGAAGCCGCTGCCGCCGTGGATCTGCAAGGCGTCATTGGTGACCTCCAGCGCGATGTCCGAGGCGTACATCTTCGCCATGGCAGACTCCATGCCGTAGGGCGCGTGCTGCTCCTTCAGCTCCGCCGCGGAGTAGATGAGGAACCGGGCGCAGCGCAGCTTGGTGGCCATATCTGCCAGCTTGAAGGCGATGCTCTGCTGGGCCGCGATGGGCTTTCCGAACTGAATACGCTCCTTGGAATAGCTCAGCGCCTGCTCAAACGCGCCCTGGGCAATGCCCAGTGCCTGGGCGGCGATGCCGATGCGTCCGCCGTCCAGCGTGGACATGGCGATCTTGAAGCCGTCCCCCTCCTTGCCCAGCAGGTTTTCCTTGGGAACCTTCACATCGTTGAAGATCAGTTCCGCCGTGGAGGAGGAGCGAATGCCCATCTTGTCATAGTGGTCACCGAACTCAAAACCCTTCCAGCCCTTCTCCACGATGAAAGCGGAGATGCCCCGGGTACCGATGTCCGGCGTGGTGACGGCGAAAACCACATAGGTGTCTGCCTTAGGGGCGTTGGTGATGAAGATCTTGCCGCCGTTAAGGAGGTAGTAGTCCCCCTTATCCAGCGCCGTAGTCTCCGTGCCGCCGGCGTCGGATCCGGCGTTGGGCTCCGTGAGACCAAAGGCGCCGATCTTCTCGCCCTTGGCCAGCGGAACCAGATATTTCTGCTTCTGCTCCTCAGTGCCGTAGGCGAAAATAGGCCATGAGCCAAGGGAGACATGGGCGGAGAGGATAACGCCCGCGCCGCCGTCCACACGAGCCAATTCCTCCACCGCGATGGCGTAGCTCAGGGCGTCCAGACCGGCGCCGCCGTACTCCTTTGGGTAGGGGATGCCCATCCAGCCCAGCTTGCCCAGCTTCTTGACAGCCTCCTCGGGAAACTCGTTGTTCTGATCCATCAAAAACGCGAGAGGCTTGATCTCCTCCTCCGCAAAGCTCCGGATCTTCGCGCGCAGCTCTTCGTGCGCCGCCGTGGTTTGAAACAGCATACGGATACCTCCTCTTAAAATTTTACAGCTCGCTTGTATCTTGAGGATCGGATTCGCCGGTCAGCAGCCTGCGCAGGCTCACGGCGTGGAACGCCTCGTCCTGCTTTCGCTGCAAGGCCGCCAGCTGACAGTGGATGGCGCACCGCCCGTGCTCGTTCTGCCAGCGGCACTCATATCCCGGCTCCATGCAGGCACACAGGACGCCCCGCTCCCCCATGGCCCCCATGAGATCGTAGAGGGAGGTCGCGTCCAGATCACAGGATAACTCACAGCCGCCGAGGGCGCCGCGGCTCACCCGCACCAAGTTGCCGGCGGAGAGCTTGCGTAGGATCTGGTAGGCAAACTGATTGGGAATCAGCTCCGTTTCCGACATCTCGGCCACCGAATGTTTCTCCCCGTCCAGCAGCACCCGCAAAATGCGCAGGGCGTAGTCCGTCTCTTTGGTGATGATCATGTTCCGCATCCTCTTTTCGCTTGCTTGTTACTGTCATCATATCAATCTTGATAAAATTTGTCAAGATAATTCCAAAAAAATTATCGCTTTAAAACAGACCGCCACGGCCCGGGTCAGCTTCGCTTTCCATTCAGTGAAAAGCCATGTTCCTTCCAATTATAGAAGCCGAAAAAGCTGTGCCGTGGCAGTCCGCCGAAAGCAGAAAAGGCTATGACTAAAAAACAGAAAGCGGAGAAATTGGTTGGGGCTCGCAGGGGGCGCCCACCCAAGGCGGATGCGGCGATCCCTGACAAGCCTAAGCCGTCCAACCGAAACAAGCAATAAAGTGCGTGCTTTTCATGTTATATTCGACACATTATGTTATGATATGCAGTAAATGTTCCATCTTACCATCCCACTCTCTGCTGGAATCGGCGCACTCTTTCAATTCGGTTTCGATCTCCACGTTTATAGGCAGATCCTTCTTGTAGCGGATGGTGTGCTCCAAGCTGGCCCAGAAGTCCATCGCGATTGTACGAAGTTGTATCTCCACCGGCACATGGATCTCTTTTTCCGCAAAGAATACCGGCAGCCGGATCGTCAGGTGCAGACTGCGATAGCCGTTTGGCTTAGGGTGTGAAATATAATCTTTCTCTGTGATGATTTCAATGTCGGACTGATCTTTTAAGCACTTTGCCAAAAAGAACACATCCTCCTCGAAAGAGCAGATCACACGCACACCGGCAACATCCATGATATTTGCCTGCATGGTCGGAAAATCCAGAGAAAGTCCGCGCTTCTGCATCTTATTCATAATGCTGGACGGTGATTTCAAACGGCTTTTGATGCTCTCGATGGGGTTTCGGTCATGCCGCAGAGAGAATTCCTCGTTCAGAATTTCCAACCGGTTTTCAAGGGCTTTCAGCGCGCAGCGGTATTGCAGCATGATCTCCTGATATTTGAGGTTCTCACTCAAAAGCCGCTGGCATTGCAGGTCATCCAGGCCTTTATCTGCCGCAACCGTCAAGCCAAATAGATTTTCACTCATAGTTTCTCCATTCCGCAGGGATAGGGGCTTTGGGCCAGCCGCTCCTTCATCACGGCCTGATAGAAGCTGTATCCGCCGGCGAGATGGGCGCAGGCGAAACCATATTGCGTCAAAAGCCGACAGGCCAGATAGCTGCGAAGCCCTGTCTGGCAATTCACATAAACAGGCTTACTCCGGTCTAACTCGTCCAAATGCTCCCGCAGATCGTCCAAGGGAATGTTCCGAAAGCCGTCCAGATGCCCCCGCTGATACTCCCACGCCGTGCGGACATCCAGCAGCGCCGCGCTGCCATCGCGGGGCAGGTCGTCCACCTCATCCCAATGGAACTGGTGCACCTTTCCGCTCTCCAAGTCCTCGATCATAAAGCCCGCCATATTCACCGGGTCTTTGGCAGAGGAATAGGGCGGCGCGTAGGCGAGGTCCAACTCTCTCAGCTCCAGTGCCGTCATACCGGCGCGGATGGCGGTAGCCAGCACGTCGATACGCTTGTCTACACCCTCGCGGCCCACGATCTGCGCTCCCAGCAGCCGCAAAGTCTCCTTTTCGTACAGCACCTTCATCGTCAAGGACTGTGCACCGGGATAATAGCTGGCGTGAGAGGCGGGAAAGAGCACGACCTTCTCGTAGGCGATACCCGCCGCCTTGGCGGTTTTTTCGTTGATGCCCGTAGAGGCCGCTGTCAAGTCAAACAGCTTCAGAACAGACGAACCCTGAGAGCCGTGAAAGCGGCTGTTTCCGCCGCAGATATTGTCAGCGGCAATGCGTCCCTGCTTGTTGGCAGGCCCTGCCAGCGAGATCAACGCTTTCTGCCCGGTCACGAAATGGGTGACCTCCACGGCATCGCCCACAGCGTAGATGTCCGGCACGGAGGTTTCCATCCGCTCGTTAACAGCGATGCTGCCACGAATACCAAGCCTGAGTCCGGCATCTTTTGCCAGATGCGTATCCGGGGTAACGCCGATGGCCAGCAGCACCATATCCGAATGCAGTGGCTCACTACCCTCCAACAGGGTCAGCACGGAATCTCCGTCCTGTCGGAATCCGGTGACGGTTTCACCCAACCGTAGAGCCACGCCGTGTCTGCGCATTTCCGCATGGACAAAGCTCGCCATATCCGCATCCAGTGGTGCTAATAGCTGCTTCGGACGCTGAACGATGGTAACCGAAACACCCATCTCCACAAGGTTTTCTGCCATTTCCAGACCGATAAAGCCGCCGCCAGCCAAAACAGCGGTTTTCGGCTTCTGATCCTCTACAAAGCGCCGAATGCGGAGGGTGTCCTCCACGGTGCGCAGGGTAAAGACCCGCTCGCTGTCCACGCCGGAGAGGGCGGGAACCGTCGGCTTCGCGCCGGGGGCGAGGATCAGCTTGTCGTAGGTCTCCGTATAGACCTTGCCGCTGTCCAGCACGTGAACAGTGACGGTTTTCCCCTCGGGATCGATGGCCGTCACCTCCTGCCGCACCCGCGCGTCAATGCGGAAACGGTCCCAAAAACTCTCCGGGGTTTGCAGCGTCAGCTCGTCCCGATCCACGATCACGCCGCCCACATAGTAGGGCAGGCCGCAGTTGGCGTAGGACACATAGCCGCTGCGCTCGATCATCACGATCTGCGCGTGTTCATCCAGACGGCGGATGCGGGCCGCAGCGGACGCACCGCCCGCCACACCGCCTACGATCACAACTTTCATCTTGCGCCCTCCACCATGGCGGCGATCTCCGCCTTGGGCCGGTAGCCCACCGACTTCGCCACGGCCTTGCCGTCCTTAAAGACCACCAGCATCGGGATGCTGGATACCTGAAAACGCATTGCCAGCTCCATCTGCTCGTCCACGTTGATCTTGCCCACCTTGAGGGTTCCAGCGTTTTCCTCAGCGATCTCGTGGAGCACGGGGGCGAGCATCTTGCAGGGGCCGCACCAGTCGGCGTAGAAGTCCAGCAGGACGGGCTTATCGGAATTCAGTACCTCGTTTTCAAAATTCGCAGCAGTAATTTTCAGTTCAGCCATAAGAAGGGTTCCTTTCGTTTGTATATTGTCAGTCTTTGTTTTTCAGCTTGCAAATACTCTGGGTCATAGTCCCCATGGGGCAGAAGGCGCACCATGTACGGGGCTTGTAGAGCACCATGACGATGAGGCCGATGAGCAGCGAGGTCAGCATCAAGCTATAAAAGCCGAAGCTGAACTGTGCCACCCAATCCGTCACCGTCCCGGCGGTGTAGGCCCAGTCCCAGGGCACACGGAATGTCCAGAACAGCTTAATGGCCTCCCGCATGGACGCGGCCCCCGCCGCCACCAGATAGGTTTGGAACACCATGTTGCCGAACATGGTCAGGAAGAAGATCAAAAAGCCGTAGCGGAACCACTTGGAGGACATCCAGCGGGGCGTGGGTTTGCAGCGGGAGCATTTAAGGTCAGTTCCCAGCTTGCTGAACAACTGCCCCCAGCCGCAGAGGTGGTTGCAGAAAAACTTGTTCCCGCCAAAGATGGCTAAGATCAGCGGCAAGAGAAAATCGATCATGCCCAGCCACGCAAAGAGGATGTTGAAAAAGCTGAGGGTGAAGTAGAGGATGGCGCAGATCCAGAGATAGTCGTACCAATGTTTTGCTTTCTTCATGCCTCGTCCCTCGCTTTCACCTCGATGCAGCCCACGGGACAGAGCCTCGCGCACTTGCCGCAGCCAACGCAGCGTTCCGCCTCCACGGCGGCGTAGCAGCCCCGGCGCACCTTGACGGCCCCCAAGAGGCAGGTATTTTCACACACGCCGCAGGCGACGCATCGCATCGTATCCACGGCGGCCAATCGTTTTGACAGCACGGCGTTCCCCTCTCAGTCCTTCAAAGATTTGTAATAGAGCATACAGTGGCAGTAGCCCTCAAAATCAGGGTCAGCGATCTGATCCTTGAACTCCTGACACATACACCTGTTTTCCTCCGTGTGCTCCAGTCGGCAGGGGCAGTACCCGCCGGTACGTTTTAGGCCCTCGCGGATGGTATTCACGACCTTCTGATCGGGATTGAGCTTTGATTTTCATGTTTGCCACCTCTTTCTTAATTGTGGCTTTATCATACCGCAGGACAAATCTTTTTTATGTGACGAGGTTACATTGATAAAAAATCCGGTGCTTTTTTCAGCACCGGATTTTAAGAGGATGAATTATGCTTTCCACAGGCTGTGGAGGTTGCAGTAGGCGTAAACCGCCTCGACCTTGTCGCCCTCGCAGAGCGCAAAGCAGACCTCCGGCTTTTCGCCGGGATGCAGTTCCTTACGCTGGTTACCCTGCTTGGTGTGGAGGGACACCCACTCGATGTAGTGCTCCGGCAGCATGGGATGCTCCATGGAGCCGACCTTGACATGGACGATACCGTTTTCCACAGTCCAGACAGGGACGTGCTTCTCCACGGCGGCGTCGGTGGTGCCGGGGATGATCTCGCTCATGGGTTCACCGCAGCAGATGACGGGGACGCCTGCGTCCTTGACCTTGGCGATGATGTTGCCGCAATGCTTGCAAATGTAAAACTTCTGCTCCATGATGATTTCCTCTTTTAATAGTTCTCCGCATGAATTTCAAAGTAGCTCTGGGGATGGTTGCAGGTCGGACAGACCTCCGGCGCTTTCTCGCCCACGACGATGTGACCGCAGTTGCGGCACTCCCACACCTTGACCTCGCTCTTGGCGAAGACCTGCGCCATCTCCACATTGCGCAGCAGGGCACGGTAGCGCTCCTCGTGGTGCTTCTCGATGGCAGCCACCAGACGGAACCGCTGGGCCAGCTCATGGAAGCCTTCCTCGTCGGCGGTCTTGGCGAAGCCGTCGTACATATCCGTCCATTCGTAGTTTTCGCCCTCAGCGGCGGAGCGGAGGTTTTCGGCGGTGTCGCCGATACCGTCCAGCTCCTTGAACCAGAGCTTGGCGTGTTCCTTTTCGTTTTCGGCGGTTTTCAGGAACAGCGCCGCAATCTGCTCGTAGCCCTCCTTCTTGGCCTTGGAGGCGAAGTAGGTGTACTTGTTGCGGGCCTCGGACTCGCCGGCAAAGGCAGTCATCAGGTTTTTTTCGCTCTGGGTTCCTGCGTATTTCGTTTCTTTCATGGTCAATTCCCCTTTTGGTTTTCCTGCTTTCATTATATCGGAATTATGATTCCGTTCTGTAACAAAATCACATTATTTCAAGCAGTTTGGGCTGGTTCTTATCCCGCAGCGTGATCGCGCCGCGCTTCAGTTCCACCAGTCCGTCCTCCGAGAAATTCTTGCGTATCCGCGCCGGGCTGATGTGCCGTGCCGATCCGCTCGCCTATTGTATCCGCTCCAGTATCTGTTCCAGTTGGGGCAGAATGTATCAAGCTTTGGTGTGTCACAACCCGACGGCTCGCGGCAGCCTTAGCATAGACGCTTTTCCGTTGTTTTTGTTACATATTGATTATACCGTTTTGGCCCCAGAAAAAGCAATATTTATTTCAAAAATCACTGCAATCTCCATTCCTGTATGCATCGTCACATCGTTCCGTCAAGGGAGTCACGCTTTCTTGCGCCGCCGCCTGAGGCGCTGTTATTTGAGAAGCTGTTTCAAATCCTCCTCCGGGGTGGTGATGGGAGCAATGCCGAAATTCTCTACGAGGTAGTTCAGCACATTGGGAGAGATGAACGCCGGCAGCGTGGGACCAAGGCGAATATTCTTGATCCCCAGATGCAGCAGCGTCAGCAAAATGCACACTGCCTTCTGCTCATACCACGAAAGAACCATGGACAAGGGCAAATCGTTCACGCCGCAGCCGAACGCCTCCGCCAAGGCCAGCGCGATTTTGACAGCTCCGTAAGCATCGTTGCACTGGCCCACGTCCATGAGTCGAGGCAGGCCGCCAATGGTACCGAGGTCAAGGTCGTTGAAGCGGTATTTGCCGCAGGCCAGCGTCAGCACCACGGTATCGGCGGGCGTCTGCTTGACAAACTCAGTATAGTAGTTCCGCCCGGGACGGGCTCCGTCACAGCCGCCCACCAGGAAAAAGTGCCGGATCGCGCCGCTCTTTACCGCCTCGATCACCTGATCCGCCACGCCAAGCACCGCGCCATGACCGAAGCCGGTCATGACCGTGCCGCCGCCGTTGATGCCGGTGAACGGCTTGTCCTCGTTGTAGCCGCCAAGCTCCAATGCCTTTTCGATGACAGGGGTGAAGTCCTTATCCTCACCGATGTGCGTCAGTTCCGGATAGGATACCACCGCCGTGGTGAATACGCGGTCGGCGTAGCTTGCTTTCGGCGGCATCAGGCAGTTGGTGGTAAACAGCACCGGCGCGGGGATGTCGGCAAATTCTCTTTGCTGGTTCTGCCACGCCGTACCGAAGTTGCCCTTGAGATGGGCGTACTTTTTCAGTTCAGGATAGCCGTGGGCAGGCAGCATTTCGCCGTGGGTGTAGATGTTGACGCCTTTGCCCTCGGTCTGTTCCAGCAGCAGTTTCAAATCGTGGAGATCGTGGCCTGTGATGACGATGAACGGCCCCTTCTCCACCGTCAGCGGAACGGTGACAGGCGCGGGCGTACCGTAGCTTTCGGTGTTGGCCTTATCCAGCAGCGCCATGCACTTGAGGTTTTTCTCGCCCACCTCCATGACGATGGGCAGCAGCGCGTCCATATCCCAGTCCTCGCCCACGGTAAAAAGAGCCTTGGCGAAAAAGCGGTTCACTTCCTCGTCGGCATAGCCCAGCATCATAGCGTGATGGGCGTAAGCCGCCATGCCGCGCACGCCAAAGAGGATCAGGGATTTGAGGCTGCGAATATCCTCCTGCGCGTTCCAGAGCAAGTTCATATCATAATCATCGTTTCGCCCGCAGCGGGAGCCGCAGCCGGAGCAGCCGGGCACAAGGCGGGCCTTTTCCTCGTGTACCTGATCGATCAGCGTCCGAATGGTCTTTTCGTTGAAGCTCACATTGGTGACGGTGGTGAACAAGCCCTCGATCATCAGCCGCCATGTATTTGGCGTTGCCAACGTATCGCCATCAGTGGCGCGTGCCAAACCAATGAGTGCGCCAGTCAGTTGGTCCTGGAGTTCCGCCACCTCAGCGGTTTTTCCGCAGACACCGGCTTTTCCGGTACAACCGGCGCAGCCAGCCGTCTGCTCGCACTGAAAGCAAAACATTCTGTTATCCATTGTCGTTCGTCTCCTTCTGCTTTTTAGTTCAGAACCTGCATCTCTGGGTTCTTCTCCCCGAATTTCTCGCGCAGCGCACTGTAGATATCCTCCCGGGACTTGCCCTGCTTCTCACCGTTTTTAATGAGCTTGTACGCCTGAAACAGTGCCGAGGGGCCGATCTCGCTGCTGAAAAATCCGATACCCTGATTCCATGCCAGCAGCTCGAACACATCGTCCAGCGCGGCGCTTTCCACCCCGTGGATATATGCCTTTACCAGCTCTCGCGCCGCCTGCCGCATCCGGCCTGCGCCCACTGCGTTGGTCAGGGACAGCAATAGCCGCGTTTCGTAGGGAAGCGTGCGCTTCTCGCTCTGCCATGTGGTCTCCCAGAAATCCACGGCGATCTGCCCCAGCTTTTCGTCGATCATGGGATAGTTCAAAAGAGCCAGCGGCTTGAAGGGAGCGGAGCTGTCGCCTTCCTTCTTCTCTGTGCGGCAGAACCAGACATGGAACTCCGCCTCACCCCGCTGCTCGGTGTGGTGCTCGTAGCCCAAGTCCTCCATGACAGCGTACAGCGGATGCGGCTCAAAGGTCTGGATGATGTGTAATCCCTCACCCACCTCCAACGCTTCGGCTCGTTTCTTCAGCCCTTCAAAAAAGCTGCCCTGTATATGGCGCACATCCATGGTCTGAAACCCCTGCGTTTTGTCCTTCCAGTTTTCATAGCTCATGCAGTTATTCTCCTTTCCTCACTCGATAAAACCAGATGTGATATTCGCTGCCGCTCACCTTCTCCGTGTGATGCTCAAAGCCCATAAGGGCCAGCACCGGGTACAGGGGGACAGGCTCGAAGGTCTGGATGATATGCAGTCCTTCGCCGTTTTTCAGCGCGGCAGCCTTTGCCTTCAATGCGGGGAAGAAGTCCATCTTTTTGCCCCGCACGTCCATCACTTCAAATGTGCCGATTTTGTCCTTCCAGTTTTCATAACTCATAGTCTTTGCCTCTCTTGCAGAAAGCTCACGCCTCTTCGAAGGAATCCTTGCCCACATTGCACAGGGGGCACTCAAAATCCTCCGGCACCTCGCTCCAGGGCGTACCGGGGGCGATGCCACCCTCCGGGTAACCCGCGCTCTCGTCATATTATCAACCGCAAAGACTGCATATATACTTCATTGTGCTTCTTTCTTCCTTTTTCTAATGATTTTGTTATTCTTCCACCAGCCGGCCGTCCACTGTTACGGTGACCACCTGCCACGGAATGAATTTTCCGCTCTGCTGGAGCGCCGTTTTCGCCGCGTTCTCCAGTCCGCCGCAGCAGGGCACCTCCATCCGCACAACAGTGACGCTCTTGATGTTGTTCTCCCGGATGATCTCCGTCAGCTTTTCGGAATAGTCCACGCCGTCCAGCTTGGGGCAGCCCACAAGGGTGATGTGCCCCTTGATGAACCGCTCGTGGAATGCGGCGTAGGCGTAGGCGGTGCAGTCGGCGGCGATGAGCAGCCGCGCACCGTCAAAATACGGGGCGTTCACCGGTACCAGCTTGATTTGCACAGGCCACTGGGAAAGGCGGCTCGTCTGCTGGGCTTGTGGCGTTTCCACGGCGGGCGCCTCCTGACGCTGAATATTCCGGGACTGGCTGCCGGGGCAGCCGCAGGGCAGGGTCATGCCCTCTTTCCGCATTTTCCGCTGCTTATTTTCCATGACGGCCTGCTCGTCATAGGCCGCCGCCTCCCGCTCCACAAAGGTGATGGCCCCGGTGGGGCAGGTGGGCAGACAGTCGCCCAAGCCGTCGCAGTAATCGTCCCGCATGAGTTTTGCCTTGCCGTCCACCATGGCGATGGCGCCCTCGTGACAGGCGGCGGCGCAGGCGCCGCAGCCGTTGCATTTATCCTGATCGATTTCAATGATCCGTCGTTTCATGTTCGATCCTCCTGTTGCTTTTGTATGCCCATTGTACTATACTAAACGCAGCAAGTCGGTTGAATTTTCAACGAAAGAGGACTTTTTATGAAAGAATTTTTTCCGGTACTTCATACGGCATCGCTTTTCTCCGGCATTTCCGACGAGGAGCTTGCCGCCATGCTCTCCTGCCTTGGGGCGAGGATCGGCACCTTTCCCAAAGGCTCCCGCCTGCTCCGCGCTGGAGACGCGGTGGATGAGGTGGGTCTCGTGCTGGCGGGCAGCACCCTCATCGTGCAGGAGGATATCTGGGGAAACCGCAACATCCTCTCCAAGACCGGGCCGGGGCAGACCTTCGCGGAGGTGTTCGCCTGCGCGCCGGGGGCGGTGCTGAACGTGAGCGTGGAGGCGGAGAGCGCGGTGACGGTGATGTTTCTGCACATCAAGCGCGTTTTGAGCGTGTGCCCCTCCGCCTGCTCCCACCACAGCCGGATCATCCGCAACCTGCTGGGCGAATTGGCAGAGAAGAACCTGCGGCTCAACGAAAAGCTCACCCACATGGGCCAGCGCACGACCCGGGCAAAGCTGATGTCCTATTTTTCCGCCGAGGCGCAGCGCCGGGGCGGCTACGAGTTCGACATTCCGTTCTCCCGCCAGCAGCTTGCGGATTACCTCGGTGTGGAGCGCAGCGGACTGTCGCTGGAGCTTGGAAAAATGCGGGATGAGGGCTTGCTCGACTTTCACAAAAGCCACTTTCTTCTCAAGGCGCCAGAGACGGACGATCTTCCTCCTTCTGCGCGTTAAGAATCTCCCCTTCAAGCCCCCTTTGGGCGTATTGGCAAGTGCGGATAACCCCGTCAGCCACGGAGCGTCGGGGTTTTGCAGATGGAAGAAGCAGCTACGGTCTGTAGAGATCGGCAGGACAGCGTCATCTCGTACAATCTGATTTGATCATACCCACAGTCGCTTTGGCTGTGGGTATTTTCTGTTTGAACTTCAAAAGCTTTGCAGAACGCAAGGAGCCTAATGCCAAATTCAGCATGTCACCAACTATGAGGAAAACATCTTTTAGAGAAAGGTCAAAAGGTTCAACAGGGAAGATGAACGGTGTCCTTTTGCGATGCCGCTTCCGAAAAATCACAGCTTCGCCCCTTAACGAAGACTTTAAGTTAAATCTGTTATACTGCTGCAGTCCCCTCAAAAATACAGACAGGAGAAAAAATTGACCGTATGATGAAAAAAAGATATTTCGCTATTCCCATTCTTGCAATCGCACTGCATTTTTTGCTGTCCAATCTATTATATTTTCTTGTGGAAAGGCTCGTTTTGGATGTTTTTCATATCCCCTCGCAGCAATTTATGAAACACTCATATTGGGGCGAGATTTTGATCTACGCTGTTCTTATCCTCGTATTCTTCACGCTCTATAACCTGCTTTGGAGGAAAGATATAAGCGAACCGCGCACAGCGACAAATTTCAAAGATGTGCTCGGCAGTCTGGTCGTGGGATTTGGCATTTGCGGGATCTCCGGTCTTTGGATCATGCTGGCAGAACAGCTTCCCTCGCTGCAAAAAAGCGTTGAGGCAGTGAACGCCGGTGCTGAAAATATTGCCGGCGGAAATGCATTTGGAACATTTATGATTGCGCTGATTGCTGCACCTGTTGTAGAAGAAATTCTATTCCGCGGCATTGTGCTTCGCTCCATGTGGAAATTCGCCCCAGCTTGGGCCTCGATTCTAATATCATCTGTACTCTTCGGCGTTTATCACCTGAATATCGTGCAGGCTGCCTATGCCACCCTTATGGGCATTGCCGCAGGAATCCTTTACGAGAAGAAAAGGAACCTGCTGTTTCCCATCCTCGTGCATTTCGCAAACAACCTCATTACTATGCTGCAGGGCTTTGCGCCATCCGAAGTGAATGAACTGATCAGCATTTTTATTCTGATCATGATCGCTCCGGCAGGGTATGTCGTCTGCCGTTCACTTAGACAGGGCAAAAGAGCAGATAGCATGTAAGGTTTTTATACAATGTATAAAGCATACAGCGGCACAGAGAGTTTGCTCTGTGCCGCTGTTTTTTATCTTCGTAATAGATTCAGCATGGAAAAAGGGACCGGGGCACAGTAAGCAGCGCCAAAGTTGCGGCAGTCCTTCTTGTCTGATCAGGTATTTCCACAGAAATCTGATCCATCTCCATGGTCGCCGGTCAAGGAAGCGGGTACACACGGTTGAAATGACCGTCCCCAAGCCTCCAAAGATATTCAATGACCACAGGGCTTGTGTATGAGGAACACAACCCTTGTGGTCAACATATCCAGGACGAATATCCATTATGACGGCAAAAAGCAGAAGCCACGTCGACGGATCAAAACCACACCTTTGCAGATGCTCGACCACGCGCTCCCTTATCTGCTGTTATGGCAGTCGCCTATGCACTGTGCGGTTCGTTGCATCTTCACATATGCCCTCGGAACAGGTGTTGCTCACATATTCGCGAAGTTTTCCGCAGTAGAGCAGTGTGTGCGGCACTCTAAGGAACTGCATCGGCTGTATGATAGAGGAACGTAGCTGTTCCGTGCCGTCAACCCGACTTTTTGTGAGAAGCTCTCCGACAAACTCTGAGCAATAATAGCAGCCCTCCTGCTTCCAGACAACATGGAAGTATGCCAGACATAAGCCAATATAGTTGTAACTGTACTTCCTCCTCCGCTTCCACATCACATCGAGCATTTCTTTGAGCTCTGCGTGTTGTTCTTCTGTGACACTCACGCTCAGAACCAACACCTTGGTTTCGGAAAAACGCTTGAAGGTACCGATACGGGGCGACTCTATCACGAAGCCGCCCCAAAACGGATTATAGGGATGCCTGCGGCCAAAAGAGTACATCCTCTCTAAATCTCTGGACAGGCTGATGGAGGCGTGGTTATATTCTGCGCCGGTGATTTGCTTAAGGATTCGGGACAGAAGTGTTCCGGTCTGGCTGATTACGATATATAGCTGTCTATTTTGATTGCTCATATGTGCATCCTCACAAGATTATCCACAGTGCCGTGCTATTGGCATAAGAGGTGCTGCAGGTCTCGAAGAAGTCCGTTTCGACTATGTTAGCGTTGGTGTGCTGGCTGACCCACTTCATGCTCTCCGGCTCGATCTCAAAGCCTCGATGCAGCGTTGGACAGCCGAGACCCATTCGGCAGGTCTTTGCGTATACAACTGCAATTGTTCGACTTTGAGCGTATTCTCCTCGTTGCCGCCGCTTCGGAAGTTCTCCATTTCCGAGCTCCTGATACACATAATAACCTTATCATTGACCTGTAAATCCTCAAAAGAAATCTTTGTAACCTTCTGCGTGGCAAAGTCGCAATAGACCATAGGAATGGACGAACATTCTGTCAGACATCCTTCACCTAAAGTACTTTCATCGACATCGTCCTTTACCGTTATGGTTTGCTTTTCTGTATCGATTTCCGTGATCACTGCGTTGGCGATCAGAAGCGTGTCATCCTTCAATGAACCGCACCCGGACAGGGACAGCAAGAGAGCCAATAAGCACAGAGCGATGCCGATTCCTCTTACATTTCTATCCAGCAATGTCTTATCCTCCTGTTTTTTGCTACGGAACTTATCCAATCTATGAAAAAGACACTTCTTCCGCCCTTTGCGTCAGGCGGGACAACGCACAGACCGCGTACATATAGCCTGCAAGAATCAGCGGTGCCGGCAGTCCGTAAAGCAGCGGCGCCGGGATGATACGCCAAAACAGCTTGAGCACACCGATCTCCGCGCCGTAGGTGAAGAAGTAGTTCGCCTCCGGGCAGAGCGTGAGGCGCAACAGGAGATTGATAAGGTGCGCGCCTACGGCAAGCAGGCCAAAGGTCTTGAGGATCCGCGGGATATCCTTGGGGTCGGGGCGGTAAAAGCCCAGCGTCGCCAGACTCAGGCCGCAGACAACAAGGAGCGCGTGGGTCACATAGTAGCCGAAAATTCGCGGCATTAACAGCGAAAAGCCGGAGAATAGAGGCTCCGGGAAGAGCAGCGCCATCAGTGCGCCAAGGGGCGCTACAAAGAAGGAAAAGCCCATGATCGAGCGGTTTCTCTTCCACACGCCCAGCGGGATCAGGAACAGATTGATGTTGCACAGGTGCAGCGGCAGCTCATTAAAAATGCTGAAGCCATTGGGATAGTACGCACGGATATACGTTGCGTCCATGGACAGCGAGAGCTTGTAGCCGGCAAACAGCGCGAGATTAAAAAAGCAAACGCCGATCAGATACCGGGAGCGCCGTGCTTCCGGTTTTCCGCGCAGCAGCAAGAGTATGAACAGCACCGCCGTTACCGTAAGCAAAAGCAGAAGCAAATGCGGCCCGCGAAAGGGCGTAATAGAAAATTCGTTCATTTCACACGCCGGAACGTCTTTCCGGTCTTCTCCTCAAGAAATCGGTTGAATTCCTCCACCGTCCCGCCGGTAAGAGTACGCTTGTCCAGAGACTGCGCATAGCGTTTCTTCATCAGAAGGATGATGTAGTCCCGCGACTCAGCCAGTGCGTCGATCAGTTCATAGCGGAAGGTGGAGGTCGTGGCCGCCGTAACGACGGTATAAGAATCCTCGCCGAACGCGACATGATATTCCTTTGTGCCCGCCAGCGTGTTTTTGCGGGCAATCATGCCGTTGAATCGATCCTGAAACAGCAGAACGGACAGCAGCATCACCTCTACCAGCAGGGAAGTCACCGTTCTGACATCAAGCGCAAAAGGCTCTCCATCGAATGGGATCAGCAGCAATGCGCTGAATAAAAAGACGCTCCAGCCGAAGATGGCCCAAACAATGCTTCTCTTTCGCCGCAGCGCCCTGCGCATCGCGCGGGCAGCTACGGTCATAGATCGATTTGTGATATCACTGTGAATTTCAAAAGTCATTCATATTCTCCATCGTTGATCATTTCTGTTTTTTGCAGCCTGTCTGGTTCCTTGCAGAAGTGTTCCGTCCAGAGCAGAGTATTTATGGATTATGTTATCATAACAGGAATAAAGTTTATGTTAAGTCTGCCTATTCTTTAAGGAGTCATCTCAAATTCAACACACTGCTCTCCTCATGAGAATTTTTCTGCAGCGGGATAAATGACGTCCTTTGTCCGGCTCGTATAAATTGCAGTCAGGCAGCACCGGAATACTTTTCTCCCTGAAATCGTCACGCTTACTATGTATGCAGCGCTATCACGGCATCACGCCAGCCTTGCGTTCACCAGATGATACCATGTCATCCCGTTTTCCTCATAGGACTGAAATTCACCGATGACGGTGATCTCCGCCCCCAGCTCCGGGTAATCGTCCGGGTAGGTATAATCACCTTCCAGCACAAATTCCATCCCCTCAGCGCAGCAGGCGGTCGCATCGGCGATGATGCAGGCATACGCTACCGGGGCCGGCTGCGTCACGCCGTCCACCACCATCTGATAAATGGCAAATATGCCATTTGCCTTGACCGTTTTACCGTAATAGTCCTCCGGGTAGAAATAGAGCATATTGTAGACCTCGGAGTAGACCATGGTGCTGCTGAGCACCGTCAGATCCACATCCACTTTGCCGGCATAGGGTTGCGACGGCTTAGACTTCCCCGGCGTTTCCTGTTCTTTCGGCGTTGGAATGCTCTCAGCCGATGCAGACGCTTCTTCATCGGAAGAAGATACGTCATTTCCTGCGTCCTTCCCGCTATCTTTCCCGCAGGCACAGAGGGAAAGCATCATGCAGGCAGCCAGCAGCAGGCAAAAAAGCTGTTTCATCCCGTTCCGCCTCCCCTTGCACGGCCGATAGTCGAACAAATCAAAAACGCCAGAATATCCACCGCCACGATGGTGGAGCCCACCGGTGTCCCAGCTAAAATAGCGATCAGGATACCCAGCGCCGCGCAGCTCACCGACAGTACGGCCGAGCAGACCGTCACGGACCGGAAATTCTGAAAAAGGCGCATGGCGGACAGCGCCGGGAAGATCACCAGCGCGGAGATCAGCAGCGAGCCGACCAGATTCATCGCCAGCACAATCACCACGGCAATGATGACGGCGATCAGCAGATTATACAAATCAGCCTTTGTGCCCGCCGCCTTGGCGAAGTCCTCGTCAAAGGTCACGGCAAAAATTTTGTTGTAATAGAGCAGAAACACCGCCACGACCACCACGGACAGTCCCGCACACAGCCAGACCTCGCTTTTTGACAGCGTCAGGATGGAGGTGGAGCCGAACAGCGTGCTGCACACATCGCCGGAGAGGTTGGACGAGGTGGAGAAGAGGTTCATCAGCAGATACCCGATGGCCAGCGCTCCCACTGAGATCATGGCGACGGCGGCATCGCCCTTGATCTTCGTGTTCTGCCCCGTGCGTAGCAGCAGGACGGCACAGACCACCGTGACGCCCAGCGTCAGGGGCATATCGTCCGTCAGTCCCAGCACGGCGGCAATCGCCATCGCGCCGAAGGCCACATGGGAAAGCCCGTCGCCGATGAAGGAAAACCTTTTCAGCACCAGCGTCACGCCCAGAAGCGACGAGCAGAGCGCAATCAGCACACCAACAATGAGTGCGTAGCGGACAAAGGGATAGGTCCAGTAGAACGCAATTTTTTCAAAAATCGCCGTCATTATGCCCCGCCGCCCTTCTGCCATGCCTGGGGGAACTCGTTCAGGTAAGCCGCCTTCGTGCCGAAGAACACCCTGTCCCCGATGTGCAGAATGTGGCTGGCATATTGCAGCGCCGCGCTCAGGTCATGGGAGATCATCACAACGGTGATGCCATCCTCGTAATTGAGCTTTTGAATGAGCGCATACATTTCCGCCGTCACCTTGGGATCAAGGCCGGAGACCGGTTCATCCAGAAGCAGCATTTTCTGGGTAGCGCACAGGGCGCGGGAGAGCAGTACCCGCTGCTGCTGGCCGCCGGAGAGCGTCCGGTAGCAGCGTTTGGCAAGGGGCGTGATCTGCATTTTCTCCATGGCGTCCGCCGCCAGTTTCTTTTCTTCTTTGCTGTAAAAGGGGCGGCTGCCGCAGTGCCCTTGACATCCGGAGAGAACGATCTCTCTCACGGATGCCGGGAAGTCCTTCTGGACAACGGTCTGCTGCGGCAGATAGCCGATCTCGTTTTTCCTCAGCCCGTCGCCCGTCAAAATTCTGCCGCTGATGGGCGGCTGCAAGCCAAGGATCGTTTTTATAAGGGTGCTCTTGCCGGAGCCGTTTTCTCCTACGATGCAGAGGTAGTCGCCTGCAAAGACCTCAAAATTGAGGTCTTGCAGAACGGACTTTCCATCGTAGCCGACGCAGAGATTCTGACAGGTGAGCTGAGCCATCATCTCACCCCCTTAATCCAATGCTTCTTTCAGCACGCCCAGATTCTGCTCCATGACGGAGAGATAGGTGGTGCCGTTTGCCACATCCTCAGAGGTGGTGGACTGCATGGAGTCCATGGTCAGCATCTTCTGGTTCTTCTCGGCGGTGTTTTCCACGATGGTTTCGGCAATTTTATGGTTCTTGCCCTCGATGGTCAGCACGCAGGGAAGCCCCAGCTCGTCCACCTTCTTTGCAAGGAATGAAACGGTTTCAAAGCTGGCCTCGCTCTCGGCGGAGCAACCCGCAAAGGCAGCATAGTAGCTCAGACCATAGTCATCCACCAGATAGCGGAATGGGAAGCGGTCGCCGAACAGGACAGTCTTGCGCGTCGCGCTGTCCACGGCGGATTGGTACGCGCCATCCAGCGTGGAAAGCTTTTCGATATAGGCGGAGGCGTTGGCGGCGTAGGTATCCTTGTTATCGGGATCAAGTTCCTGCAAGGCATCGGCAATCGCGCCGACCAGCGTTTTGGCGTTCTTCAAAGACAGCCAGACGTGCTCGTCCTTTTCCTCCCCATGGTCATGGCCGTGGCCCTCCATGTGCTCGCAGAGATCCTCACCGGTCATGTCAGCCGGGAAGAAGGTTGGCCACGACTTTTCCGGATCAACGATGGCGTCAAAGCTCTCGTTGCTCATCCGGATGTGGAAATGCTCGGCCGCAGCTGACTCGATCATGTGGTCGTTGAATTCGATGTAGATCGGTGCGCCGGAGGTTCTGTCTACCGCTTCAAAGCGATACATGGCCGCCTTGGTACCGGTAGACCAGTTCTGAATGTAATAGCCGATATACTTGTAGTCAGTGCCGGCCTTTTTGCCATTCTCATAGGTGAAGGTAATGTGGTCGCCTGCAATGTCAATATTGGTAATGTCCGTTTTGTAGCCCTTTTGATAGTAGGTCTTATACTCGTCGGCGGTCATCTCGCCTTCCTCTGCCATCACTGCAAAGGCATCGTCCAGCGTTCCGTCCAGCGCAAAGGGGTAGGCAGACTGCCAGCTGCCCTCCCAGTCGGACAGGCTTCTGTCCTGAACCTCATGATCTTCAAAGGTGGAAACCTCCTTGCTGTGGTCATGGGCGTGCTCTGCCTCCTGCATCCCCTCAACGGTCTCCTCCGTTTTTGCGGAATCACCCAGCACATTCAGCAGATTGATGACTTTTACATTCTTATTGTCGGCGTTTTTCAGGACGCTCTCCACCCAGCCGTCAGACTCACCGCCCACATGGACGAAGAGGTCGCAGTCGGAAATCTTGACGATGTCATCCGCCGTGGGCTGGTAGCTGTGCAGGTCAACGCCGTTGCTCAGCAACATGGTCAGATCGGTGCTCTCGGCCTTGTCGCCGAGAATTTCTCTGACCCAGTCGTATTCGGGGAAAATGGTGGTGACGACGCTCAGTTTGTTGGAATCGCTCTCCCCCTTCTCTACGGCGTTCTTTTTGCCGCAGCCGGCAAGCAGGCCGACCACCATGGTCAGCACAAGAAAGATGGTAAAAATTTTCTTCATCATATGGATAAAACCTCCGAATTTTTGAAAAATAGGCGCAAAAATACAAGGGCAGCGGCAAAACCGCAAGAGCCTATCCGAAAACGGATAGACTTCGCCCTTGTAAAAGTCCTATTTTAATTTGAAAGCTTTACCTTGAGAGAAACGAGTGTCAGTGTGCCGATCATCTCTGTGCAGGGTAGGATCGCCCTGCACATGGTATATGTAAACGCAGCAGTGATCACTGCGGCAGCACCGGCAAGCCCCAGAGATTTCAGCAGATTCTCGCAGACACCGATCTGATGGCAGATGGCGCAGTCGTCGCCGGAGCAGTCATGATCGGCTTCGACCGCAAGATAGATTGCAGAGGACAGCATGACAACGGCCAGCACGGCCGCCAGCAGGCGCGTCATAAAACAAAGCTTCTTTGTCATGGTCTGTCCTCCCTTCTGTTTGTTATTTTCCCTTGCAGTCCGAGCAGGTTCCATAGAGGATCGTGTCGGCTGCGTCCAGCGTGAATTGCTCGCTCTGCGCCAAGTGCTTTGCAAACAGTGCGGCGTTGCTGTCGGCCATGTGGAAGGTTTTGCCGCACTTCACACAGCTCATGTGCAGCGCGCCCTTGCAGCCCTTGGCGTCAAGATACTGATAAAACGCTTCGTGCGACCCGCTTTTTGCGCTGCGGCGCACCTTTTCCTCCGCTTCCAGCTGCGCAAGATTTCGATACACAGCGCTGAGACTGATCTGCTTCTCTGCCAGCGCGTCCGCCATCTGGCGTGCAGTCAGCAGTTCGTCCGGGTGCTCCCCTAAAAAAGCAAGCAAGGCTCTTCGCTGTTTTGTATTATAGCCTGACATCAGCCGCCCTCCAATATGCGAATCATTCGCAGATATTATAGCATCATTTTCCATTTTGTCAATATCATCCCGCGATAGGATATTCAAAGTTTTGTGTGGGATTTTTTAATTTAAGCCCTATTTCGACCGAGCGACTTCTCCCAACTTTTCTGTGGGATTTCTGTTTTAAGCCCCGATTTCGGGTGAGCAACTTCTTCCAACTTTTGTGTGGGATTTCCTCCGAGTAAACGAATTGTATATAAAAAAGGAAGCTGGCATCCAATAGGGCACCAGCTTCTCTCCAACCCTCCGAAGATATTTTGTATAATCTTAAACTTACAGTTTGACATGAGTCATTTTTCTTCTTGATAAGGTAAGTTGACCGCGCACATGACAGGTTCATCTTCACTACGGCAAAAGAAACAAATATTCTGTAGGTCTTTGGCTGCACGAATGGTTGCGTATTCGTGCAAGTGCGGCAAATACACATCTAACCGGTGCTGTTCGTACTTGAAGTGCTGCGGGTCATAGTCCCACACGAAATTTGTGTTCAAAATGGCGACTCGAACCTCTGATTGAAAATGATATTGTGGGTATTTCCAAAAGAGTTCTGCCGATGGTCTTGGCTCATCATAATAGATGTCTGTAGGCAAATGTCGAGTATAATCAACTTTATCTGCAAAAAGTTCACAGTCGTCATTTCCTTTAGTATGATAATATCGGTCAGTAGTTAGGATATTCTCATTTTGCTTGATGGCTATTGGAACTTGTTCTTTCAGCTCCTCAAAAAACTTTTCCGGGCTATTTATGAATAAAAAACTGGCAGTATCTTTTTCGTAGCACATTTCATCTAAGTACCTATCAGGCAGAAAAGACACCACATGGGGAAATATAGGCATCTTGCCATCATTCATAGCAGCTACTTTCGCTGCGTCGAATGAATAGAAGCACATAGTTGGTGTCAAAAGTGTCGGAATGAAACGCAGATAGTATGTATCCGTTCTGGGGTCATATAAGGTTTCAAGGTGATTTCCCATAGGGATACCGTGTGAATCTTTAACATTCATCCGAGAGTCACCATTTTTCAGGCGGGCAAAAACACATTCTAATTGATCTCCAGTTACCTTGTCGCCTGTTTTTGAATAATCAAACATCGCTTGACAAGGGCACACAGAGAAAAACAACTGAAAATGAGCTGCCAAGCCTTACACAATGCACCGCCTAACAGGACATAGGCGGTGTTTTTGTATGCAGACAGCGTTTTCTCTGTGTGCTGATATGGGCCAGCCGTGCGGCGTGGCCTAAATTCTTGTCAAGGAGGTTATTCGTGTCATGGCAGAAGAAAACAAGCATCCCCCTACCACGGAGGAACAGACCCCGCCTGAAATGCCGGGAAAAGCCCCGGAAAAGGAGCAGGCCGAGATCCCTGATGTGGGCGCCGGCCCCGCTCCGTCCGCAAAGGTGATCGACCTTTCCGCTGTGCGTTCCACGCCGGAAAAGGATGCTCCGACGGACATCCCCAAGGAGCCGGAAGCCCAGCCTGTTTCCGTCACCGAGTACAGCAAGCAGGAATGGAAAAAGCCCATGCCGGAGCCGGAGAAAACCAAGCCCAAACGGGGCCGCCCCGCAAAATCCGAAAAAGCTGCGCCTACCGAGCCGGGGGCCAAGAAAGAGACACAGGCGGAAAAGCCCCGCCGTGGCCGCCCGTCCAAGGCGGAAAAAGTGGCCCCGGAGCAGACCAAGCCGCCCAAGGCTGGCAAAACCCATGCAGCCCCCGAGGAAAAGGGAGCACCTCCGGCCCCGGAAGTGCCGCCTACACCCCGCGACGCTACCCGCGCCGAAAAAGAGGAAATCGTCTATCTTAACCTTTCCGACCTGCACCCGTTCAAGGATCATCCTTTTGGTGTCCGTGACGATGCGGAAATGAAATCTCTGGTGGAGAGCGTCCGCAACGGCGGCGTCAACCAGCCCGCACTGGTGCGTCCCCGTGAGGGCGGCGGCTATGAGATCATCGCGGGCCACCGCCGCCAGATGGCCAGCCAGCTTGCCGGGTATCGCAATATGCCCTGTATCGTCCGCAATATGACGGATGACGAGGCTATTCTCGCTATGACGGATGACAACCTCCGTCAGCGTGAAACGATTTTGCCCAGCGAAAAGGCCCTGTCCCTGAAAATGCAGTATGAGGCCATCAAGCATCAGGGAGCACGAGGCGACAGCGCCGAGGCCGGAAAGCTCTCTCTTGAAAGCGTGGGCCAGCGCAACGGCATGAGCGTGAAAACCGTGCAGCGGTATATCTGGCTCAATGATCTTGTGCCGGAATTGAAGCAGACGATGGATGACGGAAAGCTGTCTTTCACCCCGGCTGTGGAAATTTCCCGTGTGCGCCCCAAGCACCAGAAGTATATCGCCGTGTCCATTGAGGGCCAGCAGGCTTCGCCCTCCAAGGGGCAGGCAAAGCGGCTCCGTGAGCTGGACAAGGAAAACAAGCTCTCCCCAGACGTGATCGACGGTATTTTGTGTGAAGAAAAGAAAAAGGAGGATCGTGACGTGATTATTACTGGCGCTGAACTGGAAAAGTTTTTTGGTAAGGAGGCCACGCCCCGGCAGATGAAAGACCAGATCATGACGCTGCTGGAGGACTGGAAAGAGCGACAGCCGCCCGAGCTTGCCAAGCCCGACAAGAAAATGGATATGGAGAAGTAACGACCTCTGGCCACCATGACCAGAGGCTTTTTGCTGCCCTATCCGGGGTGCCCCGCAAAGTCGCAAGACTTTGTGGGGAGAGGAGGCGCAACGGAATGATCGAGCTTTTGCCATCCGCAAAAGTGAGGGATATGAAGTTTGTGCCGACGATGTGGCTCTTGCGGTTATATCCCCCGTCGCCGCCCGTAATCGAGCACAGGCGGGAGTGGGCTGTCAAGGGGGCTTCGCCCCGCCGTGTGCGGCGGCCTTGCCCTTGACCGCCTGCCCCGGCTGTGCTTTTTCTCCGGCAAGCGGCGGGGGTATATCCTCCAGAGCCGCCCCCTTTTCCAAGATTGGAAAAGGGCGGGGGAAAAAGGTTGACCCACCACATTATAAAAATGGAGGTTTTCAAAATGAAACGACCCCTTGCGTATATCACCGCCGCGTGGAGCGGCGATCCCTGCGAGGCGACGGAGCAGGCCGCCAAGTATTGCCGCGCTGTCTATGAGGCGGGCTTTTCGCCCATCTGCCCCACGCTCTATCAGCCGCTTTTCCTGAACGACGCCGTTCCCGAGGAACATAAGAGCGGCATCGACATGGGCCGCGACCTGCTTCGCCGCTCTCATGTGCTGGTGGTGTGCGGCAGCATCTCCACGGAAGGCATGAAAAACGATGTGGCCGTGGCCCAGCGGCTGGGGATCACGGCAACCACGCTGGACGGCATCCTGACCGTAAAGCGTCAGGGCCGCCGCTGATATGAACGAGATCCGGCTGGGAAGCCTGTTTGACGGGATCGGCGTGTTCCCGCTGGCGGCGGTGCACTGCGGCATCGTGCCCGCATGGGCCAGCGAGATAGAAAAAGCGCCTATCTCCATCACGAAACGCCACTTTCCCGGTATGGCGCATTTAGGAGATGTGACAAAGCTGAACGGCGGCGACATTCCGCCTGTCCACATTATCACCTTTGGCTCACCCTGCCAGAACCTCTCACAGATCGGCAACAGGGCCGGTCTTGCCGGGGAAAAATCCAGCCTGTTCTTTCATGCGATCCGTATTATCCGTGAAATGAGGGAGGCGACAAATGGTATATTTCCAGCAATCGCTGTTTGGGAGAACGTCATGGGAGCGTTTTTTTCAAATGACCGGATGGACTTTAGAGCCGTGCTCTCAGCGTTCACAGCCGCCGACATTTCAATGCCTGCTTCTGGAAAATGGGCAGGAGCCGGAATGGTGCGAGGGCACACACCCGATCTCGCATGGCGGCTCATGGACGCCCAGCATTGGGCAAGCCCCCGACTGGCACGACGGCAGCGCGTCTTTGTTGTGGCAGACTTTGGAGGACAATGTTCCAACGAAATACTTTTTAAGCCCCGCACAGTGCAGTCAATTTCTGCGTCTGGCGGAAATTGCTGGCTGTCCGCCGCCTGCGGAGATCGAGGCTCTTTTATTGAAGCAGGGCGGCGTGTACCGATCACCAGACCCTTTCAATGCTACCGTATGCGGGCATCGGCAAAGGAGCGGACAACGGAGGCGTTCCGAAACAGCTTCGGATTGCCAACTGACCCTTTTCCCACTCTGTTAGCCAGCGCGGTCAGTCCCTTTGCCTTTTGGTATGAGGACGATCCTGCCGGGGGCTGTGTCCGTTTTCCAACGGAAAGAGAGTGTGAACGGCTCATGGGGCTGCCGGAGGGCTGGACAAAGTACGGCGCGGATAGTGAGGAAATCCTGCCCGCCCACCGTTACCGGGCACTGGGAAACGCTATCGCGCTGCCCTGTGCTGAGTACATTATGCGCGGCATATACGACGTTCTGACAAGGAGGTGCTGAAAATGTCATCCCTGTTTGAAGCCTACATTACCAACCTCGGCAAATATAACGAGGGGCGGCTTGTAGGCGAAACGCTGAAATTCCCGGCCACCACGGAGGAGGTGCAGGCCCTTTTGAAGCGCATCGGCGTGGATGGGGTACGGTATGAGGAAATCTTCATTACCTCATTTGACGGTGATGTGCTGGGCCTGTATGACCATTTGGGCGAGTATGAAAGCATTGACGAGTTGAACCATCTGGCCCATGTGCTGTCTGACCTCGACCAGAGCGATATTGAAAAGTTTGAAGCCGTCATTGACAGCGGCGAATACACAGGCAGCGTCCATGACCTGATCAATCTCGCGCAAAATCTGGATTGCTATGACTTCTACCCCGGCATTGACAGCGAGGAGGCGCTGGGCCGGGTCTATATCGAGGAAATGGAAATGCTGGATGTGCCGGATAATGTGCTGCCCTACTTCGACTTTGAAGCCTACGGGCGGGACGCACGGATCAACGACGGCGGCCATTTTGCCCCCGGCGGTTATGTGTTCAATAACGGCGGCAACTTTGTGGAGCGGTATCACGGAATGGAGGACATTCCCCCGGAGCACCGCATCTTTGCCTATCCCAAGCTGAATATCCGGGAGCAGATGGCGGCGTATCAGGAGGTCATAGACCGTTCGGCGCTGAACGAGGAAAAGCAGCGGCTCCCCGCCAGCCGCGAGGACAGATAGGCCGCTTCTGGTCACGGTGGCCAGAGGGCAAAGGAGGTGTAAGCTATCGTCGGAGATGAAGTGTCCCGGCAAACCATCGCTGTCAGCGTCAAGGCGTCCAAGCTGACCGCCCGTGCGCTGGCCTATGTGGTGGCCGCCGTGGGCCGGAAGATCGCCAAGGAGCACCGCAAGGCACAGACGCCCCACGGCAAGCAGAGTGTGCGAAAGCTCATGGGCCACGGCGGGGACACCAACGCCATTGAGGTGGACACGCCCAAGCTGTTTGACAAGGTGGCCCGGAAATGGGGCGTGGACTACGCCATCCGCCGTGTGGGGGATGAAAAATATCTGCTTTTGTTCAAGGCACGGCAGGCCGATGCCATCACAGGCTGCTTTGCCGAGTATTCCCGTTTGGAGCTGAAACGGGCCAAGTCCCGGCAGACGCCGATCCGGGAGCAGCTCCGGCAGGCGGAGGAACAGGTGAAAAAGCAGCCCCAGCGGGAACTGACAAAGGAGGCGGCGCATGGCGACAGATAAAATCAGGAAGTATGTTCTTCCGAATATCCCGTATCTGTTCATCGGCTGGTTTTGCCTGAAAATCGGCACAGCGTACCGTCTGGCCGCTGGCGCTGGCTTCGGTGAAAAGCTGCTGGGGCTGGGCCAGACTATCGGTGCGGCCTTTGCCAGCTTTGCCCCCAGCCTTGCCCCGCTGGATTGGTTTGTCGGCATTGTGGGCGCAGTCGGTTTCCGGCTGCTGATCTACTGCAAGGCGAAAAAAGCAAAGAAATTTCGCCGCGATGCCGAGTACGGCACAGCCCGTTGGGGTACAGCAGCAGACATCAAGCCGTTCTTTGATCCCAAGTTTGAAAACAATATGCTGCTGACCGCCACAGAACGGCTCACCATGAATACCCGCCCGAAAAATCCCGCAAACGCCCGCAATCTCAATTTCTGCGGGATCGGCTCGTCCGGCTCCGGCAAGACCCGCTTTTGGCTCACGCCGCAGCTTTTGCAGGCCCATTCTTCCTATGTGGTGGTAGACCCCAAGGGCGGCGTGCTGGGGCAGGTCGGGGCCTTTCTCCAGCGCCGGGGCTATAAAATCAAGGTGTTCAACAGCATAGATTTTTCCAAGTCCATGCACTACAACCCTTTGTCGTACATCCGCAACGAGGCTGACATCCTGAAATTCGTGAACGCCCTGATCACCAACACCAAGGGCGAGGGCAAGGAGGGCGATCCGTTCTGGACGAAAGCGGAAACGCTTCTGTACTGCGCCCTGATTGCCTACATCATTTTCGAGGGGCCTGCCGAGGATCGGAATATGAATACGCTGGTGGACATGATCTCCGGCATGGAGGTCAAGGAGGATGATGAAAACTATAAAAACGCCGTGGATTATATGTTTGACGGCCTTGCCAAACGCAAACCGGATTGCTTCGCCGTGAAGCAATACCGCAAATTCAAGCTAAGCAGCGGCAAGACGGCCAAAAGCATCCTCATTTCCTGCGGCGCTCGTCTGGCCCCCTTTGACATTCCACAGCTTCGGGAGATCATGTCCTATGACGAGCTGGAGCTTGACCGCATGGGAGATCGCCGGACGGCTACTTTTTTCTGCATCAGCGACACGGACAGCACCTACAATTTCCTTGTGGCGCTGGCCTTTTCGCAGATGTTCAACCTCCTGTGTGAACGGGCGGACAATGTTCACGGGGGCCGCTTGCCCCATCATGTGCGGGTACTGTGGGACGAGGCGGCCAATACGGGACAGGTGCCCCAGCTTGAAAAGCTGGTGGCCGTCATCCGCTCCCGTGAGATCAGCCTGTGTCTGCTGTATCAGCAGTTGGCGCAGTGCAAGGCCATCTACGACAAGAACGCGGAAACCATTCTCGGCAACATGGATAGTGTGCTGTTCCTCGGCGGGCGCGAAAGCTCCACCATCAAGGAAATTTCGGAAAACTGGCTGGGTAAGGCCACCATCTCCATGCAGACCGAGGGACGTTCACGGGGCCAGTCCGAAAGTTACAGCCAGAACACCCAGCGGCTGGGCCGGGAGCTGATGACCCCCAGCGAGCTTGCCACCATGCCCGGAGATCGGTGCATTTTGCAGCTTCGGGGCCTGCCGCCGTTCTACTCCAAGAAGTACGATTTGAAGCAACATCCCAATTACAAATACACCGCCGAGACCGACAAGGTGAAGAACGCTTTTGACCTCAACAGCCTTGTGACGCGGCGGATGGACAAGCTCAACCCCAACGAAACCTATACCGTTTACAAGGTGGACGTGCCGGACGAGGCGCTCTCAGGCGAGGACGAGGACATCCTCAACTATGACGACCTCGACGACCCGGACGCCTTTGTATAACCTCTGGTAAAAAGGGCTCCCGCAAAATCGGAGATTTTGTGGGAAGAGGAGCCGCAACGGAATAAGTGATTTTTCGCGCTTGCGCGGAAATGAACGATATGAAGTTTGCGGCGACGAGTCCAGAGGATTCGTAGCTGCCGCCAGAAATGGCGGTTTTTTTCATGGCCGGGGACATCCCGGAGAAATGGAGGATTTATGCAGTTTTTTGCTTCTGCCGTTACTACCCTGCAAACTCTCGTCGTGGCGCTGGGCGCTGGCCTTGCCGTGTGGGGCGTGGTCAATCTGCTGGAGGGCTACGGCTCGGATAACGCAGCGGCCAAAAGCCAGGGCATCAAACAGCTTATGGCGGGCGGCGGCATCATCGTGCTGGGCACGACCCTGATCCCTCTGCTGTCTACCCTGTTTTAAGGGTAGCTGCCGATGGGTATTCTCACCGAATGGATCACGGAATGGCTCAAAGGGCTTTTGATCGAGGGCATCATGGGAAACCTCGAGGGGCTGTTTGAAACGGTAAATACCCGCGTCGGGGAAATATCCGTACAGGTGGGGACTACTCCGGCGGCATGGAACGCCGGGGTGTTCTCCCTGATACGGCAGCTTTCCGAAACGGTGATATTGCCGATTGCCGGATTGATCCTGACCTTTGTTGCCACCTATGAGCTGATCCAGATGATACTGGAAAAGAACAATATGCACGAGTTCGACGTGGCGAATATCTACAAATGGGTATTCAAAACCACTTGTGCCATCCTGATCCTGTCCAACACATTCAATATCGTCATGGCGGTCTTTGACGTGTCCCAAAGCGTGATCGCAAGCGCGGCGGGCATCGTCACAGGCGAAACCAACATCACGCCGGATATGCTGGCCGATCTGGAAATGACCCTTGAAACGATGGAGCTTGGCTCTCTGCTGGGCCTGTTCCTGCAATCGTTCCTCATTAAGTTTACCATGCTGGCGCTGAACATTTTTATTTTCGTGATCGTCTATGGCCGCATGATCGAGATATATCTGCTGACCAGTTTAGCCCCCATCCCCGTGGCGACGCTCTCCAACCGGGAGCTTGGCGCGATGGGCCAGAATTATCTGCGCTCCCTGTTTGCCGTGGGCTTTCAGGGTATGCTGATCCTCGTCTGCGTTGCCATCTATGCGGTGCTCATTCAGGGGATCGCCACAGGCGGAGATCCCATCGGCGCGATTTGGGGCTGTATCGGCTATACGGTGCTTCTGTGCTTCATGCTGCTGAAAACCGGGACGATCTCCAAAAGTATCTTCAGCGCCCATTGAGAAAGGAAAGGTGATCTTATCGCTGATACCGCCGCTTCTGGTCACGGTGGCCAGAGGCCGATCCCGGAGGGCCTGCACCTCTCCGACGGCATTGAGGGCCTGTGCTCCCTGCCGAAGCATAGCGTGGATATGCTTCTGACCGATCCGCCCTACGGCACGACCCGGAACTTTTGGGATGTGCCGCTGCCGCTCCCGGAGCTGTGGGAGGCGGTGAAATGGGCCGTCAAGCCGGAGGGCGCGGTGCTGTTTTTCGCACAATGCCCCTATGACAAGGTGCTGGGCGCGTCCAACCTCGCCATGCTCCGTTATGAGTGGGTATGGTACAAAAGCCGCTGCACGGGTTTTCTCAATGCCCGCCGCGCTCCGCTGAAAAAGACGGAGAACATTCTGGTGTTCTACCAGAAGTCCCCGGCCTACTTTCCGCAGTTTGAGCAGGGCAAGCCGTACAAGAAAATCCACCGTTGCAGCGGGAGCAGCCCCAACTACGGGGAGTTTGAACGCACCAGCGGGGAGTCCGACGGGCGGCGCTTTCCGGGGAACGTGCTGGCGTTCCCCACGGTGACAACCACCGTACATCCCACGCAGAAGCCCGTGGCCCTGTGCGAGTACCTGATCCGCACCTACACACGCCCCGGCGAGGTGGTGGCGGACATCTGCGCTGGCTCCGGCACAACTGCCGTGGCCGCGCTGAACACGGGCCGCCGCTTTGTCTGCTTTGAAACCGCCCCGGCCTTTTACGGCCCCGCCACGGAGCGCATCCGGCGGGCGCGGGAGGCTGTGGCCGGGGGCGGGAAAGGAGAATGATGATAAGAACCTACGAAATTATTTACGCCGATCCCCCGTGGCGCTACTCCGCAAAGAAAGTGCAGGGGGCGGCAGAAAACCATTACCCCACCATGAGCATTGATGAATTGTGCGCGCTGCCTGTGGCCGAGCTTGCGGCCAAGGACAGTGCCCTTTTCATGTGGGCCACGTTCCCGCAGCTCCCGGAGGCCCTGCGGCTGATCCGTGCGTGGGGCTTCACCTATAAAAGCGTCGCTTTTGTCTGGCTCAAAAAGAACAAAAAGGCGGATAGCTGGTTTTATGGGCTGGGCTTCTGGACGCGGGCCAACGCTGAGGTTTGCCTGCTGGCGACCAAGGGACACCCAAAGCGGCAGGCCGCCGATATTCACCAGTTTATCATTTCGCCCATCGAGGCCCACAGCAAAAAGCCGGACGAAACGCGGGACAAGATCGTTGCCCTCATGGGCGACAGGCCCCGCGTGGAGCTGTTCGCACGGCAGACCCCTCCCGGCTGGGACGTGTGGGGCAACGAGGTGGAGCCGACAGCGGGCCTCTGGTCACGGTGGCCAGAAGATAGCGGAAAGGAGGACGTATCTTGCCCTATGTGAATGTTCCCAACGATCTTTCCAAGATCAAGACGAAAATTGCCTTTAACCTTACCCGCCGCCAGCTTATCTGCTTCGGCGGCGCGGCTGCCGTGGGCATCCCCGTGTATCTGCTGACCCGTCACGCACTGGGCGGCACCGGGGCGATGTTCCTGATGATCGCGCTCATGCTCCCGGCCTTTTTCATGGCAATGTATGAGCGTGACGGCCTGCCCTTTGAAAAGGTGGCGCGGAATATCATCCGGGCCAAGTTCCTGCGGCCCGGTGTGAGGCCCTATCAGACGCAGAATATCTACGCCCCGTTTGCGGGAAAGGAGGTCACACTTGAGCAAAAGCCCCAAGAAGTCAAAAAGCCTGACGCGGGCCGGTAATCGTCCGGCGACCATATCGGCCCAGCAGACCATTCCCTATGTGCGGATGCTGCCAGACGGCATTTGTCAGCTCCCCGGCGGTGTCTACACAAAAACGCTGGAATATGAGGACATCAACTATTCCGTTGCGTCCGCCGAGGATCAGACGGCCATTTTCGGCGGCTGGAGTTCGTGGCTGAATTATTTTGACAGTTCGCTGCCGTTCCAGCTTTCCTTTGTCAACCGCCGCAGCCGCTCCGGGAGCCGCTACAAGGTGAATATCTCCGAGGCGGATGACCGCTTCAACAGCGTCCGCACGGAATACACGGGGATGCTGAAAAACCAGATTGCCAAAAGCAACAACGGTATCGAACGGGCCAAGTACGTCACCTTTTGCATCCCCGCTGAAAATGTGGCCGCCGCCCGGCCCCGTCTGGAACGTGTAGAGGCGGACGTGATCGGCAACTTTAAGCGGCTGGGGGTACAGAGCCAGCCCCTCGACGGGCGGGAGCGTCTTGCCCTGCTGCACGGCCAGCTTCACCCCGGCAGCCGGGAGCCGTTCCGCTTCAAGTGGGCGGACATCGCCCATACGGGCATGGGAACGAAAGACTTTATCGTGCCGGACAGCTTTGACTTCCGGCAGAGCCGCTCGTTCCGCGTGGGCCAGACATGGGGCGCGGCGTCCTATTTGCAGATTATGGCGTCGGAGCTGTCGGACAAGCTGCTGTTGGAGATTTTGGAGCTGGACGCCGAGCTGACCGTCACCATGCACATTCAGACGGTGGATCAGGTCAAGGCCATTAAAACGGTCAAGGGAAAAATCTCCGACATCGACAAGATGAAAGTGGAGGAGCAGCGCAAGGCCACCCGCGCCGGATATGACCCTGACATTCTCCCGCCCGATCTTGTTACCTTTTCCAAGGACGCCGCCGAACTGCTGGCCGACCTGCAAAGCCGCAACGAGCGAATGTTCCTCTTGACGTTCCTGATTGTCAACACCGCCCCAACGCGGGAGCGGCTGGAAAACGACATTTTCACCGTCAACGGCATCGCGCAGAAATATAACTGCGCCGTCAAGCGGCTGGACTGGCAGCAGGAGCAGGGCTATATGTCCTCGCTGGCCCTCGGCTACAACGGCATTGAAATTCAGCGCGGCATGACCACCAGCTCCACGGCCATCTTCGTCCCCTTTATGACGCGGGAGCTTCGCATGGATGGCCCGTCCCTCTACTACGGCATGAACGCCCTGTCCCATAACGTCATCATGGCTGACCGCAAAAAGCTGAAATCCGCCAACGGTCTTTACCTCGGCTCCACGGGCAGCGGCAAGAGCTTTGCCGCCAAGCGTGAATTGCTGAACGTCTTTCTTGCCATCCCGCAGGATCGCATCATCGTGGTAGACCCGATGGGCGAATATGCCCCGCTGGTGGAGCGGCTGGGCGGTCAGGTCATCGAGATCGCGCCGGACAGCCCCAACCACATTTCCCCGATGGATGTTCAGATGGACATGGGCGGCGGGGACAGCCCCCTGTCCCTGAAAGCGGATTTTCTGCTGTCGCTGTGTGAGCTGGTGGTGGGAGGCCGGGATGGTTTGCAGCCCATCGAGAAAACCGTCATTGACCGCTGTGTGCGTCAGGTGTACCGGGAAATGGCGCTGGGGCTGGAAACGGCCAAAACGCCGCTGCTCCAAGATTTGTATGAGGAGCTGCTGCGCCAGCCGGAGCCGGAGGCCAAGCGGATCGCCACGGCGCTGGAGCTATACTGCACAGGCTCCCTCAACCTCTTTAACCATCCTACCAACGTCAACCTCAATTCCCGCGTGGTGTGCTTTGTGCTCAAAGGCATGGGCGAAAACCTCCGCAAGATCGCCATGCACATCACCAACGATTTTGTCACTTCTGCGGTGGGAACCAACTTCAAAAACGGTGTGGCGACGTGGTGCTATTTTGACGAGTTCCATATTCTGCTCCGTGACCCGCTGACCGCCAGCTATTTTGTGACCGTCTGGAAGATGCTCCGCAAACAGGGCTGTGTCCCCTCGGCCCTGACGCAGAATGTGAAAGACCTGCTGGCCAGCCGGGAGATCGAGAACATTCTGGATAATACGGATTTTATGATCCTGCTGTCGCAGGCGCAGAGTGACCGCGCCATTCTTGCCAAGCAGATCGGCATTTCAGAGCACCAGCTATCGTATATCACGCAGTCCAACTCCGGCGAGGGCCTGCTGTTCTATGGCAGCGTCACCATCCCGTTTGTTGACCGTTTCCCCCGTGGCGAGATATACGACCTGCTGACCACCAAGCCGGAGGACGCCGCCAATGGAAAACAGACAGAATAAGCCGCCCGAGGGCGAGGTTGCTTCTGGTCACGGTGGCCAGAAGTTCCATACCGACAGCGAACAGGCCAAGCTCCACAAGTCCAAGCTCCGCATGGAGAGCCGGGAGGAACGGCTGAACAAGGCCCGTGAAAGGCTGGCAAAGCAGAAGCCGCCGAAAAAGCCCGGCCCCATCAAGCGGATCGCCCGGATCGCCGGACATGAAACCCATGCTTTTCTGCATGGAAAGGTGTATCAGGAGGAGCGCGACAATGTAGGTGTGGAGGGCGGTCATTTTGTGGAGCGTTCCGGCGAGGCCGCGCTGCACTATGGGCGGCACAAGGTACGCAGGGCCATCCGGGAGCACCCGTCCAAGGCTGCCGCCCGTGCGGAGTCCCGGTACATCAAGGCCACGGCGGACTACCATTCCCGCAAGTTTGCACAGGAGCAGCCGGAGGCGCAGAGCGCCGCCGCCCGGTTATGGCACCGCCACAAGCTGAAACGGGAGTATCAGCGCAAGGCGCGGGAAACCGCCAAGCAGACCGCCAAAGCCGCCGAACAAACCGTATCGGCCACAGAGCGGTTTGTCCGGGAAGCGGCGGCGTTCGTCAAGCGGCATCCCGTGGGGACGCTGCTTGCGCTGGGCTGCCTGCTGGTGGTGCTGACCCTGCAATCGTGTATGTCCTCGATGGTGTCCGTGGGAAACAGCACCCTTGCGGCCATCGCCGCCAGCACCTATAAGGCGGAGGACGCGGATATGCTGGGAGCCGAGGCCGCCTACTGCGCTCTGGAGGACGAGCTGCAACGCTGCCTCGACACCTACACCCGTACCCACGACTACGACGAGTATCACTTTGACCTCGACACCATTGAACACGATCCCTATGTACTGATTTCCATGATCTCCGCGCTCCATGAGGGCGCGTGGACGCTGGACGAGGTGCGTGGGACGCTGCAAGACCTCTTTGGCCGCCAGTACATTTTGACCGAGGATGTGGTGGTCGAGGTGCGCTACCGCACCGTCACCCGGACGGACAGCGAGGGAAACAACTACGATGTGGAGGTGCCGTACAACTATTACATCTGCTATGTCACGCTGGAAAACTTCAATCTCTCCCACGTACCGGTTTACATGATGTCCGAGGAGCAGCTTTCCATGTACGCCCTGTATATGTCCACGCTGGGGAACCGGCCCGATCTGTTCCCCTCGTCCGGCTATATCGGAAAATACATCACCAATCGCCCGCCGGAGCATGAAGTCCCGGAGTCCTATCTGGATGATGAAACCTTTGCCACCATTCTGAAAGAAGCGGAAAAATATCTCGGTTTCCCTTATGTGTGGGGCGGCAGCAGCCCGTCCACGTCCTTTGACTGCTCCGGCTTCGTCAGCTACGTCTACAATCAATGCGGCTGGGACTTCGGGCGGCTGGGGGCGCAGGGCCTTTATAACACCTGCTCCCGGACGAGCAGCCCTCGGCCCGGTGATCTGGTGTTCTTTGTCGGCACCTATGACACAGCAGGCGTTTCCCATGTAGGCATCTATGTGGGCGACGGCTGGATGCTCCATTGTGGCGACCCCATCAGCTATGCCAACCTCAACAGCAGCTATTGGCAGTCCCATCTTTACGCCTACGGGCGACTACCGTAAAGGAGGTTTTTTGATATGGCAATTACGAAAAGCGCAAAAATCGAGGCCGAGATTGAAAAGGTCAAGGCCAAAATTGCCGAGCAGCAGGCGCGGCTTAAAGAATTGGAGCAGAAGAAGCTGGAAGCGGAAAACAGCGAGATCGTGGAGATCGTGCGCGGTATGAGTATCTCCCTTGCCGATCTGCCGCTGGTGCTCCAGCAGCTTCGGGGCGGTGCTTCTGGTCACGGTGGCCAGAAGCCAACGGAACAGACGGAGGTGACGGAATGAAAAAACTGCGGCTTTTGCTGATGACGCTTTGTGTGACCGTCCTCATGGGTAGTATGGCGGTCACGGCCTACGCCGGGGGCGGTGAGGAATGGGATTGGCTTGACCCGGTGGAGCCGCTGCCCACGGAAACCGTTGACCCCGGCGAGGGCTTCACCGAGGACGGCAACCTTGTGACCCGTGACCTGCTCTACGATAAGGCCACCAACAAGCAGTTCATCACGGTGCAGACCAGCGGCGGCAGCACCTTTTACATCGTCATTGACTACGATAAGCCCACCGACGAGGACGGCGAACAGTACCAGACCTATTTTCTGAACATGGTGGACGAGGCCGACCTGCTGGCGGCGATGCGGGCGGCGGGCGGTGAGCTGCCGGAGTGCTCCTGCACCGACAAATGTGCCGTGGGTGCCATCAACACGGATTGCGCTGTCTGCGCCGTGAACATGAGCGAGTGCCAGGGTAAGGCCCCGGAGCCTGCGCCCGTGGTAGAGCCGGAGCCTGACCCCGAGCCGGAGCAGCCCAAGGCCACGGGCAACGGCGGTATGCTTCTGCTGGCGCTGGCCGTGGTGGTCATTGGCGGCGGCGCTGGCTGGTACTTCAAAATCTACCGTCCCAAGAAGCAGCGGGCCGCTGAGTCCGAGGCGGACTACGGCGGCGAATATGACGGCGCGGAGGACTATGACGAAACCGATCCCGAGGATGACGGGCCGCCGTGGGACGAGGACGGTGAGGAATGAGGTTTACCGACAGCCCCTATGAGGACTTTATGAAAGAAAAGAGCTACTTCAAGGGTGTCCCGCCCAACCTGCCGCCCAAAGGCTCCCGCTGTGATGGCTGTCCCTACTGGCATGGGATCGGCTGCGTGTTCTGCTACCGGGAGCGGCTTCAGTCAAAGACAGGGGGCAAACATGAGCCGTGAATTGACCCGGCAGGAAAAGGCGGCGATCCGCTCCCTTGTGAAGCGGTGGTGCGCCAACTATGACAAGGACGCTGGCTGCCTGCCGCTGGACTGCCCCTGTTATATGCTGGGGAAATGCTGGACGGGCGCTTATTGCCGCTATTTCCGTTCTGCGGTGCTGCCCCTTGATCCCGTGCTGGAAAGGTCGCTGGCCGTGGAGCGTATCACGGAAACCCGGCCCTGCCCGGTGTGCGGCAGGGCCTTTCTCCCGGACGGGCGGCAGCGATATTGCTCCCCGGCCTGTGCCCATGCCGCAAGGCGGCAGAAGCAGCGCGGCTATATGCGGAAATACCGGGGGTAGACCGTGAGCATTTGGCCCCGGAAAACGCCCTTAATTGTAGGGCTTTCCGGGGCCGCTTCATGGGCGGGGCGTATGATTTCATAGCCCCGCCCGGTTTTGCAGAAATATTGCTAACATTTTGGAAAGGAGGACGTATGGACAAAAACCAAGGCTATGAGATCATTCAGGCCGTCATGCTGGAAAATGGCCGCGGCTTTGCGCTGGGGCATGATCCCGCCGCGCCCTCGCCCTATGTCACATGGGCTTACTATGATGACAAAGACGGCCAGCGGCAGTATGAATGGGGGCATTACGGCAGCGACCGCGCCGCTCTGGAACAGGACTTTGCGGCGCGGGTACAGGAATACCAGCGCCTTTACAACGTCGGTGTCAAGCAGACCGAGGCTCCCGGCCTTTACAAGTATTACTCTACCCAGCGCCCCGTGGACATTGGGACATTTCCCAAGCCGCCCCGCAACGCCCCGGATGAGATCGTCAACTACGATCAGCGCGTCCCGGTTGAAAATGGGGCATTTCTGGCGTGGGGGCATTTGACCTACACACGGCCATTGACTAAACGGCAGACATCTGACTATGAGCTGCGGCCTGCACCTGACAATCCCGACAGGCCCCGTTCGATCCGGGAGCAGATGAAAACCGCCGCAAAACAGGCCGAGGCTGACCGGGGCCAAACTGCCCCAAAGAAAAATGCCCCTGACCGGGGCGACAGATAGGAGGACATTTATGGAGCAGGAACACAATCCCAACAAGAACGCCGAGCTTTCTATGGAGCAGAATTATAATCAGATCGACGGCATCATCAACAATCTGCCTGCGCCGCTCCCAGAGGATAAGCCGCTGGATAAGGTGCGGGAACACCCGCCCAAGCGCCGCAGCCGGGAGCGTGAGGAGCGTTGACAAAAAAGCGCGTCCGCAGTGTCCCCATCTATGTATGGGTACGGCCTGACGAGCTGGAGGTCATTCGGGAGCGCATGGCCGAGGCGGGCATCCGCAACATGAGCGCATATATCCGAAAAATGGCGTTGGGCGGCTATGTGCTCCACATTGACCTTGAACCTGTCAAGGAGCTTGTGTCGCTCCAGCGGCGCTGTGCAAACAATCTCAATCAGGCGGCCATCCATGCCAACAGCTACGGCGGCCTGTACCCGGACGAGCTGAAGCGGCTGCAAAAGGACTATGCCGACCTGTGGGGGCCGCTGTCTGATCTGCTGGCCCAGCTCTCCGCCATTGTAACGATGTGACACAGGGGGAACGGCCCCGTGCCGTTCCCCGGCTGTCCGCACCTCTGGTCATCGTGACCAGAAGTGCGGAGGGCCGGGACATCCTTGAGTGCCAATTTTTTCAGAGTTATAATAGACATATACAGGAAAAAGGAGGAACCCCCTATGCGGATCATATTCAAAATTCTTGCCGCTCCCTTTGTGCTGGTGCTGACCCTGCTTGTGGCTGTGCTCTCGTTCCTGCTGAGTCTTTCCGCTGGTTTGCTCTCCATCCTCGCGTCGGTGCTGGGGCTGCTGAGCGTCCTGATGCTGTTTGTGGAGAAAGACATTCCCACGGGGATCGCGGGGCTGCTGATGGCGTTTGCCATTTCACCCTTTGGCCTGCCTGCGCTGGCCGGATGGCTGCTTGCCAAGCTGGACGAGCTGAACGGCTCCCTGCGGGGCTTCATCACGGGCTGAGTTCTGGTCACGGTGGCCAGAAGATGCAGAAAACGGCGGCTGATCCCATCCGCCGTTTGTCGTATGGAAAGGAGGGATGCCTACGGCCACAACCTACCTCAAATCCCACAAGCGGGCCGATAAGCGGACGGCCCTGCAGAGCCTGAAAGACCGCTTTGACTATGGCCTGAACCCGGAGAAGCTGGGGGCCGTTTCCTCCTACCTCTGCGATCCGGCCACGGCACACGCCGAGTTCATGCTGGTCAAAAATCAGTATCAGGGCGAAACCGACCGCAGGGCCGGACACGGGGCGCTATGCTACCAGATCCGGCAGGCGTTTCCCCACGGCGAGGTGACGGCGGAGGAGGGCAACCGCATCGGCTATGAAACGGCGATGCGCTGGACAAAGGGCAAGTATCAATTCTTCGTCTGTACCCATATAGACAAAGAGCACATTCATAATCACATTTACTACAATTCCACCGCCTATGACCGCTCCCGGAAGTTTCGCAACTTCATCGGCTCCTCGTTCGCCCTGCGGCGGCTGTCTGACCGGGTATGTCTGGAGCACGACCTATCCGTGATCGTAAATCCCAAGCTCCACAGCAAGGGACGGTATCTGCACTACGGTCAATGGCTGGGGGAAAATCAAAAACTCTCGCAGAAAGAACAGATCTGCCTTGCCATTGACACGGCCCTGACGGAGCGCCCCGAGGACTTCGCAGATTTTCTCCGACGCATGGAAACGGCAGGCATAGAGGTCAAGCGCGGGCGCGGCGGTGCGATCTCATTCCTTGTGCCAGGGCAACAGCGGGCGGCCCGTTTCCGGGCGTCCACGCTGGGGGACGGCTACGGCCCCGAGGACGTGCAGGCCGTTATTGACGGCAAGGCTCCCACACGAACGGCCACGGCGCGGAAAGCGCCCGCACCCCGCCGTGTCAATCTGCTGATTGACATTCAGGAGCGGATGCGTCAGGGCAAAGGCCCCGCCTATGAACGATGGGCCAAGGTGTATAACCTTAAACAGATGGCGGCTGCGCTGCAATATCTGAAAGAGCACCAGCTCTTTGAATATGACGATTTGGCCGCAAAGACTGACGCTGCCACGGAGCAGTTTCACACGCTGGCCGAGGACATTCAGCAGACCGAGGCCGAGCTTTCCCGTGTGTCCGATCTGATGGCCGCCGTGGTGCAGTACGCCAAGACCCGCCCCGCGTTCGATGGGTATAAGGCCGCCAAGTACAGCCGGAAATACCTTGCCGAGCATGAGGCGGAACTGGCCGACTACCGGGCTGCAAAGGCGACGATGGCCGAGCTGCTGGGCGGCGAGAAGCTCCCCAAAATGGACGTACTAAAAGAAAAACGCCGCCAACTGGCAGCGCAGAAAAAAGCTCTTTATTTGGAATACCGCAAGGCCCAGCAGGATATGCGGGAGCTGGTGGCGGTTAAGGGTAGCGTAGATCATCTGCGCGGGCTGACGGACAACCAGCGCAATAAGGAGCAGGCCCGTTAGGGACGGCGACGCAGACAATGTTTCTTCTGGTCACGGTGGCCAGAAGTCCAGCGGGTTTGGGGGCACCCCAACAAGCATTTCCGCAGCGCGGAAATTGCAAGTGTCAATACACTTGCCTTGCTTGCCGCTAACGCGATCCCCCGGAACCCCCGCGAAAAACGGAGGCAGCGCCGTTTCTTACGCTCCCTCCGTTCCACGGTTTTCTATGATCGCGTTGATAATCCCCTCGACGAGCCGCAGCTCGTTTTCGCTGAGAGAATTGAGCTGAATGTTGATCCGCTTCTTTGCGGCTTCATCGGCTCCCATATCGGGGTAGAAGTATTCATCTACTGACAGGTCGAACATGGTTGCCAGTTGATAGAAAATATCTAAGCTCGGATGTTGACCGTCGTTTTCGTGGTACATGACAGTACGAGTGTCCCGCCCGATGATGTCAGCCAATTGCTCCTGTGTCATGCCTTTCTTCTCGCGGGCTTTCTTGATTGCAAGCCCCATCGGACGAAAATCAAATTTGCGTTCGCTTTTTTCGTTCTTCATGTCATCACCACCTAATGTAATTTTACATTTCGGGTGATAGTATTTGAACGGTGTTACATTTCATTCGTACTCATTTTTCATTTCATGTACACAGTTGAACTTGTGATACTGTAATGATAAAATAAACAATAGTGTACCTTTCACGAAAGAAATATCACAACTCTACTATCATTCAACATCCAAAATGATATACTCGCTTGCCATTCGGTTGCTAAATGGCAGCGTTAGAGCGATAATGCTCTTAGCAATCACAGGAGGTCAAAATCAATGTTCAATATTGACAAGAAGAAATTTGGCGCATTTGTCGCCGCACTTCGCAAAGAAAAAGGAATCACTCAAAAAGAGTTGTCAGAACAACTCTGTATATCTGATAAGGCTGTAAGCAAATGGGAAACGGGAGTTAGCTTGCCCGATACCGTTCTATTGATCCCGCTGGCAAATCTGTTGGATGTTTCCGTTACGGAACTTTTGATGTGTGAGAGATTGCCGAACGATGATGTACTAAAACCTGATAAAGTTGAGGATATTGTTAAGACGGCAATCACTTATGCGGACGAAGCGCCTGAAAGAGCATATCATGTTAAAAGCAAGTGGATTGTCATTTATGGAGTCTCACTTCTGATATGCGGCATCAGCACATTTCTGAACCATACAATGGCAACGCCCTGTATGGACTCCTTGATAATGTCTGTGCTCATGTGTGCAGTATTTGGTGCGTATTTTTGCTGCTTTGTACGAATGAAACTTTCAAGATTTTATGACGAAAACAACGTAAATATTTTCTATGATGGCCCGTTCCGTATGCATGTTCCGGGAGTTAACTTCAATAACCGTAACTGGCCGCATATTGTGCAGGCTTTCCGCTTGTCTTTGTGCCTGAGCATGATTCTGATGCCAATTCTCAATCTTCTGGCAAGTAGTGTAGCGGTAGTCGTATGGGAAAATATCGGAAGGTATGTCCTCGTGGTAATCATGCTGTGTAGCATATTCCTTCCGATATATGTTGTTGGGAAAAAATATGAATAAGTTTGATTTGAATTGAGATATGGAAAAGTACATGCCGTACGACGGCAAAAGAAAAAAAGCCGTCGTACAGCAGACAATTTGACATGCCTATTTGAAACGGCGGCTTTGAGTTTCAGAGCCGCCGTTTCTTTGCGCTTGCAAACCTATGACGACTTGCAGGGACACGGTGGCCGATGGGAGGTTTGTCTGCCGTGTCCATGTTTCTTTTTCATAGCGTCCATGATCTGCACCAGCTAAAAAAAGCATAGCCCCTCCATCGGAGCAGTCCGGCTTTGAACATGAAATTAAACATCATGTAACAAGATGTTCATTTGCTTGCGTCCGTATAGCGTCATGCTGTGCGGGCGTTTTTTTATGCCCCCGCTTCTGGTCACGGTGGCCAGAGGCTCCAAGGTGCCGCGGGCCGCCTGTTCTCCATTTCAATCCGCACTCACCAACCACCTTTTGAAATGGAGGACAATTATGACGACTATCAACCTGAAACGGTATTACCCCTATATGACCGAAAATGTGATGCTGGAAGTTTCGGACGAGATCGCCGCCGCCCTCTCGATGGGAGGCCGCCTGTGCGACAGCTACAAGCGGCAGAAGCGCAGAAATGGCGAGTGCTCGCTGGACACCGATCCCGGCTTTGAGGCCGACGTGCTCCGTCAGCCCATGACCCCGGACGAGTACATTGAGGCACAGGAAACCACCTTTGCCCTCTATGATGCGCTGACCCAGCTCCCGCCTACGCAGGCCCGGCGTGTGTACCAGCATTATCTTCTCGGCATGAGCAAGGCCGAGATCGCGGCAGCCGAGGGCGTTGGCCGGAGCCGCATCTGCTGCTCCATTGAGCGCGGGCTGGCCACTATGAAAAATATTTTGAAAAAATCTCTGTAAGAGGGAGTACATTTGCCCCCGAAACCTCCTGATAGGTGAGAGGAGTTTTCTTCCTCGCCTTGAAAACTGAATAGACAGTATTCCCGATACGAAATCCGCGTGATAGCGACGTAAGGTGCGCCGCCACGACAGCCAGTTCAGGAGGTGATGGACAAGCTGGCCGAGCGATCAACGCAGCCTTTGACCCGGTGCTGGCAAACCGGGCGCGAGGACAGCGCGGAGGATAATGAAACTTGCTCACGCCCTCCCACAGACTTGAGGGGGAGTTCCTGCGGTATGCGCCAGCCCTCCACGGGCAGCGGTGCTGTGGGGCTATGCAGCCGAAGCCATCGGCGGTCTGGAATACTCCCCGTGCCGGGGATGCGTGGCAAATACGGCACACAACGATCATACAGGGAGCCGTCAAACCGGGCCTTTCTGTCTTATGACAGCCCAAACCATTCCGGCGCGGCGGCTCCCTCTTTTGTGGATTGAAACGGAAAACAACTGTCCCGCTGCTTCTGGTCATCGTGGCCAGAGGTGGGGCAAGGTCAAAGGACGGCGCTGTTGTGCCGTCCTTTCACGTTTCCCCACGGACAACGGGAAACCATCAAATCTATTCACACCGCTGATTGTTATAGGAGGTTTTCAGATGACGGAGGCAAGAGTCGGCTATCACAAGGAAGTCAAAACCGCGTCTTTTCAGGGCAAATCCATCACCGTGGAAAACCTGACCCCGATGCTCTCTCCCCGAGCACGGGATAAGCGCAAGCGTGAAATTGAAAGCTGTCTGTATGAGGTCTTTGTGAAGTATGCGCCGGGACGGGCGCAGATGCACTAATACGGGACATCCTTGAGATGCGGGGCTGCCAGAGGTATAATATAGGTGTAAGGTTTGGCAGCTCCTACACGGAAAGGAGCACCAAATGATTATTCGTGAAGATGCCATTTATGGCAGACAGTCCGTTGACCGCAAGGACAGTATCAGTATTGAAAGCCAGATTGAGTTCTGCAAGTATGAATTGAGAGGAGGCAATTTCCGCAAATACACCGACAAAGGCTATTCCGGCAAGAATACCGATAGGCCAAAATTTCAAGAAATGATGGCCGATATTCGCCGGGGCTTGATCAAGCGCGTGGTGGTCTATAAGCTGGATCGTATCAGCCGTTCCATTCTGGACTTCGCAACCATGATGGAAACTTTTCAGGAATACAATGTTGAGTTCGTATCTTCCACGGAGAAGTTTGACACGTCCACCCCGATGGGCCGGGCGATGCTGAATATCTGCATCGTGTTCGCCCAGCTTGAACGCGAAACCATCCAGAAGCGCGTGACCGATGCCTACTATTCCCGCTGCCAGCACGGTTTTCACATGAGCGGCGCAGCTCCCTACGGCTTCCAACTGGAGCCGACCACCATTGAGGGCATCCGCACAAAAATGATGAAGCCCGACCCGGAAACAGCAGATATTGCAAAGCTGATGTTTGAAATGTACTCCCAACCCGGAACCTCTTTCGGGGACATCGCCCGCTACTTTGCCGACGAGGGTATCCTGATTTACGGCAAGGAAATGAAGCGGGGCTTTATCTCCCAACTTCTGAGAAACCCCATTTACGCACAGGCTGACCTCGATATGTACGAGTTCTTCAAAAGTCAGGGTACGGTGGTAGTCAATGAAGCAACAGATTTTGCCGGGACAAACGGCTGCTATCTCTATCAGGGCCGGGATGTGCAGGAAAGAAAAAACAAGCATCTGAAAGATCAGATACTTGTTCTGGCTCCCAGCGAGGGGCTGGTATCGTCTGATACATGGCTGCGCTGCCGGAAAAAGCTCATGGCAAACAAGACATTCCAAGGCGGGCGCAAGGCAAAAAACACATGGCTTGCCGGAAAGGTCAAGTGTGGCCGTTGCGGGTATGCGCTTATGAGCGTTGGCAACCCGACAGGCGTTCAATATCTCCGCTGCTCCAAGCGAGCCGACAGTAAAAGCTGTGACGGCTGCGGGACGCTCCGTACACGGGAATTTGAAAGATTCCTGTACGGCGAGATGGTCAAGAAGCTGTCCGAGTTCCAGACGCTGACGGCAAAGCGGGAAACGGTCAATCCCAAATTGACCGCGCTGAACATGGAGCTTGCCCGCGTAGAGGACGAGATTGAAAAATTGCTGAATACTCTGACCGGGGCCAATGCGGTGCTGCTGTCCTACGCTAACAGCAAAATTGAGGAGCTGGACACACGCCGCCAAGCCCTGACAAAAGAGATTGCGGCGCTGTCAGCGGAAACCATGTCCCCGGAGCAGATCGAGCGGTTATCAGTCTACCTCAACCAATGGGAAGAAATTGACTTTGAGGACAGGCGGCAGGTTGCCGATGGCCTGATCTCACAGATCCGCGCAACCGACGAACACGTTTCGATTGAGTGGAAAATTTGACCTTTACTTATCCATCGCACACGACAAAGGGCTGTGTGCCCTTGTCAAGCGATGTAACCCAGTTTGCAGCACATCCAAAAGATAGCGTCCTTGTATTATAGCACTGTTCAATACGTTTTGTAGAACCAAGTCGCATAAGGAGGATAGTTGAAAAATGGCTTTGTAACATAAAAGTTGGTTCTCCTTTCTCGTCCCAATGGTTATTTCAAACTCAAGAACAGCGCCGCCCGACACCGGGCGGCGTTTTCGCATATTTTATCAGTCTGTTATTGTTAGGGTGACTGATGTAGTTCCGTTATTGATTTTCCCAGCAAAATCCACCGAGCGAATGGTGGTAAAAAGCAAAAATCGGAGCCGTTCTGGCTCCGATTTCTACTTTTTGTTATCTTCAAGGGCGAATGTCATTTAACTTTCTCCACAGAAGCGATTGTGCCCTCAAAGGGATCAACCTCCGATAACGCGCCGGTGTAGGTCACAGTGACGGAGTCACCCACAGCAACATCATCATACCCTTCCGGCTTTGCGGAGGAGTCGATGGAAAACTGGTAGGAAGCGCCTTGGTCATCCGTCACAACAAACATAAAGTCCTTTTTCTCGTCCAGCTTGCCGGTCAGGGTGCTTTCCTCCTGCTGCGCTCCGCTTTGAGTGCCGGCATTGGAATCTGTGTCTGTGCCGGATGTCTGGCTGCCGCAAGCGGTAGCCAGCGCCAAAATACATACAACCGTCAGCAATACAAATAATTTCTTTTTCATCATACGAATCCTTTCTGATATGCTTCTTTTAAGAGGTCTTGATAGATGTTTTTTTCAATCGTGAATTCCGGCATCCCCATAGAGCCTGCCGCAATCGCGAATTCGTCGAAGACCAACACGAGATTTCCGTTTGCGTCGAGATAGAAATTCTGCTCCGCGTCGATCCCAGCAAAATCCTCCGGGAAGTATGCGAGGGCTTGATTTGCGGACATCTGCGCTTCCACTTGCCGCAGCACCTCATTGGACAGCACTGACACATAATCGGTCCCATCGCGGAAGAGATCCCTCAGAGAGATCATTTGTCCCGTTGCTTTGTCAATGTGATAGAAGCGGCTGAAGGCATAGCTGCTGGCTTCCGTTTGTGTGGCGTCTATGCGAAGGGTAAACCATGTGTCCGTGTTGGTAAGCACCACGCTGGATACACGCAGATCCTGATAGCCATTTCCGATGCGTTCACAGTCTTTGTAAAACTGCGTCATCAGCTCGTCGGTGTATGCGTGGACTTCCTGATTTACCGTATCAGCTGCATCGCTGCCGGATAACTCCGGTACGGAGATATCCATAGAACTATGTCCATCATTGTAGGCGTAACTCCGGAAGGTGACCACTTTCACCAACGCCCCCAGCCCAGGGATCTCCGCCATCGCTGCCGCAGCTGATGGGGATACGTTTGGAATTGTGATGAACAGCGCAAGCGCTGCTGCGACCCATGTTTCCCAGTGGCGTCGCTGACGCCGTCGGGAATTTTCGTCCAGAGCCGCGCAGGTTTGGAACACCCGACCGGCATAATCCTCCGGGAGCGGAAATGATTCCTCAGCGGCACGCTGGTGGAGCAACTCGTCAAATTGATCCATAGACCCCTCCTTGTTCATCGGCCAGCAAAAGGCGCAGCTGCTTTCTGCTGCGGGACAATCTGGTTTTTACTGCTGCATCGCTGATCCCTAAAGTGCGGCTGATCTCCCGAATGGAAAATCCGTCATAATAGAACAGTGTTACCACGGAGCGCATTTCCGGGTTTAATGATAGCACCGCTTCCCATAGGGACAGCCGTTCAGTCGGATCCGGATCGTCTGCAGGCAGAAAGTCCTGTACTTCAGACAGATCAGTGATTGGCCGATACTTCCGGCATAGGTCATAGCAGTTGTTAACTACGATCCGCAGGATCCACGATTTGAATTTTGCAGGGTCCCGCAGGGCATCCAGCTTCGTAAAGGCAGTACAAATGGCACTCTGTACCGCATCCTCTGCGTCTTCGTCGGTTGACACGATTGCCCGGGCGGTTCGGAACATGGCCGTCTGATTCTGCAGCACCAGACGGGTGAAGTCATCTTTATCTAATCTTTTTACCACACTGGATGACCTCCTATCAAGCCCCTTGCTTTCCGGTCATCTATATAGACGCTTTGAGCACGAAAAAGGTGGCAGCACTTGAAATTTTTTCTTTGGCTGGAGTGGTTGATCCGTTTGCCCTTTCTTATTGTGTTTGGCAAAGTACAGGGCAGATTGCCCGATGAATGAAATCTGCTGTGATTCCAATATTTTTACCATATACCAGAATGAGACCGGTTTTGTCAAGAGGAGTAAGGATTTGACCTTCACACTCGAAACTCCGAAACAGAGCAATCATTCTTCCGGTTCCAGCGGCAGCTCCTCCAGCGGCTCTTCCTCCGGTTCCGGCAGCAGCTACGCTGTATCCGCACCCAGCACCAAGAACGGCGATGTGACCGTCAGCCCCAAGAACGCCTCCAAGGGCGACCGGGTGACCGTCACCGTGACCCCTGATAAGGGCTACGAGTTGGATAGCCTCACTGTCAAGGACGCCAGCGGCAATAAGCTCAAGCTGACCGACAAGGGCAACGGCAAGTACACCTTCACCATGCCTGACAGCAAGGTCACCGTCACCGCTGAGTTTGCGGAAATCAAGGCGGCTGCCACCTTCGCGGACGTTCCCGCCGACACATACTACGCCAAGGCAGTGGAATGGGCCGTGAAGAAGGGCATCACCGGCGGCACCGGCAACGGTAAGTTCAGCCCCGACGCAACCTGCACCCGCGCACAGGCAGTGACCTTCCTGTGGCGTGCGGCCGGTTCTCCCGCTCCCAAGGGCACAGCTAAAGTTCCCGGCGACGTACTCCCCGGCAGCTATTGCTATGACGCAGTGGCATGGGCGCTGGAAAACAGCATCACCGGCGGTATCGGCGGTGGTCTGTTCGGCTCCGGCAACAACTGCACCCGCGGCCAAATTGTGGCATTCCTTTGGCGGGACATGGCTGAGTAAAGCAGCTGCCAGTTCATCCATACATGATTCCACATCAGGCAAAGGACAGCGCAGCAGACGGTGTTATAATCGTCTGCTGCGCCGTTCCTTTTTCGCCATAGGAAACTTTAAACCTCTATGCATCAACTCAAACCTTTTCCTCGTAAGTGCTCAATAACCACCCGCATTTCCAAGGTTGAGTAAGTGTGAGAAAATGATATGCAGTCAACAAAGACTGCGTGTAAGTTTTCGAATGCGAAGGGAGTGCGTGCAAGAAACGGAAGATGTGTTAGCGATCCGGGATGAGTATCGTCTGCAGGAGTGGAGCCAGATCATCCAGGCGGGGCAAAACAGTGGGCTGAGTAAGCGAAGTTTGACCGGGAGGCTGCGTTTAAGTCTATCATCGGAGCAGGACGCCAGAGCGAGAATACTGTTGCTGCTAAAGAAAAAACTGCAAAGAAGAATAGTGATCAGGTGCAGCGGGCCTATTATCTGGATTGGGATATTGATAAGGCGCTGCGTAGGATGGCGCTGGAGGAAGGAAAGAATTTGACGGAATCGGTCAATGACGCTTTACGGGCCGGATTGACAAAATATCTGTAAAAATACGAGAAAAATTGAAAAGGCAACCTACCACTGGCGTATGGTGCGAAAATGAAATAAAAATTTTTTAATTTTAGGTGCGTAGTTTTGCTTTTTTCTGTACCTATATAAGTGAACGCCCGTTTTAAGACTTTTTTGAAAGGAGTGTTTTTGATGATGGATACCGGGCAGCGTGTGAAGCTTGTCAAAAGCCGAGCGTGGCAAATACGCCGCCGACAGGAAAAGCACATCACCGAGCGATTGTCGCTTGTGTCTGTTGCGCTTTGCTGTTGCCTTATTTATGCGATGGGACATTTCCCCGACCGGTCGCCGGGTGCGGTGCAGGGCTTAAACGGCGCAACGATGCTGCTGGAAAACGTGGGCAGCTATGTGTTGGTTGGCGTGATCTGCTTTATTGCGGCGGTGGTCGTTACCGTGTTTTGCACACGATTGAGAAAGAAAAACAATAAACAGGAGGAACGAACTAAGGAGGATGAGGAAGCATGAAGAAAAGATTTTTAGCGGCGCTGCTGAGCCTGTGCATGACGCTCACGCTGCTGCCAACTACGGCGTTTGCAGCGCTGAGCGATTCGCTGGGCAACACACCCGAGGAAAATCAGGCGATTTTGGAGCAGCTCTCCGCCCTGACTGGCGGCAGCAGCGACCAAGTGCGTTCCGTGCTGAACGCTTTGGGCCTGCTGGATGAAGACGGCAATTTCAAGGTGGATCAAACCATCACGCTGGACAGCCAGATGTTGACACTGGCGGCTGTCATGGAGCTGCTGGAAAATCCCGCCACGGATCTCACCCGCATAGCCGACGTGGATGGGACTCCGGTGGCGCTGGGCGATTTGAAGACCATGATCCAAATCGAACAGGAGCTGCAGCGGATCAAGGACACCTATTTCTCCGGCAGGGAGTTTACCGGGGAAGCTCTGGAGAATCTCAACAGCCTGATGGAGCAGCTGGAGCTGCGGGGCATCAGCTTGCGGAATCCCGCCTCTGCCACAAAGCCTGATGGCGTTGAGACGGTGGATATGAGCGGCATGATGAGCCTAACGCTGGAGGATCTCGTAAACAACAGCTGCAAATCCGGGGCTTTTACTGTATACCGCGGAAAACCGGTCAGCTTTTCCTACCGCATTCAAGAAGGCCAGCTCCGCGATTATATCACCGGTGTGACGGTCTCGATAGGCGGGGAGAGTGGGGTCGATCAAGGCGACGGGACCTACAAGCTGACCTATGACGTAGGCTCGACTTTCAGTTTAAGTAATCAAAAAATCACTGTCAAGGTTACAACCAAAGGAAGTCCCATGGACTGGCACGATAATACTTATTCCTATGGCGACCTGCTGGGGATGATTGAATTTTACGATGCGGAAAATCTGGTGTTCTATGACGGTGCCGCTTATGCCGACCACTGTCAGCTCAAGCTAAAAAAGACGGTTGGCGTCCCCACAATACAAACATCAATGACCGCGCCGGACTATGCTTACGAAAAAAAACCAGGAGAAATAATTTCGGAATTGTGGATTCCTTTGCTGGCAGATGGATACACTGTCGGCGGCGGTGCCAACAATCCGAACTTCGTTGAACTAAGCGATACCATCAGAGTTTTGGAGGGTGCCCGCAACTCGGTGCTTCCCGACAGCTCCCCCAAGTTTTATCAGCCATACCAAATCGACGCCAGCATCAAGTTTGACTGGAGCAGAGAAAGCGTAGCTGCCTATACTGGCCCTGCGCCGTATGGCTATAATAGTGCCCAACCCTGTGCCCCGTTCTATCTGACGGAGTACAAGCTCGATGGAACAGATCTGGAGCTCAGCAGCAACAAAACGAGAACGCTGGACTGTACGATTAAAAAGGGCAGTACGGTCGACATCTCCCTGCAGTCTACCACGCAAAACAGAGTGGATCAGCGGTACTATCTGCCCTTCCGACTGTATCTAGACTTTGATAAGGTATTTGGCGGATACAATAACTCCTCCGCCACCGTCAATACCAGCAACGTCTCCGCCAAGCTGGTGGACACGGACAAGCCCATCATTCAAAGCGTCACGGCCCCGGCGGGAACCTATGCCAGCGGACAGCACGTGCCCATCACAGTTACCTTTAGCGAGTTCGTGGATCTTAGAGGCGCCCGCGTGACCATCAATGGCGAAGAGTATACCGCCGCTGCGCTTTCCATGAACGACTACGGCGTCACGGCAATGCTCTGGTACCCGGTGCAGGATGCGGATGACACCACGGTCATCGTCAATGATATGACCGGTGTGGAAGATGTTTTCGGCCATGAGCTGGATACCACGCCCTATCAGAGCGACTCGATTACCGGCGTTGCGCTGAGGAGCGTCTTGATGCGCAACGCCCCACCGCACTGACCGCCGACTACGCCAACGGCAAGGCATCGTTCAAGATGCAGGCCAACATGGAGCAGGCCTACAAGACCGTATACAACAGTTATCACACCCCGGAAGGAACAGACCCGAAGGAAGCCCCTTTCCGCCTCGAACTGAGGTACGGCTCCGCGGATGAACCGATCCTTCTGCAGGTCTATCTGGACACAGAGAAGGAAGCCTTCACCGTCAGCGACTACGCAATCGCACCACCCTCTGATTTCGACCGCACCTACACGGTGACGCTGCAGGCCAACGAGGGCGAGCGAGACGAGTCTAACTCTAACTGGGTGAATGTTCTTCCCCTGACCCGGCAGTTCACGGTGGCAAAGAGAGTTTCCGCGCACACGGTGGAGGTCGTCCCGGAAGCGAATTCCGCCGACTATACGATTTCCCTCGCTGCAACCGCCCGCCCCACGCTTCAGGCCAAGGTTTTGGGGGAAAGCGGTGAGCCGGCCAGCTACACCACCGGTAAATGGAGCAGCAGTGACCCGCTCATTGCCACCATCAACGAGGATACCGGCGTTGTTGCCACCACAGGAACCAAGGTGGGAGCCGTCATCTTTACCTTTACGGCGGACAACGGGACTGTGGACACTGACAATGATGATGTGTCGGGCCAGTCACAGCCCTATACCGTGACGGCAGGCGATTCCCTGGCACTGGTGATTCCCGGCAGCGCGTCCATCGTGACGCGGGTAAATCAGCCCGCCACCGTGCTGTGGAGCTCCAACGCCGCGCTGATGGCACCGAACAAAGAATTCCATTACACGATCGAACTGTATAAGGGCAACCACAAGAATGAGGCGGCGCTGAGCGCCAGCCAGCTCGTTGCGTCTTATACCGCCGGCAAAGGTGAAAACAGCGTGCGGATCCCGAAGAATGTGCTCTCCGAGCTCTCCAACGGCAATACCCCGGCCTACACGGTGCGGGTCTCCATGCCGCACCCCAACGCCAAGAGTGAGGACATCCGCCTGTCGGCACTTGCCTGGATCATCGTGCAGGCGCCGCCTGCCACAGCCAAGCTGACACCGCCCCGGAGCATTTACTACAAGGATACCGACGGCACCGTCAATATCGGCTGGTCGGTGGAAAACGCCACTACCGGTGCCTCTCCGCAGCCCACGCTGACCATTACCCGGGTCACAGAGGACAACAACACCACCAAAGTGGTGGACAGTGAGCGCCTATCCGGCACCTCCGGGAGTTTCCCCCTGCTGTTACAGAGGGTGAAAGACGGCAATCTGAAGGACACCTATCAAGTGGTTTTGAGCGTGGAGAATCCTGGTGAGGAAGCTCCCAGCACCGACTCCTTCCCCCTGTATGTCTACGATGCCGACGCACTGAAGGTGCAGGACGACGAAGGAAACACGATTTCTGCGCTGACCATGGACAATACCTCCAAGGTCAGCGGTAGCCTGCCCACCGTTACAGCTGAAATTTTGCAGCTGCGCCAGGAGCTGGGGCTGATCGAGTACATCGGCATCAACTATGACAAGTACAGATGGAACTCCTTTAAAGACGGCATCAAGTGGGCCTCCGACAACAATGCCATTTCCGTCAACTACAAGCAGGGCGGACTGTATGAGGACATCAGAAACTTCTCCTTTAAGTCTTACCTTCCCGAAACCAAAATGGCGCTGTCCGGCCGGGCCAACGGCACCGCAACCGTCACGGCTACCCATGCCGCCACGGGCATGAGCGCCGCCGTACAGGTGACAGCGGAGACGCTGCAAAATAAGTTCTATCTCTTCCAGCTGACGCCTGCGGCGGAAACTACGCTGCAATACACCGACGGCAAAGGCGCGTCCAAAACGTTCACGACCAACAGTGAAGGCGTGCTGGCGCTTTACGAACCCAACGGAATCGACAGTGAGGTGTCTCTGCGGTCCGGCACCGGTGGGGATATTTATCTGGGCACCATCTATAAAGAAAATCTGCGTTCCGGCGAGCGGGATGCCACAAAACTGCAGCTTTATCCCTTGAATACCTTCACCCTCCGGCGAGTCGCCCGGGCATCTGTGGCGCTCATCACGCCGGGCGGCGATCCGCTGGTGAACAAGACGGTGACCGTTCGCGGCGGCGTTTATAAAAACGGAGGCTACTGCGAGACAGCTCTGCTGGGCTCCAAGGCAGACGCACTTGCCGACGGCACCACCGGCGGCATCTATACCACGGATGCGGCGGGAAATATAACCGTCTATCTGGATTCCACCCAGTTCTGGTCGGCCGAAAAGGGCGAGAGCAGCACCACGGCGCTTTCCGCTCTGGATCAGCTGGAGTACATTCTGGAGATCAGCGAAATTGACGGCGACCAGTACTATCCGCTGCTGCTGACCGTCAACGGCAAGCTGGGCGTGGACGATGTAATGCGCACCGCAGAGGGCGTTGTCTCTCTGGAGCGCGTGCCGGCGGGGGAGGCAAACAAGCCCTTCATTGTGACGCAAAGCGTTGATTACGGTCTTGCCAACGGTCAGAAGGTGGATGTCCGCAGCTCGACCGGGAAGATCGGCCCTAACAGCAGCTTTAAAACAGCAAGTCTGCACACCACCATGTTCCTCTGGGGCGAGGATATTGCCGACGCGCAGAATTACAGTCTCAAGCTGGCGGACGAATACGGCGTTCTTCCTGCCGCCCAGAGCAGCAGTACCAAGCAGTATCCCTTCTCATCCATCCCCGTAGCGGAAAACGATCTGACCCTCACCGAGGCCACCATGACCACCTCTGGATGGATCGCCGACGGCAAGGATGTGGGTATGAAAACGCAGCTGAGCCTGAACGGCAGCCTGCTGCAGGAGAAAATACTGCCCTTCCGGGTCGTTGATCTGACCCGAGTGCCCAAGGTGACAGAGGATGCGCGCGTCACCGGTATTCTGGCGACGATGACCTCCTCCAGTGGAGTGAATCAAGTTGACTTTGGCGAAGTGGACGGCAGTAACATTCTCAAGGTGCTGACCGGACGGCTGGATGATCTGAGCGGTCCGGTGAACAGTTCCATGTTCAAAATGATCATCACCCCCAGCGAAGATCCCTCCGTGTTCCGTGCCATGATTTGGGCCGGGTACAATACGCTGGAGATGGAGGACATGGACTATTCCGAGGACGGCGTGGCGTTGAGTGCGAATGTGCTGACGCAAAACCTGGACGTGGGCGTGCCCGGTACCGGGGATCTGAGCCAGATGGCCCAGGGCACCTATGATCCCAAGGGGGAATACAAAGCCAACTCCTTGGCCGACAATGTCACCAGCACGGATCTCAACTTGCAGTTGGAGGGCTTTTACGAAGCGGAGATCCGCTATAACGCCGAAAAAAAGGAGTGGGAGGTTTTCACCGTAGGCGGCGGCTTTACCGCCGGCGTTGGCGTGGGCTTCTCCTTCAGCGTGAACGCCATGGCTGGCCCCGTACCGTTGACAGCAACCTTTGAGCTGGGTGGCGCCATTCAGCTGGATTTCCGTACCGCAGTGCGCTACGGCCAGCAGGGCGAGGGTCTTGCCTGGAGCGATCCCACGGCCACGGCAGTGAATGACTTTTTGACCACGCTGCGTATCAACGCATATGTCCACGCGTTTGGCGGCATTGGCTTTGACTATTCGATCGTGGCGCTGAAGATCGGCCTATTCGGCAATTTGGATGTGGACAGTCAGAATAAGTTCCTTTCCCGCACCTATCTTGCCGACGAGACAAAGCGCCAGATCAACGGTCAGGCCCTGGGGATCCAAAGCGAAGTGGGAATCAAATTTGTGGCCAGCTTCCTGTTTATCTCCTACGAGGCGGTGATCGCCTCCGGAACCTTTGGAGCCACCAGGACTTTTAATGACTGGAAAAAAATCGACGACTACTGGAATAGCGCCACCAGCGGGCTGAGCCTTGCCTCGCTGCAGATGGCGGCGGCCCAGAGCGGAATGCAGGTGGCTTCTGCCAGTGCAACGCTCCAAAGCCGGGACTATCTGGAGCAATATGCCCGTACTTGGGGCCAGCCCCGGCAGCGGATGATGCTGTTCTCTCTGAACTCCCCCAGTGGGCTGCAAAACATCCAGACCAATGCCAACCCCACATCCTATCCACAGCTCAGCGATGACGGGAAGGTATTGGCCTACATCAACGACGGCGACAGCAGCAGTATTTACGACAGCCGGGCGCATTTCTCCACCCTCAATGGCGGCGTCTATTCTCCCTCCATCCAAATTGACGATCCCACAGGGTTCACCGGCCACGGCGACACGAGCGTTTCTTTGTCCGGCACTGAAAGCTTCGCGGCGGCGGCTTGGGTTCGCATGGGCACCGACCTGCCGGGTAAAAATGCCGGTGATCCCGTGACATTGGAAGAGCAAAACCTGCTGATGAACAGCACGGAGATCGTAGCGTCCGTCTATGACGGCTCAACCTGGACTTCCACCCGCCTAACCGAAGACGGCACGCCGGATCTGGCCCCAGCCACGGCAGTGGGCGGCGACGGCAAGGCCATCGTGTTCTGGCGCAGCGTCTACACCCCCGATCCCGTGAGCGCTTCGGGCAGCAACAACCTGCTGAACTTCACGACCAGAGATTGTATCATGTACAGCTGCTATGACAGCAGTAACGGCAAATGGAGCGATGCCAAAATGCTTTATAACGGTGCTACTGGCCGCGTGAAGGCGTTGCAGGCGGCCATGCTGCCCGACGGAACCGCTATGGCGGTTTACTCGCTGGACCGCAGCGGAACCGGAAATACCTCCGACTACGAGATCGCCTATTGTACCGTGGCTGCTGACGAAACGCCCGGTACAGCCATGCTGGCGACCTGTGACAGCAATCTTGACGAAGCCCCCCAGGTCGTTGCAGCCGACTTCGGCGGCGGGGATGACCGATTTGTCATCGGTTGGCATAGTGTCCGAGACGGCAGCAGCGATATTCAGCTGTTGGCTGTGGACGGCAGCGGCACCATGTCCAACAGTTTCCCCGGCTCTCTGTCTGCCCTGACCAGCAGCGGCAACGCCGTCGTGGGCGGAGACTTCCGCTTCGCTTCCCTCAGCGGGGGTCATCGCAGCCGCAATGATCTTACCATCGTCTGGAATGAGACTGTCAATGACGCCAACGGCGCGGTAGATCACGGCATTTTGAAGGCGACCAAGCTGCGCTATGACGCAAATACAAATACCTACACGCTCTCCGCACCATTGAAACTGGCAAAACTGCCGGATCGCACGCTGGCTGACCACTTTGATGCCTATGTCAGCGGCACCAATCAGGTGCAGGCTGTCATTCAGGCCACCCGGTATGACGACGAAAGCCCGAAGGTAATCGGCGGCGTGACCGTTCCGGGTGAGGAAACGATCCTCTATACCGCTACCTCTGATTTTATCACCGATGCAGTGGCAGTGGAACAGATCGGTGTGGATTATGCAACGCTGGCGCTGAACAGCCTGACACCCATTCACTTTACCATCCGCAACACCGGGCTGAACGATGTGAAAAACCTAACGGTCAGCCTTGGCAGCGGGGAAACCGCCACCCTTACGGAAAAACTGCTGCCCAATGAAAGCACCACCCTTACCGTCTGGCACCATGTGGAGGACCACGTGACCGACCCGCGCTATACCATCACCGCCGCCGCCGGCATCAACGAAACCGGCACAGTGTATCTGGATTATCCCGACATTGGCATCTCGCAAATGGAAGTGATTGCGGAGAGCGCCGGCAAGCGCACGGTGCGCATGACCCTCTATAATTCCTCTGCCGCCACGCTGGCCAGCGGAAAGAACCGCAAGGTGAAGCTTGCGTTCTATGCGGATGATCTGCATACCAAACATGCAGAGGTAGCCTGCACCACAACCGGCGTATCGGTTCGCGATAATGAAATCACCATCTCCGATGACAGCGCCCTCGCCCGCATCGATCAGGGAAGCTTTACACTGGATCTGACCTATGATCTGGGCAAGTATATGACATCCATTGGCAAAACCGAGATCCCCAATGTGGGTACCTATCTGTACGCCGAGGCGTGGGCGGAAGGCGAGATCGGTGGATTGGGAAGCAATCAGCGCCTGCCGGAGTATGACGGCAGTGACAGTGAGGCCAGCGTCCATATGACCGGCGCACTGGCCCGCACCGGAGAGCGGCTGACGATGGATGTGACACAGGGGAACGACGGCAACGGTCACAGCACCGCCGCCATTACCCTGCGCAACAACTGCCTGCAGTCTCAGACCAGCGCAGCGCTGGTGGCCACGCTGCTGGATGCTGCCGGGACCGTTCTGGAAACGAAAAAGACCAGTATTGGCGGTGCCATCTCCGGGGAAACCTTCCGGACGGAAACCGTCACCTTCTCCAAGCTTGGCACCCGCGTAGTGGTGCGAGCCGCAGTGCCCGGTAATGACCTTCTGACCTTTGAAGGTCTGGCAGTGGGGCTCGGCGATTTTACCGCCAACGGAACGAACTATACCTATACGCTGCAAAATGATAGCGGAGCAACATCTACGCTGGTCACAGCGGTGTCTGGAAACGACGAGCCCGTGAGCATCAACGGACAGGCTCTGTCCACCGGCGGCAGCGCAGCCGTTGCCATCCCCAAGAGCGGCACAACCGACATTGTCGTGGAGATCGGTACTAAAACCTACACGCTGACGATTCTGCGCAATAGCGGCACAGGCGGCAATGCAGGCGGTGGCGGCAGCGGCTACAGCTACTACACCATCAAGGCAACTGCCGGGGCTGGCGGCTCCATTTCTCCCTCCGGCAATGTCAGCGTCCGCGAGGGCCGGGATCAGACCTTCACCATCACCCCGGATAAGGGCTACGCCGTCTCCAACGTCAAGATCGACGGCAAGAGCATCGGCGCAGTGAAGTCCTACACCTTTGAGAATGTCAGCAGAACCCATACCATTGAGGTCATCTTTATGAAAGCCAACGGCAACCCCCAGACCGGCGTGTTTGTGGATGTAGCCACCGGCAGCTATTATGAGGACGCTGTGGATTGGGCAGTGGAAAACGGCATTACCAAGGGAACCGATGATACCCATTTCTCCCCGGACGGCATCTGCACCCGTGCGCAGGCCGTGACCTTCCTGTGGAGAGCAGCTGGCAGTCCCGAACCCGAAACCCGCGCCATGCCCTTCGCCGACATCCCTGTGGGCAGCTATTATTACGACGCTGTGCTGTGGGCGGTGGAGAATGGCATCACCAAGGGCACCAGCGACACCACGTTCAGCCCCAACATGACCTGCACCCGCGCCCAGATTGTCGCGTTCCTGTGGCGTTCCGAGAAGTCCCCGGCAGCGGGTACGGCCAATCCCTTTGCCGATGTGAAGTCCACCGCCTACTATGCTGATGCGGTACTGTGGGCGGTCAAGGAGAACATCACCAAGGGAACCACCAACACCACATTCAGCCCCGACGCGGATTGCACCAGAGCGCAAATCGTAACCTTCTTGTATCGCTTTACTGTAGAGTGATCGGCGAGCTGCGGATAAGCAAAAATTAAATCCAATCAGGTTACAAGCGGCGGCTCGCCACGAGCCGCCGCTTGCTTTATGTGTGACGGCGTGGAAAAATACCCTTGACAAATCGTAACCGTCAAAGCTAATGGCGAATAGAACTTTATAAGTAAGCGTAAAATCTAACCACGTATAAAAGGCCGCCATCTCAAGGAGCCGTTCACTATGCGTGGACTCTACGCTCTATACGGGGTATTCTCTCATTTTCACGGGAAATCTTCAATCCGCCGCTGCGTTTGACGGTTACGCCCTTCATTCCGCCGACTCGTTCCGTTGAAAATTCAAATAGCGGGTACCCTGAAAGGTCAGCTCCCCTGAGTCTCCTTCCGCCAGCATTCCGTATTCCGTGCCGGATACCAGAAACTCTATCCGGTCGCCGCTCTCTACCTGAAAGGTGGCGTAATAGCTGGTAGCGGTATGGGTATGATGCATCCCATTTCCCTGGTGATGGTGGTGGTGAGAAACAGCGGTACGCCGGGATACCACCTTGGCAGGAACGGACAGTTTCGGTGAATGATTATTTTTGTTCCATTCACATATACCTCGAACCATTGCTACGATAATAATGCCAAACACCAACACAAATATGACAGGAACCATGATCCGCATGATGCTGAAAGTCATACCAAAGCCCGGGTATCCTCCAAAGCCTATCATAAACGAACTCCTCTCTTTACGGAAGCCTGGGACCTCCTGCAGGAGGCCCCAGGCAGATTTTATGTCCGGTTAAGTCATCACACCTGCTGCTCCGGCGTGTCCGCGGAAGCGGCCGCCGCGTCAGGCTGGGCCTGGGGCGTTACCGTCACCTGCACCGGCTGGGAATTGCCCGCCGCCAGCTTGCCGCCCAGGGCACCTGCCAGCAGGCTCTTGAGGTCCAGCCCCATTCCGGCGCTGATGCCTTCGGTGACCTGGGTGGTGCCGTTGACGATGTCGCTGAGGAGCTTGGCGCTGTTGCCCTCGCCGTACATGGTGATCTTATCCACCTTGCTGAGGGGCTCCGCCACGTTCTTGGCGATCTCCGGCAAGGCGTTCATGATCATCTCGATCACAGCGGCCTCGCCGTACTTCTTCATGGCCTCCGCCTTCTTGTCGATACCCTCGGCCTCTGCCAAGGCCTTGGCCCGGATGGCTTCGGCTTCCGCCTGACCGACAGCGGCAATACCGGCAGCTTCCTGCTCCTTGGCGAAACGGGCAGCCTCGGCGGCCTTCTTGGCGGCTTCCGCCGCCTGCTCTTGCTCATAGCGGACAGCTTCCGCGTCTTTTTGCCGCTGGTACAGAGCTGCCTGTGCCTCCTGCTCCTTGCGGTAACGGTCGGCGTCGGCAGCGGCGCGGACCTCGGCGTCCAGGGACTGCTTCTTGACCTCGACTTCCTTGCTCTTCAGCTCGGCTTCGCGCTCCGTCTTGGCAATCTGGGCATTGACGGTAGCCGTCTCAATGGAGCGCTGCTGCTCCTGCTGCTGGATGGTGTAGGCGGCGTCGGCCTCGGCCCGCTTAGTATCCTCCTGCACCTTCAGTTCAGACTGCTTGATCGCCAGATCATTCTGCTTCTGGGCGATATGCATGTCCGCCTCCACCTGGGCATCATTGGACGCCTTGGCAGCCTGGGCCTGGGCGATGGCAATATCCCTCTCTGCCTCAGCCTTGGCAATAGCAGCATCCTTCTGGATCTTGCTCATGTTGTCCTGACCAAGCGAGTTGATAAGGCTGTTTTCATCGGTGACACGCTGGATATTGCAGGAGATGATCTGGATGCCCAGCGCGTTCATATCGGTCTGGGCCTTGGACTGCACCTCGTCGCCGAACTTCTTACGGTCATTGCAGATCTCTTTCAGAGTGATGGTGCCGATGATCTCACGCATGTTGCCCTGCAAGGAATCCACGATAGCCCGGTTGAAGTCGTCCTCCGTCATATTCAGGAAGTTCTTCATGGCCAACTGGATGCCCTCCGGGTCTGTCATCACCCGCACCTTGGCCACGGCGTCCACGTCCACGCCGATGAAGTCCTGGGTGGGAATGTAGCCTTCAGACTTGATATCGATGGAGATCTGGCGGACGATCAGCTTATCCACCCGCTCCAGAAAGGGGATCTTGATACCGGCCTTACCGATGAGCACCTTGGGGTGCTTCCGCAGGCCGGAGATGATGTAGGCCACGTCGGGGGGTGCTTTCACGTAGCCCATCAGGAAAATGAGAATGACCAGGATCACGGGAATCGCAATGGGAATTGCCTTCAGTAAAATGTCCATGTGGTTCTCCTTTTCTTTTTCTTTATGTAGTTTTTAAGGGATGACAATACTTATACGGAGTATTCCTCGTCTTCGGGCACCGTACCGCCGCACAGCTCCCGGTAGAACGCCGCTTCAGCAGCGTGTCTGTAAGGCCGCAGGGCCAGATTGCCGATGCCCAGCGTCAGAGCACACAGGATGTCCCATCCGATAAAGCTGAATTGCAGGCAGAACAGCCGCCAGCGGTTCCCCGCCATCATAGCCTTGGACTGTGCGATGGCCTCGCCGGCTGTCAGTTCCGGATGCTCCGCCAGAATGTAGCCGGTCATGGCATAGCTGTAAGAAGCCATGATGCCGGGGATGATCAGCAGCAGCGTCCAAAGAAGAATATACACGGCTTGAAGCAGCGCAGTCACAGCTATGGTTTTCCAATAGGGGAAGTAGGAAAACAGCGTTTCAAAGGGTGGCTTTTCTCCGGCGGTCAGGTTCAGGTTGAACCGGGCATAGCCCACTTCGATAACACTGCCCAGAATGAAATACAGGACCCCCAGCACGATTGCCGCTAAGATCAGGTAGATCGCGCCGCCAACCAGAACTGCCCGCAGTCCCGGTGTGATCCCGTCTCCCCAAGAGTAGATGGTCTGTCCGGCATATTGAATATTCGCGTTCAGGCTGCCGCCGGTAAAATTGATCTTAAATTCAGGTCCGCCGGAAGTGGCTCCTCCCAGAATCGCCGCCACCAATCCCACCAGAATGGCCAACGGCCATTTCCCCTGAAGCGCCGCCCTAGCTTCCTGCCTAAAATCTGCCGCGTATTTCATTAGCTCTCCCTTTCCGCCCCATGGGCTTCCCCACTATATTTCTTTTCTGCAAGGACTCTCACTTTTATAGACGGTTCCAATCCTAATTTTGTTGCATATTTTCCGTTTTTTCTCAATAATTCCATCAAGTGGATGGTCAACAGCCGCTCTCTGGCCCCATTGCCCTCAGCTCCTTTTCCGGTTTTTGGAACGCCGCCCCTTTGCTTGAGAATAGCGTACAGCAAAAGGACGGCGGAATACATCATAGAATTGGAAAGATACAGCAGTTTATTTTCACTTTCGGAGCAAAATACCCCTTTCAGGTTTTCTTCCGGCTCCGATACGCTTCATACCGCGCCTCATCAATCACACCGGCAGCCAGCATCTTCTCTGCCCAGAGCTGCAAGGTCTCCACCGTAATGGAAATGCGTTCCAGCTCCTCCTGAATGTATAGAAAATCCTCCAGCTCATCATCGGAAATTTTGCCGTCAGCCGTGATTTCAATAAGCCGGTCCTTCCGCTTATTCATCGCGTTTAAAGATGCCAGCATTTCCAGCACGATCTGAGACAGGTCCTTGATCTTGACCTCCGGCACATACTCCTGCCCGATGGGACACTGATTGGCGCAGTAATAGTTGCACAGGTCCGGCTTTTTATATTTCTCTGCCATTGTAAGCACTTCATCCGGATGCGGAAAAGAGCGCTCGTTCTCAATCTTTTCTATACGCTCCGGCGGAATGGATTCTAACAGTTCACTCGCGGTCTCTCTGGTAAGCTTCAGGTTTTCTCTGGTCAACTGATATATATTTTTATTCTCTCTGGTGGAAACTCTCGCCATAGCTGTACCCTCACGATCTCAAGTTCAGTTTATCGCTATATAAACAACTTATCATAAAAAGTCTCAATCCGATTGGAATTGATGCCACGTTTGCTGAAAAGCAGATTGAGCCATTTGTAGGTGGTCATATCACTGCCAGCTTCTTGCTAATATTATAATTTGCACTCGCAAGGAAGTAAACAACGATTTAAAAAAACAAGCCGAGGCGTTTGCCCGGCTTGTTCTCATTTATGATAAAACTTCATAGGTCCCTTATATTTGCATCGTTCACTGCTTGGGTTTATGCATGGACACGGGAAAGCTCACGATGGCAGTGAAGAGGTCCGCCATGGTTTCCACCCGGAAGGTGCCGCCGCAAGCCTCGGTGAAGCTCTTAGCAACAGACAGGCCCAAACCGGTGCCGCCATCCGTGCGACTCTCGTCGCCCCGCACAAATCGGGCGGTGAAGTCCACACCTTCCGGCAGCTCATTGCGGGAGGTGTTGCGGAGGGAGGCGACTGCCGCTTTGCCGGTGGTTTTCAGAGAGAGGTAGACGCGGCTCCCAGGCAAGCTGTAATTGAGGGCATTCTGAAGGAGATTCTGGAACACCCGGTACAGGCGCGTACCGTCGGCCGTGATCTCAACCGGCTGCTCCGGCAGGTCAAGCTTGAAGGTCAGGCCGGATTTTTGAATCTCGCCATCCATGTCGGCAAGGGTTTGACGCAGGAGCTTGCCAAAGTCCAGCACCTCCGGCTTCACGGGGAGCTGGTCGCTGGCGGCTTTGCTGATCTCAAACACATCCTGCACCATACTCTTGAGCCGCAATGCCTTTTGCTGGATGATCTGTGCGTAATCCGAGGCCGCTCCCTCCAGCGGCTCCTGCATCAACAGTTCAGAATAGCTGAGGATGGAGGTCAGCGGCGTTTTCAGATCGTGGGATACATTGGAGATCAACTCCACCTTCATGCGCTCACTGCGGGTCTGCTCTGCCACCGCTGCCTTTAGGCCGGACTGGATACTGTTGAGCCGTTCGGCGGTCTCACGCAGGTCTGCATCCGCAGGCAGATCCAGCGGTGTGGTCAACTCGCCGCTCTGGACCGCGGCCACATGGTCGGCCAGCAGCCCAAAATCACGGGCAAGCGCCCGTTCGCGGCGTCCCCACAAAATCGAGGAGAGCAGGCCAAGCACCAGCCAAACGGCGCATATACCCAAGAGTGCGATTTCGTCATAGGTTTCAAGATAAATGTACAAAAGAGCAAAAGAACCCAGCGTGGCGAGAACCGTTGCCAAATTACGAATGGCGATCCGGCGATTGATCCGCTTCTGTATGGGATAGGTCAATTCTTTTTTCCGCATGGCGCTGGATACGGTACGGTATAGGCTCTTGCGTGTTTCGGCGGGATGATAATGGTGGTCATTACGGATGAACCATACCGCCCAGAATAGCCCCAGCGCTGCGCCGGGGTTGAACAACCCCGTACCGAAGCAGCGGAGGGTCTGCATTATCGTATAAGACACATCATCCGGATACCACCAGAGATAGCCGTCAGCAGCCGCCAGCATGGGAACCGTCAGACAAAGCAGGCACAGGAACACCGCAAGGAAGCGCAGTTCCGTCCAGATATGGAAGGTCACTTTGGCGATGGCTTGATCTGCCGCGTACCGCTCCTTCCTCAGCACGAACCATGCTGCAAGCAGCACGAGCCCCACGCAGAAGGAAATTGCAAGCGATCTCCACGCCTCGTGGCTGTTCTGAAGGCTCCGGTATATCCAGTAGAGGGAGTTGTACGAATAGCTGTTGCTGCCCTTGTAGAGAATGGGGATTTGCCGCACAGCCATTTTTATGGTAACCTTTGCCTCTTCCTCGCCGACCTTGAAATTGGTATAGCCGGGGACATTCCAAAGAGAGTCTTCGTCCAGAATGTTATCGCTGTCATAGACGGGCAGCTTTTTGCCGTCCTTCCAAATGGAGACTTTGCCGTCCTCATAGATCAGCAGGAAGTTGTAGCCCTTCGGCAGCTTGCTGTATTCATCCAGCGCTATCCGGTAACCGGTCACTTCTTCCAGATTACTGTATTTTTTTCCATCGGCTGCGTGAATCGCGTAAATTGTGTTTAGATCGTGCTTGTACGCGGAATCCGGGGACGTGTCCTGCGCTTCAGCGGATGATGTTTCATAGCTTGCCATTGGTGTATCCGCAAAGAACCAGATCGTACCTGTTCCGGATACGGTATCCTCAACAGAATAATCCGGATGATACCAGTCCACCGTTCTCCCAACACCTATCGCCAGAAAGGATTCCAGATCGTTGGAGATACGATTGCGGAACACCGGTGTTTCCTGCCAGTCATTCTGCCACCATTCCGCATAATCACTTCCAATAGCCCGGCGTCCTACGGCACCGCACAGACTGCCCAGCGTCAGGCTCACGCCCATGAAAAACGTCAGGAAAGCCGCCGCGGCGCGCAAACCGGTCCCCTTTCTCTGCGGCATTACAGGCTCGATTTCCACAGTTTCAGTTGTGTTGTTCCATTTTGTATCCAATGCCCCACACCACCTTGATATAGTCTGGCTCCTTGGGATTCAACTCGATTTTCTCACGAATGCGCCGGATGTGAACCATCACCGTATTCTCACAGGCGTAGCTGTCAGACTGCCAGACCCGCTGATAGATTTCCTCCGCTGGAAACACCCGTCCGGGATTTCGCATCAGCAGATCCACAATCTTCAACTCTGTGGCAGTGAGCTTTACCAGTTCGCCGTCCGCCTTCAGTTCACGGCGCTCCGGGTCATAGGACAGGCGTCCGTTGACAATCTCGCCCTCACGCTTCTCCGCGTGAACATCTCCCAGCAGGGTGTAGCGGCGCAGCTGGCTCCGTACCCGGGCGGCCAACTCCTGGGGATTATAGGGCTTGGTCACATAGTCATCCGCCCCCATGGAAAGGCCGAGGATCTTGTCGGTATCCTCACTTTTGGCAGAGAGAACGATGACCGGCAGGTTCCGCTTTTCCCGGATGCGCATGAGGGCGGAAAGCCCGTCAAGCTTCGGCATCATCACGTCGATAAGGATGAGCCGTACCGCCGGGTCAAGCGCCTGCTCCACCGCCCCCAACCCATCGTATGCCCTGCGGACGGTATACCCCTCCCGCTCCAGCACGATGGCGATAGCCCCTACGATCTCACGGTCGTCATCGACCACGAGAATACATTCGTTCATAGCGAGTTCCTCCCTTGAAGCTGTCTCTATTGTAGCGGCGGAGCCTTACAAACAAATCGACGAAAGTCTTACGAATTTCTTACAAAGCTTCTAATCAGAAAAATGTGTACAGGTTTTCGGCCAACATAATTTGTTCAGTGCATGACAAATTTAACTTTGTTGAATTTATTTTACCACAGAAAGGATCTGCGCGCCACTTTGTCAACAGGTCCAAATCTTGACGGCACCACTTAAATCCACTCCATCCAACGCATGAACTGCGTTATTGCCGGAGCCATAAATTTTTCTCAGGTCTTTTGCCTGTAAAACATCCACAAATGAGTACCTCCATGAAAAAATCTGTATGTATGAAAGGAAATGATCCTTTGATACATACAGATTATCGCATAGGAATCTTTCCACATTCTTTCCGGCGGAAAATGAAATCTAACAGTTTTGATAGAATTGTTGTTATTTCGGCAGAAATATGGAAAACGTACTTCCTTTTCCCGGAACGGAAGCAACCTTGATATAACCGCCCTCGCCGGATATGATCTGTCGAGCAAGGTATAAGCCGATGCCGACCCCTTCTTGTTTCTGCACACTATTTGAGCGGTAAAAGCGAGCAAATATCTTCGCTTGCTCATTTTCCGGTATGCCTGAACCGGTATCCGATATATCGATCCTTGCAAACATTTCATAGCTTACGGCAGAAATAGTAATGGTGCCATGCTCTGTATATTTGATGGCGTTGTCTACGATATTAGCCAGCGCTTCCGCTGTCCATTTGAAGTCGAATACAGCAAAAGCATCTGTATCCTGCATTTGCAAAGACAATCCTTTTTCAGAAGCCTTGGCGGTATATTGTTCTACTACACTTTCAAGCAGCGGCTGCAGCGCTGCCGGCTGGGGGGAGAGTGAAATGATCCCGTTTTCCAGTCTGGAAAGCTTTACGAGAGAATCGATCAGAAATCGCAGCTTTTCCGATTGTTTGTACAGTGCCTCCACATTTGCCTTCGCCGATGCAGGCAGAGTTTCCTCCATCAAAAGCTCGCTGTATAACAGCAGATTTGCAATCGGCGTTTTTGTCTGGTGGGAGATGTCCGCAATCAAGGTTTTGATTTTGTCTTTTTCCTGCGCTATGTTTTGAGAAGATGCTTCTGCGGCGGAAAGATAGTGCGCAAACTTCGTTTCCAATGCAGATAGCTGGCTTTCATCAAAATTGGTTTCAGAAAAGGAGCCGGTCATGGCAGCGTCCAGCATTCTTTCGATTTCTTCCATCGTTTTTCTGGCCTTTCTCCGCTCCCATAACACAACAGCTGCCGCCGCCAGAAAACACAGCAGTATGATCACAATGCCGGTTTTATTCATCTTTTGTCACCCAGCTATAACCGATTCCATAGACAGTTTTAATGTATTTCTGTGCACCAAGCTTATCCCTCAGACGCTTGATCGTAACAGACAAAGCATTTTCATCCACATATTCTGCGCCATCTGTCCAGATCCGGTCGACAAGGTCTCCACGGATCATGGTTCGACCACGATTTTCAACAAGCAGACGCAGTAATTTTTGTTCTGTTTTACTCAATTCCACTTTTGAATCTCCCACATAAAAGGTCATAGCCTCAAAGTCAAAGTGAAATAGATCCATATGGAACGGCGCATTTTTATGGTTTGACGCTTGCTTTCGCAGTTGGGTATTCACCCTTGCCCGCAAAACCGAAAGAGAAAAGGGTTTGGTAATGTAATCATCAGCGCCCCGCTCCAGTCCGTCTACGATATCCAGATCGGTGTCATTGGCAGTCAGCAGAATAACAGGAACTGCGGGCAGGTTTTCCTTGACCTCCCGAAGCAGCTCAAGCCCACTGCCATCCGGCAGATTGATATCCAGCGGGATCAGGGATACACCGCCGCAAAGCAGCTGTTCCTTCGCCGTTTTTAGGTCTTGGCAGGAAATGATCTGCCGAGCATCTGCTTTCAGCGCTTTGCATAAGCCTTGATTCAAACCGATATCATCTTCAACAATCAGTAATTGCTCCATATATCTCACTCCCTCGTTATTCAAATACCAACATCGTTTCCTTTGGTGGCTTCTCATCTTTGCAGATCAAAAGATAATATCAGCAGCATAATACGATTTAAGAGTACAGATTGTTGGATGGAAAGTCAAGATTTGCATCGCAAATCAAGCACAAGCCGTTGTCACGATATATATCTTCTCGGGAATACTTGAGATAGGTCTCAAAACTAAATGTAGAAGGCAAGATTTACTTTTTTCAAGTAATCTTGCCTTCTATTTTTCGACCGCTTCTACACACAAAATGCCGCATACAGCGGAACAGACTTTAGCCCATCTTTCTCCCCGAAATTCTTGAGCGAAAGTCGGACTGAGTAAGCTGGCTTATAACTGTCCACGAAGACGCTGAGACTACGAGAACGGACATGCTCCCCTTTCTTGACCTCTACGCCGACGATTTGATTGCCTTTTTGCAGTACAAAATCCAGTTCTGCCGTACTGCTACTCTCCCAATAGTATAAATCATAGCCCTTGGCGGCAAGCTGCTGTGCCACATAGTTTTCTGTGACAGCTCCCATGAAAGTATTCCCCTCTCCGGAGAGCACTGTCTGTTGTGAAAGCCCGGATTTCATCGTCAGCAGACCCACATCGCCCATATAGAGCTTGAACGCTGACAGATCAGTATAAACAGCGATCGGCTCAATGGCCTGATTGATGCGCTGGCATTTCAGCACGACACCGGCAAGATTCAGCCATTCGATGGAAGCGCCAAATAGCGCGGCACTCCCCCCCTTCTGCACCACCTTATACTGGAATTTCTTATTGTCTTTGGCCAACTGCGCCGGAATGGAATTGTAGCAGGCACGGATCTTCACGCTATCCGTATTACTGGCGTACTTCGCCATGTCCGCAATGTAGTTATCCAAAATCTCATTCTGCACCAGTGGAACATCCAGAAAACTGCCGCTTTTCAAAAAGGCGTTGATACAGGCCGGCATCCCGCCGATAAGCAGATATTCCCGATACAGTTCGATTGCCTTCTGATGCAGTGCATCAGGCAGCGGTTCCATTTTCTCGTAGGCTCTGCGAATCTCTTCACTAAGGAGTTTCTGGCTTCTTGCCCCAAGGTACTCCTCAAAATCCAGCGGATAGAGCGTAAGCGTCTCCACCTTGCCCACAGGAAACGAATAGTGCTGGCGGTTGATTGCCACACCCAGCAAACTCCCTGCCGCTGCAATATGATACTCCGGCGTTTCCTCGCAGAAATACTTTAGAGCTGTCAACGCACGCTCACTGGATTGGATCTCATCGAAAATGATCAACGTTTCTTCCGGAATGATCCTCTCACCAGTAGACGCCTCAAGATACCGCAAAAGTCGTTCCGGCGCAATATTGTCATTAAAATAGGATGCAATCGTCAGATTTGTCTCCAAATTGATATAGACCACATTTTTAAACTGTTCCTCGCCAAATTTGCGGAGAATGTAAGTTTTGCCCACCTGACGGGCGCCGTTGACGATCAGCGGCAACCGATCATCGGTTTTATTCTTCCATGCAAGCAGTTGTTCTTCGATTTTACGCTCCATTTCTATCACCTCATGGGTATAGTTTAGCTTCGCAAAATCGTTAAGTCAAGAAAAATCTGTCTAAATGCAATTTTTCTTGACTTAAAGATCATTCTCGTGATGTATTGCCTGTTTTCACTCTCTTTCGGGTCTTCACGTGTGAGCCCCTATTAAAAAGAAGTCATAGCTTGCGGATCCTGGTGGGATGAAGTTACCACACCGTTCTAAAAGGAGGCAGCAAACCATGTTCGAGTGCATACGTTCTTTTCTTGTGTTGCATTTTGTATTATCGCTATATAGACAACTTATCACAAAAAGTCTCATTCATTATATTACTCAACGATATCTAACGCAATCCCCGAAAGTCTTTTTACAGTGGAACAAAGTGTGGCTTATGTCCCTATGCCTAAAGGCGGGGTATTACGCCATGACGTCTCCCTCCCGACTGCTTTTCAACGGGAAATCAGTGGTAAACGATACCGTACATTTCATCGCATCAGCCGCATCTCCTTCTCAAACTGCTCCATCGCCTCCTGTCGGCTGGGAACTTGCGCAAGTGTACAGGAAAACTGTTGGCCGAACAGTGGCCGGGACAGTGTCTCCACCCAATGTGTCAGCACCTCCGGAGTGAGGGGGTTCTCCTCCCGGAGAAAGATCACCCCGTAATAGGGCGGTACAGACGGGGAAACCAGCTGTGTCAGCGGGACACCGCTCCGGACGTAAGCGTTGCAGAAATGCATCTCCGGTGAAAAATGCGGATAGTACAGCGCCCCAACGAACCAGTCCTGTTCACCGTTTTTGAGCCGCTCCGCCTGCTCCAGAAAGCTCGGATGATCCGGACTATCCGGCTCCACAAACTCACCGTCCCGAATCGTCTGGTGAAGCGCGGGAAGGTTATAGAAATCAAAATAAAAAAAGGACGCCTCTCCCGCCTCGTCCTCGGTAAGAGAAAATTCAGCCGCATGGAAAGGTTCCCAGCCCTTGCCGCAGCGGAAATAGCCCCACCAGTAGTTCCAGTCATGAATATGCAGATATTTTTTTGATTTGCAACCCATAGATGTACTCCATTCTAACAATGTCGGCACAAGAGGAAATCACAAGAAACTCTCCACCCAGTACTAACAAAAGTCTTTTCTAAGTCCGTCCTTTTTTCAAGGAAGGTGCTCAAAGGCAGTGCGGTGATCTTCTTATCTGCTCACCGGAATGGAGATCTCGAAAACGGCGCCGGTGTCCCCGTTGCGGGCGCGGATGGTTCCCTTGTGCAGGTGGATGATCTCCCGGGTCAGGGCAAGGCCGATGCCGGATTTTCCGCTTTTTCCCATGTAGAAGCGGTCAAAGATGTGGGGAAGATCTTCCTCGGCGATGCCGTCCCCGTCGTCCTGTATCCGTATCGTCGCATTCCGCTTGTCCGTGCGGCAGGTCAGGCGCAGCTCGCTGCGGGCATAGCGTACGCCGTTGGATAGGATATTGGCGACCGCTCTGCGCAGCCGGGTATCGTCGCAGCTGACCATAACGGGCGTTTCGGGGAAGTCCGGCGTGATGGTGATACCGCCGCCGGCGGCTGCCGGCTCCACGGCGCGTATGCTGTCGTATAGCAGTTCCCGAACATCCATCTCAGAAAGGGTAAGCGGCTGCCGCCCCATATCGATTTTTGAGATGTCCAGGAGCTCGTCTACCAGCTCCGTCATGCGGTCGCTTTCCTTCAAGATCACCTCCGTCGCGCTGCCTGTGTCCATCACACCCGCCTGTATGCCCTCCGCATAGCCCTGTATCGCCATCAGCGGCGTTTTCAGCTCGTGAGAGGCATTCTGGAAGAAGGTTTGCTGCCGCTCCGCCTCCTTTTCAATATCCCGGCCAAAGCGAAACCCCAGCAGGCACATGACGGAGGAGATCGCCACTAACACCGCAAAGAACGCCCAGTTCAGCGTTACGATATAGCGGGTGATGGGGGCGATGTCTATGTACATGATATAGGCGTACGGTTTTTCCCAATCGTCCTGCTCATCCTCCACGGACATGAAGATCAGATGATGCCTGTCTGTTTTGAAGGTATAGCATTGATTGAGCGACAGATCCCGCCCCTTGCAGTATTCCAGCAGTTTTTTCTCCAAGCGATATGCGTCCCTGTTCCAACCGCTTGATTGATTGGTATTATCCAGCTCTAAAAATACGATGCTGGGCGTAAGGAAGTGCTCCTCCGCATCATTCCATTCATCGTCAAAAAAGGATCCATCGTCGGTATAGGGGATGGTACGGTTTTGGTACTGTGCCTCGCTGATGAGCGCCTTTTTTGCCTCACGCACAAAGTGTGCTGGTATAATGAGGTTCACCGCCAGCATGAACAGCGCAAAGAGCAGCAGAGCCGAGCAAAGGATCAGGTACACGATCCGCAGTTTGATGTTTTTCATGTACACTCCGCTCCCTTCAGCTTATAGCCAAAGCCCCATATCGTGCCTACGCTGACGGTGCTGCCCGCTTGCAGCAGCTTTTTCCGGATACGGCGCAGCGTTTCGTCGGTCACGCGGGTCTCCACCTCTGACCCGAATCCCCACACTTCATTAAGCAGTTCCTCTCTGGAATATGCCTTTTCCGGCTGCCTCATCATATAACCGAGCAGTCGCAGCTCAGTCTGGGTCAGCGCCACCGGCACAGTTCCGCAAAAGATAGCGTTTTCCGTGGCGGAATAGTGGATGTCCCCATAGTGCAGTTCACCGCCCGCCGCTGCGGACTTGCCGCGATCCATCTCCACACGGCGCAGCAGGGCCTTGACCTTCATCAGTAATATCGTTGGGCGAAAGGGCTTGGTAAGATAATCGTCGCTGCCCTGACTGATGCCCATGACGTAGTCCAGCTCGCTGTCCTTGGCCGTAAGCAGGATGATGGGAATGTCGGAAAGCGTACGCAGTTCCCTGCACACCGTCAGTCCGTCCGTGCCGGGCATCATGATATCCAGGATCACCAGTTCCGCAGGCTCCTGACGAAACGCCTCCAGCAGCGCGTCACCGCTTTCAAAGGAGCGCACGGTATAGCCGTCGCTTGTAAGGAAGCTGTGCAGCAGTTCCCGGATGCTCTTTTCATCGTCCGCCAAATAGATAGAATGTTCCATGCGTCCTCCTTGCAAGCAGCGCCAAATGCTGCGCACAGGCGCAGCATCGGCACGATGTTGATTTTATACTATCAGAATATCTCCTTTCCGTCAAAGGGGGCAGATGCCGCTTTCGCAGCCGGTGTTGCCCCAGATGGAATTGTACAGTTCGCACAGCTGGCTGTCGATCTCCGTAAGACGGTTGTAGTCGGCGATCAGCGCGTCCTTTTCCGCATCGGTCAGGAAGCTCAGGCTGCGGATGAAGGCGGCCTCTTCATAGTTTTCGAAGTCATAATCGTCCGGCAGATCGAAGTATGCTTCATCTACCTTGTCCCACAGGTCGGCGTGCTTTTCGCAGACGCGGTCATACTCCTGCTCCAGGGTGTCGATTTCGTCCAGCACTTTGGGGTCGGCCTTTTCCAGTGCCTTCTCGTAGAGCGACATATTGTCGCAGTCGGGCAGCTGAGCGTACAGCGTCTCCATCTCGGCGTCAAGGCCGTTCAGCTCCTTGATATCTGCCAGAAGCGTTTCCTTCTCCGCTTCCGTCAGAGCGTTGGTGTTGCGGATAAATGCCGCCTCGTCAAAGTTTGTGAAGTCGTAGTCGTCGGGCAGGGCGTTGCAGATTTCGTCCAGCTTTTCCCACAGCGCCGCGTTTCTCTGGAAGATGGCGTCGCTCTTCTCTTCCACCGCCTCGATCTGCTCCCAGATGGCGTCCTCGTTCTCGGTTGCGATGGTAGTTGCAGGCTCTGCCGTGTCAGGCGCAGCCGCCAAAGCTGCGGTCGATGCGCCGATAGCTGATACCACCAACGCCAGTGCCAGCGCAAGGCTCCAAATCGTTTTCTTTTTCATAGTATGTTACTCTCCTTTTTTATTGTTTGGTTGTGTATCAACCATGTCTGTAGCATACCAGAGATCATCTTGGATTTCCCCCGCGAAAGTGCGGAAAAAGTGTCACAGATTTGTCACAGCATCCGTGCTGCAGGCAAGAAGGTACCCTCTTTTCCATAGAATGCTCGAAAAGTGGGTTTCATTCAGTTTACACTTGCGGATAAAATCGGTATAATTACATACAAGCCGAAACCGTTATAGACAAAGAAGTCTGTTGAAGCGCATCGGAGGTACGCATTATGCCAAAACCGAAATGGAATGATGCCGGGGTCAAAAGTATAGGAAATTTCTGAAAATGGAATAAGCAGCCAACCTTACCACCCCCCAAATCTATTGTGTTATAATGGTTATAGATTTGAAGGGTGGTAAGGTTTATGTCATTTAAAGTAAACAGCAGTCAGCAAATATCTTTCAATGACAGTGTATTTTCACTTACTGCTCGCGAAAAAAAGGCACTTGATAATTCATGGGCGAAAATATTTGCGGATGAGATTTTTCCCAATATTGATGAAGAAAG
>NZ_JACOQI010000010.1 GCF_014297285.1 Dysosmobacter segnis
CGCAGAGGATCGTGGATGCAGATGACCGCCGCCAGTTCCCCATCGATGCAGAGATACAGGTGGGAATACGCGGCGGGCAGCGCGTCATATTTCTCCTGCTCTCCCTCCGGGATACAGCAGCCCTCGTCCTCAAAGACAAAGTGGGCACTGCCGATGATGACCTTTTTGTCCTCTACCATAACGATTTGCTTTACCAGTGCCGCCCACTGCTCCGGGTAACATGCCAGCAGTTCTTCATGCCGCAGCTCCTGTTCATGGATGACAGGATGGTCAAAATGCCGCAGGTAGCGGAGGCGTTACTTTTTGCCCATTTTCAGGGCGTAAAAAATATGAATTTCCGTACCGGGCACATTGATCTGATCCGGCAGCGGTGTAATGAGATCGGAGTAAAACTGGTTTTTGCAGCTTTCCATGGTCACATAAGGCCGCCCGCCGCCCAACATGTCCATAAACGCCTGCACATAGGCTTCCGTCTGACCCATGCGTTTTTGAAGCTTTTTTTGCAGGATACGGCTTTTGAACTTTCCATCCCGGATGAAGGGATAGAGCAGGGGCAGGAGCAGCGCCGTCTGTAATTTTGCGGCGGCAATCGGCGATTGATCCAGATCGGAGCTGCCCAAAATGCCATAATCCATGTGGATGTTTTGCCGCGCCGCCAGCAGGCCCACAAAAGACCCCCCCAGAGAACAGCCGTAAGCCCCATGGATATGACCGCTGCAATGTTCCTTGATGTACGCTTCTATTTTCTCTGTTTCCTCAGGCATGGTCGGAAACTCTGTGTTTTCCGTCTCATCAAAGCCGTCATAGCTGACGCAGAGTACTCGAAAATTCTTTTCCAGCAGCGGAATGACTCGCCCAAAATTGCCTTTCCAATGGCAGCAGGTTCCGGGCAGCAGCAAAAGCGCCGGGGCGCTTTTTTTACCGAACTCGTAAACCTTCATCTTCCAACTCCCGCTAAGTATCTGCTTTTTGCTCTTTCTTCGGTATCATCCGATTCGTCATAGGCATCGTATGGGGCGTTGGGATCATGGGCTTTTCTCCGAAAGGGGGAGCAAAGCTCATTTTTGTGTGCAAAAGCAAAGTCCATATTGTCCGTCCAGCCTGTGTGTCCGGTTATGAACAACGGATGTAAATCGCGCCCCCGCAGCTTTTCTTCCAGTGCAGTCAGAGATCGCACCGCCAGTTCATTATCCTCTGCCAAGGCGGAAATGAAGCTGTATCCGCCGTCCGCGCCGAACCAGATGGTGTCGCCGGTAAACAAGTAACGGTCATCGACAAGATACACCATATGTCCCCAAGTGTGGCCGGGAACGAGGAAGCATTCGATTTTGATGCCGTCAATGTTGATGACTTCCCCATCCTGAAGCAGCACTTTTTTGTTGTTGATCGTGACCTGCGGCAGCTTATAAAGATGATAGATGACCTTGCGGCGTACCTCTCCGGTCAGATAACGGTTTTCAACTTCACCGATGTACAGCGCTGCGTTTTGGAACAATCCGGGGCTGTCCGCTTCCACCGCGCCCACATGGTCGGTGTCCTGGTGGGTGATAAGAATGTGCTGAACCGACTGTGGGGCGATTCCCAACCAGCCCATTTTTTCCGCCAGCCGGTCATAGTTGTACCCGGCATCGATCATAATGACAGCATTGTCCTTGCAGTAGAAGAAGATATTTGCTACCCATTCCCGCACGCAGGCAACGTTTTTATCGATCCAGCCGGTGTTCAGAGGCTTGAAGATCTCCTTGCCCCGGTACATCCGGCTCATTGCTTTTCGTTGGAATTCCGTTGCTTTTTTCGACATGATCGCACCTCATTTTCGTGCCGTGACGCACAGCCAGCCTGCTTTATTCTTGTGTATCTGCACCTCGTGAAAGCCCGCCTGTTCCAGATATGCTTTCAGCTCGGTACCCTGATAAATGGTCATGCCGTTAATGATCTTCGTCCACTTCTCGTCCTTGTCTGTGTCGCCATTGCTCTCGTTGCAGATAAAAAATGTCCCGCCGGGCTTCAGTACCCGCCAGACCTCACGGAAGCACCGCAGCAGATCCGGCCAGAAATAGACGGTTTCAAAGGCCGTGACCGCATCAAACCAGTTATCCGCGAACATCATATCTGCCACGCTGCCTTGCAGAACGGCGCAGCGACCATCAGCGATGGCAGTCTCGTTGACCTTTTTGGTTTTCTCCACGCTGACGAGCGAATAGTCGATGCCCTTGACGATACCCTGCGGGCATTTTTTCAGCAGCCGTCGGATATTTACCCCACCGCCGCAGCCGCAGTCAAGCACCTTATCGTCCGGAGCAAGCTCCAGAAAGCGAAGCCCCCACCGCGCCACAGGGCTGTGACTCAGGTTCATCATGACCACCATGAGTTTCCCGCCAAAGCCCGCAGGCTTGCGGGTATTCTCAAAAAAGGACATTGTAAAGCCTCCTTACGTTTTCTAATGGTGAGCCAGCCGGAGCGATTCCTCGCGGCGCTCGGATCATCCGGCGCCGATTCCGTTTCATCCCTCCGGCTTCAGGAATTTTTCCGCATAGTGATCGAACAGCTCCGGGTGCACCAAGACCAACTCTGCGTGGGCCATTTTGGGAATTCCGTGGACCCGAATCTGCGGAAAATAATGCTTCATAAACCGAATATTGTACCTACGGTCTTTCTTTTCATCGCAGCCGTACCAATAGGTGATTTTTGTGCCGCATTCGGCAGGCACTTTCGGCAGAGCGTAATTGTTGGCAGACCAGAATATGTTTCGGATCGTCCGGTTCGAGAAGGTTTTGAGGTACCGCTCCATCGCATTATACTCTTTCCTGCTGTCATGCCCCGGCGGAGTAAACCGTTCCGGCGGAAATGCCGCTTCCAGCACCTCACGGTTGCTTGCCACCGTTCTGAAGGACAACACATCCCGCGCCAGCAGCAGCTTTCGCACCAGAAACGGCAGGCGATAGGGAGTCATACCGCCGTCAATGATTGCCCGGCCAACGGAAATTTCCCCCAAGGCCAGCAAACGGGTCAGACACGCACCACCCAGAGAGCAGCCGTAGGCAGCATCCAAATGGGAAATGCCGTGGACATTCAGATATTGGGTCACCTCGTCCACAGTCTGCTCCACGGAAGTAAAGTCTCCCGGATATTCCGGCTGGTGACCGTCGAACACCACCTGAAAAATATGCCACCTTTGGGACAGGACCGCAATGGTGTCCGCAAATGCCCATACGGGCTCTGCCGTGCAGGGAAAAAACAGCAGCGTTTCTCTATGCTCCCGTCCGCACTCCAAAATTTGCACCGTTTACTCCTCCTTCTTCACATATTCCGCATATGACCCGGCATTCCGATCCCGGAGGCCCTTGTGTTCTTGCATCGCTGTTATCCTCTTTCGTGGTTAGATTGGTCTAACCATCGCCCGTGAATTCACGCGATTAGAGGCGTCTAACCGTCATGCCTTGAAAAAGCCGCAGTTCTGCGGCCTTTCGGCTTATTCAAATAGCTCCCTGCAAGCACCGTACACCAGTGCTTCCAGCACCTGCGGATACAATTCCCCGATCTGCTCCTTATGGGAAACTGTGAGGATCAGTCCCCGCACCGTCGCAGCGGCCAAAGAAGCGCCGCGCCTTGGCATCAAATCATATTTTTCAAAGAGCTGACGAATGTGCGTTTCGTCATCGTGGTAATGTTCCTCTTTGACGCCCTCCGGCAATCTCTGTAAAAGCAACTTGGCGTCATGTTCAATGAACGCCATGTCGCCAGTATCAGACAGCCTCCGGCAGACGGCCAGAACCGCCTCTGCCGCGCGCTCCGATGTTGGCAGGCCGCCATTTCTGCACAACGCTCGATCAGCCACCCCGTAAAGCTCGGAGTGGATACTTTCCAGAACTGCAAAGAATGCCATCTCCTTGGATTCGTAGAATTTATAGAACGAGCCCTTCGCAATGCCGACCGCCTTTGTCAGTTGATCCACTGAGGTTTTCTTCATCCCCAATGTGACGGCGCAGCGTCTTGTTTCCTTCAGCAACGCCTTGTGAAGCTGTTCTGCTTCATAGTCGGTAAAAGCCAAGCTTGTTCAACCTCCAAATGACCGTTTCGGTTCTTCTGGTCATGTTATATCATGACTCTTTCCATTTTGCAAGAGATTTAAGGTATAAAACTTCATGCATGAATACCGCACCACAAAAATGCGCAAATGCCGGTGCATGAAGTTTTTGTGCATCATTTCCGGCTGCCCCGCAGGGGCGAGGAAATGGCAGATTTGTCACAGCATCCGTGCTGTAGGCAAGAAGGCACCCTCTTTTCCATAGAATGCTCGAAAAGTGGGTTTCATTCAGTTTACACTTGCGGATAAAAACGGTATAATTACATACAAGTCGAAACCGTTATAGACAAAGGAATCTGTTGAAGCGCATCGGAGGGCGAAACCATGCCGAAACCGAAATGGAATCTGAATACCATTTACATATCCGAGCGGCTGCAGGAGAGCCTGCGGCCCATCTCCCGCTGCGCCATGAACACGGTGGTGGCGCCCATGGGCAGGTGAAGGACAACGGACAGATCAACATGGCGCTGTGCTGCGATTTTCGGTGCGGCACATCTTACTGTGTCACTTCAATCCTTTCGCTGACGCTTGTTGTGCGCTGTGATTCAAAAAATTCAACCAGGTCTTGACAGGTAATCACTCGGTAACTATAATAGAAGTTACCGAGTGGTTACCTGTCTGGGAGGAATATTATGGCTGGAGATACGAAAGAACGAATTTTGGAAACAGCGCTGGAATTGTTTGCGCAGAACGGCTACCTTGGGACATCTATGAATGATATTGCCCAGCAGTTAGGATTCACAAAAGCCGCCCTGTATAAGCACTATACCAGCAAACAGGAGATTTTGGACAGGATTGTAGAACACATGAATGAGATGGACTATGAACGTGCGGAAAGCTATGAAATGCCGGAGACAGAGCCAGACGGCTTCGCGGAGGCGTATCTGAACACGCCGATTCAAAAGATCCGCGCATACAGCATGGCGCAGTTCGACCATTGGACGAAGGAACCGTTTTCCTCTAATTTCCGTAAGATGCTGACACTGGAGCAATACCGTGATCCCAAGCTGGCGCAGCTCCATCACGACTACTTGGCGGGTGGGCCTCTGGAGTACATGGCGGCAATTTTTCGTAAGCTGACAGATACTGACGAAGCCGCCATGCAGCTGGCGCTGGAATTCTATGGGCCAATGTACCTCCTCTACAGCGTCTACGACGGTGCGCAGGATAAAGATTCCGTTGCTCCTTTGCTGGATGCGCATATTGAGCGGTTCATTGCCAAGGTCGAATCCTGTTACAGAAAGGACAGGGAGACGATATGAAGGAACATGAAGAGAAAAAACAGTGGGTTTTATGCCCTTGGTGCGGCTCGAAAACGCGGCTGCAAATATTTCGGGAAACTGAGTTGAAAGACTTTCCTTTGTTCTGCCCAAAGTGCAGACACGAAAGCATCATCAACGCAAAGAATTTCACGATTGAGACGAAAGAAGCCAGACGCTAAGACGCAGTGCTGATCGCAAAGCCGATCATGCGCTGCGTCTCACTTTTTTGAGAGGAATGTTTCTATGAACGCAATTATTTACACCACCAATACCGGCAGCACAGAGCATTATGCTAAGTTGCTGGCGCAGAAAACCGGACTTCCTGTGTATTCCCTTGCAGAAGCGAAGAAACGGGTCTTTGCCGGAGCGGAGGTTATCTACCTTGGCTGGATCATGGCAGGCTCTGTCAAGGGCTATGCCGAGGCCGCAAAGCGTTACCAGGTACGCACCGTCTGCGGTGTCGGCATGGGGCAAACCGGAACGCAAACGGACAACACGCGGAAAAAGTCGGCGATCTCTGCTGACATTCCGCTGTTCACCCTGCAAGGGAACTTTGATGTCAAAAAGCTGCACGGCGTCTACCGCCTTATGATGGAGATCATGGTCAAAACGGCAGGCAAGGGCCTTGCCGAAAAGAAAGACCGCACACCGGAGGAGGACGATATGCTGGATATGATGCTCCATGGCGGTGAGCGGGTTAAGGAGGAAAATCTCGGCGCTGTTCTCGATTGGTACAATACACAGCGATAAGAATGGGAGGGAATGATGATGATGATGTGTCCGAAATGCGGAAAAGAAATGAGAAACGGCTATCTGTTCAGCAGTAAGGATGGCGCGTTCAGCTTTGCAAACGAAGTGCCGAGTGCCTTGGAAAACGCCAAAAACACGGAGGAATTTGTAAAACTCACCGGGTTGAAGGTCGGCGGTCGCACCAGCGTGGAGGCCTGCTGCTGTGATGCGTGCAGAACGATCATGATTCAGTATTGAGAGGTGCAGTGAGAATGAAACTCTATTTTGGAAATGCCGTTGCTACGGCGACAACTTTGATGATCCTTGCCCTGCTGGGCTTTATCGGCTGGTCGGTTTGGGGCCGCGCAGTTATTCAGTATTGGGGACGCAGAAGTGTGCTTCTGCTTGTTTTTGGACTTGTGATCTGCTGCTTTGCGGCGGCGCGGGACGGGTTATATAAAACGATTCAGAATGCCATTGACGGAAGCTGCGCACCGGGACTGTTTCCACTGGTCAGCATTCCCACCATCGTCGGCTGTGTCGGTGCGCTGCTGATTATCATTGCCGCCATTGCCACGCCGATTGCCAAAACGCAGCACGCGCGAGAGATATGGTTCTATATGATGTCGGGCGGCGCTGTACTGAAAATCGTGACGATGGAGATCGCACGAATCATTCTCTGAAGGGAAAAGGCAGCACATTTTGACGGCGAGATTCCGCTGTTTTGAGAAAGGATTCATGAGGATAAAATGAAAGATTTAATAGTATATGTTCACGGAAAGGGCGGCTCGGCGCAGGAAGCCGAGCACTATAAATCGCTATTTCCGAAGGACGAAGTAATTGGGTTTGATTACCATTCCCAAACACCTTGGGAAGCAAAGAAAGAGTTTCTTGCGTTTTTTACCGAGCAGAGAGGCCGGTGTGAGCACCTCACCTTGGTTGCCAACAGCATCGGAGCTTTCTTTACGCTGTCCTCGCTGGATGAAACACTGGTTGACCGGGCTTATTTCATCTCTCCGATTGTGGATATGGAAAACTTGATTTGCAATATGATGCAATGGTCGAATGTAACCAAACAGGAGCTTGCCGAGAAACGGGAAATCGCCACGAATTTCGGAGAAACGCTGTCATGGGAGTATCTTTGCTATGTGCGCAAGCACCCGATTATCTGGAATGTCCCTACCTGTATTCTCTACGGCGAGCATGACAACCTGACATCCATTGAAACGGTATCTGCATTTGCCAAACTGCACCATGCTGATCTGACCGTCATACCCGGTGGCGAGCATTGGTTCCATACCGACGAACAGATGCAGTTTCTGGACAAATGGATCAGAGAGCGCAGCTTGAACGATGTCTGCGGCTGATGATACTTAACGGCGTGAACGATGAAACAAGAATAAAAGTAAGCGGGAGGCAGCGGGAATGGAGCTTCAGGAACTGCACTCATACATATGTCGGCAGAAAAAGCCCTTGCTTACGGGCTGATCGACAAAATTGTTGACAAGAGATAAGGAGAACCACCATGTCAGAAAAGAAGATCACCATTCGTTTGGAAACCAAAGACGATTACCGTGCCGTTGAAAACCTGACCCGCGAGGCCTTTTGGAATGTCTACCGCCCCGGCTGCATGGAGCACTATGTGCTGCACTGCTATCGGGATGACCCGGCTTTTGTGCCGGAGCTGGACTTCGTCATGGAGCTGGACGGTGAGCTGATTGGGCAGGTCATCTATGTGCGGTCAGAAATCGACTGCGATGACGGAAGAAAGGTGCCGATCATGACCTTCGGTCCCCTTGGCATTGCGCCCGCATACAAGCGGCAGGGCTACGGGAAGCAACTGCTGGACTATTCCATGGAAAAAGCAAAGGAAATGGGCGCGGGTGCGCTTGCCATCACCGGCAATATTGACTTTTACGGCAAGTCCGGTTTCGTTCCGGCAAAAACCAAGGGCGTGCGCTATGCCGATGATCCGGAGGCGGATTATTTTCTCATCAAGGAGCTGACGCCCGGCTTTTTGGACGGCATCTCCGGCACTTATAAAGACCCTGAGGGATATTTTGTTTGCGAGAAGAATCCGGAAGCATTTGAACAGTTTGAAGCGACCTTCCCGAAGAAGGAAAAGCTAAAGCTGCCGGGACAGCTGTTCTGAGCAGGAGGAATCTGAGTATGATCGAGTCAAGATGTGGGCTTCGGTGCAGTGATTGCAACTTTCGGGAATCGATGGGCTGCAAAGGGTGTGTGAATATGGACAAACCCTTCTGGGCGGATAGCTGTCCCGTGAAATCATGCTGTGAAAAGAAGGGCTTGCAGCATTGCGGCGAATGCGATGACTTCGTTTGTCCTTTATTACATACTTTTGCTTACGACATGGAGCAAAGCGATAACGGCGCAAGAATCGAGCAATGCCAAAAATGGTGTAACAATAATGGCATCCAGTAAAGAGTATCTTCATTTCATTCTGGAACAGCTATCCGATTTGGACGATATGCCTCGGCCCGGCGGTATCCGAGTGGGATCGTCCAGTTCCTCCAGCTCCGGATCATCCCCACCGATAATTTCGGAGCATGTCATTTCCACAAGTCCAATATCCTCCGGCGCAATGCCCTGTATGTCAGGGAGATCATATACGCTCTGTGCGTCGGCGACCTGCCGCAGTAGTCGTATTGCTCTCGGAGAGCGTCCAACAGCTTGTCCATCACCTTTTCGCAGAGTGTCTCTGCCTCCCCCGCTGTGTTGTACTGCGAAAGCTGCATAACCTGTAAGCGGGCAGCGGCATCTGCCAGCCGCTTATTAGCAGGGATCAGGTCAATGCCAGTCTCCGTATGTATCACGGCGCGGGGAAGATGCAGTTCCAAGTCTTCCGGCGAGTCGATTTGAACAAGCAGCAGCTTCGCCAGCGTATTTATCTGTTCACCCGGCGTATAGCCAAGTGCTGCTGTAAGATTACCCTGCGGGTCATTGTCGATCAGCAGGACCTTTTTGTTTTCAATTGTAAGAGCAGCAGCAAGATTCAGTGCTGTTGTAGTCTTACCCACACCACCCTTAGAGTTGGTGATAGATATTACAGTGTTTTCCCTCATATATATTACTCCTAATAGTCATAAAATTTTGTAGCTGCGACATCATTTTTATAGAGATATGAAGGGTGAATACTGACTGACTGTATTGAGCTCTCCTATATTGGTGTAAGATTGGTGTAAAATCAGTATTCTTGCATATTCTACATTCTGTAGAAGCATTGCAGCGCAACGGTTTGACCGCTCCAAAACGCATTCCGTTAAATATCTAACGTTAATTCATTAACATTTTCAGACTTCCGTTTACAGCGCCGCTTTTTTATGTTAAAATGAGTTGATTCTTGACCTGCGGAGGTTTTTGATAATGAGAATGCGGAAAAAGAAGAATCTGGTCCCCCGAATGGAGCGCTGCGCCGCGCAGCTGATCCGGGACCCCTATGAGCACCGGGGCCACTGGCGGGATCTGATGCCCCAGGCCCGGGAGTTGCGGGTAGAGCTGGGCTGCGGCAAGGGCCGCTTCACCCACGGCACCGCTGCGGCAGAGCCGGATGTGCTGTTCATCGCCATTGAGATGGTGCCGGACGCCATGGTGGTGGCCATGGAACGGTGCGTGAACGACGGTCTCACCAATGTGTTTTTCGTGGACGCCAACGCTGACCAGCTCCCCCAGTTCTTCGCCCCCGGTGAGGTGGACCGGATCTACGTCAACTTCTGCGATCCCTGGCCCAGCAAGCGCCATGCCAAGCGCCGCCTGACTCACGGCAACTTCCTGAAGCTGTACCGTCAGGTGCTGAAAATGGGCGGTCAGATCCACTTCAAGACTGACAACCAGCCCCTGTTCGAGTTCTCCGTGGAGGAGCTGCCCCAGTTTGGCTTTGAGCTGTCTGAGGTCACCCGGAATCTCCATGAAAACGGCCCGGTGGGCGTTATGACGGACTATGAGGTCAAGTTCCACGAGCTGGGCCAGCCCATCAACCGCTGCGTGGGCACCATGGTAGACTGGGAAGAACCAGAAGTTCCGGAGGACGTGGAACCCGCTGAGGAAACTGTTGAGGAATAAGAACGGGAGGACGCGCCGATGGGCGCGTCCTTTTACTGTTTTCTGTAAAGACAGCCCTCTCCCCTATTTTTCAAAATCTACACGCAAAAAACCTCTTCGGTTTCCCGAAGAGGTTTTTGTTTGAAGAACTGTGTAATTAAGCCTTCTTGGCGATCTCGATCAGCTGAGTGAATGCAGCGGGGTTGGAGATAGCCATCTCAGAGAGCATCTTGCGGTTGATCTCGATGCCGGCGACCTTCAGGCCGTGCATGAAGGTGGAGTAGTTCATGCCGTTCATCTTGCAGGCAGCGGAGATACGGGTGATCCACAAGCTGCGGAAGTCACGCTTCTTCAGCTTGCGGCCGGTGTAAGCGTAGGTCAGGGACTTCATGACGGCCTGGTTCGCCATCTTGAAGTGCTTGGACTTGGAACCCCAATAGCCCTTGGCCAGCTTCAGAACTTTATTTCTTCTCTTGCGCGTCATCATCGCGCCCTTGACTCTTGCCATTTGTAGTAGCCTCCTATTTCAAACGTCTCGTTACTTATTTGTAGGGGATCATCTTGCGGACAGCGTCCATATTGGTGACGTCCGCATAACCGCCTGCGCGCAGACGACGAGTGCGCTTGGTGTCCTTCTTGGTGAGGATGTGGCTCTTGAAAGCCTTGGCGCGCTTGACCTTGCCGGTCTTGGTGAGATTGAAGCGCTTCTTGGCGCCGCTGTGAGTCTTCAGTTTCGGCATTGTAGTTGCTCCTTCCGTGTATTGAAATCTCTTGAAATTTACTTGCTCGTCTTGGGAGAGAGGAAGATGGACATCATACGGCCCTCCAGCTTGGCGCTCTTGTCCATGTTGGCCACCTCGGCGCACTGCTCAGCAAACTGGTTCAGCAGATCCCGGCCGATGTCCGTATGTGCCATTTCGCGGCCGCGGAAGCGGACGGAAACCTTCACCCGGTTGCCATCGGCAATGAACTTCTGGGCGTTCTTGAGCTTCGTGTTGAAGTCTCCCACGTCGATGCCCGGTGACATCCGGATCTCCTTGATCTCTACCACATGCTGATTCTTGCGGGCTTCCTTCTCCTTCTTGCTCTGCTCAAAGCGGAACTTCCCGTAGTTCATGAGCTTGCAGACGGGGGGGACGGCCTGGGGCGAGATCTTGACAAGATCCAAGCCCTGCTCATCCGCGATCTTCAGGGCCTCCAGGGAACTCATGATGCCCAGCTGCTGACCTTCAGCGCCGATGAGTCGGATCTCCTTGTCGAGAATGTCCTCATTCAGTTCATGCATTTGCTTAGCTATGGTCGAAGCACCTCCTTCTAAAAATCACAAAACGCGGATACCATTTTGGCATCCGCGCAACAACAAACCGCCCTGCGGCAGTCTGGTAACAACGCTGTTGACCTCTTTGCGTCATGCTGGAGGTGAGGCGGATGCAATCAGCCTTCTTTGTTTTGCCTTGATAGTATACCAAACCATTTCTGATCTGTCAACAGGAAAATCAAGAAATTTTTTCTTTTTTGTGAATAGTTTTCCCCGCGGCGGCAACACTATCTTCTGTACGCAGACCGTCCCCCCGTGGGGACAGGAAAGGAGGCACGTTCCATGCAGGAGAAAAACCGGGAGAGCAACCAGAAAAACGCTCAGAAGGAGCCCAATGAGCAGAAGAACCAGAAAAACGACCGCAAGTAAGCCGGCGGCCATCCCATACGCAAGCGGCCCGGAGTTTCCGGGCCGCTTTTCTTTTGATTTTCTCTGCGTTCATTAAACCAGTTTTCGTCAATGGGCGATTCAGCGAGGGATCCCGTCACGCGGCGGCTGCGTTCTTCGGCCGGCTCAGATGCCAGATCATGCCGATGGCAAAGCCGATGACCGCCGGGAGCAGCTAGCCCAAATTCTTGTCGAACAGCGGAAGATTGGCTGCGGCGAACCGGATGGGTGCCTCCAGATGGAGGGCCGTCTGCGCGGAACCCGGCAGGGTCTTCATAAAGTCGAACAAAGCGGCGATCCATGTGGGGATCATCACGGCGATGTACACAATGCGGTCATGCCCGAAAAATCTGCCGATAAACGCCAAGGTGATCAAGGCGATGGCAGGGGGATAGATCAACATGAGCACTGGGATAGAATAGTTGATAATGGCACTGAGGCCCACGTTGGAGACAGCGAAGGAAAAAGCCGTGAACAGAATGGCCCAACCCCGGTAGGAAAACTTTCCGCCGGTCATCTTGTCGAAGGTCTCTGCGCAGGCGGTGACCAGGCCGATTGAGGTTTTCAGGCAGGCGAAGGTAATGGTAACCGCCAGAATGAGCTGCCCCACGCCGCCCAAGTAATGCCCGGCGATCTGCGTCAGGGCCACGCCGCCGTTTTCAGACAGTTCAAACAGCCCTCTGGACTGAGCGCCCACCAGAATGGACACCACATAGATCAGTGCCATCAGCAGGCCCGTGAGGAGGCCGGAAGAGAGCACGTCCTCCGCGATGGCGTCATCATTGGTCACGCCCATGCGGCGGATCACGTCAATCACCACGATGCCGAAGGCCAGACCGGCGATGGCGTCCATGGTGCCGTAGCCCTCGATCAGAGAGGGGAAAAATGCGTCACTCTGATAGGCCGCCACCGGCTCCACGGCAGACGCGGCGGCACCGGGGGCCAGCAGCGCCGCGATCATCAGCACGGCAAAGAAGATCAGGAAAATAGGATTGATGATCTTGCCGATCCAGACGGTGATCTTGCCGGGGCGCAGAGAGAAAAACAGCACGAAGGCAAAAAACACGGCGGAGAAGATCAGCAGATACAGCCATTCCGCCCCGCTGTCCCCCAGCATGGGCGCGACGCCGGTGGTAAAGGACACCGTGGCGCATCTGGGAATGGCGAACAGCGGCCCGATGGTCAGATACAGCAGACAGGTGAAGAAGATGCCGTATCCCTTGCTCACCTTGCCGGCGAGGGTCTGTAAACCGTCGGAATGGGTGATGCCGATGGCGGCCACACCGAAAACGGGGATCCCCACCGCCGTAATGATAAAGCCGATCATGGCGGGAATGGCGTTCCGGCCCGCCATCTGTCCCAGATGGACCGGGAAGATCAGATTGCCCGCGCCGAAAAACATGCCGAACAGCGTCCCGGCCACCAAAAGCTTCTGCCGGATCGTCAGCTTCTTCGTTGTCATGGAACATCATCTCCTTTATGGGTCTTATCATATAGGAAACCCTTGCAAAAGAGAAACGCAGGGTTATAATAGTTATATGACAAATCGTAATACATAGCTGAAGGAGGGAACCATGGACAGCAAAAAGCTGGAGATCCTGATGACGGCAGTGAATCTGGGCAGCTTTTCCAAGGCCTCCGAGGTGGTGGGTTACACACAGTCCGGCCTGACCCACCTCATCAACGGTCTGGAGCGAGAGATCGGCATGGCCCTCATTCGCCGGGACCACAGCGGCATTTCCCTGACAGAGAACGGTGAGGCTCTTCTGCCCGCCATCCGGGATTACCTCAGCGCCACGGCGAAGCTGGAAAACCAGATCGCCGCCATTACGCAGAAAAAGGCAGAGACCATCCGGGTGGCGGCCTATGCCAGCCTTGCCATGCACTGGATGCCGGAGATCCTGTACCGGTTCCGCCGGGTGTGCCCGGACACCGACGTGGATCTGCGGATGGTGGACCACGAATTGGAGCCCTTTGAGCTGCTGGAGGAAGGCCGCACCGATGTGATTTTCGCCGCAAGGCAAAGCCATGTCAACTGCGACTGGACACCGCTGTACAACGACATTATGTACGCCATCCTCCCGGAGGATTACCCCACCGGGGGACGGGACTCCTTCCCCATCGAGGAATTTGACGGAAAGGAATTTCTGATGCCCTACGGTCGGTTCGACATTGACGTGAACGCCGCCCTCAGTCCCAGGGGCGTCCGACCCCAGATCCGCCCCTGTCATGTGGACGATGAAACGGTGATCCGCATGGTAAGCAAGGGACTGGGCGTCTCCATGATGACGGAGATCATGATGCGCGGCAGGACGCAGGGTGTCCAGACGCTGCCGGTCACGCCGCGGGCAGGCCGGGAATTGGGCATGGGGATGCCTCTGCGGAAAAATATGCCGGAGGAGGTCCTCCGTCTGCGGGACTGCGTGCTGGATTTCATCCACGAACTGTGACCAACCGGCGCTCCCCTGTTGTGATTCCATTCAAAATCAGCTATACTGAAATTCAAATTCTAAAAAAGGCGGTAGAGCCATGAATCTCTGCGACGAACTGACGATCCGGATGCTGTTGGAACGCCACGGCTTTCATTTTTCCAAATCCATGGGGCAGAATTTTCTCATTGACCCCCAGATCCCCGCTGATATTGCGGCAGCGTCTCAGGCAGACGAGACCTGCGGTGTGCTGGAGATCGGCCCCGGCATCGGCCCTCTGACCTCCGAACTGGCCCAACGGGCCGGAAAGGTGGTCTCCATTGAGCTGGACCGGGCGCTGCTGCCCATTCTGGCGGAGACCATGGCCCCTTATTCCAATGTAGAGATCGTCCCCGGAGACGTGACCCGGCTGGATCTCAAGGCCCTGATCGACGAAAAATTCGCTGGCCTGCGGCCCATCGTCTGCGCCAACCTGCCCTACAACATCACCACGCCCGTGCTGACCGCGCTGGTGGATATTCCCGCCATCGAGTCCATCACCGTCCTGATCCAGAAGGAGGCCGCCCAGCGGCTCACCTCCGCCAAAGGCAGCGCCGACGGCGCGTTCCCCCTGCGGCTGCAATACGAAATGGAAACAGAATGTCTCTTTGACGTCCCCCCGGAGAAATTTCTGCCCGCCCCCAAGGTGACTTCCACCGTTCTGCGGTGCGTCCGCCGGAAGGAGCCGCCGGTGGCCGTCCGAGATGAGGCGTTTTTCTTCCGGGTCATCAAGGGAGCCTTCCTGCTGCGGCGAAAAACCCTGTCCAATTCCCTGTCCGCTGCCCTGCCGGGGTGGGACAAGGCCGCCATTGCCGACGCCATCGCCGCCTGCGGCCTGCCTGCATCGGTCCGGGGAGAGGCGTTGACGTTAACGGAGTTCGCTGCCCTGACAGACGCGCTGGCGGAGCGGAAATAACCGCCGCCCTGCCGCGAAAAGTCACAAAAGGAACCGTCCTCTTTGCCGGAACTTGTCATCTTCATAACTTGCTTTTTCCCCTGCGTTCCAGTATCATACAGTTATCAACCATGATTACAAGGAGGTATCCCGATATGTCCACAAAGGCCTATTATCCCAGAGCCGAGATCGGTCCCGGCCAGGTGGGTTTTTCCAAGACCCGTTCCATCATCGAAGCTCCGTTCTACGGCAACAATGTCATCAAGGTCAACACCTTGAAGGAAGCCTATGAGCTGGCCAAAAATTCTCCCGGCACCGTGGTCACCGATATGCCCGTCTACCGGGGCGAGGAATTCGGTCTGGAGCCGGACGCCAAGGTCCTGCTGTTCAATGACGGCTCCATCACCGGCCGCTACGCCCCCGCCCGCCGCATCACCGGCAAGCCCGGCGTGGACACCGCCGCCCTGGATAAGATCGTCATGGACGCCGTGTACGACACCCGCTGGAAGACCATGTATCACGCCGAGGTGTTCATCGGTCTGGACCCCGAGTTCATGGTGAAGGCCCATCTGCTGATCCCTGAGGGTGAGGAAAACCTCCTCTACAACTGGATGCTGAACTTCCAGTATATGTCCACGGAATATGTGAAGATGTACAAGAACTCCAAGCCCGTAGGCGACGGCAAGGAGCCTGACATCTACATCTTCTCCGATCCCCAGTGGACCGGTGCCCCCGGTCAGGAAAAGGTCTGCGACCCCAAGTGCCTGTGCTACTTCAACACGGAGACCAACTGCGCCGCCATCCTGGGTATGCGCTACTTCGGCGAGCACAAGAAGGGTACCCTGACCCTGGCCTGGGCCATCGCCAACCGCAACGGCTACGCCAGCTGCCACGGCGGTCAGAAGGAATACACCCTGGCGGACGGCCACAAGTTCGTCTCTGCCGTGTTCGGTCTGTCCGGCTCCGGCAAGTCCACCCTGACCCACGCCAAGCACGGCGGCAAGTACCCCTCCATCAAGGTGCTCCACGACGACGCCTTCATCATCAACTCCGACACCTGCGCCTCCATCGCTCTGGAGCCTACCTATTTCGACAAGACCGCCGACTATCCCGTGGATTCCCCGGACAACAAGTACCTGCTGACAGCGCAGAACTGCTCCGCCACGCTGGACGAGGACGGCAAGGTGGTGCTGGTCACTGAGGATATCCGCAACGGCAACGGCCGGGCCATCAAGTCCAAGCTCTGGTCTCCCAACCGGGTGGATAAGATCGAATCCCCCGTCAACGCTATTTTCTGGATCATGAAGGATCCCACCATCCCTCCCATCGTGAAACTGAAGGGCGCGTCTCTGGCCTCTGTCATGGGCGCTACGCTGGCCACCAAGCGTTCCTCCGCTGAACGGCTGAAGGAGGGCGTGGACCCCAATGCTCTGGTGGTGGAGCCTTACGCCAACCCCTTCCGCACCTACCCGCTGGTGAATGACTACGAGAAGTTCAAGAAGCTGGTGGCTGAGAAGAACGTGGCGTGCTACATCATCAACACCGGTGACTTCATGGGCAAAAAGGTCCAGAAGGAGGATACGCTGGGTATTCTGGAATCCGTGGTGGAGGGCCGTGCGGAATTCAAGCCCTGGGGCCCCTTCTCCGACATTGAGATCATGGAGTGGGACGGCTTCGTGCCCGACCTCACCGACAAGGGCTATGTCGCCCAGATGCAGGCCCGTATGCAGGACCGCCTGAACTACGTGGAGGGCCTGAAGGACGCTGAGGGCGGCTTCAATGCCCTGCCGGATGATGCCGCCGACGCCATCCGCAAGGTGGTGGAGCAGGCCAACAGCCTGTAAGCAGCATTTCCGCAAATAAATACGAATACGCAAAGGGAGCGTGTTCCGGTTTTGGAACATGCTCCCTTTCATTGTTTTCCCAGGAAACATCCGTCAACGCGCGTTTTTCCCCGGCAAGCCGCCAAAAGCTCGCAAAAACCGGCCTGCCCGCAATTTTGCGGGCAGGCCGGTTTCTCAGTTCAAGCTGTTAACGCTCAATCTTCCAGCAGATAGACAGTGCCCGTCCGGCGGCCGAACTGGATGCACTCCTGATAGCTCTCCATATACAGATCGATCTTGGGACCCTTCATGCCGGTGTCCTCGGCACGGGTCAGGCCGTATTCCATACCCTTGGCCACAACGTACAGGTCGGAGCCAAGGGGGAACACCCGCTTATCCACGGCGGCCACGCCCTTATGGACGGTGGTGCCGGTGGCGGTACGGGTCCCTACGCCGTCATACCCGGCGGTATAGGCGGTGGCGGTGACGGTGACGGCCTTGCTGAATTTCATAGTGCCGCCAGAGGCGAAAGTCAGGTAGCCGGAGCCATCGCTCTGGGTAGTGACGTTCACCAGCTTATCATCCGGCTCCACATAGGAGACCGCCGTTCCCCGTTCCACCACCTCCGTTACGCTGGTGGTGGAAATTTCCTCTACATACTGGCTGGTGACCAGCTCGCCGCTGACCCAGGTCTGCTCATAGATGGCTGTGTGCTGGCCGTCCATACCCTTCCGGGCCACCCGTTCCTCGCCCTTGGGCAGGTCCGGTGTATCCCGGTAAACCGTTTCGTGCTCCGCCTTTTCCGTCACCCGTTTGAAAACCGTCAGGTGATCGGAAATCGTCAGCATCACGCTGTTTTCCATCAGCTCGATGCCCACCATCTCCCGGGAACCGGGGATAATATCCATACGGGAGAGGAACTGCTTCACCGTTTCCTTCCGGGCGGTGGCAGTGATGGTCTCGCCGCCCCGGCGGACAGTCACCATGGTACCCTCCGTCAATACGGCGTTTTCACCGCTCTTGCCGGTATCCAGGTTCAAAAGCAGGGATTCGATGCCGGAATGGCTGTCATCCAGCGCTGCGGACTGCTCTCCGTCGCTGAACAGATACAGGGCTTTAGCCCAGCCCGTGGCGCCCGCCATGGTGACGGACAACAGCAGCAACAGAGTCAGACAGCGGCACAGCCATACCGTTTTTGGAGTGTGTAAATGTCGCAAATGTAAGACCTCCTGACAGCGCCAAATAGCGCCGTTACTGTTTTGTTACTTTTGTAATTTATCCAAAACTGGGTCTAAGTATACCTCCATCTCCCACTTTTGTCAAGTTTTCGCCTATTCTGCGATTTTATGTCCACCACAATCCCGCAAAAACACGATTTTCATTTTTTAGATTTTTCCAACCTCGATCCGCAAAAGTTACAATTTGTAACCGATTTTCTGTTAAAAAAGTACCGGTATCCGAAACCGGACACCGGCGCTTTTTCAGGTGTACGCTGCCTCTCAGCCCTGGACCTCCGGGGTGAAGCCCAGATCCTCCAGCTCGCTGACGGCGGTCTTGACGCAGTTCTCGCAGCCGTCGATGGTGACGTTCTTCGCCGCCAGATCCACCCGGAAGGTCAGTTCCGCGGCGGTGAGGGCGTTGGTGATGCGCTTCACACAGTTTTCGCACATCATGTCGGGTACTTTAATCGTTGTCATTTCAAATTCCTCCTTAAAATATTGGATGCTCATTTCATCATTTTCTGAATGGTGGCCACTAAATCGTCCACCACGTCCAGATCACCCTTTTGAATGTCCGTCACCACGCAGGTACGGATGTGCCGGGCCAGCAGTTCCCGGTTGAAAGCGTTCAGCGCCGACTGGATGGCGGAGACCTGGGTCAGGATATCCGTGCAGTAGGCGGAATTCTCCACCATCCCCCGGACGCCCCGCACCTGCCCCTCAATGCGGCTGAGCCGCTGCAACAGGGCTTCCTCCTCTGTCCGCTCCCGGACCTTCCGCCGCTGGGAACAGCAGCAGTTTTTTGTTTCCTCTGCCATTGCTTCCTCCTTTTTACAGCTTCACGGTGCCCAAACGCAGGGCGTTGCCCACCACGCACACGGAGCTCAGGGACATAGCGGCTCCCGCGAACATAGGGGAGAGCAGCGGCCCGCCCAAGGCGTACAGCAGTCCAGCGGCGATGGGGATACCGATGGTATTGTAGCAGAATGCCCAGAACAGATTTTGCTTGATGTCCCGCAGGGTCAGGGCTGACAGCCGCAGCGCCCGGGGCACATCCTCCAGATCCGAGCGCATCAGCACGATGTCGGCGGCTTCGATGGCAATGTCGCTTCCACTACCGATGGCACAGCCCACGGTGGCGGCGGTAAGGGCCGGGGCATCGTTGATGCCGTCCCCCACCATCATCACCTTGCGGCCTGCCGCCTCCAGCTTTTGCACGTGGACCGCTTTTTCCTCCGGCAGCACCTCCGGGATCACCTCGTCCACGCCCACAAGGGCGCCGATGTGCTCTGCGGCGGCGCGGCTGTCTCCCGTGAGCAGCACCACCCGAAGTCCCTGCTTGTGCAGAGCGGCAATGGCAGCTGCGCTGGTCTCCTTCACCGGGTCCGCCACGGAGATCAGTCCCAGCAGCGCCCCGTCAGCGGCGAAGAACATGGGCGTTTCCCCCTGTCCCGCCAAGGCGTCAGCCTTTTCGGAAAGGGCGGAGATGTCCACGCCGCTTTCCTCCATCAACCGGCGGTTGCCCGCCAGCACCGTCCGGCCGGAGAGGGTTGCCCGGAGGCCCCGTCCGGGGAGCAGTTCAAAATTCTCCGGCTGCTTGCCGGTAGATAGTTTTTTCTCCTGCGCCGCCTGTACGATGGCCGCCGCCAAAGGGTGCTGAGACACGGACTCCACTGCCGCCGCGATGGTCAGCAGCCCCTCCGCCGTGCCGCCTGCGGGACAGACCTCCGTAACGGCAGGCTCGCCCTTTGTCACGGTGCCGGTCTTGTCCAGCACCACGGTATCCACGGAGTGGGTCACCTCTAAAATTTCACCGGAGCGGATCAGGATGCCGTGCTTCGCACCCAGACCGGTGCCCACCATGATCGCCGTGGGCGTAGCCAGACCCAGCGCACAGGGGCAGGCGATCACCAGCACAGAGGTGAACACCCTCAGGACAAAGGCAAAGTCCTTCCCAGCAATGGCCCAGATCACCGCCGCCAGCACGGCGATGGCAATGACTGTTGGAACGAAAATCCCCGCCACCTTGTCCGCCGTCCGGGAGATGGGGGCCTTTTTGCCCTGAGCGTCCTCCACAAAGCGGATGATCCGGGAGAGGGTGGTGTCCTCCCCCACCCGTGTGACCTTCACATACAGCACGCCGTTTTCGTTGACGCTGCCACCGATGACCTCGCTGCCCTCCGCCTTTTCCACAGGCAGGCTTTCGCCGGTGAGCATGGCCTCGTTGACGCTGCTCTCGCCCTTGGTCACCACACCGTCCAGCGGGATCCGGGCGCCGGGCTTTACCAGCAGCACGTCCCCGGCCTTGACAGAGGACGTGGGTACCTCCTTGCCGCTGTCCGCTAAAAGGGCGGTGTCCGGCGTCAGCCGCATGAGGGCGGTGATGGCGCTCTTGGTCTTTTTCATGTTCCGGCTCTCCATGAACTTCCCCAGCGACACCAGCGTCAGCACCACGGCGGAGGATTCGTAGTAGAGATTATGCACATGGCCGTGAACATCATCGGTGATCAAAAACATCATCACCACACTGTATACAAAAGAGCAGGCGGAGCCGATGGCCACCAGCGAATCCATGTTGGGATTCCCGTGGAACAGTGCCTGAAAGCCGTTGATGAAAAAGTTCCGTCCGCAGTAGAGCACCGGAATCGCCAGCATAAGCTGTAAAACGGCGAAATTCATAGGATGAGTGTGCATGGAGAACAGATCCGGCAGCGGCAGGGCAGGCAGGCCGAAGGGCAGCATCTGCCCCATGGACACATACAGCAAGGCACAGGAAAAGATAGCCGAAACGATCAGTTCCCGCTTTTTTCGCCGCAGCTCCGCCTCCTCCGGGTCCTCGCCGGTCTGGACCGGAGCCGCTTCCTGCTTTTCCTGATGGAGCTTGGCCCCGAAGCCCGCCTTTTCCACCTTGGCGATGATCTGCTCCGGCGTCACCTGCGTTTCGTCATAAACGATGGTCATGCGCTCCGCCACCAGATTCACGTCGCTGCGCTCTACCCCCGGCAGCCGCCGGGTCACTTTTTCCACGGACGCACTGCATGCGGCGCAGTGCATCCCGGAAATGTCATATACTTCTTCCCGCATGGGGGTTCCTCCTTTGAGACGGTAAATTGCTTTCCTGTCGACCTTTCCCAAAACCGATATTCCTATTTCGTTTGCATCATATACCCCCATAGGGTATTTGTCAAGCAAAAAAACAACGCGGACAGGCAGACCCGTCCACGCCGTTTTCTGTTCCGTTTCCCCGCCTTGCTCCAAGCGCAGGTCACCCTTTGATGATGGTCATGACCGCCGGCAGCAGCATCAGGATCGCCAACGCGCCGGTGCCCCACACGATGTTGTAGCTGACGGAGTCCTTATCCTTTTCCCGGCAGTCCAGTGCGGAGAGGAAGGCGTATCCCGCCTCCAAGCCGAAGGCAAGCGCCGCAAACAGCGCAAGCCCCCGCCATTCCAGTGCGGACAGGGCAATATAGATGGCAAAGCCGATACCGCCGATGATGGCCCCGGTGTTCAGCTCCTTGCCGGGTTTCAGCCAGATGTCTTTTTTCATATCCTTGTTCCTTCTTTTTCTTTAGTATCTGTTGACGATCACGTTCAGCACCTTGCCGGCCACCGTTCCGGCCACGGCGTTTCCGCCGCCGCCGTTTTCCACCAGCACCACAAAGGCGTAGGGCGCATCCTCGTTCCGCAGAAAGCCCGCGAACCAAGCGTGAGGCGTCTGTCCCGTCCCCACCTCCGCCGTGCCGGACTTGGCGCACAGCTCCATGTTGGGAAAGCGCTTGGTGCCGTAGGTCTCTGTCACGTTATTGGCCATAAAATCCGCCACAGTAGCCGCCGTTTTACTATCGATCAGCCGCCCGGTGTGCCGAGTGATGTGAGGCAGAGAGGGAATTCCCAGTGAGGACACTGTTTTTTTGATTAGATACGGTTCCGCCGCCTTGCCGCCGTTGGCAATGGCCCCCATCCACAGCAGAAAGGCACAGGGGTTCACCTGATCGTGATATTGGCCCACACCGGCCCAGCCCAGCTGCCCGGCGGTGATGCCGTCCCAGTTGAACGTGCCCTTGGCGGTGGGCAGGCCGTCCACGGAATAGGCGCTGGTAAGTCCCGCCTTCTCTGTATACCGCCGCAGGGTATCCGCCCCCAGCTCCTCCGCGATCTGAGCGAAGGCCGCGTTGCAGGAGTGGGCGAAGGCCTCCTTCAGTGTCTGCTCCCCGTGGACGCCGGAGCAGGTGATGGTCTCGTCCCCGATCTGGACGCTGCCGGTGCAGTTCCATGTCCGGGTCTCCGCGTCCGGCAGGTTCTCCAGTGCCGCCGTCAGGGTCACGGTCTTGAACACAGACCCGGGCACAAAGGCGGAGGAGAGAAACCGGTTCAGGTACGCGCCCTTATAACGGTCATTCTCTTCCAGATCCTTGGGGACGTTCAAGGGGTCATAGCTGGGCGCCGACACCATGCACAAGATCTCACCGGTCTTGTAGTTATACACAGCCACCGTCCCGGCGTGGCCACCCAAAGCCCTGTACGCCTCGTAGTTATACCGGGCGTCCAGGGTCAGGTACAAATCGCTCCCCCGCTCCGCGCCGAATGCGCCGTTCACCAGATCAAAGCCGGTCAGCTTGTCGGCAAAGGCGTTGAGAACGCCGGTGCCGATCTTGCCGTACAGATCTCCCACCGCATGGAGGGTAGCCTTGCGGACGGTTTCATTTTCATAGTAGGTGCGGTGGCCGTTTTCCACGGAGGACAGCACATCCCCGTCCCGGTCCAGCACCGTGCCGGAGATCAGCACGCCGTTGGAATCGTACAGATGGCGGTTAAAGGCAGAGGAGGCCCACTTGCCGCCCTCGGCAAAATACCGGATGAGAAATACACTCATCCCCGCCGCCAGTAAAATCGCCAGTGCCATGCAGATCACGGCCCGTTTTTCAATCTTCCGCATGACCGTCCTCCTTTTCAAAGGCATCCTCTGCCGGTGCCGCCATACGGGCGGCTTCCTCGTCCAGCTTCCGCTCCGCCGCCCGGCCGATGGCAAAGCTGGCGTCCGCACGGGTGTCCATGGTCTTCAGATACGCCAGCAGTCCCCATGCCGACAGCATGGCGGAGCCGCCGTTGGACACGAAGGGGAAGGTCACGCCGGTGAGTGGCAGAAGATCCACGGAGCCGAACACATTCAGGCTGGTCTGAAACACCAGCAGGGAGCCTGCCGCGCAGGCGGCGATGGTATAAAAGCTGGATCGGCCAGTCCGGGAGGCGCGAACGGCGAACCATGCCAAGGTCAGGATGCAGGCCACCGCCAGCAGCGCGATAACCAGCCCCCATTCCTCGCATAACATGCCAAACACCAGATCCGTATCCCCGGCAGGGATACGCTCCAGCCAGCCGTTTCCGGCACCCATGCCGAACAGGCCGCCGGAGGCCGCCGCCGACATGGTGCGGGTCTGCTGATAGCCGGAGCCGGAGGCCGCCTCCCAGGCGTGGCCCCACGCGGCGAAGCGGCTCAGAATATAGGGCTTGAACTGTACGATGATCCCCGTGCCAAAGGCCGCGCCGCCGCAGATGAGGGCCAGAGTTGCGGCGTCCCCGGAGCGGAGATAGGCAATGACCAGGAAGGTCACAAAAAAGATGGCCGCCGTGCCGAAGTCGCTCATCAGCCCCAGCAGGCCGATGCACACGCCGGTGAGCACGATAAACAGTGCCAGATTCCGGCGGCGGAACAGCCGTTCCAGCGTGGCGGAGCCTGCAAAAATATAGCAGATCTTGGCGATCTCCGAGGGCTGGAAGGATATACCGCCCAAGGTGACCCAGTTGGTGGCGCCGAATTTAGCCTTGCCCAGCACCAGCGTAATCCCCAACAGGCCGATGGCCCCGGCAGCCATGAGCCAGCGGCGCTTTTCCACCCGTTCCAGATCCCGCAGGAATAGACCCAGCGCCAAAAACAGGCCCATGCCCAGAACGATGGCCAAAAGCTGCTTGGGAAGGCTTCCCGGTGCGCTGGAAGCTGTCACCGCAAGGGATAACGTCGAAAGATAAAAGGCGATGGTCTCCAACTCAAAGCCCACGCAGCGGCCCAGCCGCAGCGCGGCGGCGTAGAGCCACATAACCGCCGTGAGGATCAGGAAGCAGATGGGGATCACCGGGCTGGCCTTCTCCCCCGCCGCCAATGTTAACTGAATGGCGGTCAAAATCTGAAATACCGTCAGCCACAAAAAAGAGGGCCACATGGCGGCGGGCCGCTCCGCCTGCCGCTTCTTTTCCAGTTCTTCCCGCTCCCCCACGGTCTGGGGCAGGAACACCAGCGGTACGCCGCCCAGTGTAATCGTATCCCCCAGCTTCACCGGGGCCTGCTCTGTCACAGGGGTCCCGTTGACGGCGGTGCCGCCCTTGGAGCCAAGATCATACACCGTCCAAGCTCCGTCCTCACCACGGCACAGCGCCGCGTGCTGCCGGGAGATGCTGGGATAGTTCAGAATCGCATCGGCGGATTTACCCCGCCCCAGAATATTTTCCCAGTGGGTCAGGGGGATACTGCCGCCGCCGGGCAGGCTCAACTGGGCCCAGACCTCCGGCGTGTGGGGGATTCGCAGCAGGGACCGGATGGCCCGCACCAGGATCAGCGCCGAAAGCACCGGAAACAGCAGCCGTGCAATGGCCGTGTACCAGCCGGTAATCAGAGGATGGGCACTCAGCCACAGGGACAGCGCAGAAAACAGTTCCTGCATCCCATTCCCTCCTTTCCGAAAAAACAGCTTCAGACCGAACCGGCGGAGTCTGTCTCCGTCAGCCGGAAATCAGGGTTATTATAGCATTATCCCAATAGCCTGTACACCCTTGCCGACGGAAAAACACAGTCTTTTATTCTTTTTTCTGTTTTTCACTTGACCGTTTGTTAAAAATAGATTAAAATAATTATCCGTATGTACGAATATATGTCTACTCAGGGCGGGGACCGTTGTTTCCCGCCTTGATCTACCATCTATAAATAGGAAAGGCCGATCGATCATCATGAATCATCCATACAAAACAAGGGAAGGCGGCGCTACCGTCACCATCTTTGTCCCCTACGACTGCAAAAACCACTGCCCTTTCTGTATCAATAAGGAAGAATACGGGGATATGACCGGCTTCTCTCTGGAGAAGATCGTCCAGAGCATCCGCCGGATGGATGCCATCACCCCCAAATGCGATTTCGTCTTTACCGGCGGCGAGCCCTTTGCCGACATTGAAAAGCTCCAGATCATGCTGGATGAGATCCCCACCACCCACCGGGTGTTCATCAACACCACTCTGCCCGTCTCCAAATGTCAGACGGAGGAGGACATTCTGGCCTTCGCGGAGCGGAATAAGCACAAGATCACCTGCATCAATGTATCCCGCCACATGCAGCACTATGTGGTGGAGTCCAATGACTCGCTGCTGACCCGGCTGCCGGTACCCTTCCGGATCAACTGCGTTCTCTACAAGGATTATCCCAAGGAGAACCTGATCCCCTTCATTGAGCGCTTCCGCAAGCTTCCCGGCGCCAACATCCAGTTCCGCTTTGACTACACTGCCACCACTCCCGAAAACCTCTACGAGCCGGACAAGATCCTGCACGATCTGAAGGAGATCGCGGAATACACCGGTCTGGACGGCTGCCGGATGCGCTGCGGCTTCCACTTCGACTACAAGGGCATGGAGCTGACCTATCACAAGACCCTGCCCTACTCCACCATCGTGGAGACCGATCCCGCTGACGGCGTTACCTATGATATTCTCTATGACATCCTCATCAAGCAGACCGGCGAGATCCATTCCGACTGGACCGGCGTGGTGATGGACGTCCCCGCCTATGAGAAGGTTGTCTTTGAGCCCTATGACCTGAAATGGCTGGAGGGCGGCCCCCGCAAATAAGCTGACAACCCCCAGAAGCAATGCTTCTGGGGGTCTTTTTTTCTCCCAATTCAGTTTTGTGCTCCCAGCAATCCCGTCCTCTTGTTTTTCAGAGGATCTGAAAGAGAAACCCAAAGCGACACCGCATATCGGTTCTTCAAGCAGCACCCCCAGACCGGAGTCTCCGGTCTGGGGGTGTATCAGCTATATGATCTTGCGCGCTCTGTCTCAGTTCCGATTGAACAGATTGGCCGCCCACATACCGGCATCGCCGAAGCCGCCGCTGGGGTCCTCTGGGGCCGGAGGCTCCGACGGGATCACGATGCCGCCGGTTGGATCGTCAGGCAGGTTCGCGTCCCCGAAGCCGCCGCTGGGATCGTCGACCGACGGGCTGTAGTTGGGATCATTGGGATCATCAACGCCACCGCCGGGGTGATCCGGGTCCACCGGCGTCATGCCGGCATGGGCCGGACAGCCGATGACCTCCGGGTAGGTCTCTCCGCCACTTGCCGTAGGCGTGGGCTCCAGACCGATGGCCCGCTTCATCTCGATCAGATGGAACATCTTGTCCGGGTTCTTGGCACTGTCGGTGGCAATGGAGGCGTAGCGGGTGCCGTCCGCCTTGAAATACTCGGTCCGTTCAAAGTCCAGCACACCCACCTGCTTAATTGCAGAGGAGGGACAGTTATCGGTGGCAACGCACTTACCCTCGGTGCAGTAATCCACAAAGGTGTGGAGATTGCAGTTCTCCGTGGGAGCCGTGCCTGCCGCCACCGTGACCTGAACCGCCCGGCTGCCCCGGATGTCAGAACGGCAAGCGTCGGTGCACAGCAGGCCGCTGTCGGCGCAGACCGTCACCTGCTCCAGGCCGCTGGCAGGCTTTGCAAAGCTCTTATTCTCCAGATGCTCGTGGATCTTCTGCATGACCGGCTTCCACATGGTAATGGCCGGGTTGCCGGAGGCGGAGATCTTCTCATTGGTCTTGGGATAGCCCGTCCACACGGCGGCGCAGTAATAGGGGGTATATCCCACGAAATAGCGGGTCTTGGAGTTATCCGTGGTACCGGTCTTGCCCGCGATGGTCATGCCGCTGAACTTGGCGGAGGTACCGGTACCGGCGTTCACCACGCTGGTAAGCATCTGGTTCATGAAGTAGGCCGTGGTCTCCTTCATGGCCACATGGGTCTCGCCCTCGTTTTTCAGCACGGTCTCACCGTTGCTGTCCCGGACCTCGGTATACATCTTGGGGGAGTTGTAAACGCCGCTGTTGGCAAAGGCAGAGAAGGCCGCCGCCATCTCCACAGTGCTCAGGCCATAGGTCAGACCGCCCATGGCCAGCGGGGAAACGGCCATATCCTCCGGCACCAGGCTGAGGCCCAGCTTCTCCGTGGCGTAAGCGTAGGACTCCGCCACGCCCAGCGCCTCCACGGTCTGAACGGCGATGGTGTTGATGGAACGCCGGACGCCCTCGCCGATCATGGTCCAGCCGGTGTAGGTATTGGGGGAGTTCTTAGGCCAGGGAGAATTGTTCATAAGCTCTACGGGGTAGTTATCAAAGGTGGTGGCCGGTGTCACAGCACCGGCGTCCAGAGCTGCGGAATACACCGTCAGCGGCTTGATAGAAGAACCAACCTGATGCTTCTGGACCGCATAGTTGTCCACCAGATTCTGGGTCTTGGGGCCCATGGCGCCCACCATGCCCACGATGTTGCCGGTATAGGGGTCCATGATGGTGATACCGGATTGCAGCTGGTGGCCCTTGGCAGAGTGTACATTCAAATTGCTCAGATCTGCGTAGACATCCTCCGCGATCTTCTGGATATCCGGGTCCATGGTGCAATAGATCTGATAGCCGCTGTTGTTCACCAGCCGCTGGGCCGCTTCATAAGAAATGCTCTTGGCCTGGGCCAGATCTGTGGTCACGTCCTTGATGAGCTGCTCCACGAACCAGTTGTTGATCTCGATACCGTCGGTCTTGACCAGCTCGCTGGCGTCTCCGGAGGTATCTGTGAAGTTCAAAGGCTCCGCCTTGGCGGCTTCGCACTCCTCTTTTGTCAGATAGGGCTTGCCGGTATCGGGATTGATGACCTTAGACATCTTGTCCAGGATCAGTTCCTGGCGCTTCTTGTTCAACTGCCGGGGAGTGACGGTGGTGCCGTCCTTCCGGGTGTAGGTCCGTTCATACTTGGGGTTGTAGAGGGACGGGTTGTTGGTGATAGCGATGATACAGGCGCTCTCCGCCGCCGTCAGGTCCTTGGCTGACTTGCCGAAGTAGTATTCCGCTGCCGTTTCCACGCCGCCGCAGCCGCTGCCCAAATAGATCATATTCAGGTACAGCTCCAGAATCTGGCTTTTCGTGTTGTTCTTTTCAAATTCCAACGCCCGGAAGATCTCCTTGACCTTGCGGTTGATGGTGTTCTGATTCTCGCCGGTCATGTTTTTCAGCATCTGCTGGGTGATGGTGGAGCCGCCGTAGCTGTCGTTGCTGCCGGTGAGGGTCAGCAGCGTAGCGCCCAGGGTCCGCTTCCAGTCCACGCCGTGATGGCTGAAAAAGCGCTCGTCCTCAATGGACACCGCCGCCTGCCACAGGTAGGGGGACATATCGTCGATGTCGATCAGGACACGGTTCTCCTGCCCGTGGACCTTCTGGAACTCCACCCACTGACCGCTCTCCTTGTCCTGATAATAGACCACGGAGCTCTGGGACATGGTGTAGTCCTCCGCCCGGACCTCCAGCGTCGGCAGCAGAGATGTATTCACATACTTCATGAAAATTCCCAGCAGCATGAGCGTTGTGCAGACGCCGATCAGGACCAGGGTAAAGACCGTCATCACAACGCCGCCCGCCACATGACCGGGCCGGACCTTCCGCCGTTTGCGGGAATGATCCGCCCCCTGGGGATGCGTGTTTCTTCTTTCCTCCAACTTGGAACCTCCTTTTGTGATCCACAAGGCGGTTTCCCTTCAGGAAACCAACCCACAATACACCATTATCAAGTCCATTATATCATCCCCTGTCAACTGCGAAAATGTCGGATTCAACCGGTGAAAAGTTTCCGCTTCCATAGATTTTACCAAATTTTTCCGAAAATTTCTGTCACATAACTTTCGTACTTCGCTGCTTTTTCACGGTTTTCGCTCTTGCAATCATCGTTTTCTTCCGTTACAATAAGGGCAATCCTTCCCCGGAGGGACAGACAACACGAGAAAGGGTATACAAAGATGAGTGAAGATTTCGGCCCCACCTTTATTACCGTGACCGACGAGGACGGAAAAGAGCTGGTTTTGGAATTTGTAGACGCTCTGGAGTATAACGGCCAGATGTATCAGGCCTTCTTCCCCGCCGAGACCGAGGGGGAAAACGAGGATGATCCCGACAACGGTCTGGTGATCCTGAAGGTCATCCACGAGGATGGCGAGGATCTGCTCTCCACGCTGGACTCCGACGAGGAGCTGGAGGCGGTCTACGAGCAGTTCATGGAGCTGCTGTTTGACGAGGACGAGGAATAATTCCTCCGTTTCCACGCAGACTTTTAAGGAATACGTCATTCCGCGTGTCCTGCGGGGTGCGTGATAGATCTTTTTTTAACCCACATTTCGTTATTAGGGATGCACCTCTCAGGGTGTGGATCGCAGGCCTCCCGGCTGCCGTTCGCGGTTGGAAGTTGGAAGCGGTAAAGCATTCTGGAAGCAACCCACCTGTGCTTGAAGGTGCAGGTTATAACGAGGTCTACACGGCCGCCGCGGGACAGCTTTATACGACAAAAAGGACTGCTTTGCAGTCCTTTTTTCAGTTTATTTTCAGATATGTGTCATACAATAAGCGCAGTTTTGCCCCGGATGGCATCAAACGCGATCTGGTACTTGCATATCGCGGCGCAATCCTTTATAATGACGGGGTATGTGACAAATCATGCGGCGCTGTGCCGCGCAACAACGTTTAAACTTGAGAGGATGGACAACAAATGAGCGCATCAAGAGAAAAAAAGCTCCGGCAGGATCAGACGGCCTCCGGCTATGTGGATCCCAAGGCAGAAAAGGAGCTGGAAGAAAAGAAGGCTGAAAAGCGCAGCAACGTTCTGTACAGCGTCATCGCCGTACTGTTCGTGCTGGTGGTGGCAGCCAGCTTCCTCTGGAGATCCAATGTGATCTCCCGCAACGCCACGGCCCTGACCATTGACGGCGAAACCTACAGTGCCGCCGAGGTGAATTTCTATTATCAGAATGTTTACCGCGGCTTCCTGCAGAGCAATTCCTACTTCATCAGCTATCTGGGCCTGGACACCAACGCCTCCCTGAAGAGCCAGACGGTGAACGCCACCGCCGCTTCCATGATGGGCGTAGAGGAAGGTTCCTCTTGGCATGATTATATCATGGACAACACTGTCAAGCAGATGACCATGGTCCAGCGGGGTCTGAAGCAGGCACAGGAGGAAGGCTATCAGTTCCCCGCCAGCGTGCAGGAGCAGTATGAGGACTCCCTGAATTCCCTGAAGACCTCTGCGGAATCCACCGGCATGTCCGTGAAGGCATATCTCCAGAGAAATCTGGGTGCCATCATGACGGAGAAGGTCTACAACCAGCAGGTCCTGCGGATGCTGCAGTATCAGGCATACGCCCAGAGCTATTCCGACAGCCTGACCTACACCGACGCGGAGCTGGAAGCCGCCTATCAGGCAGATCCCAAGACCTATGACAAGGCCGCCTGGGAGTATGTGGTCGTCAGCGGCGCTGCCGATTCCACCACGGATGCCGACGGCAACACCGTTCAGGCCACCGATGAGGAGCAGGCTGCTGCCAAGGAGACCGCCAAGGCCACCGCAGAAGAGATCCTGGCCGCTTACAACAGCGGAAAGTCTCTGGAATCCATTGCCGGCAATTATGAAAAGGCCACCTATTACAACACCACCGACGCCACTTATTATGACGGCGTTGTGGGTAACTGGCTCTTTGACGATGCCCGCAAGGACGGTGACACGGAGATTCTGGAAGTTGGAACCAACTATTACGTCGGTCTGTTCCACAGCCGCGGCCGCGAGGAATACAAGACCGTGGACATCCGTCACATCCTCATCACCCCCGAAACCGGCACCAAGGCTCAGGGCGACGAGGGCTATGAGGACGAGCAGACCCAGCTGAAGGCCGCCGCCCGCACCAAGGCCGAGGAAATTCTGGCCCAGTGGAAGTCCGGCGAGGCCACCGAGGATTCCTTCGCCCAGCTGGCTCTGGAAAATTCCGCTGACGGCTCCAAGTATGACGGCGGTCTCTACACCCGGGTCACCAAGGGCTGGGCCGTGGAGGAGTTCAATGACTGGTGCTTCGACGCTTCCCGCAAGGATGGTGACACCGGTATCGTGGACACCACCTACGGTTCTCATGTGATGTACTTCGTTGGCTACGATCTGCCTGCCTGGGCGGCATCTGTCACCTCCGATCTGCAGGAGAAGGCCGCTTCCGAGTGGAGCACCGCCCTGTCTGAAAACGCCGATGTGCAGCAGAGCGACTTCGGCATGAAGTTTGTGGGTTAAAACTCAGTCATCGGCCCACTATTCCCGAAACAAAGGGTCGGCTTTTCAGCCGGCCCTTTTTGATCTTTACTTTTGAAATTCGGAGCGTTTTATGGACGAGCGTTTTTTGCGAAATGAAATGTTGTGGGGCAAGGATGGACAGGCCCGCCTGACCGCCGCCCACGTCATCGTGTTCGGACTGGGCGGCGTGGGCAGCTACGTGGCAGAGTGTCTGGCCCGGGCCGGTGTGGGCGAGCTGACGCTGGTGGACAGCGACACTGTGGCTCTCTCCAATCTGAACCGTCAGCTGGAGGCGCTGGACTCCACCGTGGGGCTTCCCAAGGCAGAGGCCGTGGCCCGGCGGGTCCGGGATATCAACCCCTATGCGGTCCTGCATCCCATGGAGGCCCTGTACAATGCCGACAACCGGGAACAGTTCTTCCCTGCAGGCTGCAGGTATGACTATATTGTGGACGCCATTGATCTGGTAAGCTGCAAGCTGGATCTGGCGGAGACCGCCCGGCGGCTGGGCGTCCCCCTCATCATGGCATTGGGTACCGGCAACAAGCTTGACCCCTCTCTGCTGCGGCTGGCGGATATTTCAGAGACCTACGGCTGCCCGCTGGCCCGGGTCATGCGGAAGGAGCTGCGGAACCGGGGCATCCTCCACCAGACGGTGGTCTTTTCCCCGGAACAGCCTGCGCCTACCCAGCAGCTGGAGGCTCCCCCGCCGGGACGGCGGAGCGTTCCCGCCAGTAACCCTTGGGTTCCCGCCACTGCCGGACTGCTGATGGGAAGCAAGGTAGTCCGTGACCTTATCGCCCAAAAGGAGGCGTAATGTATGCTGACCGGAACGATCATCAACTCTCTGACTATTCTGGCCGGGTCCGCTGTGGGGCTCGTCCTCCGGGCCGTCACCCGCCGTTCCTCTAAGGAGGTCTCCGCCGACGGTCTCGGCGGTCGGCTCCAGACCATCATCATGCAGGGCATGGCCTTGTGCGTTCTGTATATCGGCGTCAGCGGATGTCTCAAGGGGCAGAACACCCTGACCGCCATCCTCTCCATCGCTCTGGGCGCCATTATCGGAGAGCTGCTGGATCTGGACCGCCGGATGCGGTCCCTGGGGGATTGGGTCCAGACCCGGACCGCCCGGCTGATCCACACGGAGGATGGCGCGCCCAGCATATCTGACGGGTTCGTCACCGCTTCCCTGCTGTTCTGCGTGGGGGCCATGGCCATCGTAGGCGCTCTGGAAAACGGCCTTACCGGAAGCTATGACACTCTGAAAGCCAAATCTATCATCGACGGTATCAGCTCCATCGTGTTCGCCTCCTCCTTGGGAGTCGGCGTGGCGTTTTCCGCCGGGGCCATTTTTCTCTATCAGGGGGCCATTTCCCTTTTGGCGGGGCTGCTGTCCCCCCTGCTGGGGGACGCCGTAATCGCGGAGATGACCTGTGTCGGCTCTCTGCTGATCGTGGCCCTGAGTCTGAATATGCTGAACGTCACCAAAATCAAGGTCATGAACCTTGTCCCGGCTATCTTTCTGCCGATTTTGCTGTGCCGGTTTATGTAAACCTCGTGCAAAAGGGACGCCATCTTTGCAGATGGCGTCCCCCAGCGTGTCGAAAAAGTCTTTTCTCCCCGCTGAGCCAGTTTTTAGAACTTTATAAATGTTCTGAAAACTTAGGATTTCAATGGCGCAGGGAAATAGGCGAAGCGCCGCCGGTGGCGGATCAAGCGAGCTTGTTTCGAGGAAGGCTCCCAAACAGCGGATACGCAGTATCCGCTGTTTGGTCTGAGCCGACGGTGTATCCCTTCTTGGGTTATCTCCGCGCTAAGAGCCGCCTTGCGGCGGTTGCGCTCCGAAACACGCCTGCGGGCGTAGTCCCGCGCACACTCTTCACCCGCAAGGGGTATGCAGCATCCGTAAAGCGGCGGAGCCGCTAACGGCTGCCCTACCTTACCGTCGCGGAGAATTTACCACTTTATCGACAGTCTCAGGGACGCCATCTTTGCAGATGGCGTCCCCTTTCATATTCACTTTTGCGTTTCGCCTGTCACGGTCCTTATTTTGCGCTTTCCACCATGGCGGTGATCTCCGCCTTGGGCCGGTAGCCCACGGATTTGGCCACGGCCTTGCCGTCCTTAAAGACCACCAGCATGGGGATGCTGGAGACCTGAAAGCGCATGGCCAGCTCCATCTGCTCGTCCACATTGATCTTGCCCACCTTGAGGGTTCCGGCGTTTTCCTCAGCGATCTCGTGGACCACTGGAGCGAGCATCTTGCAGGGTCCGCACCAGTCGGCGTAGAAGTCCAGCAGGACGGGCTTATCGGAATTCAGTACCTCGTTTTCAAAATTCGCAGCAGTAATTTTCAGTTCAGCCATAAGAAAGGCTCCTTTCATTTGTATATCATCAGTCTTTGTTTTTCAGCTTGCAAATACTCTGGTGTATAGTCTCCGCGGGATAGAAGGCGCACTGCGTCCGTGGCTTGTCAAGTACCATGGTGATGAGCAGCGAAGTCAGCATGAGGCTGTAAGGCCGAGGGCGAAGCAGAGGATGGGTCCCCTCTCAGTCCTTCAAAGATTTGTAATAGAGCATACAGTGGCAGTAGCCCTCGAAATCAGGGTCGGCGATCTGGTCCTTAAACTCCTGACACATGCACCTGGTAGCCTCCGTGCGCTCCAGACGGCAGGGGCAGTACCCACCGGTACGCTTCAGGCCCTCGCGGATGGTGTTGACGACCTCCTGATCGGAATTGAGCTTGATTTTCATGTCAGTTCCCGCTTTCCTCGTTTTTTGTTATGGCCTTATCATAGTAGGTTTCGTCCTGCCTTTCTGTAACAAAGTCACATTCATGAAAAAATCCGACGCTTTTTCAGCGTCGGATTTCAGCGTGTCGAAAAAGTCTTTTCGACACGCTGAGCAAGTTTTCAGAACTTTATAAATGTTCTGAAAACTTAGGATTTTAATGGTGCGGGACACCCTTCTTGGGTTTCCCGCACACACCCTTCCTTACCGTTGCGGAGAATTTACCACTTTATCGACAGTCTCTTACTATATCAGCTACTTCAGGCTGTCAAAGTCCCGCAAGGTGATGGCGCCGCGCTTGAGCTCCACAAGGCCCTCCTCCGAGAACTGCTTGAGCATCCGCGCCACGGCCTCCCGCGCGGAGCTGATGTGCTGGGCGATCTGTTCATGAGTCATGCGGATTGTATCAGAGCCGGTGCGCTCCGCTTCGGACAGGAGAAAGCCCGCCAGCCGCCGGTCAAGGCCCTTGAACAAAAGCTGCTGCATGGCCCACATGACGTCGGAAAACCGTGCCGTGGCCAGCTCATAGAGGCAGCAGCGCACAGCCAAATTCTGCTCCTTGAGCATGGCAACGATATTTGCGGGGATAATGAGGACCTCGGTATCCCGCTGGGCAGTCATCTGGGTGTCAAAGGTGATCTGGCTGATGACGCAGGAGGCCGACAGCACGCACAGATCGCCTGCATACAGCCGGAACAGTGTCACCTCCCGCCCCTCGTCGGAGAGGAGATAGGTGCGGAGCTCTCCGGAGAGTACCAGCACCAGACCGAGACATTCGCTGCCGCCGTCATGGATGAGCGCCCCCTTTTCATAGCGGCGCGTCACCGCACTGCGCTGCACCGTTTCCCGCTCCCGCTCGGTCAGATCCTTCCAAAACGGAAGCTGCACCAGCCGATCCTCCATATCAGTGGCAGCCGTGATGGCCGCAGCCATGCTCACCGCAGGTGTGGCCGCCCTCGCCGTGGGCATGGTCGTGATGATCACAGCGGACGTTGGGATCGTATGCAAGCGCGCTTGCCAGCAGGGCGTTCACCGCCGCGTCCGCCTCGCCGCTGACGCCGCCGTAGAGCTTGATACCGGCCTCCGCCAGTGCCATCTGCGCACCGCCGCCGATACCGCCGCAAATCAGGGTATCCACGCCCCGCTGCATCAGGAAGCCAGCCAGCGCGCCGTGGCCGCTGCCGTTGGTGTCCACCACTTCCTCCCGGACGATCTTGCCGTCCGCCACTTCATAGAGCTTGAACTGCTCCGTGTGGCCGAAGTGCTGGAAAATTTGACCGTTTTCATAGGTAACTGCGATTTTCATATCAGGTTCTCCTTTTTGTTTGTGATCGGATTCGTTGAATGTCCACATCCGGCAGCTGCGGCCGCAGTGCGGATGCTCCTCCCCGCCGCAGATGCGGTAATTCCCGCCGGTGATGCGCAGCGGCTTTCCGTGGACAAGACACGCCGCGATCTTCTGCCGCGCGCTTTCGTAGATTTCCTGTACGGTGGAACGGGAAATGTCCATCTGGGCGGCACACTGCTCATGGGTGCGCTGTTCCAGATCCACCAGCCGGATGACCTCGTATTCGTCCAGCGTCAGCAGGATCGGCGTTCCGCTCCCTCCCCCGTTCGGGCAGAAGGTATCGATCTGCGGTTTGCCGCAGATCCTTCGGCATCGCGGTGGTCTCGGCATTCATACGCCCCCTTCGTTTTCGGTATATGCCGATTATAAATCAGTTTTTTGGAAAAGTCAATCGCTTTCTGCCGCTGCGCGGTCTTGATGCCGCAGAACAGCTGCGAGGGCCTCTCTCCATAGAAAAATACCGCTGTACAGCTTACGTACAGCGGTATCCGATCCCAAAAGTTTCGATTACAGTTTATTTTTGCGGCTGCGACAATTTTTTCAGCACCCAGATCTGAATGGGAACGGAGCAGAGAAAGGTCAGCAGGTCCGCCACCATCTGAGCCATCTGGATACCGGGCAGGCCCAGCGTCAGGGCCAGGATCCACACGGTAGGAATAAAGAACAGCCCCTGCCGGGCCACCGCCATAAAGGTGGCCGGCACCGTCAGTCCCATGGTCTGCTGACACATATTGCCCATGACCACCCAGCTTTGCAGGCAGAAGGTCACGCACTGGAACCGCAGAGCCGCCGTACCGATGGCGATGACCTCCGGATCGTCCCGGAAGATGGATACAAGCTGCGGTGCCCAGGCAAAGCCCGCCGCGCTGACAGCCAGCAGCAGCACGAACGTCACCTTGACGCTGAACCAGAAGCCCTCCTTCACCCGGTGGTACAGGCCGGCGCCGTAGTTGAAGCCGCACACCGGCTGAAAACCCTGACCGAAGCCGATCATGGCGGAGCCGCCGAACATCATGATCCGCTGCACCACACCCATAGCGGCGATGGCGGCGTCTCCATAGGTCCGGGCCGCCTGATTGAGGCAGATGGTAGCTACGCTTGCAAGCCCCTGTCGGGCCAGAGACGGCAGACCGCCCTTGAAGATCCACAGATAATAATAGGGCTTCAGTTTCACATGAGAAAGGTGGAGTTTGAGGTTGCCGCCCTTGGTGCAGCCGACCAGCAGCAGGCAGAAGCTGACGAACTGGCTGATGATGGTGGCCCAAGCAGCGCCGGCGATTCCCAGATCCAGCACAAAGATCAGCAGAGGGTCCAGTCCGATGTTCAGCACCGCACCGCTGGTGATGCCCACCATGGCGTAAGCGGCGCTGCCCTGAAAACGAAGCTGGTTATTCAGCACCAGCGATGAGGTCATCCACGGCGCGCCCAGCAGGATCACGCTGAGGTACGCTTTGGTATAGGGCAGAATGGTGTCCGTGGAGCCAAGCAGGTAGGCCAGAGGTTCCAGAAACAGCAGTCCCAGCACGCAGATCAATACACCGGTAGCCAGAGCGCTGAAGAAACCTGTGGAGGCCATTTCCGACGCCTCCTGATAGTTTTTGTGGCCGATCTCCCGGGAGATGAAATTACCGCTGCCCTGACCGAAGAAAAAGCCGATGGCCTGAATAATGGCCATCAGGGAAAATACCACGCCCACCGCGCCGGTGGCGGCGTTGCTCTTCAGCATTCCTACAAAAAACGTGTCCGCCATGTTGTAAAAGGCAGTCACCAGCATACTGACCACGCAGGGCAGCGCCATGCGTGGGATCAGCCGGCTCACCGGTGTTTCCGTCATCAGTTGATACTTCTTTTGCTGTTGATCTTCCAAAAAAGTCCCCCCTGTGCAGATATGGCTGTCATTTTTGTGGATTGTAACATATTTTTCGAAAAAAGAAAAGAAAAACGTAAAATTTTTCCGCGTTTTCCGGGTGTTTTTATGATTCTTGACAGAAAAAGTCCTTGAATCTCGGCCAAAAGGTGAGTATAATATAAAAGATTATTGACCGGGGCTTTTGCCCCGCACAAAACTTCAGGGACTACCCGGAGAGGATGAGACAGATGACTGCATACAAAGACATGACACTGGACCAACGGAGGGCTGAATACGCAGCATTGCAGACCGCTTTTGCAGATCTGAAGGCACAGGGATTGAAGCTGGACATGACCCGCGGCAAGCCCTGCAAGGATCAGCTGGACATGGTATCTGACATCTTCGATATGCTCAAGGAGCCGGAGGACTATATTGTCGACGGCATTGATATCCGCAACTACGGTGCGCTGTCCGGTCTGCCGGAGGCCAAGCGCCTGTTCGCAAACCTTTTGGACTGCAAGCCCAAGCAGGTATTCGTGGGCGGCAACGCCAGTCTGCAGCTCATGTACGGCGTGATCGACTGCGCCTTTATCCACGGCCGCCTCAACAGCCCCCGCCCCTGGTGCAAGGAGCCTGTTGTCAAGTGGCTGTGCCCCGCCCCCGGCTATGACCGCCACTTCAAGCTGACGGAATCCTTCGGCTTTGAGCTCATCACCATTCCCATGACCTCCACCGGTCCGGACATGGACGCCGTGGAGGAGGCCATCAAGGACCCGGCGGTGAAGGGCATCTGGTGCGTGCCCAAGTATTCCAACCCCGAGGGCATCATCTACTCCAAGGATACCATCGTCCGTATGGCCTCCATGAAGCCCGCCGCGCCGGACTTCACGATCATGTGGGATAATGCGTACTGCATCCACGAGTTTGACGGCGACTATGTGGAGTTCCCGGACATCTTGCACCAGTGCAAGAAGTATGGCAACTATGATATGGTCTACGAGTTCGCCTCCACCTCCAAGATCACCTTCCCCGGCGACGGTGTGGCCTGCATGGCTACCTCCGAAGCCAACCTGGAGGATTTTGAGAAGTGGATCGGTATTCAGACCATTTCCTATGATAAGGTGAACCAGCAGCGCCATGTGCTCTATCTCCAGAACCGGGCTCACACCCTGAAGCTGATGAAAAAGCACGCGGCATTCATGAAGCCGAAGTTCGAGGCCGTTCTGAGCACTCTGGACCGTGAGATCGCCCCGCTGGAGATCGCCAGCTGGAGCCATCCCAAGGGCGGCTACTTCGTCTCCTTTGACGCCATGCCCGGTACCGCCAAGCGGACGCTGGCCCTGTGCAAGGAGGCCGGCGTGGCCATGACCGCCGCCGGCGCCACCTTCCCCTACGGCATCGACCCCAATGACAGCAACATCCGTATTGCCCCCTCCTTCCCGCCTGTGGAGGATGTGGAGAAGGCCATTGCCGTTTTCTGCACCTGCGTAAAGATGTCTGCATTGGAGAAGCTGGGCGTATGAGATACCAAGGCATGGTCTACCGTCCGCCCTCCGAGGCGTACAGCCTCATCGTGCAGGTGACCTACGGGTGCAGCCACAATACCTGTGCCTTTTGCAGCATGTACAAGGAAAAGCGCTTTGCCCTGCGGCCTCTGCATGAGGTTCTGGAGGATTTCCAGATGGCCCGGCAGCGCTACCGCAGCGTCCGCCGCATCTTTCTGGCGGACGGCGACGCACTGATCCGAAAGGCCAGTGAACTGTACACAATTCTGGATACCATCCGGGAGCTGTTTCCGGAGTGCGAGCGGGTCACCAGCTACGCCTCTCCCAGCAGCATCCGCCTGCGGACGGACGAGGAGCTGCAAACCCTCCGGGCCAAAGGCCTGACCATGGTCTACATGGGGTTGGAATCCGGCAGTGACAAGGTCCTCACCCTCATGCGGAAGGGCCATCCCGCCGCAGAGATCATCGAAATGGGACAGAAGGTCCGCAGAAACGGCATGGCACTATCCGTCACTGCCATCACCGGTCTGGGCGGCCCGGAGCTGCTGGAGGAACACGCCGTCAAGACCGCCGAGGCCTTCAACGCCATGAACCCGGAATACATCGGAATGCTGACGCTGATGGTGGAGCCGGGAACACCTCTGTATGACTGGGTCCATGACGGCAGCTTCCGTCTGCTGGACCAGCATCAGGTGCTGAAGGAAACAGAGCTGCTGGTCTCTCACTTCGACAGCCCCGGCAGTGTGTTCCGCATGAATCACGCCAGCAACTATCTGGACCTCCGGGGCACCCTGAATCAGGACCGGGATACTCTGCTGGCCAAGATCCATCAGGCTGAGCAGGATCTCAGCTGTCTGCGGCCCGAAAGCTGGCGCGGACTGTGATTCGCAGCGGAGCCATTCCCATTCTTTCGTCAGATAAGAACAGGCGTGTAGGGTTCTGCTAACAGCGCACGATACGTTCCCATGAATGACAGCAAGCTCGTTCATGTGCATAATCAAAAAGAGCGGAGGGATCGTTTGATCCCTCTGCTCTTTTGCGGTTTTGCGGTCAGGCAGCGGCAAGATCCGCTGTGGCCTGCCGGTAGATACGAATGAAATAGATGATCTCTGCCGCTGCCGTGATGGTCCAGGAAAACACATACAGCAGATACAGGGACGTGATGGTGCCGAACCACGCAAACACGGTGTAGACCCAGATAATGCGGAACACGCAGGAGCCCAGGATCACGATGACCATGGGGACAGCGCTCTTTCCAAGGCCACGGGAGGCGGCGATGGAGCCGTCCATAAACGCGGAGACGCAGTAGGAAACGCTCATGACCGTCAGACGGTACATACCCGCGTCCATCACCTGCGGGTCTGTGGTAAAGAGGCTCAGGAACGGCCGTCCAAACAGCAGCAGTCCCAGACCCAGAAGCAATCCCGCACCGAAGGCGTAAGCCGTGCTGATCAGGAAGGTCCGGCGGATACGGTCCTTCTTGCCTGCGCCGTAGTTCTGACCGATGAAACTGCCGCAGGCGGTGTAGAAGGCCTGCATCACATCATACACCAGCGCGTCGGCGTTGGTAGCGGCGGAGTTACCCGCCACCATGGTGGCACTGAAGGTATTGACGCCCCGCTGGATGAACAGATTGGCCAACGCAAAGATCGCGTTTTGCAGTCCGGATGGGATACCGATGGATAGAATGGCTTTTGTGCGGGTCTTATGGAACCGCAGCTGGGAAAGCCGCAGGCAATAGCTCTCACGGCTCCGCAGCAGCGCCGCCGTTACCAGAATGGCGGAGAAATACTGTGAGATGATACTGGCCACCGCCACACCCGCCACGTCCATATTGCAGACGATGACGAAGAACAGGTTCAGCACCACATTGATAATGCCGGCGATGGAGAGGTAGTACAGAGGGCGGCGGGTATCACCCACCGCGGAGAACACGGCGTTGCCAAAGTTATAGACCGCCAGTGCGGGCATACCCAGACAGTAGATGCGCAGGTACAGCACAGCGCCGTCCATCAGCTCCGGTTTGGTGTTCAGCGCTCTGAGGATACCGCCCGCAAAGCCGCAGCCGATTCCCAACAACACCAGTCCCGCCGCCGCGCAGGTCAGCGCCGCCGAGTGGACGGTATCCGAGAGGTTCTTTTGATCGTCAGCTCCGAAGTGGTGCGCCACCAGTACGTTAACGCCGCCGGACAGTCCGATGAGGAAGCCGGTAAACAGGGACACGAAAATGGTGGTGGAGCCCACCGCTCCCAACGCTGTGGAGCCTGCGAACCGGCCGACCACCGCCACGTCCGCCATATTGAATAACACCTGCAGCAGGTTGGAAAAGATCAGAGGAATGCTGAATCGGAAGATCTTCTTCCCCAGCGGGCCCGTTGTGAGGTCCGCCTGTGCCGTTTTCATGTCTCCCGCCTCCCTTTTATCGTCATGCCCGCCAAGTGTAACACAGTCGGCAGGGCATTTCAACCGTGAAAGCGAAATAATCAGCGTCGACCTTTTGCAAAATCATTCGTTGACTTTCTACAACATAATCCGGTATAAGGGTGGCACGCTTTAGTAAAATCGATTACGTATCAGGAGGAACCGTTTTATGAAAACATCCGGCGCCGCATCTAAGTTTGCTATTCCCCTCTGATGCCGGTGAAATTCCAGTTCAACATCGGTGACATCGTACCTATGCTCATTGCTCATAGAGCATCGTCCTTTTTGGCTGCCAGACGAAACAGGTACATGACCAGCAGCCACACCCACGAGACCATTTCCGCGTAGGCGATGGTCATATTTCCAAAACGCGGAGCCATTGCGTAGGAAGCGATGATGCGGACCGCCAGAGAGACCAGTCCCGCAGCGCTGGAGTACATCAGGTCTCCCCTGCCCTCCAGATAGCCGCGGAACGCCGTGGTCAGGCCGAAGATCGGATAGAAGAATGCAATGCGATGGAAAAAAGCGCTTCCGATCGCCACCGCGGCGGTCCCTGCCCCGAAAAGCGCAATGATCTTTCCGCCTGTCGGGATCACGAGGCCCGTCAGGAACGCAGACACCACCAGGGTCAGAATTGTACCGGCAGTGAGGGTTTTGCGGGTGCGTATCGTATCTCCCGCGCCGTGACTGTGGGCCGTGACCGTGGAAATACCGGAGCCGAGGTTCACGATGGGCAGCAGGATCAGCGTGTCGATGCGGTAGGCCGTTGTGATGGCGGTGACGGTATCCGTTCCGAAGCGGTTCATGAAGTCCTGCAATACCAGACTGCCTAAGGCGCTGATGCTGGACTGTACCATGGGCGGCAGGCCGTAGCGCAAGCCGTCCCGCACCACGGCGCCGCAGAAGCTCTCTTTCCGGCAGTTGCTTTTCAGCCACGGGTATTTGCTTGTTCCGTACAGGACGATGAACACCGTCATGATCGCTTGGGACAGCACAGTCGCCGCAGCCGCGCCCAGTACGCCCCAGCGCAGCTCCGCAACAAAAAGGATATCCAGCAGTACGTTGATGACGGAGGAGACCAGAATGGAGAGGAACGGAATGCGGCTGTCCCCCAGTCCGCGCAGGGTGGCGGTATAGACATTATAGACCGCCAGAAATGGCAGGCCCCAGAAAATAATGCGGATATAGCCGCTGGCGAGGTCGATGGTATCCGCCGGCGTGTGCAACAGCTCCATAAACGGATAGGACAGGGCGGAGCCGACTGCCGCAGCCAGCAGAAATACGCCGCCGAGGATCACGGCAAACACCGCCAGCACAGGCGGGATGCTGTCCTGTTTCTTTGCGCCGAAGTTCTTGGCGATCAGGACGGACAGGCCCAGTGTGAAGCCGGTGATGGTGGTGATGAAGAAGCTGATGGGAATGGACGTCACGCCGATGGCGGAAAGGGACAGCTCTCCGTCCACATTGCCGACGATGAAGGCGTCTGCCCAGTTATAGAGCTGCTGCAGCACACCGCTGAGGATCAGCGGCAGGCTGAACCGGATCAGCTCTTTCATGATGGTTCCTAATTTTTGATTCTCGTTCATGTGTCCTCCTGAAAATTGCAGAACAAAACCACGCAATTGTTCTGCACAATTGCGTGGTTAAAAGCAGCATATCAAACGCCTTGAAAACCCCACGTCACAAATTTTGTAGGAGTATTATAGCATGGCGTGGCTGACAATGCAAGAGAGACGGTCGATCCTGTCCGGTCCCGGTCAGATCACCGACGCGCCGAAGGGCATCAGCGACAGCTTCGCCATCTTGAAGCACTGCTTTCCGATGGGGATACCAAGGAGTGTTATGCACCAGAGACAACCAAGAATGACATAGCCGATCGCCATTTCAAGGCCGAAGAATACGATCCAGATCAGGTTCACCAGAAAGGAAAACCCGCCGCCCCCATATATGACCTCTTTTCCGAAAGGGAAAAAGGCGAGACTTGCAAACTTGAAGCATTGCAGTCCGACGGGAATACCGATGATGGTCACACACCACAGGCATCCGGCCAGCACCCATGCAAGTCCGCCGATCAGTCCGCCAAACAGAAACCATAGAATATTGCCGATCACTGTCATATTCCTCTCCCCTTTCGTTTTTTCTTTTCGTATTGTGTTCAATTCGCCTTGTGAAAACAGGCTGCCGCTTGTTTGAGTGCCTTGGCAGCGACAGCGTCCGGTAAGCAAACGATTGTAATTCCATCACTTGTTCTTTCTAATTTCGATCAGTCCGCATATACCGGCAGCAATACACAAAAGCGCCGGAACACTCGTTCCTAAATTATTCAGTTCCGTTGCGCCGGCTCCAATCAGTACAATGGCTGCTATAAAATTCATTGCGACGCAGAACATAAACCATTTCATTTTCGTTGCCTCCTATTTTCACTGTTCAACATGATTCCGCCATTTTGGACAGTTCACGCTCAATTTGGAGTTCCGCAAAACGAACATTTCCCCACTGTAAATAGTCAGGGCCTATAACCGTACTTCGGCCCCAAAAAGTTTTCTCGCTTCACCGATGCTGCCGATAAATGTTCCCCGTAACCCATAAACACGGGCTGCATAACGGATAACAATCAAAATAACCGATTCTCTGTCTCTGAACGCTGAACACACGCAGAGATCGTGATTGGATCAAAAATGGTCGGACATTCGTGTGAAGCGACGGAAAGCAGTCACGCTTCCCACTCAAAGGTTTCCCGCTGATTTGCCGCGTCCAGCGCAAGCTGGGCACGGGACAGTTCATCGGCAGCTTTCTCATAGTCGGCCTCCACCGCCGCGATGTCATAGTTGGCGTAGGTGTAGTCGATGATGTTGGACTGGCGGCCGTACTGCTCCTCCACACGCTCCTTGGGCAGTCGGCTTTTCATCTCCAGCAGCTTGCTTTTCCGCTTGGTGAGCTGAGGAATGTAGACCAGCAGCTCGTCGATGGTCATGTCAAAGCTGTCCACGGTCTGCGTGGCGTTAAAAATGTTGATGGCGTGCTTGAGCTTGCGGATTTTCGCTTCCAACTCTGCGAGACGGATCTGCATTTCAGCGTAATCGTAGACAGGCCGAACGGACTCGACATCCTCCCCCATGGCAGCCCGGAAGTCCCGGCTGCGGGTCTCCTTGTCCAGCAACGCGGTATACTCGTCATTCAGTTTTTTCAGCAGCTTGTTGGCCTGTGCGGAGGTGTAGTTCATTTCCATCTGCCTCTCTTTCCTCTATCTGCATGTATTGAATTTTTTAATAGTATAACACGGTCGGGTGCGCTTGTATAGTCGGTACAGTAAGGGGCGCTGCCGTTGGATCGTCTATCCCATTGACAGAAGCTCACATTTCATTCTACAATGAACGTAAAGACATTGCGCGATACAAGGCAGAACGCCATCTGAATATGAAGCAATCCGGTTGCAGGTTCACGCCTGCTGATCCGGGCGCAGAAAGGTGGAACATATATGGCCAGATCCTCTTTCCAGAAATTGAAATTACTTCATGTCATGAATTATCTGCTTCAGAACTCCGACGAGGAGCACCCGATTACAGTCAATCAGATGATTCAATACTTAGAGTCCAACGGCATCGCCGCAGAGCGCAAAAGCATTTACGATGACATCGAGGCGCTGCGCACCTTCGGCATGGATATTGAGGAATGCAAGCGGGGCCGCGTGTTCGGCTATTATGTGGCAAGCCGCACCTTTGAGCTGCCGGAGCTGAAGCTGCTGGTGGACAGCGTGCAGTCCTCCAAATTCATCACCCACAAAAAGACCGCGTCCCTCATCAAGAAGATCGAGACATTGGCCAGCGTACACAGCGCCCAGCTTCTTCACCGGCAGGTCTTTGTGAAAAACCGCATCAAGACCATGAACGAGTCCATCTACTACAATGTGGATGAGATTCACAACGGCATCTCCAATAACCGGAAGATCCGGTTTCTGTACTTTGAGTACAATGTGGCCAAGGAGCGGCAGTACCGCCACGGCGGCGCATACTATGTAGTCAGTCCCTTCGCCATGACCTGGGACGATGAAAACTACTATCTGGTGGCCTATGACTCTGAGGCTGGAATCATCAAGCACTACCGCGTGGACAAGATGGAGAAGATCTCCACGCTGGATGAGGAGCGGGACGGTCAGGAGGTCTATCAGGCGCTGGACATGGCGGTCTACACCCGCAAAACCTTCGGTATGTTCACCGGCGAAGAGATCAAGGTACAGATGCGGTTTGAAAATCACCTGGTAGGCGCCGTTCTGGACCGGCTGGGCAGCGAGGTATTCATCGTCCCCGACGGCCCGGCCCATTTCACCGTCCGGACGGACGTGGTGGTCAGCCCTCAGTTCTTTGCGTGGGTGCTGGGTTTTGGCCCTCAGGCGCAGATCGTAGGCCCCGCTCATGTTGTGGACAGCATGAAGGCGCATATCGGCTCCGTCGCGGCACTTTACGGCCCGCAGGCATAAAAACTGAATCAAATTCAGATCAAGCGGCTCTGACCATTACGGTCAGAGCCGTTTTTTCGTCGCAGTCCGGTTATTGGGACAGGTAAGATTGTAAAATGATGACACTGGAAGGACACCCGATCATTTTGAAGGAGGGGTTTTATGAAGTTCAAGATCGTTTTTTCCGCCGCTGAAAAGGAAAGCAGGCACGAGGCTGCCGCGCGGTTTGTTATTTCCAGAAAGCCGAAGCCTACCAGATCCCTGGTGCTGATCCACTTCCCTGCTCGCAACATGACGCTCTCCTACTACAACGATCAATTTGATCTCCACTGCGGCGATCTGGTCTTTGTGGATGGAAAGCTGGAAGGTTTCCGCGGTCATGTGGTGGATGTCTGCTATACCTTCAAGATCAAGCTGTCCGACTACAAGCGGGTCATCAGCGTGGCCGATACGAAGGTCCACGGTGAATTCCATTTTGCCGGATCGCACTTCGTCACCTTTGATCGCAGCGCACTCCCTTATGAACAGGTCATCACCTGGTTCAAGGCACCTGAGAAGGAGGATACGGAGATTGTTTCCGAACAGGACGGCAGCGGCTTTCAGTTGAATGATCTGCAAACCATGAAGATCAGCGACGCCATTGCGGAGCGGGGACATGACTATTACAGAGAAAACCGGGTGCGGTACATCTCTCTGGATAAAACCCATGTGCAGGCCATTGTGGAAGGGACACAGCCCTACGAGCTGGAATGTGACTACATCGATGGCGAGATCAGAAATCTGGTTTGCGACTGTTTCTGCACTTACGCCTGCAAGCATATGTTCGCCGCCATGTTGCAGCTAAAAGAAACTCTGACATTCATTGAGAAGCACTACCCGGGCAGATTTGAAGAAAGTCGGTACTTCGCCGCCGTCTGCAAGGAAACGCTGCTGAATACCGCGATGGCCGGCAGAGAAACCGGCAGTATCATGCTCTGAGCCACAGATCGATCTGAGAAAAATACGCCGTACAGGGATCGCAGCTGGTGACAGTGTCCGTTTTATAGGACAGTATGTATTGTATACTGAGCATGTAATCAGAAAACAACACACCACGGAAGGGGTTATAAAGATGGAGCGATTTGAACTGCGGTATGTGATGGGACACATTGAGGTATATGATGAAAACGGCCGGTTCTGCTTTTCTGCGGATCATGTGTCCGAGGCCATGGAGGAATTGCGGGAGGAGTTCAGCGCAGCCTGACCCTTACCGGCTGATAGGCGAAAAAGTCTGCCTTCCAAATGGAAGGCAGACTTTTGCAGAGCATTTTCTTATCTGTCGCTATTTCAATCAGCATTTATGAATACGCACTCTGCAAGACTCTATTTGCCATTTATTCTGCCCGGCTCCGGTGCTCAGCTCAGAACCAGCCATTCAAGAGGTCCAGTACGCCGGAGAAGTCCCCGGTCATCGTATAGCCGCCCTTCTGCGTATAGAGCGTTCCGCGGTCATCCATTGAGATCTCCTGCTGATTTTCAAAGCTGAAGCGGTACACATACTGATCGTAGGGGCCGACCTTGCTGTCAGAGGTTCCCCTCCGTACTACTTGAATGGTTTCCAGTTCATTCAACAGGGCTCCCTTCTGGTCATTTGTAAGATCAATCTTTTCCGCGCCGTCTATGGATTCCCGCGCCACGGTGCAGGGGAGCTCCAACAGCTTTTCCGGGAATACCGCCGATGCTTTTTGGGGAAAGGGTTTTGCAATGACGATCACCGCAAGCAGGGCCAAAACCACAATCGCAGCCGCTAAAAATGGGACCGAAATTCTCTTTTTCATATCACGTTCTCCTTTTCATGTTTGTTAATAGGTATTCCGTCAAAAACCGCGTTACCACTTTTTCAGCACACCCAGCAGGCCCCGCTTGAGCACCTGACCGCCTGCTGAGATCAGTTGGGACTCGATCTTGGCCGCCCGGCGCTCCGCCTTGCGGCGAGCCTCGTCCTCCAGCTTCTGCTTACGTTTTCGTTCGGCCTCTTCCTCTTTCAGACGCAGCTTTTCCGCCTGAGCCTCCTCCTTTTCACGGGCCTTGCGGTCGGCCTCCTCCTGTTTGGCGGCCTCCGCTTCCTCCCGTTCCGCTGTCAGCACCTCGTAGGCTGACACGTTATCCACAAACTCGTCATACTTCTCCATGCCGTCATGCATCATCACCTTGGCCCGGACCATGGGCTCCGGCACCGACATGAGGCTCTGTGGGCAGATGATCTTCGTGCGCTCCACCATAGCGGGTACGCCCGCTTCGTCCAAGAACGAGGTCAGCGCCTCGCCCACGCCCAACTCCATGATGGCATCCTCCGCCTGAAACGCGGGATTGGGCCGGAAGGCCCGCGCCGCCGCGCGGACAGCCTTCAGCTCCGTGGGGGTATAGGCCCGGAGGGCGTGCTGCACCCGATTGGAAAGCTGCGCCAGCACGGTGTCTGGAATATCGCCGGGACTTTGCGTCACAAAGTATACGCCCACGCCCCGGGAACGGATCAGCTTCACCGTCTGCTCCACCTTTTGCAGCAGCACAGTGGGCGCATCGCGGAACAGCATGTGGGCCTCGTCAAAGAAGAATACCATCCGGGGCTTGTCCAGATCGCCAGCCTCCGGCAGGATCTCAAACAGCTCCGACAGCATCCACAGCAGGAAACTGGCGTACAGCGTGGGATTCTGCACCAGCTTGACGCAGTCCAGCACATTAATCATGCCCCGGCCGTCAGCAGCCGTGCGCATCCAGTCGCGGATGTCCAGCGCCGGTTCCCCGAAAAACAGCTCGCCGCCCTGCTGCTCCAGTGGCAGCAGCGCCCGCAGGATCGCCGCCACCGACTGAGATGTGATATTTCCATAGGTCATCATGTATTCGGTGCGGTGCTCGTTGACATAGGTCAGCATGGCCCGCAGATCCTTCAGGTCGATCAGCAGCAGCCCCTTGTCATCCGCAATTTGAAACACGATGTGCAGAATTCCCTCCTGTACCGCCGTCAAGCCCAAAATTCGGCTGAGAAGCTCCGGTCCCATGTCGCTGACGGTGGCCCGGACGGCGTGGCCGCCCTCCTGATAAACATCCCAGAAGGTGGTGGGATAGCCCTGGTAGACAAAGCGGTCCCGCAGGCCGAATTTGTCGATGCGCTTTTCCATGCCCTCGCTGCTCTGGCCCGGCGCGCAGATGCCCGCCACGTCGCCCTTCACATCACACAGAAACACCGGCACACCGGCGTCGGAAAAGGACTCCGCCATCACCTTCATGGTGACGGTCTTGCCGGTGCCGCTGGCCCCAGCGATCAATCCGTGGCGGTTGCACATATTCAGCGCCAGTTCCACCCGCTTGCCACCTGCCAGACCCATATAGATCTTCCCGTTTTCGTACATGAAGCCACCTCCGTCATTTGTTAATGCTCTTTTTCATCATTATACCTGCGCGCCCGCCCCGGTGCAAGAGCAAAGAGGTGCGTTTCCCCTGTTCATAACAGTTTTTCAGCGGTCAGACATGCAGACGCCGCCTTATAGCTGTGAAAGGCATAAGGCCTCCCAGAAGAAGTATAGGTAATACCTCCAATTAGCATAACTTATTTCGTTGAAAATAGATACTTTTTTAACATATTGTGCAAAAATCGCAACAATCTTTTCAAATTTTTGTGGCGAGGTCCCACGGAAAAAGCCGTGTCAGGAATTGACATTTTCTGTCGCGTCTGAGATAATGATTATATTGAAGCACAGGCAACTGACGGAACGTGGAGCACCACATGGAAGCCTGCTGTCATACGTACTGTCGACCGTCTGGGCAAACCTGTTCTCCATGGAGATCCATGGGGAGCGGTTTACCCTTTTTTTTATTTGCATTTTTATCTTTTTAAGGAGGATCGCATGAAAAAAGTAGCAGTCATTATGGGAAGCGACTCTGACTGGCCCGTTGTAAAGGGGGCCTGCCAGCAGCTTGAGACCTTCGGCATCCCCTATGAGGCCCACATTCTCAGCGCCCACCGCACCCCCGCCGCCGCCGCGGACTTCGCCAGAAACGCCCGGGCCAACGGTTTCGGCGTGCTGATCTGCGCCGCCGGTATGGCGGCCCATTTAGCGGGCGCCTTCGCCGGAAATTCCACCCTGCCGGTCATCGGCATCCCCATGAAGGGCGGCGCTGCGGACGGACTGGACGCTCTGCTGGCTACCGTCCAGATGCCCAGCGGCATCCCCGTGGCTACCGTGGCCATCAATGGCGCGAAGAATGCCGCTGTGCTGGCCGCTCAGATTCTGGCCGTCAGCGATGACGCGCTGGCCGCCAAGCTGGACGCTCAGCGCTCCGAGATGGCAGAGCAGATCGCCGCCAAGGAGGCCAAGCTGCAGGCGGAGCTGGCCCACTAAGCTGTTCACACAAGCATTGATCTTTTCCTGATAAAACCGATATTCAAAACATTTTGGAGGTACAATACTATGGAACTCGTTTATACTGGCAAGACCAAGAACGTTTACGCTCTGGAAAACGGCAACTATCTGCTGAAGTTCAAGGATGACTGCACCGGCAAGGACGGCGTATTCGATCCCGGCGAGAACTCCGTGGGCCTGACCATCGACGGCGTGGGCGATGTGAACCTGCGCATGAGCATCTATTTCTTTGAGAAGATCAACGCCGCCGGCATCAAGACCCATTTTGTCAGCGCCGACCTGAATAATACCACGATGGAAGTCCTCCCTGCCAAGGTCTTTGGCCATGGCCTGGAGGTCATTTGCCGTCACAAGGCCGTCGGCTCCTTCATCCGCCGCTACGGCGAGTATATCGCTGAGGGCGCCGACCTGCCCGCCTATGTGGAGACCACCTTCAAGAATGACGAGAAGGGCGATCCTCTGGTGACCAAGGACGCGCTGGTTGCTCTGGGCGTGATGACCGCCGAGCAGTATGATGCCATCAAGGAGGAGACCCAGAAGATCACTCAGATCGTGGCCGATGATCTGAAGGAAAAGGGCATGGTCCTCTATGACATCAAGTTTGAGTTCGGCTATGCACCCGACGGCAGCGTTATGCTCATCGACGAGGTGGCCAGCGGCAACATGCGGGTCTATAAGGACGGCCAGTACATCGATCCCATGACCCTCTCCCAGCTGTTCTTCGCGTAATGGGCGGTTATTTTGGAGCGATCTCCCACCGGGATGTGGGGCTGGACGTATTTTTCGGCACGGACTACCACTCCCATCTGGGTACCCGCCGGGGCGGCATGGTGGTTTACGGGCCGGAGACCGGGTTCGTCCGGGAGATCCACGATATTGAAAACACCCCCTTCCGCACGAAATTTGAAAGCGCGCTGCATGAGTTCAAGGGCCACATCGGCATGGGCTGCATCAGCGACACCGACCCACAGCCGCTGCTGGTGCGCTCCCATCTGGGCCTGTACGCCATCTGCACGGTGGGTATCATCAACAACATCGACGAGCTGATCGATACCTATTTCTCCGACCACGGGCATCAGTTCATGGCCCAGAGCAGCGGAAAGGTCAATGTCTCCGAGCTGGTGGCCGCCCTCATCAATATGAAGGAAAATCTGGTGGAGGGCATTTTGTACGCGCAGGAGATGATCAAAGGCTCTATCACGATCCTGCTGATGACGCCGGACGGTATTCTGGCTGCCCGCGACCGGCTGGGCCGTCTGCCTGTGCTGGTAGGCAAGCACCCGGACGGCAGCCTGTGCGTATCCTTTGAATCCTTCGCCTATCATAAGCTGGGCTATGAGGATGCTTACGAGTTAGGTCCCCGTGAGATCGTGGCCCTGACCCGGAACGGCTATGAGACCGTCTCTCCTCCGGGTAAGGAAATGAAGATCTGCGGCTTTCTCTGGACCTATTACGGCTACCCCAACTCCAATTATGAGGGCGTCAACGTGGAGGTCATGCGCTATCGCAACGGCGAGATCATGGCCCGCGACGAGGTGGCCCAGGGCCGGCTCCCTAAGGTGGACTATGTGGCGGGCGTGCCGGATTCCGGCGTCCCCCACGCCATCGGCTTCGCCAACCGCAGCGGCAAACCCTTTGCCCGCCCCTTTGTAAAGTACACCCCCACCTGGCCCCGGTCCTTCACCCCTGCCAACCAGGAGGTCCGCAACCAGGTGGCCAAAATGAAGCAGATCCCCGTTTCCGAGCTGATTCAGGGGAAAAAGCTGCTGTTTGTGGACGATTCCATCGTCCGGGGCACCCAGCTCCGGGAAACGGTGGACTTCCTCTATGAGTCCGGTGCGGAAGAGGTCCACATGCGCTCCGCCTGCCCGCCCATTATGTATAGCTGCAAGTACCTGAACTTCTCCCGGGGCAACTCCGATATGGAGCTGCTGGCCCGGCGGGTGATTCAGGAGCTGGAGGGTGATGAAGGACACAAGCATCTGGACGAGTACTCCGATTCCTCCACGGAGCGGGGTCAGTGCCTGCTCAAGTCCATCTGTGAAAAATTCGGTTTTGATTCTCTCGGTTATCAGTCTTTGGACGGCGTGCTGGAAGCCATCGGCATTGACCGGGATAAGGTCTGTACCTACTGCTGGAACGGAAAGGAATGATCGACATGGAAAAATCTCACTCCGCCGCCTATGCGGCAGCCGGTGTGGACATCACTGCCGGTTACAAGGGCGTCAAGCTGATGAGCGCGGACGTCAAGCGCACCCACATCCCCGGCGTAGTTTCTGACATTGGCGGCTTCGGCGGCCTGTTTGCCCCCGATCTGACCGGTATGACGGAGCCGGTGCTGGTTTCCGGCACCGACGGTGTGGGCACCAAGCTGCGTCTGGCCGAACTGCTGAACAAGCATGACACCATCGGCATCGACTGCGTGGCCATGTGCGTGAACGACGTGATCTGCTGCGGCGCGAAGCCCCTGTTTTTCCTGGATTACATCGCCATCGGCAAGAACGTGCCGGAAAAGGTGGCAGCCATCGTCTCCGGCGTGGCGGAGGGCTGTGTCCAGGCCGGCTGCGCCCTCATCGGCGGTGAGACCGCCGAGCACCCCGGCATGATGGCCGCCGATGACTACGATCTGGCAGGCTTCACCGTGGGTGTTGTGGACAAGCCCAAGGTCATTGACTCCGGCCGCATGGCGGAGGGCGATGTGGTGCTGGCTCTGCCCTCCTCCGGCTTCCACTCCAACGGCTACTCTCTGGTCCGCAAGGTATTCGACGTGGAGAACGCCGATCTGGGCCGGTATGATGACGAGCTGGGTGAAACCCTGGGCGAGGCCCTGCTCCGTCCCACCGTCATCTATGTCAAGCCCGTCCTCCGCTGCATCGAGGCCGCAGACGTGAAGGGCGTCAGCCACATCACCGGCGGCGGCTTCTACGAGAATGTCCCCCGCTGCATCCCCGACGGCCTGTGCGCCAAGATCGACAAGGCCGCTGTCAAAACACCCGCCATTTTCCGTCTGCTCCAGAAAAAGGGCGGCATCGACGAGCACGATATGTTCAACACCTTCAATATGGGCGTGGGCATGGCGGTGATCGTCAGCCCCGAGACCGCCGACGCGGCCCTCTCCGCTCTGAAGGCAGAGGGGATCGACGCCTATGTCTGCGGCGAGATCGTTGCCGGCGAAGAAAAAGTTGTTTTGTGCTGAGTGAAACCGCTCCCGGTACGCACTGTCCCGCTTTTCCGCGGTATCCTGACGTATACTGCTCCGGTGCGCTGAAAGGAATCGGTGCATCGGCGTCAAAGGAGAAATCATGACTATGAAAAAAGCGAAGATCGCCGTGCTGGTCTCCGGCGGCGGCACAAATTTACAGGCACTGCTGGACGCGCAGGCGGCGGGACTGCTGCCCCACGGAGAGATTGCGCTGGTGGTCTCCTCCAATGAAGGAGCCTACGCCCTGACCCGGGCGGCCAACGCCGGCGTTCCTGCCGAGACGGTCTCCCCCAAGCGCTGCGGCGGTCAGGCGGCCTTTGAGTCCGCCCTGTCCGACCTGCTGGCGGCGCATGAGATCGACCTCATTGTTCTGGCCGGCTTCCTCACCATCCTCAGTGCGGACTTTACCGCCCGCTGGCCCTCCCGCATCCTGAATGTGCATCCCTCTCTGATCCCCGCCTTCTGCGGCAAGGGGATGTACGGTCTGAAGGTCCACGAGGCCGCTCTGGCCAAGGGCGTGAAGGTCACGGGAGCCACGGTGCATTTTGTCAATGAGATCCCGGACGGCGGAGAGATCCTGCTGCAAAAAGCTGTGGAGGTCTTGCCGGACGACACCCCCGAAACCCTTCAGCGCCGGGTCATGGAGCAGGCCGAATGGCTGCTTCTGCCTCGGGCAGCGGAGCTGGTCTCGGAACAAATCGTAAAGGAGAAGAGCAATGCTTGATTTTCTGACCCTTCTGCGGGAGAATCCCTACCCCGGCCGGGGCATCCTTGTAAGCCGGGACCTCGTTTACTATTTCATCATGGGCCGCAGCGCCAACAGCCGCAACCGGATCTTCGTGAAAACGGAGGACGGCATCCGCACCGAGGCTCATGATCCCGCCAAGCTGGAGGATCCCAGCCTCATCATCTATCATCCCGTCCGGACCATGGGCGACGCGCTGGTGGTCACCAACGGCGACCAGACGGACACCATCTGCCAGCACGGCGATTTCCGCAAGGGTCTGATGACCCGGGAATACGAGCCGGACGAGCCCAACTGGACCCCCCGCATCTCCGCCATTCTGAATGCCGACGGCTCTTTTGAGATGTCCATTCTGAAGCACAAGAACGGCCGCTGCCTGCGGGAATTCTTCTGCTATGAGGGCTGCGACGAGAATCAGGGCTATTTCATCAGCACCTATCAGGGCGACGGAAATCCTCTGCCCACCTTTGCCGGTGAGCCTCTGGAGGTCACCGTTCCCAAGCCGGAGGAGGTCTGGGCCGCTCTGAACGGAGACAACAAGGTGTCCCTCTATACCAACGTGAACGGCGAGGTACGTCTGTTCAACAAAAATCTGGGAGATTAAGGAGAAGGTGCCGAAATGAACGAGTTGGAACTGAAATATGGCTGCAACCCCAACCAGAAGCCGTCCAAGGTCTTTATGCAGGACGGCTCTGACCTGCCCTTTACCGTTTTGAACGGAAAGCCCGGCTATATCAACCTGCTGGATGCGCTGAACTCCTGGCAGCTGGTGAAGGAATTGAAGGCCGCCACCGGCCTGCCCGCCGCCGCCAGCTTCAAGCACGTCTCCCCCGCCGGTGCCGCCGTGGGACGGCCCCTGAGCGAGGTGGACCGGAAGATCTACTTCGTGGATGACGCCGCCGAGCTCTCCCCCATCGCCTGCGCTTATATCCGCGCCCGGGGTGCTGACCGCCTGTGCTCCTACGGTGACTGGGCCGCTCTGTCCGACGTCTGCGACGCCGCCACCGCCCAGTACCTCAAGGGCGAGGTGTCCGACGGCATCATCGCCCCCGGCTATACCGACGAGGCGCTGGAAATTCTGAAAACCAAGAAGAAGGGCGGCTACAACGTGGTCCAGATCAACGCGGACTACGTCCCCGCCGCCGTGGAGCACAAGGATGTGTTCGGCGTCACCTTCGAGCAGGGCCGCAATAACCTTGTGATCGACAGGGAGATGCTGACCAACATCGTCTCTGAAAACAAGGAGCTTCCGGAGGCTGCCAAGATCGACATGATCGTGGCCCTCATCACTCTGAAATACACCCAGTCCAACTCCGTCTGCTATGTGAAGGACGGTCAGGCCATCGGCGTGGGCGCAGGCCAGCAAAGCCGCATCCACTGCACCCGTCTGGCTGGTCAAAAGGCGGACAACTGGTATCTGCGCCAGCATCCCAAGGTGCTGGGTCTGCAATTCGTAGACAACATCCGCCGCCCTGACCGGGACAACGCCATCGACATCTACACCTCCGACGAGTATGAGGACGTGCTGGCCGACGGTGTGTGGCAGAACACCTTCAAGGTCCGCCCCGAGGTCCTGACCCCGGAGGAAAAGAAGGCTTGGATCGCCACGCAGGCCGGCGTCACTGTTGGCAGCGATGCCTTCTTCCCCTTCGGTGACAACGTGGAGCGGGCCAGAAAGTCCGGCGTGACCTACATTGCCGAGCCCGGCGGCTCCATCCGGGATGACCATGTCATCGCCACCGCCGACAAATACGGCATGGTGCTGGCCTTCACCGGCGCACGGCTGTTCCATCACTGAGCCGCCGTACAATTCAAAGCTTCCGCGTCCGCACAGACGCAAACGCAGATCCGTTCCGCTGCCCCGCACATTCCCCCGTAAACACCTTACCGGTTTGCGGAAGACGTCTGCGGGGCAGCAGCTAAAAATCATTCAGGGAGGGAACCATGAACCTTCTGGTTATCGGCGGCGGCGGCCGTGAGCACGCCATCGTCAAAAAATTGAAAGAGAATCCCGCTGTGGAGACGATCTACTGCGCTCCCGGCAACGGCGGCATCGCTGCTGACGCTGTGTGCGTCCCGGAGATCGGCGCGAAGGATATTTCCGCGCAGGTGGACTTTGCCAAGACCCACAGCATTGACTTCGCCGTGGTGGCGCCGGACGATCCGCTGGTGCTGGGTGCGGTGGACGCGCTGGAGGCCGCTGGGATCCCCTGCTTCGGCCCGGAGGCGAAGGCCGCCATCATTGAGGGCAGCAAGGTCTTTTCCAAGGACCTGATGAAAAAATACGGGATCCCCACGGCGGAGTATCAGGTATTTACCGATGCTGCCGCCGCGATGGACTATGTGAAGTCCTGCGCCCTGCCCGTGGTGGTCAAGGCCGATGGTCTGGCCCTGGGCAAGGGCGTGCTCATCGCTGAGACCCGGGAGGATGCCGTTGCCGCCGTGGAATCCATCATGCTGGACCGCGCCTTCGGCGACAGCGGAAATCAGGTGGTCATTGAGGAATTCCTCACCGGCCCGGAGGTCTCCGTGCTGGCTTTTACCGACGGCAAGACCGTGGTCCCCATGGTGTCCTCCATGGACCACAAGCGGGCCCATGACCATGACGAGGGTCTGAATACCGGCGGCATGGGCACCGTGGCCCCCAACCCCTACTACACCGAGGACATGGCCCACGTGTGCATGGAGACCATTTTTCTGCCCACCATGGAGGCCATGAACGCGGAAAACCGTACCTTCCGGGGCTGCCTCTACTTCGGACTGATGCTGACGCCGAAAGGCCCCAAGGTCATTGAGTATAACTGCCGCTTCGGTGATCCGGAGACACAGGTGGTCCTGCCCCTCCTGAAAAGCGATCTGCTGACGATCATGCAGGCCTGCCGGAACGGAACGCTGGCAGAAACTGAGGTGAAGTTCTCCGACGGCGCCGCCTGCTGTGTCATCATGGCATCCAGCGGCTATCCGGAGCACTATGAAAAGGGCTTCGCCATCACCATGCCCGCCGAGACTGCCGCCCACACCTATGTGGCCGGAGCGAAGCGGGAGGAGGACCGTCTGCTGACCAGCGGCGGCCGGGTGCTGGGCGTTACCGCCACGGCGGCGGATCTGAAAAGCGCCATTGAAAAAGCCTATGAGCGGGTGGAGAGCGTTCATTTCGACAATGCCTTCTACCGTCACGATATCGGCCAGCGCGCCCTGAAAGCGCTGGAACACTGAAGGGAGCAAGGGCAGGCATGGTTTACAGAGTATATGTAGAAAAGAAAGAAGCGCTGGCTAACGAAGCCCGCGCTCTGTTGGAGGATCTGCGGGCATTTCTGGGTATCCAATCCCTGACGGGTCTGCGGCTGTTCAACCGCTATGATTTGGAGGGCATCAGCCGGGAACTGTTCGACTACGCCGTTCAAACGGTGCTGTCCGAGCCCCAGCTGGACACGGTGACGAGTGAAGTGCCTCAGGGAGACACGGTGTTCGCCGTAGAGTATCTGCCCGGCCAGTATGACCAGCGGGCGGACTCCGCCGCCCAGTGCATCCAGATCTTATCCCAAGGCGAGCGGCCCACGGTCCGCACCGCCCGGGTATATGTTCTGGAGGGTGAGCTGACGGCGGAGCAGGTCGAGGCCGTCAAGAAGTATGTCATCAACCCGGTGGAGAGCCGGGAGGCGTCTCTGGAGTTGCCGGAGACCCTGCGGATGGAATACGATATTCCTACCACCGTCCGGACCGTGGAGGGCTTCACCTCCATGGACGCTGCCGCGCTGGACGCTCTGCGGGACGAGCTGGGTCTTGCCATGGATCTGGACGATCTGAAATTTTTGCAGGGCTATTTCCGGGATGACGAGGGGCGGGACCCCACCATCACCGAGATCCGGGTGGTAGACACCTACTGGTCCGACCACTGCCGCCACACCACCTTCTCCACCCACATCGACCAGGTGGAAATTCATGACGCGGCCATTCAGGCCGCCTACGAGCGGTATCTGGCCGCACGGGTGGAGGTCTACGGCGAGGAAAAGGCCGCCAAGCGGCCTCAGACCCTGATGGACATTGCCACCATCGGCGCGAAGGTTCTGAAAAAGCGGGGCCTGCTGCCGGAGCTGGACGAGAGCGAGGAGATCAATGCCTGCTCCATCCATGTCACCGCCACGGTGGACGGCGAAGCCCAGGACTGGCTGCTGATGTTCAAAAATGAGACCCACAACCACCCCACGGAGATCGAGCCCTTCGGCGGCGCGGCCACCTGCATCGGCGGCTGCATCCGGGACCCCCTGTCCGGCCGTGCCTACGTCCATCAGGCCATGCGGGTGACCGGTGCGGGAGACCCCCGTGCCTCCCTCGACCAGACCCTCTCCGGCAAGCTGCCTCAGCGGAAGCTGTGCCAGACCGCCGCTGCGGGCTATTCCTCCTACGGCAACCAGATCGGTCTGGCCACCGGCCATGTGGCGGAGCTGTACCACGAGGGCTACATCGCCAAGCGTCTGGAATGCGGCGCGGTGGTGGCGGCGGCTCCCGCCTATAACGTCCGCCGTGAGTGCCCCGCCCCCGGAGATGTGGTCATTCTGCTGGGCGGACGCACCGGCCGGGACGGCATCGGCGGCGCAACCGGCTCCTCCAAGAGCCACAACCTGAAATCCCTCTCCACCATGGCCTCCGAGGTCCAGAAGGGCAACGCCCCCGAGGAGCGCAAGATCCAGCGCCTGTTCCGGGACAGCGCCGTGACCCGCCTCATCAAGCGGTGCAACGACTTTGGCGCCGGCGGCGTCAGCGTTGCCATCGGCGAGCTGGCGGACGGCCTGCGGATCGATCTGGACGCCGTTCGCAAGAAGTATGACGGTCTGGACGGCACGGAGCTGGCCATCTCCGAATCTCAGGAGCGCATGGCCGTGGTGGTGGCCCCCGAGGATGTGGACGCCTTCATCGCCGCCGCCGAATCGGAAAATCTGGAAGCCTACCGGGTGGCTGTGGTCACTGATGAGGCCCGGATGGTCATGGAATGGAACGGCACGGTCATCGCCGACCTGAGCCGTGATTTCCTGAACACCAACGGCGCTGTGAAGCACGCCGGGGTCCGCGTGGCAGAGAAGGACCGCGCCGAGCTGGCAAAGCCCCGGTTCCAGTCCCTCCGGGAGATGGCCTCCAGCCTGAAGTGCGCCTCTCGCCGCGGCCTTGTGGAGCGGTTCGACAGCACCATCGGCGCTGGGTCTATCCTCATGCCCTTCGGCGGCCGGACACAGCGCACCCCGGCACAGGCTATGGCCGCCGTATTCCCCGTCCTGCCCGGCCAGGAAACGGATCAGGCCAGCGTCATGGCCTGGGGCTGCGACCCGGAGCAGACCTGCACCGACCCCTACACCGGAGCCTACAACGCGGTCTACACCTCTATGGCCAAGCTGGTGGCCGCCGGTGCGGACTACAAAAAAGCCTATCTCTCCTTCCAGGAGTTCTTTGAAAAGCTCCGCAATGAGCCGGAGCGCTGGGGCAAGCCCTTCTCCGCTCTGCTGGGCACTGTGGACGCGCAGCTGGAGCTGGGCGCCGCCGCTATTGGCGGTAAGGACTCCATGTCCGGCACCTTCCTGGATCTGGACGTGCCGCCCACGCTGATCTCCTTCGCCATTGCGCCGCTGAAAACTGGCGAGGTGCTTTCTCCTGAGTTCAAGGAAGCGGGCCATCCCGTTTACCTGTTCTCCGGCACGGACGCAGATAGTGTCAAGGCGGCATGGGAGCGGCTGCATGATCTGGCGCTGGCCGGCAAGGTCCGGGCGGCGTGGGCCGTGGAAAACGGTCTTGCTGAGGGCGTGATGAAGATGTCCTTCGGCAACGAGATCGGCTTCACCGCCGAAAACGCCGACTTGGATTGGAACACCCTGTATCCCGGCGCCATCGTAGCGGAACTGACCGAGGACGTGGAGGGCGCTCTCCGTCTGGGCATCACCACCACCGAGCCTGTGGTGCGGATCGCCGATGACAGCGCCCCCATTTCCGAGCTTCTGGCTTTGAACGAGGGCGTTCTGGAATCTGTCTATCCCAGCCGTACCATCGCCGATCCGGCGGAGGTTCCCGTGCTCTCCGCCCCCGCCGCTCCCCGGACGGCTCCCAAAGCTGGCGTGGCGGTCCCCAAGGTGCTGATCCCCGTGTTCCCCGGTACCAACTGCGAATATGACTCCGCCCGTGCCGTTCAGCGGGCCGGATTGGAACCTGAGATCCTGGTGCTGAACAACCAGTCCGCTCAGGGCGTGGCCGACTCCATCAGCCGCTTCGCCAAGGCAGCCCGGAACAGCCAGATCATTTTCGTCCCCGGCGGTTTCTCCGGTGGTGACGAGCCGGACGGCTCCGCCAAGTTCATCACCGCCTTCTTCCGCAACCCGGAGGTGCGGGACGCCGCCATGGACCTGCTGAAAAACCGGGACGGCCTGATGCTGGGCATCTGCAACGGTTTCCAGGCGCTCATCAAGCTGGGTCTTGTCCCCTACGGTGAGATCATCGACACCGACGAGACCTGCCCCACCCTGACCTTCAACACCATCAGCCGCCACCAGTCCCGTCTGGTGCGGACCCGCGTTGCCTCCAACCGCTCTCCATGGCTGGCAGGGACGCAGGTGGGCGATATTTACACCGTCCCCATCTCCCACGGCGAGGGCCGGTTCCTGTGCAGTGAGGAGCTGGTTCGGAAGCTGGCTGACAACGGCCAGATCGTCACTCAGTATGTGGACGAGCACGGTGTCCCCGGCATGGACGTGGACGTAAACCCCAACGGCTCCATCTGGGCTGTGGAGGGCATCATGTCTCCCGACGGCCGGGTGCTGGGCAAGATGGGCCACTCCGAGCGTGTGGCCGACGGCCTTTACAAAAACGTGGACGGCTGCTATGATATGAAGCTGTTCCAGTCTGCGAAGAAGTATTTTGACATTTGAGAACGGGAGGACACGGATCATGTTGACTGATATTGAGATCGCCCAGCAGTGCCGGATGCGCCCCATCACGGAGATCGCCGCCACCGCGGGGATCGATGAGGAATATCTGGAACAGTATGGCCGCTACAAGGCCAAGATCGATCACCGTCTGCTGAAGGATCGGGCCGACCGGCCTGACGGCAAACTGATCCTGGTGACCGCCATTAACCCCACCCCGGCAGGCGAGGGCAAGACCACCACCTCCGTGGGTCTGGCCGACGGTCTGCGGAAGCTGGGCAAAAGCGCCGTGGCCGCTCTGCGGGAACCGTCTCTCGGTCCCGTGTTTGGCGTCAAGGGCGGCGCCGCCGGCGGCGGCTACGCTCAGGTGGTCCCCATGGAGGACATCAACCTCCACTTCACCGGCGATTTCCACGCCATCGGCGCGGCCAACAACCTGCTGGCCGCCATGCTGGATAACCACATTCAGCAGGGCAACGCTCTGGGCATTGACGTAAAGCAGATCACCTGGAAGCGCTGCGTGGATATGAATGACCGCCAGCTCCGCCACATCATTGACGGCATCGGCGGCAAAATGCAGGGCGTTCCTCGGGAGGACGGCTTTGACATCACCGTGGCCAGCGAGGTCATGGCGGTGCTGTGTCTCGCCAGCGGCATCACCGATCTGAAAGAACGGCTGGGCCGGATGATCGTGGCCTACACCTATGACGGCAAGCCTGTCACCGCCCACGATTTGAAGGCAGAGGGCGCTATGACCGCCCTGCTGAAGGACGCACTGAAGCCCAATCTGGTGCAGACACTGGAGGGTACGCCCACGCTGATCCACGGCGGTCCCTTCGCCAACATCGCCCACGGCTGCAACTCCGTCACCGCCACCCGCATGGCCCTGAAGCTGGGCGATTACGCTGTGACTGAGGCCGGCTTCGGCGCGGATCTGGGCGCGGAAAAGTTCCTGGACATCAAGTGCCGTCTGGCGAGCCTGCGGCCCAGTGCCGTGGTGGTGGTAGCCACTGTCCGGGCACTGAAAAGCCACGGCGGCGTGCCCAAGGCCGAGCTGAACCACGAGAATCTGGACGCGCTGGAAAAGGGCCTGCCCAATCTGCTCCATCACGTAGACACCATCCGCAACACCTTCCACCTGCCCTGCGTGGTGGCGGTCAACGCCTTCCCCACCGACACGGAAGCCGAGCTGCAGCTGGTGGAGGACAAGTGCCGGGAGCTGGGTGTCCGCGCTGTGCTGTCCGAGGTCTGGGCCAAGGGCGGCGAGGGCGGCAAGGCCCTGGCTGCCGAAGTGGTACGCCTGTGCGAGGAGCCCTGCCCGGAGCAGCCCACCCCGGAGGAGTTCACCTTCGCCTATCCCGACAACACCTCTCTCATCTATAAGCTCAACGCCATTGTAAACCGGGTCTACGGCGGCGCGCAGGCCGTCCTGACCCCCGCCGCCCAGAAGCAGGCCCAGCAGCTCTTTGATCTGGGCTTCGGCGATCTGCCGGTGTGCATGGCAAAGACCCAGTATTCCCTGTCCGACGATCCCACTCTGCTGGGTGCGCCCGAGGGCTTCACCGTCACCGTGCGGAACCTGAAGGTCAGCGCTGGCGCCGGGTTCATCGTGGCCCTCACGGGTGACATCATGACCATGCCGGGTCTTCCCAAGGTCCCCGCTGCCGAAAAGATCGACGTGGACAAGGACGGAAAGATCACCGGATTGTTCTGAGGCATGGTCATGCCGCCGCAAATGCGACGTACAGGCGTTTCGCAAAGTGAAACCTTGAAATTGCCCAGATTCATTTCGGGCAATTTGAGTGAAATCGAGGGGCCCCCGTGGGGCCTGCCCCATGGGGAAACATCCAAAGCAAAGCATCACGCAAGTGTTGCAAAGCAGCGGGCCAAGCAGCAAGAATAAGTGCAGAAAAGGCGGGCGCATCTGAACCGATGCGCTCGTCTTTGTCCGCTTTTATATGCAAAAGGCGCAGCCTATTCAGGCTGCGCCAAGGGTTCTTCGTATGCTATATCTGCTCTCCGTCTGCTTTTACCGGAATCGGATATTTCATTCAAATCAGGTAATTCGCCTTCCGCTGCCTGTACTCCGGGACCATTCCCCGATTGCGGGACATCCGTTTCCGGTTTGGGTTCAGGGGGCCGGAAGGTGCCGTCCAGCTTCTGAAAACAGCGGCGGTAACCGAGGAGCTTCTTTACGACAATGCCTTTACTCTATGGACCGGATTGCAAAAGGTCTGGAAGCAGACGGCATCCTCACCGGCGCTGGCAAAACAAAATGGTGGACCAGCACCATCAACAAGATCCTGCACAATGAGAAATATATCGGCGATGCGCTTCTACAGAAAACCTACACCATAGACTTCCTGAATAAAACCAGAGTGAAGAACAATGACATTGTTCCGCAATACTATGTGGAGGGCAACCACGAAGCAATCATTCCAAAGGACATCTTCTTGCGGGTACAGGAAGAGCTGGTACGCAGGCGAGTGGTCAAAACCAGTGCCAATGGCAAAAAGCGCTCCTACAGCTGCAACCACTGCTTTGCACAGATTGTCATTTGCGGCGAATGCGGTGAAATGTTCCGCAGAATTCACTGTAACAATCGCGGCTGCAAATCCATCGTCTGGCGCTGCATCAGTAGACTGGAGCCAACCGGACAGGAATGCCACGCAAGAATCGTCAATGAGCCGGTATTGGAAAATGTGGTAGTTCAGGCAATCAACACGCTCCTTGGCGATAAGTCAACCTACCAGGCGCAGCTCCAGCAGAACATCGCAAAGGTGATCCGAAGCGCTCAGCAAAATACCGCTGATGGTATCAATGAAAGACTGCAGAGACTCCAAAAAGAGCTTCTCAAAAAAGCCAATAGCAAAGAAGCCTACGACGAGATTGCCGACGAGATCTTCAAGCTCCGGGAACAGCACGAAAAGTGCACGGTGGCTTTCGTTTTGTGGACATAGTCCGCGTAATATTTATTGAACTGGGTGGATTTGTAGGGCAGTTCGTCGTTCTGATGGCACTGCTCACAGTATTCCACCCACAGCAGGCTCAAGGTGACGCCGTTCTTCTGCATCTCACGGTGCACCCACTCGTAGTCCGGCATCTTGTAGACAGGCGTTGAGGTGCTGGACGGAAACAGCCGCTCTGAGAGCTGCTTATCCGACATTTCCTCCGGCAGCGGCCATTGCAGGCCGCAGTTTGCTGCCCGCTGCAGGGTTGCTGCCACAGTGTTCCGAGCGCACTGGCAGCTTAACGCGATCTCGGTCTTGTTGAGTCCCAGGCTATGGAGCCTGAGGATCTCGCGGTAATTGGTCATACAGGTAACCTCCTTGCAGATATTTACACCGTAAAATACGGTGCATATCTACATTTTACCGCAGTGCTCAACGACGGCGGCAAGGGTGCTCAATCCCGCCGGAATGGATGCTCAATTTGAGCGGTTGAGGTGCGCAATCTCGCGCGGAATACTCAAATAATCGCCCGCAACCAAAGAGTACTATCCGGGCATAGCCCAGATAGTGCTCAAATCAGTACAGTTTTAAAAATTGGTCAATCGTGTAGGGATTCTCCCCCCTCTTCCCCCCTTTTTTCTATGCAAATCATGTCAGTGCCCTTTTTCAGCCGGAGCAGCTTGCATATCTATCGCAAATCCTCTGGATCTCAGGTAGTCACAACCCCCAAGTTCAAAGCCAGAATCGAATTGCTCAAACGGACTAACGGAAATTGCCAGTTTCAGCGCAAGGCTGCCGTTCTCGCATTATAAGATGTTCACGCAAAGCGCCTTATAGGACAAGCTGTTGACTTTCTGCGGTTTTCGGTTATAATAGTTTGTATACTTTGTCAAAAATTCAGGCTTTGATGAGGGAAATTTTAATAAATACGCCTCTGTTGCCAGTTAGATGATAGCGAGGGAAACGATTTATGAAACAATGTAACTACAGCCGCGAAGCACTATTTCAGCTCAATGGTATTCCGCCCCTTGGAATGTCGATCTCCTTGGCACTGCAACACTTAGTCGCTATGATCGTCGGCTGTGTTACCCCGGCGATCATTATTGCCAACGCGCTTGGATTACCGCAGAGTGAACGCGTTCTGCTCATTCAGGTATCCTTGGTCATGTCCGCAGTGACGACCCTGATCGAGTTATTCCCCATTGGCGGCAAGCTGGGTTCCGGACTTCCTGTAATGTTCGGCATCAGCTTTGCTTACTTGCCCAGTATGCAGGCCATCGTTGGCGGCGGCGGAGACATTGCCACCATTGCGGGTGCAATGGTCGTTGGCGGTATCGTTGCCGCTGTTGTGGGTGTTTTTGTGAAGAAGATCCGCAGATTTTTCCCACCCATCATCACCGGCACGGTGGTGTTCACGATCGGTCTTTCTCTCTATCCTACCGCCATCAATTATATGGCTGGCGGTGCCGGGAATACTTACGAGGTAGTCGTGCTGCGAAAGGGCTTGACCTCCGCGCTGGTTCACGGCTCATGGCAAAACTGGGCGGTGGCGGCGTTCACTCTGATCGTTGTGATGGTCATGTCCAACAAGGGCAAGGGCATCTGCAAGCTTGCCGCCATTCTGCTGGGCATGATCGCCGGGTATATTGTCGCCGCTGTGTTTGGCATGGTGGATCTCTCTGAAGTGAGAGATGCGGCGTGGTTCTCCCTTCCCAAATTCATGCATTTCGGCATCAAGTTTGAGTTCTCGGCCTGCATCGCGCTCGCCCTTCTGTTCGCCATCAACGCGATTCAAGCGATTGGCGATTTGACCGCCACCACGGTGGGAGGGTTGAACCGGGAACCCACGGATCAAGAGCTGCAGGGCGGTATTGTTACCTATGGCCTGACCAATGTGCTGTCGGCATTTTTCGGCAGCCTGCCAACAGCGACCTATTCGCAAAATGTAGGTATTGTTACTACAAATAAGGTCGTTAATCGGGTGGTTTTTGCTTTGGCCGGCGGATTTTTGCTGCTTGCGGGTCTGATTCCTAAATTTTCAGCTATTTTAACGACGATTCCGCAATGCGTGCTGGGTGGAGCGACCATCACCGTATTTTCCACCATCGCTATGACCGGCATGAAGCTGATCGCGTCCGAAACCATCTCCCCCCGCAATACTACCATTGTAGGGCTGTCGGCTGCGTTGGGCGTTGGTATCTCTCAATCCTCGTCTGCGTTGAGCCAGTTCCCAGAGAGCATTACGATTATTTTCGGTAAGACGCCGGTGGTCATTGCCACAATTATGGCAGTTCTGCTGAACCTGATCCTGCCTCAGGAAAACACGGATCAATAAACCGATCATCCTATTTTTAGGGATTGCTTTGATAAGACCCGTGGACTTTTGAAATCGGCACTTTTGCAGGTGTCTGCCATATAGCAATAGATGGCAGACACCTGCGTTATTACATTTCACTCTGTGCGTAACGGAGAACAGCATACTATAGCTTGCGTTCAAAGAAGCCTTGCCAGACCGTATTTCTACCATAACTGAGAAAGTTTTATTTTTCCTCATCGGCAGAAGCTCCTATTGAACGACTCGCCCAGCGAGTAGTTTTCGGTATAAAGCTTCATGCAAGAGCAGCGCACCACGAACATGCACAAATGCCAGTGCATGAAGCTTTCGTGCATCATTTCCGGTTGCCTCGCAGGGGCGAGGAAATGGCACATTTCTTATTTTGCTATGCAAAAGCGGATGCACGCCTGAGACGTGCATCCGCTTTTTTCAGTATTCAACTGTGCTTCTCTCCGTTGGATGGCTATGATGCGCTGATCTGCTGATAGCTCTTGCCCTAACGTCACGCTGCGTTCATTCAGAAAAACGGAACGAACATTCCGGAGGACTGCTGGGCTTCGTCGATGTGCATATCGGGGTTGATCTGATCCAGCCAAGGAATCATGTCCAGAAGATTCTGGATCACAAGGTCGGGCTTTTCCGCATCCGGTGCCGTTGCCGCGTCTTTTTGAGCAGAGAGGGCGGAAACGATCTGAACGGCTTTGCCGAAGCCCGCCTGCTTGGCGCCGATGATGTCGCGGGAGATCGTATCGCCCACATACACGCAGTTCTCGGCAGTGGTCTGCATCTGCCGCAGAGAAATGCGGAAGATCTCCGGATGGGGCTTGCGATAGCCGGTCACGCTGGAAACCGTCACATCCTCCATGCAGCCCCGGATGCCATACTCCTCCAGCATGTTGAACACGTTGTAAAGGGAGGCATTGTTGGAAATGATGCCGATATGGTAGCCGCGGGCCTTCAGCGCTTCCAGCGTTTCCAGAACGTCGCCCCGCAGCTCCCGGTGGTAATAGGTCACCTCCCAGAGATTGGCCAGTTCCTCCGTAATGGGGATCAGCTTTTCCCGATCGAAACCAAATTCTTTCAGATAGTAATCCGGCCAGATCTCCTCCGGCTTCTTCTCCAATTCCAGGCCCTCGCTCCAGCGCTTGTATTCTTTCAGGCCAGCCATGACCCGGCGGTCAAACTCCTCCGGGCTGCATCCCGGCTCCAGGCCGTGCGCCTGCAGGGTTTTCTGCAGCGCATCCATGGCTTTCGCCTGAGTCTCCTGAGTGTTCCAGATGTCCTCTAATGTGCCGCCCATATCGAATAAAACGGTATTCAGCATTGGTGGGTCCTCCTTACCGGTCATTATTTATGATTCATCGTCATCGTCTTCGTAAAACAGCATGGCCTCATCCTGGGCGTTATGGAACGCACCGGGAGCCGTTCCGGAGCTTTCCGGACCAAACAGGGCCTCTGTGGGAGAGATATCCGGCTCCGGCGTCTGGACCGGATCGGATACCGGCTTTGCAGCGGGCTTCTTTTTCTGCTCCTGTTCCACCGCCTCTTTCAGCTCCTCCGAGATGGTCTTTCTGACGAAATACTCGGGATGTGCCTTCCGCAGCCTTCGGTAGATGGGCCAGCTGACGGCGTTGCCAAGCAGCACCGGCGGCAGGCCGACCGTCAGAAACAGGCGCAGCATAGAGCCTCTCGTCTCCTGCGGCAGCATCCACGCCGCCGCGCAGAACATCAGCAGGATCACAGCTAGTCCGGCAAAGCCGTAGGGCGCCACCCGCTTGTCCTTCAACAGGAACAACAGGCAGCAGAGCAGCGTGCTGATGACCGTGATGATGATGGTGTGGAGCATGGAGGTGACCGTTTCGCCGCCGAAAGAGACGGTCCGGTACAGCGGTCCCGCCAGAAGCGCGGCTGTACAGAAGTAAACGGCCAGATCCAACAGGGCCGCACCGCACGCCGCCAGCGCAATGGGGCTTTTTCTGCGGCCATGCTTGTCGATAAAGAAGCTCATAGATACCTCGCAGTTTTGAAAATGAAGCGGAGAGCCTGCGCTCTCTTCGTCCTAAAAAGCTTTTGGGATGAAGAGAGCGGCGGACGATCGTCCGCCGCTCTTGCTTACATACAGTCAGCGGATGGAAGGACCGATCAGCCCAACATCTGCCAGAAATCGCGGACGGTGTTGTAATTCACAAAGATCTCGTTGGCGTCAAAGGGAGCAACGTTGATCTCGGAGAAGGGAGTGGAGCCCTCGGCGGGTTCGATGTCATCGCGGACAGGCCAGCCGCCCAGAGTGTTGAAGGGCTTGTAACCAGAGGTGTCACCGTCGATGCCGCCCATCATGAAGCGGATCAGCAGCTTGGCGGCGGCAGGATGCTCGCAGCCTTCCACAACGTACAGGGTGTTGACAGCGGGGATACCGGTGTCAGGCTCCAGATTCACGGGAGCGAAGACCCAGCCGTTATCGGCGGCCTTGCGGAGCTTGGAGGAAGCGCAGAAGCCAACGGGGGGATCCTTCTGGCCGGGGGTACCGACAGCCTCGGCGATCGCGTCGGAGGAGGCGGTGAAGATCGGTTCGTTGGCGTGCAGACGCTTCAGGAACTCATAACCGGCGTTCTCGCAGCCGTCGGACAGCTTCAGCTCTTCGCCGTACAGGGCCTTATAAGCCTCGGCCAGACGGTTCGGCTCCTCGCCTACGCAGAAGCCGGTGATCCAGGAGCCCCAGGACAGGTTATCCAGAGGATTCTGCATCATGATCTTGCCCTTCCACTGGGGCTCGGTCAGCTGCCAGATGTTGGTGATGGGAGAACCGTCGGGATAAGCCTCCGTGTTGTAGAACAGCTGGGTCAGCTCAATGTACAGGGGCGTGGCGGTCGCAGTGTAGCTGGGGTCGATGTGGGCGAAGATGTCAGCAGGCTGATAGTTGTAGAACGTCTTGTTGGCCACATACATGTTCCACATGGAGCCGTCCTGGTCCTTGATGTGGACAACGTCGGCTACATGCTGGCCGGCATCGTACTCACGGGTGACCTTCTCCAGCAGCTCGTTGGTGGAGATGTCGAAGGGAACGCAGTCAATGCCGGGATACTTTTCCTCGAAAGCGGCCTCCACCTTGGTGCATCTGGAGGAGATGGAGTACAGGGTCACGGTGCCGCCCTCATCAAGGGCCTTCTGATACAGCTCCTCATCGGTTTCCTCGGTGTTGTAGATCTGAGAAGCTTCTTCCCAGGGGGTCAGCTGGGTTTCCGCAGGGGGAGTGCCGGGGTCGGTGGTGTCGCCGGACGTGTCGGCTTTCTTTCCGCAGCCGACCAGGCTCAGCATCATCGTGCCAGCCAACAGTGCCGCCAGGAGCTTTTTGCGCTTCAACATGTTCTTTTCCTCCAAATCAGATTTTTATTTTCGCGGACTCTGCCGCAGTGGTACAAATTTACACGCAGTATTTGATCAGATTCTCGCTCTTGGTCTCGAAAACATTGACCTTCTTGGGATTGAAGCCCAGATACACCGGCTCGTCGCTGGCGTAGTGGGTGGAGCCAAGCTCCTTGACCGTCAGCATGGTGTCGCCCACCCGGACGCTGACCAGCGTTTCGGAACCGGCGGGCATACCGGAGTAAACGTGGCCTTCCACCCAATGCGCGTCATCCGCCTGACGGCTGATGGACAGCTGCTCGGGCCGGACGCCGATGGTCACATCGACGCTGCCGGACTGGGGTGCAGCCTCGGTCATATCGCCCCGCTCGAAGCCCATCTGACCGAGAGGACTATCGACCCGCATACCGCCGGCCTCCACCTGAGCGGTGCCCTTGACGAAGTTGATGCTGGGGTTGCCGATGAAGTCGGCCGTGTAGAGGTTCACAGGGTTGTCATACAGTTCCAGAGGCGGTGCGACCTGCACCAGCTCGCCCTTGCGGTACAGGGCGATGCGGGTGGACATGGTCAGCGCCTCCACCTGATCGTGGGTGACGTAGATGATGGTGGTGCCGGTCTCGTGATGGAGCCGCTTCAGCTCGGCGCGCATATCCACGCGGAGCTTGGCGTCCAGATTGGAAAGGGGCTCATCCAGCAGAAGCAGTCTGGGCTCGGAAACAATGGCGCGGGCGATGGCCACACGCTGCTGCTGACCGCCGGACAGCTCGGTGGGATAGCGCTTGGCGAATTCACCGATCTGCATACGGTCCAGAGCGCTGGCGACCTTTTTGGCGATGGTCTCGCTGTTTTCCTTGCGGATACGCAGGCCGAAGGCCACGTTGTCGAACACGGTCATGTGGGGCCACAGCGCGTAGGACTGGAACACCAGATTCAGGTTGCGCTTGCTGGGCGGGGCGAAAGAAGCTTCCGCCGCGTTGACGATCTCCTTGCCGTCCATCAGGATGATGCCGTTCTGGGGCTTTTCCAGGCCGGAGACCACGCGGAGGGTGGTGGTCTTGCCGCAGCCGGAGGGCCCCAGCAGGGTCATGAAGTCGCCGTCCTCGATGGTGAGGTTCAGATCCTTCAGAACGTGGTTTTTGCCGTAATATTTATCAATATGAGTCAGTTCAATTTTACTCATGGTCTCGTCTCCTCTTTTTTATCTCATCTCAGCCGGCCATGCTCTTGGCCAGGTCTGCGTCTCCGAAGATATTTGCCAGTGCGTATACCAGGAACACGATGGAGAACATCACGATGGCCACGCAGTTAGAAGCCTGCGGGCAATTCTGGTTCTGGTACTGGAACGCCAGATACGGCAGCGTGGAAGTCTTGGGCGTCATGATCAGGATGATCAGATCCAATTCCTTCATAATGGAAACGAAGATCAGCATGAAGCCGGAAATAAAGCCGCCCTTGGACAGGGGGAACACGATCTTGACAAAGCGCTTGAAGAAGCCTGCACCCTCAATGGTGGCGGCCTCCTCCAGCTCGCCGCTGATCTGCAGCATGTTGGAGGTACCGGCGCGGGAGGCAAAGGGCAGATGCTTGACCACGGAGGTCAGCGTCAGCAGGGCGAAGGTGCCGTACAGGGCCGGAATGAGCGTTACGCCGAAGAGCGTCTGAGGCTTGGAGAACATGGACAGGTAAATGCCGCCGAACGCCACGGAGGGGATCAGGTAGGGGATAAACACCAGCTGCTCCACCAGCTTGCCGTGGAGCTTGCCGCGGCCCTTGGCGCAGATGTAACCGAGCATCTGACCGAAGATGGTGCCGAACACGCCGTTGACAAGGGTCAGCTTCAGGGAGTTCACCAGAGACATCATAAAGGTTTCATTCTTGAAGATGCCGGAGACGCCCTCCATGATGTTGGGATCACCCTCGCCGATCCAGTAGTACAGCGTGAAGTTGGACAGAGAATAGGTGCCCTCCTTCAGCATGCAGCTCTCCAGGATCAGGATGATCACCGGCATGATGATGCCGACGATGAAGAAGATGAACAGGATGATGGTCACAATGGGCTTCCAGCCGCCCAGACCGATGGGGGTGGACCGTCCGCCCTTGCCGCCGATGGTGGCGTAGGACTTGCGGGCGCCGATGAGCCGCTGGTTGATGAACACCGACAGAGAAGCGATGCAGATCATCAGGATGGCCATGGCGAAGGCCGTCTGCGTGTTCTGGGACTTACTGTTGGAATACAGCTCGCTGGACAGCGTCCGGAAGCTGACGGGAGAACCCAGATAGTTGATGGTGCCGAAGGTACCGATGGCCTTGGAGAAGGTCAGGATCACCGCGGAAAGCATAGCGGGCAGCACCAGAGGCAGGGTGATCTTCCGCAGGATCAGGGGCTTGCTGGCTCCCTGGATCTCGCCCATCTCCTCCAGCTCGGAGTTGATGGAGTTCAGTGCTGCGGACACCAGCAGATATGTATATGCGTAATAGTGGAGTGTCAGCACAATGATGATCGCCAGACGGCCGTAAGCGATGGGAGACAGAATGGCTTCGATCTGCTCCGTGGATACGCCCGCATTCATCATGAGGGCCGCGATAAAGCCGGGAGCGCCGCCGACGCGGGGGGTCTTGAACATACTCAGCCATGCCTGAGACTTGACCCAGGAGGGGATCATATAGGGGATGATCACCGCCAAGGAGAAGAAGGGCTTGAAGGGAAGGTCGCTGCGGACCATCAGCCAGGCCAGTATGGAGCCAAGGGCGATGGCGCATACGGAAACGCCGACGCCGATGGTCAGGGAGTTCAGCAGGGGCTTGAACAGCAGATTCCAGGAAAGGTCACTGGCCAGCAGCCGCTGCCAATAGTACAGGGTAAATTTGCCTACGTCGGCCATGGTGCCGCCGGTGGCTCTCAGGTCCCGCTGCGCGAGCTGGAACGTGGTGGAGAGCATGTCTACCAGGGGAAGAACGATCAAATAAGTCAGCAAAACAATGGCAACCAGCACGATCACGTTATAGGGGTTGGTTACGACTGCCTTGACCTGATTCTTGAAACGCCTGGATTTCGAATAAGACTGATCTAATGGTTTCATCGTGGACAGGATCCCTCTCTTTCCTCTTGCGTGGAGGTGCGGCTTGCTATCGCAAACGTTTTCAGTCCTCCTGTTTTTTATGATATATTTTCCATAAGAAAAAGTCAAGAATTTAATATATATTTGGCATATTACAATAGAACAAGTGCATTAATTTTATGCACCTTGCATAGTTAAGCCAACGCAGCACCAACGCAACGCCAACGCAAACTATTGCGCAAGCGCTTTCCATTTTGTCGCAGGCTATTTCATCGATGCAGAAATACGATGATCGCGGGGCAAACAAATGACCCGATCGAAATTTTACATTGCACCTCTCTGAGATCTGCCCTATAATTGGGTATCCCCTACCCTTCCGGTGAAGAAATTGCCGGATCGAAGCGCGCAATGCTCACTTTTATCGGGATATCCGCGCGTATTCTGCACCCCCGCTTTCTTCCGTGGCATGATCCCGGTTATAACACCCCAAAAAAACACGAGGAGTACAAGGCCATGAAAAATGTAAACGCATATACCGGGCCGCAGCGGTTCGCTCATCGCGGCTTAGTCCAGGCTGCGCCTGAAAACACGCTGGGCGCTTTCCAGGGAGCTGTGGACGGCGGATACGAGGGGATCGAAATTGATGTCCAAATGACCAGAGACGGCGAGATCGTCATTGCCCACGACAGCAATTTCACCCGGATGACGCTCGGCCATCCAGACGGCGGATCAAATCGCCGGATCAGAGATCTGACCTGGGATGAGATCCAGAAAATCGAATTGCCTTACGCAAATCACCTGCTGAGCGAAGTGCCACCGGAGCATTCCGAGATCCAATTGCTGGCAACGCTGCCAAAGCTTGTCATGGGTCAGGTTGAGGGCCGAGACTACGAAACGGCCCTTGCGGAAGATGGGCGCATGGCCCATTTGATGCGCTTTTCCGATTTTGACGCATGGCTCACCGCTCAGCGCAAAAGCATCACGGTGGAAGTTGAAGTCAAAGCCCCCGGCCTTGCTGGACCGATACTGGAATTGCTCAGTAGATCTCCCAATACCTGCAGCTACATTCTCTTTTCCGGAGATCCGGTTTACGTGGGAGAAATGCAGGCGGCGGTTCGCAAAAACGGAAAGCCAACCGGTTTGCGGATGGGGGCTAATATGCGCCGCTTAACGGAGGAAGCCAAGCGGATGATCCCGAACATGGATCTGTTTGAAGTGGGGCTCAACGCGGATGCGTTTACCTGCGAGGATGTTCGCTGGCTGGGAGAGCATGGGATCCATGTGTTCTCGAATCTGGGAGATTATCCCGATTGGTGGGAAAAAATGGTTACGCGCGGCGTGTTGGGGTTTAAGACCAACTACGCGGCGGCGTACACCAACTGGTGGAATTCCCGGCATTGAGCTTCAAGCCTGCCCGATTGCTAGCGATTTGCCGCAGGACGCTGACCATGCCGGGATGACCACACAGCTGACAGTATTTTATGGCCTCCGAATGTGCGGCAGGCTGTGCCTGACCGAGCTGCTATACCCTGGCAGCGGTCTCTCTTTTTTCTTCCCTCGCAGGCAGATTTTTCTCGGTTTTTCACGGGTGTGATCCTGCGCTTTTTGCGGAAATCGCCAGACGCAAATTTTGTTTGACACCATTGGGAATCGTGCTATGATAAGAGTGAAAGCACCCCCTGCATACGCACTTTATAAAACCGGATCATGGAGGGTAATGATATGGATTTTGAAGCGATCAAGGCTGCGGCCCAAAATTATCAGGCGGACATGACCCGCTTTCTGCGGGAAATGATCTCCCATCCCAGCGAGAGCTGCGAGGAGCGGGAGGTTGTTCACTGCATCAAAGCGGAGATGGAGCGGCTTGGCTACGACAAGGTGGAAGTGGACGGTCTGGGCAACGTCATCGGCTGGATGGGAGACGGCGAGAAGATCATCGCCATCGACTCCCACATCGATACCGTGGGCATCGGCAACCTCTCCAACTGGGAAGCCGACCCCTACGAAGGCTATGAGACCGAGGACGTGATCTACGGCCGGGGCGGCTCCGATCAGGAGGGCGGCATGGCCTCCGCCGTGTACGGCGTGAAGATCATGAAGGAGCTGAACCTGATTCCCGCAGGCTACAAGATCATGGTAGTGGGCTCCGTCCAGGAGGAGGACTGCGACGGCATGTGCTGGCAGTACATCGTCAACAAGGACTTCAACGGCCCGGAGGACGCCCGCAGCAAGATTGAGTTTGTCATCTCCACGGAGCCCACTGACGGCGGCATCTACCGGGGCCACCGGGGCCGCATGGAGATCCGGGTGGATGTAAAGGGCATCTCCTGCCACGGCTCCGCCCCTGAGCGGGGCGACAACGCCATTTACAAGATGGCGGACATCATCCAGAACATCCGCTCCCTCAATGAAAACGGCGACGGCCCCTCCAATGAGATCAAGGGGCTCGTGAAAATGCTGAATCCGGAATTCAACCCGGAGCACGCCGAGGACGCTCAGTTCCTGGGCCGTGGCACCTGCACCGTGTCCCAGATCTTCTATACCTCTCCCTCCCGCTGCGCTGTGGCGGATAGCTGCGCCATTTCCGTGGATCGCCGCATGACCGCCGGCGAGACCTGGGATTCCTGCCTGAAGGAGATCGAGGCTCTGCCCGCCGTCCAAAAGTATAAGGATGATGTAAAGGTCAGTATGTACATGTATGACCGGCCCTCCTGGACCGGCGAGGTCTACGAGACCGAGTGCTTCTTCCCCACCTGGATCAACAAGGAGAGCGCCGCTCACGTGCAGGCGCTGGCCGATGCCCACAAGGCCCTCTGGGGCGAGGTGCGCATCGGCCACGCTGACGCCGACCCCAAATACGACGCCATGCACCTGCGGAACCGCCCCCTCATCGACAAGTGGACCTTCTCAACCAATTGCGTGTCCATTCAGGGCCGGTACGGCATCCCCTGCGTGGGCTTCGGCCCCGGCGCGGAATCGCAGGCCCATGCGCCCAACGAGATCACTTGGAAACAGGACCTCGTGACCTGCGCCGCCCTGTACGCCGCCGTGCCCGGCCTGTACAAAACGGAGGAGAAAACCGAGAACGCCACGGAATTCCGTCAGTCCCTGACCGACAATGACATCCAGTAACTATGTTCATGAATAGGAGATGGAATTATGTCTAAAACGATCGAATTGGCCCGCCGTTTAGAGCGTTTGCACATCAACAATATGTATAAGTCCGACTTTTATTGGACTTGGGACAAGACTGATGAGGAATTGGAGGCCATCTTCACCGTAGCCGATGCGCTGCGGGATCTCCGGGAGCGGAATCAGTCCACCCGGATCTTTGATTCCGGTCTGGGTATCTCCATCTTCCGGGACAACTCCACCCGCACCCGCTTCTCCTTTGCCTCCGCCTGTAATCTGCTGGGTCTGGAGGTTCAGGATCTGGACGAAAAGAAGTCTCAGATCGCCCACGGCGAGACCGTTCGGGAAACCGCCAACATGGTGTCCTTCATGGCGGACATCATCGGCATCCGAGACGATATGTTCATCGGTGAGGGTCACAAATATCAGAAAACCTTTATGGATGCCCTGGATGAAGGCTACCGGGACGGCATTCTGGAGCAGCGGCCCACGCTGGTAAACCTCCAGTGCGATGTGGACCACCCTACCCAGTGTATGGCGGATATGCTCCACATGATCCACCAGTTCGGCGGTGTGGAGAATCTGAAGGGCAAGAAGATCGCTATGACCTGGGCATATTCTCCCTCCTACGGCAAGCCCCTGTCCGTCCCGCAGGGCGTCATCGGCCTGATGACCCGCTTCGGTATGGATGTGGTGCTGGCTCACCCCGAGGGCTATGACGTCATGCCTGAGGTAGAGGAGATTGCCAAGAAGAATGCCGCTGCCACCGGCGGCAGCTACAAGAAGGTCGCCACCATGGAGGAGGCCTTCGACGGCGCGGATATCGTCTATCCCAAGAGCTGGGCGCCCTTCGCCGCTATGGAACAGCGTACCAAGCTGTACGCCGCCGGCGATCAGGCGGGCATCGACGCGCTGGAGCAGAAGCTGCTGGCCCAGAATGCCCAGTTCAAGAACTGGACCTGCTCTGAGGAAATGATGAAGCGCACCAAGGACGGCAAGGCCCTGTATCTCCACTGCCTGCCCGCCGATATCACCGGCGTTTCCTGCAAGGAGGGCGAGGTGGACGCCTCCGTGTTCGACCGGTATCTGGTACCCCTCTACAAGGAGGCCAGCTTCAAGCCCTATATCATCGCCGCCATGATCCTCATGAGTCAGGTAAAGGACCCTGTCTCCTGTCTGCGGGCATTGGATGGTGCCAATGACAGCCGCAAGCGGTTCTAAGTCTTATATTTCCTGTTGAACCCTCATAAAAACGACAATAGCGGGGATACTGATTGCATCAGTATCCCCGCTATGATTATCCATTGTCAGAAATTGTCAGGAATGAGGAGCAACAGTATGGGTAAACGAATCGTCATCGCCCTGGGCGGCAACGCGCTGGGCAAAAATCTGCCGGAACAGATGCTGGCGGTAAAGGAGACCTCCAAGGCCATTGCGGATCTGGTAGAAGCCGGGCACACGGTAGCGGTGGCCCACGGCAACGGCCCCCAGGTGGGCATGATCCAGAATGCCTTCGCCGCCTACTGCAGGCAGGAGCCGTCCGCCGATGTGATGCCCCTGTCCATGTGCGTGGCCATGAGTCAGGGCTATATCGGCTACGATCTGCAAAACGCCCTGAAGGAGGAGCTTTTGAATCGGGGTCTTCAGCAGGGCGTCGCCACGGTGCTGACGCAGGTGGTCGTGGATGGAAACGATCCCGCCTTTCAACACCCCACCAAGCCCATCGGCGCGTTCATGACGAAAGAGGAAGCTGAGCAGATGGCCCGCGAAAAGGGCTGGCACATTGCGGAGGACGCAGGCCGGGGCTGGCGGCAGGTGGTGGCCTCTCCCAAACCCTTAGCCGTAGTGGAATTGACCACCATCCGGGCGCTGGCGGAGGCAGATAACGTGGTCATCGCCTGCGGCGGCGGTGGGATTCCCGTCATCGCCACGGACAATCACCATCTCAAGGGCGCCGCCGCAGTCATCGACAAGGATCTCGCCTCGGAGCTGCTGGCGGAGCATCTGGATGCCGATATGCTCATCATCCTCACCGCCGTGGAAAAGGTGGCTGTGAACTTCAACAAACCGAACCAGAAATGGCTGGATACCCTGACGCCGGAGGAAGCCCGCACTTATATAGGCGAGGGGCAGTTTGCTCCCGGCTCCATGCTTCCAAAGGTGGAAGCCGCCGTCAAATTTGCGGAATCCAAGCCCGGCCGCACCGCCCTCATTACCCTGTTGGAAAAGGCCCGGGACGGCATCGACGGTAAAACCGGCACCCGTGTCACCTGCTGAGCTTCCCCGCCCCCCACAGCCGAACACGCAAAAAAGAGACGCCCCCAGGCGTCTCTTTCGTTTCCGTTTTTAGTTCAGGATCAGCAGGATCATGGTCAGCACCAGGAACACGGCGCCGAACCACTTGGTAGCGCGAGCCAGCTTGGCATCGATGGTCTTGGCCTTGTTCTTGGCCAGGAAAGAATCAGCCACGCCGCCGATGGCACCGGACAGGCCCTGGCTCTTGCCGGACTGGAACAGCACGATCAGGATGATAGCAAGGCCGCAAAGCAGCTGCAAAATAGTAACAACGGTCTTCATAGTGGACAACCTCCGAACATTCATTCGCGCACAGGCGCAGAAAATCATCTTACAGAAGTTTATAATACCATAGCTTTGTCCCTATTTCAAGTCCATTTTACAAAAAATATCTGTCAAAGTCTCTCGTTATCCATAGAACAAATGTTTGCATTTTGAGAAAAACTATGGTATACTGACAGTAAGATACATTGCTCCGGCGCAGCTGCCGGAAGCTGCCAATAGAATGGAGGTCATTTCATGCTTTCTGCCATGCAGCAGAGGATCTATGATTATATTGCCGCCTGCATCCAGACGCAGGGGTATCCCCCGTCTGTCCGGGAGATCGGCGAGGCTGTGGGCCTGCGGTCCCCCTCCACCGTCCACTTCCATCTGAAAAAGCTGGCGGATGCCGGTGTCATTGAGATCGGTGCCGGAAAAGGACGGGCCATCACCTTGACCCATCCCGCCGCGCCGTCCGTCCCGGAGCCGGAGGAACCGGCGGACCGGGTGCCCATCGTGGGCAATGTGGCGGCCGGCAGTCCCATTCTGGCTCAGGAGTGCATCGAGGACTACCTCACCTTCCACACCGGGCATCCCGGGGACGTTCACTTCGCCCTGCGGGTCCGGGGCGAATCCATGCTGAACGCGGGAATTCTCCCCGGCGATCTGGTGGTGGTGCGGCAGCAGCAGACCTGCAATCAGGGGGAGATCGTGGTGGCCATGATTGATGACGAGGCCACCGTCAAACGGTTTTCCCGGAAAAACGGCCATATCTGGCTATTGCCGGAAAATGACGATTACGAGCCTATCGACGGCACCTACGCCCAGATCCTGGGCAAAGTGGTAGCCGTGGTGCGGCAGTACTGAGCTACACCCGCCCGGACCGGTACATGGCCCCTGCCTGCGGCTGGATGCCGTTCAGCTCCAGAAGCTCTTCCACCGTAACAAACCAATACCCCTCCGCCTCCAGCGCGTCCACGATCTGAAGCGCCGCCTCCACGGAGGAGGGGTAGATGTCATGCAGCAGAATGATGTCGCCGGGCTGTACGTCCTTTAAAACAGAGCGGACCACCATCGCCGTATCCCGGCTTTCCCAGTCCCGAGGGTCCACGCTCCAGTGGACCATAGGCACCGTAACGCCGGTGCGGACCGCCGGATCAATGAGGCCGTAGGGCGGTCGCAGCCAGCAGCTATCCGTGTCCAGGAGTTTACAGACTGCGTTTTGCGCCGCCTGAATATCCCGGAGCTGCGTCGCCGGAGCCGTACCGTCCAGGCGGATATGGCTCCACGTATGGGTCCCCACCTGATGCCCTTCTGCCTGCATCCGCAGCACCAGATCCTCGTTCCCCGCCAGCCGCTCCCCCACTAAGAAGAAGGTAGCGCTGGCCCCCCGCTCCCGGAGGCCGTCCAGCAGCCGGGCGGTGGTGCCCCGCCGGGGACCGTCATCAAAGGTGAGAGCTACATAGTTCGGCTCCTCCGGCAGTTCCGCCGGGGCTGAGGCCGGTACCCCCGTCACCTCCGCCGCCGACTCTAAAAAAATCAGCAAAATCAGATAAACAAAAATTGACAGCAGCTTTTGCATCCCCATCGCTCTTTCTTTCCGTATTCAGGGATAGTTTGCGCACGGGGCGGAAAAATACCGCTGTCAAAATCATGGAACGCAGACAAAAAAGGACAGCCTTGCTCACTCAAGGTCAGTTTGTTCCGGTTTCGTGCAGGGTCAAAGAAACACCGCCTCACGAAACATAAGGCGGTGTCTTTTTACTCGTTTTTCAGGATATTTCTGTATTTTTTGTCGATAAAAAACGTAAACACAATGGATGGCATGGCCAGCGCAAGCAAAATGATACAGAGCAAACCTGTCCCGATATTCGCAGCCGTATGCACCGCTATCCGATTGAACAACAGCCACGGGACACCCAGCATCAGCCACGATACGCCCAGCAAGCGAACATAGGCTTTCGTCCAGTCATGCCCTCTGTATTCGCTTCGGATGATCTGAAAACCCAATATGCCGGCGATTCCGTATATGACCCAAAAGGCACTCATTATCAAAATCACGTTCACAGGGACACGCCCCCTTCTGATTCCGGTTCTCCGGCATTTCTCACCCAAACGGGTGGAAACCCGTCACCACATCAGCAAAAGTCCGACTAAAGAACTGAGGATATTCAGCCCGATGATGGCCGCAAAAATCCAGAAGATCAGCTTGCCCACCGCAGGCTGCGCTTTCCCGCTTTGTCTTCCGCTCTGCCGGGATGCGGTTCTCTGCACAGACGGCTGTGGCGCCGCAGCCGCCGTCCGGCGGGTGCCCTTGGAAAGGCCCATGCGCTTGCGTTCCCGGTTCTCCTCATGCAGCTCCTCATGGACGAAGGACCCGGCATGGCCCCGCTCATTGATCCCGTCCACCCGGATCACCGCGCCGTTGGCGTCGATGGTGGTGGACTTGGGCGGCTGGTTGAACGCGCCGCACTTCGGACAGAAATCATCGGTATCATAATCGTAGGTCTTACCGCACTCATAGCATCGCACTTTGCGCATAACGCCACCCGCCCTTTCATATCTCTGCCTGTATGATACCACAGTCCCGCCCGTTTGAGAAGAATTTTTTGAAGTCGATAGGACGCGAAGTAAGACTGGGTATTCATTTTAGGATTGCCCCGCGTCACATATTCAAGCTGTCGGACGCTCCTCCAAGAGGCGGATCTGCCGCCCGTCGGTGCAGACGATCCCCTGCTCCTTCAAATGCCGCAGCTCCCGCATCATGGCGCTGCGGTCCGTGGCGATGTAGTCCGCCAGAACACTCAGGGAGAAGGGCAGCGTGAACACATCCTCCCCGCTCTTCTCCGTCTGCTGGCGGAAATAGCACAGCAGCTTTTCCCGAATGGACCGCCGGGACAGGACGTCCACCCGCTCGCTGAGGGAACGGGTCTTATTGCTGAGCAGGTTCATCATATTGTAGACCAACGTGCTGTGGTGGGTGCAGGCATTCTCGCAACGTTTGAATATGCAGGAATTGTCGATGAACAGAATGTCGCAGGCAGTGCGGGCCACCACCTCCAGACTGTCCGCCGCAAAGCCCGCAAAGGCCAGATGGCGGCCAAACACGCCGCCGGGTCCCATGTCCTCCAGCACCGTCGCCACGCCCGCCTCGTCGATCCGGATCAGGGACACCTGCCCCCGCTCCACAATGCCTACTGCGTCCGTCCGGGAGGATGTAAAATCATAGACCTGTTCCTCCGGCACATAAGACCGCTGGGCCGCCTGAAAGCAGGTCAGCATCCGGCGGTATTCCTCATAGCTGATGTCATGGAACAGCGGACTGGTTTTCAATTCCTGGGCTGTCAGCATCGCAGCGCCTCCTTGTTGCATTTATCACTATTTTTTATCATAGCAGGTCCTTGCCGAAAAGAAAAGGACTATTTTTTTAAATTTCATACATTGTTCAAGAAATCGACAATGGATTCCTGTATACTGTATATAGAGAAAAGGAACGGTTCCGCCGCTGTCGGCGTTCGTAAATGGAAAGGAGCACTCAGCGTGAACATTGCCTATTTTCTGCTTCCCAAAAGCCGGATCGCCTATCTGTACGATGACTTTACCTTCCGCCAAGGTCTTGAAAAGATGCGTAACCGGGGCTATACCGCCATCCCCGTCATCACCCGGGACGGCCGGTATGTGGGCACTGTCAGCGAAGGGGATTTCCTCTGGCGGTTGTTAGATACCGACGATCCCTCCATGAAAAAGGCGGAGGAGCTGCGGGTCCGGGACATCATCGGCAGCAAATACCCGGCGGTCCGCATCACCGTGACCATGGACGCGCTGCTGGAAAGCGCCATGAATCAGAACTTCATTCCCGTCATCGACGATCTGGATAATTTCATCGGCATCGTCACCCGGCGGGACATCATCAGTTACTTAGCCAAGGAAAACGAAAATAGCTTTGCGCCCCCTGTTTCCAAAATTGGATAAACAAACCCCCGCCCAAAATTGGGCGGGGGTTTCATCGTGCCGAAAAAGTCTTTTCGCCCCGCTGAGCAAGTTTTCAGAACTTTATAAAAGTTCTGAAAACTTAGGATTTCAATGGCAAAGAAATACGTTGCCGGCCTAATCGTTTTCCGGGCGCAAGACGCCCGGAAAACGGGAGCCTTCCTCGAAACAGGCTCGCTTCATCCGCCACTGGCGGCGCTTCGCCCGTTTCCCCTTCTTGGGTTATCTCCGCGCTAAGAGCCGCCTTGCGGCGGTTGCGCTCCGAAACACGCCTGCGGGCGCAGTCCCGCGCACACCTTTCACCCGCAAGGGGTATGCAGCATCCGTAAAGCGGCACAGCCGCTAACGGCTGCCCTACCTTACCGTCGCGGAGAATTTACCACTTTATCGACAGTCACGCATCCCCGGAGTGCCATGTATTCCGGGGATGGTTTCATTCAATGCTCCATCAGTTCACCGGGGTCGGCTTTTTCCGCCGGATCGGCGGCGCAGGGAGCGAATCAACAGGAGGATCAAGGCCAAAATCAGCAGTACGATCCCCAGCACCACCCACGTGATCCCGTTCCAACCGGCCAAAAGCTGTCCCGGTGCGAAGCTGTCGGACACCTGCTTGCAGCCGTTGGCGGGGTCGGCGTAGCGGTCAGGGAGGCCATCCTCCCCGAACTGCTCCAGATACGCCGCCAGCGCGTACCATTCCTTCAATTCATTACCATTTGCATCGTAGAGAATACAGTCGGCAAAATCTGTCACCGGAGTGCCGTTGGCCTGCTTCGGCTCCAGGGACAGCAGCCCCATGGATTTGCTTTTCACCGTGCCCAGCATTTGGGCGGAGTACATCCCCGTCACCACCCGGTAGAGGGCGTTATCGTCGATCTCATAGGCATTTCCCGTGCCGCTTTCATCGAAGGTCACATCCGTCAGCGCCGCATCGTAGACCCGGTTGAAGAACATCCGCTTGGTGTTGAAGGCGTACTTGGCTCCGGACATATAGAGCTGGGCCGCAGGCATGATGGGCGTCACGGAGGCGTCCACCTCCATGGCGGCCTTCAGTTCCTTGCCGGTGAGGTACACTGCCACCAGCGGAAAGCCGGAGGTGCCGTCCTCCCCCACGCCCATAGACAGCACATCAAAGGCCATCGCAGCTGTCAGATCTCCTGCGGGCAGGTTGGCCCGGAGAACGCCGTCGGCCGTCACCGAGACCGTATGGGGGCTGTCGGCATAAGCGGCGTTCAGGGTACGATCCGCCCACAAAAAAGCATCGGACACCAGCGTTCCAAGGCCATTGTTCTCCTGCACGGCGGACGCTGGCGTGTTCAGATCGTAGTCTGAATGAGTCAGCACCTCGTCATAGGTCAGGCCGTACCGGGCCAGATACGTCTCCCCCACCATGTCCTTCCATTGCTCCACGAGCCCGGCGATCTCCGGATTCTCCGCCACCGTTTCGTCAATGGGGATCAGGCGGTAATCCAGCAGCCGCTTTTCTCCGCCATCGTCCCACGAGAAGGTCAGGCTGCCCAGATTCTGACAGTAGGGGCCGCTGGAGACGATATAGGTATCGTTCACCACCAGCGGCTCCGCCAGTGTGGAGTGGGTATGTCCGGAGACGATCACGTCAATGCCGTCCACAGCCTTGGCCAGCTCCTCATCCTCGGAGGACGCCAGCGAATCCCCGGTGCCGCTGTGGGACAGACAGACGATGATCTCTGCCCCCTCCCCCTTTAGGGTCTCCACACAGCGCTTGGCCGCTTCGGCGGCGTCCGTCCGGGTGAAGCCGGAGGTGGGGGCGCACTCATCGGAATCCACCCCCATCAAGCCGAACAGACCGTAGGTCACGCCGCCCCGTTCCAGCGTCATGCAGTCCGTCACGCCATAGTCCTCCATAGCGGACCGGATGAATGCCCGGTCGGGGTTATCATCGGCAGGGGCATAATTGGCCTCTAACAGCGTCGGCAGTACAGGGGTAACAGGGCCGAACCGCTCTCTGTAAGCGTCCATATTCTCAAGCGGCCGGGCATCCACCAGCAGTAGTCCCACCGCCGCCTGTTGAGCAGCCTTAGCGGAATTCAGCATTTCCGCGAAGCCAACGCCCTTGTGGTCAAACTCGTGGTTGCCGATGGTCACGGCGTCGTAACCCATGGCTCCCATGGTCCGCAGCTCCGCCGCCTGCGTGGTGTAAAGGGTCTGGATCAGGGAGCCGATGGAAAAGTCTCCGCCATCCACCAGCAGGGCGTCCGGATTCATCGCCCGTTCCCCGTCGATGACGGTTTTCAGCCGGGCGTAGCCACCGCTCTCCCCTCCCTCCGCCGTGGGCTGGGGGAGGAAATGGGAGTGGAGATCGTGGGTGAACAGGATGGTCGTGACGTTCGTCTCCTGAGTACAACCTTCGGCCACGGCACCGACAGGGAGCGCACACAGCGCCGCCAACAGCAGCGCCAGAAAAAATGCAGAAAAGCGACGGAATTTCATACAGTTCCTCCTGATTTACAATAAAGGAAGAGAGTCCGTAAGGACTCTCTTGAGGCTGTCGATAAAGAGGTAGATTCTCCGCAACGGAAAGGAAGGGTGTGCGCGGGAAACCCAAGAAGGGTGTCCTGCGCCATTGAAATCCTTAGTTTTCAGAACTTTTATAAAGTTCTGAAAACTGGCTCAGCGGGGAGAAAAGACTTTTTCGACACGCTGAAGAGAGTCCGTAAGGACTCTCTTCTGATTTCCGATTGCCAGCCTTACAGCCCACATTATACTGGCCGCCCCTCGGCCTGTCAACAAACCTGCTTACAGGTCCAGTGCCGTGAGGTCCGCGAAGGTCTCCCGGCGGACCGCCTCGTAAATACGGTCCGGGGTCAGCATCACCACGGCAGGGCGGGGCAGACGGTTATAGTTGGAGGCCATGGAGTAATTGTAAGCACCGGTGGTGCACACCGCCAGAATGTCCCCCCGGCAGGTGTCTCCCGGCAGCTCCACGCCGGGCTGGATGATATCCCCGCTCTCGCAGCAGCGGCCCACCACATCGAACCGCTCCATCGAACTGGACTTATAGGCGTGATAGACAGTGTAGCGGGACTGGTAGAGCGCGTAGCGGGGGTTGTCCGTCATGCCGCCGTCCACCGCCGCGTACTGCTTATAGCCGGGAATGCGCTTCACGGAGCCCACGGTGTACAGCGTCATCCCCGCGTCCGCCACGATGCTGCGGCCCGGCTCCATCAGGAACCGGGGCATGGGCAGGCCCAGCCGTTCCGTTTCCTCCTTCAGATGGGCCGCCAGCTCCGCCAGACGGGCGGGAATGTTAATGGCCTCGTCCTCAGCGGTATAGCGGACGCCGTAGCCGCCGCCAAGGTTCAGATCTGAAAGCGTCACGCCGGTCTCCTCCCGGATGGATGCCAGGAAGGGCACCATGATATCCAGCGTCCGCTGGTACACATCCTCTCCGAACACCTGCGAGCCTACATGGCAGTGCAGGCCCCGGAGGTCCAGATGGGGCAGCGTCAGAGCCAGCTTCACCAGTTCCATGGCCTGACCGGTCTCCACCGCCGCACCGAACTTGGAGTCCACCTTTCCGGTGCTGACGGCCTCGTAGGTGTGGGGGTCAATGCCCGGCGTTACCCGCAGAAGGATCTTCTGGGTGACGTTGGCCTCTGCCGCCGTCTTTTCCAGCGCTAAAAGCTCCTCCCGGTTGTCCGCCACAAAAAAGCCGATGCCCTGACTGACGCCATAGGCAAGATCCGCATCGGTCTTGCAGTTGCCGTGGAAGTAGATCCGCTCCGCCGGGAAGCCGGCGCTGAGAGCGGTGTACAGTTCCCCGGAGGATACCACGTCCACGCCCATGCCTTCCTCCGCCATGATGCGGTACATCTGCTTGAAGGACGCCGCCTTGCTGGCGTACAGTGGCAGAGAGCCGGGGCCGAAATGGTCACGGAACGCCTGCAGATACATCCGGCAGTTGGCCCGGATGCGCGCCTCGTCCATCAGGTAGAGGGGGGTGCCATACTCCTTGGCCAGTTGGGTCACGTCATATCCGGCGAAGGTCAGGACTCCCTCCGGCGTCCGATCGATGTTGTTGGAAAGCATTTGGACTCCTCCTTAGTGGGAAACCGGCGTTGCCCGGCAGTCCACATTTTTATGGTTTAAATAGTAACACATTTTTTCTTGATAAGGAAGCGGCCTTCTGTTCAATTTTTGACGGATTTCGACCGGCTTTTCCGTGATTTTACCGCTTATGCGGCTCATTTTTTCCACAAAGCCTTAGTGGGGGGACATTCCTGCCGTGTTTGTCTTTTCCACGTGGAATACGTTGGATAGTGCTTCAACACTTTAGGCTATTCCTCGATTCCGTGCAAAAACCAAGGCCGCCCATAGGACGGCCTTGGTTTTCTGTATATGCGTTAATCCATGGGAGCACCGCACTTGGGACAGAACTTACTGTCAGACTCCGCGCCGCACACCGGGCAAATCTTCATGCCCGGCTCCGCCGCAGATACTTCACTGTGCTCCACCTTGATGGCGTTCTTCTGCTCCTCCAGCTCCGCGATGCGGGCCTTGGAAGCGGCAACGGCATCCGCCAGTTCCTGAACGCCCTCGGGCAGTTCTCCCTCATACTCGTTGATGAACCACTCGCCGATCAGGCGGCAGTTCTTCTCGATCTCCCGCTGCTCACCGGCGATGGCCACGGAGATCTTGGTCTTTTCCGTGGTCTCCCGGGCCTTATCCGCGGCGACAGCCGCCACGTCCTTGGCCTTGTCAGCCGCCACAGCGGCCACATCCTTCGCCTTACGGCCCAATTCCTCAAAAAACGCCATCGTAAACGCTCCTTTCACGGCCGGTCTATCCAGCCGAATGATTCATGGCCTTAGTATACTTCCCTTTTTTCAAAAACGCAACAGCGTTCACACATTGTTTTCAATCCAACTCCGGGAGCGCTCCACCGCCCGATGCCAGCGGGCCAGATCCGCCAGACACGCTTCCTCTTCCCGCTGGGGACGGAACACGCACTGGCTTCGGCGCAGAGCTGCCAACTCGTCAAAGCCGTTCCACACGCCAACGGCCAGTCCCGCCAGCGCCGCTGCGCCGAAGGCGGTGGTCTCCACCTGAGTGGGCCGGTCCACCGGCAGCCGCAGCAGATCCGCTTGGATCTGCATGAGAATATCGCTGACGGACGCGCCGCCGTCCACCCGCAGTTCCGTTAAGGGACAGGGGGCGTCGGCATTCATCACCCGCACCAGATCGGCGGTCTGATAGGCGATGCACTCCAGCACCGCCCGGGCGATATGGGCCTTGGTGCTGCCCCGTGTCAGGCCTACGATGGTGCCCCGGGCGTACATATCCCAATAGGGCGCGCCCAGGCCGGTAAAGGCAGGCACCACCACAACGCCGCCGCTGTCCGGCACGCTCTCCGCCAGCCGGTCACACTCCGGGGCGCTCTGGATCAGCCCCAGCTCGTCCCGGAGCCACTGGATGGTGCTGCCTGCGTTGAACACGCTGCCCTCCAAGGCGTAGACGGTTTTCCCCGCCACCTGCCAGCCCACGCTGGTCACAAGGCCGCTGCGGGATCGCACCGGCGTATCGCCCACGTTCATCAGGGTGAAGCATCCGGTCCCGTAGGTGTTCTTCGCCTGACCGGGGGTGAAGCAGGCCTGTCCGAACAGGGCGGACTGCTGATCGCCCGCGCTGCCGCACACCGGGATGCCCGCCAGATCCTCCAATCCCGGCAAGCCGGAAGCCAGATGGCCGTAGACCTCGCTGTTGGACTTCGGCTCCGGCAGCAGGTCCATGGGGATGTCCAGCGCGGCACAGAGCGCCGGGTCCCATTGCAGGGTATGGATATTGAACAGCATGGTACGGCTGGCGTTGGAATAGTCCGTCACATGGGCCTTCCCGCCGGTCAGGTTCCAGATGAGCCAGCTGTCCACCGTCCCGGCGCACAGTTCTCCCCGCTCCGCCCGCTGGCGGACGCCGGGAATGTTGTCCATGATCCACTTCAGCTTCGTACCGGAAAAATAGGCGTCGATCAGCAGGCCGGTCTTTTCCGTCACCGTTTCTCCAAGGCCGTCGGCCTTCAGCCGGTCGCAGATCTCCGCCGTACGGCGGCACTGCCACACAATGGCATTGTACACCGGCTGTCCTGTCCGGCGGTCCCACAGGATCGCCGTCTCCCGCTGGTTGGTGATGCCGATGCCCGCGATGGCCTTGGGGTCGATGTGGGCGGCGTCCACCGCCTCGGACAGCGCCCGGACCGTGGTGGCCCAGATCTCCATGGGATCGTGCTCCACCCATCCCGGCTGAGGGAAGATCTGCCGGAAGGGATATTGGGCCTTTGATACGATCTCTCCCCGGCTGTTGAACAGAATGGCCCGGGAGGTGGTGGTTCCCTGATCCAGTGCGGCAATATAGGTCTCCATTGGGTTTCCTCCTCTGGTAATTTTCAAAAAAGCGTGTTACACTATGATAAACTGCATTTTATCATACACAGGAGGAAATTTCCATGGTGAAACGTGAATTTACCTTTCCGTCCGCCGACGGCAAAACCGCCATTCACGCCGTGGAGTGGCTGCCGGAGGGCGCACCCCGGGCCGTCCTGCAAATCGCCCACGGCGTTTCGGAATACGTGCTGCGGTACGAGGACTTCGCCGGGTATCTGACAGAGCGTGGCTTTGCCGTGGTGGGCAATGACCATTTGGGCCACGGCCTGTCAGTCTCTGACGGCGCGCCCCGGCTGTACTTCGGTCCCAAGGGCAGCTGGAACTGGGTGGTGGAGGACATGGAGCAGCTCCGGAAGCTGACCCACCGGCAATTCCCCAACCTGCCCTATTTCCTGCTGGGGCATTCCATGGGCTCCTTCCTGACCCGGACCTATCTCATCCGCTATCCCGGCACGGTGGACGGTGCTATTATCATGGGCACCGGCTACATGAGCGCCGCATCCACGGCGGCCAGTCTGGCCGTCATCAACGCCGAATGTCTGCGAAACGGCGAGTCCAGGCCCAGCGCCGTGGCCACAAAAGCCTCCTTCGGCATTTACAACCGCCGCTTCGCCCCCAACCGCACAAGCATGGATTGGCTGTCCCTGAACCCGGACAATGTGGACGCTTACCTGAAGGACCCGCTGTGTCAGGGCAGCGCCTCGGCGGGGCTGTTCCGGGAGATGCTTTCCGGCATCCGCTTCGTCTGCAAGGAGGACAACATCCGCAAAATGAACCACCATACCCCCATCCTCTTCATCTCCGGGGCCATGGATATGGTGGGCGACTGCTCCAAGGGCGTGGAGCGGGCCGCTGCCGCGTTCCAGCGGGCCGGGATGCGGGACGTGACAGTGAAGCTCTACCCGGAGCTGCGCCATGAGGTCTTGAAGGAGGATTGCCGGGAGCAAGTCTACGATGACATCGACCGCTGGCTGGAGGGTAAGCTGGCGGGCGTCCGCTGAGGCGCTTCCCTTTCTGTTTTACAAACCGGGCTGCTTTTCGCAGTCCGGTTTTTCATCTTTCTCTTGACATTATCGATATTCGATAGTATACTGTAAACAGAAATATCGAATATCGATAGTAGGGAGGCGGGACTGTGGCCCGGGAGAAATTTCAAACACTGACGGAGCAGATGTTCTATGTGCTGCTGACCCTCCGGGAGGAGTGCTGCGGCACCGACGTGATGGCCCGCATCTCCAATCTCACCCAGGGCCGGGTGACGGTAGGCCCCGGCACCCTCTACAACCTGCTGGACAGCTTTCAGGCCGCCGGCTGGATCATGGAGACAAAAACCGAAGGCCGCAGGCGGAGCTATCTCATCACCCCCGCCGGGGAACAGGCCTTGGCTGAGGAATACCAGCGGCTGCAAATTCTCTCGGAGGATTACCGCGGCTACATGGGCCGGAGAGGAGAGATCGAATCATGAAGCTTTTTGACAGACAGAAAAAATGGGAGATCAATCTCTATTCCTACTATGACCACGCCGGGATCGTCCGCCATCTGGAGGACATGGCCCGTCAGGGCTGGCAGCTGGAAAAGGCCGGGTCCGTGTTCTGGACCTACCGGCGGTGCAAACCGGCAGAGCTGCGCTACGCCGTGGTGTACTTTTCCAAGGCCAGCCAGTTCGACCCGGAGCCGCCGGCGGAGCAGCGGGAGTTCTGGGAGCTGTGCAAAGCCACCGGCTGGGAGCTGGTGACCAACCGCTATCAGATGCAGATCTTCCGCAATCCCGCGCCGGACGCCATCCCTATTGAGACGGACCCTGTGGTGCAGGTGGAAAATGTCCGCGCCGCCATGAAGAAGGGCTCTGCCCGGGCCAACTGGTGCCTGCTGATCTGTTCCCTGCTTCAGCTCTGGCTGCAATTCCGCTCCGCCTACACCATCCGGGATTTTTTGACGCAGGGCTTCGCCCTGTCGGCCGTTCTCATCTGGCTGATGCTGGGCATCAAGGCCGTCGTGGAGCTGATCGGCTACTACCACTGGTGCCGAAAAGCCCGGACCGCCGCCGAGGAAGAGGGCGTCCTGCTCTCGCCCCGGACCCGCAAATGGTGGCAGATCTTGCAAATTTTGGGGTTCCTTGTTACGGTCACCCTTGCTCTGTCGCTCCCGCTGCTGAATTCTTCTCCCAGTCCGTCCACCCTGATCATCCTTGCGGCAAGTCTTGCTTATGCCCTGCTGTTGGCGCTGATCGTCAACGGCAGCCGTCAGCTTATGAAGAAAAAAGGCTTCTCCGCCGAAGCAAATATGGGGTTTAACATCCTGATCGCCGTGATCGGCTCCCTTGTCCTTATGGGCGGTCTTGTCTGGACGGGCTTTCGCATTGCCAAGGCCCCCTCGCTCCAGGGCCATATCAACGCGGAGACCCGCACTTCTCCCGCTTATCCCGCCGGTGACACGGAGCACACCTACACCGTCTATCACGATCCCCTGCCCCTGACGGTGGAGGACCTGGTGGGAGAAACAGTCTACAAGGACTATTCCTGTTACCGGGAGATTCAAGGTTCGCCCCTGCTGACGGAATATACTTACAAGCAGGAAGTGCCCTTCGTGTTCAGCATCTCCGAGCAGGACGGCCCGGAATTGCTCTATGAGATCTATGAGGTAAAGCTGAACTGCCTTTACGAGCCGGTGAAGCAGTCCTTCTTCACGGACACGGTTTACAATATCCCCGGTAGGTTCAAATTCGCGGTTTCCCAAAGCTGGACGCCGGTGGACGCCGCCCCCTGGGGCGCTTTGGACGCCTACCGGTTCATCCGGGAGGACAACACGCCTATTGGGAATTTCCTGCTCTGCTACGCCGACCGCTTCGTGGAGATCCGGTTTGACCCCTGGTATGACGGAGCCGAACCCACTGAAAAGCAAATGGCGCTGGTGGGAACGGTATTGGGCAACGGGCCGCTGTCCTGACGAAAGTTCCATACAAAAAACCACTACCCGGAGCGATCTGCTCCGGGTAGTGGTTTTCGTTACGCTTATTGATTGTCCAGCTTTTCCAGGGCAGACTTGGCGGCCATCTGCTCCGATTCCTTCTTGCTGTGACCGCTGCCCTCGCCGATGGCGGCGCCGTTGAGCCGCACCTCGGTAACGAAGGTCTTAGCGTGGTCGGGGCCTTCCTCCCGCACCATGCAGTAGGTCAGCTCCTGACCGGCCTTCCGCTGGATGTGCTCCTGGAGCAGGGTCTTGTAGTCCCGGCGGCGCTCCTCCACCACCTCTTCCCGCTCCACATCCAGCAGGACCCGGTGGATCAGCTCCGACGCGGCGGTAATGCCGCCGTCCAGATACACGGCGGCGAACACAGCCTCGGTTGCATCCGCCAGAATGGAGGCCCGATGGCGGCCGCCGCCGGCTTCCTCGCCCTTGCCCAGCTTCAGATAGCTGCCCAGATTCAGCTTCTGGGCCACCTCGTGAAGGCTCTGCTCGCACACCAGCGCTGCCCGGATCCGGGTCAGATCCCCCTCCGGCAGGTCCGGGTGCCGGTCGAAGAGATACTCCGCCGTCACAAAGCCCAGCACGCTGTCGCCCAAAAACTCCAGCCGTTCGTTGCTGCCAAGCCCCTGGGAGCGATGCTCATTCGCGTAGGAGCTGTGATTCAGCGCCTCCCGCAGCAGTTCTTGGTTCCGGAAGGTATAATTTAATTTTTTCTCCAGTTCCTGCATCCCCGTTCACCTCATAAGGAAGCCCCGCGCATGGCGGGGCCACTCTTTTTTACTTCAGCTTGGAAGCGACAAAATTCACCGCGTCGCCCACGGTCTTGAGTCCGGCCAGCTCGTCCTCGTTGGCCTCACCCATATCAAATTCCTCTTCCATGGCCATGACCAGCTCCACCAGGTCCACGGAATCAGCGCCCAGATCCTCCTCGAAGGAAGTATCCATGGTCACCTCCGCAGGCTCCATTGCAAACTGCTCGGACACCAGATCCCGCATGGTCTGAAAGATTTCATCAACTGACATACTAAATTCACTCCTATGAAACATTTCAAAATTCATTTGCTTTTTAGCATGAAGCAATCATACGGCAATCCCATAGCCCTGTCAAGAGGGCAACCCTCTTTTATCCGTTCTTTTCCACCTTCATCACGTCGATGTGGGCCTCCACGTCCGCGATGATCCCGCTCTGGGCGTATTCCACCGCTCGGAACACGGCGTTGCGGATGGCCCGGGCATCAGAGGAGCCGTGGGCCTTCAGCACAGGCTTGCTGATGCCAAGGAAGGGCGTTCCGCCTACCTCGCTGGGGTCCAGCAGCTTTTTCACATCGCCCAAGCTATCCTTGACCAGCAGGGCGCCCAGCTTGCTCTTTGTGCTGGACAGGAATGCCTTCTTCATCTCGCCCAGCAGCAGCTTGGCGGCGCCCTCCACGGTTTTCAGTAGGATATTGCCGGAATAGCCGTCCGCCACGATGACGTCCGCCCCGCCCAGCAGGGCGGTGTTGGCCTCGATGTTGCCGATGAAGTTCAGACGGCCCTCCCGGCCTGCCTCCTCCAACAGGGCGTAGGTCTCATGGCGGAGGGTATCGCCCTTGGACGGCTCGGCACCGATGTTCAGCAGGCCCACCCGGGGCTTCTCCACCCCCATGAGCCGCTGGGCGTAAAAATTGCCCAGATACGCAAATTGCAGCAGATATTCCGGCGTACAGTCGGCGTTGGCGCCGCAGTCGCAGAGCAGGGCGCGGCCCGTAGCGGTGGGGAGTACAGGCCCCATGGCTGCCCGGCGGACGCCCCGGATCCGCTTCACCAGCAGGGTGGCCCCCGCCAGCAGCGCACCGGTGGAGCCGGCAGAGACGAAGGCGTCTCCCTCCCCGTTTTTCAGCATGGTCAGGCCCACGGTCAGGGAGGAATCCTTTTTGCGCTTGAAGGCAGTGGCGGGATCATCGCACATTTCCACCACTTCCGTAGCGTTCACGATCTCCACGCCCTCCGGCAGGGGACCGATCAGGCAGGCCCGGATGTCCTCCTCACGGCCCACCAGCACGATGTCCGCGCCGCACTGGGCATGGGCCTCCAAAGCGCCCTGTACCACCGCCAGAGGGGCGTTATCGCCGCCCATAGCGTCCAAAATGATCTTCATTGGCAGGTTCCTCCTTTCAGGGGGACGGCCGCCGTCCAGTTCGGGCGGCGGGTTTGTTCTTCTGTGTTGCGGGTGGTCAGGCCAGAATGTCGGCCTTTTTCTCCTCCAGGATGGCAAGTGCCCGCTGGGAGATCTCGGCGTTTTTATTTCTCTTGCCCTTGACGAAGTGGTCAAGAGGCGGGATGATGCCGAAGTTGATATTCATAGGCTGGAACTGGGTCACAGACTCGTTGGAAATGTACAGTGCCAGCGCGCCGATGGCCATTTCCCGTGGGAAGTCCACCGGGGGCTGTCCCTTCAGGCGGCGGGCCGTTTCAACGCCCACCAAAAAGCCGCTGGCGGCGGACTCCACATATCCCTCCACACCGGTCATCTGCCCGGCAAATGCGATGCGGGGTTCCTTTTTCAGCCGGTAATACCGGTCCAGCAGCCGGGGGGAATCCAGGAAGGTATTCCGGTGCATGACGCCGTACCGCAGAAATTCCGCGTTCCGCAGGGCGGGGATCATAGAAAATACCCGCCGCTGCTCCGGGAATTTCAGATGGGTCTGGAAGCCCACCAGGTTATAGACGCTGCCCTCGGCGTTGTCCCGCCGCAGCTGCACCACGGCGTAGGGCCACCGGCCTGTCCGGGGATCGTCCAGACCCCGGGATTTCAGGGGGCCGTACAGCAGCGTGTCATGGCCCCGGCGGGCCATGACCTCCACCGGCATACATCCCTCGAACACCATGCTGTCCTCAAAGCCGTGGACCTCCGCCTCCTGGGCGGTGGTCAATTCCTTCCAGAAGGCGTCATATTCCTCCTGATTCATGGGGCAGTTTACATAATCGTCCGTGCCCTTATCATACCGGGAGCCCATCCAGGCGTGTTCCATATCCACGCTCTCAGCAGACACCAGCGGCGCCGCCGCGTCGAAGAAATGGAGGTCGCTGTGCTCCCCCAGCAGTCCTTGCAGCGTTTCCGCCAGCGCGTCGGAGGTCAGGGGGCCGGAGGCGATAATGACCTCCCCCTCCGGGATCTCCGTCACCTCGCCGGGGATCACGGTGATGTTGGGATGGCTGCGGACCTTCTCCGTCACCAGTCTGGCAAAGCCGTGACGGTCCACGGCCAATGCGCCGCCAGCCTCCACCCGGGTGGCATCGGCGCATTGCAGGATCAAGCTGTCCAGCCGCCGCAGTTCCTCCTTCAAAAGGCCCACGGCATTTTCCAGACCCGCGCCCCGGAGGGAGTTGGAGCAGCACAGCTCCGCAAAGTATTCCGTTGTGTGGGCGGGGGTCATTTTCTCCGGTTTCATCTCGTGAAGCTCTACCTGAATTCCCCGCTGGGCCAGCTGCCAGGCGCATTCGCTGCCGGCAAGACCCGCGCCGATGACTGTTACGTTCATGCTCAAAATCCTTTATCTCCTGGCCGGAACGGGGTCATTCCTCCGTTGTTTCGGCCTTTTTCGTTGTCTTTTTAGTAGTAGTTTTTTTCGTCGTGGTCTTGGCCACCGCTTTCTTTACCGCAGCCTTTTTAGCGGCGGGTTTCTTTTCCGCGTCGCCGTCCTCCGCCTTTTTTGCGGTCTTTTTCACGGTGGTTTTCTTTGCGGCGGTCTTGGTTGCGGTCTTTTTGGCAGCGGTCTTCTTGGCGGGCTTTTCCTCAGCAGGTGCGTCGCTCTCGCCGGGGGCCTCCTCCGCGTTGGCGGATGCCTCCACCTGCTTCTTGGGATAGCCCCGCTTGTCCTCTGGTAGGTAGTTGGCGCATTCCGGATTGATGCAGTAGGGCCGCTTGTAGCCCTTGCCCGCCCGCTTGAACATGGTCTTGCCGCAGACAGGACAATCATCCTTCACCGGCACGTCCCACGTCATGAAATCGCAGGTCGCGCCGCCGGCTACCCGGTTGTTGGTGTGCTCACAGCAGTAGTAGGTGTACTGCTTGCCGGATTTCCGGCTGGTGCCGGTGCGCTTGAACAGCCGCCCGCCGCACTTGGGGCAGCGGCCCGGCATCTCCACCACCAGAGGCATGGTGAAATTGCACTCCGGGAAGCCGGGGCAGGCCAAAAACCGCCCGAACCGGCCGGATTTCACCACCAGATTCCGCCCACAGACGGGGCAGATCTCCTCGGAGACCTCGTCAGGCACCTTGATATAGACGCCCTCCAGATCTTTCTCCGCCTTTTTGAGGTTTTCCTCAAAATCGCCGTAGAAATCCCGGAGCACGGACTTCCAGTTCACCGTGCCCTCTTCCACATCGTCCAGCTTTTTCTCCATGTTGGCGGTGAATTTCAGGTCGGCGATGTCGCTGAAGCGTTCCTCCATCAGCTGCGTGACGACCCGGCCCAGATTGGTGATGTGGAGGTACTTGCCCTCCTTCACCACATACTCACGGTCCAGAATGGTGGACACCGTGGGGGCATAGGTAGAGGGACGGCCGATGCCCTGCTCCTCCATGGCCCGGATCAGCGTGGCGTCGGTATAGTGGGCCGGAGGCTGGGTGAAGTGCTGGTCCCGGCCAAAGCTCTTGAGGTCCAGCGTCTCCCCTTCCGTCAGCGGCGGTAGAGTGGGTTCCTTTTCCTCCTTATCATCGTCCTTGCCCTCCTCGTACACAGCGGTGTAGCCGGAGAATTTCAGACTGGATGAGCTGGTACGGAAGCTGTGTCCCGCGGCGTCGATCTCCACGGAGACGCTGTCATACACGGCATTGGCCATCTGGCAGGCCACAAAGCGGCTCCACACCAGTCGGTACAGCCGGTACTGCTCGCCGGTGAGGTCCTTTTTCAGCATCTCCGGCGTCCAGTTCACGTTGCTGGGGCGGATGGCCTCGTGGGCGTCCTGGGCGCTGGCCTTGGCCTTATAGTGATTGGCTCCCTTGGCGGGATAGTACTGCTGACCGTAGCGGCCCACGATAAATTCCTTAGCGGCGGCAATGGCCTCCTCGCTGATGCGGAGAGAGTCGGTACGCATATAGGTGATCAGACCCACGGTGCCCTCGCCCTCAATATCCACGCCCTCGTAAAGCTGCTGGGCAATGGCCATGGTGCGGCGGGGGGTCATGGACAGCTTGCGGCTGGCCTCCTGCTGCATGGTGGAGGTGGTAAAGGGGGGAGAGGGAGAACGGTTCTTATCCGTCCGCTTCACGGACTTGACGGTAAAGACAGCATTCTTCGTCTCCTCTACCACGGCTTCCACCTCAGCGGCGGATTTCAGCTCCGCCTTTTTGCCATTTTTCCCGTGATACCGGGCGGAGAAGGGCAGCTTTTTCACGTCATTGCCGGTGAGGTTGGCGTCCAGCGTCCAGTATTCCTCCGGCTTGAAATTCTCGATCTCCCGCTCCCGGTCATCCACCATTCGGGTGGCAACAGACTGGACCCGTCCTGCGGACAGGCCCCGCTTGATCTTCTTCCACAGCAGGGGACTGAGCTGATAGCCCACCAGCCGGTCCAGAATACGCCGGGCCTGCTGAGCATCCACCAGATTCTGGTCAATGTCCCGGGGATTTTCGATGCTCTGGCGGACCACGTTCTTCGTGATCTCATTGAAGGTGACCCGCTTTGTTTTCTTGTCCGGCAGATCCAGCAGGCTTTTCAGGTGCCAGCTGATAGCCTCGCCCTCGCGGTCCGGGTCGGTTGCGAGGTACACGGTATCCGCCGCCTTAGCGGATTTTTTCAGGTCGGAAATGATGGCTTCCTTCCCCTTGATGGGCTTGTAGACCGGCTCGAAGTCATTGTCTACATCCACGCTGAGTTTGCTTTTCTGCAAGTCCCGGAGATGGCCCATGCAGGCCTTTACCTCATAGTCCTTGCCCAGATATTTTCCAATGGTTTTGGCCTTCGCAGGAGACTCCACGATGACCAAGCTCTGTTTTGCCATAGTTACCTCCGGCGGCTTTGTTCAAAAGCCGCGTTTTCATATTCTGATCGTGCTCGGGAACGCGTTTATTCTGTAAGGGTCACGGCGCGGGTATAGTGCTTGCCCGCGTGCTGGACCACATATTGGTCGATCTCAAGGACCGTCAGGGCAGAAAGCACCCGACGGGTGGGGATGTCCACCAGCTCGGTGAGGTCATCCACCTGCATCGGCTCCGTATCGGACAGGGCCTTCAAAATGGCGATCTGGTCATCCGTCAGCTCCACATCGCCGCGGGACAGGCTGAGGGCAGGGGCCACAGGCTTCGGCTCCGGCACCGTCCGGGCCTGATAGCCCAGAGTCTCCGGCTCCTCCCGCGCCTCTTTCAGATCCAAAGTGAAGCGGCCCTCATACTCCCGCAAAATGTCGAACGCATCTGTTACCAGCCCCGCGCCGTCCCGGATCAGACGGTTGCAGCCCACGCTGGTGGGCGCATCGATAGGACCGGGAACGGCAAAGACATCCCGTCCCTGCTCCAGCGCCGTGGCGGCGGTAATCAGCGCGCCGCTTTTCTCCGGCGCTTCCACTACAAGGGCCGCCAGAGACAGCCCGGAAAGGATGCGGTTCCGCACCGGGAAATGCCCGGAGGCCGGTTCCGTTCCCGGCGGGTACTCCGACAGCAGCAGACCGGCTGACGCCACATCCTCGTAAAGATAGCGGCTTTCATAGGGGTAATGGACATCCAGTCCGTTGCCCACCACGCCGATGGGAAACCCGCCGGCCCGGAGGGCGCCCCGGGTGGCCGCGGCGTCGATTCCCTTTGCCAGACCGCTCACCACCACGGCTCCGCCGGAGGCCAGACCAAAGCCCAGCTTTTCCGCGCAGGCAACGCCGTAGGGCGTACAGTCGCGGGTACCCACCACCGCTACGCTGAGCAGATCGTCCAGCAACGGCAGCTTACCTTTGTAATAGAGCAAAGCCGGTGGATCGTAGATGTTTTTCAGCCGTCCGGGATAGGCGGCGTCGGAAAAGGTCAGAAGCTGAATATCCAGCCGCTGACAGTCGGCAAGAATTTTGTCAGCCGGGGCGAGATCATGGTTTTCCAGCAGCTTCAGCTGACCGGGGTCGGCCCCCTCCGTCAGCATCAGCTCGTCGGGATCGGCGTAGAAAATGCTCTCCGGATCGCCGAAACGGCGCAGCAGCGCCAGCTTGGTCTGATTTCGCAGGCCCTTCAGTTCCGACAGCCATACCCAATATTTCAGCATATCCCCCGTCCTCCCCGCTCAGTCATTCCGGGCGGCCTCCCACAGCAGGACCGTGGCTGCCGCCGCCGCGTTCAACGATTCGCAGTGCTCGCTCATAGGAATTTTGATTGTCCGGTCGCAGAGGGCCAGTACGCTCTCCGTCAGTCCCCGGCCCTCGCTGCCGATGGCAATGGCGCACCGGCTGTAATCCACCGCACGGGCGTCCAGGGTATCCTCCCGCAGTGCCGCGCCGTAAAGAGGAATGCCGCTCTTTTTCAGCAGAGCGGACAGCTCCTCCGCCCCCACCGTCCACACCGGGCAGCGGAACACCGCTCCCATGGTGGCCCGGAGGGTCTTGGGGTTATAGAGATCCGCGCAGCCGTTCACCAGAAACATCCCATCGGCATGGAAGGCGTCCGCCGTGCGGAGGATGGTGCCCACATTGCCGGGGTCCTGCAAGGTGTCCAGCACCACATAGCGGCGGCCCGCCAGCATTTCCGGCAGCGGCTCCGTGTGGATGGCGCAGGTAAACAGCGTCCCCTGGGGGGTCTCCATAGGCGAAACGGACTTCATTACATCCGCCGGGACCTCCACCTGCCGTACACCCAAGGGCAGTTCCGGCAGGTCTACCCCCGCCGTAGCCACAACGGTGCGGACCTCCGCCCCCCACAGCAGAGCTTCCTTCAACAGCTTGGGACTGTCGCAGAGGAATTCTCCCCGCTGGCGGCGGTAGGACGCAGAGGCCGCCAGCTTCCGGAGATGGGTGCACAGCGGATTCTGTCTGCTGGTGATGATCTCCATAGGTCGGCGGCTCCTTTCTCATTCTCTGGTCGTTTGATTGGATGCATTTGCCGGCAACAGGGGCCGGCTTCCAAATTCGCCGTATCCGTTCCCGGTTTTGGGCGAATGGCAGGCAATTTGCCGTACCGCGCGGAAAAAACAGGCGGTTTTCCGTGTCTGTTGGGGTAAATCTAAACGCTTACTATATTAAATGTATCCGCCAGAATTGTCAAGGGAAGTTTGTTTGAAGGCCGATACAGGCACGGTTCTCATTTTTTCATGGGAAATCGGCTATTTTTTTATGATACTTCACATTGACAGCACTTATAGAGAATGATACCATCAGAATGGCAAATTGATCGGACAGGAGCGAAACCGAAATGACATTGGATCAATTAAAGATTGGTGCCTCCGGCACCATTACCTCTGTGGGCGGAGACGGCCCTCTGCGCTGCCGCCTGCTGGATATGGGACTGATCCCCCGCACACGGGTCACCTTACAGAAGATCGCCCCCATGGGAGACCCCATTGAGATCCGCGTCCGGGGCTACGAGCTGACCCTCCGGGTGGAAGAAGCCGAAAAAATTGAAGTGAAGGAGGACGCGTGATGGTTTTTGCGTTGGTAGGCAATCAGAACTGCGGCAAGACCACGCTGTTCAACGCCCTCACCGGCTCCAATCAGCACGTGGGCAACTTCCCCGGCGTTACCGTGGATCAGAAAATGGGCGAGATCCGGGATGAAAAGGGCTGTTCCGTTGTGGACCTGCCGGGTATCTATTCCCTGCGGCCCTATACGCAGGAGGAGATCGTTTCTCGGGACTTCATCATCAATCAGAAGCCCGACGGCATCATCAATATCGTGGACGCCACCAACATCGAGCGGAACCTGTATCTGACCCTTCAGCTTTTGGAGCTGCGGGTGCCCATGGTGCTGGCCCTGAACATGATGGATGAGGTCCGGGCCAACGGCGGCTCCATCGACGTGCGGAAAATGAGTCAGGCGCTGGGGATCCCCGTAATCCCCATCACGGCGGCCAAGGGCGAGGGCGTCAGCGAGCTGGTAGATCAGGCGCTGACCGTGGCCCGCGGAAAGATCCTGCCCAAGGTGACGGACTTCTGTTCGGATGACTCTGCCGTACACCGCTGTATTCACGCCGTGGTGCACCTCATCGCGGACCATGCCGACCGTATAGGCGTTCCCGCCCGGTTCTGCGCCGCCAAGCTCATCGAGGGCGGCGACGATCTGGCGGACCAGCTGAAGCTGGATGAAAACGAAAAGGAACTTCTGGAGCACTGCATCGTCCAGATGGAGACGGAGACCGGTCTGGACCGCAACGCCGCACTGGCGGATATGCGGTACAGCTTTATTGAAAATGTGGTGAGCACCTCCGTGGTGAAGTGCCATGAGAGCCGGGAACACGCCCGCTCCATGAAGTTCGACCGGATCCTCACCGGCCGGTACACCGCCATCCCCACCTTCTTGGCGGTGATGCTGCTGACCTTCTACCTGACCTTCAACGTCATCGGCCAGCGGCTATCCGACTGGATGGACGTGGGGATCGACGCTCTTACCGCTCTGGCGGACCGGGCACTGACGGCCTACGGCATCAATCCGGTGGTCCACAGCCTGATCATCGACGGCATTTTCGCCGGTGTGGGCAGCGTACTGGTGTTCCTCCCCATCATTGTGACCCTGTTCTTCTTCCTGTCCATTCTGGAGGACACCGGCTATATGGCCCGTGTAGCCTTTGTGATGGACAAGCCTCTGCGGAAAATTGGTCTGTCCGGCCGCAGTATCGTGCCCATGCTCATCGGCTTCGGCTGCTCCGTGCCCGCTATCATGGCCACCCGCACCGTGTCCTCTGACCGGGACCGGAAAATGACCATTCTGCTGACGCCCTATATGAGCTGCTCTGCCAAGATCTCCATTTACGCCTTCTTCACCGCCGCCTTCTGCCCCAAGTATCAGGCGCTGGTGATGATCTCCCTGTATCTGCTGGGCATTATGATCGGCATTGTGGCGGCCCTCATTATGAATCAGACGGCCTTCCGGGGCAAGCCCGTGCCCTTCGTCATGGAGCTTCCCAACTACCGCCTTCCCAGCCTTAAAAGCGTGGCTCTGCTGCTGTGGGAAAAGGCCAGAGACTTTTTGGAGCGGGCCTTTACCGTGATTTTTCTGGCCACCATCATCATCTGGTTCCTCCAGAGCTTTGATACCCGGCTGAACGTGGTCACTGACAGCGCTGACAGTTTGCTGGCCCTCATCGGTCAGTGGATCGCGCCGGTGTTCGCCCCCCTGGGCTTTGCGGACTGGCGCTGCGCCACCTCCCTGATCTCCGGCTTCATCGCCAAGGAATCCGTGGTCAGCACGCTGGAGATCCTGCTGGGCGGCGCCGCTCTCTCCACTCTGTTCGCCAGCCGGGCCGCCATCAGCTTTCTGGTATTCACCCTGCTCTATACTCCCTGTATTGCGGCGGTGGCCACCATCCGCCGGGAGTTCAACTCCACCCTGAAAACCGTGGGCGTGGTGCTGATGCAGTGCTGCGTGGCGTGGATCGTGGCCTTTGTGGTCTATACGCTGGTGGGGATTCTGTGATGAACACTTTGGATTGGCTGCTGCTGGCACTGGTGGCCCTTGCCGCCGTCGCCGCGATCCGCCGCTGGCGGAAAAAGGGCAGCTGCGGCTGCTCCGGAGACTGCCGGCACTGTGCCGGCGGCTGTCAAAAAAAGGAGTCCTGAAAATCGTCCCCGCCGGTAATTTCCTTCTCAGGTATAACGAAACCCCCGCTTGCGAGACAAGGCTCTGTCTCACAAGCGAGGGTATTTTTCACTTCTTGACACAGTGTTTACTTCGTTCCCATCAGGGCACGGAAGCGCCGGGTCGATGCGTTCCGCACGCAGCTCCAGACCTCCCGGGTGGCACAGATCTTGTCCGCGCAGGTCACCACAACGCTCTCCTTGTACTTGGGCGGCGTGGGGTTCAGGGGAAACATATGCCGGTGGATGATATTCGCTTCCAGCGGATTCAAACCGAAATCCCGCTGGGCGTTCTCCATGGCCTTGCGGGCGTGGTAGAACCCGTGGAGTTTGTGGTCCCGGTTGTGTTCCCGCCAGTTGTAGAGAAAATAGTCATGAAGCAGTGCGCCTCGCACCAGGCTCCGCCAATCCACGTCCCAGCCCCATTTCTGAGCCAGACGGATGCTGCAAAGCGTCACCGCCACGGAATGATCGTAGCAGGTGGTGCTGCCGTGCTGGGGGATCGTGCGCTCCTGATCCATGGTAGGCGAACGCAGAATATCACCGCCGTATTCCCATAGCATTTCTTCTGCAGTCATATCCGCTCACCTCTTTTCTGTCCCTGATTATAGGGGCAAAACCGGAGAAAATCCAGTAGGAAATGCAACAGAGCTTTCCTACCCGTCTTCACATTTCTTTGTGCGGTTTGCCGTTTTTGTTGGAAACGTCCTGCTAATTTTTAGCTTTTTGGATGAAACAGCAAATTTCCGCTTGACATTTGCCCTCGGGCGGCGTATGCTTGCGCCAAGTTCAAAACCAAAACCGATGACACGGAGTAAGTACACGAAAGGGCATTTCCCCCAGCGAGCTGCCGGTAGTGAAAGGGCAGCGGAAAGGCGTTCGTGGAATGGACCGTAGAGGGCGGGCCAAACAGGGAAACCTTAGTAGGCACCGCCGGGCTTTTCCCCCGTTACCAAGGAAAGACGTGTGATGGCACGTCGCCGAGGGGACGATTTTTCGTCAATTTGGGTGGCACCGCAGAAGTTTCAGACTTTTGTCCCAAAGGAACCTATCAACAGGTTCGTTTGTGGATGAAGGTCTTTTTTTGATGCCTTCTCCACAAAGGACCGTTTACGAGCTATGAAAGGAGAACGCACCATGGCAGCCGAAATCAACAACATTCCCTACAAAATTTATCTCTCCGAAGACGAGATGCCCAAGGCATGGTACAATGTCCGGGCTGACATGAAGGTCAAGCCCGCTCCCCTGCTGAATCCCGGCACCGGAAAGCCCATGGGCTTTGAGGACCTGCGCCCTGTGTTCTGCGATGAGCTGATCCGCCAGGAGCTGGACAATGATGACCGGGAGATCCCCATTCCCCAGGAGATCCTGGATTTCTACAAGATGTACCGGCCCTCTCCCCTGGTGCGGGCCTACTGCCTGGAAAAGGCCCTGGGCACCCCCGCCAAAATCTACTACAAGTTTGAGGGCAACAATACCTCCGGCTCCCACAAGCTGAACAGCGCCATTGCCCAGGCCTATTATGCCAAGCAGCAGGGCCTCAAAGGTGTTACCACCGAGACCGGCGCCGGCCAGTGGGGCACGGCCCTGTCCATGGCTTGCGCATACCTGGGTCTGGACTGCAAGGTGTATATGGTAAAGGTCAGCTACGAGCAAAAGCTCTTCCGCCGGGAAGTCATGCGGACCTACGGCGCTTCCGTTACCCCCTCTCCCTCTGAGACTACCGCCATCGGCCGGAAGATCCTCCAGGAGCATCCCGGCACCACCGGCTCCCTGGGCTGCGCCATTTCCGAAGCCGTGGAAGTGGCCACCTCCACCCCCGGCTACCGCTACGTGCTGGGCAGCGTCCTCAACCAGGTGCTGCTGCACCAGAGCGTGATCGGCCTGGAGACCAAGGCGGCCCTGGACAAGTACAACATCGTGCCGGATATCATCATCGGCTGCGCCGGCGGCGGCAGCAACCTGGGCGGCTTGATCTCCCCCTTCATGGGCGAGAAACTCCGGGGCGAAAAGGATTACCGGTTCATCGCCGTGGAGCCCGCCTCCTGCCCCAGCTTCACCCGGGGCAAGTTCGCCTATGACTTCTGCGACACCGGCATGGTGTGCCCCCTGGCCAAAATGTACACTTTGGGCAGCAACTTCATTCCCTCTCCCAACCACGCCGGCGGTCTGCGGTATCACGGCATGAGCAGCATCCTCTCCCAGCTGTACCATGACGGCTACATGGAGGCCGTGGCCGTGGAGCAGACCAAGGTCTTCGAGGCCGCCGAGCAGTTCGCCCGGATCGAGGGCATCCTCCCCGCCCCCGAGTCCAGCCACGCCATCCGGGTGGCCATCGACGAGGCCATGAAGTGCAAGGAGACCGGCGAGGCAAAGACCATTGTCTTCGGTCTCACCGGCACCGGCTACTTCGACATGGTGGCCTACGAAAAGTTCCACAACGGCGAGATGACGGACTACATCCCCACCGACGCGGAACTGGAAGCCAGCTTCGCCACGCTGCCCAAGGTGCCCGGTCAGGACTAAAGCCCCCTCCAACTCTTACCCTCTCAACACACAATCGCCCAGCCGCGCCGGATTTCCACGCACCGCCTTTACCCGCAAGGGGTATGCAGCATCCATAAAGCAGCACAGCCGTTAACGGCTGCCCTACCTTACCGTTGTGAAAATCTTACCGCTTTTATCGACAGTTTCAAGCAAAAACCATCCCCGCAGGCAGTTGCCTGCGGGGATGGTCTGTTTTTCATTAAGAGTTGCTGCAAAAAACCCATCCTATGTCCGATCCGGAAAAGTTCACTGTTCCTGGGCAGTCTCGGACAACTTTTTCAGTTCTTCCTCCTCCAAGACCCGGTAGGCTACCTTGCCCACCAGCGTTTTGGGCAGCTCCGCCCGAAATTCGATGTCATAGGGCAGGGCGTATTTGGCTACGTTTTTGCGGATATAGGCCATCAGCACAGCCTTGGTCTCCTCGTTGGCGGGCACGCCGGGCTTCAGCATGACGAACGCCTTTACCTTCTGCATTTTCAGCGGGTCCGGTACGCCGATGACGCAGCTCATCTGCACCAGCTCGTGGGCGTCCAGAATGTTCTCCATCTGAGAGGGATACACATTGTAGCCGCTGGTGACGATCATGCGCTTGAGCCGCTGCCGGAAGTACACAAAGCCGTCCGGGTCCATAGAGCCAAGGTCGCCGGTGTGGACCCAGGCAAGACCGTCCTCATGGGTCTGGAGAGTCTGCGCCGTTTCCTCCGGGTGGTGGAGATAACCCATCATCACCGTAGGCCCGGACAGGCAGATCTCGCCCTCGGTGCCGTAGGGAACCTCCTTTTGCGTCCCGTGCTCCACGATCTTATAGTAGGTGTCCGGGAAGGGGATGCCGATGGAGCCTTCCCGTGAGATGTGGTACGGCGTCAGGCAGGAGGCGGTAACGCACTCCGTCAGGCCGTAGCCCTCCCGCACCTGAATGGTGGCATGGTGATCAAAGAGGAACTGGTCGAACCGCTTTTTCAGCTCTACGGACAGGCTGTCACCTCCGGAATAGACGCCCTTCAAACAGCTCAGGTCCGCGTTTTTCATTTTGGGCAGCCGCAGCAGCGCCTCGTACAGCGTAGGGACGCCGGCGATCAGGTTGCACCGGTATTTCAGCAGCAGCTTTGCGTAGCTGTCCGGGGTAAACCGGGGCACCAGAATACAGCAGCCGCCGCTGACCAGCATGGAATGGATAGACACGCCCAGACCGAAGCCATGGAACATGGGCATCACCGCCAGCATTTTGTCACCGGGGCGGAACATGGGGTTGGTGGCGATGATCTGTTTTCCCAGAGCGTTGAAGTTCAGATTCGTAAGCTGGATGCCCTTGGTGACGCCGGTGGTGCCGCCGGAATAGAGGATCACCGCCTCATCCCCGGCTCTCCGCTCTGCCCGGTACGTCCAATGGTAGCCGCGGCCCCGGCGCAGGAATTCGTTCCAGCGCAGCACAGGCGCGTCTTTGGGGATTTTGGCCTGCTTGCGGCCCTCGGTGAGCATATAGCCCACCCGCACCGGCTTGGAAAGGGCGTCCGGAATGGAGGCCAGAATGATATTGTCCAGTGTCACATTCTGACGGATGGCTTCAAATTTATGGTAAAACTGATCCAGCGTCACAGCGAAGATGGAGCCGGATTCCTTTAAGTAAAACTCGATCTCCTTCTCGCTGGAGAGGGGATGGATCATATTGGCCGTGGCCCCCACCAGATTGATGGCGTAGAACATGATCACCGCCTGGGGACAGTTGGGCATAGCCATGGTGATCCGGTCGCCGGGACGGACACCGGTGGCCTTCAGCGCCCGGGCACAGAGGTCGATTTCCGCCGCCATAGCGCGGTAGGTGGTTTTCCGGCCCATGAACACATAGGCAGTGTGGTTGGGATAGGTTTCCGCGCAGCGCTCCACGGCCTCATACATGGTGCAGTCCGGGTAATCCAGATGGGGCGGCACCACGCCGTAAACATTCAGCCACGGCGCTTTCACATGGGATTCCTCTGCGATTTTTGTCTGTTCAGCAGTCAAGGTCGATGGCCTCCTTCAAGGGTCTGTCCAGCAGCTCCGGGTGGCTCATCAGGTGCTGCACGATTTTCAGGGAACGGCCGAAATAGAAGCCGTCCGCCACCCGTTCGTCCAAGGTGATCCCCAGTTCCACCACGTCCCGCACCTGACGGGTGCCGTCAGCGGCGATCTTCTCCACCTTGTGCATGGTGCCAATGGCGATCATGATGGAATTGGTGCCGTAATTGTTCAAATGGTGGTACACGCTGGGGCATTGGATGCTGCCCAGGTTGGTGAGGAACACGCTGGCGAAGTTGGGGTCATCCTCCTTCAGCACAGCAGGCACCTTCCCATAGAAATCCAGGGTTTTCAGCCCCCAGAAGAAAAGCATCAGGAACCAGCGGGGCATGATCTTCAGGATATCCATGGCACCGTTGGCACCGCCGCTCTTCTCCGTTCGGGCCTTGTGGACCTTCCCCACCACCTGACGGGTCACAGCGGTCAGGGTCCAATCCTCCGGAGCTGTGGCCACCACCAGTTTTTCCTCACTGTGGTCCTCAAACCGCTTTTTCGCCACAAAGCCAAGGGTGATCTCGTGGCGCTGGTAATACCGCCGTCCGGAGATGTAGCGGTTCAGATCCGGCCGCAGGTATACGGTTTTGGCAACGGCCATGAGGATACAGTGGAACAGGGTGGTCTTGTATTCGTCCTCTCCCCGGTTCTTTTCCTCGATATAGCGCAGGGCCTCCGTCACGTCAAATTCCATATTGACGTAGACCTCGGCGTCGGTGCGCTTATTCATCAGATGGGGCATGATGGCGTGAAGCCCGTCCAGATCCCGGATCCAGTAGGCATCCGGCCGGTCACCCCATCGTTTTGTTCGTTTTTCCATAATTCGCTCCCTTTTTGCCATGCAAAAGCATCACAAAATAAGAAATGTGCCATTTCCTCGCCCCTGCGGGGCAACCGGAATGCTGTGCGAAAACTTCATGCACTGGCATTTTTGCATTTTGTGGTGCGCTGCCCATCCATGAAGTTTTATGAGGTTTTCTGCCATTTGCCGGAAAATCCAAACAAACGGGATACCGTGCACAGTATAGCACACCGCATCCCGTTTGTCAGCAATTTTATAGGTTCTTACAGATACCGGTCCAGCTTCTGCCAGAGGGCTTCGCCCTTCTGCTTCAGCTCCGTGCGGAAGGCCCGCCGGCCTTCTCTGTGTTCTTCCAGGCGCTCCTGAAATTCCTCCCGGAACTCATTCCGGCGCTCCTGAATCCCCTCTCTGTGCTCATCCCAACCCTCACGGTACCGCTCTGCCAGGCCATCGCCCAGATCCCGGAGCTTTGCCAGCGCGTCCATCATGCTGCCCTGAGCATTCAAAACACCGTCCATGGGCCTATGGTGATCGTCATACCGGCCCATGCGGTAGTTCTCCATCACAATGCCATAGCGCTCTCTGGCCCGCTTTACCGCATCGCCCCAGGAGAGATACAGCCGGTCCCCGGCCTGACAGCCCACCTGAGCCATACATTCCGGTTGCTTGCAGATCTCCTGCAATTTTGCGGCCATGGACCCGGCATTTTCATCAATGAGGAAGCCGTCCACCCCATCGGTCACGCCCTCCGCCGCGCAGCTGCCGTCGATCAGCACTGCCGCAAGGTCGCAGGCCGCCGCCTCCCGCACCACCAGCCCGTTGGTGTCATAGCTGGATGGGAACAGGAACAGATCCGCCCGGCAGTACCACGCCCGCAGCGTCTCCCGCTGGGAGATGGCCCCGGTAAAAATGCACTTGCCGCCCAAGGGCTTTGCGTACTCCTGCACCTCCGCCGCGTCAGCGCCGCTGCCGATGAACACCATGCGGAAATCCTGACCCCCAGCCTGAAGCAGCTTCAGCGCGTCCAGAATGATCCGCAGTCCCTTGTACCACATCATGCGGCCCACGAACAGAAACACAGGCACGCCCTCCGGCAGATCGTAGTCCGTTGTGGCGGCGGTGATCGCCTCCTCGCTGACCCGGCCCCGGGGCATATCCACGCCGTTTTCCATCACATGATAGTCCCCCTGATAGCCGATGGACCGGAGGTTTTCCCCCGCGCCGCGGCTCACCACCCACACCTCATCGCAGGCGGAGATATTGGAGGCCAGTACATACAGCGCGCTCTCCTGCAGCAGCCGACCCCGGAGGAGCTTGGCTACGTCCACATCAAACTTCGTGTGGTATGTAAACACCAGCGGCGCATCCACCACGTCCCGGATGGACCGGGCCAGGATCGTGGACATCACAGGGCAATGGCTGTGGAGCAGGTCCACCTTTTGCTCCTTCAGCTGCCGCAGGGTCTCCGGGGAAAAGGGATAGCCCGCCAGATAGCCGAACAGCCGCCGGGTATCCACGCTTGGATAGCGGGCCACTGGAAAGGGAAAGCGGCTGTCGTCGGCGTCCGGATGCTCCGGCGTCACCACGATGGCCCGATCCCCCAGCTTTGTCAGCTCCTGAGCGTAGTTGACAACGGTATTGGCCACGCCGTCGATCAGCGGCGGGAAGGAATCATTTAAAAGACAGATGCTGTGCGGTTCCTGCATGGTATGTTCTCCTTTTTATTCACTCCCAGTTTCATTTCGTGTTCCCATGCGGCCGCAAAATTCACGCCGCCGGGAACGCAGCATCAAATCAGGATGGATTGTTCAAAATGGCAGCAGCCCCAAATGCTCCAGCAGAATTTTACAGCCAAGCAGCACTAAGATCACACCGCCGGTGATCTCCGCCCTCTGCTTGTACCGGGCGCCGAACCAGCACCCCACCGCCACGCCGGCCACAGAGATGCAGAAGGTTATCACGCCGATCAGGCTGACAGCTGAGAGGATCGGCGTTTCCAGAAAGGCGAAGGTCACGCCTACCGCCAGTGCGTCGATGCTGGTGGCAATGGCCATGAGAAAAAGCTTTTTATGGTCCGGTCCTCCGCCGGCAGCAGCGTCCTCCGCCTCGTCCTCCTCGCCGGAGAAGGCCTCCCGGATCATGTTGCCGCCGATAAGCAGCAGCAAAATAAAGGCGACCCAGTGGTCATACTGCTGGATATAACCCGAAAACTGAGAACCAAGTACCCAGCCCAGAAGGGGCATCAATGCCTGAAAGCCGCCGAAATACAATCCCACCGTCAAGGCATGGCCCCATTTGATCTTCGTCATGGACAACCCTTGACAGATCGCTACGGCAAAGGCATCCATCGACAACCCTACGCCGATGAGAAACAGCTCAAGAAATCCCATATTGATTAAGCCTCCTACAGGATCACCGGAACTTCTCTGCGAATTTTAAGGCTGTCCGGCGTCACATCACAGTCAAAGGCCAGCACCCGAACCCCGTGAGCCGCCGCCTCCCGCAGGGCTTCTCCAAAGGCGGGATGGGTTGCGTCATTGGGTGCGACGCTGTGAATATCTCTTATTTGTACCACAAAGAACAGGACTGCGTCAAGGCCGGTTTCCGCCGCCCGCTGCAGTTCCCGGATGTGCTTGACACCCCGCTCCGTGGGGGCGTCCGGGAACAGGGCGTTTCCGTTTTCCTCCAGTGTGACGCCCTTCACCTCCACCAGATGAAGCCGTCCCTCCGTCTCTACGCAAAAGTCCAGCCGTGACGAGCCGTAAGCATACTCCGGATGGATGGCGGTGACGTCCGGCAGAAAGCCTCCGGCCGCCGCCCACTCCGCAAACACCTTATTGGGAGCCTGCGCGTCCATATTGATAAGGCTGCTTCCCTTTTCCACCGCAATCAGATCGTATGCGGTTTTTCGGTTGGGATTCGTTCCCTTTTCCAGATAGACCGTGCAGCCCGGCACCAGCAGTTCCCGGCACCGGCCCGTATTCTTCACATGGACGGTCTCCACGCTGCCGTCCAGTTCCACATGGGCGATAAAGCGGTTGGGGCGGTCGATGAATTTCGCCGCCCGGACATTCTGATAGTGCATTGCTGTCTCCTTCGTATCATTCGCCATCCGCAGGCGCGGCTGACAGCAGGGGGCTGTACATCATAATGGCATCGTTGGTGCAGAGGTACTGCTCCTCCAAAAGCGCACCGGACAGGCCATACACCTCCCGCCAAAGCTGGTTGTGCCGGATATAGCCGCCCCAGGATGCCTGATCGATCCGGGCGTCCTTTTCTATGACCCGGAATTGCAGCGCCGGCGGCTCTGTCGAGCGCCACGCCCCCTCCAGATGGGTCTCCCCCACCCGCAGACACAGCTGATACGGCCGGTCCGTGTCGTTGCGGATCATCAGGTCCCGGTGGGGATAGGCGCAGGTGGCCCCGCTGCCGAAGGGCTGGGTCCGGTTGGCATCCGGGAACACGTCATGGGAGTGGCGGTAGCGCTCCGTCACCGTCAGGGGCGTGTGGAGGGTCATCCAGAAAATCAGATTGGACAGCTGGCACAGCCCGCCGCCGATGTCCCCGCCGATCTGTCCCAGAAACAGCACCATGCCCTCCTTGTAACCCTTCCGGGCGGTGGGTTTTCCGATGCGTTTCCAGTAGCTGAAAGTCTCGCCGGGATACAGGATCAGCCCGTCCAGCCGCTTTACGGCCAGCTTCAGATTTGTCACCTTATTCTCCTGCCAGACCATTTCTTCTCCCCGGAGGTGTCGCATAAGCGGCGTGGCGTGGGAGAACTGGACGCAGGGGAGCCGTTCTTCCTTCCAGGTCTTTGCCCAACGGTACTTGGGCGAGCACCACAGCAGATAGCGCTTCCCGGTGTAATACGCCTTTCCCAGCCGCAGACGCAGCCAGCTGCGCCGGATGGGCGGGCGCAGGTCCATCTTCGTATCCACAACGTCTCCCCCTTTCATTTTTCTTAGTATGCCACAGGATCTACCGTAAATCTACATCAAAACGGTAACATTTCCCAGCTTGTCAGCGTTTTTTTGTCACCTTTTTGCAAAAGATTGGCCAAATATGACGTCCGGCATCCGGTGGAATCTGCCATTTCCCGGAACTTATCTGAAAAAGCGGCAAAAATTCCAATCAGCCTCGTCTCAAGTATGAAATCAGCCGTTTTTCGTTCACAAATTGTTTTCTGGACACGCTTTCCACGCCGTGCTAAAATTGCTGTTATCCATAGAATACATACCAATTCAGAAGCGGAATTTCTGTCGGTTTCCGCTCCAAGAGAAAGAAGGAACGATCCATGAATGAGGTCCATTCCCCGAAAAAGCCTCTGATTTTCTACTACATGGTGGCCATGCTGCTGGTGATGCTGTTCAACTTCATCGCCATGCCCTGGCTGTCCCAGTATCAGATTCAGGAGGTGGACTACAACACCTTTGTGTCGATGACGGAAAAGGGCGAAATCGGTCGGGCGGAGATCCAGGAGGCCGACAACCGGATCCTGTTCACCAGCAAGGATGAAAAAACCATCTACAAGACCGCTATGATCTCCACGGACAGCCAACTTGTCCAGCGACTGCTGGACGCCGGTGTTTCCACCAGCGGCGAGGAGATCGAGCAGACTTCCCTGCTCATGAATATTCTGAGCTGGGTGGCCCCCATTCTGATCTTCATCGCTCTGGGGCAGTTCATGTCCCGGAAGCTGATGCAGAAAATGGGCGGCGGCAATTCCATGATGTTCAATATGGGCAAGACCAATGCCAAGGTGTATGTGAAGTCCGCCGAGGGAATTCGCTTTGACGACGTGGCCGGTGAGGACGAGGCCAAGGAGAATCTGACGGAGATCGTCAATTATCTCCATGACCCCAGTAAGTATCAGGAGATCGGTGCTTCCATGCCCAAGGGCGTCCTGCTGGTTGGCCCTCCGGGTACCGGCAAGACCATGCTGGCCAAGGCCGTGGCCGGTGAAGCCAACGTGCCCTTCTTCTCCATGTCCGGCTCCGAATTCGTGGAGATGTTCGTGGGCATGGGTGCTTCCAAGGTCCGTGACCTTTTCAAGCAGGCCAAGGAGAAGGCTCCCTGCATCGTATTTATCGACGAAATCGACGCCATCGGCAAAAAGCGTGACGGTCAGATCGGCGGCAATGACGAACGGGAACAGACCCTGAACCAGCTCCTGACGGAGATGGACGGCTTCGAGGGCAATACCGGCGTCATCATTCTGGCAGCCACCAACCGTCCGGAGTCTCTGGACCCCGCCCTGACCCGTCCCGGACGGTTCGACCGTCGGGTGCCGGTGGAGCTGCCGGACCTGAAGGGCCGGGAGGAGATTCTGAAGGTCCACGCCAAGAAGATCAAGGTGGCTGAGGATGTTGATTTCAACAAGGTCGCCCGTATGGCATCCGGCGCATCCGGCGCAGAGCTTGCCAACATTGTGAACGAGGCCGCTCTGCGGGCCGTCCGGGATGGGCGGAAATTCGCCACCCAAGCGGATCTGGAGGAGAGCATAGAGGTGGTCATCGCCGGTTATCAGAAAAAGAACGCCATTATGACGGACCACGAAAAGCGGATCGTGGCTTATCACGAGATTGGCCACGCGCTGGTGGCAGCAAAGCAGACCAATTCCGCCCCCGTGCAGAAGATCACCATTGTTCCCCGGACCTCCGGTGCACTGGGCTACACCATGCAGGTGGATGAGGGCAACCACGTTCTGATGAGCAAGGAGGAGATTGAAAACAAGATTGCCACCTTCACCGGCGGACGGGCGGCGGAGGAAGTAGCCTTCGGCTCCGTCACCACCGGTGCCTCCAATGATATTGAGCAGGCCACCAAGCTGGCCCGTGCCATGATCACCCGGTACGGCATGAGCGACGATTTCGACATGGTGGCGCTGGAGACCGTTACCAATCAATATCTGGGCGGTGACGCCTCTCTGGTCTGCTCCGCCGAGACCCAGACCAAGGTCGACCAGCAGGTAGTGGCGCTGGTGAAGCGGGAGCACCAGAAGGCGCTGGACATTCTCCGGGAAAACCGAACGAAGCTGGACGAGCTGGCCAACTTCCTCTATGAAAAGGAAACCATCACCGGCGAGGAATTTATGGGGATTTTGAACGGGTAAATGCAGAATATCAGACAGGGTGCAAAAGCCGGATAATCCAGTTTCGATTCACTTCACGCGGGCAAAAAAACATCGTCCAATACTTGGAACTTTTCAAATGTTTTGCCGTCTATATAGACAGAGCGTAATTACATTTTGCAAAATATTCCGATTTGAAAGTGGGTGTTCATTTGTGAAAAAGATACCAGCTCCCCTATTTTATATTGCGTTGCTGCTCTTTATGGTAGGCTGTCAGACAGATTCCCGCTCCGATAATACCGGCTCCGCATCAGATCCGCCAATGATTTCTGATTCAGATACAGCAGAAGTGTTGCCGACAGGAACAACCGAAACCTTCACATACCATGATCTTATTTTGGACGTCTCGAATGTTTACGAAGTTCAAACGACTTCCGGAATTTACGATGACGGAGAAACTTACGAGTATCCTGTCTATATCTGTTATCCAGGCGCCACACTCACCATTGTCAATGCGGGCATGAGCGATCCGACATATGAGGAAGATCATCAGCCGCGCCCGCAATGGGGTGTATACGACATTGAAACCGATACCAGAGTCAATCTTGCGGATGGCATGGAGCCTATTGTGCTTGATGAAACAACAGATGCCGTGTTTAATCTGGAAGCAAGTGTTTTTGTCTTAAAATTTCATTTTTACGAGCCGCAATAGGCATTGTCCTGAAAGCGGGCAAAGGACACGTTCGCACACAATCAAAGCTCTCCGGCGGTAAGATGCAAAAAAGAGTGCCATCCAAAGGATGGCACTCTTTTATTGCTTTAGGAAGCTCTTACTTCGCGGCCTTGGCAGCCTTGATAGCCTCGATCAGCATGGGAGTGACCTTGAACAGGTCGCCGCAGATGCCATAGTCAGCGATCTCGAAGATGGGAGCGGTGTCGTTCTTGTTGACGGCGATGATGCACTCGGAATCCTGCATGCCAGCCTTGTGCTGGATGGCGCCGGAGATACCCAGAGCAACATACAC
>NZ_JACOQI010000011.1 GCF_014297285.1 Dysosmobacter segnis
CGAACAGGCTGCCCATGGTGATTTGTGTTAACCAGGTCATATCATCACCCTTTCATTTGATCGCCGCGGCGATGGTTCGGGTGGTGTTGACGGCAGCCTGCGCCGTATAAACGGCGCTCATAATATTGGCCTTTGTTGTGGTGTCCAAGCCGAAGCTGCCGGCGATGCGCGGCACTTCGCCAGCGGAGAGCATGAGCCCCACGCCCATCAGCGCGTGGTCCTTGAACACCATGAGTCCCGCAATGAGGATGGTGGACTGGAGGAAGGCGGTCAGGCACAAGCCGATGACCTGCCGCATCCAGCCCATAAAGCCATCCAGATAGCCGCGCGGGACGCTGAACATATAAAGGCTGCCCACGGCAATTTGAATCAGCAAAATGCCCCCGCGTTTGAGGTTGGCGAAAAACACCTTGATGACCGCGTAACCCATGAGGATCACGCAAAAAAGGAGCATAATGGGGCTGGTGATGATGCCGAGACCGAAGTGGGAACTGTTCACCACATCTGCAAGTGTCTGTATCTCGCTGAGTTCGGTGATGATGTCCTGTCCAACCTCACCGATGCTTCGTCCATAGCCGGTAAGCCCCGCGGAAAAGGTTCCCTGCAGCGACACCGATAAGGCATAGAGCCGGACGGGGACAACGGTGAACAGGCTCACCGCAAGAAAGCCCTTGATGATGTTCATCCCGCACTGCTGGAGATTGCCCCTGCCGGTGGAGTATTCGATACCGCATTCAAAGGCGCAGACCACCACGCTGACGGTAAACAGCGCCCACGCAAGGCGGGAGAAAAAGAGAATGATGGCGCTGACCCATTCCAGCTCGAACAGCTCCACGCCCATATTGCCCATGAGGGCAAAGAAGTTGCCGAGAAAGCCTATGGCCTGCCCATAGACCCAGTCCATGAGCTGATCCAGGACTGTCGCGGCGACAAAATCCCAAATAAATATTGTTCATTCACCTCCGGAGACGCGACAAGGCCGCCGCCCTTTCGGGCGACGGCCTTGACTGCTGTCTTTACTTATTTCATTGTCTGTCCAAAGCTTTGGGTATCTTTGCTTTCCGGTTCATATCCAAGTTTCTGGCAAACAAAGTCTTGAACGAGCCTGCATTCCTTTAACGCGCAGACGGCGTCGGATTCATCCAGTTCTAAATTGGACGGATAGCGAACTTGAACGCCGTATGGCGTCAGTTCAATACAGGAGTCTGCCAGTTGCTCAAATCGCGTGTCTACTTCGCAACACAGCTTACAAAGCTGGATAAGGTCATGCGTTTTGGGCGGCTCTCTGTCGAATTGAACAAGCGTGGCTTTTAGAAATTTTTCGGCAGCCTGTTCACAGTGATAGCAAATAATTTCCACAGGCAGCGGACGCATCGTCAGCAGATGTTCCGCGGCGCTGAGATCCATATAGGCAAAGTCAAGCCATTCGCTGCTCCAGCCGGTGCTCATACAGCAAGACCCCCTCTCTTGCGATTTTCCGCTCCAGAGAAGCGTGTTCCGCTCTCTGATGGAATGCGTTAGAGCGATAAACAATTACATCCAAGGGGACGGACTGCGCTGAAAAGAGCGCACGGCGGATCGCCTTGACCGCGTCTGCCGGACGCATGGAATTTTCCGGGATAATGACGCACAAATCGTAGTCACTATCATCGGTTGGTGTACCATAGGCGTATGAGCCGAAAAGATAGATCTTCTCTGTATCCACAGTTGCGTCAATGATCCGGCAGATATCAGAAAGCTCATTTTTCACAGATTCTGTCATTCGCGCCGCTTCCTTTCCTAATTTTCATTATACCCAGCACACAGAAAATAAGCAACTGATTTTTACCCTTGCACCTCTTAGATGCCGATGATGCTCCAAATGTATTTCGGAGCCGTCAGGGTGAAGATGAGGCAGGCAAAGAGGATAGCGGGACCGGTCCATTCAAATTGACCTCGCTGGCGAAAATCAAAATACGCGCCGCCAAGCTTTACAAAGAACGCGATGGCGAGGATCATATCCAGCGCCGGGAACACCACCTTCTCCACCACAGCCTTGATCTGTTTGGCTGCCTCCGTCCACGTCTGTTCCACAGCGCCCGCCACATCGCCGCCCGCGGCAAGGGCGGAGGTGCAGCAGAGCACGGTCAGGAGCAGGAGCGTCAACGCCAAAATCATGATTTTTTTGTGTTTCAAGATCTCAACCTCCTTAATTTGGGGATGCCGCCCCTTGCGGAGCGGCATCCGTTGTTGTTAGCTCTTAATAACCGGTGCGGGGCAGGGGCTTGCTGGGAGCATAAACTCTGGTAACCCAGCGGGAGGTCGCCATGATCCACTGCCCATTGTAGACGCCGCCCGCATCCGCCTGATTAACGAACTGCGTACCGCCGGTGAGCTTGGCAAGGGCCTTGCAGTCCACGCGAGGGGCTTCCACCTGCCGGAAGTTGGCGGGGACAATGCCGAACGATGCCATGAACTCCGTCACATACTCGTTGGCGGCAAGTCCCAGCGCCGCGGGGGAAGCATCCAGCACATAGTTCTTGCTGGTGGAAAGGTTATCCGCCAGCGTGCGCCAGGTATTGCCGCTGAGATTTGTGCGGTACACGATCTTATAATTTCCAGGGGTATTCCACGTGCCGGTGTAAATGGTCTGGAGACGAACCGCCTTGGCAGGCAAAGTGTCTCTCCAATAAAAAGATTCCAGCGCCGTGGTGGAATTGTTGGCGATGCCGGTAAAGTTGTAGCGGACGAGCTGCCCCGGCATGACCTCCACATAGCCGGTTTTCTTGATGGAAACGTTGGTAGACAGGCTCTTGTTGGTCATGCTTGCCTTGACGATCTGACCGGCATACTCAATTTCTACCTCAATGGGTGTCTTATCCAGCCCGTAAAATTCCGCCGCCTTGGATTCCACGATCTTGTACCGCGCCAGCGGCAGGGGTTTGCTCACCGCCAAGCCGTTTTTGTCCGTCTTAATGGTATCCACCAGACGGTTGGTGCGGGCGTTGTAGATCTCAAAGACGGTGTTGGGGATGGGCGTCCCGGCAGGCCAGCCATTCATGGAATTATAGTCCGCCGAGGTCTTGACGATCTGGATCTGTCCGGTGATGGGGGTATTCTGCCACTCGATTTCCGTGGTTTCGCCGGACTTTACATACACGGTCTTTTTCTGCGTGTCGGGGATATAGCCCTCATTCTCCAGTTCCCGCAGATAGTAGCGGCCATCTTCCAGTCCCTCAAACCGGACATAGCCCCGGTCATCGCTGGCTTCCTGCGCGATGGGGTTGTTGCCGCTGTCATAGAGAATGAAGGAAACGCCGGGGATACCCTCGCCGGTGGCCGAATCGACCTTGTGGATCAGGATGCCGGAGATGGCCTTGTTGGTGATCTCCAGCGTGGCGGTCTGCCCATCCCTGACCTCGACCCGATGGGGCGTGTCATCCAGACGGTAGCCCTCGGCAGCTTTCAGCTCCGTCACGGTGTACCAGCCGTTTTCCGCTTCGGGGAGATAGATCACGCCGTTTTCATCGGTGGTGAAGGTGCCGACGATCTCGCCATCCATTTTCCGGATCTCAAACTGGACGCCGGGGATGCGCTCTCCGGTTTTTTCGTCCTTCTTAATGACGGTAAGCCCGCCCGCGCGGACGTTATAAAAGCGAAGGGTCTGTACCTCACCCGCCTTGATGAGAATGGATTTCGGGGAACTATCCAGCACAAAGTCCTCCACGGTCTTGACCTCCCGCACCGTAACGGTGGTGCCGGGGATCAGATCATTGATAACGACGCGGCCATTCTCATCGGTGATGAACTCTCCATTGGAGTTGCCCACCACCGCGCCGCTGCTGTCGGTGACAAGGAAGGTCACGCCCTTCAGCGGCGTCGTGGTGCCCTCGATATACTTTTCAATCACAAGGGTGGTGCTGGGCGTGTTGGTGAAGTGCAGCGTCTGGGTGTCATTGGGGTTGACTACCACCGTCTGGGTGCGGCTGGCCTCGTCGATGGTGTAACCAGGAATGGTGGCCGTTTCCGTCACCACCAGCGTCCCCACCACGCCATGGATGGTGATTTTTCCGTCCTTATCGGTGAAGTACAGGCCGTTGCTGCTGATCTGTCCGTTTTCAGCGGGTACAAACGCGCCGGTAGAGGTCGTCACCTTGAAGGTCACGCCCTGCAAGGGCTTCCCGGTGAGGGAATCCCGCTTGTCGATCACCAGGGTTCCGGCCTTGGAGTTTTTCACGATGACAGTCTGTGTATCGCCGTTTTTGCCGATGACCACGTTTGTGGACGCACGATCCATCACATACCCTGTCGGGGCCTTGATCTCGTTGATGACATAAGCACCGGGGGCCAGATTGGTGATTTTGATCTCGCCCTGACCGTCGGTGGTAAAAATGCCGTTTTGCGTCAGGGTGCTGGTGCCGATCACGCCATCCAGCCCCACCTCACAGCCAGCGGCAGTGGTCACCCGGAACTCCGCGCCGGGAAGTGGCTGACCGGTGGCGCTGTCCCGCTTCTGGATGATGAGCTTGCCCTTGGGCTGGTTCTTGAAGGTCAGGCTGACCGTGCGGCCTTCCTTGATCTGAACGGTCTGGCTCTGGGTGTCGATCAGATAGCCGTCTGGAGCCTTCGTTTCCGTCACAATAACGCTCTTGCCGGGCTTCAGGCCGGGGACGCGGATCTCGCCGTGTTCGTCCGTCCGGAAGATGCCGTTGCTGTCCCCGATCAGCGTACCGTCCGCATAGGTGATCTTGAATTCCGCGTTGGCGAGGGTCACGCTGGGGTTCACGGAACAGACCTTGCGGATCAGGAGGATGCCGTCCGGGGCGTTGTCAAAGCGGACGGTGACTACACTCTGCTCACCGCTGTCCGCCAGATAGATCGTTTCGGAGGCGTTGATGATGGAGTACCCATCGGCAGGGTCAACCTCCTCCACGATATAGGTGCCGCTTTTCAGGCCCGTCCAGATGGCGGTGCCGTTCTTGCCGGTGACCTTCTGCCCGATGGTCGTGCCGCCGGTGCCGCTGGTGCCGCCCAAAAACCGCAGCTGGAAGGTGCAGCCGGGGAGCGCTTCATGGGTCACGCTGTCATACTTCTCAACAACAATGGCATTCAGCGGAGTATTCTGGAAGGTCAGGGTCTTGCTCTCGCTGCCGTGGAGGATGATCTTCTGGGTGGAGGGTTCCTTCATCTGGAAACCGGGAGCGGGTTCCACCTCGGTCACGGTGTACTCGCCGGGATAGAGCCGCTTGCCCTGCTCATGGAGCCGGATCTCGCCCTTGGCGTCTGTGAGGATCGTTCCGTAGTCGATGGTGGCAGGGGCTTCGGCGGATTCGCCGCTGCTGGTGTAAGTGATGTGGAACTTGGCTCCCTCGATGGGCGCGCCAGCCACGCTGTCCTCCTTGTAGATGGTGAGCTGGGGCATTTTCCGATTTTTGAAAGTGACATGCACCTCGCCACCGGCGTTCAGGCTGACGGTCTGCTCCCGGTCGGCGTTTTTGCTGGGCAGGTAGTACGGTGCGGGAACAGACTTTTCAATGATCTTGTAGCTGCCGGGGGCCACGCGGTCCGTCACCGTGCCGTCCTCGCCGGTGACCCAATCGGCGGAGAAATCACTGTCGATGCCCTCTACGGTGAACACGGTGCCGGGGATGGGCTTGGAATCCTCCGCGTCGATTTTGGTGACGGTCAGCCGGGGCATTTTCAGGTTTTCAAATACGAGGTTTTGATCGTCACCGGGGCCGAGGTAAATGGTCTGGATCGTCTCGCCGCCCACTACATAGGGGGCAGGGACGGATGTTTCCTTTACTTCATAGCTGTCAACAGGGATCGCGGTGAGAACCGCCTTGCCATCCGGCCCGGTGGTGACATCCTGATGATAGCCGTAATGGATGCCCTTGATCTCAAAGACCGTGCCGGGGATGGGCTGCTTGGTCTGCTTATCCAGCTTCTGGATGGTCAGATCAGGGAGCTTCTGGTCCTTCGCCGTTACGGTCACGGTGCCGCCGCCAGCGACAGTGGCCTGATCTACATGGGCGCAGACGGGGGCGGTCAGCTTGGCGTAGGGGGCGGGAGCGCTGACCTCCACAAAGGCGTACATCCCCTCCGTCACATGGGGGACTGTGATCCTGCCGGACGCGTCTGTGACCTCCGTGCCGATCAGCTGGCCGTCCCGGAGGATGTGGAATACCGCACCGGGGAGGGGCGCATTGGCGTCGGTCAGCTTGATGAGCTGGATCTTTACCTTCGCGTCATTCTCAAAAACGAGAGATACGTCCGTTTTGCCGTCCCAATAGAATTCCTGACGGACTTTACCGGCGTCCTTGCTCAGAGAGTAGCCGTTGGGCGGCGTCACTTCTTCCGCCACATAGCTGCCGATGGGCATGGTATCCCAAGGCACATCCGTGAGCGCACCGCCCGCTCCGGTGGTATAGGTGCCGGTGAAATTGTTATCCACGCCGGTGATCTTGATGACCGCGCCCGCGAGACCTCTGGTGGGATCGTCCGCGTCCACCTTGCGGATCTTACCGGTGGCGGTGACGGTGGGGGTATCCGTAAAGGTGATCGTCACGGTGCTGCTGCCATTATTCGGCAGGACTACATATTCGGGCCCCGCGTTGTCGATCTCGTAGCCGTTCGGAGCCGCCGTTTCTGTTACAGCGTAGGTTCCGGCGTCCAAGGGAGAGAAGGTATAGGTGCCGTCCGTGCCGGTGACGATGTCCCTGGAAAAGGAGCCGTTGGTGGATTCCACGTGGAACCGCGCTCCGGCAAGGCCCTTGGTGGGGTTGGTGGCGTCTACCTTCTTGACCACCAGCGTGTACTGCTCGTTTGTGACGGTAAGACTGCCGATCATAACGCTCTGGACGGTGCTGGCGGGGTGGGCGGCAGAGCCAGCGCCGGTGAAGGAATACTCTTTTACGTCGCAATCGCCCCAAACAGCCTGCTTGCCAAGATCCAGGATATATTTCGTCCGGTCCCGGAATGTGGCGCCGTCGCAGGTCTGGTCGATGCTGGTATAGCTCGCACCCTTCAGCGAGTTCCAGACGTACATCAATTCCTCCGCACAGGCGGTGGCGGGATCACCCAGGGAGCCGTCCTTATACCGCCACACGATGGCCTGTACCCAGGCGTTCATGTACCAGCTATAACCGGAATCCCAGATGTCATCCACGCCCAGGGCGTGGGCCTTGTCCGTGAAGATGCCGAGGGAGTGGGCGTAGTAATAGGCCATCATCATTTTGACGGTGGGATCGGTGACGGGCTTCGGATTGCCCCAGGTCTGACCGATCAGAGAGGTGCCCATGCCGCCGCCCTTCGTCCCGCAGAAGCCCACGGAGGTCTTTCCGGCCACGCCGTAATACATCTGGTGCATTGTGCATCTGCCAAGGCTGGCAGACTGATAGGAAACACCGCTCATGCCGAACCGCTCTAACTTGATGGTGTCGGCTCCCGCTGCCAGCGCGGCAGTGGGGAGCAGGCCGAGGACGCAGATCAGGGCCAGCAGCATCGCGGTCACGCGATTTTTCAATGAATGCCATGTCTTTTTCATCGTTATTTGACCTTTCTTTTTAGATTTGCTCATAAGAAATGGCCTTCCGGCGATGAAGCTGGAAGGCCATGTGAGCATATTGAGTTGCGGATAGGTTATGCGTAGGGATTGTGCGCGTTGGGATCACCGACGAACAGGAAGCAGATCGTTCCGCCCTCATCAGCTGAGATCCCGACGCCGATGGTGTCGCAATCAGGGTTTATCATCGTCTGGAAGTGGCCGGGAGAATTCCGCCAATTCTCCACTGCCCGCCCCGCGATCTCGGATGCGGGCACATTCGTGAATGCGGTGATGTTCGATCCAAATCCATGGGGATACCCAGAGACCGCTACCGCCTCGCACTCCACCTTATTCTGGTGGTATGCGACACGCAGGGACGCGCAATGCTGCGCCGCGTCCATCAGAGCCGCGTTGACCGTCAGCTCCGGCACACCGTTTTCCCGGCGCACCTGATTGACCAGCCGGACGATCTCATGCCGTGCCGCGTCTGTCTGACTGGCGTCGGATTCCGGAATGCTCGCACCTTGCTTGCCGTCAACTACCGTCAGCGTTAAAGTGGCGGTCTGGCCATGCTGATTGGTCACGACCACGTCGGATGTGCCGCTGCTGACCGCGATAGCGGTCCAGAAGCCGGAGGCATTCTCAACGCGGATGACATTGGGCTGCGTGGAGACCACACTTTTTATATCCGCACTGGGACTGATATTCAAGCCGCTGCGGTCTCCGGGGCGGAGGGTGCTGCCTTTGTAGCTGCTGACGCGGATGCCGGATGCGGCAGGGGCGATCCCCGTGTATGGATGCCCGGTGTCGATTTGGACTCCGGCGTTCCAATAAACATTGAAACCGACCTGCTTGCCCATGTCCCGCAGTTGCACATAGTTGTGCCCCGCAATGTTGTAGGCTTGCATTTCCACCTGTTGACCATCCACAAAGATGGGCTGCCAGGTGGGTTCCGCCGTGATCCCGGCTGCGACCGCGATAGAGCCGCCGGTCAGCGCCGCGCCGATCACCATGCCGGTGAACATCATACTGACATTCTTTCTCACGTTTTTGCTCTCGTTCATCTTCCTGCCTCCATTCTAACTGTGTATGTGTGAAATTCTTCTTCGCAGCTTCACCATATCACAAGTGAGGGGCAGAAGTCGAACAGAACCGATTCGGCAAAAGGGAGAAAGATTCAGACCTCCGCTGCGGTGACGCACCAGCGCTGGTCCCGCTGGTTGCGGACGCAGGTGTAGAGCGTCAGCATATTTTCGCCGGAGTCCGCAAGACCACTGCGATCCGTTTCGCTGACCTTGCTGACATCCGTCACCTTGTAGGTACGGGTGCCCAGCTTGGTGGTCAGGGTAATTTTGTCCCCGATGTCCAGCGTGTGGATCTGGCCGAAGTAGCTGTTGGCGCCCCGGTTATGGGCGGCGAGGCAGACGTTGCCGTTCCAGATGGAGGTGTCCTCAAAGTGCCCGATCCCCTTGGCAAGCGTCTTGATGTCCGTCCCCTGATAGATGCGGACGCTCAGATCCAGCGTGGGGATCTCCAGCCTGCCGAGGGAGCTGTTTTTGTAGTAGAGGTCGCCCGTCACCTCTGTGAACAGCACGGCGGGCTGATAGCCGCTGCCTCCATTCACCGTGCTGCCTGGGGTGACAACAGTGGCGGCGCTGCCGCCAATGACCGCGCCGGACGCGGGAATACCACCGGGGGCAAGGTTTGGCGTGAGGTACTCGCCGGTATGGAGGGCGTTCATACTCTCCGAGCCAAATGCAGGCGGAATAAGCGCGGCGTTCTTGCTCATGTCGGCGTTTTTCATAGCGCCGCCATCCGCCGTGTGAATCACTTCAATGGAGGTGTCCTTACCGAAATCGTAATCGTCCGGCGCGTCAATGCTGTATTCCAGCGCATACGTCGGAGCCGCCAGAGCCGCTGTCATGCAAAGGCTCAGACAAAGGGTAATGATCTTTTTCATTCTGTATCCTCCTCATCCGCGTTTTCTTTTCTGTGCTTCACCAGCAGCGCACCACCGACGCCCGCGCCTGCCGCGGCCACGATCCCAATGGGGATGAGCACATAAGACCAGCGGAACGCGGACGCCGTGGCGGGTGTCTCCGCAGGCTCCGTGGGCTGGATGGGCGTTCCCTCAAAGATAGCCACATAGCGGACACGGTTCAAGGCGATCCGGCTGACGGTCCCGGCGTAGTCCGCCGTGACGGTATAGCCTTTCACATAGCTGCTGGTGGCGCTGCCGGAATAGGTGGCAACGGCCGTGTAGCGATCTGCCACAGCGTAGCCGTCCAGATTGGCGGTGTTGTCCGTCTGCCACTGGATGTCCGTGAGCGTCAGGGTCCTGCCGTTTTCCGTAATGGTTTTGGGAAGATACTGCGTATCCTGCTCGGCAAGGTTAGGATAGCTGCGCTTGGTGGTGATTTCCCTGGTGGAGCTGCCATAGCCGGACGGCTCCACCTGCACGGTATCAAGTCGGAGCGTCAGGGTCCCCATGAGGCCGTCATCCGTGATGAATTCCCGCTCCTGCGGCAGCAGCGCCAATACAGATTCCATGTCTTTTTTGGCGCTCTCGACGGAAACGTGTTCCGTGTGCTGGCGGCTCTCATTTTCCGGAAGCTCCTGCTTCAGAAGGTCCGTCAGGGTGTAGTGAAAGCCGTCCTGCCGGAAGTCCGAGCGGGGAATACCGGCAGGATCATCTTCGGGGCTCAGATCATAGATTTTTTTCAGTTCCGTACCATCGTCACTGCGAACGATGGCGGTGGGGTAGCAAACCTTGGCGTTCGGTACCGCAGGCTCAAAGTCCGCCGCCAGCGCGGTGGGCGTCAGCGCCAGGGTCAGGCACAGCGCCGCGGCGCAAAGGGAAAGCATTCGTTTCATGTTGTCATCCTCCTTAATGTTTCTTCATTTTATAGTGATCTCTTGTCTGCTCCAGCAGGAGGTCATATTCCCAAGGCTCCACTTCTAAGGAGAGGTAGGCGCCGTCCTTCGTCATGCCGTCCACCCGATAGCGCAACACCAGAGGAAGCTGCCTCTGCTTTTTCACATCCTGGGGTGAGAGCCAGCCAGCGCCTTCTACAAAAACAGCGCGAATAGCGGAATCATAGTTTTCTTCATAGCCCTGCCAGAGAAGGGCCTCCCGCAGTTCTTTCCGCAGCTTCTTGCACTGGGGGACGGGGATCAGGCGCTCCGGCTCCAGCAGAAAACGGGGGCGCAGGCTTTCCAAGCAAATATCCAGCGCGTCTTTCAGGGCAGCGTTCTTTTTCGTCATGCCGCCGCGCCAGTGATCTGCCGCCAGAACATCCTCGCCCTGGGCATCGCCGGGGAAAAGACGCACACAGCGGATGAGCTCATAGGCGTGGGCATCATCCGCCATGCCGAGGACGCGGGCCCCATCCATAGGGAGAGACCGGTAATGGGAGATCGCGTCATTCAACGCGGAAAAACGTTTCACACCCCAGCCGGATCTTCCGGGCCGAAGATCGTCCACGGTATAATAGGTCACGCTCATGCAAGTATCCTCCTCACTTCATTTTCATACCGCCCATTGTGGGGGCGTCCGTCTGTTCCTGTGTCATCATCTCCTCCAGCTTTTCACGTGCCCAGTCGGGCAGAAACTTGTCATCCAGTACGCCAATGAAATCCTCCCGGTTCCATCTGGCTGTTTCACCGTCCGAGAGGCAGGTGGCGAAAACCGCTCGACCACTGGAATGCGGCTCGCAGCCAAAACCGCTCCGAGCATACCAGAGCTGGTTTTTCTGCCCCCAATACTGCTCCCGCAGCGCCTCCGGCGACAGCACTAGCACCTTGCCGGTGAAGTCCTGCTCCGCGCGGTCACCAACGCAATGCTCCGCGCCAAAGAGATTTAACGCCTGCACTGCCTTACGGTAGAAAGTGACGAAGCCATCCAGCACAGCCGGATGGCTTCGGACAACAAAGTCGCTGTTGTGGTTGATGTCTTTGGGAATGCAGGCGCGCTCCGCCCACTGCTTGTTGGCATGACCGAAGCGCCCGTCCCACTTGAGTTCGTGCAAGGTGTTGGCAAGCACCCACGCGGTGCGTTTGTAGCCGTATTCCTCCAGCACCGGCGTGATACAGTTCTTGTCCAGATGCATTCCGTCGAAGCTCTGACGGATGGTGTCCTCGATGGCGTTGCGGCAGGCGATGTTCGCCTTGTGGCTCTCCCGCCAGAGGGAAAGCTCGTTCCGATCTCTCGCCTCGGCAGAGGAATAGGGGTAGAGATAGGTGTCATTCGTCATGATCCAGTTCCTCCTTCAAAAGCAGGAAGAGCCCGGACAACGAAACGCCCGCGCTTTTCAGCAGATCGCGGAAGTCATCATCCAGACTCTTCATCATTTCATATACATTTGTATCAGTGCCGGACCGCAGTACCAGCGTACCGTCCTTCACCGCGCATTCGAAATCGCCTTCCTCCGGGTCAATGCCGGCCTCTGCCAGCATACACAGCGGCAGGACGTCCTGAAAACACTCTTTTTCCCAATGGCATCCATCGCAAGCGTCATTTTCGGCGCCGTGGGCCAGAGCGCTGCTTTTTCCCAGTCGGAACAGGAGCTCTGCGTTGATCGCCGTCAGCAGTTGGAAGGTTTTCAGTGTTTGCGCGACAGACAATTTGTCCGGCAGCAGCAGAACGCAGCCGTTTTCGGTATGGATCGTCAGATCGCTGGTTTCGGCAAGGCCGGAGAGCTGCAAAGCGGCGCGGGGGATGGTAAGGGTCTTGTTCGCGGGGTCATGGTTCAAATGGAATTTCATCTTGTTTGCCTCCTATTGTAATAAGTTTTGGTTGGAAGCCCGACATCCGGCTGGGCTTTCTTTCCGTCTTGGTGGATGATTTGGAATGTGGACCAGCTTCAGTTCCCACTCGCCCAGAGATTCGTCAAAGAGGTTCAGTTGCCGGGTCATATAAGGGCGGGGGTCATAGTTGGTGAGGATGAGCTCGCCAAAGGACGCGCCCTTTTTCTGAGACAGCGGGTTGCCGCGCTGGAAGGATAAAATGTACCAGTCTCTATAGAGTTTGCGGATGAAGGAGCAGTCATTGTAGGAGAGGACGACATAGCCCTTGCAGGCAGACAGCACCTGCCACAGCCGGACATGGAATTTACGAAAATGTCTGGTTTTTCCTACGATCCGATAGATCCGCTCCGTTTTGACATAGGGTGGATCGGCATAGATGAGACCGTCCTCTCGGTCCCGCTCCCGAATGAGCTGCAAGGCGTTTTTGTTCTCCAGCGGCACGTCCTTCAGCCGTGCGGACACAGGTGGAAACAGTTTCAAAAGGTTTTCAACATCCATGCCCTTGACGCCGAAGGAGGTGACCGTCGCGCTGAAGCTGCCCCGGATGGCGAGGTAATACGCCGCCGCCCGTTTTACATCGAACAGTGCCAGCCGCTCCTGAAAAATGGGGAGCAGCTCCCCGGCCTGTTCCTCCGTAAAACAGGAGCGGTCGCCCAGACACGCGATCTCTGCCTGCACATTTTGATAGTAGACCTCCTTGTGGGCGACAAAGTCACGGTAATACTCGAAAAGCCTGCGGCTGTGGATGGGCAGGAATTTCAGCTCCCGCAGCAGAACGTTGGAGCACTCCTTGATGCAGGAATACAGGTTCACCAGCTCGGCGTCCAAGTCATTATAGATGTCCAAGCGGCTTGGGTCCTGGGGCAGCGCCAGCAGCACCGCGCCGCTGCCGCCGAAGGGCTCCACATACTGCGCCAGCTTCGCAGGGAAGGTTTGCAGGATGTAGGGCGCGATCTTCTCCTTGCCGCCGATCCACGGAAAGGGCGGCTTAGCCATGTCCGGCCTCCCCATGCTCCCGGAAGCGTTCCATAGACCGTTCCAGACCGCTGATGGCCGCCTCCAGTCCGGATACCATCTGCTTTAGCTGGCGGATGGTGTCATAGACCTCGTCGGCATTGGTGGCATAGAAGTAGCCGCTGCGGTCACTGGCAATGGGGTGCTCCTTGCACCGCAGCCGGTTGACCTGCTTTCGCAGGCAAGTCCCACTGATATGGAGGGTCCGCTCCAGCTCCGTTCCGCTGGCGCGGTTCGCTTTTCCGAAACAGGAGCCTTCGAGATATGCAAGAATTTTTTCGTTTTGCATTGTGATTTCCTTTCCGGGACTGTACTCCCGGAGGAAGGGACAATGCGCAAAAAAGAAGGGGCCGCTTTCCCCCTCCGGGAATACGGCCCCTAAAATGATTCTGATCCGCGTTCGCGGGTCAAGGCGGTGTTATTTCATCTTCATCTCCATTTTCTGTGTTTCCTGCATTGGTGACAGCATGGGCTGATAGTCCGCACGGTGCAGCAGGCCGTAGGGTGAAAGCACTGCATTGTCCTCCTTGATGATGTCGCAGCCGTAGGCGTAGAGGTTCACATGGGAGAGCAACAGCTCCGCCGGGTGGTCATCCGTCATGAAGTGAAGCTGGTCGATGGCAGTTTCCTGCGGTGAACTGATCTTCGGCGTGAGGACGTAGTCCGCCAGATGCTCCGTCAAGCCCATGGCGGTTTCGATGTCCCGTACCTCGAACTGCTCCAGCAGAGCCTTCAGCTTTGGCACCTCGGATCTCGGAATGTCCCGTGCGGCCTTGGTGAAGGCGTTAAATTCCTCCAGCTCCATGGGCAGATCGGTGAAGTCCGCCGCATAGGGGATGATCCCGTCATAATCAATGACCGTGACGCCCTCCCAGCCCTCCACACCGAGCTGTTCCTGCGCGTCCAGCAGCTCCGCCTCTGCTGCGGGAAGATCCAGTGTCACCGTGCGCGCATCGCCAATGTCGGGATGCAGTCCGAGCGTGAGCCGGAAGAGGTATCCCGGCTTTCCCGGCAGCGTTTTTTGGACGGGCGGCGCGGTGGTCAATTCGCCATCCCGCAGTACATACAGACTGTCCACAAAAACGCCGTTTTCACTGCACCGCATCATTCTTCCGATGCCGGCGAAGTCCAGCATCTCGAACACCTCGTTGGATACGCCGTCCAGTTCGGGGACAAAGTCGTTTTCCGCGTAGAAGCGGCCAAGCTGGGCGTCATCTGCGGCATCCACTACATGATAACAGTCGGTCTTTGCGCTGACAGCCAGATCTCTCATATCCTGCATTGTGATGATACCGCCGTTGGTGTTTACTTTTTTCTGCACCTCCATGGAGAACAGTCCCTCAAAGGCGATCCCCTGTACCTCATCCAACGTCGCAAGCCTTGCGGCAAGGTCGTTGAGCTCGTTGAGACTGATATCCAGCTCCTCTAAATGCGGGGCAAGATATTCGAAAGCATAGTAATCGTCGATCTCCATGTACAGTGCTTCGCCATCCTTCAGCCGCACCTTTTCCATCGCGTCCCACAGCTCCCACGGGGAGGCGGGCAGTTCCAGCTTGGCATACGCCTCGTTGTTGGGTACGTCTTCTTTCGCAAGATATACCTCGAATATCTTCTTACCCAAGAGTCATCCCTCCCATTTTCATCCCATTCTGCTCACGGAGTTTGGGGGCGAACAATTCCTGTTCCGTCTGGATACTCCACTCGTCCGAATTCCAAAAGTGGACATACAATTCACCGCCGTCATCCACGGAAATCTCCCGCTGCTCAAAACCCTCGCACCAGCCGTCCGAAGCCTGTCCGGTGATAAACTCTTTCAAAGTATCCATTTCGGTGTCCGACAATTCCCCGGCGACACGGCATTCCGCCACACCCCAGAGCTGCCGGTCACGTTCCTCTACGGTGAAGACGGCGGAGCGCACCTTGTGGTCAACGCTGTCGGCTTCATCATACCAATGCATGAGACCTCGCTCGGTTTCCTCCGGCATCCGGTTTTTCACCAGCGCCGCCGTGATCTGATCCTGATAGCCCCGCAGCTCACTGCCCTCCAGCAATGTGCTGCTATCGTCAAAGTCACCATACTCGTTCCGCTCGTAGAGATCGGCGGTCAGGGGCATATACAGCTTGAGCGTGGTCAGCTTGGGCGGCAGCACCGTGAAGCTGTCCTCGCCGGGGGCGAGCGGCAGCGTGCGGCCATTGTCCCACTTCATAAAAATTTGCCCCTTATCGTCCACGAAGTCCACTTCGCCCTCCGTGCCGGGAAGAATGGGATGATAAGGGTCCTCCATCGAATTAAGCCGGATGCGGGTGCCGGGGGGATACTGCTCCTTGATAAAATTCACCATTTTTCTGTCCATCATTTTATTCCTCCCATTGTCATGCCCTGATCGGGCATTTTTTGATATTCCTCCAACTGACGGGGATTTTCCTCGCCATAAAGGTCAAAAACGATATCGTCCACTGCCTTGCGGACGGCGGGATCATCGGTCACCACTTCATAGCGCAGACCTGTGGTCGGACGATACGGAAGTTCTTCCCGCACACACTTGAGAAAGGCTTCGGCATCGGTAAACTCCTGTGTATCGCCGTTGGCATAGGACACGCGGCCCACCAGGGGCTTGTCCCGCGCCGTGTTCTGCCGCTGGACGGCCAAATCGTATACCGCGAGGTAGCCGTTATAATCGCCCGGAGAGGGGTTGCAGCGCAGACAGTATCGGTAGCGCTCCGTTTCCACGATGTAGCCATAGTTCTGTACATAGCCACCGTCGATTTTTCCGCCGTGGTCATAGCAGAAACGCTCCATCGCGAAGCGGTTTTTCAGCACATCTTCACGGAGCTTACCAACGATCTGCTGCAACTCCGCTTTGAACGCGGGGCTGTTCAGTTCCTCCGGGCCACGAGGCCACCATGTATGCCAAAATTCGTTTCCGCTGCGCCCGAAGTCCATGCGGACACAGCCGACAGCGCCAAGACGCTTATTTTCTTCGGGGTGCTGGGCATAAAATAAGCCCGCCTCCTCCGGGCGGGCAGGACGGATATGAAATTGTGTTGCATCTTTCAAGGTTAAGATCTCCTTTCGGTGTAGAATTTGGCTTTACACATTTTTGGGGGTGTGCTATGATGTGGCAAACAAAAGTGAGTTTATAGGACGGAGAAACTTATGGAAGAATTGATACAAAGATGTTCATGGGCAACTACCGACTTATATAAAGAGTATCATGATAATGAATGGGGAAAGCCCGTTCATGATGAGAATAAATTATTTGAGATGTTAATACTTGAAGGTATGCAGGCAGGACTATCGTGGCTGACAATACTAAACAAAAGAGAGGCATTTAGAATTGCTTTTGATAACTTTGACTGCAAAAAAGTAGCGCTGTACGATGATGCAAAAATAGAAGAGCTAATGCAAAATAGCAGCATTGTTCGTAATCGGTTAAAAATCAAATCAGCAATAACAAATGCTCAACAGTTTATAAAAATCCAAGAATCGTATGGCAGTTTTGATTCGTTTATATGGTCTTATGTTGATGGTAAGCCAATTCTCAATCAGTTCCAAACTGAAACTGATATACCCGCAAGGACTGCACTCTCAGATCAAATTAGTAAAGACTTAAAAGAGCTTGGCTTTAAGTTTGTTGGTAGTACAATTATATATGCCTATATGCAGGCAATAGGGATTGTCAATGACCATGTAAAAGGTTGCCATTTATATGCCAACAAATAGCATTTCACTTTCGATTGATAGAACAGCAGCTCAGCAGGCTTGTTAAGGGCTTTCTACATCACAATTTCAAGTTTGTCTGCTTATTAAGCGGCTCGTTCCAAATGGATCGAGCCGCTTTTACTTACATCATCCTCTGCCCCTGCGTCTGCTCCGGGAAGGGCGGCTCCAAACGCCGCAGCAGGCCGAACTCCGTTTCCATCACGCAGTCGTTTTCCATGCAGTCCTGACCGTATTTCTCAAAATCCATACAGCCACGGCGCAGGTGTCTGCCTCGCACCCGGTCTGCTTACATTTCAGTTCCGCCCGAATGATCATCGTGAAAGCCCTCTCATCTCCATGTGGCTGCTCTGGCTTCCGTTCATCACTTCTTCCAAGCGAAAAAAGCCCTTGTAGGCGATATAGCCCCGGTCAGTGAACATCCCGTCCTCATCATTCATGCGCTCCGTGCCGTACTTCTCATAGTCATAAAAAGCGTCGAGATTTTCGTCATAGTCGAAATGACCGGACTGGCGGATCATGTACTTGCCGTACTCGGCGGGAGAGTGTGCGCCGGGGGCAAAGTCAAAGAGGTCAAGACTTTCCGCAAGGTTTTTGATCTGTGCCACGGACTTTGGCTTTGCCAGCATGACCACAGCCCCCAGCTTTTCCATATCCGCATTTGACAACCCATCCGTCGCTTCTGCCAGTTCGTTGAGGTCGGAGAGGGTTTCGTACTCCATATCCAACAGGATATCCACCTCATTGGGGAGCTGGCTGTCCTCCAGCCGCAGGCGGACATCGGCGGGATCTGTGATGTCCCCGCGAAGGAGGGCGCGGTCGATTTCCTCCCGCTCCATGGGGAGGTACAGCCATGTGGCGTGCTCGGTGTCCTCCGGCTCGGTTTTGGAGGTCACCGCAACGGTGATGGCGTTCGGCTCATAGTAATAGCAGGGGAAGAGCCGGCCATCATAGATCTGCTCTAACTTCATGCCGTTGTCGTAGACTACGCCGTAGGGTGTGATCGTGCCGCCGCCGTTTTCAATGAGCCGCCGCGCGGTTTCCTCGCCATCCAGCGCATCCAATTCCTCTGTTTTGGCGCTGCCGCCGTGCAGGTTCATGTAGTGGTCGCGGCCAACAGCGGCGAGGTCGGAAAAGTCGGTAATGACCGTGGCCTGCTGGCAGCAGAAGGTCAGGTTGATGAGATCTTTCAGCTCGAAGAATTCCAGCTTGTGGGCCATGGCCTGAAACTGCGCGGCCTCGCCGGTATCGAAGCTTTCCAGCCGTTTGGCGAGGTAGTTCAGCTCCTCCACATTGACCGCGAGCATTTCCGCTCGTTTCAGGACAGTGTAGAAACTGTCGATCTTCTCCACCTTACAGTCCGCCTTGACCGCGTCGCCGATCTCCAGTGCCTCCAACAGCTCCATGCAGTGTGCGTACTGGTCGCGGGGGATGGGGAACGGGATGGTCGCCACGCCGTATTCCGGGTGGTTGGGATTACCGAGAACCGCTTGAATCATCATTTGTGTTTTCCTCCAATCCGTTGATTTTGTTCATTCTGGTCCGCAGACAGGTCCCGTCCGCACCCCAGCAGAGAAAGCCATGGCGGGGGTAAGGGCAGCCGTCACATTCCGGGGAGCGGCTGCAAACAGGCGCTGGCAGCGGCTCCTGCTGAAAGCCGGGGAAGTGCGGAAGAATGAGTTTGAAGTGGATCGTGCCGTAAATTTCCATCATCTTTTCCTCCTCGTAAAATAAAAAGGCCGAGCAAAAATGCTCGGCCTGCGTGGATACTTATTTCATTGTCATGCCGCTCTGTTCCGGTGCGTCCCGCTGCCGCGGAGCATCCGCAGGCAGCAGTCCGTCGACCTGTTCCATCAGCTCCGCCAGCTCCTGATCCCGTCCGCACGAAAGGGTTTCGTCTTGCTCGCGGACGAACGCCAGCGCACGGTAGATCTCCGCAAGCTGCTCCGGCTCGAAAAGGGCGCCTTTTTGAACAAGCCCGCCGCGCACGGTGAAGTCCCGCTTGGCGGCATCGTAGTCGTCCTGGAAATAGTGCCCGTGATGGACGCCCTCTCGGTCATAGTCCCACTCCCAAGTCACAAACTGGACGCCGTGCTCGGTGGGGTGGCCCGCCAGCACCGCGTCACCGAAGTCCGCGAGGATACGGTAGTCGCCATCCAGTCCGCTGGCTTTGAGCCGCGGCGCGGTTTCCAGAATCGCCATGTATTCCGAAGTCATTTTGGCGGTGTCGATCACGGTTTGCAGCGCATCCTGCGCCCGAATACTGTCCACGTTCTCTTGCCGGTACAACACGCTGCCCTTGCCGGATACGCGGCAGAGACGCCCTTTTTCCCAGCAGACGGGCAGGTGGTGATCCTCAATCGGCTCCACCGTGAAACCATTCTGTCGCAGCCGGATGGCGGTTTCTTCAAGGAAACGGAGCTGCGCGGTTTCATTCTGATTGTTCATTTTGGAGTCCTCCTCGTAAGCAAAAAAATAAGCCGGAGCATCCTGAAATGCTCCGGCCGGTTGACGGATTAAGTTGTGAAATGAAAAAGGGCGCCTTTTTGATGGCTTCGACGAAACCAACAAACAGACGCCCGAAAGATCGTATAAAATTTTGAGGAAAGATCGCTCTATTTTGCGCCCGCAAAAAGGGCGCTTCTCAGGATTTTGCCTTTGAATCTGTGAAAAGGGGAGTTCAAATCTCCCCGGTTACCAAAATAACGCGAAAATATCTTTTTTTCTGAGCGCAGAATTTGAAATAAAAAAAGGTGGCAACCCTTTGGTATTCTAAGCGTTGCGCTTAAAATATCCGAATTGTTGCCACCTTATGGCGCGGAAGGAGGGATTTGAACCCTCGCGCCGGTTTTATCCAGCCTACTCCCTTAGCAGGGGAGCCCCTTCGGCCTCTTGGGTACTTCCGCAGGTCGATGGTGTTTTATGAAATTGGCGGAGAGAGTGGGATTCGAACCCACGGAGACTTGCGCCTCGCCGGTTTTCAAGACCGGTTCCTTAAACCACTCGGACATCTCTCCATCGGCAGAGGAGTTCTCCGGCTCTCAAACGCTTGATTAGTTTACCATAGATTGGGGCGGTTTGTCAACCGAAAACGGAGAATCTTTTTATAAAAATTTATCAGGCGGAAAACGTTCACAATTTAAAGATGACTTTTCCGCAGGGAACGGTTATAATAATGCTATCTGTCCGGTGGGTCTGGACCGCCGGGATACCTGAACGAATGACAGGAGGACCCGTTTTGAAGAAACTGAACCAATGGATCGACCGGTTTGCGTACAGCCATCCTCGTTTCGGCATACCGAACCTGATGCTCTACATTGTTATCGCCAATGCGGTGACGTACATCCTGACGCTGTTCGCCGGGGCAGCGGCCCTGAGCTTTTTGAAATTTGACCTCTACCATGTGCTTCATGGCGAGGTGTGGCGGTTGGTGACCTTTGTGCTGCTGCCCTTTACCTATCGCCCCATATCGCTGTTCATCATGCTGTCTTTCTGCTACTTCGTGGGCGGGACGCTGGAGCGGGAGTGGGGCACCGCCAAGTTTACCCTGTACTATCTCAGCGGTATGCTGTTCAGCGTGCTGTCCACGGTGATCCTCTCGCTGGCTACGAGGTATTACGGCTGGAGCCTGTCCGACGCCTATTACATCAACCTGACGATGTTCCTGGCCTTCGCAGTGATGTATCCCGACGCGCAGGTCTGGTTTTATGGGGTGATCCCTCTGAAGGCCAAGTGGCTGGCATGGGCGGACATCGCTTTGATGGCGTGGAACATCGCTCGGTCCGTGCGGTACGGTGCCTACGCCAGTGCTCTGGCCGCTGTGGTGGCAATTTTGAACTTTGTGATCTTCTTCTGGGAGGATATCAAGAGCATTTTGGGGATCCAGAGCCGTCAGCGGTCCAGACAGACCATTCAATTCAAGTCCGCCGTCCGGCAGCAGAAGAAGGCGGAGACGGAGCGAGGCTACCGCCACAAGTGCGAGGTCTGCGGCCGCACGGACGCTGACCACCCGGAGCTGGAATTCCGCTACTGTTCCAAATGCCAGGGCTATCACTGCTTCTGCTCAGACCACATTTTTGACCACCAGCACTTCACAAAATAAAGCAATCCCGGCGCGGTTTGACCGTGCCGGGATTTTTTGCCCTTACCGCTCCAAGGCGGCAGCGTACAGCTCGTTTTTGGAAAGGCCGGTGTGCTCCGCCACCTCCTTGGCGGCGTCCTTCAGTCGCATCCCCTGTTCCTTCAGAGCGAGGACCTGCGCCACGCCGTCCTCCAGCGTCACCACGGCGCCGGTTTTGGGAGCGGCTCCGGCCACCACAAGGACGTATTCGCCCTTGGGGGCGTTCTCCTCGTAATAGGCCACGGCCTCGGCCAGGGTGAAACGCAGGACCTCCTCGTGGAGCTTGGTCAGCTCCCGGCACAGGGAGATCCGGCGGTCCGGGCCGAAGGCCTCCATCAGGTCATTCAGTGTGGTGCGGAGCTTGTGAGGGGCTTCGTGGAAGATCATGGTCCGGGTCTCGTCCTTTAAGGAATTCAGGTGCTCCCGGCGGCTTTTTTTATTGACAGTGAGGAACCCTTCAAAGGTGAAGCGTCCGGTGGGCAGACCGCTGACAGCTAAGGCGTTGACGGCGGCGCAGCAGCCGGGAATGGCCCGGACCTCCACGCCGTTTTCCGCGCACAGCCGCACCAGATCCTCACCGGGGTCAGAGATGGCGGGGGTGCCGGCGTCCGTCATCAGAGCGCAGGATTCCCCGGCCAGCAGTCGATTCAGAACGCTCTGCCCGGCGGTGACGTGATTGTGTTCGTGATAGCTGATCAAAGGCTTTTTCACGCCGAAATGGTTCAAAAGCTTCATGGACACACGGGTGTCCTCCGCAGCGATGAAGTCCGCGTTTTCCAGCGTTTCCACCGCACGGGGGGTGAAGTCCCCCAGATTGCCGATGGGCGTAGCTACCAGATATAAAATGCCTGCCATGGTCAGACCTCCTGATCTCGAAAGTAAATGGCGTTCAGCTCCCAGGAGGGAGCGCCGGTATCCGTTTGCAAAAGAAGGGGCGGTTGAATGTCCACCCCCGGCTTACCGCCCCGGCAGCCCTCTATCAAAAAGAGGGAAGGGGCTGTGTCCGGTCGGTTCTGGACGAAGCGCAGCCGCTTGGGTTCCATGCCCGCCTCCCGCAGAGCGCAGGCTGTGTCCGTCAGCCGTTCTGGCTTGTGGACCAGACAGAATTTTCCGCCCCACCGCAGCAGATAGGACGCGGCGGTGCAGATATCCGTCAGACTCGCCTCCGTTTCGGAGCGGGCAGTGCGGCGGGCGCTGTCCCCGGAGACTTTTCCGCTGGCAGGCGGATAGTAGGGCGGGTTGCAGACCACCAGATCAAAGGAGCCGGTGGAAAAATGCTGCCGCACCTGCCGGAGGTCGATACACCGAAACGTGAGCCGGTCCGTCAGGCGGTTTTCGGCGGCGGCCCGCTCTGCCAGCGCCACAGCCGCCGGTTGAATATCGATCCCGGTGACGGTCAGTTCCGACTGCCTTTGCAGGAGCAGCAGCCCCACTAGGCCGGTGCCGCAGCCCAGATCGCAGACCCGCAGTCCGGCGGAGAGCTTCGGCAGGGAGGACAGCAGAAAGGAGTCCGTGCCGGGGCGGAACAGCGTATCATCCCAGACGAACCGCAGCCCGTCCGGTTTCAGGTATTCCCAATGCTCCACGCCGTCACCTCCCGTTGAACGTTTCTATTATTATATAGGGGAACCGCTTTCTTCGCAAGTCCCGGCGGCAAACAAAAAAACCGTCTCAGGATCGGGCCTGAGACGGTTTTATGTATCCCTTTAAGAATTATTCCTCGGGGACGATGGCGCCGTTGGGGCAGGTGTCGCTGCAAGAACCGCAGTCCAGGCAAGCGGCAGAATCGATCACGTACTGATCGTCGCCCTGGCTGATAGCGCCGGCGGGGCAAACGTCTGCGCAGGAACCGCAGCTGACGCAAGCAGAAGTAATCTTATAAGCCATGTGTACACACCTCCATTAGAATGTGCCTTCATTGTATCATACAATTTCTAAAAAGCAAGGGCGATTTGTTAAATTCTTACCAAGGAAAAAGAAAACTGTGAAAATGTCACAAAAATCGGAAAAACATTGGAAAAAGCAGGGCCTTTCGGCGGTTAGAGATATTGAACTGCATATGCGAACTATGGGGGAAATGAGCGTTCACAAACTGTTTACACAAATGGTCAAAGAAAGTCAAAAATAGCTATTGACATTGGAAAAGATCGTGCTATACTACAATCAAACAAAGGTTAAAGATAGTCAAAGTCAAAAGACAGAGACGAGAAAGGAGATGTCCCCATGGGGATTTCAGATTTGATCGCCAGCTTTTTGCAGGATAGCTTGGATACGGCGGAGAACGGTGTGCTGGAGGTCCAGCGCAGCGAGTTGGCCCAGCGGTTCAACTGTGTACCCAGCCAGATCAACTATGTGATGTCCACCCGGTTTTCACCGGAGCGGGGCTACATCGTAGAGAGCCGGCGCGGCGGCAACGGATATATCCGCATCACCCGGGTGCAGGTGGACCGGCAGACGCTGATGATGCACGTCATCAACAGTCTGGGCAGCAGCGTGGATCTGGCTTCGGCCAGAGCCATCCTCAGCAATCTGGTGCAGTCCGGCGCGTTGGAGCGGGACATGGGTCAGACGATCCTCACCGCCGTGGGCGATAAGGCCCTGAGCCGGGTACCCCGGGAGAGCCGGGACGCCGTCCGGGCGGATATCCTGCGACAGGTGCTGATCCTTCAGGTTTGAACGCCTGAAGAAGGGCACGCAACACAGTTAAGAAAAAATTTATATACAGTTTATGGAGGAATGCATTATGAAATGTGAGAATTGCGGAAAGAATGAAGTCAGCTTTGTATATCGCAGCAGCATCAACGGAAGAACAGAAGAACACCATCTCTGCCAGGCCTGCGCGGAAAAACTGGGGTATACCCAGAAGCTCTTTAACCGGCGGCCGTCCATGCGGGACAGCTTCTTTGGCAATGATGATTTCTTCGGAGATTTCTTCAGCCCCATGCCCTCTCTGCTGGGTCGGATGAACCGGATGCTGGAAAGCCCCTTCGATGATTTCTTCGACGCCATGCCCGCCATCGGCGCAGCGCCGGTGCAGGAGGTCAAGGAGGAAAAGAAGGATGACCTCATGAGCCATGAGGAACAGATCCGGTTCTCCTATCTGCGTCAGCTGAATGCGTTGAAGCTGGAGCAGAAGAAGGCTATCCACGAGGAGAACTTCGAGCGGGCCGCCCAGTTGCGGGACGAGATCCACAAGCTGGAGGAGGCCCACAAGGAGGCCAAGGAGTCCCACAAGGACGGCAAGGAAAGCGCTTAACAGGCGCGTTCAAACAAAACGCACACCCCAGAATAAAAGAGGTATTGAATTATGAATGAAAATAAATTTACTCCCACTGCGGAGGAAGCCCTGCGGCTGGCACAAGAGGCCGCAGGCGAATTGGGTCACGGCTATGTGGGAACGGAACACCTGCTGCTGGGCCTGATGCGTGAGGACGAGGGCATGGCCCACACCGTCCTGACGGAGGCGGGCCTGACCGACGACCTGCTGACGGAAATGGTTCGGAAAAGCGTCGGCGCCGGTCTTCCCGGCGGCAATCCCGCTCAGGGTCTGACCCCTCGCGCCAAGCACGTTGTGGAGATCGCCATGGAGGATTCCATCCGGGGCGGCTACGCCTACATCGGCACCGAGCATCTGCTGGCCGGTATCCTGCGGGAGGGCAACAACATGGCAGTCCGTATTCTGCGGTCCGCCGGCGTGGACGCCCGTCAGCTCTATACCGCGCTGATGAAGAAGCTCACCGCCGCGCCCAGAGCAGCCCAGAGCGGCGACAGCCGTACTCCGGCAGCCGGCTCCGCCAAGGAGGACGGCAAGGGCAGCAAGACGCTGGCAGAGTTCACCCGTGACTTGACGGCAGATGCCCGGACCGGCAAGCTGGACCCTGTCATCGGCCGTGATGACGAGATCCAGCGGGTCATCCAGATCCTGTCCCGCCGCACCAAGAACAACCCCTGCCTGATCGGTGAGCCCGGCGTGGGCAAGACTGCCATCGCCGAGGGCCTGGCCCGGAAGATCGCCATGGGCGATGTGCCGGAGAACCTGCTGGATAAGAAGCTCCTGTCTCTGGACCTTTCCGGCATGGTGGCCGGCACCAAGTACCGGGGCGAATTTGAGGAGCGTATCAAGAAGGTGATGCAGGAGGTTCAGAAGAACGGCAACATCATCCTCTTCATCGATGAGCTGCACACCATCGTGGGCGCAGGCTCCGCCGAGGGCGCTGTGGACGCCGCCAACATCATCAAGCCCGCTCTGGGCCGCGGTGAGATCCAGATCATCGGCGCCACCACCCTGAACGAATATCGCAAGTATATCGAAAAGGACGCCGCTCTGGAGCGCCGGTTCCAGCCAGTGACGGTGGGCGAGCCCAGTCAGGAGGCTACGCTGGAGATCCTGAAGGGCCTGCGGGAGAAGTATGAGCAGCACCACAAGCTGCACATCACCGACGAGGCGCTGAAGGCCGCTGTGGAACTGTCCACCCGGTATATCAATGACCGGTTCCTGCCCGACAAGGCCATCGACCTGATGGACGAGGCCGCCAGCCGGGTGCGGATGGAGCAGGAGGAACCCTCCGAGGAACTCAAGAGCCTGGAGGAGAAGATCAATGCCCTGTCCAAGGACAAGGACGCCGCCATCAACGCCCAGGACTTTGAGAAGGCCGCCCAGCTGCGGGACATCGAGAAGGACTACAAGGAGCAGGTGGAGATCGAGCGTGACAAGCGCCGCAAGAATGATCAGGAGCACCGGGACGTCAACGCGGAGGACATCGCCGCTGTGGTGTCTGGTTGGACCGGTATCCCAGTGACCCGTCTGACAGAGGACGAGGGCCAGCGCTTGCTGCACATGGAGGATATCCTTCATAAGCGTGTGGTGGGTCAGGACGAGGCTGTGAAGGCCGTGGCCCGGGCCATCCGCCGTGGCCGTGTGGGTCTGAAGGACCCCAAGCGTCCCATCGGCAGCTTCCTGTTCCTGGGCCCCACCGGCGTGGGCAAGACGGAACTGTGTAAGTCTCTGGCAGAGGCCATGTTCGGTGACGAGAACGCCATGATCCGGATCGATATGTCCGAATACATGGAGCGGCATACAGTATCCCGCCTCATCGGTTCCCCTCCCGGCTATGTGGGCCATGATGAGGGCGGCCAGTTGACGGAGAAGGTGCGCCGTAAGCCCTACTCCGTGGTGCTGTTCGATGAGATCGAAAAGGCCCACGAGGACGTCTGGAACATCATGCTTCAGATTTTGGACGATGGCCGGATCACCGACTCTCAGGGCCGCACCGTAGACTTCAAGAACACTGTCATCGTCATGACCAGCAACATCGGCGCCAAGGCGCTGACCGCTGCCGGCGCCAAGCTGGGCTTCGACGCGGACGATAAGAAGGCCGAGGCGGATGCCGACGCGGCCTATGCACAGGCCAAGGAGACCGTTCTGGCGGAGCTGCGCCAGACCTTCCGTCCGGAGTTCCTGAACCGGATCGACGATATCATCGTGTTCCGCGCTCTCACTGAGCAGAATATTGAGGAGGTTGCCCGCCGGATGCTCAAGACCGTGGCGGACCGTATGGAGACCATGGACATCCATTTGGACGCTTCCGACGAGGCGGTGAAGGAACTGGCCAAGGAGGGCTTCGACCCCAAGTACGGTGCCCGTCCCCTGCGCCGGGCCATCCAGAGCAAGGTGGAGGACGCTGTGGCCGAGAAGATGCTGGACGGCACCCTCAAGACCGGCGACACCGCCAAGCTGGCTGTGGAGGACGACAAGCTGGTCGTCACCAAGTAACGGCCCTTCCAATAAAATCAAGGTCCCTCTGCCGCGTTCGGCGGCAGAGGGACCTTTTGGCCCAACGTCGGCGGGCGGCCTTGATTTGTTCATACTTTTCCGGTATGATAAATTTGTATCAGTTTTGATAACTTTTGGAAAGGAAGGCAAACCCTATGCCCTTTACCTTCAATTTCGGCGGCTTCAACCCCGGAGATTTCGGACAGGGGGGCGAGCGCCCTCAGCGGGAGCGTAAGCCCCGGAAGCCCATCGGCACTCCCGTGACCCGCACCCTCATCAACATCGCCGTGACGGCGCTGGTGGGGCTGGTGTACTTCTATGTGGAGCTGCCCGCCCTGAACCCCCATGCGGAGGAATTTTACTTCTTTGTGTTCCTGCTGTGCGCCGTGTACTGCGGCTGCGCTGTCCTGACCTCCGGATTTCAGGGCACCGGTGCGAGAGGGTATCTCGGCTTTGTGAAAAAGCAGTGCACCATACCCTTCTTCGTGGTGATCGCCATGATCGCAGCCATCGCCATTGGCTCCCTTTCCTCTTGGGTGGTGCTGCGGGCTGGGGCATACAGCAAGCTGCTGCCCTTGACCACCGGTGACTTCGTCACGGAGGTGGAGGAGATCCGCTATGACCAGATCCCCATGCTGGACAGCGACTCCGCCGCCCGGTTGGGCAGCCGGAAGCTGGGTGAGCTGGCGGATATGGTGTCTCAGTTTGAGATCCTGCCCAACTACACCCAGATCAACTATAAGGGCCGCCCCGTGCGGGTCACGAGCCTTGCCTACGGAGACCTCATCAAGTGGTTCACCAACCGCTCCAACGGCCTGCCTGCCTATATCGTCATCGACATGGTGACCCAGGAGGCGGAGGTGGTCCGGCTGGACGAGGGCATGAAGTATACCACGGCGGAGCACTTCTCCCGGAACCTCTACCGCCACCTGCGGTTCCAGTATCCCACCATGATGTTCGACGAGCCGGTGTTTGAGATCGACGAGGAGGGCACCCCCTACTGGGTCTGCTCCCGGATCGTCAAGCGCATCGGGCTTTTCGGCGGTACGGACGTGAAGGGCGCCGTGCTGGTGAACGCCGTCAGCGGCGAGAGCCAGTATTACGAGGATGTGCCCACCTGGGTGGACCGGCTGTACTCCTCCGACATCATCATGGATCAGTATGACTACTACGGCCAGTTCCACAACGGCTTTCTGAACGCCTACTTCGGCCAGCGGGACGTGACGCTGACCACAGCGGGCTGGAACTATATCGCCATCAATGACGATGTGTATATGTACACCGGCGTGACCTCCGTTACCAGCGACCAGTCCAACATCGGCTTCATCCTCACCAATCAGCGCACCAAGGAGACCCGGTTCTACCCCTGCGCCGGTGCGACGGAGACCTCTGCCCAAAGCTCCGCTCAGAGCCAGGTCCAGCAGATGCGCTATTCCGCCACCTTCCCGCTGCTGCTGAATATCGCCGACCAGCCCACCTACTTCATGGCTTTGAAGGGCGAGGACGGTCTGGTGAAGATGTATGCCATGGTGAACGTCCAGCAGTACAATATTGTGGAGACGGGGCAGACCGTGGCCCAGTGTGAGGAAAATTACCGGAAAACGCTGCTGAATAACGGCATCATCGACCGGGCCGACGCGGAGGTGCCTGCGGAGGATCAGACGCTTCAGGAGACAAAGGGCACCATCGCCGAGATCCGCAGTGCCGTGATCGAGGGGACCAGCGTCTATTACCTTCGGTTTGAAGGAGAGAGCGGCTTCTCCGTGTATGTCAGCGCCGCGCAGGTGCCGGAGGCCCCGCTGCTGAACGTGGGAGATACCGTCACCGTCTATTGGAATGATGGCGCGCAGTGGATCACCGCACGGAAGATCGCAGTGGAGAACCGGGCTGTGTCCACGCCGCCGGAGACACCGGCTGAGGAGCCTGCGGAGCCGGAAACGGACCTCCTGCCAGACACCGGAACGGAGGAAGGAGCCGGCGGCTGGCAGCAGACGGTCATTTACGGAAAAGCGTGACTTTTCAAGGGAAACCGATCAAAACGAAGAGAACCCGCGGCGGGCAAAATGCCCGCCGCGGGTTTCTTGTGGGAACTGTCAAAATCCAAACGGAAATTTTGGCTGGCGCAAGGACCGCTTTTCATTGTAAACGTTCACGCAGTATGGTATCTTTGTAACAACAACACAGGAGGGGGACTGCGTATGCTGGCTCTGGATTTTATCAACATAGGCAACGGAGACTGTATTCTCATTCGGGAGATGGAGGGGACGCGGCAGAAGTTTGCCTTGATGGTGGATTTTGGCCATGACTGTCTGATACGGGACGATCATCCGGGAGAACTGGATCCCAGGTCTCAGCGGATCTATGCGGGAGATTTCCTTCGGGAATTGGGCGTGACCCATCTGGATGTGGCTCTGGCCACGCATTTCCACCGGGATCACATCGGCGGTCTTGGCCGGGTGCTGGATGCCGTGACCATCGACCGGTTTTATACCACCTACCTGCCCCCGGAAAATGCCCCGGAGCTGGACCCCTTCCATCCGGATAACAACTTGCCCAAGGCTGCGAGAAACGCCCTTCTCTGCCTCCAGATCTATACCGAGGCACTGCAAAGCCACCCCGACCGTATCAAGCAGTTTGAATTGGTGCAGGGGACGGAAACGATTTCCCTCCAGCTGACGCCGGACCTGAAAATGGATATCCTCTGCGGCGAACCGGCCCTGTACCGGCGGCAGAAGGAGATCTATGACGCGGCCTTCAACGGAGAGCGGAACGGATATGAACTGGTGCGCTGGGCCAAATCCATAAACGTGTGCTCTTTGCGCCAGCGGCTGTATTACCACGGCAAGGAGATCGTTCTGGGCGGCGACGCCTACGCCCATGTGTGGGAGACCGTGAACCTGACCCCCTGTGACATTCTGAAGGTGCCCCACCATGCCTCCTTCGATTCCACCTCCCGGAAGCTGCTGGAAAAGCTCCAACCCAAAACGGCGGTGGTGACGGTGGCGGCCCGGCGGCCTGACGAGCGGCCCCATCCCTATGTGGTGTCCCTGCTGCAGGAGTACGTCGAGAATCTGTATTTTACCGACGCGGTGGAGCTCCCCGGTTTGGTGGAGCCTCAGTTCCATAAGTCCGTTCACTTAGAAGTGGAGTGAGGAAGCTGTTTGAACGCTGAACCGCGTTTGTATCGAAAAAGCAAAAGCGCCGGAGAAAACTCCGGCACTTGCGAAAAAGCATAAAACACGGAGCCCGACCATTGGCCAGGCTCCGTGTTTTATATTGGATGGGGTGAGATTACTTGTACATCTCGGGCTTTTCCATGGTCTCCACCTTCATGAACTGAGAGGTGCCGCGGGAGGCGTTCAGAGCGTCGCCAGCCACGCAGGCCACATAGCCGTCCCAAGAGGAGGGGCCGGTGAGCTTGCCGGCGTGGACAGACTCCACCCACTTGCAGAATTCGATATCATAGGCCTCAATGAAGCGCTCCTTCCAGTCGGTCATGATGGGCATGGACTCGGCGGGCTGGACGCTGTCCCAACCGGCGGGACGAGAGCGGCGGACCACAGCGTAGGGATCGGGCAGCTTCACGGTGCCGTTCTCGCAGACGACCTCGCACTGGATGTCATAGCCGTAGCCGTCAGCAACCTGAACCTCCACGTCGATGAAGCAGCCGTTCTTGGTGCGCATCAGCATGACCTGGGGGTTGTCATAGCCCTTGTTGGAGTTGGAGCTCTGACGGACCTTGACGCACTGCACATCCTCATACTCATCGCCCAGCAGCCAGCGGCAGATGTCCAGCTCGTGGATGGCCACGTTGGTGACGCCGTTCTCGGTCTTGAAGCCCGGGCCCTGAGCAACGTTGCGGTGGCAGCACTTGATCAGCAGGGGCTTGCCGATCTCACCGGAGTCGATGATGCGCTTCATCTCGGCATAGCCGCGGTCATAGTGACGCATGAAGCCCACCTGCACCAGACGCTTGCCGATCTCCTGCTCGCGCTTGATGATGTCCTCGCAGTCAGCGGCGTTCTGGCTCAGGGGCTTCTCGCAGAAGCACCACTTCTCCTCAGCCAGAGTCTTCATGACATAGTCATGATGGGTGGGGTCGATGGAGGTGATGACCACGGCCTCAACCTCGGGATCCTTGATCATGCCGTCGCAGTCATTGCCGTAGGACTTGATGCCGTACTTGGCGGCGGTGTCGTCAGCGGCGGCGGCCACATAGTCGGACACGGCCACAACGGTAGCACCGGGGACGGTCTCAATGATGCGGCGGCAGTGATCCTTGCCGATAGCGCCGCAGCCGATAATGCCGATCTTCAATACCTTTTCCATGTTAGTAACCTTCCTTTTTTATAGTTTGGATGGGTTTTCGTAAGCAAAAATGATCTTAGTACTTCCGGACTTCCTTCAGGTGAGCCTGCAGGTCGGCATAAGCCGCCAGGTTCTCCTTGCGTTCGGACACCTCGGTGTCACCCACGCGCCACCAGGAGGAATAGCCGTCGGTCATGGTCTTGGGCAGGACCTTGATGTCGAAGAGGACGGGGATGTTCTTTACCTTCTTGGCATCCTCGAAGGCGGCCACCAGCTCTTCCATGGTGCGGACGGTGTAGCTCTTGCAGCCGTAAGCCTCCGCCACCTTGGCGTAGTCGATGTTCATGAAGTTGCCGAACAGACCATCCTTATTGCGATAGCGCAGCTCGGTGCACAGCGTAACGTTGCCGTGGCCAACCTGCAGGTTGTTGATGCAGCCGAAAGAGGCGTTGTCGAACAGGCAGATGTTGATCTTCTTGTGCTCCTGGCAGGCGGTGATCAGCTCACCGTGGAGCATATTGAAGCTGCCATCACCGCAGAAGGAATAGACCTCGTGCTTGTCGCCAATGGCCAGCTTCACGCCCAGAGCGCCGGCCACCTCGTAGCCCATGGTGGAATAGCCGTACTCCATGTTGTAGGTGTCAACGCCGGTGGGACGCCACATCCGCTGCATATCGCCGGGCAGAGAGCCGGCGGCGCCAATGGCAACGTCGCCCTCGCTCATCATGGCGTTGATGGCGCCCAGAGCAGAGGTCTGGGTCAGCTGGGCATTGACGTCCTGCGCGAAGCGCTTGGCGGAATCGGCGTTGGCGTCATTGATCTCCGGCTTCCAGCTCTTCTTGTCGGAGAAGGTGATGTGATCCAGACGGTTCAGCTCATCGATCCACTTCTCCTTGGCGACCTTGACCTCATCCTTATAGGCGGTCTGATAGCCCTCCAGCAGCTTTTCCAGACGGGGCAGGGCTTCCTTGGCGTCAGCCACCACGGGGACAGCCTCCATCTTCAGGCTCTGGAACTCAGAGACATTGATGTTGACGAATTTGCAGGTATCCTTGAACAGCCACTTGGAAGCGGTGGTGAAGTCGGTGTAGCGGGTGCCCACGCCGATGACCAGATCGGCCTTCCGGGCGATCTCGTTGGCTGCGGAGCAGCCGGTGGTGCCCACGCCGCCCAAGTTCAGGGGGTGCAGCCAGTCGGTGGCGGACTTGCCCGCCTGGGTCTCGCCGTAGGGGATGCCGAAGGCCTCGGCAAAGTGCAGAAACTCAGCGTGCGCCTCGGAATAGCGGACGCCGCCGCCGCAGATCATCATGGGGCGCTTGGCCTTGCGGATGGCCTCGGCAGCGTCAGCCAGAGCGGCCTCGGTGGCGGGGCGGCGCTCCAGACGCCAGACGCGCTTGGCGAAGAAGCTCACGGGATAATCATAGGCCTCACCCTCAACGTCCTGGGGCATGGCAACGCAGACCGCACCGGTGTTTGCGGGATCGGTCAGCACCCGGAAGGCGTTGATCATAGCGCTCATCAGCTGCTCGGGGCGGACAACGCGGTCCCAGTAGCGGCACACGGCCTTGAAAGCGTCATTGGTGGTGGTGGCCAGGGAGTTGGTGTGCTCCACCTGCTGCAGAACGGGGTCGGGCTGACGGCAGGCGTAGGTGTCGCCGGGCAGCACCAGCAGGGGGATGTTGTTGGCGGTGGCGGTGCCGCAGGCGGTGACCATGTTGGCGGCGCCGGGGCCCACGGAGGAGGTAGCAACGCAGATCTGCTTACGCTTCATCTGCTTGGCGAAGGCCACGGCGGCCTGGGCCATGCCCTGCTCGTTCTTGCCCTGATAGATCTCCAGGTGCTTGGCCTCCTGGCTCAGCGCCTGACCGAGACCTACCACGTTGCCGTGGCCGGGAATGATGAACACGCCGCGGACGAAGCGGTGCTGGGCACCGTCAACCTCCATGTACTGATTTTCCAGAAAACGGACCAAAGCCTGCGCCATGGTCAAACGGACAGTTTTCATGCTTTTGTTACCTCCGATCAATGATTGGGATAGATGTGGTCATTGGCATCGGGCTTCCACAGCCACTCGTGCTCCTTGTCGTCGATGCGGGTCTTCAGCCAGGGATCGCCCTCCAGATGCCGGATACCCCAGGCGTAGCACATGGCATAGCCGGGAGCCACCACCTGAGAGTGGAAGCCGTGGTTGATGACGGCGCAGCCGTTCTGCTCGGTCTTGTAAACATCGCCGTTGGCAAAACCGGCGCCGAAGCCGTGAGGATAGTCGAAACGGTAGAAATAGACCTCCGGCTGGGGATGATGATGAGGAGGATAGGAGGACCACTTGCCGGGACGGTTCAGCACCTCACCCAGCACCATGTTGGAGAAGGGGGCGTTGTCATAGTCGAAGAAGGTCTTGATCTCACGCTCCATAGCACCCATCAGCTCGCCCTTGGAACCGGCGTGCTGGGTCTGGACGGTCTCCGGGGTGTACATGACCGGCTCATAATCCTTCTCGTTCAGGGTGTCCTGCATGTAAAGCTCGCTGTGGCTGTGAGCCGTCAGGGTGATCTTGGTGCCCTTGGGAGCCAGCAGGCAGTAGGCTTCGTGATGGAAGCAGTTGGGGCGGTCGGCCTCAACGGTCTTGCCGGCGTATTCATAGGTGACCTTGCCCTCGAAAAGCAGGATGGCAACCTCGCGGTCGGCGCTTTCGTAGGTATAGGTGTCGCCGTCCTCCATCACCAGCAGGCCCACGTTCATCAGGGTACCCATGTAGTTGGTGGATTCGTCGATATAGGCGTTGTAGCCCCGCTTGAGTTCCTTGTTCTTATTGAAATAAGTCATTGGAAACATCTCCTGTTTGATGTCAAAAAGTGGTATGGAAACGCGGTGGGGAGGACCGGGGTCCTCCCATCGCGCGATTTACAGACCGGTGTGCTCCCGGATGTAGGTACGGCCCTTGATAGCGTACTCCAGAGGATTGGCCTTGGCGGGATCCTGCTCAGCCTCCACCAGCAGCCAGCCCTGATAGCCGGCGTCGGAGAGCACCTTGAACACGGGATCGAAGTCCACGTTGCCGTCACCGGGGACGGTGAACGCGCCGTTGCGGACGGACTGCAGGAAGGACCAGTTGTTCTTGCGGGCTTCCTCCACCACGGGCAGACGCATATCCTTCAGATGGACGTGGCCCACGCGGTCCACATACTTCTTCAGCATGGCCAGGGGATCCTCGCCGGCGAAGGTGAAGTGGCCGGTATCATAGCAGAGGAACACATACCGGGGATCGGTGTTGGACATCATGCGGTCGGTCTCCTCGCTGGTCTGGACCACGGTGCCCATGTGATGATGGAAGCACAGCTTGAAGCCATGCTCGGAAGCGATCTGGCCCAGACGGTTCAGACCCTTGCAGAAGCGATCCCACTCCTCATCGTTCATGACATGCTTGTGGCCGCCGGTGAGGATGGGCACGTCCACCTTGCCCTGAATGGAGTAGCTCTGCTCGGAGACGTTGATGTGATTTGCGCCGACAGCCTCCAGGAAGTCCAGGTTGGCGATGAAGTCCTTCTCCTCTTCCTCCATGGAACGGGTCAGGATGAAGGAAGAATACCAGCGGCTGGCGATGCGCATACCGCGCAGGTCCAGAGCCTTCTTCAGCTCAGCGGGGTCGGTGGGATACTTGTTGCCGATTTCGCAGCCGGTGAAGCCGGCCAGAGCCATCTCGCTGACGGTCTGCTGGAAGGTGTTCTCGGCACCCAGCTCCGGCATATCGTCATTGCACCAGCCGATGGGAGCAATACCCAGGGAAACAGTTTTCGGATCAAACATAAAACGTCCTCCTTATGAATATTTAGGATCATTATTTGGATAAGCGTACAAATAGAAAATGGTTTGCGGGGAAAAGGTTGGCGAAAGCGCAAACGGATTTTTCTGTGTCCGTTAACAGACATGCGGAAACTACATCCGCAAGAAAACGATTTCGCTTGTTATCAAGATAGCACGGTTCCCAAAAAAAATCAACGCTTTCCCACGGCAAAACCAGATTTTTTCCGAAAGTGCCAAAGGTGGGCTGTTTTTTTTATTGCTTTTAGAGAATGGCGGGGGACCGTGTGCTGTTCCGGCGCATAGAATGGAACGCGCAGACGCGCGAATCTGAGCGATTTTAAGGAGGCTTGTTTTATGCCCACATCCTTTCAGAATATGGCGACCCTCACCTATACCGGCGGCACCGTCAATTCCAATATTGTCACCGGAGAGCTGAGGGAGGTCCTGACCGCCGCAAAAACGGCGGTGCGGGAGAATTACGAGCCGGGCGGGACGGTCACGTATGTGGTCAGCCTTACCAACAGCGGCGTCACGCCCCTGACGGGCCTGACCATTTCCGACAACCTGGGCGGCTACACCTTTGGCGGAGCGACCCTATATCCTCTGGCCTATTTGCCGGGCAGCGTTCGGTACTATGTGAACGGCGCACTGCAAGCCGCTCCGGTTGTTAACGCCGGACCGCCCATGACCGTCACCGGCATCACGGTCCCTGCCGGGGGCAGCACCCTTGTGATCTATGAGACGGAGGTGACCCGCTACGCGCCGCTGGCAGCGGAGTCCAGCGTTGTCAACACCGTCACCGTGACCGGCGGCGGGCTGGCCGCACCTGTGACGGCGGAGGAGACAGTTGGCGTGGTGAGCAGCCCGAGACTGTCCATCACCAAGGGGCTGAATCCCACGGTGGTAGCGGAGAACGGCCGGATCACCTACACCTTTACCATCCAGAACACCGGCAATACCCCCGTCACCGCGACGGACGATGTGATCCTCCGGGATACCTTTGATCCGGTTCTCAACGGTCTCACGGTGACCTACAACGGCGCACCCTGGACTGCCGGTACGCAGTACACCTATGACGGGACCACAGGTCTGTTCGCTACAACAGCGGGGCAGATCACCGTCCCCGCGGCCACGTATACCCAGGACCCGGTAACCGGGGCGTGGGCCGTGACCCCCGGCGTCAGCGAGCTGATCGTCACCGGCACGGTATAAGAGGCAGCCAAGGACAAAAGGAAGGGCGCAGGCCCTCCTTTTTGCACCGTGTTCGACAGAAAAATGATTGACAAGCGCGGACGCACATGGTACGATCGATGCTGATTTGTTGAATCAGGTCTTTTTTGAATACAAAATGAGCAAAGGCGTTCATTTTCAGCGGGAGCATGGCTCCCGTTGGAAGTGGACGCCTTTTTTGTTGCAGAACGGGCTGGCGGTTGGAAAAGAATCGCCGCAGAGCGCAAAACAGGACAGGAGATCAGACCGGCAGCAGCCTCCAATGTGTGAGCATGACGGAGAATAAGTCTCGGAAAACCATGATTTTTTCTGTTTTACATATTGTAAATTCATGAAAAGGTGTGCTATAACAGTTGCATCAAAAAATGAGGGGGCCTGGATCGCCGGGCATGCATACGGAAACCATAACGGAAAGGCGGAGACAATATGCAGTATTCGGTTGAGGAGATCAAGCAGTATGCGGCGGAGGAGGACGTGAAGTTCATCCGCATGGCCTTCTGCGACGCGGCGGGCCGCCAGAAAAATATCGCCATTATGCCGGAGGAACTGGACCGGGCCTTCCAGTACGGTATCGCCATCGACGGCTCCGCCATTCCCGGCTTCGGCGGGGAGGTCCACTCTGATCTGCTGCTGCGCCCGGACCCGTCCACCCTCTGTGTGCTGCCCTGGCGGCCGGAGCATGGACGGGTGGTGCGGATGTTCTGCGCCGTGACCCAGCCGGACGGCACCGTCATCGGCGCGGACGCCCGGAGCCTGTTGAAAAAAACGGTAGAGGACGCCAAAAAGGCCGGATTGACCTTTGCCTTCGGAACAGAGATGGAATTCTATCTGTTCCGGCTGGACGAGGACGGCGAGCCCACCAAAATTCCCTATGACCGTGCCGGTTACATGGACATTGCCCCGGCAGACAAGGGGGAGAATGTCCGCCGGGAGGCCTGCCTGACGCTGGAGCGCATGGGCATCCGGCCGGAAAGCTCTCACCATGAGGAGGGCCCCGGCCAGAACGAAATTGATTTCCGCTATGCAGACCCGGTCACTGCGGCGGATAACGCCGTGACCTTCCGGGCGGCTGTGGATACGGTGGCGGCCCGGAACGGGCTGTATGCCGATTTCGGACCCAAGCCTCTGGCAGACAAGGCGGGCAACGGAATGCACATCAACTTCTCCGCTGTCAGCGAGGATAAGCGGGACGTGATGCCCCAGGTCCTTGCCGGGGTGCTGGCCCATGTGGAGGCCATGACGGCGTTCCTGAACCCCACGGAGGAATCCTACCGCCGCTTTGGAAGCTGGAAGGCACCCGGCTATCTTTCCTGGTCCGCTGAGAACCGCTCTCAGCTCATCCGGGTCCCGGCGGCGGTGGGGGAATACCGGCGGGCGGAACTGCGGTCTCCGGACCCGCTGTGCAACCCGTATCTGGCCTTTGTCCTGCTGATTCGGGCGGGAATGGAGGGCGTTGCTCACAACATGCAGCTGCCGCCTGCGGCGGATCTGAACCTCTACACGGCGCCGGAGGAGATCCGGGCCCGGTACCGCAGACTGCCGGAGACCTGGGCGGAGGCCAAGGCAGCGGCCGCCGCCAGTGATTTTATCAAAGAACATCTTCCTGCAGCGATCATCCAATACTATACCTGACCGCTCAGAAAGCACGCGGTAAAAAGCATAGAAAAGGAGGGGGACAACGATGGAGCTTGGCCATGCGTACAGCGTTCTGGTGGTGTCCGCCTCCGCAAAATTCAATGAATCCGTCCGGGGCCTTCTGCCGGAGCGGTTCTATTGGCCGGTCACGGTGCTGACGGACGCCGCCGGTGCCCGCCGGGAGCTGCTGGAAAACAGCTACGATCTGGTGGTGATCAACACGCCGCTGCCGGATGAGTTCGGCACCCGACTGGCGCAGGATATCTGCCAGCACAGCGCCGCCGGGGTACTGCTGCTGGTGAAGGCAGAGCATTTTCCGGATATTGACGGACGGCTGACGCCACAGGGCGTTCTGGTGCTGTCCAAGCCTATGTCGACCCAGCTGTTTACCCAATCCCTGCGGCTGCTGTGCGGTACCCGGGAGCGTTTGCGGGGGCTGGAAAAGAAGAATGCCACCATTGAGGAAAAAATGGAGGAGATCCGCCTTGTGAACCGGGCCAAGTGGCTGCTGATCGAGGAACTGAATATGACGGAGCAGGAGGCCCACCGATACATCGAAAAGCAGGCGATGGACCGCTGCGTGACGAAGCGGGCCGTGGCGGAGCAGATCTTGTCGACTTATAAATAAAAACTGCCAAAGCGGGACTGCGTAGACAGAACGTGAAATTTTCGGAGGAGGACGTATGACGAAATACATTTTTGTGACCGGCGGCGTGGTATCCGGGTTGGGTAAGGGCATTACTGCGGCGTCTCTGGGCCGCCTTTTAAAGACAAGAGGGCTGAAGGTGGCCGCTCAGAAGCTGGACCCCTACATCAATGTGGACCCCGGCACCATGAGCCCCTATCAGCACGGCGAGGTCTACGTCACCGAGGACGGCGCGGAAACGGATCTGGATCTGGGTCACTATGAGCGGTTCATCGACGAGGATCTGAACAAATATTCCAACCTCACCACCGGCAAGGTGTACTGGAACGTTCTGAACAAGGAGCGCCGGGGGGAGTATTTGGGCTCCACCGTGCAGGTGATCCCCCACATCACCAATGAGATCAAGGAATTTGTCTATCGGGTGGGTAAGCAGACGGACGCCGACGTGGTCATCACCGAGATCGGCGGCACCATCGGCGATATTGAGTCCCAGCCCTTTCTGGAGGCTGTCCGGCAGATCTCTCTGGAGGTGGGCCGGGAGAACAGCCTCTTTATCCATGTGACGTTGGTGCCCTTCCTCCGGGGCTCCGATGAGCACAAGTCCAAGCCCACCCAGCATTCCGTCAAGGAGCTTCAGGGCATGGGGATCAATCCCAACCTCATCGTCCTCCGGTGCGACGAGCCGCTGGAGCCTTCTATTTTCCAGAAAATTTCCATGTTCTGCAATGTAAAGCCCGACTGCGTTATTGAGAACATCACGCTTCCCTGCTTGTATGAGGCACCGCTGATGCTGGAGCAGTCCCACTTTTCCTCTGTGGTATGCCGGGAGTTGGGCATCGACGCCCCGGCCCCGGAGCTGACAGAGTGGGAACACATGGTGGAGCGGATCAAACATGCGGACAGACGTGTGACCATCGGTCTGGTGGGCAAATACGTTCAGCTTCATGACGCCTATCTCTCCGTGGCAGAGGCACTGCGCCATGCGGGCTATGCTCTGGGGGCTGAGGTGGACATCCGCTGGATCGACTCCGAGACCATTACGGAAAGCGATGCGGAGGCGGTTTTGGGCGCGTTGGACGGCATCATCGTCCCCGGCGGCTTTGGCCAGCGGGGGATCAACGGCATGATCCTGACGGCGAAATACGCCCGGGAGCATCGGGTACCCTATTTCGGCATCTGCCTGGGAATGCAGATCGCTGTGATCGAATATGCACGCCACGCCGCTGGGATCGCCGACGCGGATTCCGGCGAGTTCAACGAACTGTGCGAAAACAAGGTCATCGACTTCATGCCGGGACAGAGCGACGAGATCGATAAGGGCGGCACGCTGCGGCTGGGGGCCTATCCCTGCGTGATCCGGCCCGGCACCACCATGGAGCGGTGCTACGGCACGCTGGAGATCTCTGAGCGTCACCGCCACCGCTACGAATTCAACAACGACTACCGGGAGGCCCTCACCTCCGCGGGACTGGTCCTCTCCGGGCTGTCCCCTGATGGGCGGCTGGTGGAGACGGTGGAGCTGACGGACCAGCCGTTCTTTGTGGGCGTTCAGTATCACCCGGAATTCAAATCCCGCCCCAACCATGCCCATCCGCTGTTCAAGGGCTTTGTCCAGGCGGCGCTGGAGCGTGAAAACGCATAAAGGCGCAATATCTGAATTTATTTTTCAGGAGGTCTCTATGGCATCACAAACCGTTTTAGTTCTCGATTTCGGAGGTCAGTATAATCAGCTTATCGCCCGGCGGGTCCGGGAATGCAGTGTATACTGCGAGGTCAGGCCTTACACCACCCCGGTGGCGGAGATCAAGGCGATGGCCCCCATCGGCATTATCTTTACCGGCGGGCCCAACAGTGTGTACGATCCTGCATCCCCGCAGGCGGACCCGGAGATCTTCAAGCTGGGGATCCCCATTCTGGGCATTTGCTACGGCTGTCAGCTCATCGCTCACAATCTGGGCGGCCGGGTGACGGCGGCTACGGCGGATTCCGCCCGGGAGTACGGCAAGACGGAGACCTATTTCCGCACCGACTGCAAGCTGTTCAAGGGCCTGCCTGCCGAGAGCGTTACCTGGATGAGCCACGGCGACTATATGGAGAAGGTGCCGGAGGGTTTTGAACTGGTGGCTCATTCCGACGCCTGTCCCAATGTGGCCATCTGTGACGAGCGCCGGGGCTTTTACGGCGTCCAGTTCCACCCGGAGGTGAATCACACCGTCTACGGCACCGCCATGCTCCGCAACTTCCTCTATGAGGTCTGCGGCGCAAAGGGGCAGTGGACCATGGGAGATTATAAGGATGTTGCCATCCGTCAGATCCGGGAAAAGGTGGGGGACGGCAAGGTGCTGCTGGCCCTCTCTGGCGGCGTGGATTCCTCTGTGGCGGCGGCGCTGATAGCGGAGGCCGTAGGCAATCAACTGACATGCGTATTTGTGGACCACGGCCTCATGCGTCTCAACGAGGGAGACGAGGTAGAGGAGGCCTTCAGAAAGTGGGACATCAACTTCGTCCGGGTCAACGCGGAGAAGCTGTTTTTGAGCAAGCTGGCCGGCGTCAGTGAGCCGGAGCGCAAACGGAAGATCATCGGCGAGGAATTCATCCGGGTCTTTGAGGCGGAAGCAAAAAAAATCGGCCAGGTGGATTACCTGGCTCAGGGTACGATTTACCCGGATGTGATCGAGTCCGGCGCCGGTGACGCTGCTGTGATCAAGAGCCATCACAATGTGGGCGGTCTGCCGGATTATGTGGATTTTAAGGAGATCATCGAGCCTCTGCGGATGCTCTTTAAGGACGAGGTGCGGCAGCTGGGCCGTGAGTTGGGTCTGCCGGAGTATCTGGTGATGCGTCAGCCCTTCCCCGGCCCCGGCCTTGCCATCCGCTGTCTGGGGGATGTGACGAAGGAAAAACTGGATATTCTGCGTCTGGCGGATTTCATCTTCCGGGACGAGGTTGCCAAGGCGCATCTGGAGAGCGCCATGAGTCAGTATTTCGCAGTGCTGACCAATATGCGCTCCGTAGGTGTGCAGGGCGATGGCCGGACCTATGATTATACTCTGGCCCTCCGCAGTGTCACCACCACGGACTTCATGACCGCCGACTGGACCCGGATCCCCTACGATGTGCTGGACCGGGTCTCCGTCCGTATCGTCAACGAGGTGCCCCACATCAACCGCATCGTCTACGATATTACCTCCAAGCCCCCTGCGACTATTGAGTGGGAATGATTGCAATAACCCGCCGGTTCGCTGCAACGCAGCGGACCGACGGGTTTTCCATGATATACTGTCAGTTTGCTGCCAAAACGTTTTGACTGTGAAAAAGCCATGTGGTAAAATTAATTCAAGAATGAAAGCGAATTGGGTCACGAACATCTAATTTCTCACTTTTGACGCTTTGAAATCCGGCGAAAGGGGGGCCAACGGAATGGGAAGCATCGTCGAAGCTGCCCTATATGACATTGTCGGGAAGTTTTTCCTGCTTTTCGTGATCGTGCCTGCGGGGGTCATCTTTTTGGGATATGTGATCTACATGATCGCGAAAATCCTTCAGGAACTGCGAAAAAAGTAGAACTTATATATGGAAAGAGCCTGCTTTCTAATTTAGAAAGCAGGCTCTTTTTAAAGCGGTTCACCGGAGGGGAAGGGACACCGCCACGGTGGTGCCTGCCTCCGAGCTGTTCTCCACGCACACGGTACCGCCGTGGAGCTTGACGATCTCCCACACCAGCGAAAGCCCCAAGCCCACGCCGCCGTATTCTCGGCTGCGGGATTTGTCCACCCGGAAAAAGGGCTGGAATACGCTCCGCTGAAAGTGTTCCGGGATGCCCCGGCCCGTGTCGGCCACCCGAATCAACAGTTTTTCAGGCTCCGGCGTCACGGAAAGGCGCACGGAGCCGCCAGGGCGGTTATACTTGATGGCGTTCTCCGTCAGGTTGAACAGCAGGCGGTAGATCAGCGTGTCGCTGCCGGTCATGGTGCCGTCTCCCTCCCGCTCTAACATGACGTTATTTTTCTCTGCCAGCGGAGCGAGATCCGCGAAAATTTCATCGATCATAGGGCCGAGCTCGATGTGATCCGTACAGGGCACCGCCTGCAAGCCGCACATTTCCAGAAGGGTCCTTGTCATCTGGGTCATCCGCTCCGTCTGCTCCCGCAGAAGGCGGAGGAAATCTGCGGTTTCCGGCAATACGTCCGGGTGCTCGGCGGAGAAAAGCTCCACCTGCGCCTGCATCAGCGCCAGCGGTGTGCGCAGCTCATGGGCGGCGTTTCCGGTGAATTGCCGTTGGGCTGTGAAGCCCTCGTCCAGCCGCTCCAACATCTGGTTGAAGGAGTCGCTGAACTGCCGGAATTCCGGCAGCACCTCTTCCGTGATCTTCATGTCCGCCAGATTGTTGGGCTGTACCTTTTCCACCTGCGCCACGAAGGTCCGCAGAGGTCTCAGTGCCCGGCCGCTGACGAAATAGGCCAGAATGCCCCCCAACAGCGTCACCGCCGCCGTGATATACCAGTTAGTTGCTGTGAAAGAGGTTTGCGCTCCGTAGATCACGATGGTCAGGTTGGGGTCAAGCCCCTCCCGGCTGGGGTCGAAGTATTCCACCGCCCCCTCCGAGGGATCGATGGCGGTGGAGAGGTTGGCACCAATGGAGTCCATATAGTGCCGGCCGGAGCAGCCAATCAGCCAGTTCATCGCCATGCAGGTGGAGCAGATGAGCAGAGCCGTCATCAGGGTGATCCGCCATTGCAAAGACAGCTTTTTCATGCCTGCTCCTCCTCAATCAAATATCCCTCGCCGATGCGGTTGCGGACGGGGTCATAGCCCAGTGCCGTCCGCAGTTTTTTCCGCAGAGCGGAAATGTGTACCCGGATGGAGTTGCTGAAATTGTCCACGCTGTTGTCCCAGACGTGCTCCAAAAGCTCCTCCTGACTGACGGGCCGCCCCTGGTGGAGCAGCAGGTATTCCAGAATGCCGGTCTCCTTTCGCGTCAGGGCCAACGGCTGACCGGCGGCGGTGGCGGCGCGGGAGCGGGTGTCGAAGGACAGGGGCCCGCAGTGGAGCACCACATCGTTCTGGGTGAACTGCCGGAGGGTCAGGCTGCGGATGCGGGCCTCCAGTTCCTCTAAATGAAAGGGCTTTGCCAGATAGTCGTTGGCCCCGGCGTCCAGACCTTCCACCTTGTCAGCGACCTCGCTGCGGGCGGAGAGGATCAGCACCCGCGTCTCCCGGTCGGTCTGGCGAAGGGTACGGAGCACCGTCATGCCGTCCGCTCCCGGCAGGTTCAGATCCAGCAGCACCAGATCGTACCGCTCCGAGCCAAGCAGGTCGATGGCGGTGTCACCGTCATAACAGGGATCCACACTGTAAGCAAGGCGGCGGAGACTGCGGACGATGGTCTCACAAAGGGCACGTTCATCTTCAACTACAAGAATACGCATAAAAACCTCCGGCATAATAATCTGAGACTGTCAATAAAGTGGTAAATTCTCCGCGACGGTAAGGTAGGGCAGCCGTTAGCGGCTGTGCCGCTTTACGGATGCTGCATACCCCTTGCGGGTGAAGGGTGTGCGCGGGAAACCCAAGAAGGGGAAACAGGCGAAGTGCCGCCGGTGGCGGATAAAACGAGCCTGTTTCGAGGAAGGCCCCGGTTTCTGGGTGCAAAGCGCACGGAAACCGGCTGGGCCGACGGTGTATTCCTGCTCCACGCGTGGCGAAAAGGCTTTTTCAACACGCTGAGTGAACCATTTGTGTTCATTATAGCACAGGCAGATAAGATTTCTGTTAACTTTCTGTTCTTAACGAAAATCTTACATCTCCTGTGGTACAATAAGGCAGCAATGAAGGGAGTGAGCAAATTGCCGCAATCGAAAAAGACGATGGCACAGGTCGGTTTGCTGTTGGCCGGGGCTGCCATGGTGTGCGTCGGCGTACTGCGGGGCGAAACGGCCACGGTGCTGAGCAAGGCCATTAAAGTATGTCTGGAGTGTGTGGGTATTGGATAAAAAGCATCAAACAATTTCCCATCTCCTTGCCCGCTGGCGGGGATGGATCCAGGCGGGGGCGGCACTGCTGACCAATCTTCACCTGCCGAACTTCTTTAAGGGAAGTCTTTATCAGGGGGCGGGAAAAACCGTCTGCGTGCCGGGGCTGAACTGCTATTCCTGTCCCGCGGCGTCCGGGGCCTGTCCTATCGGGGCGTTTCAGGCGGTGGTGGGCTCATCGAAGTTCCGTTTCTCCTATTATATCACAGGCTTTCTCATCCTGTTAGGGGTTTTGCTGGGACGCTTCATCTGCGGCTTTCTCTGCCCCTTCGGATGGTTTCAGGAGCTGCTGCATAAAATCCCCACGAAAAAGCTCTCCACAAAGAAACTGAAGCCCCTGACCTATCTCAAATACGCCGTTTTGCTGGTGATGGTCGTTTTACTGCCGGCGTTTTTGGTGAACGACGTGGGTATGGGGGACCCCTTTTTCTGCAAGTACCTCTGTCCGCAGGGCGTGCTGGAGGGGGCGATCCCGCTGTCCCTTGCCAATTCCGGCATCCGGGCAGCGCTGGGCAAGCTGTTTACATGGAAGCTCGGCATTTTACTGGCGGTGGTTGCGCTGAGTGTGGTGTTCTACCGGCCGTTTTGCAAATGGCTCTGCCCGCTGGGGGCGTTCTACGCCCTGTTCAACAGAGTGTCCCTATTCCAGATGAAGGTGGACGAAAATAAGTGCGTTTCCTGCGGGAAATGCGCCAGAGCCTGCAAGATGGATGTGGACGTGACGAAAACGCCCAACCATACCGAGTGTATCCGCTGCGGGATGTGCGTCAGCGCTTGTCCCACCGGGGCCGTGAGCTTCCGCTATGGCTTTGGAGACGGAAAACAAAATATCAACATTGAAGAAAACACGGAGGAATCAACATGAAGATGAAGAAATTGACCGCGCTGCTGCTGGCAACGCTGATGGTGCTGTCCCTGGCCGCCTGCGGCGCGAAGGGTGACAGCAAGACCGAAAACAGCGGCGACACGGCCCAGACGGAGGAGGCCGCCGCCACCCACAAGTCCCTGATGGATCGGGAGAATGAGATCCTGTCGGAGAACACGGAGCTTTGGGAAAAGGTCTTTCTGGCGGCGGACAAGGGCATGGCCATGATCGAGGACGGCAAGAATTACGGCGATTTCCTGCTGGACACCATCGAATCCGCCAAGGACCAGTTCAGCGATGAGGAATACGCGCTGCTGAAGAAGTCCGCGCAGGAGATCAGCGAGATCGAGAATAAGCTGACCGAGCTGGAAAAGCAGCATCCCGAAATTCTGAATGAGGAGACCGACGCCAACGGCGATGTGCAGAAGTTCCCCTCCTTTGAGGGCAAGGATCTGGACGGCAACGAGGTCAAGAGCGACGAGCTGTTCTCCGCCAACGCCGTCACCGTGGTGAATTTCTGGTTTACCACCTGCAGCCCCTGCGTGGGTGAGCTTGGCGAGCTGGACGCGCTGAACAAGGAGCTGGCGGACAAGGGCGGCGCGCTCATCGGCGTCAACGCCTTTACGCTGGACGGCGACGAGACGGCCATCGCCGACGCGAAGGACGTGTTGGCCAAGAAGGGCGCCACCTATCAGAACGTGTATTTCGATTCCAGCAGCCCGGCGGGAGCCTTTACCGCCAACATCTTCGCCTTCCCCACCACCTATGTAGTGGATCGGAACGGCAACATCGTGGGTGAGCCCATCGTAGGTGCCATCACCGAGAAGAATCAGGCGGAGACGCTGCAATCCCTCATCGATCAGGCCATCGCCGCCGACGCGGGCTGAGAAAAGTCCAAATGACATTCGCTTGTACCCCAAAAAGAGCTGACTGCAATGCAGTCAGCTCTTTTATATTACCGGCGGAGGGAGGTGGAGAGGCGGTCAATGCGCCAGACCAGCAGAATCAGTCCAAGGGCGATGGCCCCGGCCTCGCTCCATTTGTAGTGGTTCATGGCGAAGATCAAAGGCGCGCCGATGCCGCCCGCGCCCACCAGTCCCAGAACCGACGCTTCCCGGATGTTCACGTCGAAGCGGTACAGCACCGCCGAGGCCAACGCCGGGAGCAGCTGGGGGAGCACGGCGTACCGGATGCGGAGCAGGAGGGGGACGCCCATGGCCTCTAAGGCGTGATAAGCCCGAAAGTCCAGCGCTTCAATGGCCTCCGTGAACCGTTTGCTCAAAAGACCAACGCTGCAAACGCCCAGAGTGAGCACGCCGGTAAAGGGGCCGGGACCGGCCACCCGAATAAAGATCAGACCGTAGATCAGGAAAGGAACAGAGCGGATCGCCATGATGACCACCCGGAACAGCAGTGCCGGGAGCTTTGGCATCAGGCAGGGGGTAGAGAGGAAAGACAGGGGCACTGCGATAACTGTTCCGGCGCAGGTGCCCACCAGAGCGATGCACACGGTCTCCAGCAGCAGGTACCCCAAGCCACTGGTATCCGTCTCAAAGAAGAAAGCCCAGTCGGGGTGGAACAGGCCGGAAATCATGGCCTGCACCGCCCGGGGGCTGATATGGGAGAAGTCCGGGGGCTGGAGAGACAGCGTACAGACCAAAGCCAGCAGAACGGCAGCGCCGGTGAGGAGCCGCTTCCCAAGGGGAGACAGGCTCCGTTCCTCCCGGATGATCTGGGACAGCAGGCCGCTGATCCCCTCGATGACGCAGACGGTGAGGAACAGGAAAAACAGGATCATGCCCACCTTGCCGTATTCCAGCCATGAAATTTTTTCGTTCAGCAGCAGACCGATGCCTCCGGCCCCTACATAGCCCAGAATGGAACTGTGGCGCACGTTGGTCTCCAACAGGTACAGGACATTGGAGAAATAGGATGGGGCGATCCCCGGCACAACGGCCCGCCAGTAGACTTTGGCAGGCACCGCGCCCATGGCGCACAGAGCGTGGTAGGGGGCCAGTTCCGCCGATTCGATGTCCTCATAGGTCAGCCGGGTCAAAATGGCAAAGGTGTAGACCGTAATGGCCACGGTACCGGAGAAGGTGCCCAAGCCAAACAAGAACGTAGCCAGCAGCGCTAAAATCAGCGTAGGGAAGGAGCGGAGCACCTGCACCAGCAGCCGCAGCGTCCACCGGAGCGGCTTGGGGGCATGGAGATTTTCTGCGCACAGGGGGGCCAGCAGCAGCGCCAGAAACGATCCCAGCGCCGTGCCGGTGACGGACATCTGCACCGTAGCCAGCAGCGGGGACAGGATTCGGGGGGCATACCCCCAATCCGGCGGGAGCATGGCGGAGATCAGGTCCGTCAGATGGCTCCGCCGCGCCCAGAACAGGGCGAGGGAGCAGTTGGTGAACCGCGCCGCAGCCAGCAGCAGAAGGAAAAGTGCCAGCGTCCGCAGCCAGCGCTTTCCGGAGGAACGGGTCATGGCTGATCCTCCTGACGGTGGTAGACGGCGGCGAGGATCTCCTTCGCCGGGGTGTCCGCCGGGGCGTCCAGCACCACGGTTCCTTGGTTCAGGCCGATGAGACGGCTGGAAAATTCTTGTGACAGCTCCAGATTGTGGCTGTTCATGAGAACGGTCAGCTTTTGATCCTGCTGAATGTCCCGGAGCAATTCTAAAATCTGCCGTCCGGTGACGGGGTCCAAGGACGCTACCGGCTCGTCCGCCAGCAGCAGCGCGGGATGCCGCATCAGCGCCCGGGCGATGGCTACCCGCTGCTTTTGACCGCCGGAGAGGTTCTTCACCGGCTCGTGGACCTTGTCGGCAAGGCCCACCCGCTCCAGCAGGGCGTCCGCCTCGGCGACGCGCTCCTTTCCGAAAAAGCCGCAGACCGCCGGGAGGAACGCCATGTCCGGCAGACAGGCGTTCAACACGTTCTGGCGGCAGGTGGCATTTTCCACCAGTGCGAAATCCTGATAGATGGTGCCGATGGTGGTCTGAATGGCCCGGCGGGTCCTGCGGTCGGCAGACTCAAAGTGAACGCCGTTTACCAGAATGGCACCGCCGTCACAGCGGAGAGAACCGTTGAGGATGCGGAACAGGGTGGTTTTGCCCGCACCGGAGGGACCGATCACAGATACAAAATCCCCCTGACTGACGGAAAAGCTGGCGTCGGTCAGGGCGAGGGTGCGGTTTTGAAATTCTTTACGGACATGTTGGACTTCCAGCAGCATAAATAGCCTTTCAGCCCCGCGGCTCCTGAGAAGCCGCGGGGCAAGTGTTTTTTAAAGGGGGGACTTAGCCTTCCAGAGACTTCAGCAGCTCCTGCGCGGCCCGCTCGCCGTCATAATCGGAATCCTGACCCCAGGTGTAGCCCACCTGACTGAACACACTGATGATCTCCCGGCCCTCGTCGGTGTCGGCGATCTCGATGAAGCTTTCGCCCAGCGCCTTGCGGAAATCCTCATCCGCCATGGTATCGGAGTTCTTGCTGTAAGCGATCATATCGTTGTAGATGCCCTCGGTGACGCCGATAACGCCGGTCTGCTCCACCATGGGAGCGGTGCCGCCCAGCTCGCTCTCCCACTTGGGGGCGTTCTTGATGCGGATGTGGCCGAAGGAAACCATCACGTCCACCTGACCGGCGGCCAGACGGGCCACGGAAGTGGTGTGAGAGTCAGACTGGACCACGTGCTCCAGATCGCTGATGCCCTTGCCGTAGTGATCCTGGAGCCACAGGCAGGGATAGATGTAGCCGGAGGCGGAGGTGGGGCTGAGGACGGACCAGGTGGCGCTGTTGAGATCATCCCAGGTCAGTTCTTCACCGGCATTGACCTTGGCCTGCAGTTCCTGACCCTTTTCGCTGGGACCGGCCAGAATGATGCAGCGGTAATAGGTGCTCATATCCTTGGTGTTTTCCTCGATGGTGCCGTCATTCCAGTCAGCAGGGTTCTCGGAATCCTTGTTGATGGCATAGCGCAGAGCGGTGAGCAGCACATCGCAATCGTCGGAGAAGAGGACGTAGTTGCCGCCGGAGATGAAGCCGATGTCGGCGCTGCCGGCGCTGAGGGCCTCGCCCACGGCGGTGTAGCTGGTGCCCACGGTCATGTCGATGTCCTTCACGTCATAGCCCTTTTCCAGAAGCTTTGCCTGAAGCAGCTGCTCCAGAGGCTCCGTGGCGGTGGTGATCTGGTCCGCGTCGGCGTAGGGGGAGAAAGCGATCTTCAGAGAGGGGATCTCCTTCACACCGGTCTCACCGGCGCTTTCCGTGTCATTCTCCGCCGGGATCTGCTTGCCGGCGCAGCCGGTGGCGAGCCCCAGGCACAGGGCCAGGGTCAGAATACTTGCAAGAAACTTTTTCATGGGATTTACCTCCAGATTTGATTTTCTGCTCAAAGCGCAAAAAAATATGTGCCTTGCAGCACATACCGAATTTGACTTCAAGCAGATGCTGACAGCTCCCCCGGCGTCACCGGGGGAAACAGGGGCGGTCGATCCTTACTGGGATCCTCTCAACCCGGAACACGGGTTCCCTCGCAATCTGGTTTCGTCATCAATCTGAGCGCGGCGCCAAGGCGCTCCCCTTTTCACCGCATTCCGTAACCGTGGATTACCTTACCACACTCTTCCGCAAAATACAAGCGCAAATCCGCAAATAACCGACAAAAACGGGACATTGTGTTCCTATGACTGGTTTTGGGAGACAGCTTTACAAATTTGCCGCAGCTCGCCGGGGAGACAACGAACCCCGGCAGGCCATCATAAGCGTGGCGGCCTGCCGGGGATTCAAAGTCAGTCATTATTCTGATGGGAAGGCAATTACTTGCCCTGACGCATTTCCTCGTCGATATCAATGAGATCCTGGAAATCCGGGCCCCAGAGACGGAAGTTTCCAGACTCGATCATTGCCTTATATTGGAAGGAGTCCCGGACCCGCTCCGGCAGGATGACGCCCGCACGGGCCTCATCACCGTCCTGATGGGTGTCAGATCCGGCCAGACGGAAATAGTTGGGATGGCGGCGGCACAGCTCCACGCCCCGGTCGCTGTGATTTTCGTGGCGGGGGTTGCCGTTGATGATCTCCGTGCCGTCCACAGCGTCCTCAAACACGGTGGTGTTGCCGTCCCGGTAGGGGTGGGCGTGGATGATGAGGACCTCATTGTGGAATTTCTCGTAGAATTCCCGGGCACTGGTGCAGCACATATAGGGGTTGGAGCGAAGCCAGTCCTCGTCGATGCCGTACACCAGATAGTCATTGTCATTCTGGGGGAAGCGCAGCTCGGCGCCCAAAATCACATCGAAGCCCAGCTCGTCACCCCGCTTTTTGGAGGCCTTGTAGCCGGAGAGATAGTGGTCCATGGCCTTCTGCCAGTCATGCTCCGTGTCGATGCGGGAGAGGTACTCCGGATGCAGATGGTCTGTGACCACCAGACCGGAAAAGCCGTGCTTCACATAGCGCTCCACAACGTCGGCGGCAGGCAGATGGCCGCATTTGCTGGTTTCCGCAGTATGGGTATGAGGATCGTAAAGATAACCTTGCATGGTTGGATGTTCCTTTCTACCAGGGGCGGCAGGCCGTCCCGAATTTACAGTGAGATCACTTGGAGGGATCCAGCTTCCGGCAGGTGCCCCGCTGGATCAGCGTCGGCAGCAGGATCTGGTGGACATAGCCCTGAGTGCCGTTTTCAATTTTGTCCCGGAGCATATCCACCGCCTGCACCGCCATGTCCCGCTTGGGCTGGTCAACGGTGGTCAGGTCGATGCGGGAGAGGGCCGTGGCGCTGATGTTATCGAAGCCGATGAGGCTCAGATGCCCCGGAATATCAATGCCCATTTCATCTGCCGCCGTCAGAATACCCAAGGCATTGGAGTCCGTGGCGGCAAAGACTGCGGTGCAGTCCAGAGGCTTCCGGAACAGCTCCTTGGCCAGCTGATATCCGCCCTGAATGGAAGAGCGGGAATATTCGCTGTTGAAAAAATGAGGCGTGAGGTCAAATTCATGACAGGCCTTCATATATCCGTCCGCTCGGAGCTGATGAGTCGTGGAACCGGGACGCTGGCCGAAATAGAGAATGTCCTGGTGGCCCAGCTCATAGAGGTATTGGGTACCCAGATAGGTGCCCCGGCTGTTGTCAACGGCCACATAGCTCTGGGGCTGGCTCCGCAGGTTTTCACTGAGGAACACCGTGGGGACCTGGTCCAGATAAGACTTGAGGTTATCGTAGGATTTAGAGCTCTGAGGGACGATGAGGATCCCGTCCACCTGCCGGCCCAGCAGCAGCTTGAACACGGTCTTTTCCTGCTTCAGGTCCGGACCGGAATCACAGAGCATGATATTATAACCGTGGGCACGGGCGCTGACTTCCGCGTGGTAGGCAAGCTCCGACATGAACTGGTTGTCCACAGAGGGGACCACAAGTCCGATGAGGTTGGTGCGCTTGGTCACCATGGACCTGGCCACAAAGTTGGTGGTGTAGCCCATCTCATCGCACAGCTTCAGAACCCGTTCCCGGGTCTCGCTGCCGATCTGGGAGCTGCCGGAAAGGGCACGGGATACGGTAGCATAGGAGACGCCTGCTGCTTTGGCGACATCCTTTAATGTTACATTTTTCATAAAGTTGACTCCCTTGCGAAGGTTGTGTTTGTGCAAACGTTTCCGACTTTTTAGGAAAATTGGCAGAAAAAACTGCCAAGGTACTTCAGACGAATCAAGAATAGCCGATTTTTGATCTTCTGTCAATATCAACCTAAATTTTTAAGGCATTTTGGACAATCCAGCAAAAAAAGTGTCTGAGCTTTGACATTTGGGATATTGACAAAAAGGGGCGAACTCCTATAAAATAAAAACAGAAATCGCAAACGTTTGCGATTCTCGGGGGCGTCACACCTCCGAGGATCGCCGTGCTTTCCCGCAGTTGGGCCGCGACCCTGAATTTCAAAGGAGGAACTGCCATGACCGCCAATATCCAAACCATTTTCTTCGATGTAGGAAACACCCTGCGCATTGTCCTGCCGGATCAGGAGTTTATTGACCGGGCGGAAGCCGGTCTCATGGAACTGATCGGCACCACGGAGAGCCACGACGCCCTGTTTGCCAAGCTGGAGGAGCGCTGGAAGGCATACCGCAAGCAGTCCAAGACCACCCTGCTGGATGCTTCCGAGGGAGAACTGTGGACCCAGTACATGCTGCCGGAATATGATCCGAATATGATTTTTGCCAACGCCCCCAAGCTGACCCGCCTGTGGCGCGACCATGACGGCCGCCGGGTGGCCCGGCCGGACGCCGTAGCCACCATCAAGGAGCTGCACCGCCGGGGCTATACCCTTGGCATCATCGCCAACACCGTGACGGAGACGGAGATCCCCGATTGGATGGCCGCTGACGGCGTGGCCCAGTGCTTCAAAACCACGATCCTCTCCTCCAAGGTGCGCCTGCGCAAGCCGGACCCGGACATCTATCACCTGGCCTGCCGCTGCATCGGCACGCCGGAAGCCAACTGCGCCTATGTGGGCGATAACCCGGTGCGGGACGTGGAGGGCACTCAGGCTGCCGGCTTCGGTATGATGATCCGGATCGATGAGCCGGATACGCTGAACAAGGAAAAGGCCACCGGCAAGGAGTTTACCCCGGATCATGTCATCACCAGCCTTTCTGAATTGCTGGACATCTTCCCTGAGCGGGCTTAAAGGAGGACCTATGGAAAAACAGTATAAAGCCGTCTTTTTCGACTTGGGCGGCACTCTGCGCATTGCTTTCCTGGAGGAGGCCTATATGCGCCACGCCCGTCGGAAAATGGCGGAGATCGCAGGCACGGATATGCCTTATGAGGAATTCTATCAGATGATCGAGGAGCGCTACGAGCCGTACCGCAAGTGGGCTTTGGGCGAGTTCAAGGAATCCGGAGATGAAGAACTGTGGTGCAAATGGCTGCTGCCGGACTATGACCCGGCCCGGATCCGTCAGGTGTGCCATGAGCTGAGCTTCCAGTACCGGCAGTGCAAGGGGCGCCGCGAGGTGGTAGACGGCGGCGTGGAGGTCATCAAGGGCCTGCATGAGCGCGGCTACAAGCTGGGGATCATCTCCAACCTCATCGGTGAGAACGAGGTGCCCGACTGGCTGGAGGAGGACGGTCTGGATTCCTATTTTGACACAGTGATCCTCTCCTCCGTGTGCCACATGCGCAAGCCCTGCTCTGAGATCTACGATCTGGCCTGCCAGCAGATCGGCGTGAAGCCGGAGGAGTGCGTGTCCGTTGCGGACAACATCAAGCGCGACATTGCCGGGGCCAAGAAGGCCGGTATCGGCTGCAATATTATTTTCCGGTCTCCGGAGAAGAAGCATCCCGTGGAATTTACGGAGGAAAACCGCCCGGACTATGTCATTGAAGATTTCCGGGAGATCCTGAACATTCTGCCCTGATGCGTTCCGGGCCAGCGGCCCGGTGAAAAGGAGGAAGCAAGCCATGAATACGGACATCCGTTATATTTTTCTGGATCTGGGCGGTACCTTCCGGGTCATTGACAAGGACCCGGCTTATCTGGCTACCGCCCGGGCGAAAATCGCAGAGCTGTGCGGCGTGAAGACGGAAGATCCTACCCGGTGGTTCGAGGATGTGATCGACAAGCGGTACGATGTATACCGGGAATGGGCCCTGAAATATATGTGCGAGGCCCCGGAAGAGGTGCTGTGGCGGCGCTGGCTGGCCTATGACTGTGATCCGGAGCTGATCCGGCGCAATGCCTCGGAGCTTTGCTACCAGTACCGGCAGACCAAGGGCCGCCGCACGGTGGTAGAGGGCGGCGCAGATACAGTGAAGGAGCTGTGCCGCCGGGGCTACACTCTGGGCATCATCTCGGATCTGGTGGGCAGACGGGAAGTGGACGAGTGGCTGGATCAGGATGGCCTGCGCCCCTATTTCCAGACAGTCCAGCAGTCCTCGGTCACCTATATCCGCAAGCCCGGCCCCGCGATCTACTATTACGCCATGGAGGAAGTGGGAGCCGAACCGGAAAACTGCTGCTATGTGGGCGACAATCTGAACCGGGACATCATCGGCGCCAAGGCCGTCGATTTCGGTATGACCGTCACGGTGCAGTACCAGAAGGATAAGCCCCTGAAGCTGACGGCGGAAAACCGCCCGGATGCCAAGGTCTATCGGTTCCCGGACCTGCTGGATATTTTCCCCAAGCGGGGGCAGGTGGCCGTGGAAAAGCTGATCCCGCCGGAGGATGGACAATAAGTTCGCCCCGGTCGGATAAAAAAATGCGCAGTGGCGCGGGAAAGAACCGTTTCACGCACCGCTCGACTCATAAGGAGGTACTTTTTATGTCTGAATCCAAGCGCGGCGGCGCACAACTGGCGCGGGCCGTGGAAAAAGCGTATCAGGCGGGGCAGGATGACTACCATCTGGAACCCATGGTCCTGGTGGAGAACGGCAAGCCTGTAGGCAAGATCGGAGATGGCGATGCCGCCGTGTTCTGTTGCCGCCGCGGTGAGCGGGAGATCGAGCTGACGGAGCTGTTCACCGATCCGGACTTCAACAAGGTGCAGCGGAACCAGCTGAAGGATCTGGATTTCGTCATCATGACCATGTATCATGACAAATTCAAGGATCTGCCCATCGCCTTTGCGCCGTCTCATGTGGTGAAGCCTCTGGCTCAGGTCCTCAGCGAGGCGGGGAAGAATCAGTTCCACTGCGCGGAGAGCGAGAAGTATGCCCATGTGACCTTTTTCTTCAACGGCGGCGAGAACGCGCCCTTCCCCGGCGAGGATGACGTGTGCGTGCCGTCCCCCAAGGGCATTGACTTTGACCAGCAGCCGGAGCTGAGCCTGCCTGCCGTGGCTGATCAGGTCATGGGTGCTTTGGGTAAATACGATTTCGTGGTGACCAACTTCGCCAACGGCGACGTGATCGGCCACACCCTGAATACCGCCGCCAAGCTGGAAGCCTGCAAGCATGTCAGCCACTATCTGGATGTGGTGGTCCATGACGCGCTGGCCAAGGGCTATGTGGTGGCCGTCACCGCGGATCACGGCAACATTGAAAAGCTGTACACCGCCGCAGGCAAGCCCGACGGCGCCCACACCACCAATCTGGTGCCTTTCATTCTGATGGACCCCGCCCACAGCGGCCCCATTGCCCTGCGGGACGGCTGTCTGGGTGACGTGGCGCCTACGGTGCTGAACGTCATGGGCATCCCCCAGCCTGCGGAGATGACCGGCAAATCTCTGGCGGAGGGACACGATTTCGGCAAGGACCGGAAGATGCTGCTCATCATCTGCGATGGTTGGGGTCTCGGCTCCGGCGATGACGGCGACGCGATCCATCTGGCGGATACCCCCTACTGGGATTCCCTGCTGGCGGAGCAGTCCTGGAGCAAACTCCACGCCTCCGGCGAGCATGTTGGCCTGGGAAGCGGAAAGGCCGGCAACTCCGAGGCAGGCCACTCCAATCTGGGCGCAGGCCGCTGCGTCATGCAGGATGACGTCCGTCTGGACGCCGCTGTGAAGGACGGCAGCTTCAAGAAGAATCCCATCTTCTTACAGGCCATCGAACACGCCAAAAAGAACGGCACGGCGCTGCATCTGCTGGCATATCTCACTTATAAATCCTCTCACGGCTGCATCGACTACCCGTTGGCCATCTGCGAAATGGCCCGGGATGCCGGACTGGATCAGGTATTCTTCCACATCATCTTTGACGGCCGCTCCACGGAACCCGGCTCCGCACCCAAGCTGCTGGCAGAGCTGGACGAAAAGCTGGATGCCATCGGCGTGGGCCGCATTGTGGATGGTGTGGGCCGCGGCGTGGCGCTAGACCGGGACAAGAACTATGACAAGGTGAAACGGGCCTATGACGCCATGGTGGACGGCGCAGGTACCCGGTATGAGTAAGCCTCCGGCATAAACCGCCCCCCAAAAAAAGAAAACCAAGAGAATGTTAAAAATCCCGCAGAGAGCAAATACTCTCTGCGGGATTTTTGCACGGGAAAAGTGCGAAAAAGCAACAAATCACGGAACAGACATCGAAAACGGGAATATTTGCGTTGGCGGACTGCTGATCTGCACCCCGACTGAAAGCCGCAAAAAGTGCCCGGACCGCCACAGCGGTCCGGGCCTTCTTGTCATACATCAAAACAGGGATCAGCGGGCGTCCTTCAGAATCGTGTAGACCTCATAAATGTCCTTCACGCTGTAAGTGGGCTTCACGTCCGCGGGAACATTGGTGTCCTTCAGCTTGGTGAGGTAGGAGTCGATGTGGAAGGTGGCGCCGAAGCCCATGCGGATGGGGCCGATGACGTCCCGGGAGAGGGTATCGCCCACATAGGCACAGCTGGCGGGGTCAGACTGGACCTGATGGAGGGAGACCAGAAAAATGTTGGGGTCTGGCTTGCGATATCCGGTGACGGAAGAAAGCGTCACATCCTGGAAGTAGTCCCGGATGCCGTAGTCTTTCAGAACGTCAAACACCTGATAGAGACTGGCTGTGTTGCTGATGACGCCCAGCTTCATACCCAGCCCCTTCAGCCCTTCCAGCATTTCCTTCACGTGGGGGCGGAGAGTACGGTGATAGTGGGTGATCTCCCACATGTGGGCCAGCTCCTCGGCGTAGGGACGCACAGAATCTTCATTCAGGCCGAAATCCGTCAAAACGAAGCTGCCCCAGATCTCCTCCGGCTTCAGCTCCCGCTGCCGGGGGTCCCGGTAAGCGCCGTAACGTTCCCAGCCGGCATTGATGCTCTGAGCCGTAGTTTCAAAGTCCATGTTCAGATCGATGCCGTGAGCGCGTAGAATATCCAGCACGCCCTGAATGGAAGAATGGCGGCTTTCATCGTCAACCCAGATGTCCTCCAGAGTGCCACCCATATCGAACAATACAGTATCTATCATAGTTTCACAGCCTTTTTTTAAAGTTGCATACATGGGAAAAAACGGTTATTCAGAGAGAGTTTCTGCGGCGAAGCAGCCACCAGGAGCTTCCAAAACCCATCAGCAGCGGCACAGGGACCATCATACCGAAGAGCTGGAGAAACAGGACCGACGCGCCGTGATCGCCCCGCAGCAGGAGCAGCATGGTCACCAGACTGGCGAGGGCCAGCAGCAAGAGCCAGCCGTATGCAGCCAGAACAGTCTGAGGGTGGCAGATCAGGTGGGTCAGCGCGCAGATTGCTGTCCCGATCAGGGCGGGGAGCAGCGCGCTGACCAGATTTTCTACCGCCCGGGGCGCAAGGGCAAGCCATGCGTGAATGGGATCGGTCAGCAGAAAGAAGGCCGCGCCGTAAACTGCCAGAAAGAGGATGGACAGGCAGAAGGAATTCAGCAGCAGCGTGCTTTTTACATGGCCGTTTTCCGTCAGCCGGAAGGCATCCCAAAAGGATTCCACCCGTCTGGCCTGTTCTTTTTCCCGTTCTGCCCGGCGCAGTTCTTTTTCAAAATCCTGGTTCATGTTATCTCCTATCTGAATGATTCAAAAGGCCCGGGCAGCGGCGGTTGCCGCCGCCCGGGAAAATCGCGGTGCTTGAATTTACTTCATCTTGGGGTTCTTGGACAGCCAGTAAGTCCACATATCCTGCACGTCGGGATAGATGTAATAGATGGCGCTGAGGTCGTTGGCGCGGGCGCCCAGTTCGCTGAGCTTTGCGGGGTTCTTCTTGTCCTCCACGTCGTCGCGGACGGGCCAGTTGCCTTCCTTCTTGAAGGGCTTCATACCTTCGCTCTGGCCGTCGGCACCGCCGGTGATGTAGCGGACGAACAGACGGGCGCCGGCGGGGCTGTTGGTGCCCTTGGCGATGAACAGGGACTCCAGATTCAGCAGGGCGGTGTAAGGCTCCAGATTCAGGCACCAGGCGATGTTGTAGCCGGATTCGTCACGGTTGCCGATCTTGCCGGCGGAGGCCAGGCACAGGGCGGGTTCGTCGGCGGTGGAGTTGTGGACGGCCAGCACCAGCTCATCACCGTCACCGATGAAGGTCATCTCGGCCTGAGAGAAGCGCCACAGGTACTCCACGCCGGCGTTCTTCTCGGGAACTTCAAAGTTGAAATCGGAGGCATCGTAGGTGTATTCCAGATCCTTGCCGTAGGTGTCCTTATAGGACTGCGCCATCTCGTCGGCGTTGTTGATGAAGCTGGCAAACAGGGACAGGTACGCGGACTCCTGACCGATCTCCTTGGTGAACAGGTGGTACTTCTGGGTGCCGTCGTCCTTCTTCTCAATGATCTCCCACCAGCTGTGGATGGGCTGTCCATCGGGGAAGGCGGCGGTGTTGTAGAACCACATGGACTGGGAGGCGTACAGAGGATAGCCATATTTCAGGTTTTCCTCGTCGATGTGAGAGCAGATGTCCTTGGGGAAATAAGGCTCCAGAATGTCCTGATTGTACCACTCGTGGAACACGTTGCCGTTGACATCCTTGGTCTGGAGCACGTCGGCGGTGATGTTGCCGGTGTCGTGCTCGATTTTGGCCTTGGAGAGCACCTCGTCGTTGTCCAGATCGAATACCACCAGATCAAGGCCGGGGTAGGTTTCCTCAAAGCTCTCCTCCACCTTCATCATCTTGGAGGAGGTGGCGTAGACGTTGATGGTGGTGTCCTCCGTCAGGGCTTCTTCATAAAGCTCGTCGTCGGTCTTTTCGCTCCAGTCGTCATAGTAGGGGCCGTAATAATTTTCACCGGTGTTAAGGTCATAGCCAAGGTGCAGGTCGCTGGCGGCAGCTTCGCTGCCGGACTGGGAATCGTCGGAGGGCTGGTCGGTGCTCTTGCCGCCGCAGGCGGCCAGACTCAGCACCATGGAAAGCGCGAGAAGCAGTGCAGAAAACTTCTTCATATTCATCGGGACTCCTTTCATATTTTGACCGCGCCGCAGACACGGCCGAGTGGGGGACCTATCAAAACACGGCTTATACCGCACGTTTGATCAACCGAGTGGTTTCCTTGTTGTAGATGTTGATCTTATCCTGATCGATAATGGCCCAGACCTTCTGATCCAGATCGTAGCGGATCTGGCCGATGTCCTTGGCCAGGAACTCGTCGGTGCCGGCCTTCAGGGTGGTGATGGTTTCAGAGCCGGCGGGCTGGTTGGCGTAAATGGTAACGGGAATGGCGCCCTCCACCGGCTGGGTGGAGATGGCAATCTGCTCGGGACGGATGGCCAGCACGCAGTCGAACTCGCCGCTCTTGGGGAATTCCTCACTGGTAAGGTGCTCGGCGGGGAAGGTGTGGCCGCCCAGATCGCTCTTAACCACCAGCTGGCCGTTGATAACCTCGGCCTTGCCGTCCAGCAGGTTGATGCGGGGATTGCCGATGAAGTCCGCCGCTTCCAGATCAATGGGGTTGTTGTACAGTTCCGTGGGGGTGGCCACCTGATTCAGCTCGCCGGCCTTGAACAGGGCGATCTTGGTGGACATGGTCAATGCCTCGGTCTGGTCGTGGGTCACATAGATGATGGTGGTGCCCAGTTCCTTATGGAGGCGCTGCAGCTCCGCACGCATATCAATGCGCAGCTTGGCGTCCAGGTTGGACAGCGGCTCGTCAAGCAGCAGCAGCTTGGGGCTGGAGGCTACGGCACGGGCGATGGCCACCCGCTGCTGCTGGCCGCCGGACAGCTCGGTGGGATAGCGGTCCTTGTACATGTCAATACGCATCATCCGCAGGGAGTCCATGACCCGGCGGTCGATCTCCGCCTTGCTCATCTTCTGGATCTTCAGGCCGAAGGCGATGTTGTCGTAGACCGTCATGTGGGGCCACAGGGCGTAGGACTGGAACACCAGATTCAGCCCCCGCTTGCTGGGCTCGGCGTAATAGGCGTCGTCTGCGTTGATCATCTCCACGCCGTCGATGGTCATGGTGCCGTTCTGGGGCTTTTCCAGTCCGGAAACCACACGCAGCGTGGTGGTCTTGCCGCAGCCGGAGGGCCCCAGCAGGGTCATGAAGTCGCCGTCCTCAATGGTGAGGTTGATGTCCCGCAGGACGTGGTTGCTGCCGTAAAATTTATCAATGTGCTTCAATTCAATGCGGCTCATATCATTTTTCCTTTCTGTTCTGTCACAATTCCGGGACTTACATACTCTTGTTGAGGTCTGCGCCGAAGCGGTTGGCCACGGTGTAGCACACCAGAATGAAGACCAGCACGCAGACGGATACCGCGTCGGACATCTGGTTGTAGCCCTCCTGCGAGTAGGTAAAGGCCAGATAGGACATGGTCTGGGTGGAGGGAGTCATCATGATGATGACCAGATCCAACTCCTTGGCAATGGAGATGAAGGTCAGCATGAAGCCGGAGATGAAGCCGTTTTTCGCCAGCGGCACGATGATGGAACTCATCCGCTTCCAGAAGCTGGCGCCGGCGATATCTGCCGCCTCCTCCAGCTCCACGCTGATGGAGAGCATATTGGCGGTACCGGACTTGCTGGCGAAGGGGAAGTGCTTGACCACCGAGGTCAGCACGATCAGGGTAAAGGTGCCGTACAGGGAGGGCATCAGTCCGCCGAAATGCGGCCGGGAGAACATGGAGAAATACATGGTGGAGAAAGCAATGCCGCTCATCAGGTAGGGCACGAACACCATCTGCTCCGTCAGGTCGCCGTACCACTTGCCACGGCCCCGGGAACTGATATAGCCCAGGAACTGGCCGCAGATGGCGGTGATGATGGAGCCGATGAGGGTCAGGCGGATGGTGTTCCAGAAGGCACTGAAGAACTTGGGATTCCGGAAGATGCCTTCGTAGTTGGTGTACTTGGCAATTTGGCCGGACTTGCCGATCCAGTTGTAGAGGGTCAGGTTATCCAGCCCGTAGCCGGCGCCGGTGGTGATCTGGAAGGTTTCCATAATCAGCACGAAGAAGGGCACCACCATGGCCAGGAAGAGGAATACCATCAAAAATGCCATCAGAGGCTTCTTGGCCTTGCCCAGAGGCATCAGCGTGGCGCGGCCGCCCTTGCCGCTGACGGTGGCGTAGGACTTCCGGACGCCCACGATCCGCTGGTTGGAGAAGATGATGACGGCAGCCAGCAGCACCAGCACGATGGACATGGCGTAGCCCACGGCCTGGGGACCCTGGTCGATGAAGTTGCGCATCTTGGTGGCCAGCGTATAGTAGCCGATGCGGTTGCCCAGGTTGGCGGGGACGCCGTATGTACCGATGGATTTGCTGATGGTCATGACGGTGGCAGACAGCACGGAGGGCAGGATCAGGGGCAGGGTGATGTGCCGCAGGATCTGGGCCTTGCTGGCGCCCTGGATCTCACCCATCTCCTCCAGCTCGGAGTTGATGGAGCGGAGCGCGCCGGAGACCATGATGTAGGAGAATGCGTAATAGTGCATGGACATGCACAGCACGATGGCAATGGGACCGTAGGCCAGCCAGTCGGGGATGGGGATGCCCATACCGGCCAGAAAGCCGTTGGCGCCGGAGGTGGAGTTGCGGAACATGGCCAGCCAGGCCAGCGCCTTGGTCCACGAAGGGATCATATAGGGCACGGTCACCAGCAGTCCCAGAATTTTCTTGCCGGGGATGTCTGTGCGGATCATCAGCCAGGCCAGCACGGAGCCAAGGGGGACCGATACCAGCACGGTGAAGAAGCCGCAGATAAAGGAGTTCTTCAGTGGCCCCCACAGCACGGCGCCGGACATGGTGCTGGCAAGGATGTATTTCCAGTAGTACAGGGTAAAGTCGCCCACGTGACCCTGGACCCGGCGCAGCTCGCCTTGAGCCAGCGTAAAGGTGCTGGAGATCATGGTCAGCAGAGGGATGATGATGAGGCAGAACAGGATGATGAGACTGACCAGCACCACCATGTTAAAGGGGTTTTTCAGCACATTCAGGATCAGGTTCTTTAAACGCCGCTTGGTCAGGGGTTTTCTGGGTAATCCATTTTTCGACACGATAACACCTCTTTCTGAAGTCTGCCGGGGATTGCAGGGACAGCAGATTGCTCTCTTTTCTCAGTTCTGTGCGCAGTCTGACCGGCGGTGTGCCGTCCTCCGGTCGCAAACGTTTGCACTTCCTTGCTACCATTATAAAGAATTCTTAACGGAATTGTCAAGGAGGATTATGGCTATTTTCCCATGATTTTTTTATTCAATTTCACGTACACTGTGTAAAGTGCACAAATAAAAAGGCCGACCTTTGGTTGTTATTTTTGGAGGAAGAAAAAACGAATTTGACGCGAAAACGTATACGTTTTCGTAAAATGAAACGAACACTCTGATGCTGTCGAATGAAAACGAACGCAAAAAAGGAGACAGGGCGAGCCTGTCTCCTTTTATATAGACTGTGAAAAGCTGTCAGGCTCTGAGAGCTTGATCATCCTCCAGAGTCAGCCGTTCTGCCAGCAGAGCAATGAATTCCGCATTGGAGGGCTTTCCACGCTGACTGCTGACGGTGCAGCCGAAGTATTTGGGGAGTGTCTCCGGCGAAGCCCGGTCCCAGGCGGTCTCTATGGCGCTGCGGATACATCGTTCTACTCGAAGGGCAGTGGTACCGTAACGCCGGGCGATCTCAGGATAGAGGATCTTGGTTACAGCCTTGTTCAGTACACTTGGATCGGCGGCGGTGATCAGGATCGCTTCCCGCAGATACTGGTAGCCGGAGATATTGGCAGGCATACCTGCATCATGAAGCATGTGGGTGACGCGGGCTTTCAGAGAGGGGCGGGTGGCTTTCGGCTTTTCCCAGAACAGGTTCCGCATCCGGTCCAACAGCGTGTCCATCCGAAAGGGTTTTGGCAGAAAATAGGCAGCGCCCAGCTCCGTTGCTTCCGCCAACGTCTGGTCGGAAACAAATGCGGAGGTCAGAATGGTCATGGGAGCGTAGCCAAGCTCCTGCAGCTCCCGCAGAGCGCTGAGACCGTCCAGCCCCGGCAGGATCACATCCATGATCAGAATATCCGGTTCCTGCTCCTGAACTTTTTCCAGAACTTCGTCACCGGTTTGAGCTACATCCACCCAAAATTCTCCTGTTTTTTCCATGGCTTCCCGCAGCAGAATGCGGAATTCCGTGCTGGTATCTGCCAGCAGCACCGTTCTGCGCTGTTCCATGTTCCCACAACTCCTTCCCAATAAGAATGTGCCCGCAGATATCACTGCGGGCATGATCTTGTGTGTATTGTCAAAATATCATAAAATTCCATGTTTTACAAGTTAAAAACTGGAAAACAGGCATAAAATATCCGCAAAGATTTTTGATGGATTGCTGAAAGTCCGCAATTTTTCCGGATGCGTCTCCGAAACTGGCCTGCGGTCCTGCTATTGACCGGCTCCGCTGCCCACAGGCTTTTCCAGTTCTGCCCGCAGCTTTTCCAATGCCCGCTTCTCAATACGCGATACATAGCTCCGGGAAATGCCGAATGTGGAGGCGATCTCCCGTTGGGTCAGGGGGACGGTGCCGCCAAGACCGTACCGCAGACGGATGACCTCTGATTCCCGCTGGGTCAGGCACTCCTTCACCAACCGCCGCAGGCGGAGGGCGCTGTCCCGGTCATAGAGGTCCTCCAGCATGGTGTCATCTACACCGATGACGTCCATTAGCTGTAGGGCATTGCCCTCCCGATCTGATTCGATGGTCTCCGACAGGGATACTTCTCCCTGCAATTTTTTCTGAGACCGGAAATACATTAAAATCTCATTCGCTATCCTCTCCTAACGGATACATAGGATGCTCTATGGGCGGCAAATCAACCTCTCCGTCTACCGTAAAAACGTAAACGTGGGCATTTTCTCCATCCCAGACCAGCTTTTTGACGATAGTGCGCAGAAGGCGGCGTTTTTCCTCCAGCGTGGCAGAATCCACCGCGCTGGCAAACGACTCGATCATTTCCTGATGGAAGGCAAACTCCTCATGGAGCATCCGGCTCTGCTCGGCGAGGGTTTCCAGCTCGGCAAGGCGCAGCTGCTGTGTCTCGCTCTCCTGATGGAGTGCGTCGATCTGCTCCATGACGTACTTCGCAGAGGTGTCGCTGGCAACGGACAGGGAGTCCACCAGCCGTTTGATGCGCTCTTCCGTCTCGGCATGCTTTTCCCGGAGCAGCGCAAGCTCTGCATCGTAACCCTCCTTGCTGCCGCTGATGACCTTCTTGGTCTGCGCCAGCAGCCGGGTAAGGGTCTCCTTGTCGGCGGATAGCTTGCGGATCTCTTCAATGATCTTGGCATCCAGTGTGTTGCCGTTGCAGTTTTTCATAGAGCAGACCGTACCGTGGCTGCGCTCCTTGGTGGAGCACATGTAGGTGTAGATCAGCTCACCGTCCGCTGTGCGGCGGTTGGTCAGCTTCGGGCGCATGTAATCGCCGCATTCGCCGCACCGTAAAAGGCCGGACAGCAGCGCCACATTGCTGCGGGGTCTGCGGTAGCTCTTGGATTTGTTGACATCCAACATAGCCTGCACCCGCACCCAATCGCTGCCTGCGATGATGCCCGGATGCTTGCCCACCGCCACGATCCATTCCTCCATCGGGCGGATCTGGTTTGCCTTGCCGGGGCGCTGGAGCGTGCGGTTGTACGCCATGACACCGTGCTCGCCGTCGAATTCCGAACGCTCGGCAAACAGGTCAACATTGTTTTCTTTCAGATACTGATACGCTGTCTCGTCGGCAATCATATAGACCGGGTTGGTGAGAATGGCCCGGATGGCAAAGCGGGTGAACTGCTTGCCACGCTTCGTGACACAGCGATGCTCCAACAGATACTGATCGGTCTTGCTGAGAGAGCCGGTTTCCATGAACACCTCGAAGATCGTCTTGACCAGCTGGATTTCCTCCGGAATGGGTTTGAGCTTGCAGGCCTTCTTCACCTTGCCGTCCACCGTCACGCTGGACAGGCTTTCCGAGGCGTAGCCCGTGGGTGTTGTGCCGCCCAGCCAGCGTCCGGTCTTGGACAGCTCGTGCATGTTGTCCCGGATGCGCTCAGCGATGGTCTCCCGCTCCAGCTGGGAGAACACGGACGCAATGTACATCATGGCGCGTCCCATGGGCGAAGACGTGTCGAACTGCTCGCGGATGGAGATGAAGTCGATGTGCCGGTCACCCAAATCCTCGATGAGCTTGGCAAAGTCGCCGATGTTGCGGCTGATGCGGTCGAGGCGGTAGACCACGATGGCGGCAAAGGCGATCTTCTGGGAGTCCTTCATCATTTTCTTGAACTGCGGGCGCTCCAGATTGCCGCCGGAAAAGCCCTCGTCCTCGTAGACCAGCACGTTTTCCGCCGCTTCCTCGCCAAAGTGCATGGCGATGTACTGGCGGCAAAGCTCGATCTGGTTCTCGATGCTCTCGCCCTTGCCGGTGAATTTGGACTTACGGGAGTAGATGACATATTGCTTCGGCGTATCTTTCGTTTTCATGGCGGCACCTCGCGTTATTCGTTAGGTTGGTAGATATATTATAACGGATCGGAATCCATTTGAAAAGGTACCCAAGGGAAGAATCTGAAAATTTCTGCGGATAGGCAGAGGTTTTCGCGCGCTGATCGTGCCAGTTCGGAGGGCATCACTCATGTGAACCGAGAAAATGATTGATGGAATGAGTGATGCATGCTATTTAGGACATTATTGTTTTCGTCATCGACTGCATTCGTACAGTCCCGCCGCACGATTTTTGCGCATTTCTACTTGTCATACGTCAAGTTTATTTTGCGTCACAGCTTGTCATATGACAAGCTGCATCATAAAAACCGCCGCCCCGAACAGAAAATTGGGGCGGCGGTTTTATCATGCAAGGCTTCTCAGATATTCTTCTACGTTCTGATACTGAATGCCGTCTATCACTTGGCTTTCCCCGCGATAGAGGACGAACTTTCCGGTGATCGGGCCGTAGCGGTGCTCGGTCTGGGCGCATTTTTGTTCGTCGATCAGATGGCGGTACTGCTGTGGAGCGGCTTCTTCGCTGTGCTTGATCTCGAAAATCCGGCAGGAGCCCGCCTCCGGGTCAAACACCACCATGTCAAATTCGCCCACGGGGAATTGCAGGACAAATACCTGCTTCTTGGGGTTTGCCAGCTTGGTTTCCAGCAGGACAATGTCCTCCAGCATCCGCCCTTTGATCTCGGTCAGGATGCGCTGCTGCACGGCGGTGCGCTCCGCAAGAGACAGGGCACTGAACGTTTCATCCAACAGCAAACTGCGAATCAGCGCGTCCGCCTGCGCATAGCGGAGACCTGGCTGTGCGATCACCGTGCGTCCGGACTTCGTGCTGACATCCGGCAGGTGCAGCATGTCGATCTCCCGCGTCAGGTCCAGCAAATCCAGGTATTCTTTGATCTCCGCCGCATGAACATCGTCCAGTTTTACGGTCTGTTCTGCCTTGTTGCGGATCTCCAGCAGCTTCCGCAGGCTGTCGGTGACAAGCGCAAGGTCGATGCGGTCGAGGATGTCCGTCGGGTTCTTCCGATCCCGGCGCAGGTTGCTGGCGGAAATGCCAAGGTCGTGGGACTTCCAATCCTGCGACAGCACCTCCAGCGTGAAGCGGTGGTTGATGTCCTCCACCACCCGGTTGATGGCGCTGGTCAGCTCGCCCTTCTCGTATAAATCCCGCAGATGGCGAAAATGTCCCTCGTACTGATAGCAACGCAGGGAGTGCTGGATGTTGCGGGCAATGGCGGTGTCCACGTATTCGTCGGTGCTTTCCTTGCTGGCAAAGGTAGAGGTCTCGTTGTAGTGGACGCCGCCGAGACTCATGGTGCCGCCGTAGCGGATATACTCATTGATGCCGTGAACGCCGAGGACGGATTCAAACTCGCGGTAAGGGATGAATGTGGTGTGCAGCAGAATGCAGCGGTCGTAAAGCTGCTCATCCTCGGTGAAGAGGAAGCCCAGCGAGTCCGTGCCGGAGAGCACGATCTTCATGCCGCAGGCCGCAAACACGTCAGAGAACAGCGCTGCGCCCTCAATGAAATCCTCCATCAGCGTCACTTCATCGAGGAACACATAGCGAAAGCCCTGCGCTTCCAGCAGCTTGAGGTCGCGGTTCACATCTGCCAGCGTGTCTTTTGCGGTAATCTGAATGAATGCTGCCTTGGCAAGCTCCGTGTCGCTCATCTCCGCGAAAATCTGGCGGATCATGGTGGTCTTCCCCGTCCGGCGCAGGCCGTAGAGAATGAACACCTTGTTCTGCGGCTCGCCGTAAACAAAGTCGTGCAGCTGCCGGAAGCACTCGCGCCTGCGATAGCCGCGAACAGACGCCGCAAAGGAACGCAGCGCCTCGCCGGTGCGGACATTGGTAGTAAACGCAGAAGGGTTCGCAGATTTCGCCTTGGGCAGCTGCTTTTTCAGCGCTTTCAGCTCCTGTTCCAGTTCCTTCCGCCGCTCGATCTGAGCACGGAAATTCTCCAATTCGTCAGCAGGAATATACTTCTCCCGCCGCTTCTTGTTCTCCGTCCAACGGTGGTAAAAATACTCCATGCCGTTGACGGTTTTCTTCGTAATGGAACCGGCAGGCAAATTTGATATCTGCTGTTCCAACTCCGCCACGCGGGTTTGCATCTCAGATAAGTCCATAGCGCACCTCCTGTGAGATACTATTCTATGCAGAATTATACCCCGTTATACCCAAGAAATCAAGGGTATAATGGGGTATAGCAGAATTATTACTCAGGGTCACAACAGCGCAGATATCATGAGAATGTGTTGCCACAAGTTGCTCGACTTTTGTTAGGAAATACGGTGCTATGGAATTCAAAGAAACCGGAGATTATGAATAAGAAGCAGATGCAAATTGCCAGCCAAATCAGTAAGCGGAAAGCACTCCATCCACCGTGCGCCAAGGACGAGAAGAAGCTTCAACGCTACTACGAGGGCAAGATAGCCGTGCTGCCGGACGTGTTCGATGTGACCACCGCTGTGGACTTTACCGGCTATAACCACCGCACCGTCTGCCAATGGATTCGAGTGGGAAAGCGTCAGCCTCTTTTTGCTGAAAATTATAATTAAATAATGGTAATTTGTGGAGACCAGCCTAGCAAAAATGCTTGACAAGGATGCTTTGAAGTCGTTGGCTGTCCGATAATGCTATTTCTCCATCATTCAATGCATCTGCTATGGCAACTCGTACGCATCCTTTGACCTTCTCATTTTTTGCAATCTGCTCCAATGTATGTGGGTAAAGGTTTAGCAGCCACGAAACATCAAATTTATTGAAATCAAATTTTGTGTATTCACAATAGAAGTCAAACGCCTCACTATTGCCGAGGAACTCCTGGAAGTCCTTTGCTTTGAGAACATTGAGAAGACACCAATAACCGACCTGATCTAATTCTTCATATGGTTGTTTAGTTGGATATACGACTACGCCATTGTTATTTTTATTTTTAGCCGCATCTATTCTTTGCTTAAGGTATACCTTCAGTTGCGTTTTAGCTGCTTTACTAATACGCGCATCACATTGCACAAGCATTTTAAACAAATCAAAGCTAAAATTCATTTGTATTAGTTTGTTAGCCCATGTGATAAGTTTTTTCTGTTGATTCTTTGAAACATATCCGCAGTAGTGCTGAGTTATCTGATAATACATCTGGGACAGATTATTATTTATAATCTGCGAGATTCTCATAGACAGTCTTCGCGAATAGTATTTCTCCTCTGGTGCAGAAATGTAATGGACAAGATTGCAATAATTGATACCCGTGCTTGCTGAGAACAACTCAAACCTCTCGCCCTTTTTTAAGGCAGCAATATGTTTATCCAAATACGAAATCAGAGTATTCTCTACGATTTTGCTCGTTGTTTTGCTGTACATTTTCCTGTGCACCAGTTGGCGATCAAGGAATAGGACCTTATCATTTATCAGTATTTCCCGAAACTCTTGTGCAAGGATGAAGCCGCATATCTTATCAACCAAACCCTGTGAAATGCTAACATATCTGAGTAATGCGAGACAATTCTTGATTTGCGTTTGTAATCCAATAACATCAATGTTGTGTTGATCCAGACTCAATCGCTTTTTGAAGCTTTTGTCCGTCAGTAAAAGCCTCATACGAATATTTATATAGCATATTCGCACTATGAATATCTCTGAGGTTGTCATATATATTTCGGAATTCTACCGGAAGGCGTCTAAACAAGTTTTCAGCCTCTGAGTCATTTGGAGACAATGCTTCGACAGCATCAAGATCATAGCAGCGATACCATGTATTTACATTCTTGATTACTTTCCGTAGGCTGATGCAGTTGGACTCCGCAAAATAGTACAGCAGATAGTCCGAATCCTTAAAAGCTTGCTTTGCGATCTCAGAAAAGTGAAAGAACGCTTCGTCATAACGCCTTAGCCGAGATAGATAAAATGCTTTTTTATAGTTTTTATCCAGTGATTTATATGTCTTTTCTGAAAATGCGTGCATAGCAGAATAATCGAACAGAATACAATTCTTATCTGCAAACGGCACCTCGCCAGCAACAAAACGCCTGTATTTGTGACCATCTTCTACCTCAAGTATTCTCGCTTTTCTGAAGACATTGAGAATGCAATGGTATTTTCCCAATACATCTTTTGTAAGGTTATTCTGTTGAGAATCTGGCATTAGATTAATGGCAAAGAATCTCTTTAACAAAAGATCGTCCCTTTGAGATAAGCCAATAACTCCGTCGTCGCGTATTCTGATATATGGATACAGTCGTTTTGAAACGTCCTCGATTCGAAGGGCATTCAAACGGTCTAACGGTTGAAGCAAATTATACAGGATCTCAAATGCTTCGTCCTCTGATTTCCCCTCCAATGACAACTTAGATTGATTCTTTAGTGCAGCAAAGATCGCATTGTAGCGATCTAAATAATCGTCGGTTGAAGTAATGAGTTTATTCCATTCGACAACTGTGAGCCCCTTCGACTGCTGATAAATAAGCTCAGTATCTGTAAGGGCTGAGCTGCCAACATAAAGGAAGATAGGCTCTCGGAAGCTACCCTTAAGTAGCGTTTTCGTCCAGTTAAGAATCAGTTTAAGCTCTTTGCCCAAAACCCGCTTACCAATAGCAATGCTGAATTTTTCTGTATCAGACAGGCTCAGCCTGTCCCCGCTGGCTGATACAGCAGCATCCAGCTTTGCAAACAGATCCGCTATCTTCTGCCTGTAGGTCTCAATGCTCCTGCGGGCGATATTGTATTCCTCGTCGATTTCAGCGCATGCGTCTACAATCTTCTGCTGAACGGGAATAGGCGGAGTGGGGATCTTAATGTTTTTTATGGTTTCAATAGACAACTCGACTTGTCCGCTTGAACCATCTGCCATCTTCTCAAGCGTTTTGAATCCGACAACTGACGACAGCACCAATAATACAAAAGCGGGTAATACTTCGCTGTTGGGGCGGAATATTGTGATGTGGCTGTCTGCCGCATAATCGCCGTCCAACTCAAAAAGGGTTACGCGGCCTGCCGTTCCAACACCTGTCGAATTGATCAATATATCTCCCTTTTGAAGCTTTCGCTCATCAAGCTCGGTATTCTCAGCAAGATAATATTTCGTTGAAAAGTCAAAATCCAGATACCCACGTGCCTGACCGGATTTAATGATTTGTACTTTCGAATCGCCGTATGTCGGTGACTTTCCGCGCTTTAATAGCACCTGTAATTCATCGATCGTTTTCAGAGGATATTTGCTTTCAATAACAATCTTCTTGTTGACACTCACCCTGATAGATTTATTGAAGCTGACCCTGGAATAATCCAACATGTCTTTTGTGGCAGCAACGGCTCCGTAAACACGCTGGTCCTCACTAAACTGCGGAACGGCTCCTTCAAAGGATGCCTTGACTGCATTTGCAAGGGTTCCTTCCGCCGCGCGATCCGCATCATCATACATCTTGCCACCTGGTGTGATGATTTGAATGCCCTCGTTGCCTTTGCGGTTTGACCAGTCATATCCAAGGAATTCTTTCTGTGCCTTGTTATCTGCCGGAGCCGTAATGATCACAGTTGTCTGCTGATACACCAGCGAGAAATAAAACAGCTTTTCCCGCTCAATGGAGTAAGCGTACGAATACAATTTTTCCAGATACACGGCTGCCTGCTCGTCAGCACTTTTCTGCTGATATGCTTTTGTTTTCAGCAGGTTCTTCGCATCTGCGGAATCGGCAAACGCCGTCACATACATTTTGAAGTATTTGGATCCTTCCAGGTCTGCAACGGAAAGGGATTTATTCAAGAAGGCTCTGTACTCATTCTCACCGACATCAATCTGTGTAAGATATGCCTCGAAAATGTCCTTATCTTTCCATTCAGCAAGCTCTGCACCGCTGAAAACCGCATCCACCGAATCTGCTGACAGGTCAATCTGTTTCGGCGGTTCATTGAATTTTTCCAGAAACATCACAACGGTATTGGTCCCGGTCGCGCCAAAGGTTTTGGAACCAAAGGCGGCAATTCCTCGGATATAGAAATTCTGCAAAAGCTGCTCCCTGGCTCCGGTGTAGCTTGCGCTGTCATTCGAGAGAATAGAACTCGGCAGGATCACCGCCGCGACTCCCTGCGGCTTTAGCAGCTGCGCAATTCGCTCTACAAACAGTGTTTCGATCTCTCCGCCGTTCATACCAATTCGGTCAAGAAGGGTAAAGCTGTTATTCTTAAGTTGTAAATGCTGCTTAAAATCTTTTACTGCATATGGCGGATTAGCCACCAGAATATCAAAAGTGCCGTTCTCGACCCCCTTATCAGGTGCATTTTCCAACCCGTCGCCGAAAATAATGTTGCCCTCTCCCGCGCCGTTCATAAACAGGGATATTTTTGCAACGCGGGCAAGACGATAGTCTTTTTCGATTCCGTAAATGTGATCCCTGGCCCATGCGTTATTTCCATCTGACTGCACGAAATAATTGATCGCTTCGATAGCTTCAGTCAAAAAGTGTCCAGCTCCACAGGCGTAGTCAATGACCTTTGGATAAATGTTTCCTCTATCAGACTTTACCATCCGGTCAACAGGAAGACTATCCCAAATGAAACGGGTTATCGGCATTGGCGTAAAGAATTGTCCTTCATTTTGCTTGAACCCCTTGTTCAGCAGCTGTTCAAAGAGATCGCCCAGGAATTGATGCTTGGACGGATAGACAATTCTGTATTTCTCAAACAACTGCACCATCTCAACGAGGATCTTCCCGTTTTGATAGAATAGTTCTTCATTGTGGACATCTTTGAAGGTAAAATCATTATTCGAATAGAATTTCAAAATACGGATCGTGTTCTGAAGATCCTCAATCGCCTGTTTGCGTTTGGAACCGGTATATGTCGAAAATAGCCGTTCTGGATAATCAGCAGAAATGTAAAAAGTTTTCTCGCGCATGAATTTCTTCATACCGTCTCGATGGAGCCGCTGGAGTCGATCTTGCAGAGTCTCGTATGTATCCGTTCCTTGCTTATACTGGAATTCTACTTCGTCGTCTTCACTCTTTGTGCTTTCATCGACAAGCTTACAAATAAACAGCGCAACAAGTCTGTTGAAAGCATTTTCCTTGTCACTCACATTATTGTGCCGCAGGATTTCTTCAAATTTGTTGACAATCTTATCATCTGGTGTGAAATCGCGAAGGTCCTTTTTCCGAAGCGGTTTTACCCCAATTTGATAGGCAACGGAATCTTCGGAGAAGATCAGATCGTCATGGATCTGACTTCCATAGGTTTCTTTCCATGCTTCATACTTGGCTGATGTGGTATGCGCATCCCGATAGAGCTTTATAGACTTATCCTTTTTTGAAAGCAGGATGATATTTGCATCGTCGGAACAGTCAATCGTAGGTGCTTTATATGCAATACAGCCACTCCTCAAATCAGAGGCATACAAAACCAGCCATTTGCAAGACTGCTCTTGCTGCCAATAGGAGAACAACTGCGCTCCGTCGCTTTTTGTATTATTAAGCGCTTTGTCGTACTCTCTGCCCCAGGTTTTGCACTCGATAATAAAAAGCATATTTCCGTTTGTATCACTTACGCAAATATCGGCGCGTCCGCCTTTGGCGTCGTGCCCAAGATGCCACTCTTTTTCCAGCTCTATATGTTCCGGACGATATCCTTTTGACAAAAGACGGCATACGCATTCAAATACAACGAAGTTCTCTTTCTGATCAAAACCATCGTTGCGCTCTCTGCCCTTTATTTCATTTGGATAAATCAGTCTTTTTGCTTGGAAATCTACTTTCAGGCTGCACCCAATCTCAGAAAATACCTTTTCATATATATCGCCATATGCAACAAATCCCAGAGTTTTTAAGGTGTCTTTCAAATTTGAAACATCTATCATAATCATCTGCTCCTTGCTCGTTCTATAATCCAAGGTACCGAAACACTATCGGCATTATTATAGGCTCCCCTAATTCTTCAGTGCTGTGATGGGCACCACATACACGCCATCCTCGCGCTGGTAGGCATAGGGGGAGGTGCCGGTCAAAACCATTAGGAAGGAGGGTTCTTTCATTTTTGTCGTGTCGATCTTACCAGCGACAATCTTCAGCGTATGCGCACCTTCCTCAATAAGCCTGTCTCCGCCGAGCTTGACCTCTACAAGGCCATAGCTTCCGTTGCGCAGGTGGATAACGGCGTCGCACTCCAAGCCCTCTTTGGTGCGGAAATGATACACGCTGCCGTCCAGTGCTTCCGCGTAGACGCGCAGATCGCGGATGCAAAGCGTTTCAAAGAACAGACCGCAGGTCTCCAGGTCGTTCAGCAGATCACCTGGGCCAATGCCCAGCGCTGCAGTGGCGATAGAAGGATCGACAAAATAGCGTGTGTCGGATGTACGGATCGCTGTCTTGGAGCGAAGATTCGGACTCCAGGCAGGGCAATCCTCTATCACAAAGATCTTTTTCAGCGCATTCGTATAGGATACGACGGTATCCTTACTCAGCTCCATATCGTCACTGACATTAATATCCTCGCAGATCGTGGTGTTCGGTGCCTGTGTTCCCTGATGACGCGCAAGAGAACGCATCAAGAGCCGTGCGCGGGTCTCATTGCGGGAAACGCCGTCCACTCGGCTGATATCGGACTTCACAACTGCATCCAGGTAGTCAAAGGCTTGTACCAGTGCATCGTCGCCATCCAGGAAGGTCGCTTGGGGCCAGCCGCCGCGACAGATGAGAAATGCAATATCCTCCAGTGTAGACTTGTTTTCCGCAAAGATTGGTTTATCATCGGGGGAAAACAACGCACCGAGACTGACTGCGCCGGAGGACTCACCGGACTCATACAGGCTCATGGGCCGCATCTTGATCCACGCAAAGCGGCCGGTACCCGTATGATGCACCTGCTCCATCTCCGCAGGCACAGCGGAACCGGTCAACAGGAAGTGTCCGAAGCCGTCCCGGTGATCCACTTCAAACCGCATAGCATCCCACAGCTTGGGAGCCATTTGCCATTCGTCGATCAGGCGCGGCGTCTCACCCTGGAGGAGGGAACGAGGGCTGATATCCGCCAACTGGAGGTTTTGCTTTACCCGATCCGGGTCGCTCATATACAAAATACTGGAGGCGTGCTGTTCGCAGGTGGTTGTTTTTCCACACCATTTTGCTCCTTCCACAAGGATCGCGCCTTTGTTTCTCAGGCGATTTGCAATAGTCAAGTCAATCACTCTCGGCTTATAACTTGCCATATAGAGTCCCTCCACGCTATAGAATGACTGTATTATAGCAGATCAGCGCGTCCAATTCAAGTAAATCCTGCGATTTGGCGAAAATGTTTTCTGTGATACGGCAATATAATAACCATCGCATCGATGATGATTCGTTCCTCACATCGGCGCTATTAAGCTTGCAAATTGTTTTTCGCACGTTAACCTTTTCTTTCGGGTTACGCTACCATATGGGTGATGATAGAAGCCAACATGGCGAACGCGAAAGGAGGCACGATATGTACAACAGGTTTACGGAAAAGCGCAGGCGGTATCCGTGCAGTGCGGGGACTGTATCTACGCTGGGATGCTTCTTGAGCCGCCTCTCAAGGGGCTTTTCTGCGCAGTTCGACATATATTTCCAATCAGGAATAAGGGCTTGGGATTATCCCAAAATCGCCGCGTGTCCGGACAGCGGCTGTGCTTGCTAATCTACCAAATCCCAGTTTTCTCCGTTCCAACGCCGCTCTTTCTCTCCGCCGAAATCTGTGCTATACTGTAAGAAAATCAGCGGAAGGAGGGCTTTCTTATGGCACTCAAACGGGTATTTGCCGGGTTTTACACGCGGTACGACGGAAAGCCCATCTTCGTTGTTCGGGTGCTCAAGGACATCGACACCGGCGAGTCCATCGTGGTCTGCAAGGATGCCAGCTTTTCCAAAGAAGACAACGAGCATTACTACCTCATTCGGTACACGTCCTTCTGCGAACAGGTCGAGGTGGATGGTGTGCTGCGGGATAAATACGTCCGTCAAACCCGGCGCGAGATCGACGAAGGCACCGTCCGCGAAGTGTATGAGGACGGCTTTCCGGAGCCCAAAAGCAAGCCCTTCACTTATGTTGATGACGAGTACGCGGAGCGCGCCATCCGTTGCAGCAGAACCTACTATGAATACGCCAAGGACATCTGTGAAAACTACCGGATGGATCTGCGGCGATACAAACTCATCCGGGAACGGAAGCAGTACATCGGCGTATCCAACCGCGAGGCATATCAGGCCATGTGTGAGGATCTCGCGTTTGCCCAGCAGTCGCTCAAAACGGTGCTCAACGACTACGCCAATCTCTTCCGGAAACGCTTTTCCGAGGGGCTGTCCATCCGCAAAGCAGCAGATGCCATGCAGCAGAATCGCGGCGTGATCGAGCGTCGGCAGGCCGCACTCTATCGGGCGTTCGCCCAGCTTTTGCAGCAGCGGGATGAGGCAGACGGTGTCTATCGGCTGATGCAAAAAACTGAATACAATCAAAGGGATATAGAGGATTTGCTCGAATAATTGATGCAAATCTAAGCGCTTGTCGTAGTGGCAGGCGCTTCTTTTTTTTGCCCTTGTTATGACAGAACCGTGACAGGCCGCATCATTTTGTCCGTTGGAAAGTAGAAAGGGCAATTTGAAGCAGAACACAGGGCTTGTCTCTCCGTCTCCGAAACTTTTTTGAGAAATCTGGGACAAAACCGATCTCTGATTCACTTAGCTAAGTAGAGGGAGGATCAGAGGCAAGAAAAGTTTTTTGAAAAGGGGGTGCCAAGTTTTTGAGGAAAAATGTCCGTTGTAAAGTAGAGAGGAAAACGTCTGTGAGACAAAATCGTGACACTCTGATTTATTTTGCCCGTTGGTTATATAGAAGGGGAAAATAATTTTCTCTCGACCCCTGTTTTTCTCTTGAAAATTGTCCGTTGTAAAGTGAAAGGCAAACAGCTTCGCTTCCAAGCCGCCCTTCAAACAAAGTTTTTCAAAATTGAAAGGAGAAACATTATGATCACTTACCACAACCGTACCCACATGACCGCTGTCCCCACAGAACTGCTGCAAGACACGCACCTTTCTGTTGAGGCAAAAGGCTTCGCCGCAATCCTCTACGCCCTTGGCGATGAAGGCGTTGAGCTGTCGGAACTGGCCTGTCAGCTGAACATGCCGGAGGAAAGGATTTCCGTTGTTTTAACAGAACTTGCCGACACGGATTACCTGCAAATCCAGAAGGAAGGCGATGATGAGTTCTGTCTGGAACTGAGGGGGAAGTAATACATGCCAGATCGCACGCGACCCATCCGCAAGGAAATCTGCCTGAACGAGCAGGAACTGAATCTCATCCAGCACAAAATGCGCCAGTTGAGGACGCACAACTTCGGCGCTTACGCCCGGAAGATGCTAATCGACGGGTACATCATCAAGGTGGATTACACCGAGCAGAAAAGGTTAGCTGCCGCCGTCAGCCACGTCGCCTCGAACATCAACCAGATTTGCCGCCGTATCAACAGCACCGGGCACGTTTATGAAGATGACGTTGTCGAGCTGAAAGCGCGGCAGGCCGAGATCTGGGAGCTGCTGAAAGTACGGCAAAAGGACGAGCTTTGACCACAACGGGCTTTTCCATGTGTGGGTTTTCCGTCACCGGTTTTTCAGACGGTGGACAAGCTGACGCTCCGGAGCGTTCCGCAACCGGATTTCAGGACGACGGTTTTCGTGCCCTCCATCGGGGCCGAAATTCATCCTCTAACTAATAAGAAATAAATCAACTCTCAAAAGAATCAATCTATCAATCCAATCAATACACCTGATGGGATGGATGGGATAGGAGGTCAGATGAAAACCTTTTGCAAGCTCACGGCGCAGAGCCCGGCGGCGTCCTATGTACCGCTTCCGAGGTTCCTTCTCCAAGACGAAGCCCTGCGGGACATCAGCAACGACGCGAAGGTGCTCTATGCGCTGCTGCTGGATAGAGCCAGCATCTCCCGGCAGAACGGCTACGTCGAGCCGGACGGCACGATTCGGCTGTACTTCACCTTGGAGCAGGCGCAAACCAAGCTCCACCGCAGCCGCCAGAGCGCCACGCGGATCTTCCGGGAACTGGAGTACAGCGGCCTGATTGTTCGGCGCAAGCAGGGCTTGGGCAAGCCCGCCCTCATTACGCTGAACTACCCAGCGGATGCAAAGCTCATCGCAAAGGAGGGTGAAGATGTACAAGCTTGACCCCATCGAACGGCTGCCGGACGGCTCGCTCTTTCGCCTGACGCCGGGGCAGCTCCGCAGCGTGCGCGGCCTTACAAAGCGCTGCTGCAACTTTTCGGGCGGCGACTGTCTGCTGTTGGACGGCGCTTGCCCGCAGTACATCTCCCGCAGCCTGCTTTGCCGGTGGTTTCGCCGCGCCGTGCTGCCCCAGCAGCCAAAGCTGGAACAGGCCATCCTCAGCCCCAAGAAGCTGCGCCGCTGCGAAGTCTGCGGCACGGGCATCCTCGCCCGCTCCGGCAGGACAAAATACTGCCCCGCCTGCGCCAAGGAGGTTCACCGCCAGCAGAAGGCGAAATCCGCCCGCAAACGGCGCTCGGGCGTAGACAATTTGAGGGCGAAAAGCCCTTGAATTACAAGCCTTCCCGCACCGCCAAAGCCACGCGGCAATACGATTTCCCTCGCGTCCGCGAAATCGAGTTCTATTTGTCTACATAAGCGCCGGAACACACGCATAGATTGAAGCAGAAAATGCTCTGGAAAGGAGGGCAGCCATGGAAGTATTTCTGATCTTCCCGAAATCAAAGCAGGCGCAGCAGGAGCTTGGGCAGGAGCTGGCGAAGTTCCAGTCCGAGCAGGTGCTGAAAACTGTCCAGAAGCTGCCCTGCTCCACGGAGCAGAAGCTGGAGCTGGTGGACGCAGCCGTGAAGCACCTGAAAGCGCAGCAATAATACATAGCAAACGAGCAGGCCGGCATTGAACGCCGGTCTGCCCGTTTTTCATATGTTTCTCGCTGAATTTGGCCCCACAAGGTTCATATAGAGCTGCGCGATGGCTTCAAGCTCCCGCTGAGCGCAAGGTCAGTCACGCTGATAGATTGCCTCCAACCGTTTTCTGGATTCCACCAGTGTGTAGGCAGGTGCGCGGGAAAGCCGAGCGGTCTCTGCTGCCTCCAGCTTTGCGCGCAGCTTCAAGGTTTCCTCACGCTGTTCAGCTTTATCATGCGACAAATCAGAGATCATGCCATAGTCGTTGCGCAGCGCGGTCGAAGATTTAATAATCATCGGTCAGCATCTCCTGAATAATTCTACAATAATTCTATCGGAATTATTCGCAGCTTTCAAGGCTCTGTTTGAAATACTTCTCCCAGGTGGATTTGAAAATCTGCTTGCGATTTTGTTCCCACTGCTTGAGATTGCCAAGGCTGACGCCCAGCTTGTCCGCATATTGTCTTTGCGATAGTCCCAGCTTCATTCGGATTGACTTGATCTGATTGCCCTGACCATTTCTCAGAAATAGATTGTAGTCATCCAGAAGAACATCGACCGGCATCTCGAAAAGCTGCGCAATTTTCTCCATCTGTTCCAGCGGGTAGAAATCTTTACCGTATTCTTCATAGCGGACATAGGTACTTCGGTCTATACCGGCGTAGTTCGCTACATCCCTTTGCCGTAGCCCCTTCTGGTATCGGAGCCAGCGGAGCTTGTCCGCTGTTTCGGTGATTTTTGCAAAATCCGAGAACTGCAAATTAAACTTTTCAGCATCCTGAAACTTGTGCGGCAGCATCACAGGAAACTGAAGAATCCTAAGAGGGGCTACTTTTATCGCACCCGATACATTGGAAATCAAAATATAGCAACGGACTCCAACTTTCGCTAGAAGGCGCCATTTTGCCCCAAAAGGCGCCCGTTCCGCCACTTCAGCTGCCATTTGTTCCGCTGTGATAGGATAGCATTTTCAATACATCTTGCTGCGTAAGTAGCTAGCCGGGCACCTTTGGAGGGATCAAAGCTGGAGATCCCCTTGATAAGCCCAATGGTCCCAATGGAGATCAGGTCATCCTGATCGGAACTTTGCGCATAGTATTTCTTCACAATATGTGCCACAAGGCGAAGATTCCGCTCAATGAGGACATTCCGGGCATCCGGGTCCCCCTGAGCCAGACGTTCCAGCCACATCCTTTCCTCACTGGCGGAAAGGGGCCGGGGAAAGGACCCGCTGCGGTCCAGCCGCAGAGAAAATAAAAGCGTATTGGCAAACAGCATCAGCGCGGCAGAGATCATGCGCACCACCTCCTGTTCACCTTTATGACAGGAAGGGAAGTCCCTATGTCTTGCGGCGGCGGGGACGGCGTGTTAAAATGAATGGCAGAGACTGATGGCGGCTGCAGAGAGACTGCTCTGATTTTTTCATGCGGCGGCAGCTGCTCCCGTTGACAGATGACGCCAACAGGTGTAAATTACATACCGGTTTCTATAAAAAAGAGTCCCTAAAACGAAAGTACAGATCACGTGCTCTGGAGATCAGGCTCAGGGTCTTGCTTTTCAGTGCGGCCATGGACCGAAAACTGCGGGGGCATTTTAATTAGGAGCGAACGCAACATGGGTCTGGGAGAATAGGAGCACTGACCTCGGTGCACTGACGGTGCGCCGGCCGGGGGTTCTGTTCTTATTGACCGCGGATGCCTCCGGGCGTGTGCTCGTTGAGAGGCGCAGAAAGGTGGAATGAACATGCGGTATAAGGAGTTTGGAAAGACCGGGATGAAGGTGTCCGAGATGGCGCTGGGAACCTGGGGGATCGGCGGAGCGGGCTGGGATGACAATCCGGAAGAGATCCGTATTGATGCGATCTGCACCGCAGTGGAAAATGGTGTCAATTTTATTGATACCGCCCCGGCCTATAATGCCGGTGCAGCCGAATGTCTGGTGGGGAAGGCGCTCAAGCAGAGCGGAACGCGCCAAAGGGTCATAGTGGCAACAAAGTGCGGAAATTTCTACATGGGAAATGGGACGTATGTTCGTGACGGACACTATGACAAAATCATTCAGCAGTGTGACGATTCCCTCAAAAACCTGCAGACGGATTATATCGACCTGATGCTGATTCATTGGCCGGATGTCAATACCGACTTTGCTGAGACTGCTGACGCACTGAATGCGCTTAAAAAATCCGGTAAGGTTCTTCATATCGGTGTTTCCAACTTTACAAGGGAGCAAATGGAGGAGATCGGGCAGTATTGTACGCTGGAAGCCTATCAGCCGCAGTACTCTATGGTTGTCCGCACAAATGAAGAACAGATGAAGTGGGCGGCTGAACAGGGCATGGGCGTCATGACATACGGTTCTCTGGGCGGCGGGATCTTAACAGGAGCATTCCGGAAGCTGACAACCTTTGAAGCCACGGACAGTCGGAACCGTTTTTATAAGCACTTCCAGGAGCCAATGTTCTCTAAGGTTATGAAGGTCCTGGAAGTCATGGATCGGATCTCCGCTGATCGGGATAACGTGCCCCTGTCTCAAATCGCACTGAACTGGTGCGCACAGAAGGAATTTGTTTCTTCCTGTATTGTCGGTGCACAGAGCAGACGGAAGATCGAAGAAAACTGCGCTGCCTATCAGTGGATGCTGACTTCGGAAGAAATCGCCTTGCTGGACGCGGCAATCGAGCAGTATCTGGTGGAGCAATAAACTGATAGTGAAGAACTGAGGGAGAGGGGGCTTTCGCCCGGTCCGAAAAGCTTGCTTTTAGGGATCGAAACCGTTTGGAAGCCTTCTCTCCTGAACGATATACAAGTGGTACAGCTTTAAAATGCATATTGAGAAATGATGATCATTGCCGCAAACGCTGTGCAAATAGCACAAAAAATGTTAAATATTTATAAAAAATCTCACAATTGAAAAACAAGAAATAGTATGATATTTTAAAAAAGGCTAATTTAGATCGTTTGTGATTTTTTTCGCATTCCAATCCATTACTGTGGCAACCGTCCGGTTTGGCCAGATGCGGCCTGGTCCGCAAGATGGAACGCCATAGATTTTGGTTAAAACATTCTCTTGTACCGGCGCAAAGTCTGTTGAGATTTTGATGTTTTTACATGTTTAAATCAGTGCTCGATTCGGAGCACTCTTTTAACCCCCTGTTTCGTGCACGAACACGGAAATGGCAATGAGATACGATACGTGAGGTCAGTATAATGGTAACCGTTGAAATGGTGGCAAAGATGGCCGGTGTGTCGCGTGGAACCGTTGACCGCGTTCTCCACCATCGGGGAGAGGTCAAGAGCGAAACTGCCGAGAGAGTTCGACAGGTCATGCGCGAGCTGGATTTTCAGCCGAACACATTGGGCCGAGCTTTTTCAATAGCGAAAAAGAGAAACCGGATCGGGATCTTTCTATCAGCGCGTGAACCGGACTTTCAAGAACAGATCAAGCAGGGCATAGAAGACGGTGTCGCCTATGCACAGCAGCATGGAATCGAAGCTGTGATCGAAGTGGTTTCTCCGGATGATGAGCTGCTGTATTTGCAGAAGATCGATGAGATGATCGCTTCCGAGGTTCAAGGGATCGTTTTACGCGGGATCGAGTCCAAGGCGTTTGACGAACGGCTTCAGATCCTGAAGAATCAGGGAATTCCTGTTTTTACGTATAACCAAGATGTGCGGCCGGCACTGAGAAACTGCTATGTGGGCATTGACTCCTGCCGCGCCGGAAAATGTGCGGCGCTTTTGATGCGGCAGATCTCCCCACCTGACGGATACGCCTTGATCGTGGGCGTAACGCCCCAGCATAAGGACAGCGAAAAACGGATAGAGGGATTTCTGGAGCAATGGGGCCTTGCCCCAAAGGCATCGTCAGGATACCGGATCATTTATGGAGAAGGCTATCATGATGTTGCATACGCTCGTACGCGGGATGTCTTGAATGAGATGCCGAACATCACGGGTATCTTCGTCAGCGGCGCGGGCCTGAGCGGCGTAGCGCAGGCGGTATACGAACGAGGGACCGCCGATGTTCAAAAGATTGTGGGGTTTGACGCCACACAGCGAAATATTACCTACATGAAGAATGGTACAGTCCAATTTTTAATCGATCAAAGTCCTTATCAGCAGGGATATAAAGCGGTCCAACTGCTTGTAGATTATCTGTTTGAGGGGCGAGCGCCTGATGTGTCCTGTTATTATCTCGACGCACATATCAAAAATGCTTTCAACTGCTGAGTCCCAAAGGCCTTGGCGGGCAAAGACAGGCTTATAAAGATGCTTTTATAAATGTTACCGCTCCGTGGACAAACCATTGGAGCAAGAGAAGAGAGGAGAAGGAAAACAATGAAATGCATTAAGAAAATGAATGACTTTGTTCTCGGGATTCTTATGATTCTGCTCAGCGCCTTCCTGGTGTTCGGCAAGATCACGGAGACGGAAGTCAAAACCGGCCAGGGCGGCTTCCTGGTGCGATCCGATGTGTGGCTGCGCATGATGGGCGTGTTCCTGGTAATTGTTGCGGTGATCCTCATCATCCGCTCCTTTGGCAAGAAGGAAGGCGAGGAGGCAGAGGGCTTCCACTTTTATCTGGACAGCACGGTTGTGGCTGTGATCGTCTCTCTGATCGTTTACGCACTGGCGCTGCCCAAGGTCGGCTTCATGATCACCACCTTCCTGATGTGCCTGTATCTGGTCATCCTGTTCTCCGTGAAGGAACAGTCTCTGACCTTCCGCACGGTTCCCAAGGCGCTGTGGGGCAAGCTGCTGGTAAAGGGCGTTCTGTCTGCGGCAGTGATGCTGGCGGTGTTCTGGTTTATATTTGGCAAGCTCCTGTCCGTCCAGTTCCCCACGTTCTCCCTGTTTGGCTGAGACTGAATGCGGTGTGTGCACCGCTGAAGTAGGCGGCCGGCTCCGGCTGCTTGATAAAATGCAGAAAATGCAAATTCTTAGGAGGAAAAGATTCATGAAGAAGACCCTTGCACTGCTGCTGTGTGCAGCATCCATGCTGGCCCTTCTCGCCGGTTGCGGCAGCAAGTCCACCGATGATAAGGCCCCCGCTGCCAACGGCGGCGAGACCGCTTCCACCGAGAAGGCTGATTATCCCACCAGCCCCATCACCGTCATCATCCCCTATTCTCCCGGCGGCGGCTCTGATATCCTGACCCGTAAGATCATGGAGTACATTGAGCTCCCCAACAACCAGAAGCTGGTTGCTGTGAACGTGGAAGGCGCTTCCGGCTTCACCGGCGCTATGCAGGCGTTCAACTCCAAGAATGACGGCTATACCATCCTGGCTCACAACCCCATGGATGTTGTTTCCTACTCTCTGAGCGGCACCACCGATGTGGAGCTGTGGGACGAGCTGGAGACCGTCTGCGGTATCGTTGATGACTTCAACGTGTTGGTCACCAACCCCCAGAGCGGCTGGACCACTCTGGAAGAGGCTCTGGAGTACATCAAGGCTAACCCCGGCACCGTGAAGGTCGGCAACACCGGCAGCAACAACTGCAACATGGCTGACTGCCTGCGTACTCTGGACGCTCTGGGCATCCGCGATGATGTTGTCGTTGTCCCCTATGACGGCGGCGCTGAGAACAAGACCGCTCTGATGGGCAACCACGTCCAGCTGAGCGTCAACTCCTGCGCTGATATCCAGTCCGCTATCACCTCCGGCGATCACATCGCTCTGCTGACTGTTGGCGATCGCCGCGCTAAGTTCCTGCCCGACACTCCCTGCACCGCTGAGCTGGGCTATGACGTTGTCACCACGAAGCCCCGCGGCTGGTATGCTCCTGCCGGCATGAGCCAGGAGCAGCAGGCTGTTCTGCAGGAGGCTATCAAGAAGGTCTGCGAAAATCCCGAATTCGAGCAGGACGTCCTGGCCCTGGGCCTGGAAGTCAACTATGTTGACGGTGCTGCTCTGAAGGAGAAGATCAGCGGCTGGGTCGAGGATCTGGCTCCCGTCTTCGAGGAAATGAAGTAAGCCTTATTTCGCAAAACAAATTTTCTGTATCATTGATTGATTTTGCGCAGTTTGCAGCGGGGCCTTGGGCCCCCTGCAAATTGCGTGAGTACGAAAGGAGGCTGAAGCCGTGGAAGCAATGATTGTTGGCTTTCAGGCTATTTTTGGCGACCCGTTTTCTATCGCACTGCTGTTTTTCGGCGTCTTTATGGGAATTGTTTTCGGATGTATTCCCGGATTGACGGCCGTTCTGGGCGTGACTCTGATGATCCCCTTCACTTATACCATGACTCCTGTGCAGGGCCTGACTCTGCTGGTGGCAATTTACGTGGGCGGTATCAGCGGCGGTTTGATCACGGCGACCCTGATCAATATCCCTGGCACCCCGTCTTCTATCTTTACCTGCTATGACGGTTATCCCATGGCTAAAAGCGGCAAACCTGGTACCGCGCTGTCTATCGGCGTTTTCGCCTCCCTGATCGGCGGTACATTCTCCGCCTTGGCCCTGTTCTTCCTGGCACCGCAGTTGTCTAAGGTCTCCCTGATCTTCGGTAACTGGGAGTATTTCGCCGTGGCCCTGGTGGGTCTGGCTGTGGTCATCACCATGGCGTCTAACGATCTGCTCAAGGGTCTGGTTGGCGCGCTGATCGGCATTGTGCTGGGCAGCTTCGGCATTGACTCTATTTCCGGCGTACAGCGCCTGACTTTTGGTAACTGGCAGTTGATGAACGGACTGAACTCCACTGCTTTGATGATGGGTCTGTTCGCGATCAGTGAGATCCTGCATCAGTGCCGCGACCTCAGCAAAGAAAAAAAGAAGATTGAAGTTGGAAAAATGTCCTTCCTGCCTCCTGTCAAGGAGATGGAGGGCTGCATGGTGCCCATCGTGCTGGGATGCCTTATCGGTACCGGCATCGGCATTCTCCCCGGTATCGGTCAGAATGCGTCCACGCTGATCACCTATAACCAGTCTAAGAAGATGTCCAAGCATCCCGAGCGTTTTGGCCATGGTTCTCCTGAGGGCATCTGCGCCTCTGAGACCTCCAACAACGCTGTAAACGGCGGTGCTCTGATCCCCCTGATCACCTTGGGTATTCCCGGCGACCTGGTAACGGCAGCTCTGATCGGCGGCCTGATGATCCACGGCCTGCAGCCGGGCCCCCTGCTGTTCACATCCGATCTGGACGTGGTAGGCGCTGTCATGGTGTCTTATTTCCTGGCCAATATCGTGATGTATGTGATGGAATTGGGCCTGATGAAGGTGTTTGTCCGTGCGGTGAACATTCCTTTCTCCTATCTGTTCCCCGCAATCCTCATGTTCTGCGTGTTGGGCACCTTTGCTCTGAATAATCGTACATTCGATCTGTGGATCCTGATCGTGTGCGGCATTCTGGCTTATGTCCTGACGGAGCTGGGCGTGGATATGGCTCCCGTGATCCTTGGCTACATCCTGGGACCCCTGGTGGAGAAGTATTTCCGCATGGCAATGACTGCCGAGTTGGGTAACTTCGGCGGGATTCTGCAGCGTCCCATTGCTGTGGTGTGCCTGATCGTTGCCATCCTGTTCCTGGTCCTTCCTCTGTTCAGCAAGAAGCTGAGAGATCGGAAGAACGCATTGAACATCTGATTCTGAAAAAGAAAGGCCGTATTCAGTAAGTGCATTTTGCTGAATACGGCCTTTTTGGATAATTACGTGCCTTCGATATTTGGCGCTGGCTGTGTACATGCAGAGGAGGATTTGATGTGCAACTGAATTATACGATTACACAAGAGCATTATGAGGATGTCATCGCATTCCAATTGAAGCTGCAGCGCAGCAAGCGGAGAAGTCTGATCCAATATATTGTCACGAATGCCATTTTCATCATTCTGGCTGTTTACTTTTTAGTGACGCATCCGGAAAGCTCCGTGTGGAGTCGGCTGGGTGTGATGGGGATGGCTGCGGCGATGCTGGTGCTTACCACGGACAGGCGGAGCTGCTCACCGGGCAAGGTGCGGCGCACTTATAAGCGCTACGTCCGGCTCAAGCTGATCCAGGATGGATTTATCGGCCCCCACACTTTACTTGTAGATAAGAACAGCGTCACGCAGAAATTCGGCGATCAGAGCAATACCATAGAAATTAAGCGCTGTGCCTGGGTCAACGGAGAGAACCGCATCAGCATGATCCTGGGCGGAGGCGTGATCTTTGAGATCATTCCCAATGAAGTTCTGGATCAGAATGGGAACCGGGAACGGCTCAGCGCACTGATCGCGGGACATGACGCAGATGGAACGGCGTCAGATTAACTGAAACAATTTTTATATCCCTGGAGAGGGATCAAAATATACTACTTTTTGTTCATGCGAGGTCCTTATTATGGAAAAAAATCGTGTTCGTTGGGGTGTTCTCGGATGCTCCGGGATCGGCAAAAATCGTACCATCCCTGCCATGCTGTCTACATCGAATGCGGAACTCTATGCGATTGCAGGTCGGAATGAAGAAAAGCTGAAGGCCTATGCGGAGCCGTTTGCCCCTAAGAAGCTCTATACGGATTATCAGGCCCTGCTGAATGACGAAAATGTGGATGCCGTATACGTTCCTCTGCCCAACGGGTTGCACATGGAGTGGGCCATCAAGGCGGCCGAAGCGGGAAAACACATTCTCTGTGAAAAGCCCCTCGCCATGAACGAAGAGCAGGTAAAGAAAATGTTTGCCGCTGCAAAGTCCAACCATGTCCTGCTGGAAGAAGCTTATGCGTACCGCCATGCGCAGCTGGCCCAGCGTGTCAAGGAGATCATCGACAGCGGCGAGATCGGCCGGATCCGCTATCTGGAGTCCAAGCACTCCACCTTTGATACGAACCGGGAAGGAATCCGCTATCAGAAGGGGGTCGGTGGCGGCGCGGTGTATGACGTCACCTGCTACAATGTGAGCCTCGCTTCCTATCTTTTCGGGAAAGATCCCACCGAGATCCATGTGTCCTGCAGCTTTGATGAGAAGACTGGCGTGGACTTGGCCGATGCAGTGCTGCTGCGCTATGAAAACAGCGGCGTTGCCTCCCTCTATGCCGGGTTGGATGCCTATCCCCGCGGATGCTTCTCCATCATCGGAGATAGCGGCCGCATTGATGTAGACCATAAGTTCAACAGCCGTGGACTCTGCAAAATCAGAGTCGGTAAAAACGCACGTCCCCAGAATGCTGAGTATGTCGATGAGATCACTACGGAGTATACGATCTGGGTGGATGACAACTACTATATGGAGTTTGAGCAGTTTGGCAACGCCATTTTGCATGGAACACCGTTGACTGTGACCGAAGAGGAATCTCTGCGTACTGCACGGATTTGTGATGCCATTCAGAAAATCGGCGGAATTTAAGCGGCGGGCTGAATCGTGAGATCGAAAGAGGAAGCAGAATGGAACTTGGATTAAACGGCAAGGTGGTTGTTGTTACCGGCGGAGCCACCGGTATCGGCCTTGAAACGGCACGAGCCTTTTTGCAGGAGGGCTGCAAGGTGGCGATCTGCGGACGGAGGATGGAAAAGCTCCAGAAAGCAAAGGAGTTTTTGGGATCAGAGCGAGTATTCGTTTATCAGGCGGATATGACAGATCTGGAACAGGTGGAGACCTTTGCCGCCGCAGTGGCGAAGGAGTACGGTTCCATTGACGTTTGGATCAATAACGCCGGTGCCATGTGGATCAAGCCGCTGCTGGAAATGTCCAGCGAGGAGTTCCGACGGGAGATCGACCTGAACCTTACCACGGTATTTCACGGGGCAAAGGCTGCCTATCCGTACATGAAGGCGCAGGGGGGCGGCGTGATTTTGAACGCTTCTTCCTTCGCAGCACTGGACCCCAATGCGGGGCGGGCAACATACAGTGCCGCAAAGGCTGCCGTGAAAAATCTCAGCGCATCCATGGCGGCAGAGTTTGCGGCCGCCAATATCCGGGTGCTGGCCTATGTGCCGGGTATGATCGCAACAGAGATCGCTGCGGAGAGCATTGAGAAGTACGGTGATGCGCTGTTGGCAGACATCCCGTGCCGCCGCTTCGGTACGCCGGAGGACCTGGGAAAGGTATTGGTGTTTTTGGCCTCGGATGCCGCAGGCTACATGAATGGCTGTCATGTTGAGATCAGCGGCGGAAAGCGCTGTGTGCAGAATCCTCAGTTTTCCTATCAATAAGCGAAACAACATATATAAACGTGTAAGGCAGGCTGTCCGTTTAGGGCAGCCTGCCTCGTTTTTTGCTTGGAATATAGCTCTTGGCGATATACTGACGATCTTAATGACGCAGGAGAATGTTTCACGGAGAAGCGCTTGGTTCTCGTTGCCCCTTATGCTTTTTGTGTCGGAGCGGTTCTGTTCTGCCAAATCAGCCAACCTGCTCCTGTTCCACCACCGCGTCAATCGGTATTTGCTGGGCGACGGGATAGGGCCAGACCGGGCCGTCGATGTCCGCCAGAGCCTCTTCTATAACAGCGGGAAGGTCCTCCGGCTTGGCGTGGATGTTTGCCACCTGAGGCGGGGCTTTCCATTGCCTGAAACTGAGACTCTGCGGCGTCCAGTACCTTCTTGCCGACGATGATGGCGGCCTTTATGACGGGAAGGGAAATCCCTATGTCTTGCGGTAGCGGGGACGGCATGTTAAAATGGCAGAAAAGGGGGTGGGAGAATGGCCTGGTATGTCTATATGCTCCGCTGCGGGGACGGCAGCCTGTACACCGGCTCCACCACCGACGTGGCCCGTCGGCTCCGGGAGCACCAGAACGGGACCGGGGCCAAATACACTCGCGCCCGGCCTCCGGTGTCGCTGGCCTACACAGAGGAGGCTTCGGACCGCTCCGCCGCCCAGCGCCGGGAGGCGGCTATCAAAAAGCTGCCCCGGAAACGGAAATTGGCGCTGATCGAAGGAGGTACACCATGAACCTGAAAAAACGCTTGGCTCTGGGAGTGCTCATCTCCACGCTGTTGGCTTTTTCGGCGTACTATGCGGAATACCTGCCATTTACCGGTAAGTGGATCGCCACTTACCGCATGGACCGGTATGCACAGGAACAGTATCCGGGATTTCACTGTGGAAAGGTGTACTTCAATCCGTGCGGAGCGCCGTATGAAGCGGTTTTGACAGGAGATTCCGGGCAAGAAGTGGAACTGGGGTGCGGCTATGACGGACTGATCGGCGATCCGCTCCGGGCGGAACGCTGGATGCAGAACAATCATATCTCAAAAGTAATGTGGGCACTCAACCGGCTGGAACAGGGAAGCTACGGCAATGTAAGCTGCCAGTGGCGATATGATATGCCGGAGCGGCCGGTGTTTGTATTGAAGGTGCAGATCAGAGAGCCGGAGACCGTTCCATTCCCGGAATCAGAGACGGACCTCCGGGAGAAAATGGTAGCAGCGCTGGCAAGCTATTGGGCCGCATTGCCGGAATCGGCCCAGGCAGATATAACAGATGTAGAGGCAGTGTACAGGCACTATGCCACAAAGCGGGAAGAACAACAGCCCTATGACAACAGCTTTTATATTGTCCATGTTTCCGTGACCAATGGCGTCTTACCGATAGAGCGGATCATGACAGCGGCTATGAAAGAAGAGAAGATATGAGCGCAATGAGGCGAAAGAACCGGGAACTGAGGTGTTCGTCACAGAGCGCAAAAAGCCACGGTGCCGCGAGCAATGCTCATGGCATCGTGGCTTTTATTGAGAAATCTGCTTCTCTACCGGGGCCTTTCGCTTCGACGGAAAGCCCAGAAGACAGAGAAGCGCACCCAAAAGGGAATGGAAAATCGGTTTTTGATTCCACTTTATGATCCGATAGAGAAACGGCCTGAGAACCGAGTATACATTCCCTACATCTACAAAGAAGGCGATACAAACAAAGAGTGAGGACAGGATACCGCAGAGAACAATGGCCAAAAGGCCCCGGCGAAGACAGCGGACCCACGGCTTTTCCGGGAGCTTGACTGCCGCGGCGAGAGACAATACTTGTACCAGCGACCAGCCCAGAAGCAATAAGAATACGGGCCGCACCACATACATCAAAGCTGCGGTCCAACGCGGGTCATAGTGGAAGCTTTGGATATCCTGGGCTGTGGGCAGGAAAAACCGATACAGCAGATAGATGGCCGCAGTCAGCCCGCAGCCTGCCGCAGCTTGGATCAGAGCAGTTTTTCGTCCTTCCGGCACTGGCGGGCCATAGAGGACAGCGTTGGCGTCTGTATCAAAAATTTCCGCTAACCGCAGGATCTGATCCACATCGGGCCGGGTGCGGCCATTTTCATAGTTGGAAACTGTCTGCCGGGTGACAAACAGCTGCTCTGCCAGTTCCTCCTGCGTCAGATGCTTTTGCTGACGCAGATCCCGGATGTTTTTTCCAATGTCACGCATCATGCCTCACCTCACCGTCAGCCTATCAGAAATCGGGAGAAATGTCACGCAAGGAATCTTTTCCATGGTGCACCTTCAATGGAAAAAGTTCTCTCAGTTCGCCCGGAGGTGAATGGAGATATTTTCCAACCCGTAAAATGGCTCGGCGGCGGTGGGGGTCAGCCCCTCCAGCACATCAGACTCGTACAGTGTGGAGACCGTCTTGAAGCAGATGGGCAGGATGGGAGCTTGGCTCTGCAGGTACCGATACAGGCCCCGGAACGCTGCCTCCCGGTTTCCTCCGGAGCGGCAACCCTCCAAAAGCTGATCGCACTGGGGATCGCTCCATCCACCGTAATTGAGACTGCCGCCGGTGGCGAGCAGGGAGGAAACGTCCCAGTCCGCCGTTAGCCGTACCTCACCGTAATAAAGGTCAAAGCGGCCGGCGGCCAGTGCGGCGGTGTATTCCTCCCAAGGCAGCTCCACGGTTTCTGTGGCAGCGCCGGCAGCTGTAAATGCGGCGGCGATCTGCCGGGCCATGGAGACCTTGAAGCTGTTTTCGCTGTTGACCAGCAGGCGCAGCGTGCGGCTGGGCCGGGTCTCACAGGCATTCAGAGCATCGGTGAAGGCCACCACGGAATCTGTCTGCTCCAAGTCTGCCGGATAGAGAGGGGACACCGGAGAAACGGGGAACTGCGCTGCCTTAGCGTGGCCGGAAAGCAAACTGCTCACCAAGGCCCTACGGCTGACGCCCAGAGAAAGGCAGCGGCGGAACGCGGCATCGTCCAGCCCCTTTGCGGAGACATTGATCCCAAGATACTGAAACACGGTGGTGTCGGCATCATCGTAGCTGACGCTGCCGGAAACGGCAACAGGGTCCGTGCCGGTGAGATCTGCCACGATCAGCTGCACATCCCGGGAAGAAAAGCGGTAGAGCATGGACTCCTGATCCGCTGTACCGGTGAGGGAGATCCGCTCCACCGGCTGACTGATGTGCCGCCACCAGTTCTGACTGGCAATCAGACAGTTTTCGCTGCTTTCGTCATAGAGGTAAGGACCGGTTCCCAGAGGGACGCTGTGCTTCTCTGTGCCGGACTTCAGAATGGGAATGTCCAGCAGAGCGGGCAGACCGGTATTGGGGCGGTTGAGGGTCAGGGTCACCGTGCCGTCCCCGGCGGAAATGCTTTTGACATCCGACAGCCGTCTGGCGTAGCGGGCAGAGCTGCGGGCGGCGGTGAGGGTGGCCTTCACGTCGGCGGCGGTGAGGGGAGATCCGTCGGAAAACACCACGCCGTCACGGAGGGTCAGCTTGTAGGTCAGCGTTTCCGAATCGTAGGTGTAGGATGCGCACAGCAGCGGCTGGGGAGTGAAGGTCTGATCCAGCCGGAACAGTCCCTCATAAAGGAGGGAGGCCACCGTCTGCTGAACGCCGTCGGGACAGGTGAGGGGATTCAGAGGCTGCCCCTCTAAATAGGGCAGGGCAAACACGGCGGGCAGACCGCTGTGTTCTTCCTCTACGGGGGTCTCCTCCGACGGAAAGGGCAATTCATCTGCGGAGGATTCGTCGATCTGGGCGCAGCCGGTCAGAAGGGAGAGGGTCAGAGTCAGGACCGCCGCCCAGGCGGTGATTCGTTTCATAGGCCCTCCTTCAGAGAAATGACGGCCACTTGGACGCCTCGCTGATCGCCCATTTTCCGGTGCGACCAGAACAGGTCGGGGCGGCAGGCGGTGCAGATGCCGGAGACCTCGATTCGCTCCGGCAGCAGACCGGCGCGCAGCAGCCATTGGCGGTTCAGCCCAGCCAGATCCACATGGAATTTGGGACCTTTCACTGTGATATAGGCGTTGGCAATCGCTCCCAGCGCGGCCCGCATGGCCTCCGGAACATCCCCATCGGTCTCGAAGCAGCAGGGGCCGATGCAGGGGCCCAGCGCCGCCAGCAGCTCGGCGGGACGGCTCCCATAGGCCGTACCCATGGCTGCCACGGTTTTCTCCACGATCCCGGCGGCGCAGCCCCGCCAACCGGCGTGAACGGCGCCGATGGCCTGATGGACAGGATCGTACAGCAGCACGGTGCCGCAGTCGGCGGAAAAGACCGTCAGGGGCAGACCGGGGACGTTGGTGATGAGAGCATCCACATCTGTGTAGTCCCGGGGACGGAGCAGACCCTTCCCGGCGTCCTCTGCCGTGACGGTGCGGATATTGGCGGTGTGGGTCTGCTGACTGAGGACCGCACGGGTCTCGTCCAGGCCCAGAATGGCGAAAAAGCGGCGGTAATTTTCCCGCAGCTTTTCCGGGCCGTCCCCCTGTCCGGGGCGGAGGTTCAGGCTGTCCCACGGTGCGGGGGACACGCCGCCCTTCCGGGTGGAAAAGCCGTGGGGAATCTCATTCAAAACATCGGCGGTGAACCACACCAGACCGGTTTGCTCATGCTGTTGAAAGGGCATAGTTAACCTCGCTTGTTCTCTTAAAAAATGCCCTCTGGAAAGCCAGAGGGCAGGGATATGATATTTTCTGGAGTTCCCGTTCCCCTTTCGGCAGTGGGAAAGGGAAACGGGGAACTGATCAACGCCGCAGGGCGGCGCGGTTTACACGGGATCTTACAGATCCGGGTGATACTCCTTGCAGGTACACTTCTTCCACTTCTGACCGCTGCCGCAGGGACAGGGATCGTTGCGGCCGATCTTCACGGTCTTTTTCACGGGCTGCTTTTTAGGCGTGGTGCCGTCGCCGCCCACGTTTTCCACGGTGGCCTTGGCCACACGCTCCCGCTTGACCTCCTCGTCCTTCCGCAGACGGACGGAGTACAGGCGGCGGACGGTCTCATCCTGAATGGCAGAGACCATTTCCTCAAACATATCCAAGGATTCCCGCTTGTAGACGTCCACGGGGTTGTTGTTGCCGTAGCCCTGGAGCCGGACGCCCTGCTTCAGATCGTCCATGGCGTCGATGTGATCCATCCAGTATTCGTCTACCACCCGGAGCATGATGACACGCTCCAGCTCCCGCATGATGGGCGTGGTGACCTCCTGCTCCTTGGCCTCGTAGGTCTTTTCGGCGGCGGCGATGAACGCCTCGTCAAAGTCCTCCTGGGTCTTGGAGGGGATTTCCTCGTCGGAGAATTCCACGGCACCCTTGGCGAAGTAGATACCCTCCATGCCCTTGAGCATCTCGTGATACTGGGCGGCATCCAGATGCTGATTTTCACCGAAGGCCAGCGCCACATGGTTGCTGACGGAGGTGTGCATCATGTTCAGCACGGTCTCCTTGATGTCCAGACCGTCCAACACCTGACGGCGCTGGGCGTAGATGATCTCACGCTGCTTGTTCATGACGTCGTCGTATTCCAGAACGGACTTACGGGACTGGAAGTTGCGGCTCTCCACGGTGGTCTGGGCGTTTTCGATGGCACGGGTCAGCATCTTGTTTTCGATGGGGGTGTCCTCGTCCAGATCGAATTTCTCCATCATGTTCTGGATGCGGTCGCCGCCGAACAGACGCATGAGGTCATCTTCCAGAGAAATATAGAACCGGGTCTCACCGGGGTCGCCCTGACGGCCGGCACGGCCACGGAGCTGATTGTCGATCCGGCGGGATTCGTGGCGCTCGGTGCCGATGATGAACAGGCCGCCGGCCGCCCGGACCCTTTCGGCCTCCTCCTTGATGATGGCCTTGTGGTAGGCCATCCGCTCGGCAAACAGCTTCCGGGCGGCCAGAATATCGGCGTTGTCGGTCTCGGCGTAGCCGGTGGCGTCCACGATGACCTCCTCGGAGTAACCGGCCTTCACCAGGTCGGCCCGGGAGAGGTACTCGGCGTTGCCGCCCAGCATGATATCGGTACCACGGCCTGCCATGTTGGTGGCCACGGTGACGGCGCCCAGCTTACCGGCCTGAGCCACAATCTCGGCTTCCTTCTCGTGGTTTTTGGCGTTCAGCAGATTGTGTTGAATGCCTTCCCGCTGGAGCAGGTGGCTCAGCAGCTCGTTCTTCTCAATGGACACGGTACCCACCAGAACGGGCTGGCCTTTCTCGTGGCACTCCTTCACCTGCTGGATGACCGCCCGGAACTTGCCTGCCTCGGTCTTATACACAACGTCGTGGTGGTCTACGCGCTGGTTGGGACGGTTGGTGGGGATCTCCACAATGTCCAGATTGTAGATGGTGCCGAATTCCTCCGCCTCAGTCATGGCGGTACCGGTCATACCGGACAGTTTATCGTACAGACGGAAGTAGTTCTGGAAGGTGATGGTAGCCAGGGTCTTGTTTTCACTGTTGACGTTGACGTGCTCCTTGGCTTCGATGGCCTGATGGAGGCCGTTGGAGTACCGGCGGCCAAACATGAGACGGCCGGTGAACTCGTCCACGATGATGACCTCGCCGTCCTTCACCACGTAGTCAATATCCCGCTTCATGGTGCCGTGGGCCTTCAACGCCTGATTGATGTGGTGGTTCAGCGTGGCGTTGGAGGGATCGGACAGGTTCTCCACATGGAAGAATTCCTCCGCCTTGGCAATGCCGGAGGCGGTGAGGGTGGCTGTCTTGGCCTTTTCGTCCACAATATAGTCGGCATCGATGTGGGAGTCCTCTTCCTCCTTATCGTCCACCTGCACAACTACCTTTTTCTTCAGGCGGGAGACGAACATCTCCGCCATATCGTACATCTGGGTGGACTTTTCGCCCTGACCGGAAATAATCAGGGGGGTACGGGCCTCATCGATCAGGATGGAGTCCACCTCGTCCACGATGGCGAAGCTGTGGCCCCGCTGCACCAGCTCGCTGGAATAGATGCACATATTGTCGCGGAGGTAGTCGAAGCCCATCTCGTTGTTGGTGCCGTAGGTGATGTCGGCGGCGTAGGCGTCCTTGCGCTGCTGAGCGGTGAGGCCGTGGATGATGAGGCCTACCTTCAGACCCAGGAAGCGGTGGACCTTGCCCATCCACTCGGAGTCACGCTTGGCCAGATAGTCATTGACGGTGACAACATGGACGCCCTTGCCCGTCAGCGCATTCAGATAGGCGGGGAGGGTGGCTACCAGGGTCTTGCCTTCACCGGTCTTCATCTCGGCGATCCGGCCCTGATGCAGCACGATGCCGCCCACCAGCTGCACCCGGTAGGGACGCATGCCCAATACACGGTCCGCGGCCTCCCGCACGGTGGCAAAAGCCTCCGGCAGAATGTCATCCAGGGTCTCGCCGTTGGCAAGACGCTCCTTGAACTCCGGGGTCTTGGCTTGAAGCTCTGCATCGGTGAGGGCCTTGTATTCGTCGCCCAGCGCCTCGATCTTATCCACAATGGGGTAGATGGATTTCAGCTCCCGGGAGCTATAATCGCCAAAGATGGATTTCAAAAGTCCCATAGGTTATAAAACATCCTTTCACGCTTCCGCCCGGCTCTGGGCGGGAAGAGAATATACCATATAAAATGAGCGGGAACATAGCCGCCCACAATAAAACAAGCATACTATATCATATTCGCTCCGGGATTGCAAAGAAAAATGGGAAAGATACGAAAAAAGTTTACAAAGTGTGGACCGTTCAGCGGGGATACGGAGTTTGCCAGAGAGAAGTTTTCAATTTTCTTCTTGAATCGACATCCATCAATGGCGGACTACGGGACCGTGCCGCAGCCACACTATCCTGTTTTTTGTGCAGAAAGGTGAGAACGGCCGGGAAAACGCCGGCATATTCCGGCAAACCCGGCAAAATGACCGGAGAAGTTCACGAAACCTTTCTTGTGCTTTCCGGGGCCTTGTGTTAAGATGATCTTAACAGGAAACAACGCGGAAAACCCGGACGAAAAAAGAAGGAGGCCCATTATGAAGCTGAGCTTTTACGGCGCTGACCAGTGCGTGACCGGCAGCTGTCACTGTCTGGAGGTCAACGGCAAAAACATCCTGATCGACTGCGGCTTGCAGCAAGGGCGTGACGAGGTGAACAACGAAGCCCTGCCCTTCCATCCCGGCAGCATCGACTTCGTGCTCATCACCCATGCCCATATCGACCATACCGGCCGGGTGCCCATGCTGGTGAAGCAGGGCTTCCGGGGCCGCATCCTCACCACCCGTGTGACGGCCAACCTCATGGATATCATGCTGCTGGACTCCGCCCACATTCAGGAGTCCGATGCCGAGTGGAAGAACCGCAAGGCAGCCCGTTCCGGCGCCCCCAAGGTGGAGCCGCTGTACACCATTGAGGATGCGGAAAATGTGAAGCAGTACGTCACCACCTGCGAATACGGCGAGGATGTGGAACTGTGCGAGGGCGTCAGCGTCCGCTTTGCCGACGCAGGGCATCTGCTGGGCAGCGCCTGCATTACCGTCACCGCCACGGAAAACGGCGTCACCAAAAAGCTGATTTTTTCAGGCGATCTGGGCAATGTGGATCAGCCCATCATCCGGAATCCCAGCCACTTTGCCGGGGCGGACTATGTGGTGATGGAGTCCACCTACGGCAACCGCAACCACACGGAGGTGTGGAGCTACACCGAGAACCTGGCGAAGATCATCGACGATACCATGGCCCGGGGCGGCAACGTGGTGATCCCGGCCTTCGCCGTGGGCCGTACCCAGGAGCTTTTGTACTTCATCCGGGAGATCAAGGACAAGGGCCTTGTGAAGTCCAACCCGGATTTTCCGGTTTACATCGACTCGCCTCTGGCCCGCCGTGCCACCACCATCTTCACCGGGAATCTGGACGGCTATCTGGATGCCGACGCTCTGGCGCTGGTGCAGGACGGCACCCACATGTTCAACTTCTCCAACCTCCGCATGACGGAGACGGTGGAGGAATCCAAGGGGCTGAACGAGGACGGTATCCCCAAGGTCATCATCTCCGCCTCCGGTATGTGCGACGCGGGCCGTATCCGTCACCACCTGAAGCACAACCTCTGGAAGCCGGAGTGCACCATCGTGTTCGTGGGCTATCAGGGGGAGGGCACCTTGGGCCGCTCCCTGCTGGAGGGCGTCAGAAGTGTGAAGCTCTTCGGCGAAGAGATCGCCGTTCACGCCAAGATCGTGAACTTCCAGGGCCTTTCCTCCCATGCCGACCGGGATCACCTGCTGGCGTGGATCGCGGACATCAAGGCCCCCAAGCCCCAGCACGTGTTCATCGTCCACGGCGACCGGGAGGTGGCTCCCTATTTCGCCGAGAGCGTGGAAAAGCTGGGCTTCACCGCCCACGCCCCCCAGTACACCGAGGTCTATGATCTGATCGAGGATCAGATCGTGGCTCCCGGCTATCTGCCGGAGCGAAAGGCCAAGGCTGTGGGCGGCCAGCGGGTCAGCTCTGCTTACGAGCGTCTGGTGGCGCTGGGTCAGCGGATGGTAGACGTCATCCGCCGCTCCAAGGGCCGGGACAACAAGACCCTTGGCCGCTGGGCGGATCAGCTCCGGCAGCTTCTGGACAAGTGGGAGGAATCCTGATAGAATATACCTACCCGCAGGGTACGCCGCACGGCAGCGGGGGCGATGCTCCCCGCTGCCGTGCGTTTTCGAGACTTGTAAGCCACCAAAAACGGATTGGTTCAAGTGGTGCAGGAAACCCAAACAGGTCTTTCCCGTACACATCCATCCCTGCCGCTGCGGAATCGAGAACCATCTGAATTCAATTGAGAATAAAAGGGATAAAAGCCATGGAAGCATTGGAAAAAGGCAGCGTCTATACCGCCGTCATTGACGGCTATTCCAGCGAGGGACTGGGAATCGCCCGGGTAAATGGGGCTGTGGTGTTCGTGCCCCACGCCGTCCGGGGGGAGGAGATCGACCTCCGGATCACCAAGGTGATGAAAACTTCCTGCACCGGTGAGATCGTAAAGATCCATAATCCGTCTCCCGAACGCATGGAGCCGGAGTGCCCCTATGCCGGGAAGTGCGGCGGCTGCGCCTACCGCCACCTCACCTATCCGGAGGAGCTGTGGGCCAAGCGCCAGCGGGTGCAGGACGCTTTGACCCGCATCGGCGGGCTGGATCTGACTGTGGAGGAAATTCTGGGGGCGAAAAATCCGGAGCATTACCGCAACAAGAGCCAGTACCCCGTGGGGGCTGACGGTTCCATCGGCTTTTTTCAGGCTCGGACCCACAAGGTTGTGCCCATCCGCCGCTGTCTGATCCAGACGGAGGCCGCCGACCGCACCGCCCAAGCGGTGGGGGAGTGGATGCGCCGCTACAAGATCTCCACCTACGATGAGACCACCGGAAAGGGCCTCGTGCGCCATGTCTGCGTCCGGGTGAACCGGAAAGGCGAAAGCCTTTGCTGCGTGGTGGTCAACGGCAATAAGGTGCCGCGGGAGCCGGAGCTGGCGGCCTATGTCACCGCCGCTGTGCCCCATACCGTAGGCGTCCTGCTGAACAGCAACACCCGCCGGGGCAATGTGGTCTTAGGAGACAAATATCGGACGCTGTTCGGCCGGAATTATCTGATGGACACCCTCTGCGGCCTGGAATTCAAGCTGTCCATGCCATCCTTCTATCAGGTGAACCGGGATCAGGCGGAGGTGCTGTACGGCAAGGCACTGAAATTCGCGGGCCTCACCGGAAACGAAACGGTATTAGACCTCTACTGCGGTATCGGTACCATTACCCTGTGTCTCGCGAAGGCAGCCAAACGGGTCATCGGCGCGGAGATCGTGCCCCCCGCCATCCGGGACGCCAAGGAGAATGCCCTCCGCAACCACATTGAAAACGCGGAGTTTTTCTGCGGAGACGCGGCGGACATCGCTGCCAAGCTGGAGAGCGACGGCCTGCGCCCGGATGTAGTGACGGTGGATCCGCCTCGGAAGGGACTGGCTCCGGAGGTCATCGCCTCCGTGGCAGCCATGGGGCCGGAGAAGGTGGTCTATGTCTCCTGCGACCCGGCAACGCTGGGCCGGGACGTGAAGATCTTCCGGGAGTTCGGCTACGAAGCCAAGCGGGCCGCCGCCGTGGATATGTTCCCCGGCACCGCCCATGTGGAGACGGTAGTCCTCTTGTCACGGGAAACAAATCCACTGACGGTTGAGGTCAGAATGGAAGTGGAAACCGGAGAGGTTAAGGAGCATCCGACCTATAAACGCATTCAGGAGTATGTGCAGGAAAAGTATGGCTTCAAAGTTCATACGGCATATATTGTCGAGGTCAAGCGCATGGTTGGACTGGATATGCACAAAGCCCCGAATGCTGTTGAACAGAAAAAGCATGAGTATCATCCCTGCCCGCCCGAAAAGGTCGAGGCAATCAAGGATGCGCTGCGGCATTTTGGCTTAATTTCAGAGTAAATCGACTGTGAGGGCAGTAAAAACGCCGTGCTAAAATCGAGTGTAGTGAAAACAGTAAAGTTCTTTCTCCCTGCACGAAAAAAGCACATCGGAAAGTAAAGCACGATGGAGTGTACACGGTACACTTCTGCGCGTGAGATTTTGCGAAACAGTACATTCCTACGCCATGCAGCAAAATGCGAAAGAGCTATCTGCAAGCAGAGCATTGCTTCACCCGCTGAAAATCGCTGTAATCAGGAACAGCCCAGCATCACGTCAAACGGCGTGGTGCTGGGCTTCTTTTATGTTGCGTTTCGGGGCTTTTTTGAGGATAAAATCGCCTATGTGCCGTTCGTTTTTCTATGCCGTATTGACATACTGCGCTCTACCCATCACGGTAACTGCGCGCTCTTGGAGTAAAAATGAACACTTTTCTCTGTATAGGGAGAAAGCCAGAGAGGAAAAAGAGGGTAAGCACAGGCTTTGGGAACGGTGTGTAAACCGCTTGCGGTTTTCCGCGGTTTCCATAGCAGCAGCGAGGGAGAAAAGGGAGGGGGGGCTTTTTCGCTCAGGCGGCTTGCCGCCGCTCTTTTGCTCTCCCTTTTCTCCCTGAATATCAGGGATTATTCTGCATCATTGTTCGGCGTAACAGGGCGAAAGTCCTCCTGTACCCCTTCATTAAGGTCAAAGCACATGGTTTTTGCATCGGCAACCCAGAACCCGCGCACCCTGTAACGCTTGCCGGGAATCCAGTCCTCGCCGGTGACAGCGCGAAGCGGGTCAAGCAGATTCTTGTTGGAAATCGTAACAACACCTTTCTGTTCGCCTCTTGGCTTGGAGAACTTGAAGCCCTTCGGCTCGTTGCTCTTGCAGGAACGGATCGCAAATACTCTTGCTTTCGCATCCAGCAGACACAAAACAAAGGCGGGATAACCCAAGTCCTCAAGCACTTTCTTGGTGAAAGTCACGCCATTCTGATTCAGGAACATGTCCGGGTAGGCGTTGATGTTGGAGTCGATGGTTTCAAAGTTCAAAGCGGAAAAATCGAAGTTCATAGTAAAAATCCTTTCATTTCATAGTGTTTTGCGCCTCATCCACGATTTTCATAAACTCCTGACGTTCCATAAAAGACCAGCGGGAATCCATGATCAGATAGCCCTTGAAAAGACCATCCTTTACACGGTATGCGACGAAGTGATTGCTCAAACGGCGCAATGTAGCTCGTTTTGCTGTGCTGTGCCGCTCTGACAGCAGCTTTTGTACCTTGATCCAATCCTCTTTTTTGATAATCGCTGTGTGGTGATTTTCCTTGAAATACATATTCAAATCTGTATTTTTGACGGATTTATGGGTGCGAAAATCCTTGGTATAGGTTTTCTGCATCAAAGCATCACCGCAGTATTTCTCATTTCGGAGGATGCTGCGGACAGTACCGGCAGACCAGAGATCGTTCCCCATTGGAGACTTGATACCCTGTTCTGTCAGTGCGGCGGCGATTTCTGCCGGGGTTGCGCTCTCCAAGCAGCTTTCATAGATGTACTCAACAATTCTTGCCTCGGTCGGCTCAATGACAAGCCGCCCGAAATGATCACGATAGAAGCCAAGCGTATTCTGAACGGAGAATTTGTAGATACCCTCTGCCATCCGCCAGCGGATACCAGCCTTAATTGCCTCGCTCTTTTACTGGGACTCCATTTCAGCCAGAGCTGCCAGCAATGAGATCAGCAGATTATTCCGCCCATCGCCGGTATAGGTGATTCCCTCTGTCTCAAACTCAACGGAAACGGGCGGGTTCAGCGCAGAAAGCGTTTGCAGATTGTCCAGAATATCCACGATATTTCTACCAAAACGGCTGATGCTTTTGGTGAGAATCAGGTCAATCTTCCCGTCAACTGCGTCGGCAATCATTTCCTGAAAGCCAAGACGTTTTTCAACGGTAGTTGCGCTGATGCCCTCGTCTTGATAAATCTCAACCAGCTCCCATTGCGGATTTGCCTCAATCCTCTTGGTAAAATGGTGAATCTGCATATCGAAGCTGCCGACCTGCTGTTCCTCCTGTGTGCTGACGCGGCAGTACGCCGCAACACGGAGTTTGGACGGCTCCTCTGCAAGTTCCCGCCGTTTCTGCGGTGGAATAATAACACCATTTCCACGCTGGTTATAAGAAATCTCGTCCTGCATCTGGCGGCGTTTCTGTTCCCGGCGTTCAGCTCGGCTGCTGGTTTGCCGCTCTGCCTCTATCGCTTTGGGGTCAAGCGGTTTCGCCATATTCTGCCTCCTGCATCAGAATCCGTCTGCGTTTTCTGCTTTGCATCGGCGCACCATCTCCTTTGAACGGTTTTCAATTTCATTACTACCACGCTCCTTTTCGGAAAATTATGACAATCCGCATACGCGAGGTAAACGGAATAGTCACCCAAAGAAAAAGGCAGCAGAATTGCTCCTGCTGCCTGAAACTGTATAAACTTGTGCATTTACATCGATCAAACATGGGGGTAGAAATTATAGACCCCTGCGAATGAGAGACGTTTTACAGCGCCTTAACCGTGTCGATAAACTGGCTCATGCTCATTGCACCCGGCAAGAGGTTTTCCTCATTTTCAAACACCATGTAATAGCGGAAATCCTTGCCCGCCGCTGTACGCCACGCTTGACCCAGCGCGATTTTCTCCCGGCTATCGTCGTTTTTCAGGTGTTCGCCCTTGGTTTCCGCACAGATGAGCTTGCCGCTTTGGGTCATAATCAGAATATCGGGGTAGTGCTTGATAAAGCCGTTGATTGCAAACCCTTGACGCGCAATATTTCTGTGCCGCCAGCGGACATTCGGCAGGGCGGTCAACTCTACAATCAGCTTCTGTTCCAGCTTGTTCATGTCGCCGTCCTCCGCCGTGTACAGCGAACGGGCGTATATGGCGGTATTGCTGGCGGGATGAATAGATGTGGGCAGACGGAACGAGGGCATACAGACGATACGTTCCGTTTCCAGCCATTTATCAAAAGTTTCCCGATAGTGGGCTTCCAGCAGCGTTTCGATCTTGTCACGGATCTTCGCCGCATAGCCCAGCGGGGCTTTCTCCATCGCGGCGAGCTGTGCCTTGTCCATATCGTCCACGATACGGTTTATGTAGGCTTTCAATTCGGCAGCGTCTACCATGTTCAGCTTATTAAGCTGACTGAACATCATATGATAAAGTTTTGAAGCGCGGCGAAAAAGGAGGCTCCTATGGCAACGATTTTACTGGCAGAGGACAACGAGGCCGTCCGCCTGCTGACCCAGGCCAAGCTCCGCCATCAATTTACAGTGGTGACGGCGGCGAACGGCCGGGAGGCTCTGGATATCCTGAACCGGCAGCATGTGGATCTGATCGTGGCGGATGTGATGATGCCGGTGATGGACGGCTACCAGCTGGTGCGGACGCTGCGGGCGGAGGGCAACGAGATCCCCGTGCTGTTCCTCACCGCTCTGCAATCCATGGACAGCAAGCGGGAGGGCTTTTCTTCCGGCATTGACGATTATCTCACCAAGCCTGTGGATTACGAGGAGCTGATCTGGCGCATCCAGGCCCTGCTGCGGCGGGCCCACATCGCCAGCGAACAGCAGATCCTTGTGGGAAACACCCGACTGGATTCCGCATCCTACACCGTGACCTGCCGCGGGCAGACCCTGGAGCTGCCAAAGAAGGAATTTGACCTTCTTTATAAGCTGCTGTCCTATCCGGGGCAGATCTTTACTCGCAGTCAGCTGCTGGACGATGTGTGGGGGTATGTATCAGAGAGCGGGGAGGACACGGACAAGACCCATATCAGCCGTCTGCGGAACCGGCTGAAGGACGTGGACGACTTTCAGATCATCACCATCAAGGGACTGGGATATAAGGCGGAGCTTGTGAAGGAGAAAGAGCAGTGAAAAGGAAACATTCCAAATACCGGAAAATATGGCTGCTGTGGGTGGCGTTGGAAGGGCTGGTAGCTACCTTCGCCATTATGAGTTCATTTCTGCTGCTGCGTTATCTCTATTTTTCCAACGGCACCGCCATACCGGAAGCGTCTGTCAGTACTGCCGGATCTGTGCTCTCCGCCGTGTACCTGCCGCTTTTGATCACACTGATCCTGACAACCGGGTTTCTGGAGCATAAGCTCAGCGCCAATGTGACAAACTTGATGGACGGACTTCGCGCCGTGGCGGGAGGAGACTATTCCGTCCGGCTGAAAACAGATAAGCATCAGCTGTTGGACGATCTGTGTGAGGATTTCAACCGCATGACGGAGGAATTGCAAAGCGTCCGCACCTTGCGGGAGGACTTTGTCAACAGCTATTCCCATGAATTCAAGACGCCGATCACCGCCATCAAGGGCTTTGCGGAGCTACTTTCCGAGCCGGATCTTACCGAGGAGGAGCGGCAGCAGTATCTGCGGATCATTCAGGACGAGTCCGCCCGTCTGGCGGAATTGACCAACCGGACGCTGCTGCTGACAAAATTGCAGTCCCAGCGGTTTTTGCCGGATCAAACCACGTTTTCTCTGGATGAGCAGATCCGTCGGTGCGCCATCCTCTGTGCCCATAGCTGGGAGGAAAAGCGCCTGACCTTTTCCGCAGAGCTGGAAAGCGTGGATTGTACCAGCAATGAGGAACTTTTGCGGCAGGTATGGATCAATCTCTTGAATAATGCGATCCGCTATACCCCGCCGGGCGGCGAGATCGGTGTGGAGCTGCGACAGGTCGGCGGGGAGGCCGTTGTCCGGGTCTGGGATACCGGATCAGGCATGACGCCGGAGGTCCAGTCCCACATTTTTGAAAAATACTATCAGGGCGCGGCGGAGGATAAAAAGCACGGCCTGGGCCTGGGGCTTTCTATCGTCCATCGGATCATAGAATTGACGGAAGGACGCATTGAGGTGGATAGCCAGCCGCAGCAGGGGAGCAGCTTTACCGTTTATCTGCCGCTGAACCAAAAGGGAGCGTGACGCGGTGGGCCTGCCATGCAGAACGCTTATTTTTCTTTCCGTATTGACTGAAAACAGCGCAGCCCAGCAAAACTCCAAGGGAGGACGATCATGATCGAAAACCAAAACTCATATCCCATGAACCTGCTTGTCACGCTGGATCGGAATTACGTTCCTCAGATGAATGTCATGTTGTTTTCCGCGCTCCAAAGTGACCCCGCCGCATTTTTTGACGTATATATCCTGCATGACGAGGGGCTGTCAGCCTCCGATTTAACGGCGACCCGGGCGCTGCTGGGGCAGCGGGGCGGGCTGCATCTGATCCGTGTGGACGAAAGCGGGCTGACGGACGCGCCAACGTCGGACCGGTATCCGAAGGCAATCTACTACCGGATATTTGCCGCGAAATATCTGCCGCATACGCTGGACCGGGTACTATATCTCGACCCGGATCTTATTGTGCGGAAAAGTCTGCGGACGTTATATGGAATGCCTATGGGCGCAGCCTTCTTTGCCGCGGCCTCCCACATCAGGGCTTTTCTGCACCGTTTCAACGAACTGCGTCTCGGCATGGGAGAGGATGATCCCTATATCAACTCCGGCGTCATGCTGATGAATCTGGAAGCCTTGCGGGCAAAGCAGGACACACAGGCGGTATTTGACTATATGGAACGCCACAAAGGACGGCTCATGCTGCCGGATCAGGACATCATCAGCGCCTTGTACGGACAAAGCATCATCCCGCTGGACTCGATCCAATATAACATGACGGAAAAGCTATTCACCCTTCACCGGTTCAACGGGGATGGCATGACGCTGGACGATGTGCGGCAGCGCTCGTCTGTCATCCACTACTGCGGGCGGAATAAGCCGTGGAAGCCCGGATACGTCGGTGAATTGGACGTGTTCTACAACGAAACCGTTTCTCAAATGGAGAAGGACTTGCCATAAAAGTATCAGCAGCCTTACCGGTGTTCCGGCGAGGCTGCTGTTGGCTATATTTGATTGGAGCATCGTCACGCAGATAAACTTTGGATCAAAGGAAAATAAGTCGAGGAAAATTCCCTCGACTTATTTTCCGTGCCCTGTACCGTCCGGCTTGCCCCATAGATTACATTGTGTACCTATGAACATAAAGCGTTGTGGTTTTAAGGTTTTTGGCGGAGAAATTTTCCCGCGCGTTCAACACAAATTCAACACAAAAGCGACTTTGTGCAATTTGCCATATATAAGAAAAAACCTCGAAACCATTATGGTTTCAAGGTTTTCCTTGGTGGAGAATAGCGGGATCGAACCGCTGACCTCTTGACTGCCAGAATTTAACTTTTCCCGGTGTGTGCATAATGTACAGCTTTTTTAAAAAATATAGAAGAAAAAATCGGACCAAAACAGAGAAAATATTTCTATATTTTCTGAGTAGTATTTTCTGTTTCAACATGACCGATTGTATACCGTGCTTTCTGATTTATAAGGAGTTTAAATCAAGACCGCTTTTTGAGAGAGACCTTCTGTAAAATCATAGTAATTCCAGACTTTTCGGGTATTCCGTATTGTCAAAACTTGTGATTTCGTCATGCAGAATGCACGAACCAAAACTGTGATTTCGGATACTACTGTGTAGGGGCAAAAGCTGTGATTTCGTTGCCGTGAGTGCTCGACGAAACCTGTGATTCTGTCATGTAGAATGCGGACTTTTTCTGGATAAAACCTGTGATTCTGTCATATAGAATGCAAGCTTTTTGAGGGATGAAACCTGTGATTCCGTTATTCGACTGTCACGGAAAATGTAAGGAAAAAGTGGGGTGGTACCTGTGATTTCGCAACTTTTGTGCGCACAGCTTTCTGTCTAATCATACCTGTTCTTTAAAATCTAATTTTTGCCCTCACCGATCCTGCAAGCAGGAAGAACGTTGGAACAACTGAACCGACGAAGAAGGAGGGTGAGGAGAGAAACTGAACAGACGAGTCGGTTATGGCAGACGCCATCTACGGCGGCGCAACCATAGAAGCCACCCAAAATGATATGGTGAGACAGCTGCAAAGCACCATGAAAGGGTATCAGCGGCAGTTGTTTCATGACGGCGTGTATGCCGTGGTGACACTCATGGCAAACGATGATTCGCAGCGAGAGAATCCCGGTCAGGAAGATGGCGAGGAAGGAACTCTTGAAAAGACGGAACAGCCGAGAAAATGCTACATTTTCTGCCCGGAAAGAGACCGTGTGCGGTTATTTGAGGAGTTGGATCACAAAACGGCGGCGCCACTCATTCCCGCGTTTCAGGACTATGTACTTGCTTCGCTCCAAAAGCGAGGCAATCTCCGGCAGTTGGAGGTCATCTCGCAAAAGGAGCAGATCGACGCATGGACGCTGGATCTGGAACCGGATGATAAGAATGTCATGATGCCGGGGTCAAAACAAGCCTTTTATGTATGACCAATAGCAAAGAGCTGGAAAAATAGCGCTGAAATGAGCACCCAGAGGAAATGGCCTTTTGAGGCTGTCTCTCTGGGTGCTT
>NZ_JACOQI010000012.1 GCF_014297285.1 Dysosmobacter segnis
CTCAGACCGCAGGATGCGTTCCTTTTGGAGCTTTAGTTCCCGGCGGCGCTCCGCAAGCAGATTGCCGCGGGATATAAAAATGTCAGGATCGACGCTGCCCTGCTGCTTGAGCTGGGTCAAAAGTCGTTCCTGACTGGCAATATCTGATATTTGTTTGTTAATCTCCACGATGTTTTCGCTCCAGAGAAGGCTGCCGGTTTTGGCAGCGTGGAAGTCAGAGATGAGTTGTGTAAGTACTCCTATACCGTAGTATTTGAGTTTGTAGTACAGTCGAAGGAACGCCTGCAATACCTGTTCCTCCGGAAGCGGCAGCATACTGCACTTATGTACATCTTTCTCGTGTGCCATGCATGTCCAGTAGTTCTTCCCTCGTACTTTTTTAAGCCGAAATGTGGAACCGCATTCCGCACACTTTATCTTTTTGCTGAACGGTGTTGACACGCTATCACCAGCAAATGCTATTCTTTTTCTTTTTAGCAGTTCCTGAACCCTTTCGAACTTTTCGCGCTCTATAATAGCCGGATGAGATTGCTTTACAAAGACCTGCCGATACTTACCGAGATTTCGTTTTCTAAATCTCGGCAGTTCTTGCGCCGTATATGTTTTTTGCAGTAAGCAGTCCCCTGCGTATTTTTCATTATGGAGAATATACAGGATAGAACTCCCCTGCCAATACGAAGTCTTATCTCTCGTAGGGATATCCATTTTACTGACTCTCTTTGCTATATCCGAGATGCTCTCTCCTTGCAAGGACATATCAAAAATTTCTTTGACAACTTCTGCTTCTTCCGTGTTGATTTCCAATCGTCCATCTGCCAGCATGTAACCAAACGGTGCTTTATTGGTGGAAAATCTGCCCTTGTCGATTCGAGTCCGGTAACTCCACCGCATTCGCTCGGAGATAGCTTCACTTTCCCGTTGAGCCAATGCTGCGAACATGGCGATAAGAACTTCTCCGGATACCTGCGCGGTGTCGATGTTCTGTTCCTCGAAGTAGACGCTGACGCCCAGCGCAGCCAATTCTCGCACCGCTTCCAGACTCTCTTTGGTATTGCGAGCAAAACGTGAGGAGGACTTCACAAGGATGCGGTCAATACGCCCTTTCCGGCAGTCCTCCATCATCCGCAGAAAGTCATCCCGCTTGTCTATGGATGTGCCGGTGATGCCCTGATCTGCGTAAATGTCTGCCAGTTCCCAATCGGGGTTGCCTGTGATGAGCTTGGAGTAGTAGGCGTTCTGTGCGGCAAAGGAGTGCTTCTGATCCTCGGAGTTGGAGCTGACGCGGGCGTATGCCGCCACGCGGAGCTTTCTGGTGTTTTCTTGACTTGCTGCAGGAATCGTAATGACCCGCGGGGCCATGGCCAGAGAACCGTTGGTTTTCTCCTTGCCGCTCATTTGCTGTCACCTCCTGTCAGCAACACACAATACCATGAAGCATCCGCAATAGCTATACCTAAAAGTGAAAAATCAAAGAGAAATAATGATGTCCGCGCCAAGCTGTACCATCAGTCGCGCGGCGATCTTTTTTGCTTCACTGCCGCTGACCAGTCCCTGCTCCCGCAGGCTGCGAAGCATGGTAACGATGCCGAGATAATCTGCGTTTGGATTCATTCTGTCTCCTCCTTCTGTAATTTGATTTCAGTTATAATGAAAACTCCCAAGCCTGCTCTATAATGAACGGGTTTGGGAGTTTTCGTTATGATATTTCTTTTTTATGGGATGATCTCAATGCTGAAAACATCCGCAATGGGAATGAGCTGCCGGTCTGTCATCTGGATCATACCGCTGACTGCATCGATCCGCTTGACCGATCTGGTGACAGTTTGGTAGCTGCCGCCGTTCTTCCGTTCATCCTGCACAAAGTAGGTGATGGACGCAGTGGGCCCGCCGGGAAGCAGCTCCTGGAGGCGCTGCAATTCCGCGTCCACTCGCGCCATTTCATATTCGTCCATTTCTACACGCTGATCCGTCAGCCGCCCGGTTTCCGCAATGGCGGCGCTGTGACCAGTCAAAGCGGCAAAGGGAGAGAACTGCGCCGCACGGTCATGGAGGGACATTCGCGGATGTTTTGGCGAATCCGGATGGGGCAAATGGATAATGTCTTCATATTTTCCGCTCAAGCCTTATGCCCTCCAATCTGCTTATTCCGTTCTTTGGCGGTGGCACCATCCAGATAGCTTCCGCCATTCAAAATGGCGTTTTTGCCGAACTTCTTTTTAATGTCGAGCATGGCTTCCTGAATTTTACGCTCCCGCTCCAACTGAGCCGTTTCCTCCCGCAGCCGTTGCTCCTGTACCTCGATATTATCGAACAGGTTGAACTGTACCGGGGCTTCCGACTCCTGCTGTACCGTATCTTCGCCCACCAGCCGATTGGCGGTGATAGTAAGTCTCCGAATAGACAGCTTCGGATTGACCTTTGTATCATAAACGCCAAGAACGGCGTCCGTGATGCTCCGGGCCGAAGATGTTTTTCTCGGCAGATTTGCTGTTCCGTGGGTGTGCTTGGGGATCTTCCTGCCATAGCGGTCTGTCACGGTCTCGCCGTGGTAGCTGCCGCCTGCGGTGTTTTCAATGTCGTATCCCACTGTCAGGGTCAGCTGATCCGTTACCAGTTTCTTTTCCAACAGATCCAGCGCGACGGCCTCCGCCATCTCCCGTACAACCAACCGTGCTTTCTCAAAGGAATACGGGCATTGGAGAACCTGTCCAGAGCAGACGCTGTTCGTTTCCGGCCGGTATGCCTTGATATCCTGCATACGGCACGGCTCCCAGCCCCATGCGTGGTCGATGAGGAGCTCAGCGTTGATGCCGAACATCCGATAGAGCAGTTCTTCATTATAGTATTCGTTCGGCTTGCCGATGGAGCATCTTGCAACATCGCCCATGGTGTAGATGCCGATGGCTTCCAGCTTCTTTGCATAACCGCGCCCAACACGCCAGAAATCTGTCAGCGGGCGGTGCGCCCAAAGCTGCTCACGGTAGCTCATTTCGTCAAGCTCCGCAATGCGGACGCCATCTTTGTCCGGCTGCACATGCTTCGCCATAATGTCCATAGCGACCTTGCAGAGATAGAGATTGCTGCCGATGCCCGCCGTGGCCGTGATGCCCGTGGTGCGCAGCACATCGAGGATCATGGTCTTCGCCAGCTCGCGGGCGGTCATATGATACGTCTCGAGGTAGCTGGTCACATCCATCATCACCTCGTCGATGGAGTAGACGTGGATGTCCTCGGGCGCGATGTATTTGAGATAGACATTGTAGATCTGCGTGCTGATCTGAATGTATTTCGCCATCTGCGGCGGCGCGACAAGATAGCCAACCGCGCGTGACGGGTCAACTGCCAGCTCATGGGCATCGCAGCTCTTTTCAAAAAGATTGCCGCCTGCTTTGCGCCGACGTTCGGCGTTGACCTCCTTGACGCGCTCGACCACTTCAAAGAGCCGTGCTCTGCCGGAAATACCGTATGCCTTCAGAGAAGGCGATACCGCGAGACAAATGGTTTTCTCCGTGCGGCTAAGATCTGCTACGACCAGATTGGTCGTCATCGGGTCAAGACCGCGCTCCATGCACTCGACGGACGCATAATACGATTTTAAGTCAATGGCAATATATGTCCGTCCGCTCTGCTGCATAGCGCGCCTCCTCGTCCTTAGTGTCTATCAGTATAGCACGCCGTCGTAAATCGAACAACTGTTTGCAACAAACTTTTGAGAGAAAACTTGTGGAAACAGCCCATTTTCAAAACAAGAGCACCGTGTTACAATGATGCCTGTTTGCGGAATGGGAGGGAAAGCATGTTCTATACAACGGAAGAAGCTGCCATCGTCTGCGGCTTTCTGAACTTATATCTGGATCGGGCCAGCGTGGATGCCAACCTGCGGAAGCGCAACACGGCATTCCAGCGCAGCGCTGCATTGGAAACGCTGAAGCCAGAGGACTATCGATGGGCGGAGAATGTTCTCTGCTTTCTGAAGCCCTGTTGGTGGCAGTTACATGAAGACCATAGAGCCTTAGAGAACGTGCTTTTGAAAACGCACCTCTTAGCTCAGAGATAAAAAAACGAAGGCCGCTCCTGTCTTGGTTGGAAGCATACTACTAGCGGTGAGCATCTCACCGGTGGTCTCCGCCGTGTCGATCTTCTGTTCCTCGAACAGGACGATGACGCCGAGCCCCGCCAGTTCCCGCACTGCTTCCAGGCTCTCTCTTGTGTTGCGACCGAAGCGGGAGATGGACTTTACAAGGATGCGGTCGATGCGTCCCTTTCTGCAGTCCTCCATCATCCGCAAGAAGTCCTCCCGCTTGTCGATGGAAGTGCCGGTGACGCCCTTGTCAGCGTAGATATCTGCCAATTCCCAATTTGGATTTCCTGCGATGAGCTTGGAGAAGTAGGCATTCTGCGCCGCGAAGGAATGCGTCTGATCGTCGGAATTAGAGCTGACGCGGGCGTAGGCCGCCACGCGGAGCTTTCGTCCAATTTCCGGAACATTTGCCGGGATCGTAATAACTCTCGGCGCTGCCAGCGCCAGCGAGCCTTTCGCTTTTTCCTTGCCGCTCATTCCACTGTCACCCCCTGTTCAGCAACACACAATATCATTGAAGTCCAAAAATATCCATACCCAAAAGAGAAAAATCAGAGAAAAACCGCGATGTCCGCGCCCATATCCACGCGCAGCCGCACGGCGATCTTTTTTGCCTCTGAATCGTTGATCAGCTCCAATGCCAGCAAGCGGCGCAGAAGGGCCAGCAGACCCAGATAGTCTATATTGGTATTCATAATGCTTTCCTCATATTTATGAAAGCGGAAGCCGCCGCACATGGTTTTGGCAGCATGCTGCATTGCCCTTCATGCTGGCGGCTCCCGCTGCTTTTGAAATAATCCTTTGTTCAGTCCTATTCGACACTACTCCCCGGACCGTGGGCGGCTGAACGAACCGGCGCTTGGCAGCGCCCAACAGGACTCTCACCTCCCGAGGATCTCTCGAGCTGCCCCCATTGCTTGCATCTGTGGCTGGACAGGCTGTTTGTTCAGGGCTGACGGGATCATCGCAAGACAGATCGCCGCATCTGCTTTTGGCTGGATGAGTTTCGCTCTGCACCTTAAAGGCCGTTCGTTGACATCGGACGATTGTCCGATGCAGGTGGTCTTCGCGCACCCGCCGCATCGCTGTTCCCCCTCGTCAGGGGGCCGTCAGCCGACGTTATTCGTCGCCGGATATGACTGCCGGGGGCAGTGTTTTTCAAGGTACGAAAAGCCGTCGTCTTTGGCTTGAGTAAATTGTAACTCTGCCAAAAGGATTTTTGTATGGCGGGGTAGTCCGGGTTTTGGGGCAAAAACCCGGACTGTCAGAACGGGTTTTCATAAATTGCCGCCATTTGGTCGTGGAGTTCCTGCATCCGTCCAATCAGATCCTTCATCTGAAGCGAGGTGTGTATCGTCCCTTTCAGCAGATAATCGAGAGAGACATCCAACGCTTCGGAGATATCCAGCAGCAGATCGATGGACACACCGCGTTTGCCATGTTCGATTTTACTGAGATGATCTATGCTGATATTGAGCGATCCCGCCAATGCCTCTTGCGTCATCCTCCGTTGTTTCCGCAGATTCCTCAGCCGACACCCGAATTTGACCTGATTAAAGTACATTTTTCACCCTCCGTTTCTGAAAGATTTGGTAAAACCATTTTTCAAAAACGGAGGGGCTCGGCAGAAATAAAAAAATGCGCACAGCCGGCATGGCTGTGCGCATACGCGGGCAAGGCCCGCTATGGGCGCTATAATAGTCAGGTTTGCGGAAAGCATACCGAGTCCGCGAAAGCAGGACGCTTCCGGGCTTCGGCAATAGGTGTAATTCGAGATATGCCCGCAGTCAATGCCAACGAGATCGTTTACCGAAACGCTCTCATTTTAGCGATACTCCTTGCTGCCAACTCCTTTTATCATACCAGCGCCCCTATTGCACGAATAAAAGTACCGCTTTTTTTGCCGCTCTCACCTATATAGTATCCGAAAAACGTTCTTTTTTCAACACTAACAAGTGTCCCAGGGTGAACAAAGGTAACTGACAAACGGAGCATGAAACTACCCGGATCTCTGTAAGGAACCCGCATGAAATGCACACGGTTACTCGCGGCTGTATTTCTCCCACAGCTTGCGGAGCGTATCGCTTTCGCGGATCTCTTTCATAATTTCCGGGTAGTCTGTCAGGATCATGCCGCTACCGCGTTTCTGCGTCGTCCGTTCCAGCGCCCGGCGCAGCGTCGCTTTGTCGTACTCCGCGCCGCGCAGTGCGTACAGGATATGTACGTCGTAATAATCTTTCGGACGGGTATTCGCAATGTTGCGGGACAGCACAGTTTCCAGCTTTTTCGCCAAAACCGTTTCAAGGTTATAGGCAAGAATACTGATCGTGCGGTTATCGAACAGCAGGGAGAATGTGTATTCCACCTCGCGGGGCGTTATCATGTCGCCCGTGGTGACATCCACCGTCAGAGGTACGCTGATCGGCGGATAGTTCGCTTTCAGCGCGACCCGGATGCCGGGGTAATCGTCGGTTTCCCGAATGTCAGAGATACCGACAACCTCAAACTGTACGTCGTCGGCAATCTGTTTCGTATGGGCTTAGTTCCCAGCAGTTACATTCCAAGTAAGGATATCCGTATTCTCCGCGAGTTCACCCGCTATCGAAGTAAGCTCGTATCCATGCGTTCCAGTGAAAAGAATCGTTTCCAGAACGCTTTCACTGTGTGCAATCTGACGTTGGATGCCGTAGTCTCCGATATGTTTGGGAAGTCCGCTACGAAGATGAAAAGCTGCAGATGTATGGTAAGATCATGAGCAAGTGGTAAGTGTAATGAAATCCCTGCGCTGGTATTCTCCGGCGCAGGGATCTCTCTTAACGGTCATGCTTTATTGTTCCAAAGGGTAGTCATCACCGTTGGCATCCTTCCAGGCCCGGATGTAATGGGCTGAATCGCAGATCATCTGGATATTGTCCGGAGAAAAGCGCATCAGCTGACGAAATATCTTATCCATCTCCACGCCGGTTTCTGTGCGATCAGCATAGAACAGGATTTTCGGTGAGATTTCAAGCAGATGGATCAGACTGCTCAGTGTGTCAAATGATATGTCTGATTTGCCTGCTTCTATTTTCTTGAGCGTGCGGATATCAATATCCAGCTCATCAGCCAGATACTGCTGATCCCATTGCTTCTCTTCCCGGGCCTGCTTGACCAACAAGCCTGCAAATTCCGATATGCTATACATGCTGCACCTCCTCTTAAAACCATTATAACAGAATCCTCCAAGCATTTTGCTTCAGGTATGGTGAAATATGGTTTCACCTTTCGATGCAACCAACTCCGGCTTCGCGAATAAAATGCTTTTGAAGGGCAATACTATTCTCGTGTTTGCGGTACTATTTCGGCAGTAAACATCCTCTATTGCCGAAATAGTATTGACGAAACGAGGAAAAGCGCTATAATGTAATTGTACCAAAACGGCAATAACGAGTATTTATTGCCGAAATGGGACGGTTTGCGAGGTGATTATCATGTTCAATCAGGTTCATCTGACGGCATTGGCCGGCATGAAGAGTTTTAGTTTTGGAGATTTCTTTATGACCAATCAGGACAGTGGCTGCCCGCTTGGAGAAGAGGCTATGCGCAAGAGACTGCGTGGCCTGGTAAAAAGCGGAGAGGTCGTTCGCGTCGGTCGGAATGCGTATTGTGTCTCCGGAAATAAGATGAGCAGTTATCGGCATGAATACTCAGAGGAGGCTAACACAGTCGCACAGGCCCTTCGGGAAGCGTTCCCTGCGGTGGAGTTTACCATTTTTGAACTGGTGCAGCTCAACGAATTTGTCAATCATCAGCTGGCCCACAACGTTCTTTTCCTCTCCGTGGAGGATGATATCATTGACTTTGTTTTTGACCTGCTCAAGGAGCAATTCCCCGGCAAGGTGCTGCTCGACCCGACACCCGAGCTGTATCACCAGTATTGGTATGATGGCATGATCGTATTAAACAAGCTGGTTACTGAGGCACCAAGGGGAATTGAGGAGGCCTGGCACACCCGGCTTGAAAAGCTGCTGGTGGATTTGGTTTCTGACTCTCTGCTGCAGGAAGTGATCAGCAAGAGCGAATATCCGGCAATCCTTGAAGGGACTTTTTCCGGTTATGTGATCGACGAGAGCTGCCTGTTCCGCTATGCCAAGCGCCGCGGTGCCGAGAAACAGCTGAAGGCGCTGATCCGGGAAAAGACAAATATTACGCTAAGAACGGAGTAATGACATGATACAGCCAATCAGTTTTGCGGAAGAGCATATCCGTGAACTTCAGAAAACCAGTAAGCGAGATCCTGTCCTGCTGGAGCGTGCGGTCTACGCCTTTGGCCTGCTGGAGGCTCTGGCCCGTGTGGGTATGCCTTTCATTTTCAAGGGCGGTACCTGCCTGATGCTCCTGATGAACCGTCCGCGCCGGTTGTCCACTGACATTGATATCATCGTGGAGCCCGGAACGGATCTGGATGCCTTTATCGAAGAGGCATCCAAGATATTCCCTTTCCAGAGTGCGGAAGAACAAAAACGCATCGGAAAAAATAATATCGAAAAGCGCCATTTCAAGTTTACCTATGATTCCCCGGTAAACCATAAGCCGTTGTATATCCTCTTGGACGTCCTGTTCGAGGAAAACCATTATGCTGAGCTTATCAGCAAGGAAATCCGAAACGAGCTGCTGCAAACGCAGCCGGAATATCTGGCAGTACAGATCCCCAGCGCAGATTGTATCCTGGCGGATAAACTCACCGCATTTGCACCCCACACCACCGGTATTCTCCTCAATGACGGCAAGGATATGGAGGTCATGAAACAGTTTTACGATGTGACCTCTCTGCTTGATATCTTTGAGGACACTGCGAAAGTGCACCATACATACACGGAAATTGCCAAGGCAGAACTTGCATACCGCGGCAGCGATGCCAGTGTGGAAGACTGCCTTCGGGATACATTCGATGCAGCGCTTTGCCTTGCGTCCCGAGGAAAAACCGAGGCTGAGGAATATCCTCTGTATGTGAAGGGCATCCGTGATCTGCGCGGCCATATCTACGCAGAAAACTACAGCCCGGAGATCGCCGCCACCAGAGCAACTAAGGTAATGTATATGGCGGCGTGCCTGCTGACAGGCAATGACTATGAGCGAATTGAGGATGCTGCGGCATTTGCCGGTGAAAAGTTGACGGTGGACAAGCTCATGCCGCTGGCCTACCTGAGAAAAGTCAGCGCAGAAGCATATGCTTACGCCATTAAAACGGATCGTCTGATCGCAGAATAAAGGGTCAACTTCCCGCACGGCAGGTTACACGGCTGCTGTGCGGGATTTTTTGCGTTTCAAGAGAACTGCCCAATAAGCACACACAAAAAGGAGATAAGAATTGCCAAAAACGGCATTACAATGATATAGTTTTCTTCGCGTGGTGGCAGTTGCGTTTTTTGTCGCTAACTCGTATAATGATGATACGCATGATGAAAGGCGAGGAAGTTGAACATGGCCAGAGTATCCACAAAAGAAAACAAGAACATCTACCAGCTGACCAGAGAGAGCCTGAAGCTCACCCGAGAGTCGGCCAGCGAACTACTGGAGACCATCTCCCCGGAGCGTATCGAGAAGATCGAGAACGAACGATCCCTGCCCTATCCGGACGAGGTACTGACCATGGCGGAGAAATACCGGCAGCCCAACCTTTGCAACTACTACTGCGCCAATCAGTGTCCCATCGGGCAGCAGTATGTGCCGGAGATTCAGATCAAGGACCTGTCCCAGATTGTGCTGGAGATGCTGGCTTCCCTGAACTCCATGCACAGGCAAAAGGAGCGGCTTATCGAGATCACGGCGGACGGGCGTATCTCCGGTGATGAACTGGCGGATTTCATCTACATACAGGAGGCGCTGGAGCGCATCTCCATCACCGTGGAGACGCTGCAGCTGTGGTCAGAAAAGATGCTGGTCACCGGAGTCATTGATATAGAGCAGTATAACGCTCTGAAAGGCAAGCAGGTCTGATCAGCCTTTATTTTTCTCCAGACGAAGAATTATACCCTCTTATTTTGCTGACACAGCCATTTATTTCCGGGCAGCACAAAGGTACAATAGAGCCATAAGCAGGAGGCAGATTTCCACATCTAAGCAAAGGAAGTGGTCCCTTTGATTGCGAGAGAACGAATCCTGATCATTCGGCTTCTGGATAAGATCAGGAAAAACCCAGCTTACGCCGAAGCCCTCGGAATCAAGGCTGTTGAGCCAAAACTTCACATAGACATAGGGGCCTCACGATGAAGTGGGGCCCCTTTTACAGAACATTGGAGGATCAGAATGCAGATATTCGTTATCATTTGGTTTGTCGTGTTTTTCTATATCATTGCCAAGGGTATCGGCCAGTTCATCGAGAACGAGAACTCTCCCGTTCTGACGGGATCTGCCACTATCGTGGATAAGCGAAGAAAAACACATCATCACCACAGCAACGGACACCATCATCATAGTCACTCCTATCACATTACATTCGAGACCCAAGATGGTGAGCAGATCGAGCTTCGTGTCAAGCGGTACGAGTATCAAGAGCTGGAAATCGGTGACCGGGGTATGCTGACTCACCAGGGCACCCGATATAAGGGCTTTGAGCGCTGATTGAAAGGAAAAGAAATGTTTGAGTTGCTATCCGTTATTGTTTTTGTCTGGCTGCTGATCAAAGCTATCAGTCTGGCGCTGAAGCTCACCTGGGGCATGGCGAAAATCATTGCAGGTATTCTCATCGTGCTTGCCCTGCCCATGCTGATTGTCTTTCTGCTGTTTGTGGGCGGCGCCATCCTGATCATTCCCGTAGCCATGATCGGTATAGCAGCAGGAATTATGAAGTCCTGCATCAGGATATAAACACAGAATTATAGGAGGTACTGAATATGCGTTATGAGATCAAAGGTGGTTCGTTCCCCATCGTGGTCTGTCAGCTGGAGAGCGGCGAGCAGATGATCACCGAAAAGGGCTCCATGGTCTGGATGACCCCCAATATGCAGATGGATACCCGGGGCGGTGGTCTGGGCAAGATGTTCGCCAAGGCGTTTTCCGGAGAGAGCATGTTCCAGAACATCTATGCGGCCAGGGGCCAGGGTATGATCACCTTCGGCTCCAGCTTCCCCGGCCAAATCAAGGCCGTGGAGATCGGTCCGGGCCGGGAGATGATCCTGCAGAAGAGCGCCTTCCTTGCCGCTGAGGCCGGGGTGGAGCTGTCCATCCACTTCAAGAAGAAAATCGGTGTGGGGCTTTTCGGCGGCGAGGGCTTCATCATGCAGAAGCTGTCCGGCCGGGGTATGGCCTTCGTGGAGATCGATGGCGAATTGGTGGAGTATGAGCTTGGCCCCGGTGAACAGCTGGTGGTGGACACCGGCAATGTGGCGGGTTTTACCGCAGGCGTTCAGATGGACATTCAGGCGGTATCCGGCGTGAAGAACGCATTGCTGGGCGGCGAGGGGTTGTTTAACACGATCCTCACCGGGCCGGGCAAGGTGTGGCTCCAGACCATGCCCATCTGCAGTGTGGCCATGTCCATCCGGCCCTATATCCCCACAGGAAACGGATGATGCACAATGGGCAAAGAGAGAAAACGGAAAGCCGGTCAGCATCTGGATCGACAAGGATAACCTTGTTATTTCGTTCAAAAAAGTCGAGGGCTTTGAGGAACGCATCTTCCCAGACCATGACAAGATGATGGAGACTGTGTTCCATATGGGCTCCTCCGGCTATCGATTCCAATAATGCTTGATCCTGACCGCAAAAGAAAGGAGTGCGCTATGAAATACGCCGCTGATTTTAGATATATTGCCCGGGAAGCGCTGCGGGGCAAATGGCTGATCGCCGTGGTGGTGGGCCTTGTGGCCTCTTTGCTGGGCGGCGCGGGAGCAGATGGCCCGGAGCTCAAGCTGGACATCGCGGATCCGGCCGATGAGATCATTGCGCTGGCCGTGGTGCTGACCATCGACGCCGTGACAGAGTCAAAGGGCGGTGTGAGTGTTTCTGTTTCCAGTAATTAAGCCTATAAGGAGCATCTATGTCGATTTTCATAAAGAAAGACAAGAAGCGTGCTGCGCTGGAAAAGGAGTACGCCTCTGTACTGAAAAAGGAAACGCAGCTGAAGCAGAGCGCCATGAAAACGACAGCACCCCGCTGGAAAACGGATCTGGAGAAGAAGGTGCCAGAGAAGGTTTACCGCAGTTTAGAGACAGCTTTCAGCAAGGCGTTTTCCGTGGTATTTACTCAAGGCGTCGGGGTCATTGAAAAAACCTACAACCGTCAGAATCTTGAAGAGACCCATTCCGTTCAGGATTATGCCGTCCAGGTCAAGGGTGGCCGAAAGGAACTGAAACAGGTCAAGCGAAATGCCGGTCGGTCTGGTCTGACAAACACCGCCCTGACAACTGTGGAAGGAATCGGCCTTGGGGCACTGGGCATTGGCCTGCCGGATATCGTGGTGTTTGTCGGTATGTTGCTTAAAGGTGTTTATGAAACCGCCCTGAGCTATGGCTTTGCCTATGATACTCCAGAGGAGCGGCTTTTTATCCTTCGCATGATGGAAACAGCTCTTACCAAAGGCCCTGATTTTGCTGTGAAGAATGCACGGGTGGATGGCATGATCGAGGAGATGCCGCAAACTGGCGAGGATGAGCTGCAGGCCCAGATTCAGAAGACAGGAAGTGCTTTTGCGGTAGACATGCTGCTCCTGAAATTCGTGCAAGGGTTTCCGCTTGTGGGTATCCTTGGCGGCGCGGCCAATCCCGTCTATTACAACAAGGTCATGCGCTATGTGCAGCTCAAGTATCAAAAACGGTACCTGTTGGCAGTGGCCCAGCGTAACGGGTATTCTTTAAGATTTCTTTGAAAAATCTATCGTTTACACAATCGACATGAACTGATTGGAAATCCATAGTACGATTAAGCTGCAACAGCAGCGGCAGCAATCGGTTGCCGCTGCTTTGTGGTTAAGGGGGTATCAACATGGGTGTTTTCAGAATAAAAGCCGACAACTTTGAGTGGATCGGTGGCGCAGCTGATGACCCGCAGGATCTTTGCCTGCATGGTCATGTTACGGTACAGTTTGGCGATACCGTTCTTGAAGATACGGGTACTGTCAGCGCTACTGCTCTGTATCTGCTGAAAACGCTCACCAACGACAAGCTGATGGCAGAGTATGATATTCAAATGATCCCCTGCTGTGGGCATACTCTTATTGCCAATGATGACCTGACTGAAGTTGCTATCAGCGGATGCGATACAGGAACGGATTGGACCACCATCCATGAAGGCAATGCCGTCCGGTTTATCCTCCCCTCCGGGCAGGAAGAAGTCGTGACCCTTCGGGAATATCAGTACGAGGTTCTGGATTTTGCAAAAAGCGTAAAGCGGTTCTACGATGCCTGTACCACGAAAGAAATCCCGGAGAATGAGTTTGACCGGAACGGATACACCGCTTTCTGGAAAGAGTGGCAGCGGCGCTATAACGATGGGCTGATGCTCCTCTCTCTGGAAACAGGCCGTGAGATGGAACTGTCCCACGATGGTCTGCATTATTTCGTGAGCCACAAGGATGGCGATTGGTCGCTGTACTGTGAAGAAAGTAAGGAAATGCAGCTTTTCCCCGGATGGTACGCATTATACGAGAATGCACGATTTGGAGACAAGCTGCTCCGTGATGAGATTGCCAGTGTCTGTTTCGATGCTATTTTGTGAGGTACACTTATGAAGCTTTCGTCCTTTCTGCATTTTGCAGGTTTCGGTATCAAAACTGTTTTGTTCCGCAAGAAGGAGCCTATCCTGGGAACGGTCATTGTAACAGACAAATGCAACTTGAAGTGTAAGCATTGTTCCGTCAATAACATCACCGCCGTTGTGCATCCCTATGAGCAGATCCGCAGAGAAATGCAGCAACTCTACGACATGGGAATCCGCATCCTGTTCTTCTGCGGCGGTGAGACCTTCCTCTGGAGGGACGGAGAACGCACCCTGCGGGATCTGGTGGTAGAAGCAAAGGAGATGGGCTTTCTCATCGTCAATGTGGTGACCAACGGTACCTTCCCGATTGATCTGCCGGAAGCGGACTTGATTCTGCTCAGTCTGGACGGCGACCGGGAGCGTCATAATGCAGTCCGTGGCGATACCTACGACACCATCATGGAGAATATTAAACATGCCACCTCCGATAACATCTGCTTCTACATGGCCATCAACCAGATCAACAAGGATGCTGTGGAGCATGTTTGCCTTACGGCCAGAGATACCAAAAATGTCCGGGCAGTATCCTTTAATTTCCACACGCCCTATCCGGACACCAGAGAGTTGGCTCTCTCCAGAGAGGAAAAAACCCATTGCTGCGATGTCATCACAAGGATGATGAAGGCCGGTGCGCCGGTGTTCAATCTGCGGAGCGCTTTCCCTTACCTGATCAACAACAGCTTCCCGACGCCTTGCCACCAATGCGTGGTCATCGAAAACGGAAAAGTATCCACCTGTGGACGCTGTATCGATGTACCTAATCTCTGCGACGAATGCGGCTATTTCTTCGTTGCTGAGTACACCCTTTTGTTTAAGGGTAACCCTAAAATCATACTTGAGATGCTGACAACCTACCTGAGATACATATAGGAGCCATATGAGTATCATTACATCGCTGACCAGAATGTGGCTGACACGTTCGACAAAGCCTTTCATCTTCAAAAATGAATACGACAATGTTCTGTCTTACCAGGACTGCGACAATCTGGGCCTGTATGTGCATATCCCTTTTTGCAGGAGCATCTGCAACTTCTGTCCGTACTGCAAGGTCAGATATTCCAAGGATCTGTGCAACCGATACATAGATGCTCTGCTGCGGGAGATCCACGCTGTGGGCGGTCAGCAGAGCGGTAAAAAGGAAACGAACAGCCTGTATTTTGGCGGCGGCACACCGGCCCTTGCGGCAGACCGGCTGGGAGAGATCATCGGTGCCATCAAGGAACACTTTGTTATTACCGAAGGCATTGGCGTGGAGCTGCATCCCGATAATGTCACGCCGGATGTCCTGCGGACACTGAAAACTGCAGGAGTCACCAAAATCAGCATTGGTATCCAGTCCTTCCAGACGAAGTTCCAGAGTGTTCTTGGCAGAACAAGCGTTGATATTTCTGCCATGAAGCAGGCTCTGTCCGAGGTCCCCTTTGAGACGGTTTCCATGGATTTTATCTTTGCACTGCCGAATCAGACTTTTGAGGATCTGAAGGCCGACGTTGATGCCGCATTCCAGAGCGGCGCGAACCATGTGGCGATCTATCCCTTCATTGATTTTACCTTTACCCCCAGTACCGTGACCACGATGCCCAAAAAGGAAAAGCGGGAGCTGCTGGATGCCATCACCCGATACTGTATGGATCAGGGATACACCCGCAGCTCCATCTGGACTTTTTCCAGCGAGGCCGACGCCAGATACTCCTCCATGACCCGCGATAACTTCCTCGGCTTCGGCTGCTCGGCAACCACTCTGTTGAAAGATCAGTTCAAAATCAACACCTTTTCCGTGGAGGAATACTGTAACCGAATTGCAGAAGAGAAGCTGCCTACCTCTCTGACCCTCCGCTTCACGCTGCGCCAGAGAATGATCTACTACCTGTTCTGGACGGCATACAGCACCAAGGTCGCTGCCGGTGGTTTTGAGAAGTTCTTTGGTGTGCCGCTGAAGAAGATGTACGGTGCGGAACTGAAGCTGGCAAAGCTAATGGGCTTTGTGACTGAGGAGAATGGCGTATACAGTATGACGCTGAAGGGCGCATTCTACTATCACTACTACGAAAACTTTTACACCCTTTCCTACATTGACAAGATGTGGGGAGTCATGAGAAAAGAAGCATTCCCCCAGGAACTGACATTGGGATAAGGAGCGACGATATGAAGAACAGGAAGATTTGTCCCAAGTGCAACAGCACAGACATCATCAAAGTTCCGGGCAAGGCCGGAGCATACGGTGTCGGCAATAACATTCAGACCGGATGGAGCAATTTCTCCGCTGTGCTTGTCCACCGGTATGTTTGCTGCGCCTGCGGCTACTCTGAGGAATGGATCGACAAAGAAGATATTCCCAGATTGAAGGAGAAATATGAAAACGCGTAACAAAGTAAAACTTATCACAACAATTATCTGTATGGTGCTCAGCCTGATTGCCCTATATGCATTTTGTTTTGTCGTTGAAGTGGCTCCGGTTTGGCGTGTCATTCTAATCATCATCGCTTTGGGTTGGGTTGCCTCCGGTGTCTACAACCTAAATGAGTATCGGAAAAGTGAGCGCCGGAACACATAATGCGGAGATTTCTATGACTGGCAAGAAGAAACGAACAATTATACTTGCTATTGCTGCTGTCCTTCTGGCACTCGTCGTTTGGACAGTATGGGGCAATACAGCGTTGGAACTGAATACTTACACGGTTGGCAGTAAAGAGCTGCCGGATGCATTTGACGGCTACCGTATCGCCCATGTTTCAGATCTGCACAATGCTGAGATGGGCGATGGCAACGAAAAGCTTCTTGCTGTGCTCCGGGAGGCCGATCCAGACATCATCGCCATCACCGGGGATCTGATTGACTCCCGTAATACCAACATTGAGGTTGCACTGGCATTTGCGGAGAAAGCTATGAAAATCGCTCCCTGCTATTATGTCACCGGCAATCACGAAGCACGAGTTTCTGAGTGTGCCGAGCTGAAAGCGGGTCTGGAAGCTGCCGGGGTCGTGGTGCTGGAAAATGAACGGGGGGAGATCGAGCTATCCGGCGAGACCATCACCATCCTGGGCGTGGACGATCCCAGCTTTAATACTGATTATCTGTTCGGAGATTCCGCATCAGTAGTCAGTAACACTCTGGCGGAAATTTCAACTGAGGACGATGGGTTTGCTGTTCTGCTCTCCCACCGACCGGAGTTGTTCGATACCTATGTGGCTTGTGGCGTGGATCTGGCTCTTAGCGGCCATGCCCATGGAGGGCAATTCCGACTGCCTTTTGTCGGCGGCCTGGTGGCCCCCAATCAGGGCTTGTTCCCGAAGTATGATTCTGGTTTATACACCGAGGGTAACACGAATATGATCGTCAGCCGAGGCATCGGAAACAGTATTCTGCCGTTCCGTTTCAACAACCGCCCGGAAGTTATTCTGATCGAATTGAAAGCAACCCCGAATTAAGGTTGGAGATGTTGGTATGAAAGAAATAATTATCAGTGCCGATGGAGACAGCGTCGTATATTCTGTGCCCGATGATGTGGCTAACCATCTAAGGAAATATTGTATCGAGTTTTGCGACAAGTGGATGAAAACAAGTCCTCACGCAAAGCGTTATAGAATTAAGGGAGTCTACTGCTATAACGAAGCGGATTTCATTGACTACCTGAATGAGTTTGCTTTCCCAGAGCAGAAGTCTGTATTGGTGAAAAACCTTGGTTGGACCGGTCTTGGGAAAGAACTCCCACCCGAATATCGAAACCATCCTTATTTTAACTTTTGAAGCAGTACCTCAAGGAGGCCACCAATGACCACTTATCAGAAATTTAAGAAACTGAACATCAGGCACTCTGCTATTGGTTTGGAGCAGAGCGATACCGATGTTACCTACTACTGCACTCCCAGAGATGCCGCGATCATCGGCTGGGCCGGTGTGGATGGCATCCACTACTGCACCATCCCGGAGTTTGGTGAGATGATTTTTGCGGTCAGTCCCATGAACTTCGGGGATTGTGTTCACCCCATTGCACACAGCTTCGAGGATCTTCTTCGTCTGTTGCTTTCCTGTGGGAGTATGGATGCACTGGAGCAGTGCTACGCTTGGGATGAGGAGCAGTTTAAGGCATTTCTGATCGACTGTCCTGCAACAGAGGAGCAACAGTCTGTTTTGGATGTACTTCGGACAGAGTTTAGGCTGGTGCCGTTAGAGGACGCCTTTGCCTATGTAAAGAAGCTGCAGGCTGAATTCGACCTATCTCAGATTCCCTATACAGAAGAATACTACGATCCGGATATGAATGCGGCGGCACCTGTTAGGGCAGAAGAATGGAAAGTTACCTATGACGGCGGTTTTTGGAGAAATGAAGGCAACGCAGGCATTGAAATCCCTATCCAAAAATCCTTTTGCTGGGGCGAAGAAAAGTGGTATATCCCTGCCGTGTATATCTGTGATAAAGGCCTTGTGATCGACTACTGTAAACAGGCTGATCCTGTTCAGGTAAAAGCATTTATTGATAAATGGGATTTGCTGAATGAAGGTAACAATCACTATACCAAAGAGCAACAGGAACAAATTGAGCGAGAGCATCCGTTACACACCAGCTTTAAGGGGCGTGTAACTTTGAATGGGTATAAGCTGCAAAGTGACCACAGCTGCGGATTACCGTGGATTCCGGAAAGCTGTTTGGCTGATGGCTTGCGCCGGGAGACGGAAGCAATACAGATTATGGAACACTATGGTCTGGATGTTAGCCTTGCTTGGTATATGCAGCGGTCAAGCTACCGTTGGGGCGAAGTAAACGGTCTGGATATTCAGTCTCTCACTGTTCGTATGGAGCGGCAGAGGGAGAATATCGCAGGACAGCATTTTCAGACTCCTACAGTGGGCGAAAGCATTTCCCTGACTCATCCTATGACTGGAAAGATATATACGTTGACCGTCCATGAGGTGGAGCAACAGGAGTTGCCGGAGCGTGCATTCCATGATCCCAATATGGAATACCCCAGCCATTACCTTGCGATGAGCTATTCTCTGGAGCCGGACATTTCAGGTCGGGGCTTTATGATTCAGGACTGTACCGAGGGCGACCGTCCAAGGCAGAAAAAGCGTGACCCCGACGAATTTGCACCGGTAGCTTTTTGTAATGCGGCAGTAATCGGTGTTATCGGCGGTGCTGACGGCCCCACGTCTGTTATCATGGGACAGAGCGCACCGAAGCTCCACGCAGCTTGTTCTTCTCTGCTTTTTGAGCCGATTGTGGACGATGTGGAGTGGCGCGTTGTGTTCAGCGAGAAACTGATGGACGATGTGGATGTGGATTTGATTTGAAAACAGACCTATAAGTGAGGTGCTTCTATGAAAAATCATTCCAACAGGATACTGACTGTGTTTTTTGCAGTATCGCTTGTAGTCAGCATAAGCCTATTCCTTGTTCGAGCGGTAGCATTCCCCTTTGAGATTTACGGTGCCGTCGAGATTTGCGCGTTTTATTTTCCTGCCGTACCGTTTCTGTTTCTACAGATGCTTTTGTGCAAGGCAGTTCAGAAAAAATGGGTGAAGTTTCTCCCGCTTTTGGTTGTCGCCATCGTGGCAATAGTAGCAGCCGTGGGTTGTGTGGCTGCCAGCGGCTGGGATACGCTTGGTTACCTTATTTTGCTGTTGCTCTGCATCGGACCTGCTCTTGGCTGCATAATCGGTATTGTGGCAGATTGGCTATGGCGCAAACGGGATTATGCTGTATCTGCACGGAGTTATGTTTTTATGGCGGCACTCCCACTGCTGGTAGTTGCCGCAGCCATTTTTACAGATTGGCATGGCAATCTGGGCGCGAGAAGCATGTACGATATTCCTTCTAAAGAATCTGTGATTTCCGCCTTTGAAGAAGGAGCCTATACAGTTGATAACAACGACCTTATCGGCTATGACCGTGGTCAGCTGCGCGAAATCTGGGGCGAACCTGACAGTATGCTCTCCGGCTTTTGGGGAGATCGCTGGGAGGTTGATGACAGCACAAATGTGATCGTATATTATGCTGCCGATGAGAAAATCGAATATGTCAAGATAGATACAGACTCTGCGTATGACAACAACCGGGCTGCAGTCACCATTGATGGTGAAGTTTACTATGTTGTTGGCGATCCGATTTATTTTGAGTCCGAAGAGATTGAATCAATGACATTCCTTGAACACGCCGTTCCTTACATCGAAAGCAAACCCGAAGCTGGGTATTACGACCCTGATTTGGAAATGAAGTATGCAAAGGTGGACGAGGGTATTGTGGTTCTCTATATGACCGAATGGTATTTGTGTGTTCCAGCAGATACTGCGATATCCGATTGAACAAACCACCGGACGATTTGGAAGTAGATTCGGAAGCCGGTTGTAAGGAGGCGAAATAAATGGGAGATGTTATAGGTCCTGTTATCCTTGGCATTATCATCAGTATTCTTGGCATATCCAACATGAAGGGAAATATTTCCTCTCTTCATTGGTATCATCGTCAGCGGGTTTCACCGGATGATGTAATGCCTTTCGGTAAAAGAGTGGGGTTAGGGACATTGATTATTGGCATCGCAATTATCGTTTTTGGACTGTTCTCACTGATTACCTACCTAACGGAAATTGAAGTCTATACGATTATCGGTGCAGCGCTTTTGATTCCTGCGGTGATTGTCGGGCTTGGCCTAAGCCTGTATGCGATCATCAAGTATAACAAGGGATTATTCTGAAACGCCGCTAAAGCGAGATATGTGAGGTGCTATATGAAAAAGAGAATATGGAAGCGCCTTTTCATTGCACTATTATGCCTTGCGCTAATCAGCGGTGTCACCGTCCTGGGCATCAATGGACATGTGAAGAAAAGCACCGCAGACCAAATCCTTTCCCCTGAAGAGGCTGCCACACTGACGGATGTTGACTGCATCCTTGTGTTGGGCTGCTATGTCCATGATAGCGGACGCCCCAGCGATATGCTGGCGGATCGGCTTCGCAGAGGCATTGAACTGTACCAGTCCGGTGCAGCTCCGAAACTGCTCATGAGCGGCGACCACGGCCAGAAGGACTACAACGAGGTCAAGGCCATGAAGTTGGAGGCCATGGACGAAGGCATCCCCTCCGAGGATATCTTCATGGATCACGCTGGCTTCTCTACATACGAAAGCATTTTCCGGGCAAGAGATGTATTTGCCGCTGACAAGATCATCATTGTCACGCAGGAATACCACCTCTACCGTGCGCTTCATGTTGCCAACGCCCTGGGCGTGGAGGCGTATGGTGTTGCCGCAGACTATCATACCTATGTGGGACAAGCATACCGTGAGTTGCGTGAGATCCTTGCTCGTAACAAGGATTTTGCGACGAGTATCCTGAAACCGGAGCCGACCTATCTGGGCGATGTGATTCCGGTCAGCGGTGACGGTGATCTGACAAACGACGGGGATATGGAACCAGTGCTCTCATAGGGCAAAATGCCGTGATTCTCGTATTCCGAGAGTGATTCTGAGTCTATTGGGTGGCTTTCTCACTACCACAATCTTAGAATAAAGACACAGAAAGCAAACCACCCATCCAAAGGAGGACTCAATACGGAAAAGAAAACTATCGGCGGCTTTATCGCCGCATTACGAAAAGCAAACGGCATGACGCAAAAGGATTTGGCGGAGCGTCTGAATGTATCTGATAAGACTGTCAGCCGTTGGGAGCGGGACGATGGTGCGCCGGATCTGGCTGCAATCCCTGCTATCGCGGAAATCTTTGGCGTTACCTGTGATGAGCTGCTTCGGGGTGAGCGGAAGTCACCTGAAGAACGTACCGTGGTTTCAAAGGAGAATGAGACCACCCCAAAAGGTGAGAAACAGCGCCAGCGTCTATTGAAATCCACGCTATCTCAATATAAGAACCACACCTACATTGCAATGGGTAGTACTGTGGTCGGCATGATCGTTGCGCTGGTCTGTAATCTGGCTTTCCTGAAAGCCATTCTTGGCTTCTTTTTGGGTGCGATCTTCTTTGCGGCCAGTATCGTTTGCCAAGCTGTGTTCGTGAACAAAGCGTTTTTCAGCGTGGAAGATGCGGGTCTGGATGCAGACATCCTTTCTGACTTCAAGCGAAAAGTCATCGGCCTTGCAGAGAAATCCATTGGATTGACGGTAGCGTTTATCGGCTTCACATTCCCCTTGATTTTAGTCGATGCCTATATGGGACTCGGCTCTGACAGCCTGCTGATCTGGGGCGCGATGGGCGCTGCGGCATTTCTACTGATCTATGCTATTGTGCTTTATTTCCTCAATGCGTCCCTTCTGAAAAAAGGAACATATAGTTTGTCCGAGAGGGAGTCAACCATTTATCAGCATAACCATAAGCTGAAACGCACCTGCGCCATTGTACTTGCCGTAGTACTGACAGTTACTTTCATTGGTCATCAATTTGCTACGTCCATTTGGGGCCCGTATAGCATTATGGAAGGCACCACATTCGAGGACTACGACAGCTTCATTGAATATATGGAGCAGGATGTCCCTGCCAATCCCTCATACAATGCCAGCCTTAAAGAATCAGCAGCCGTTCCTGCACCCGAAGAACAGATAGGAACGCCGACTTATTATGATGAGTATGGCAATGAGATTAGTGAGGAAGAAGCCCTGAAGAGCCGACTGAAAGATAAGAACGGCAATGTGGTCTGCGAATATATCAGTCGCAGAAGTGTAGTTTCCCTTCGATACACTCCCAAGGATGGAACGATTTTGCCGATTACTGTATGTACGGAAGAGGATCTTCAAGAGGCTCGGCAAGTCGCTGCTGTCCGTCATGTGATTTTCGGAGCAGCTTATTGCATTGAGTGCCTCGCAGTTGTGTTGGTCTATTTCAAAAAAAGAGCAAAGTAAAATCAAGCCCACAGGAACTACGATGATCCTGTGGGCTTGACTATTGTTTATGGAGTGTACGGAACAGGGGGTGCAGGAGGTGAACTGTCAAACAAGAAGACAAGGCTTACCATGAACAGAAGGTATAGGACGCACAGTACGACCACTGAAATGAGAATCGCCTTCAATCCGGCTGAAAGTTGCTTCTGTCTATGAGCGATTACTAAAGCCACAACAGCAGTGAAAAGTGCAATCAAAACAAACACGACAAAAGCAGGATGAAGAATGAAATCAAATAACATATTTCCCATAAACATACCTCCTTATGTTGTTTTGTCGAATAGATTTGCCAACTCACTGTAGGCATCTTCGCTTATTTCATAGACGAGTACATCATCCCTGCTTGTAATCTGGCCCTCCTCCAGAATCTTCTCAATCACGCTATTAGGTCCAATTTCAATCAAATACCATGCGCTTTCCGTTTCGACGATTAAATAGTTGCTGGTATCTTCGTAGTGAGCCTCACCAGTGGTATCCGCATAGTGGACGGAGAGGGTAAAATAGTCGGAAAGTTGGAAATTCTCCAAAGAAAAGGGGTACTCTTCAAGATAATGCAACTCATGGATGCCAGTAACGGTATTAAGCAGAAAGTCAGGTGCATCAAATTCGCCGGTTGCCACTCCTTGCCCATCTTCTACAACAGTAATAGCAACGAGGTCTGGCTCCATTTCCTTTTCCAACTGCTCCAGATACAGGTCGCCTGCGGCATTGGTCAGCATACTGTAATCGGATTCGGATGCAATGGTGTAGAGTGTGGGATTGAAGTCCACGACGGTGATTTCATCTTCCAAACGCTTGCCGTTCAAAGTAACGCGAAGCTGCGGGGCAGCTTTCTTGGAAGTGGTCATAACACAGTACAGACCATCCTGATCATTAGTGCCCTCCAGTTCCAGCTTGAAAGCCGTACTGAACAACCCTGTGGAATAACCAAAGCCACGGCGATCTACATCGCCACCACCCGGAACATAAATCAAATAGTAATAGTCTGTGGTTTCACTATTCGGATTGAATCAGTAGGTATATCGGAGCGCGTATACATGGTCGGTTCTGGGGTTAATTTCTCCCAACCAATTCCGCACATACTCCTTGGTGCTTTCGGGAAGTTCCTGATCAGCATAATATTCATCGAAGGAGACTTCCCGTAGGCTGGAGGAACCTCCACCAGAGGCTGCAGAGAAGCTGAGTCCCAACACCAGAAGTAAAACAACAGGAACTATAATAATGGCCGCCAGGATCTTCCACAGGGTTTTATCCTTGGGCTGCACGGGTGTAACGATATCTTCCTGCACAGTCGGAAGTGGCTGCGCACATTTCGGGCATACAGTCCAATCCGGCTCTACGGGAGCAGAGCAGTTCGGGCAGCTCGGCTTGAGCTTTGCGCCGCATTTGGGGCATACCACATATTGCTCTGTGACCGTGGCAGCGCAGCGTGGACATTTCAGATTGGAATAGTTGCCCCGCACAAGCAGATAAATGATAAAGCCGATCAGTGAGGGGGCTAAAATTGCGATCAGTGTCCACAGAGCCGCATTCATCCCACGCCTTTTAGCATCCCGATAGACATAGACACCAATCAGGAGAGGGAGCAACGCAACTATAATCATGAGCATAAACAGCGGGATTGCAATAACAACATTACTCATGGATAACACCTCCTTTTTTAGTAACAACAACGGCCAGAACACTGCCTCCGGTAGCGGAGAACAGGACATAGGCCAGACACAATGCAGTGATCCACGGATAGTCCTCCAGCACAAGGAAACCGAGCATCGCCGCTGCGATCAGCAGAAGGGTTCCTGCAACAGCAACCAATGCCGTCTGCCAACGGAGCCTGCGCCGTTCCAGTTCAGCACGGAGCATATTTTCATTCAGTACGGGCGGCTTGTGCTGCTCAAAATTGTAAATCTGATTCACGGCCAAGCACCTCCTTCAATAGTTTTCTTGCTTTGCTTAATCGGGATTTCACGGTTCCCTCCGGGATGCCCAGTACCTGTGCGGTGGCTGCAATGTCCATTTCCTCAAAGTAAAACAGGATTACAGCCAGTCGGAGCTTTTCTGGTAATCCGTCAACGGCCTCATAGAGTGGTCCGTAGTCCGGATTTTCCGGTGCCGGGACTGATTGCAGAAGTGCATCCTTTTCCTCGTTCGTCTGGAAATTCAGCAAGGGACTTCGTGCAATACGCCGCAGGGTGTTGCGGTATGTATTGACACAGATCTTCGTCAGCCATGGCTCAAACTCTCGGCTTGGGTCGTACTGCGATATGCTCTTGACTACCCGGAGCCATGTGTCTTGGTATAGATCGTCTGCCTCAAAGGTGCTGGCGCAGAGAGACAGGCAAAGCCCATACAGCCGTTTTCCGTATTGCCTAATGTATTGATCGATCAAGCTCTCCGCACCCCCTTTCACTTACATATACAACGACGAAGGTCGATTGGTTCACTATTTCTGAAATAATTATAGCATATATTATTGAAAATGGTGAATTGCTCACCATTGGGAACTTTTGGCCGTTTTTTTGCGTCTATATATACAAAGGCTTTATGCCTGATACAAGAAAAAGGAGGCTGCTGGCATGAAGCAGAAAAAGAAATGGATGATTCCTCTTTGTGTGATTGGAGGACTGCTTTTGGTTTGTGCAGGCCTCCTTTGGTATATGGTCAGTCATTCTCTGGATTTCTCGGTGGGTCGCTGTTTGGTGGCGGAGAATGGATCGTATATGTTCATCGACGGCAACTCGCCCATTGTCATGAGTAACCGCAAGGACAAAGAAGGTATGTTCGCTGGCTTGGAGACGGGCGATAAGATCCTGCTTCTTCACGACGGCATTCAGGAGTCCTATCCGGGCGGCACCGGCGCGTATTGGTATATGAAGCTGGAAGACGGCACGCAGGCCGACATCCCTGAGCAAGTTATGGAAGAACTTGCGGAGCTGGGTTGGACCATAGTTGCCAATGAAGCAGATCCCAATGTTGTAGCCCCCGCGCCGGAAGCATACGCTTTTGATGCACAATACATCCGCACAGACGGTTACTCTGATGACCGAAGCTATCCTTACCATGCCGTGATCAGTTCCAAAGCAGAGCTGGAGGCCTACTATGAGGCATACAAGGATATCTATGACTTGGAGAGAAGAGAAGTAGTTTACTCCGATACCTCCATCGGTTTTCTGGATGCCTGTGACAAGTATGATGATGCCTATTTTGAACGGCAGAATCTGGTGCTGATCGTGCTGCAGGAAGGCAGCGGCTCTATCCGCCATGAGATCACGGATGTGCGTCGCCACCGCTTGGAGGATGGCGCATCGGATGGCTGGGCCATTACGATTGACAGCAAGGCACCGGAAGTTGTGACTGATGACATGGCTCAGTGGCATCTGTTCCTTGAAGTGCAGATGGGCGATGTAATCAAACCCACCGATAAGGTGTGGGTCAACGGGGTATTGAGCGAGCGTGCACCTGCAGTGTCCGGTCTGGTGGGCATCAGCCGCACCCCGGCAACATACGCCTATCAGGACCACTGGGGCGTGAAGCTGACCGCAAAGAATATCACCCCGTCCGGCTTGACCATTGTTTGTACGCAGCAGGACGGCGAGCCTACAGGTGAATTGAATACCGGCAGCTATTATGGCCTCGAGGTTCTCCGGGATGGCGAATGGGTCGCAGTTGAGCTGCTTCCCATGGAGGGTGAGCTTGCCTGGACGTCAGAAGCATGGATGATCCCTGCAAACGAGGATACCGAATGGGATGTGAACTGGAGCCGCCTGTACGGAGAACTTCCTGCTGGCAGCTACCGGATCAGCAAGTCGATCATGGATTTCCGCGGCACCGGTGATTTTGATAAGGAAACCTATTATGCAGGCTTTGACATCGTAGATAGCACCACAGCAAACAGTATCGCCTATGAATACGACGGATTTGGCGTCAGTATCCCCCTCCTGTCCGGGTGGGAATATATGATTGAGGAATACAGCGCCGATGGCATGAGCTACGGTGTTAGCTTCCGTCCCTCTGGTGAAGATGGATGGATCGACTTCCACTACTGGCCTACATTCGGTGTCTGCGGTACCGGATTGGAAACCAAAGAATTCGGAAATGGCACCATGGGCACTTACGACGGCGGTAAGATCTGGAACTATATCAGCTATCCGGCCAGCAAGGGTAATTTTGTGGCAACGACTCATGGCGTGGCCGACTGGTGGGACAGCTACGGCGACGAGGTCTTGGGAATCATAACAGCAGCTATCTGCACAGATACCATCGTGGACTAAGGAGGAAATGCAGCATGAAAAGATTGATAGCACTGTGCCTTACGGCGGCTTGCCTGATTTCTCTGGTAGGCTGTGCGGGAGATACCAATATGGATGAAAAGAAACCCAACAACACTGCATCGGCCTATGCGCTGGCTCTGGCCAGTTACCCGGAGATGGCTCCCTATCCCAATGAGATGGAGTATTTCGATGAAAAGACCGGCGAGTTCGACAGCGATAGCTTTGATGTGGTCTATGACGCATGGAAGGAAGACAGGAACGCTCAACGCAATCAACCGGAGGGTTATGCAGATGGTCTGGAACCGTTCTTCGCCAGTTCGATCCGGGAGTTCCTCAGCAATTCCAACGGCGCAAACAAGGTCTACTCTCCCATAAATGTCTACATGGCCCTTGCCATGCTGGCAGAGGTGACGGACGGAGAGAGCCGACAGCAGATCCTCACGCTGTTGGGCAGTGAGAATATTGAGGCTCTGCGCTCCCAGGCGGCCAGCGTTTGGAACGCCAATTACAGCAATGACGGCGCTGTGACAAGCATTCTGGCAAACTCCCTGTGGCTGAATGAGTCCGTGAATTTCAACCAGGCCACCATGGACAGTCTGGCAAAGAATTACTATGCGTCCTCCTTCCGTGGCGAGATGGGCAGCGAGGAATTTAATCAGGCTCTGCGGGACTGGATCAACGAGCAAACCGGAGGACTGCTGGAAGCACAGGCTGATGGCCTGTCCATGGACCCCGAGACCGTTATGGCTCTGGCCTCTACCATCTACTACCGTGCCAAGTGGCACAGTGAGTTCAACGAGGGCAGAACGGAAAAGGGCCTGTTCCACCTGCTCAGCGCTGACGGAGAAACCGTGGAGTGCGACTTCATGCACAAGGGCGGCAGCAACACCTATTACTGGGCAGATCAGTTTGGTGCTGTTTCTATGAGCCTGGAGGGCAGCGGCAAAATGTGGTTCCTCCTGCCTGATGAGGGCGTGGCTATGGATGATCTGCTTGCCGATGAGCAAACGATGGAATTCCTGAACAGCAATGGAAACTGGGAGAACAGCAAGCACCTGATCGTGAATATGTCCGTTCCCAAATTTGACGTCGTCTCTGATTTTGACCTGGGAGACGGCCTTCGTGCCCTCGGTGTCACGGATGTATTTGATGTCACAGTGGCCGATTTCAGCCCCATGACTTCGGAAGTTGCAGAGATCTTCCTTTCCAAAGCCGACCATGCGGCTCGTGTGGCCATCGACGAAGAGGGTGTGACCGCGGCGGCATATACCGTGATGATGATGGCCGGAGCTGCAGCGCCTCCGGAAGAGGAAATGGATTTTGTACTGGACCGTCCGTTCCTGTTTGCCATCACTGGCTATGATGGATTGCCACTGTTCGTTGGCGTAGTCAATCAGCCGGTACAATAAATTGCTTGTTTACAGAAGCGGGGTAGAGAAAGGCACCCCCGCAGAGGGGCATCAACCAAATACCGTTCATGAGCAGAGCATGAGGCCACCGGATAATTTCCGGTGGCCTCGCTTTGCATTATATAGGCTGATGCCCCTTATTTGCCCTGATAGGCGCGATACAGGAAGGTAACAATCTGGGCACGGGTGCAGCCGTTATTGGGGCTGAACGTCGTAGCGGATGTGCCGTTGGTCACACCGTTTTCCACAGCCCACGCAACAGCGTCAGCGCAGAAGGAATCAGCCGCCACATCGGTAAATCCGTTCACCGTAGTGGGAGCGGTGCCCATCGCACGGTACAGGAAGGTCACGCTCTGGCCGCGGGTGCAGGTGTTGTTAACCCCGAAGGTGCCGTCAGCCAGGCCGTTGATGATACCGTTTTCCAGCGCCCATGCCACTGCGTCATAGCAGTAGCTGCCAGGGAGTACGTCAGCAGGAACCTTAGCCGTACCCTTGGGAGCAGGAGAACCGGCGGCGCGCCACAGGAAGGTGACGATCTGAGCGCGGGTGCAGGAATCGTTGGAGCCGAACAGGCCGTTAGCCTTGCCGTTGGTAATGCCCTTCTTCACAGCCCATTCTACAGCCTTGGCATAATACGCATCGGCGGGAACATCCGCAAAGATGGAAGCCGCCTGTTCCTCGACAAACTCAGCGGAAACAGTGACCTTGCTGCCGGGCATAGTGAAGGTATACTTGCCGTTGCCTTTATCGGTGAGCTTGAGCTTATTGCCGCTGGCGTCCTTGACGATGAGCTTGTCCAACTCGTAGCCCTTATCTGAGGTCACGGTGATGGTCACGCGGTCGCCCTTGGAAGCGTTCTTGGGGCTGACGGTCACATCGCCGTTCTTGGTGCTGGGTGCGGTCACTGCATAGCTGGGATCACGATCCCCATGGCTACTGGAGCCGCCGGAGGACGGACGGGTCAGCTTTGCAATCGTCTCCGCTTCAACAGTGGTTTCCTGTGTACCAGCCGCATCCTTAAAGACCTTCTGGCAAACAGAGCAGGTGTAGTATTCATTATTGCCGGTTTCTGTATAAGTCGCAGCCTTGGCTTCGGTCTTGGTCAGACTATGGGCAGCAAAACCGCCATAGGCCTGACCGCATACTGTGCAAATGGCCTTATGCATGTAATGTTTTGGCTTATCCAATCAATACATGAATGAAGGCAATGCAGTAGATGCATCCTTTAACTCGCCATTGTAGAAAGTAAGGAGGAGGAAATTCGATGCAGTAAAATAGCGAAACTCCAACATAGTAGTGCTAATGGAGTCGAGTTTTTAATCTTTTACAAAAGAAATGTCAGCAACTCTATCCTTGAGACTAGATATCTCAGCAAAAGAACTGGAAAACAGATCCGCCAGCTTGCCATCGTCTGTCACATAGGTCATATACGGTGTCCCGGTGGAAATCGATGTACCTGCGTCTTGACTTGTATAAGTTTCCGCCGAATCACCCAGTCGAACCCCTTGGTATGTACAAAAATGATCCGATCGTGCGTGAACAACCCGAATATATTCGATCCCGGCATCAGAATAGAGGTCCTCTTTCAGCGGGTCAAAGTATGCCGTTATGATCTGCAAATCGTCGTTCTCATAGACTGAGCAGAGCACATCTTGAAATTCCTGAACATCCGCATCCAGGTACTGACCATAAGGAAGGTCGCTATCTATACATTTCAGGGTATCCCGGAAGTTCTGAGGCAAACTGGAAAATTTCATATCCGGCGCAACGATCACTACACCGTCCGTTAGAAGCGCTCTCGTGTAGGGATCCCAAGGAGACAATACTTCCCTGTATTGCTCAGGGAGTACTTCCGGCAGATACTCGAGTGTTCTGTCCAACCACGGGATAGGATGTTCTGTGGTTGGCACGGCTGTTTCCCCGGGATCGGACGCGCTGGACGGGACAGGAGCTTTTGCTGTACAGGAAGTCAAGACAATTGACAAAAAGGCAACTGCCAAAAGCAATTTAGATTTCATTTATGCTGCCCCTTTCATACGATTATCAAGATAAGTTTGATTGTTTATCATTATTTTACCGTTTGTAAAAGACGTTGTAAAGAATGAGCCCAGATATAAAAATAATAGGAGGTTAAATCATGGCAAATTATACTCTTCAATCCCATGGTGGCGAAGGTCTTTACATGACTGCTGATGGCACACCAACTGCGCGACGCAATGTATATATTAAAGCACGAGTCTCAGACAGTCTTGATCAGACTTGGCGAATTGATTCGCCAAGCAATGGTGCACGGACAAGAATTTTTTCCTGTAAAAGTAATAACACTGGGGGTTATGCGCTAAATAATGCCACGGGAACAAACAACTGTGACATAATTTCACATATATCGGAGCGCGGGGGAAGTCCCCTGTGCGGAGATAAGCCCTCGGCAGAGCGCACACGCCCGCAAGGGTGTATAAGTGCGCCCTTAGTTCCTAAGGGATTTTCAGCTTGTCGCTCCCTCTGCTCGTTTTTTCAGATATTCCCGCGCTGGTTCACTCGTCAAGGCAAGCCGGAGAAGTGCTGTGGCTTCCTCGTCGGTCATGTTCTTTGCTTCCGGCACAATACTTTCAAAGACTGCGCCCCGGACGATAAGGCGGTGGCTGCGTGTTCTGCGTTCCTCTTTGGATAGCTTTTGACGCAACATCTTTTCCCGGTTCTCAAACTGCCGGATTTTCTTCTTTCCGTCCTCAAGCTCGGCGGTCAGCTCGTCATAGGTTTTCTCTCTCGGTTTTGTCATAGTTGGTCGCTTCTTTCTGCCCGTCGGCATAAAAATAGAGCAGCCGTTTTCAAATTGAAATGGCTGCTCGTGGCGGTGTTATTCAGTTCTTGTCAGCTCCCAGATAAACGAGAAGTTGCCGTTGTGAAGGTTATGCTCATTTTGCGTTATTACTGTTTCGAACTCTGTCATTCATTCTTTTCACTTTGCGTTTCCATACAAAATATTGAATGAGCCAAGTGATGACGGAAATTGCAACGAATATTCCTACATATGAAAGAATACCAATGGCATTATGCTTCATCCAATTCGTAATATAGGCAATCGGAAACAACGTAACACAGACAATGGCAAAGTAAATTCCGCTTTGCTTTGCAAGGCTCCACGAATCAATTTCCCAAATAACGGAAGCCATTGCGAAGCCTGTACCCAAAATTCCGCAGAGAATTGTTTGAAGAATAACTGCGTTTAATTCATTTTTCATTGTATCAATCAGCTCAGGGGTGACAGGATAGAACGAACCATCTCCTATGCACATTGATATAATCACAGTTATTACAAAACCGATAGCAATGCCGAGAGGGAATCCGAGAAGCCCACGCTGAATCATCTTTTTTTTCATTTTTACCACCTCATATTCCTAATAATTGTTTGATCTTGGCGACAAAACGCCTTGAAACATAAGTAACCGTCCCATTTGAAAGCGTAACACAAATTGTTCCTGCAAAGCTTAAATCAAAACCCTTGACTTTTCTCAGATTGATAATATCCGAGTTTGATATTCGGACAAAAAAGTTGCTGTCCAGCCGCTGCTCCATTTCGTAAAGCCGCAGACGGAGCGTGTACTCACCGTGATTTGTTTCGGCAAACACTTTGCCCGCTGCAGCAAAAATGCGGTAAATATCAAACGGCTCCAACACTTCGACAATATCATCTTTGAATCCGGCAATCATTTTCGGCTGCTCGTCTGAAAGCCTTTTCATGATTTCATTGATTTCGTCGGTCATTTTGTTTGTCACAACGATGATTTTGGGTTCCTTGCAGTTCTCATCTAACTTGATTTCAATTTGCATTTGCTCACCTCCTCTTTGTTACGGTTACAGTATAAGAAAATCGAGAATCGATTTCCACTGATTCTCGACAGGGGGTCGTTTTCAGACCATAGACGGTAGATTATATAAATAATCTTCCTCATCAAATTCGCATTTGTTGCTCTGACAACAGATAAAGTATGCCACAAGACTGTGAATATTTCTACCTGCTATTTCAGCCTGTCGGCGGCGTTACTATCTCTGGCATATTGCCGCGCCGCTTTCCGGCGTTCCTCGCTGTATGGGGCGGTCAGACGGAAAGAGAAACGCCCCTTTGCAATATCAAACTCCATGCAGCCCGTGTCCGGGTCTGCGTCGGTCTGGCGGCCCTGGTCAGGGTGAGCTACGGCGTAGGCGGTCAGCCTGTTCTTGAGGTCGGTGTTGTGGGTGCGGATATGGGTAAGGCTATACGCTACGTACAAATCAAGAGGAACCTAAAAATTCTTCATAAAATCTCATAGCACAGAAGCAAAGCCTGCAGGTTTTGATACCTGTAGGCTTTGTATCACCGAGCTTATACCACTTTTGCCAGAGAGGGCTTGTTTCTGTCATATAAAACCGTTACAGAACTCCCCACGGAAGGGGTCGGATAACCTGCTCCAATCCACTTTCTTTGCGTATAGGTTTGCCCATCAACAGTGTATTCTACTTTAACAATGTGGGGAAACATTGCGCCGTCCATGGCGTGTAATCTCACGCGCTTGGCGTTTACCTTTAGCCACCACTGTTTTTTTACAGAGATAACGGTTCCTGCTGCTTCTTTGTACATAAGTTGACCTCCTATTTGCCCCACTTTTCGGCAACGACTTCCAATGCCTCTCTCATTCCTTCCGGTGAATCAAAGGGGTGAGTAAAGATGCTGATGGTAGTGCCTTTAACAGCGATGCACTCCAACCGTTCTGTGACCCACGCCTGATCCAAGCCGGGGATTTCTATGCGTGTGTAATCCTCGGTGGACTGGGCAAAGACAGAATCTATCATCAGAACTTCCACGAAACGGTCAACCATGTCTTCGTTTTTGAGAATGTACACATCCTGGTACAGCCATTCTTCGCTACTATAACTGCCGTTGATTACATCAACATATTCCTGCGTGTCCCAGTGATCTGCCAACATAGACTGATTTGCCTTGACCATACTTCCTTCACCATTGACAGAGTTCGTTGTGCGTTTACCCTCAATGTCAAGGTCAGAGAGTAAAATATAAGGACCGTCTGATACATCTGGCATAGTATATCGTTCGTCGTTTAGATAGTCGTACCCAACACATCCAAGTATACAGATGAGCAACAGTAGGCTGATGATTCGTGGGATGATAATGAGCTTTCGACTGCGCGGCGCATGATCCAGAGAAATGCCTTTCTTCATACGCCGTTACAGGCGGCTGATGTAAATAAAACCCCATAGATCGCTGAACACGGCCCAGAGCAGGAACAGGCAGAAACCAATCACCCATGCGGTTTCTTCTACCAATCCTCGGTACAACTGCGCTGCCCAACGGCCATTGAATAAACCGCCAACAAGCGCAGCCATAAAAGCATGGAATGCCAAAATGATGAACGGAGCCATCAGAGAAGAACGGTATTGTTTTCGCAACCCCTTTAAGGTTGCTGCCTGCTGTTCGGGTTCCAAATAGAACTCTGGGGCATCATTTCCTTCCGGTGCACGGAAAATGTGCAGGTATCCGCGGCTGATGACATACTCCCAACCGCAATCCTCGTAGACTGCAATCTGTTCTTCTGGCAGATGCCCGTCCTCTAAAGATTTCAGATTTACAACCTCGACCCGGTATCGCATTTTCTTGGGTTCTGTTTTCTGGAAACGGCTCAAGGTTATGCCGCACTTGACAAGCTCCCAACCTTTCTCGGACATATCGGAATAATACTTTTCGGTTTCACCTATGGCGTAATTATTGGGATGAATACCATGTCTCCAGTTCATTCCTCTACCTCCTCCAGAATTGCTCCATCGGTCACGAGCTGCTTTAAGCGTCTATACTCTAAATGAAGCGCGTTTTTTCCTTCTTCTGTGATAGCGTAATTCTTCCGGCGGCCTTCCTCGCTGGTTAGGGTGATAAGTCCTTCTTTATTCATGCGAGTGAGAACACCGTACAGTGTACCGGGACCCATTTCGATGCGGCCTCCGGAGAGTTCCTTGATGCGCTGCATCATGCCGTACCCGTGTCCCGGTTTCATCAATGCCAGCAGAATGTAATAAGTGGCTTCAGTCATGGGCGCTTGTGCCGCCATTGTCCATTCCATCTTTCTCAACTATTATGCCTCGCGATATATCGAGCAACATAATAGTAGAATATTTGAAGCACTTCGTCAATGTGCCATCTGCTCCCCAATAGCATTTATTTGTAAAGATAATATGAACTCCATTGACTTTTTGCGTCTACTGCTGTAGACTATAATCAAGAAGTCTACATCGGTAGACAAGGAGGTTGACTTATGGATATTCCGAAGATTCACGAGGGCGAATATCGTTTTTGTCTGATTATGTGGGAACATGAGCCGGTCACGGCTGCGGAGTTGGTAAAGCTGTGTCAGGAGCAGTTGGGTTGGAAACGCACCACTACCTATACCGTTATCAAGCGTCTGGGAGAGAAAGGTGTTCTGCAGAACGATAACGGCACCATTACTTCTCTGGTTTCCAAGGACGCTGTGCAGGCATATGAAATTGGAGAACTGGTTGAAAAGACATTTGAAGGCTCACTGCCTGCTTTTGTCGCTGCTTTCACCAAGCATCAGAATATTTCTGAGGAGGAGCTTGATGAGGTACAGCGCATGATCGACCGCATCCGGAGAGGAGGCAAATAATGAACGACCTGTTTTTGAAAATTATAAACATGAGCATATCAGCAAGCTGGCTTGTCCTGGCTGTGCTGCTGCTCCGGTTTGTCTTGAAGAAAGCACCCAAGTGGGTCAATGTCCTGCTCTGGGGCATTGTGGCAGTGCGTCTGGCTTTTCCGTTCTCTATCGAGAGCGCTCTGAGTCTGATCCCCAGCGCAGAGACAGTTCCGATGGATATCGAAATGGCAGTACAGCCCACGATCAACAGCGGTGTTCCAGTGATCAATAGCATGGTCAACCCTATGCTGTCCTCGTTCGCTCCACCGCAGGATGTATTGACGAGCGCAAATCCGCTTCAGATCTGGATTCCGATTTTTAGCATTCTCTGGATTGCCGGTATCGCTGCGCTCCTCCTATATACCGTGGTCAGCTATTGGCGTCTGCGCCGCAAAGTCAGCGAGGCAGTCATCCTCCGAGACAACATCTTCCAGAGCGAGAATGTGGCTTCTCCCTTTGTGCTGGGCGTGTTCAGACCGAAGATCTATCTTCCCTACAATATGGGCGGACAGGATCTGAACCATGTGGTCGCACATGAGCAGGCACACATTCGTCGAAGAGACCACTGGTGGAAACTCCTCGGCTTCCTACTGCTGACGATCCATTGGTTCAATCCTCTGATGTGGCTGGCCTATGTGCTGCTGTGCCGGGACATTGAGCTGGCCTGTGATGAGAAGGTCATTAAGGTACTGGGCAACGAGCAGAGAGCCGACTATACCCAGGCGCTTGTGGCCTGTAGTGTCAACCGCCGTGTGATCGCAGCCTGCCCTCTTGCCTTTGGTGAGGTCGGTGTAAAGGAGCGTGTGAAGTCTGTGATGAACTACAAGAAGCCTGCTTTCTGGGTCGTCGTTCTGGCAGTTATCGCCTGTGTGGTCGTTGCGGTGTGCTTCCTGACAAATCCGATGGGATTCCAATTCGACGAAGCAACACACACCATCGTTTCCGCAAATCATTTCGATATGCGAAATACGGGTGATGCGGTTGCTGTTGAGATGAATTCAGCACAGATCAGCGAGTTGAGTTCTCGGCTGGCCGGGGTCAAGAACACGAAAAAGAGCGATGAATATGGCGGATTTACGCCGGGGTATCAAATCAGCGCGCTCTTGGAGGATGGCACATATATCCGAATCAGCGGTTATTCTCTCTCCGACAATGATATGGTGGATATCGAGTGGAACGGAGAACGGTATGTTGTAGCGGATGGCGAATTCCAGGATTACTTGAGTAGAATCTGCGTCGGAGGAGATGTTTCAGATGCCACCATCGAGGCGGGGCGCATAATCGGATACTCTGCACTCTACTCTGAAGAGTTAATTAACGAAGCATTTAATGTGGCTGAGAGGGAGTTTTATCAAAGATTTGATAATTGCACTTTAACTGAGTTGCGCTACGATGAGGAAATCGAGAACCGTTATGCAGATATCCAAATGAACTGGTGGAATAATAACGGTCAAGAACTCATTACTGTGTATTCGACTTTTGAAACGAGCAAAGACAGCAGCGGTGCGTGCGTGTGGTATCTGGTGCGAACGAAAGATAAAAAGTCCTGGGAATACGCAACTTGGGAGCATTTAGGCAAGAGCATTTCTCTTAATGATGTTATTATGCTTTCCCAGAAAGGCTACGAGCTAACATGGGCAGATTTTGAGCAGTTCAAGTATGTTGAAACCGGCTCCGGCCTGTATATCCGCGTCTATGAGATCAATGAAATGTATGAGCTTTGGATCGGCGGAAGCTGGATAGATGAAGACCCCATGTATATCTATCTGGCTTTGGCGGATGACCTCGATACACGCATCGACATTCGGGACGGCGGCGTGACGGAGTTCATTGGTGCGGATCATTCAGAAGTGTTGTTGGCGAAGGCGATCAATGAAGCAATCCTGGCAGAAAACAAGCCTTCCAAGCCGGATGGTCTGTATCATTGCGCCAGCTTTGTCTTGTTGGATCAACAGGAACTCAGTGGCACCCCCGCAGTTGGTTCCTCCGACCACATCAAGCTGGTCACTGTCTACGGACTGGCGCTTCATCAGGGATTTGGTTATTCCGGTGGAAGCTTTCACGATGCTGCCGGCAGTCATATCGCTGTTGCCATCACCTTTGAAGTTGTAGATGGGAAATATGTTCTGAAGGAGTATTGGACACCGCGGGACGGCTCCTACTATGTTCAGGATATTCGGGATAAGTTCCCTGACGAAATTGAGGACGAAGCCCTGGATACTCAGAAGTATATCCTCGCCCAGAAGCAGGAGTGCTACGATCAGGCCGTCCGTTACGGCGGAGTTGATACCTATTCTGCGGTGGAACATCTTTTTGAGGTAATTGAGTCCTCTCCGGCCACATCTTCCAGACCTGCCGACTACATTGACGCACACCCGATTGAGTATCGGGAGCTTACCTACTACGGAAGCTATACATTGCAGTATGTATTCTCACAGTTTTAGAGGGTGGTCAGACAGGACTGCGTGGACATCTGATGCGAAGCGTTCTCGATGATCTTGCGCCGGAAGCACAGCTCCGACTCTACGCTGAAACTGGCCAGGAATACTTCGATGAATGGAAAGCGGGTGCCATTCGGATCAGCGAACAGCACGATATGGAATGGATTAAAGAAAACCAGCCTGCAATCTGGCTTCTGCTCCAAATGATTGACGAGTAAGCAACCACATCAACAGCGCAGCTTCCGGTCGGGAGCTGCGCTGTTCTTTTGGAATGGCAATCTTCACAAATTCTTCATCTTTCTACCACTACCATCTTAATGTAAAGATTGTTATTATAAAGCCATCAAAGGAGGGGTTCCATGTACCACATTCTGATTTGCGATGACGAGCAGGATATCGTCAACGCATTGAAAATATATCTGATGAATCCGGACTTCAAACTGTTCGAGGCCAACACCGGAGTGCAGGCCCTTGAGGTTATGGAGCGGGAGGACATTCACCTGATTCTGCTTGATATCATGATGCCTGAAATGGACGGCATCTCCGCAATGGTAAAGATTCGGGAGAAGAGCAATGTCCCCATTATACTGCTGACGGCCAAAAGTGAGGATACCGACAAGATCCTCGGCCTGAACACCGGAGCGGACGATTACATCACAAAACCGTTTAATCCCGTAGAGGTGACGGCCCGTGTCCGTTCTCAACTGCGCCGCTATATGCAGTTGGGCAGCAGAGCTGCGGCTACGGCACGATATGTCATCGGCGGCGTGGAACTGGATGACAGCTCCAAGGAAGTCACCTTGGACGGAGAACCCATTTCCTTGACGCCCATCGAATACGACATCCTCAAACTGCTCATGGAGAGTCCCGGCAAGGTGTATTCCCCCAAGGAGATCTATCGGCAGGTATGGAAAGAGGCTCCCCTGGGAAGCGACAATACCGTTGCCGTACATATCCGGCATCTCCGTGAAAAAATAGAGATCAACCCCGCAGACCCCCGATATCTGAAGGTGGTCTGGGGACAAGGGTATAAAATGGAGAAAGGAGCAAAACGATGAAGCCGTTCTTTAGGAAGAAAAACGCAGATCCCATCGTGGAGGAAATCGCGCAGACCGTACAGGATGCGCAGTATGAAGCGGTGACACCAGAACCGGAGAATGTTGCTCCAGTTAATAGAAAACTCCCGCTGACCCACCGTACATCAGCCAAGTTCGTAGCGTTCCTGCTGGTCATCATCATGGTGATTGTTGTTATCGGCTCTGCAGCTGGTGCGTTCATCATGGTGGAAGAAGAACTCTATACGACATCTGAATGGGCTTACAAAAACGAAGCCATGAGAAATATTGCCGAAGGCGATATCCGGACGCTCATTCATTATTTGACCAACGAGAATTTAGATGCTGGTGCTGATGATGCCATGCGCTATTTGTCAGATCGCAACATTGCATCTATTGAAATGGTTTTCTCAGAAGGTCCGCGAAATAACTGGGGGTATGATGGGGGCGTGAAGGAAAGCTCCACGGAGTACAGTGCGGTCTGGTATCATATGAAGGAGAAAGACGGCGTAGAAAACTGGTACAGTCTGTATAGCAACTACGGATATGATGTGGAGCAGATCGGTACGGTGGAGGCAACGATTCGTCTTGCGGATGAATTGACCCAGCCTGATACTTATTATTATGCCGACCTTTTGATCTCCTTGGCCTTTGCCATGCGTTTCTGGGTATATGCGATTGGCATCGGCGCTGCCATTCTTGCTATCGCTGCTTTCGTTTTCCTTATGTGCGCATCTGGTAAGAAAAATGGTCTGGCAACAGCGCAGCCGGGATGGGGTACGAAGATCCCCTTTGACCTGCTGACCGGGATGACTGCGCTTGCCGGGTTCCTGATAATACAGGTCATGGTGGAAGCAATCTACTATGCCTCAGACATCGAAGCAGCGTTAGCCGGCATCGCATTAGGTATCTCTCTAATGGCCATTTGTCTTGGCTGGTGCATGAGCTTTGCAACGCGGATCAAGCTGGGGTGCTGGTGGAAGAACACCATCATCTTCTATGCCCTTAAAATTGCACTGGTCGTGCTGCGTAAGATTTGGAGCGGCGTATGTGTGTGTTTCCGCGGTATGGTATCCCTTTGCAGAGGCATTCCTCTGGTTTGGAAGACCGCTCTTGGCCTGGCTGCAATCGCCTTGATCGAAGTCCTTGTCATTGCTGGGGCATACTGTGAGGAGGATGTTCTGCTGACCTTCTGGTTCGTGAAGCACCTTGTGCTTGTCCCGCTGGTTCTCTATGTGGCGTTGATGCTCCGAAAGCTCCAGGCAGGTGGCAAGGCTCTTGCCACCGGTGATCTTGGATATCAGGTGGACACCAAGAGAATGTTCTGGGATTTCAAGCGCCACGGCGAGAATCTGAACAGCATTGGCGTTGGCATGACAGCGGCGGTGGAACAACGTCTGAAAAGTGAACGCATGAAGACTGAGCTGATCACCAATGTTTCTCACGACATCAAGACTCCGCTGACTTCTATCATCAACTACGCGGATCTGATTGAAAAAGAGCAGTGCGACAACCCCACCATTACAGAATATGCCGGTGTACTCCATCGTCAGTCCGACCGCCTGAAGCGGCTCATTGACGATCTCGTGGAGGCTTCTAAGGCGTCCACGGGTAATCTGGAGGTGCTGCTGGCTCCCTGTGAAGTTGGTGTGATGCTGACACAGACTGCCGGTGAGTATGAGCAGAAGCTTCAAGAGAAGGATTTGGTTCTGTTCACCAGCCAGCCGGAGCAGCCTATTAAAATTATGGCAGACGGTCGCCGCCTGTGGCGCGTGTTCGATAACCTGATGAACAATGTCTGCAAGTATGCCCAGCGCTCCACCCGCGTTTATCTGACGCTGGAGGAGAAAAACGGAGAGGCAATCATCTCCTTTAAGAATATCTCCCGCGAACCCCTCAACCTGTCTACTGACGAGCTGCTGGAGCGCTTCGTTCAGGGCGACAACTCCAGAAAGAGCGAAGGCAACGGTCTGGGCCTGTCTATTGCAAAGAGCCTGACCGAACTGCAAAACGGCACCATGGAGCTGACTACTGACGGCGATCTGTTTAAGGTGGTTCTGCGGTTCCCGACCATCAGCTAAAAAGAAGCAATCCACACCCGTGCGTTTCCAAAGAAAGAAGATGTCCCAAAGCAAATGTTAGCAACCTTTTTTGAATCTATTTCCTGGCCCATGGAGCCGCCACCGGCCTACGGTGCATTCCATATTCTGTTTACCCTGATTGGCTTTGCTGTCTGCGGTTTCTCGGCATGGAAGCTGCGGAATGTCAGCGACAAAACAGCATGTCATATCCTGTTTGCCTGCGGTTTGGTATTGACGCTGTCGGAAGTATTTAAGCAATTCTTCTGCTACTATGTGATCGCGGACGGCACCTATCACTGGGGCGAGTTCCCATTCCAGTTGTGCAGCATCCCAATGTATCTGTGCCTGATTGTTCCTTGGTTGAAGCTGGGAAAACTGCGTCGGGCATTGTATAGCTTCATGGTGCTGTATAATCTCTTGGGAGGAGCCATTGCCTTTACCGAGCCGTCCGGCCTGCTTCATGGCCACCTGTTCCTTACCGCCCACTCTTGCGTGTGGCACATGCTGTTGGTGTTTGTGGGACTGTTCCTCTGCGTGTCCAAGCGAGGCGGCAACCAGAAGAGCGACTATGCTTCTGCGACTTGGATCTTCACCCTTCTCTGCGGCGTGGCCTTTGCCCTGAACTGCATCGTGCAGTTTGGAATCGGCAGAGATATGAATATGTTCTTCGTTGGCCCTGGTAATTCTCCCATCATTGTGTTCAAACAGTTCTCCGAATGGTTCGGTTGGTATGTCAACACACCCATTTACATATTCGCAGTATGTCTGGGAGCCTATCTGCTGTTCGTCTTGATCTACTGGCTGCATAACAAGGAACTGCCGAGCCGCAGGAAGCGACTGCAATCAAAGGTATGAGAAACAAGAAAGTGCGTCGGACAACCGGCGCACTTTCACTTTTGAAGCTTTTATGAACATTGGCTCTGCCATATTGACTTTTCGTGTTACAAGCTGTAGTATATAAGTGGCGCTACAAGCTGTAACACGGAGGTGCGCTTTAATGTCTGATTTGAAAATGGGAACTGCCGAGGCCCGGTTTGCCGATATTATCTGGGAACGGGAGCCGATCACATCCGGTCAAATGGCCAAGATCGGCGCAGAAGAATTTAACTGGAAGAAAAGCACTTCTCACACTGTTTTGCGACGCCTGTGTGAGCGTGGCTTGTTTAAGAATGAAGATGGCACTGTTACTTCGCTGATCTCACGGGAGGAATACTACGCCCGACATAGTGAGCAGTATGTGGAGGAAACCTTTGGTGGTTCTCTGCCTGCGTTCCTCGCTGCATTCGGGACACGGAAAAAACTCACTGACCAGGAGATCGACGAGCTGCAGAAGGTCATTGATGGAATGAGGAGGTGACCCTATGTTCTTTTATACATTCATGCCCAAGCTATTCAACATGAGCCTGACGGCAAGCGTGGCTATTGTATTTGTAATCCTGCTGCGCCTTCTTCTGAAAAAAGCACCCAAGGTCATTTCCTATGCGCTGTGGGGCGTGGTCCTGTTTCGTCTCCTGTGTCCGGTGTCGATTGGTTCAAGCTTTTCCGTTTACAATCTTTTCGATGCCCCAGCCCAAGAGTCTGGAACAATTACCAGCGTCATCGAATATGTGCCGAGCAACATTGTTCACACAGAGTATCCCTCTGTTGCGCGGCCTGTTCCGGGCATCAGTGATGCGATCAACGAGGCATTACCGCAAGGACGGGAACAGTTGGTTGCCGACCCGCTCGAAGCTCCAATGTCCATTGCTACCTATGTTTGGATGATTGGCGTGTTGGTCATGGTAATCTACAGTATTGTCTCCTACATCCGGCTGCGGCGTAAACTGTCGGTGGTTGTTCCTCTTCGAGACAATATATTCATCGCAGACGATATCAAGTCTCCCTTTGTGGTCGGCCTGTTCCGTCCGAAAATCTATCTACCCTGCAATTTGAGCGACAAGGAGCAGGAGTATATCATCCTCCATGAGCAGCACCACATCAAACGACTCGACCATGTTATGAAAGCACTGGCGTTTTTTGCTTTGGCCATTCATTGGTTCAACCCTCTTGTCTGGGCAGCGTTTATACTGGCAAGCAAGGATATGGAAATGAGCTGCGACGAAGCCGTAATCCACAAAGTCGGCGGCGATGTTCGTGCGGACTATTCTGCTTCGCTTCTGACTCTGGCCACCGGGCGGCGTATCATCGCCGGTACTCCTCTGGCCTTTGGCGAGGGTGACACCAAGGGACGCATCAACAACTCCTTCTTAACTTACTCGCAAACACTGTGACAGCAAGAGGTCGCATATTGCCCTGATAACATTTTGCCGCCCCTATATCTTGCCTATGGTTCATCCCCCACCCGCTTTTGAAAGAGAGACAAGCCCAAAAAGCAGAGTGCAGAGAAGGCGATGCCGCAAAGAATGTATATCCAGTTAAAGAACAGCAGATTGACTGCATACCGCATGGGCATCCGTGTAAAGAGCACCGCATACGGCTCAATCGTTCCAATTGCCTCCATGACTGCCGTGACACGGAACGGACTGACCCCGCATAGATACGCTCCGAGGAAATACAGCGTCAGCTTCTCGACAATAGCCGGGAGCAGAATACCAAGCGCGTAAAACAGCGGTTCCCGATTCTTGCAGCACCTCCATAGATACAGCGCCCCAAAGCAGTACGGCAGCAGCGCAAGGCAGATGCCCTGAGCGGTCAGGTGCAGCTGCAGCCCGAATACAAGAAAGACCATACGGATCAAAAGGTATCCGCCGAGAATGATCAGCCAGCAGATCGGCAGGGATTTCAAGTTGAGTTTCCCATGTGCGGTTGCTTCATTGTTGTGCATATTCTTTTCCTCCTTACAGATTCTCGTTTTTCAAGGCGTCGATGGGATTGTCCTTTTTCGCTTTCCTCATTGCGTATATCATGGTGGCGAATACGACCAGAAATACGCTCAGTACGGCGATGCCGATGGCCGCCCACGGCAGATGGAAGAAGGTTTCATAGGCCGTTGTGACTGCGCGGTAGATGAGATATGTAATGCCGCAGGACACCGGCAAGCCGAGAAGCAGTGCCTTGGAGCCGTACAGCAGGCACTCGCAGTTCATCATCCTGCGAAAGCCCTTTTGCGTCATGCCCACCGATTTCAGCATGGCAAACTCCCGGCGGCGCAGGCTGATATTCGTGGAGATCGTGTTGAACACATTGGCCGCGGCAATCAGGGAGATCAGCACGATAAAGCCGTAGGCGAATACCCGGACAATGGTCACAACATTCCGGTTTGTCTCGGCGTTTGCGGCATAGTCGAAGAGCTGCCGGCTGCTGAGACCGTTTTCCGTCAGCACGGGTGCCAGATTTTCAAAGCTTGCGGTGTGATTGCTCGAGGTAAGGAAATACTCTGTATTACGGAATTGATTCAGCGCCGCCTCGGGAACCACACTCTCCAGCATGCTGTACGGATAGATCATATTGATGGCCACCGGCGTGCTGCGGCTGACAAAGAACGGAGCCTCCTCAATGGTTTTTTCGGACCGCAGCGTGTATTTTGCAAAGGATTCCTCATAGGGCAGCTCGATGATGTCGTTCTCATTGTCTCTGTTTTGATAGAGGACGACCTTATTGCCGTTCTCATCGATCCGGCTGTCTTTTCTGTAATATCCGTCGATCTCTACATAGTAAAGACCCTCGATCACGCACCCATCGCCCTTGAGCGTGTCCAGCGTGACATACTTCTCAAGCCGGCGGTCAAGCTCAATGTTGCGATCCAGGGCAATGCCCAGGGGGTTGTCCCGGTCATAGTAATCCGCTTCCTTCAGGTTGTACTTTTCCAGTAACCTGTTGAACTCGGCGTCCGCAACGAAGTACAGATAACCGGAGATGCTGAGATTCTTCGGCGCTGCGTCCTCACGCTCCATGCCGAAGTCGGCAAAACGGTCGGCAAACATTGCCGTGACATATTCGCGGGAGATATCGCCCTGCAAAAACTGCTTCTTGGTATAGGTACCGCCAGTGACATTCTGCTCGGAGAAAAGCAGTTCCAGAAGCGCATCGGGTGTCATGGCGGAGGAAGCGTCTGACTCCGCTGCGTAGATCAGGTCGAACTGATCGGAGGCCAGCCCTCCCTCGGCGGATTCCATCATGTAGTCGGTGAAGGCCGCCGCAGAAACAAAGAGGACGATGCTCATAAAGAGGCTGACGACGGTGGTTCTGTATTTTTTCCGGTTGCGCTTATAGTGCTTGCCGGCAAGGACGCCGGGGAGTCCGAACAGCTTGTAGGCGAGCTTCGAGGTTCGGACGGGTCTGCCGCTTACCTTGATGTCCATGCTCTGGCGGATCGCCTCCACGGCGGAAACTCTGGTTGCCCTTTTTGAGGGAATCCATGCCGAGATCAGAACCGTGACAAGTGCAATGACCGCAGCAATGACGACAGCCTGCCACGAAACACAGAGCCGCATGGGAATGTCCACACGGACAATGGAGAAAAATTTATCTCCGATCAGGAGGAGCGTTATGCCGATACCACCGATACCCACCAGAATGCCCAGTGGGATGCCGACAATGCTGACCGCCAGCGCCTCAAACAGCACCATTCTTCGAAGCTGCTTTCTGGTGGCGCCCACCGAGGACAGCAGGCCGAATTGCCTTGTCCGCTCCGAAACAGAAATGGAAAATGCGTTATAGATGAGCGATACAGAGCCGAACACGATCAGCGCGATGATGATGGCGGCAAGACTGTAAAACGCGGTAAGGAAGGAATCGAACGGAGCCGTGCCGGAATACAGCAGGACCTTTGTATTGTAGGCATAGCGATACTCTTGCGTATAGCCCATTTCCTTCATGAAGTCATACACCCCGGCGGGCTTGTGCAGCTTGAAATAACAATGAATCGGAGACTGATCGGCGGATTTGGTGTCCGCTGCCGTAAGCGCTGTGTACCCGGGCGCGGAATAGTCCTCAAAGGTAGGCCTTTCATAGATACCGACCACCGTGTAGGTTCTTGGTTCGGTGTTTTCGAGCCTTTCGCCGCTCATGATCTCCACCTGCGTTTCGCTGTCATAGGTGTATACGGGCGTGTCCTGTCCCAGCCTCCGGCCGTCAAGTGTCCTGTCCCCCACGTCAAGCGTGACGGTGTCGCCGAGCTTATAATTCACCTTGCCGTTTGATGTCAGGTGCTCCGGCAGAATAATTTCCGTGGAGTCCTTCGGCAGCGTACCTAAAATGAGATGCACCGGCATTGTCTTAAAATAGCCGGAGGCCACATCGCCGCCAAGCACATACAGATAGGGCTTGCGCTCGTTGGCGCTGTCGATCTTCGCGTAACCCAGAACCTGCGCGTAGGCTGTGGAGGAAACCCTGTCGGAATTGCGGATGTCCTCATAGTCCTTATATGCGGCGTCATAAACCGCTCCGTACCAGTCCCCGTCGATGTGGATCGCACAACGCAGCACGAAATTCTGCATACTGGAGACAAGGGTCGTGGACGCGCAGATCATCGCCGCCGAGAGCATAATGCCGATGATCGTGACGATGGTTCTCGTCCTGTTTTTCTTCAGGCTCTCTAATGTTACCTTGTTGAAAACATTCATCTGCGGATCACCTCGTCTCTGGTGATTTTCCCGTCCTCAATGGAAAGGATTCGATCCGCCTGCAGTGCGATGCTCTCGTCGTGGGTGATGACAAGGAGGGTCTGCCCGTATTTTTCGTTGGAAACCTTCAGCAGTTCCACGATCTCCCGGCTGCTTTTGGAGTCAAGATTTCCGGTGGGCTCATCGGCAAGCACCACCGCAGGCGCATTCATCAGAGCCCGGCCGATGGACACCCGCTGCTGCTGGCCGCCGGAGAGCTGGTTCGGCAGGTGGTTCTCCCGGCCGGTAAGCTTCAGAGTGGTCATCAGCTCAGCCAGTCGATTTTGATTGACCTTCTGCCCGTCCATCAAGACAGGGAGAGTGATGTTTTCCGTTACATTGAGCACCGGAATGAGATTGTAAAACTGATAGATCAGTCCCACCTGACGGCGGCGGAAGATGGCAAGCTGCTCCTCGTTCTGCGCATACACATCCTTGCCATCCATAAATACCTTGCCGCCCGTAGGCCGGTCTACGCCGCCGAGGATGTGAAGCAGTGTGGATTTGCCCGAGCCGGAGGGGCCGATCACGGCGACAAACTCCCCCTTCTCCACCGAAAAGGAAACGCCGTCCAGTGCCCGCACCTCGTTCTCGCCCTTGCCATATACCTTTGTCAGGTTTTCCACTCTCAAAATCTCCATATCGGGATACTCCTTTCACTTTTTACATCCCCATTCTATTTTGTCAAGGTGACACGGCGGTGACTTTCAGGTGACGGATCCGTCACTTCATAAAAAAGGGAGCCGCCGGTCAGACGGTTCCCTTATAAAATCGGATGGTGAACATGGCTCCTGCGGGCTTGCGGTTCTCTGCCTTTACGGTTCCCCCCTGACCGGTTATGATCATGCGCGACAGCGCAAGCCCGATCCCAAAGCTTTTGCCGTCGGAATCCTTGCCCTTATAGAAGCGCTCAAAGATATGCGGCAGATCCTCCGGAGAAATGCCCGTGCCGTTGTCCTTAATTATAATTTCAGAATACAGGGCGTTTTCGGCTGCGTCAATTTCGATCCTGCCCCCCTCTGGGGTGTGTTCCATGCAGTTCTTCACGATATTGCCGATGGCTTCGCTCGTCCACGAGAGATCTCCCCGGAAAGCCCCGTCCGCATGGATGAGCAGCGCCTGCCCGCGCAGCTCCATGGGAATGAGCAGGGTCACACAGGACTTTTTGAGCAGCTCCTCCAGACTGACCTGCTCCTGCTTGAACTGCACCGTGCCGGCGTCCAGCCGTGAGATCTTCAGAAGTGTGGTGATCAGCCAGTCGATGCGGGAGAGCAGCTCGTAGAGCTCATGGATAAGCTGCTGCCTGCGCGCGTCGGTCAGCTTCGGCTCCGACAGCAGTCCAATCAGCAGATTGATAGAGGTCAGGGGCGTGCGGATCTGGTGAGAGATGTCCGCGATGGAATCGGCAAGATATGCCTTTTCCCTTGTCAGCGTTTGCTGCTGCTCACGCAGGCGTATGGTCATCTTATAGATCTCACTGTGGAGGATGCTCAGCTCACCCTCTGAATAGCTGTCAAAATCGATCGAACTGTCGCCGTGCAGAACCTGATTGATATCATCCGCAAGGGAAGAAATCCTCTGATACCTCTTATAAGTGCTGATGCAGAAGGCCAGCATGAGGAGCAGAGAAAGCCCTGCGGCTGTCAGCCCGGCGCGAATGTCGAAGAAAAAGCAGACGGCGCAGGCGGCTGCGGAGAGCAGTAGCTGCCACAGCAGTGCCTTTCGCACCTCTTTGTTTTTCAGCAGCTTGATCATGCGTCCACCTTATATCCTGTCCCGCGAACCGTCAGAATGATCTTCGGGTCGGCAGGGTCGTCCTCAATCTTCTCCCGCAGCCGCTTGATGTACACCGTCAGCGTATTGTCATTGACATACTCGCCGGCAACATCCCAGATGGCGTCAAGAAGCCTCTCACGGGTAAGCACGATTCCCCGATTGTTGATGAAAAACAGCAGAAGCCGGTATTCCAGTGCTGAGAGGAACAGGTCCCTGCTGTTCTTCACCGCCGTGCCCTTTTCGGTGTCCACCACCACATCACCGAGCTTCACCGTTTTGCCCATGCTGCCGGTGAGTCGGAGCACATTTCGGATGCGGGAGATAAGCTCTCGTGGGCGAAACGGCTTTGGAATGTAATCGTCGGCGCCCAGGTCGAAGCCCGTAACGGTGCTGAACTCGTCGCCGGACGCGGTAAGGAAAATAACGGGGACATCAAACTCGGCCTTGATCGCTCTGCACGCCGCGAAGCCATTGCCCTCCGCCAGAGACACATCCAGCAGCACAAGATCCGCCTTTTCCTCCGCAAGCAGCTTCATGGCCGCCGCCTGCCCGGATACACTTCGCACAAGATACCCTTCGCTGTTCAGATATTCGCTCAAGCTCGCAACGATAATTTTATCGTCTTCTACCAATAGTATCTTTATCATAGTCAGTCCTTTATTCTGATTGCCGCGGGATCACAACCACTTCCCGATGAAGCCATATTCCACACGGTTGCCATCGCCCCATTCTGCAATCACACGGTAAACAAAGCTGCCGCTTTTCAGATCGAACGCACATCCTCCGTCATACGGAAGAATGTCTGTGATTGTCTCAACCTCACCGCCGTTTTGGGGGACGCATTGTATCCGCACTGTATCCGGCTGCACCTCGAAATATAACCAGATTTCGTTTGACTTTCTGTGGGAAATCAGTCCCTCGGCGGCTGCCGTGATCTCCGGCAGAGAAGTCTCTTCGCCGATCGCAGGCCCGCATCCAATGATGGAGCTCATGGTTCCATCCTCATTCGGTTCCGGGGCCTGCCAGTAGTAGGCGCAGGGGGAAGCCGTGATTTCATCTGTTTCACCCATTGCCCCAGACATGGCATTCACCTGAAGCTCCGGTATGGTGATTGGGTCGGAGGGCTGTGCCTCCTTATACGGCAGATTCATTTTTACTTCAAACTCTACCCAGTTTGCCATCGGCTCGGAATACTCCGTGTCTTCCTCGTACCGGAACTCCGTCTGCAAGCGTTAGCATGAATTGTGCTTTAGAAAGTCTTACTTTTTGTTTTTCTCTTGAATAGAGATAATTAAATTCAAGAGCGCATTTTCCAGTAGCCGTCCGCGATCGGGGGCAGCTCCGCATAGGCGGAAAGGCTCTCCAAAAAGCACTCAGCCTTTTCGGAGAAGGGAAAGCGTTCCCATTGCAGGAACGCCTGACGCACGTCCTCCCCAATGGTCAGCTTATATAGTGCTATTCCCTCATAAGGAACCCCTTCATAGTTATTGAAGAGTTCCTCAAGCACACAGTCTTTCTTTTCAATGTTCAAGCCAAAATCCCGAATAAACTGTGCCTTGGGATTGTCAAGGCGTTTTGACCCACACGACACCAGAAGCATTCCGATACACACGAGAGCCATAACGCATATCAGTTTTTTCATTTTCATATTGACAACCTGTAACAACAAAACCGTTTGGTGGTTTATGGCTTTCTCTTCACGCCAAAGCTCCAGAAGAGGAGGGAAACGATTACTATCAACGGAACAAAGGTACCTGTGCTTATTACATTCAGAAGATATAGCGCAATTAGGCCGGTCTCAGCGGCAGTGGCAAGCAGCCTTGCAATAAGACTCCGTTTCATGAGCTTTTTCATGATTTACTCCTTGTATATCACTCTTTAATAGGAGGGTACTTACACTTACCATCATAAGGATATTCTAACACAACAGAGTTTTTCTCGTCAATAATAGTCAATGTCATTCTATTAAAACGCAATGGTTCACCTTTTTTGTGCGTCCATACCTCATAATGATAATAATACTTGTTGTTTATATCATCATTAAAAGTGACAACTATCAAATATCCTCCTTGCTTCCAGTCTTTAACCGGCTTTTTAATGGCGATATTGTCAGGATCTATTCCTTGTTTATCTATATAAGTTTCGAAGGCTTTTTGTGCAAATGCTTTTTGTAATGGATATTGGTATATAGCTATGCCAAGAATGATTATACCTAACACCAACAACACCATTCTCTTTTTCTTGCCCATAGCTGCACTCCTTTTGAAAATGCGTTATTTCAGTTGCGGCATAGGCGCATAACTCAACGCCATAATTGCAAAAATCAAAGCTACAAATACGAGCAGAGCAACAGCGATGATTTTCAGCACACGCCGCGTCCGATGGTTTCTGATGGCAAGCTGCGTGTTGATGCGAGACAGTTCTTTTGCCAACCGGTTCGGTTCCTCTTCGTTTTCCACCTGGGTTCCAAGAAGCTCGCTTACGGTCGTTTCGAGAATGACGGCAATTTTTATCAACTGTTCAGAATCAGGAACAGACATTCCTTTTTCCCATTTTGAAATGGTCTGTCTGACAACATGAAGGCGTGATGCCAATTCCTCCTGTGAAAGACCTCGCTCTTTTCGCTTCAACCGAAGATTTTCATGAAGCACGGAAACACCTTTTTTCTCTAAAGATTTCACGCATATTTTAGCAGGAACATCGCCGTTGCGGCAAGCAATGCAAATTAACATTCGTGAATTTGACCCATTTGGGCTCACTGGCAAAAGGCATTCACTGTACCTCGCTGGGCTTTGTACCAACCTCCACAACATTATCGCAGCAGCTCTTGATCAGTTCCCTGTCGTGGGTGATCACGAGAATGGTTCTGCCGTTCCGCGCTTCGCTTCTCAGCCTTTCCGCGACGAGGCGCATATTCTGCCCGTCAAGGCCGCTGGTGGGCTCATCGAGAATCAGTATCCCGCGGCCGGAAAAGATGGCGCAGGCAATGGCAAGCCGCTGCTTCTGTCCGCCGGACAGGGTGGACGGGTGCGTGTCCCTGTACTCGTAAAGGCCAAATTCCTTCAGCAAGTGTCTGGCACGGTCTTTGCTTTCTTCTGTCAATTCGGTATTCAGCAGCAGCTCCTCCGCCACACTCGCCGTAAAAAACTGCGTTGACGTGTCGTTGCCGCAGTAATAGATCTCCCTGCGCCGGACTGCGGCTCTTGCTTTTTTCCCATCTATCAGGATATGTCCCCTTGTCTGCCTTGCCAGCCCGCAGAGGATCTGCGCAAGGGTGGTTTTCCCCGCGCCGTTTTGTCCCGTTATGGCGGTCACTTTGCCTTTCGGAAAGGAGAGGAAAATATCATCGAAAATGACTTCCCTGCGTATTCTTTTCGAGAGCCCTGCTGTCCTCAAGACGGCAGGGCTTTCGTCCGATACGGAGGGAGCGGGAAGGCTCTTTCCCTCGTGCGGAGAGCGCAGGCCCATACCTAATATATCTGCTTCCGGCAGAAGGAGCAAATCCTCCGGCGCATACTCGGCCGCTATTCTGCCGTCCCGCAGATATAAAAACCGGTCTGCGATCCCCATCAGCCAGTCGATCCGATGCTCCGCGAGGAGCAGGGTAAAGCCCTGTTCCTTGAGCTGTCGGAGGGTCTGCGCAAGCTGCCTTGTCCCGGCGGTATCGAGGTTGGACGTCGGCTCATCACACACAAAGACCTTTGGCTTCATGGCATATACAGACGCAATGGCCGCCCGCTGCTTTTCTCCGCTTGAGAGGATGTCAACTGCCCTGTCTTTCAAATGGGACAGCTTCAACGCCTCTATGGCAGCGTCCGTCCTCTCCCGTATCTCCTGAGTGGATAAGCCGTAATTCTCGCAGGGAAAGGCGACCTCTCCGGCAAGCTCGGAGGAAAAGAACTGGCTTTTGGGGTCCTGAAAAACGCTTCCCACCAAACGCCCGATCTCCCATGTGGAAAGCCTTGATATATCCTTGCCGTCTATCCTCACGCTTCCGCTGAAGGCTCCGGGGTAATAGGACGGCGCAAGCCCGTTGACAAGCCTTGTCACGGTGGTCTTGCCGCAGCCGGAAAGCCCCGTCAGCACGACGCATTCGCCGCTTTTTACCGAAAGGGAAATGTCCCGCACGCCTCTGTCTGAGTTTTCGTATTGAAAGGAAGCGTGTGTAAGCTCGATCATGCCATGCTCCTTTCCAAAACCAAATAGGAAGCCGTGACTATCGCACATGCGGCTGCCGCGATGTGATCCCGCGCCCCGGCCCTTTTCTCATAATAGCTGCCGCGCACGCCTGGGCGCTCCGCGCCTCTTGCAACGGCGGAAACGGAAAGCTGATCCGCAAGCTGCAACACCCGAAGAAGAAACGGAACCAGCACATACTCCATGCTCTGCACGGGATGTGCGAGCAGCTGTCCCGCTGCGGTCAGCCCTCGGTTTTTCATGGACCTGCCTATGCCTTTCAGCTCCGTCCGCATGGTAGGGAAGAAGCGAAAGACCACAAGAAGCCCGAGAATAAACGGGGTGGGCATACGGAGGCGGGATAAGAACGCGGAGAGCATCCCCGGCGGCGTGGTGATCAGATCCCATGACACCAGAAAGATTGGCGACAGATTCCAGAACATCAGAACATAAAATTCCGAAAAGACCGGCATGTGCAGCCCGTGGAAGCGGATGCCGTACAGCAGCAGCGCCAGCAGCAGATAAAAGCAGCCATAGGACGCGGCAAGGCGGAAATTCCGCTGTAGGACGAGATAAAGAAGTGCACCGCCGGTCAGGATGCAGGTGAGCAGCACATTCCCGCCGATCGTCACTCCAGCAAAGACGCACAGCAGCGCCCATAGCTTGACCGGCACCGCAAAGGATGCGTCCGCTCTCATAGAACGCCGGCCTTCTTAAAATGCCTGCGGATCAGCCGGCTGCCCACCATGCAGCCTAAAAAGCCCATCAGTGTCGTGAACAGCAGAATAAAGGCCAGCCAGCCGGGAGAGGTGTAGTAACGCACATAGGAATCGATGTAGCTCTGCTCCATACCGCTTGCCAGCGCAAAATCGTAGTAGGTGTCCCAGAAGAACCAGATGGGCAGCAGATTGACCCCGTTGTACAGCAGGCTCGCCACCGTCCAGGCGGCGGTCAGCCGTTTCGGTTTTTGGCAGGAGCCTTCCTTCCAGAGAATCGCCTCGCAGAGGATTCCCACGAGAACATAATAAGGAAGCAAGAACCAGTTTCCCATCAGCAGGAAAATCACGCCGAGGATCGTCATATAGATCAGCGTCACAAAACGCTTTCCGATCCGGCTGACCATGAGCATATAGACCGGCGCGCAGAGGAACATGGTGATCCCCACCGACAGCACCATGCTGACAAAGTCGTTGGCCATGCAGACCATATTGACGACGAACTGGATCACGATCAGCACTGCGGAGAGCAATACCGTTGTAATAACATCCTTAACCGTCCACTTTTTCTTTTCGTCCATAAATCCATTCCTCCGTTTTCTGTTAATTTATACTACTGTTAAGAATCCGAGCATCCACGCAGATATAATTTGCAATGCAAATAAAACAATCGTAAGTACCGATGCTCTATTTTTTCTCTTTACAACATAGCTGAATCCCGTGAAAATCCCGCAGATGGCCGCTGCAATTCCTATACCTGCTACTATGTTCAGCTCCGTCGAAATAATTGTGTAAAGAGAAAACCAATGAAACATTCCGGCAATCCCCGCCGCACCAAGAATGAGCCCACATATGGGAAGTATAATCCTTTGCCATTGAAAAGAGCTGCGTTTACAAACGATCTTTGAGCCCAATATGATCAAAATGGCAAGCCACAGAACCATCAGCAGGATATAACTTCCCAATGACAGAAAGCTGCCGGCAAAGCCGTTTAGAGGTCCCGCGGGAACATAGTCATGAGCCAGTCGGAACGTCATGCTCGTCACCCTACCGTCCAATACAGAGAAAGCAAGGCTTCTTTCCTCCGGTATCGCCTCGGCACAGTAGAACTGATATTCTCCCACAGGCTCGTACAGTAAATCCTTATCGGAAAGGGGCGTTTTCAGCCGGAGATTTTCTTCTCCCTCTTTTGAGATTTGGATTATTTGCATTCGTGCTTGTATCTTGCCTGCATATGACCATGCGGATCGTGCCGGAAGATAGTCGCCAAATAGCATAGAGAAGTCACGTGACCCTACTTCCTGCTTCGGCGGTCGCGCATCCTGCTCGATGACTGCCTCCATGATGGCGGAGCAGTAATCCGTTTCCATCACATTGGTCAGGATTAGGATTGCACATTCAGCTTCCGGTTCCACCCAAAACTGCGTCTTGAAGCCATAGGTTCCACCCTCATGCCCGAGTATTCCGGGATGATTCGCATACTGCCAGAAGCCATGAGAAAGTCCGGCGTTTGCCCCATAGGAGCACCATGTCTCTTTAAACAACCGCTCCTTTGTTTCCGGGCTTTTGAAGAGTCGTGTCTCCTCTCCTGGCGCTTTTGCCAGCCACTCGGCAAACAGAAGCAGGTCTGCGGCTGTGCCATTCATGGCTCCTGCAGGATACATGCGGAGGTGCATCTCATCCTCCCGCCGAAATCCTTTTCCGGTATAAGAATAACCCTTCGCCTTGTGATCAAGGAGTCCATCCACATCCATCCAAAAGGGACCGACAGAGGTATGCGTCATACCCAGAGGCAAAAGAATATGTTCTTTGATATAATCCTTATAGCTTTGGCCGCTGGCTTCCTCCACGATCAACGCTGCAAGTGCCGCGCCGTAATTGGAATAGGCACTGACGGATCCCGGCGGATAGACCTGCTTGGGCTGGTGCGCAGATAGTACTTCTTTGAAGGGAATTTCCTCACTCGCGCTGTAATAGCGCAAATCCAGCAGTTCTTCCTCAAATCCTGCCGTATGGTTCATCAGGTGAAGTAAAGTAACCGGCTCAGCGAATCGCAGATTTTTCAAAAAGCCGTCCGGCAGATAGGTGCGGATATCCGTTTCCAGATCGATTTTCCTATCCTCAACAAGCTGCATCACGCTGACCCACACAAAGGTCTTTGATATGGAACCCCATTCAAAAACCGTGGTCTCCGGGTCCATGGCCGTATTGTTCTCCAAATCAGCAAAGCCATACCCCTTCGCAAATACCGTATTGTCATACTCCGAAATTACGACACACGCGCCCGGAACCGTTTTGCCAATATATTTTTCGGAAACAGCGTTTGCGCTTGCCTCATATGCGTCCGGTGTACCGGATGCATATGCAGCAGGAGCGAGGAACACAATCATAATCAGCGCCGCAAGAAAGCATTGGAGGGTCTTGTATCTCATCAGTCTTTCCATAGGGTCATTACTCTATCGTCAGTCTAAAATCACAGCAGTCTCCGCCCTGTCCGAGCGTCTTTGTCCGTCCCCATTTGAGCTTTGGATGCATATGCCCGTAGGCCTCGTCATCCGCGCGGCAAAAGCCGGCCACAATCTCCGGGCAGCCGTATTTCACACAGGTGTCCTGATAGGGGCAGGCCAGCATGTCGAAGCACATTTCCTCTTGCTCTGTTCGTATCCAATTAGCCCGAAAACCGCAGTCCTCTCCAAAGGAGCTTTTTGTCATTTTGGCAAAGAACCTCGGCACCAGCTTATACAGACCCGGTATCTTCATTGCCCCTCGGATTTTTGAACCAACGCCCGCTGCCCGCTTTTCATAATATCTATTCAGAAAAGCCGCCGCTTCCTCACGGGAGATTCCATTTCCCGTCATGGCGTCAAAGGCGGCGATGGCAGGATAGATGCGTTTCCTCGTATGCATATACATCTTTTTCGGCTCGTCGGCGTTTTCATTTACGATTTCCGCATAACGTCTCCATGCATCTTCTATGATCGCGTCTGTCTTTTCCGCGCCATACTGTTTTTCCATTGCAGATACCGCTCCGGTCAAGTATCTTTTGTCTAACCTTCTATCCATGTGCTTTCCCACCTTTCAGCGTCCAGCCGATTGCCTGGCTGCGCATTCCCACAAAGCGCCTGTACAGGCCGTCTTCGCGCATCAGCTCCTTATGGTTTCCGCGTTGAACGATCCTGCCGTTCTCCAGCACGATGATTTGATCTGCCGTGCGCACGGTGGACAGACGGTGGGCGATCATCAGGATCGTTTTGCCTTTTGTCAGCTCCCGGATGGCCTTTTGCAGCTCCTGCTCGTTTTCGGGATCCACGCTGGCTGTGGCTTCATCCAAAATGACGATGGGTGCGTCCTTCAGAATTGCCCTTGCAATGGAGATTCGCTGCTTTTCTCCGCCGGAGAGGCTGGAGCCTCCTTCGCCGATCTTTGTCTGATAACCGTCGGGCAGCGTCATGATAAAGTCATGGCAGCAGGCTTTCTTTGCGACTGCTATGATTTCATCCTCGCTTGCGTCCGGTCTTCCAAACCGGATATTGTTCTCGACGGTGTCCTCAAAGAGATACACATTCTGAAATACGATGGCGAAATTCTTTAGAAGGCTGCCGCTGGTATATTCCCGCACATCCCGGCCGCCGAGCGTGATCTGTCCTTCCTTCACATCCCAGAAACGGGCAATCAGACCGACCAGCGTGGTTTTTCCGGCGCCGGAGGGACCAACAATGGCGCAGGAGCTTCCCTGGGGTACGCTTAAGCTGATTTGATGTAATACCTCCTTTTCCCCGTATCCAAAGGACATATTCTTCACTTCGATATTGAAATTTTCCGGCACAAGATCAGCCCCGTTTTCGTCCAGGGATGGAATGTCCATGATGTTATCCAGCCGGTCCAGGGAAGCCTCCACCGCGCGGGCAATGGAGGACATACTGCCCGCCACCTCCACGGCGGCATAGATCATGAAGCTGGACACGAGAAGCAGCAGGCACTTCTCCGGTGTGATGCTTCCTCCTGCCAGAAGATAGGGCGCAAAAACCAGAATAGCCGCCCGTGCGAGCTTGAATACCGTCTGATAGAGCGCCGTCATTTTGGAAAACGCCTTTTCAAGCACGATATTTGCCTCTTTGCTTTCCTCAATTGCGGCGTCAACTGCTTTTCCGGTGCGCTCCGCCAGCCCAAACGCCTTGACTACGCCCATGCCCTGCACATATTCCAAAACGGCAGTGACCAGGCCAGCCTGGGCTGCCTGACGGCGGGGCGCGTATTTCCTGCCGACCTTGCCGATAAACGAATAAACGATGAGCGCCGCGGCAAGCCCGGCCAAAGAGATCAGCCCGATCCGCCACTCATAGATCATAAGCCAAATGCCAATCACGATGGCGTGGATAAACCCGCCCGCCACATTTTCCATAATGGTAACGGACTGCTGCTCCAGATCACCAAGAGTGGTCGTCACCGCCGCAGTGATATCACCGAGCCTGTTTTCATTGAAATAGCCCATAGGAGCCCTTTTCAGGCGTTCGCCGATCTCCATGCGCTTTTCCGACCCGAACGCGAAGCTGCCAAGAGTTCTGGCATTGGCAGAGAGATTGACAAATACAATTCGCCCTACAATGGAAACAATCATGATGCCAAGTGAAATCCAGATTGTGCTTTCAGGCATAACATCGCCGGAAAGCTGCTTCAGGATTCCTGTGAGCACCGTTAGAATGGCCATGATTGGGATCATCTCAAAGAATGAGCTGACAAGGTATGCAAGAAAAGAGCGGATAAGACGCTTCTTCTGTAAGCCCGAGAACAACAAAAGTCTTTGAAACAACCTTATCATCACGCCACCTCCTCTGCGGTATCCTTGCCCTGCATATGGGCTTTCCACAATTCCTTGTATAGATTGCTTGTTTCAAGAAGCTCCTCATGAGTTCCTTCCGCGGCGATATTTCCTTTATCCACGACAAGGATCTTGTCTGCTTTTGTAATGGTAGACAGCCGATGCGCAATGACGATTAAAGTTTTTCCTGCTACAAGCCCTGCAATGGATGCTTGAATAACGGCCTCATTTTCAGGATCGGTAAATGCCGTGGCTTCATCCAGCACCACGATCGGGCTGTTCTTTAGGATTGCCCTTGCAATGGCGATACGCTGCCTTTCTCCGCCGGAGAGGTGGCTTCCCGCATCGCCCGCCAGCGTATCATAGCCCTCCGGCAGAGCGGCGATGAAATCGTGACAGCTCGCTTTTTTTGCCGCTGCCTCGATCTCTGCGTCTGTGGCCTCCGGTTTTCCGATGCGAATGTTTTCCCGGATAGGCAGGTGGAACAGGAAGTTATCCTGTGATACATATGAGACAAGCTCCATTATCTGAGGGAGAGGAATGTTCCGCACGTCCACGCCGCCAATACGGACGCAGCCGCTCTCCGCCTCCCAGAAGGAGGCGATGAGCCGCGCAATGGTAGATTTACCGGAGCCGGAGGGACCCACAATGGCCGTCATACCGTTTTTTGCGCAGTCAAAGGAAATTCCATGCAAAACCTCCGTCTCTTTGTATCGGAAGGTAACATGATCAAAGGATACGTCGGCGTCCGCAAGGACAGCTCTCTCGGTCGGCCGCACAAGCTCCGGCTCATCCAGAAGATTCCCTACCTCTTTTACGGTGGAATCCACCATGGCCAGGCTGTCGGTGTACTGCAATGCCTGAATCAGTGGCTTTACGAGTCCAAGGGCGAGAATGATGCAGGTAATCAGCGTACCCGCTTCGACCCTTCCATTTATAAAGAGCCAGCTCCCCAAGGGCAGCACGCCCACAAGCGTTGCCGTCAGGATGGAAAGCCCCATCACATAGTAGCCGTTGGTCTGCTTGAACCATGTCGCTTTGGATGTCTCGTTTTCCGCCACGGCGTCAGCGTATTTTTTATATGAGCGTTCACCCTGATTGAACGTCTTCACCACTTCGATGCCGCCGATGTATTCCACCGTTGCGGCATCCATGTTTTTCCCTGCGGCAAGTACTCTGGCATATCTCTTCTCGTAATCCTTCATCATTCCCATATAGCAGAAGGCGCCCACCGGAATCGTCACAAGAGAGATCAGCGCGAGTCTCCAATCAAGGCTAAAGAGGTAAACGAGTATTAGAACTGGGATTAGGATGTTGGCAGTGAGCTCCGGTACCATATGCGCCAGCGGAAGCTCCAGCTTTTCCACGGTGTCCACGATGATCGTTTTGAATTTCCCGGACGGCGTATCAAGGATCGTTCCCATGGGGACACGGGAGAGCTTCTCTGTTATCGCCATGCGGATATTCCGCAGAATGATAAAGGCAGACTCATGGCTTTTCATTGTAGAAAAAGTTCCGAACCACACCTGCCCGAGATAGCCCGCAAGAGCGATCAATGCCAGAAACGCCAACTTGCTGAAAGCATAGTCTTCGTGGCAGATCATAATGATCCCGCGGGACACCGCGATGTAGGGGATCATGCCGCAAAGCGCCCCCAAAACCGCAAGTACAACGGAGCCGATCAGTTTCCCTTTGCACGGCTTCGCAAAATCCATCAGAATCGTCATCGCCGAGTTTTCTTTTCCCGCCATTATTCCTCACCTCGTAAAAGTCTTACAATCTTTTCTTTCTGCCCACCGGAAAGATCCTTCACGATTTCTCCGTCCCGAATGAACAGTATTCTTGTGCAAATCCGCATCATAAACTCAATATCATGTGTGATGATCAAAAGCACCTTGCCTTGCGTCGCAAGGCTTCGTGTCAAGATGCCAACCTCTTCCATGCTTTTCAGATCCAGTCCGCTGGTAGGTTCATCGAACACCAGCAGCTCCTTGCCGCAGATATCGCTCACCACAACCGCAAGGCGCTGCATCTGCCCGCCGGAAAGAGACAAGGGATGCCGTTCCTTATACGCCAGCAGGTCCACCTTTTCTAATGTGCGGTCAATCTCGTCTTTGTTCGGAGCTTTTATGCCAAGCGCGCATTCTGCCGCCACGCTGTCGGTAAAGAGCTGGTGTCCCACATCCTGCATGACCATGTATGCCTTTTTCCGTCTCAACCGCCGGCTCATCGGTTTTCCAGTCCACAAAACAGTACCGGAGCCGTTCTTTTGCAATCCGCAGAGCATTCTGGCGAGGGTCGATTTCCCGGCGCCGTTGACGCCCGCAATGGCGATGATTTCTCCGCGGCTTGCCTGAAAAGAGATATCATTCAATACATTCCGGCCGCCGAGACGGACGCTGATTTTCTGAGCGGAAAGCAATCCATCGGCAGCGATTGTTTTCACACCGCCCGATTCGGATACCGACAGATCCCTGACACGCAGTCCCATTCTGCGAATATCTGCTTCAGGCAGCGCCTTGAACGCTGAAGCCTCCATGTCCGATGCAATCCGGCCATCCTGCATATAAACGACGCGATCCACAATGTCCATCAGATACCAGATGCGGTGCTCTGCGATCAGAATGGTCTTTCCCGATATTTTCGCCTGTTGGATCAAATCAGCCAATTCTCCGATGGCCTTCATGTCGAGATTGGATGATGGCTCGTCAAACACAAGGACATCGGGAGCCGAAGCATACACGCTGGAAAACGCGATCTTCTGCTTCTCGCCGCCGGACAGTTCAAAGATATTTCGACCCCGGAGCTCGCTAAGATGCAGCTCCTCCGTAAGTTCATCTAATCGGAAGCGCAGAGCCTCTCGCGGAATGCCCCGATTTTCAAGCCCAAACACGATCTCGCTGTCTGTATCCGTATTGAAAAACTGCGTTCGAGGATTCTGAAAAACCGTCCCTACCGCATCCGATAGCGCAGCAATCTCTGTCTCCCGGGTATCCATACCGTTTACGTTCACCTGCCCCGAAAGATTGCCGTGGAAGAAATGGGGAATCAGTCCGTTTGCGAGCCGTGTAACTGTTGTTTTTCCACATCCGGATGGTCCGCAAAGCAGCACGCATTCGCCGGACCGGATAATAAGGTTCAAATCAAGGACTCCGCCGTTCCCGCTTTCATCGTATGTAAAAGAGACATTTTGAAACGATATCATAATCAAAACACCCCTTTCATGCCCGCGTATACCATGCCGGCAACGACCGCCGCGTAAGCAATTACCACCAGCAAATCAGCAAATGAGAACGCGATTTCCTCTATACAGCTTCTTTCACCTGTGTGCTCGATGCCTCTTGTAATCGCTGCCTGCGTAATCTCGTCCGAAATTCTGGAAGCAGAAACAAGCAGGGGAACATAGACATGCTCCATCGTCTGTATGGGATGGCTAATCAGCCCAGCCGCGGACGCTGATATCCCTCGCAGCGCCATGGCATCCCGTATGGAGGCCCACTCTTCTCTCATGGTCGGGAAATAACGGAGCGTAACGGCAAGAGCGATCGTGAGTCCTTTCGACAATCGGAGCTTTGTGATCGCCGCAAGAAATTTACTTACGCTTGTCGTTGCAATCAGAAAGCTGCCCAGCATAAAACAGGGGAGAAGCTTGCGGATATACACTGCAAACATATAGACGATTCCGCCGAAAGTCACGGGCAGCCTCGGTACGATAAAAAGCTGGATCAGCAGAAGCGCGAGAAAAAATGCTGCGTATTTCAGCATCCTTTTCAGATTGCCGGAAACGCTCAGAAGTACAAGCGGAATCCCCGCAAGCACACACTCCACCGCGATGCTTTTATTCATAAAAACGGAAACGCTTGTGACCGCGAGAATCAGAAGCTTCGTCCGTGGGTCGAGTCTCATTTATACGACCCCTGCTTTTTCAAAGTGCTTTTTCATAAGCTTCTTTCCAATCAGTCCGCCGATGATCGCGCAGACGATCGTCCCGATAATCATTGCGGGGATCGCCCACCAGGTAGCCCCAATCGAATGAATCACTCCTTCAAAGGAGGCGAAGTCGCCTTTATTCTTCATAAAAGCATCAAACTGCGCGGGCATGACAAGCATCGGAATATATGCCCCCATCGGCGCAAGCGCCATGACGCAGTAGGCAAGCAGGTTTTTCTTAAAGGATCTGAAATCAGCGGAAGCACAGATAAAATCCGCGATCACGCCGAAAACCAGGAAGAATACGGACATCATCCAGAACATTCCCGTAACAAACAGCAAAATCGCCGCGATTACACCGAGAATGGAGAGAGCTCCCTTCTTCGGTATTTTTGCCACATAGAGCATGAAAACTGTCCCCGTAAAGAGCGCCACGATCATTGGCATAAACGGGAAAGTGACCGGCGTCATCTGCGCAACACCGCCAATCACAAACGCCACCACAGCATAGATGAGCGAAAAGATGCCCACCGATATAAAGTCCCTTGTTTCCAGCTTCTTCGAATCTGTTTTACGCATAATAAACGACCTCCAATTTTATATTGTTTAGTTAGAGTACGCTAACTCATGTGCAAAAAATTAAAGTGATTGTATGATTACTTATTATTCCAGCCGGAGCAAGCCTTCCCAGCCAGAGTTGAAAAACTTTGCAAGCTCCTCAACATACCGCACAGCTTCTTCTTTGGGCATATCATGGACAATCGTCTCACATACCGCCGTAAAATAGGCACTGGTAATCATGTGATGAAGCTGCTTTGTCATTTTTCCGGAGAGCTTTCCTCTTTTGCGGAGAAGTGCGTAGTATTCCTCTGAGCACTCTACCTCCAGTTCCACAAGCTCCTCCAAAAAATTTGCATAGCGCGTACCTTCCGCCCGGCAGAGGATCAGCTTAAAGGCATCAAAATGGGCGTACATATATTCCACAAAGACGCGCAAATACTCAGTGGACAGCTTCAGGCTGTCCTTCGTCTTTTCCTCGGAGACAAGATCGAAATGGGCGGCCTGTGCGGCTTTGAACTGCTCCAGCAGTCCCTTTGCTGCCTCGCCCACAATATCTTCAAAAAGCGCGGCCTTATCCGGGTAATAGCCGTAGAAGGCGCCTTTCGTGAAGCCCGCCTCTGCGACGATTTTATTCAAAGATGCATCCTTGAAGCCTTTTTCCAGGAATTCTTTTTTCCCAACTTCGAGGATCTTCATTTGAGTCTCTGTACGTTCCATTGATGCCTCCTGATATACTGGTAGTATATACTGCTGGTATATTATAACCGAGCAGATTGAGTTTGTCAATAGAATATGCCTTTTCGGCTATTTAAGATTTGATGTGGAATTAGGGAAAACAGACACGGTTGCCCTATAAGTGAGCTTTTGCGTTTTCCTCTTACAAATAAGAATACCTTTCATTCATCGACCCGAAACCAGAATATGGGGCGGCGGAATAATACCGCCGCCCCACATCTGTATTGTACCGAGACGATTATTTGTTGTAGGTGCGGAACAGGAAGGTCACGATTTGAGCACGGGTGCAGTCATTATCGGGACCGAACAGCCCGCCGCCGATGCCGGTGGTGATGCCGTTTGCTGCAGCCCATGCCACCGCATCCGCATAGTACGCGTTTTTGGGAACATCGCGGAACTCCGCTGTACCCTCTGCCCTGGTACTTAGCGCACGGTAGAGGAAGGTCACGCTTTGCGCCCTCGTACAGGTAGCATCGGGTGAGAATCTTCCATTGCCCGTGCCAGTCGTGATCCCGTTCTCGACTGCCCAAGCCACCGACCTCGCATAGTAGGCACTTGCGGGTACATCAGAGAAACTGCTGGCATTCTTCGGCTCCGGACTGCCCGCTGCACGCCACAGGAAGGTGACGATCTGCGCGCGGGTGCAGGGAGCGTCGGGTGCGAACAGACCGTTGCCGACGCCGCCGGTGATGCCGTTTTTCGCAGCCCATTTGACGGCCTCATAGTAGTAGGCGTCCGTGGAAACATCCGCAAAGCTCTGTGTTGGAGCTTCCTCAACGAAGCGGGCTCTGACAGTCACATCGCCTGCAGGCATGATGAAGCTGTACTCGCCGCCCCACTTTCTGAGATCGAGTTCGCTGCCCTTCTTGTCCATAACCATAAGCATTTCCAGCTCATAGCCCCTGTCGGGATAGACCATGATGGTTACTGTGGAGCCCTTGGCAGCAGACGAAGGCGAAACGGTAATGCTGCCGTTCATAGTCCTTTCGACCATGATGTTGTAGGCCGGGTTAAAGATGCCTCCGCCCGAGCCGCCGCTGCCACCCGAGCCGCCGCCCGAAGGTGCAGCATACTTCACCCAGCTCACGCCGAAGGGCGACAGACTGGTCACACGGAAGTGCAGGCCATCCGCCTGCTTCGTGTGCGAAACGAGCTCCAGTTCACCGGCACGGGCAACAGTCGTAAGCATGTGGACTATCGTAAAGGTATCCTTGCTGTCTGTGCCGTTGGGATAAGGAAGCACCACCTCCACACCGCCTGTGGGGAAATTCGCTTCATCGACCTCGACCCAGTTGCCCTCGGCGTTCTTGTATCGCATCGCAATGTCATAGAACGCACGGTTTTCCGCCGTTCCGATCATCATAGCGCCGTCCGATGCTTAGATCTCTTCCATCTGTCAGGCATATTGTCCGGCTGCTGACCCTGCGGATATGGAAGAGGTTTACGATGAAGCTGTTGTGACAGCGGCAGAAGCGATCCTTCGGCAGATACTCCTGCATCTGGCTCAGCGGGCAGAGAATGAATTGTTCGCCATGTGTTGTGTGGAGTACGCTGCCGTGATCCCGGCTTTCAGCGCAGAGGATATCCTCTGCCGGCAGGACAAAGGTCCTGCCGGCCACCCGGAAGGTTACGGTGCGGGGCTGATGATATAACCGCAAATCCGTTTTGATCGCCTGCTCCAGATCTTCCCGGGAAACCGGCTTGAGCAGGTACTGGATGGGGCGGACGCTGTAGCCGTCCTTGAGAAACTCCGTGGAACCGGTGATAAACAGGATGCTGGTCCTGTCGTCCCGCTCCCGCAGCTCCTGCGCCAGCTTCATGCCGGTCTTGCCGTCCATCAGAATATCCAGACAAAGCAGTGAGAACTCCGCACCCGCTGAAAAAGCTGCCTCCAGTTCCTCGGCTGAAGAATAGGGCGTGACCGTATGCTCTATCTGCAGCTCCGACAGGATCGCCGCGCACTGTGCGCACAAGTCCTCACGGAGATTTTTTTCGTCTTCACAAACCGCCACCCGATACATCCTGCTCACCGCCCTTTCCTTAACGCTCATTATAGCGGATGGCATGGGAATTTGCAATACCGCTGCGCTCCGCCGCCGCACAGCCTTCGGGGTTGAGTTTGCTAAGCACCTATTTATAAATTAAATGTTATTTCCATTACAATCCCGGTTCTATAAAATGCACGGCAGAAGTTTCCCAATATTTTTTAGACACGACTTTCATTACCGTCGAGATTTAGCTGATACATTCGGAATATGACCGGAAAATCTTTTGGCTACCATTGTTCTTCGTAAGAATATTGATATTCCCCGTCCTCCCCGCTCGATCAGCAATGCAGGGACATTCTTCTGAACTGCCCAGCTGTAAAGTCCGTTCCGTGCAGAGGATCGCACACGGTAAGGAACTGTCAATGTCTGAGCTGCTATCAAAGATGTACGGTTGATTGCCGCATCTCCAGACGTGGGAAAGAATACCAACGGGTGAAGCACTTCGTTATAATCCCCCCCGTGAAGGTCTGCCAGAAAGTCAGCTACTGGGTATAGGGCATTCTCCAGTGCCACAGCCAACCGTGCGGAGAGGCTGCCTTTGGCATTTCCGGGAAACGCACGGTTCAGATTGATGCCGTCCTCCGGCACCACCTGCTTCGTACCAGCATAAAAAGCCGTGGGATTTGTTAGAGGCAGAAGAATTACATTGCACGCCAAATCGGCCGGGTTTACCGCCTATCTTCGCAGGGAAGGCACTCCCCAACAAGATTCCGACGGGACGGAATGAGCGGCAGGCGAAATCTGGCTCTGGCAATTCAGCTCTACCTTTGCCGCAAACTGCGTATTTCTTCCTTTTATAAACTGCAACACCAGATGCCCGATAGATGTGTGTTGACTGCATTAGCTTTTTCAATGCCCATGCTGTGATTCTTGGTCTAAGGCCGGTAGAAATCGCCGCTCCGGCATGATATGATAAATTTGTAAAAAGTTTTCCCGTCCGCGCAATGAAAGACGATTTTTGTTGTCTATATAGGTGAAAGGCCTTTACGCAGAGAGAAAGGAGGGCGCAATGAGAGACCATGAGATCATAGAATTGTACTGGGCGCGTAACGAGAGCGCGATTGCCGCCACCGCAGAAAAGTACGGGAGCTACTGCCACATGATCGCATATAACATACTGCGTAACAAAGAGGATGCGGAGGAATGTTCCAACGATACATACCTCGGCGCATGGAATTCAATTCCGCCGCAGCGTCCGAACCGTTTGTCGATCTACTTAGGGAAAATCACGCGCAACCTCGCTCTGAACCGTTATAAGCGGTATACTGCCGAAAAACGCGGACACGGACAAGTAGTCCTCGCGCTGTCTGAGCTGGAAGCCTGCGTTCCTTCGGAAACGACTGTGGAGCAGACCGTCGAAGAAAATGAGCTGGCTGCCGCCATTGACCGCTTCCTGTATGCAAAGCCCAAACTGAACCGTAACATTTTTGTCCGCAGATACTACCATCTCTACGCGATACGGGATATTGCGGACGCATACGGAATGAGCGAGAGCAAGGTGACGTCTTTGCTTTTCCGTATGAGAAACGAATTAAGACGATTTCTTGAAAAGGAGGGAATTATGCTATGAAAACCGAAGTTCTTCTTCGTTCGATCGGAAAGATCAATGACGAGCTCATTGCTGACGCAGAGAGCGAAGCAAATACCAAAAGAAAGCCCGGTTGGGCCAAGCTTGGAATCATGGCTGCCTGCCTTGCACTGGTTCTCTGCACCGGCATCGCTGCAAATGCCATCCGAAGCAATGCGACAGCCGGCACCTTCACAATGGATGTCAACCCCAGCGTGGAATATACGATTGCCAAAAGCGGGATCGTTAAGAATGTTCGCTGCTTGAACAGCGATGCGGAAAATGCGCTCAGCGATGTTGCGTTGGGAAAGCAGAGCGTCGAGACCGCTCTAACGCGCACAGTCGCCGCCTACGAGGCCTGCGGATATATGGAAAATGGCGAAGCGACTGTTCTGATCTCTTTTGATTCCCGTCTTGATGCGAATGCCGAGCTAAAAGCCTCTCTCTCCGCGAAGATCCGGAAGGCCTTGGAGCAGACCGATGCCGTCGGCACGCTGGTTTTCCACTCCGAACTGACGGAAAACGCCGAAGTGGCGAAGATCGCCGAGGAATTCCATGTTTCCCTTGGCCGCGCCGACTGGATCCTTACCGCAGCAAATAAAACCGGGCTGCCCACGGACGAGGTCTCCCGCATGTCGTTGGACGAGCTCCTTAAATTCCAAGAGGTCTCCGGCATTTCTTCTGTCAGTGTATCGAAGTTCATCTCCTTGGAGGAAGCAAAGAAGATTGCACTGAAGGACGCGAAGCTTGATGAGCTGGCGCAGAAGATTGTGTTCACCCGAGAGGAGCTGAGCCGCAATCAGGGCAATCCCTGCTACCTGCTGGAGTTCTACACCGGGACAAATCAATATTTCTACCAAATCGACGCAAAGAGCGGCAGCATTATTTACGCCGGGAAATTTATAACTCTTTCCGAAGCGAAGAAAATCGCTCTGGATGATGCCGGATGCAAGGATAAAGTCAGCTTTACCGAGGAAACCCTTGTGAGCGGCGGCATCAAAACGCCTTACTACCGGCTCGTCTTTGCCGATGCAAAAACACAGTGGACATACCGCATTGATGCGGTGCTGGGCAATGTGTTGGAGAAGCAGCAGAAAGAGATCGTGACAACGGACTTCATCTCTTTGGAGGAGGCGAAAAAGATCGCCCTGAAGGACGCGGGACTGGATGAAGCCACGCAGAAGATCGTGTTCACCCGAGAGGAACTGAACCGCAATCAGGGCAAGCCCTGCTACCTCCTGGAGTTCTATACCGGAACGAACCAGTATCATTACCAGATCGATGCAAAGACCGGCAGCATCATCTACGCCGGAAAGTTCATCACCCTTGCCGACGCGAAGAAAATCGCCCTGGATGACGCCGGATGCAAGGATAAAGTCAGCTTTACCGAGGAAACCCTTGTGAGCGGCGGCATCAAAACGCCTTACTACCGGCTCGTCTTTGCCGATGCAAAAACACAGTGGACATACCGCATTGATGCGGTGCTGGGCAATGTGTTGGAGAAGCAGCAGAAAGAGATCGTGACAACGGACTTCATCTCTCTGGAGGAGGCAAAGCAGATCGCCCTGAAGGACGCGGGACTTGATGATGCCACGCAAAAGATCGTGTTCACCAGAGAGGAGCTGAGCCGCAATTCCGGCAAGCCCTGCTACATCCTGGAGTTTTACACCGCGAAGAAGCAGTATTCCTACAAGGTGGATGCCAAGGACGGCAGCATCATGGAGGCTTACCACTTCATTCTTCTGGCGGACGCGAAGAAAATCGCACTGGACGATGCCGGTGTCAGCGAAAAGGTCACCTTCACCGAGGAAACGCTGGTTGCCGGCGGCATCAAGTCGCCCTACTATTACTTCGCCTTTGAAAGTGCCTCTGCTCGTTGGACCTACAAAATCGACGCTGTTCTGGGCGTGATTATGGATAAGACCTGCGATAAGATCATTCCCTCTGCACCTGAATTTATCGGCTTGGAGAAGGCAAAGCAGATCGCATTAGATGATGCGGGTCTGGATGAAACAGCACAGAAGATCGTGTTCACCAGGGAGGAGCTGAGCCGCAATTCTGGCAAACCCTGCTATATCTTGGAGTTCTACACGGACAAGTGTGCGTATTCCTACAAGGTCGATGCAGTATCCGGGGATATTATCGGGAAGAAAACCGACTGGTTTTCCCGTCAGGAGTCCGAGACTGTGCCGGAAACATCTCAAAATTCCGATTCCAAGCAGCGCACAGACGACTGAGCGAAAAACGGCGCTTTCAAGTAAGATAAGGTGGGCAAGCACAGACTGTGCTTGCCCACCGGCATATTTGGCGCATCATTTGTTCTTGAAGAATGCCACCACAACGGCGCCGGGTCCGAGGTGCGTTCCGATCACGCTGCCCACCGTTGTGTAGTGGACCTCCTTCAGATTGTCCTCCCAGATGTGGCGGCTGTCCTCGATGTACTTCAATAAAAGCGCGTCAGAGAGTCCGCTGTAGCCAAGCAGCACCGGCTTGCTGAAATCAATGCCGCCCACCTTGTAATCTCCTGAACGAGCAGATTGTTTCCCATCTTAGAGCTGCGCGCTTTTCCAAGCAGGTGTATTTCACCGTCAGTGGCGGAAATTATGGGCTTAATGTTCAGTATCCCGCCGGCAAATGCGGCTGTCTTTGAAATGCGACCGCCCCGCTTGAGGTATGCTCAGGAAAAACGAGTCTTACAATAAGACTTTAAGCACCGCTTTATCTTTACCCGCTCTTTTAATACTCCCTTTTCGGGATGGCGCTCAAAGGCAGCGCAGCGAGCTTAACGCTCTGCCTGAGTTCCTGTGTCCATGCCATTGGCAGATCCTCCTAATAATCAAAGCACGGCATGAAAACCGCACTGCGGCGGCTTTGTTGCAGCCGCACTTGTCCGCTTTCAAGGTCAAAGCTATGACGCCTGCGTCAGATATTGCTTGTGGGTAATTCTCATTTTTGAGGTTGGTCATGATTCGGATTCTCCGGTGAAGAAGGTTCATCCTTCTTTTTCTTGCGGAGGACGCGCTTCCGTACAGCGCGGATGAGAAGCACAACGAGCACAGCCGCCACAAGCACGAACACCCACATACCGGCAAGGCCGATAATCAGTTCCTCAAAGAATACGCCGGCGTCACGCAGACCATCTGACAGGGCGCGGGAAACACGCTGACCGAAGGTCAGCGGCGCGGCGCTGTTTTCCGAGAGTTTGTACGTTTCGCTGAGCGTCATGTAGATGGTGGCGTAGCCCACCAGCGCATCATAGCGGCGCAGTGTGCCGGAGAGAGACTCAATCTCATATTCCGTTTCGCTGATGGCGCTTTCAATGGTGATGATGTCCGCCATGTTGTCCGCGTTGGCAAGCAGATTCTGCAGACGCTCCAGCTTGATCTGCGCAGTTTTCAGGCGGGAGTCGGTGTCATAATAAGCTTCGGTGATGTTCTCCGCGCTGGAGGACATATAGACCACATGACACATCTCGCCGACCTGATTGCAGAAACTCTCAAAGCTCTCGGCAGGAACACGCACGGTGCAGTCGCTGTACCGGTAGCCGCTGGAGCGATTGCTGAGGCTGCGGCTCTCAAAGTAACCGCCGAAGGACCGCACGAGATTGCTGATGGCCGCTTCGCTTGTTTCATAGTCGGTGGTTTGCAGGTCAATGTTCGCGCGGTAGATCATCTTTGCGTCGCGCAGAGCATCGTCCGCCACGACAGCTGTGATGTTGAACTTGCTATCCTGTTCCATGGGCGCTTCCGGCGCGGTGGACGCATCTGTATCATAGGCGTAGCCGGTTGCTGCGGGCTTTGCGGAACCCGAGCCGCCGCAGCCGACAAGCAGGGTAAGGAGCAGGAGTGCTGCCAGCAGGAGGGATATCTGTTTTTTCATTTCATACACCTCTTTTCAAATCGTATGTGGGCTGATCTTTCATCAGATAAGACGAGAACATACAGGAAAAAGTTCCCAAAGTGCTGTTCCCACAGAACCCAATGAATTCAGACATCTGCGGGCATATCAACTGCGTTGTAGTCGTATGCGGCCGTTTCCTTCCTAAGATCGTTGGAGCGGTTGATCTTTTCGGACAGGCTTGCGAGGAAGCATTGCAGGAGCTTGACGCCGATGGCGGGATGCTCGTTCAGAAGGCGCTTTAACCGCATCTTGGAAATGCACAGCAGCTCGGTGAATTCCTCCGCTGTTCCGCTGAGGCGGAACACGCTTTGGGAAAGGCAATTTTCCCCCAGAAAGCTCCCTTGTGTGAGGTACGCAATCTCCAGCGGCGCGGAGCCGCTGCTTGCTTCCCGGTTGGCCACCAGTCGGAGCTTTCCCTTGAGTACCAGACAGACCTCCTCATTATGATCCCCACTGGTAAAAACCGTTTCATGCTCATAGTAGGTTTTCACATGGCAGTAATCATGGAGGATCGCGCGCTCCTGTTCCGTAAAAACGGAAAATACAGGAAGCTTTGCCAGTACAGTCAACAGCTCTTCCTGCGTGAGCTTCCGGCGGTGCTCCCTGTCCAGATGGATCTCCGGCGCGGAGACGTTGTGCCGTTCCAGCACAGCCCGGACGGCGTACCGCTCCTGCCGCACAAGATGGATGAGCTTCTCCCACTGTGATTGGGTTTCCAGATAAGCGCGGAAGGCGTCGAAGACCGGCGGAGCATCATGCTTGGCAAGGTAGACGTTGCGCATGGCCTCCATGGCGGCATCAGAATCGCCCTCCGCAAGGTACTGTGCGGAGAGCATCATGCTGCTTCGGTAGATCTTCTCCTCCAAATCCGGCTTGAGAAATTCCCCCGGATAGGGATCAAAGTCCTCCGGGCTGACGTGAACCAGATTCCCCGTTGTTCTCTGCCCTGCCATTTTTGCCCGCTGGTACACAAAGCGGTAGATATCCTCCCGCAGACGTTTCCACTGGGGGTGGGACTTGGGCTGCGGCAGATGTTTGATGGACAAGGTGTTGTCCAGAAAGAAGCTGAAGCCGAACATCCGGCTGTTGATGAGGTAGTCCACATCTTCGCCCCGGGTCACAAGGGGATCGAAGGGCACGCACTCAAAAAGCTCCCGGTGCAGGATCATGGCGCCGCCGAAGGCAAAGGGTGTGCGTTTGAGGCGCGGCCCACTGCCGATGATCTGGTCAAAGGCCCGTGCCTTGCAGCCGAAGCGATCCCAATAGGTCATCCACGGCTCCGGTTTCACGTCATCATAATACTGCCCTTTGCTGTTGAGGTAGTAGCCCGCCACGCCGTGGACAATGTCGCCGTAGACCCGTCTTCCCAGAAACTCCAGAGAGCGCGGCACGAAGTCCGGCAGTTCAAACACCTCGTCATCATCGATCAGCAGCGCGGCGTCCGCCGTCAGAATGGAGGCCGCCAGCAGGCAGATGTTGCGCACGTTGGAGTAGCCAAACATGGACAGGAGCTTCGCTCCCTGGTCAGTCAGCCCTGTTGTGTGCAGAATGTCGGTCATTTCCCGCAGGTCGCCTGCCGTGAAAAGATAGGTTTCCGCATTCAGCTGTGCTCTGCGCGTGATGCGGAGCACCTGCCCGTAGGCTTCCTCCTCCACCTCCGGCGTGGTGGGGCAGATCAGGATCACCAGCTTGAAGTCCTTTTCATGGAACTGCTTCATGCTGAGCAGGGTGCGTTCCAGCGTCCCCTCCTGATCCACCGGCGTGGGATGGTCATAGACCGCGTCCCCCTCCTGCCACAGCTCGCCGGTTCTGCGGCACCAGTAGGTGGGAATGATCATGGTTTTTCTCATACTGTTTCGCTCCTCCTGCGCGTATTAGGAAAGCACGGAAGCATAGACATCCTCCAGCTTTGTCACAAAGAGCTCCTGTGCGAAGTTCTCGCGGGCATACCGGGCGACAAACGCCCGCCGCTCCGGGGCTTCTCTGCTGTGAGCCAGTTCCTCTAAAATCGCGCCGCAGAAGGCGTCCTCGTCATTCGATGAAACCAGTGTACCTACAGAACTGTTGATAAATTCCGGCAGCCCGCCCTCGTTGGAGCCTACGACAGGCAGTCCGCAGGCCATGGCCTCTAAAGCGACAAGGCCGAAAGGCTCGCGGCGGGAGGGCATGACGAACACGTCCGCCGCGTTGTAGAGTCGCCGCAACTCATCCTGCTTCTGATTTCCAAGAAAGAAGGTATGCCGCAGACCCAGCAGCTTGTGGAGATCCGACAGCTTTTCCCGTTCCTCGCCGTCTCCGGCAATCAGGGTGACGATCTCCCGTTCCGTCAGTCGCTCATAACGGTGTGCCACCCGCAGCAGCGTATCCACACCTTTGAATTCCGCCAGTTTTCCGGCAAACAATACAATGTATTCCCCGCGGTAAGGCAGACCCAGCGAGTCAAAAAGCGATTCTCTGTCTACTTCTTCCGGATAGAAGATGTCCTCGTTATAGCCGTTGGGCAGCAGCAACAGCCTGTTCGCGCAGGAGGGCAGCACGGAAATGGCAAGATCCCGGTTGTCCTGTGAAATGGCAAGCACCTTTGCGCTGCCCGCAATCGCCTCCTCCGCAAAGCCGCGGAAGACCGGCCATTTTCTGCAGCCCATGAGGTCTGTCCCGTGGATGGTGACAACCAGCGGGATATCGCACAGAGAGGCAAGCCAGGAAAGACACCATGCGTGCTGGGCATGAATGACGTCCGGCTGAAACTCCCGCACCGCCTGCCGCAGGACAGAGGAAAAGAGCGTAAGATACTGCGCCAGTTCGCCGCTGCTGAGATCCGCGAAGGTAGTCCGGCTCTGGGGATGGGTGGTAAAGCAGGGAAAATTGAAGGGCAGCGAGCTCCACGACGCTTTTCCCGTTGAAAACATCACGGGAAATATACGGATGCCGGGAAGCATCAGCACCGGCCGGTTTTCCGGGAAGATGACGCAGACCTCATGGCCGCGCTTACGCAGATGCAGCGCGATGTTTTTGGTGTAGGTGCCGCTTCCGGAGCCCTCCAGAGGAAAATGGTTGATCAGCAATACTTTCATCGTCCAAACCACCTTTCTGTCAGTTCGTTCCATGCCTCCTTCGACTTCTGATACTGTCCGATCATATCCGGCAGCCACGATTCCGCCGCAGACTGAATATCCGGAAGATACAAAAACCGCCTGTCGTTTGTATAGCGGGCCAGTGCCTTTGCGCCTGCTGCCAGCTGGCGGTTTCTCTGGGTAAACTCAGAGGGGGTATGTCCGGTCTTCCAGCGGAAAAATACGTTGCGCCCGATCCAGCCGGTACAGGCATAGTAGAGCCTGTCCCGGACACGGCTGTCATTCCGGAGATCCGGAACCTTGGGATAATCTCCGTAGGTGTCATGGAAGATAGGTGTCTGGATGTCCAGACATCTGATATGGCTCTGGGACGCGGCCATTCCCACGAGGGTATCTTCTCCCCGGGCAAGAAGCGGCGTCCTGTTATAGAAATAGTAGGGGGAGAAAAACGGCGGCAGCGTTGTCAGTGCGCTCATGCGGATGCCAAGGTTTCCGCCTAAAACCTTTGTGGTGGGCTGCGGCTCGGCGTTTTGATCTTCCTGAATAACAAGTCCGCGATGAGCCTCACTGTTTTGCCAGAAATCTGCCATAGATTCCTTGTGAAGTCCCCAGAGCAGGTCCTTCATACCGTCAAACGAAGCCGGAGGCAGGATGTTATAGCCGCTGTAATCGCTGCTGGTAACATCAGCTCCCAGAGACAATCCATGCAGATGTGCGCCGATAAAGTCGATCTCCTCGGACTGAACCGCCCCGTCCGGCGTCTTGCGCAGCACCTCCGGCCGCACATCGGAGTCCACAAAAATCAGATAGTCCGTGCCTGTGAACATCGCCTCCATCAGTGCCTGATTCCGGTTGAAGCCGTAGGGGATCAGACCGTGGGCATCGATCAGAGGGCAGTACAAAAGCTGATGGATGGAAGAATGCCGGACGCCAATCTCCTTCATGATCAGATGAGCCCGCTCATTGCTCTGGAGCTTGATCAAAGAGAGGTTTGTCCTGCTCCGCAGTTCCTCAACTGCCTTGGAATCCGCCTGATGAGAATACACTACGATCATACGGTCAAGAGCGTGTCCGTATTTCTCTGCGTTGTCCAGAAAGTCTGTCAGCGGATGCGCGGACAGTAGATCCCTTACGATCATTCCTATGGCAATTATCATAAAATCAGCCCTCCTTGTTCTCTTTTGTATGTCCGCACTTTTCCCTTTGAGAAAAGAACAGGCATGAACGGAGCAGGGAGGGCTTCTATAGCATTCTATGTGTTTGATACAGCGGAACTGTATGAGGGGGCTTCATCGTCCCAAAGGCGCCGCTGCTGTGGTAAGGCGGCAATAGGAACAATGATAGACTTTCGGGCGCTCCGCTGTTCTTGTTACTGGCATTTTCTGATGTCATGCCGTCTGCATTTTCTGCCTCCTTCGCGCTGCCTGATCTCAATGAAAAAAGTGATGGGCGGTGCAGTTTGATCTTCTCGTTCTGACGAGAGCACGCTTTTGGATACATCTCTGGTGAGAGGATAGAAAAAGCGCGCAAGCAGACCGTTCGGTCCAGCTTACGCGCCTCTAAAACAGGTTCGATTTTGACAGCTTCTCTCATGGAGGCTGTGCCAATATCGCGTTCGCGCAAAGCCGGACGTGATGCAATCAATAATATACATGGCGGCATCCCCCTTTCTGTCAATAGTCCTTGCTGTGCTTTATCCGGAGTATCTTCTGTGGCTCCATTATACATGACAATAGGGGCCTTTTCAAGAGAGACTTTTCCTTCCTGCTTTTTCGCCTTTTTGAGATCGACTGCTGTTCTGTCGCATGTTCATGCTTCAAATCCAACAAGAACACCGCCGCACTCCGCATAGTAGCTGCAAAGTCCCCGAAGGGGATAAATCCGGATATTTGCACCCGGAAAGCGGTGAAGAATCGCTGTGCGAAGTTCTCCTGCGGAGTCGGTGTTTCTGCAATGCCCGATTCGGACGCAGCCGCCTGTATACCCGAGCCGTTCCATTTCTTCCTGAAGAAAATCTACCGCTCTTTTTCTGCCGCGGCATTTGCCCAGCAGGTCAAGCGTTCCCTCATCACTTGTCGTTCCCACGGCGCGGATGCCGAGCATTCCTGCCGCCGCGGCCGCAAGCTTGCCCACGCGCCCGTTCTGTGCAAGATTGTGCAGTGATTCCAGTGCGAAAATCAGGTGCGTGCGACGCTGATAGTCCTGCACAGAACGGCAAACGGCATCAAAGTCCGCACCTGCCGATAATTCAGAAACCGCTTTTTCTATGAAAAGGACGATCTCCGGGCCGGTCGAAAGGGAGTCTATGATACATATTCTTCGGGATGGACTGTTCTCCTCGCAGTTCAGTTTTGCGGCGCAGGCCGCTCGAAAGCTTCCTGAGAGCCCGCTGGTGATCGTAAAGGCAAGAACATCATCGTCTTCTCCAAAGGCCCGCTCCCAGTCAGCAACACTCGGACAGGCGCTATAGGAGCGCCCCTTTGTGCTGCGAAGGGTATCTACCATTGTTTCAACGTCAAGCGAAGCATCATCGCGGAATTCTTGCGTTTCCGTGCGGATGGTAAGCGGCACGCTGACAAAACTCACTTCATCCAAGGTGATAAGATCGCAGCTCGAGTCTGCAACGATTCGAATCCTGTTCATATGGTTTCCTCCGTAGTTGTTGAAAACTTGTTATCGGTTTTTGAAAAACCGATATAAACGAGACTATCAGATTATCAAACTGTTGTCAACGGTTTTTCAATAACTTATAAATATGTTTTGAATAGCTGTTGAATTCTCTTTGTTGGCGATATATAATAGCAGCATGAAAAAGGAACTGAAAAACAGAATGAGGGAGGATATCTCCGGATTCCGTCTGCCGCGTTATGAACAGATCCCTGATGTGGGGCTGTACCTGGAGCAGACAGTTCGCTACGTCAATTCTTTCCTTGCGCCGTTGGGGGAGGTGGAACTGACGGCATCCATGGCAAGTAATTACGTCAAGCATAAGCTGCTTCCCGCCCCCCGGAAAAAACTCTACTCGGCAGAGCAGCTTGCGCGCTTGATGTTCATTGCGGCGGTGAAACCGGTCGTTCCATTGGACGGGCTTCGACTGATGTTCAGCATTCAAGCGGAAAACTATGAAATCCAAACTGCCTACGATTATTTCTGCGATGAGTTTGAGAATATGCTCGGTGCGGCATTTGGAGTTGCGCCTGCGATGCAGGGAATTGGGGAAACGGAGTCCGACGAGAAGGATCTTCTCCGCAATACGATAACAGCAGTAGTCAATAAGGTCTATCTGGACCGCTACCTCGCTTTTTATAGGGAAGCACAGGACGCTGCACCCTCTGAGCAGGAATAAGTAATCGATATAATTACGAAGAAGTTCCGGACATCCGAGGATGTCCGGAACTTTTTGTGCGTGGCTGTGCAGTGCTCATGACGCTAAAAAACGACTGACCCCCGATCGCGTTTCCGTGGTACTGCGATCAGGGGTCAGCCTTCGTGAATATTGGGATCTCTCATATTCAGTTCTCCTTGGATCGTTTTGCGTGGGCGGGTCTTGGTTTGCCATGACGCCGAATGCCACCTGCTCCATTTTTCACTCTTACGTTCTTCAAGTGCCGTGTTACGGTCTTCTGCGTGAGTGACGCTGCATGGTTAAGAGTGCGGCTCATTGACACCTTCGGAGCCATCTTCCCTATCGGATCAGCTTCCAACAGGGGAACTTAACTCTTCATTGGACTCACCCTTTCTGTACTTAAAGCATACCAGAGAAAGCCCTTATTGGCAAGCGGAAAAATCAATAAAATCAACAAAGCGACACGATGCAAAACATAGATTTTTGCATATTTAGTTGAAATCGCTTGTAAGACACGAATTCTTCTGATATAATAGAATTGTTGTAAGTCGCCAGCTTTGGCGGCTTTTTTTCCTGCTCACAGGCGGTGAGGAGTCTGAGTTTGCTTTTAAGCGTACTTTGCCATCAAAAGACACCTCTTGCACCAGAACCGGCGCAGGTGGAGAGTTGCAGTAATGTTCGAGATCGCTATATAGGCTATACTGTACAGACACTCGAGCATCACCTTATCTTTCGCACGATCTCTCCGCCTGCGAAAAGCCTTTACCTGCAATACTGTGTGCTAATTATATGCAAGTTCACTTATTCGTTAATAATAAGCCCTAATGTAACTACATAAGGATTCAGACATCTTTTTAATGTCAGTGCCGGATGTGTTTGCCAGCAGGTCAAAGTTTTCCTTCGCTCCCCACTTCTGCTCAGTGAAGAAGGAATAATACTGTGCGCGGCTCCGGTCGATTTCCATAATCCGTTTTTTCATCTGAGCCTCGCTCAGGTTCTCGTCTACTGGCCGGCGGTCTATGCAGCGCTTGATTTTACTCGGCATATCTGCATAAAAGAAAATACGAATGGGCTTCTGATCTCGGAGGATAAAGTCCGCACAGCGGCCAACGATAACGCAATCACTCTTTCGCGCAAGTTCGTGAAGCAAATCATGCTGCTTCGTGTAGATGGACAAATCCGGATGGAACGTAGGATCTGGACTCAGATAAAAACTGTGTCCAATGTGAATTGGGAAACTCACAACAGGACGTTTCTCCTCTATCTGCCGGATATATGCTTCGGACAGCGCTGTTCTTTTTGCGATTTCCGTAATAATTTCCTGATCGTAGTAAGCAATTTGCAGTTCTTCTGCGATCCTTCGTCCTATCTCCCGTCCTCCGCTGCCGAATTCACGACCCACAGTGATAATCCGCCTCATTCTGCACTCCTCTCTAGTTTTGGGCTGATTCTTCCCTAAAACATATACAATGGATGAACTGCAAGTCCGCAGGTTATTTCATATTGTCATTACATTTCAGAGCGGAAAAGCCATAGCTGTTGGCCAGCGCGTCGATTTTCTGTCCGGCTCTGCACAGCGGGCAGTCAGGCACAAGGCTTGTCATATAGCCGGGGATGTCCTCGGGGGAGAAGATGCTCATCACCGGCACCTCGTCCACCTTTGCAATCGCGCTGAATACCGCGGCGATCCCCTGCAGGCTCCCGCCGTAATACTCGATGCACTCCATCGCTCGGCGCGCCGTTTTACCGGAGTTTACGGTGGAGATCAGAAGCAGCACGTTTTTACCGGAAACCATGCCCGCCAGATTGTCGCGGAAGATGAGCTGGCCGTTGGAGTCATATTCGGGCGTGACGATGCAGACGTTCCTGCCGGAGTTCACGGCAAAGCGGTCGTTCTTGGCAAGCCTCCCTGCGAGGAACGTGCCGATGACCTCGCTGCCGTCCATACAGACGATCGTGTCGATCTGCTTCTCATAGATGTAGTGCTGCACAAGGATACCGGCCGCATCAGCCGCCATGCCGTACTCATGCTTCATGCGGGTGATATCAAGGTAGTGGCTGTTGTGGGAGTGGCGGGTCGCAAAATGTCCGCGAAACACGGAGATCTCCAGATTTGGATTTTCTCTGGATTTGATACGCATGGAACTCATCTTCATTCCTCCTCGCTCAATATTCATAGTGCCTGTAGGGATGATCTGGATGTGCGTGTTGGGTTGTTCTCCTGCTTTTTACGTCTGATGTCATTACGCGGAGCATACCTTTCTATTCTCGTCAGCACAGTTACATCCAATAGCGTGCCAGCGCGCGGCCACCCTCCGGAACACCTTCGACTCCCTCCGGGTCCAGCTCCCAGCGTCCCTCACCAAGCAGCTGAGCGGCGACCGCCGCGAAGTGCAGCAGGGCAATGCCGGCGTCGAGACCGGCATCCGTGCCGTCGGTATAGGGGTCGGATATCTGCACGAAGATAATCTCATGATCTCTTACCAGAAAGCCGTAGGGCTGACGGTTGAGATAGCTCGGTGCGAGGGATACGGCGTAAAACGCCTGCCAGAGCATATCATCGTAGAAGCCCAGCATCTCGTCAAGCCCCTCCTTATTGCCCCAGGTATCTACATTGACCAGTTCCCTGATACCCTTTTTCGGTGCAAAGTACTGCCGCTCGACGGTCACATCGACCGTTGACATATTCAGAATATTCAGCCGCAGTTTTTTCTGCGTCTTTTCCCCATAGCCGAAGGCGACGATGGCGGCGACCTCCAGCGGTGTGGTCAGCCCAAGGGCGGTTTTGATACGTGCGCTGTCAGTGAAAGTCAGCCAGCAGCTGTCGATGTCAAGCTCGGTGAGTTTGAGCACCAGTTCCTCCATCATGTAGCCCGCGTTTTCCTCTGCGTGGATATGCGGGGCGCTGAGGAGCATCAGATAGTGCGGCGCGCCGATGAGGAACTGCTGGTACCCGGCCGCGCCCTCGAGTGCGCTCTGCGCGTCCGCATCAAGAATTACAAGCTCTGTTGCAATCTCCGGAATCAGACGGCGGCAGTTTCTTTCATAGTGCGTGCGCAGCTCGGCAAGCGTTGCGCCCGACACCTCTTTGCCGCGGAAGGCCCGCACGGATCTGCGGTTTTGAATCATGGCGATGTAATTCATAAAACACTCCTTTCTCTTTCACAATGCGGTTCCAAATACTTAGTTCTGTCGGACGAACTTGTCCGCCGTGGCGCGGCAGATGGGACAGATGAAGTCATCGCGTAATGTTTCGCTCTCGTGGATGTACCCGCAGACACTGCATTTGAAGCCGCCGCCGACCATTTCGCGGTACACCGTGGCGGTGGGTGGTACAGCCTTGCCCCGCGCGGCGTAGGCGTTGAGCGTCAGCACCTCGCCGCTGCCGAACACCTCTGCCTCCGTCGCCTGCCCGACATAGAGCGTGTAGCTTCCGATCTCCAGCCGGTCAATTACACGGCAGGATACCCGGGAGACCATACTGTCGGTAAGGTAGGGGTTTCCGACCTCATCGCGTCTGACCTCGTATGGGGAAAACTTATCCGCGACACGGCCGGAGCGGTAGCCGAAATCGTTGATGAGCGCCGCGGGCGCATCGTGGGCGAGCAGCGTTACGCAGAAGCTGCCCGCCTGTTCGACCGCTGCGGCGGTCACATTCTCGCGATTGACGGCAATGGTAAACTTTGCAGGGAAGCTGCTGGTCACCTGATGGAATGAATTGATGATGCAGCCGCTGTCTTTTCCGTCAGCGTGGGCACTGAGCAGGCACAGCGCGTAGTCCATCTTTTGGTAAGCTTTCTTGTCGATCATGGCGTTGTCCTCCTGTCGTATTTGGCCTTGCCGTTGTTTAATAGTAGTATATCAGAACTCTGTAAAAACAACTGTTGCATTTACAATATCGTTGTCCCCGGCGGAAGCAATATTGGCAAGGGTGCTCCCCGCGCTTTTTCCCTGCCCTTGCGTTGATACAAAAAGCCGCACAGCCCCTACGAACTCTGCCTGTTCTCAGGCAGAGCGAACGGCGCTGCACGGCTCAATGATTATTTGCGGTGAAATGGATTGCTCATTGCAGGCCGGTCACCATTCGCTGTTTTTGATCGGTCCGTTCTGAAAACAAGAGCATCGTCCTGCTCTCAAATGTAAGGGCTTTCCTTCAACACGGGGGTTACTTTTTCCAGAGGCTGTGGAGGTTGCAGTAAGCGTAGGCGGCCTCCACCTCATCGCCCTCGCACAGGGCGAAGCACACCTCCGGCTTTTCGCCGGGATGCAGCTCCTTGCGCTGGTTGCCCTGCTTCGTCTGAATGGAGATCCATTCGATGTAGTGCTCCGGCAGCATGGGATGCTCCACCTCGCCCACCTTGACATGAACGGTGCTCCCCTCGACGGTATAGACGGGGACGTGCTTTTCCATCGATGCGTCGGTGGTGCCGGGGATCAGCTCGTGCATCTTCTCGCCGCAGCAGACCACGGGCACACCCGTGTCCTTCACCATGGCGATGAGGTTTCCGCAATGCTTACAAATAAAAAATCTCTGTTTCATGGTGATCTCCTTTCTTCGTCCGTTGATTTTAGTCCAGCACCAGCGTGGGCGCGGCATAGGTTCTCGCTTTCAGCTCGCTGTTGAGCATATAGAGTCCCTTACTGTCCCCGCCGAAAAGCTCCATTTTGGTGATGAGGTCGGAGGCGTTCTTCTCCTCCTCGCCCTGCTCCTTGATGAACCAGTCCAGTGTCTGCATGGTGCGGAAGTCCCGAACCTCATAGGCGGCATCGTAGATCGCGTCGATGCTGGCCGTGACATACTTCTCATGCTCCAGCGCCTTTTTCAGCGGAGTCATGTGATCCCCGCGCTCCCACTCCGGCTTGGCCACCGCCTCGAAGGTGACCGCCTCGTTGTTGTTTTGCATATACTGATAGAACAGCAGCGCGTGGTCGCGCTCCTCCTGCGCCTGCACCTTATACCAGTTTTCAAATCCGTCCAGACCCACCTGCGCATAGTAGTTGGCGAAGTCCAGATAAAGGTACGCCGAATAGAATTCCTTGTTGATCTGCTCGTTAATGAGCTTTGCCACCGTCTGATTCATATCCTGATCCTCACTTTTATAAAAATGTTATTTTCAAAAGCTGGGAAACATTTCACAAGATCTGCATTTCGTATGCGCTATTTATAGTCGGATGCCGAAGCCTGATCTCACTTTTATTGTAGTGTAGTTGTCATTTGTTGTCAATTCCGTTTTTTCAAGGCTTTTGTGTCACTTTTCACTTGTGATCCCATGAAATCTGATATAGGAAACCTTCAGCCATTCAGCGTTCTCATAAAAAGCGTGATTCAGCAGGTGGGATGTTGCTGAACACAGCATCCGCGTCGGCTCAACGCTTCCCATCGGAAGCATCATCCTCCAGCACCTGCACCGCGCATTTCATTGCGCTGGCATAGCCAAAGTACCGGATCTGCACCTGATTGGTTCGAACCACATTGATGATCTTATAAAAGCTGCGATGAGAGAGCGCATTGGGTTGGATCCAGACCACATCCGCCGCCTTGATCATATCCGCGTTGGGTCTCTGCTCACGGTTGATAAAGGTGACATTGGGAAGAAGCGGGCGAATCGCCTTGCGCCAGGAGTCATGGCCGCCGAAGACAACGACTCTCTTTCGCGTGGAATAAGGAAATTTCAGTTCTGCCGCTTTATCCTGTTCCGGTCCCCCCATTTCAACGGCATTGGCCTGCATGAAAATCAGCTCCCGGAGTTCAGCGAGTTCCGTCCTCTCGGCAGCCGCCCGCTTCTCCACGTTTGCGGTGTGCTCCTTAACCGTTTCCATTTCGCGCCGGATCTGGTAGAGATCTTCCCTGTATTTCTCATTGGATTCCCTTAGCCGTCTGATTTTGGCTTTCAGCCCATCAATGTCATCCTCCTTATCAATGTTGACTGCGTTTTCAATATCCGAATTGGCGGGTTCTTCCGGAAGTTCGGCAGAGGGATGTCGGAAGTCACGCCGCCAGTCCCTGCTTTGCATCTGTACGTCCAGAGCAATTTGAAGATATAGCTCCAGCCCCTTCGCAGTGCCTTTCTCCACGCCTGCCTCCTCGAAAATCTCCGCCATTCCGTCGCTGTCGGAAACCGTTCGCGGCATTACGATTCCCGTAAGGCCACACAGGATCTGCGGGATATTCAATTTCCAGTCAGGCGCAGGTGATTCCAATGGCGCGTAGAGGGGCGTGTTCAAATAGTTGAGTCGATATAGGTCCGCCTTTCGATCGTTCCAGTCGATGGGCGCGATGTCTTTATCCCTTGCAAAATCCCCATCCGCGTTCTCATGCAGGTATTCCGAATCGCTTTCTTCATCAAACCCATCCGTGAGGTCGTCCAGTTCATCGAGTGTGCGTGCGTTCCATGGCAGCTTGCGTGCCGCAGCCATCAGAACGGCAACAGCGGCATTATAGGTCCATGGAATATCGCTTCCGGCTTCTATGAGGCACAGATATCCGAAGCAGGTTTCATACGGGTCGTTGACTTCAAAACGCAAAAGGCATTCCGCAATGTCGGCGTCCAGGTTTTCTATAAGGTCTTCTTGCTTAACCATCTGTGCGGAATGTGCGAACAGGGCGAGTAAGAACCGTCTGTGCCCTGCATCGTCGGCCGCATCCTCCATAGCGAGGCCCTGCGCAGCCATCGCCTGCAGCCGGTCCATTTCGTCTATGGCGAAGGTTTCCGCTCTGCTCATTCCGCAGTTTCCGCTTATATCCTGCAGCTCTTGGAAAGGAAGCGCGGCTTTCGGAGCCAATACATAGCGCGGTATGTTTGGCGACTTCTTTTCCTCCCGTTTTTCCACGAGTCTCTTATGCAGTTTGCGGCACTCGCTCATGATGGAATCCGATTGTCGCAGTAATTCGGTCTGCTTCTTACACAGCGGAGCGTCACAGGCGAAGAAGATGCCCAGAAACTCCCAATACTTCTCTATGAACCGCTTCATAGCCCGTTCCTTTACAACGGAAGGGACCAAGGCCATGACAGCGTTAAAACGCTCCCGCGGGGACAGACTTTCGGAATCCTGCTCCGGCTTCTGGTGGATCACCGGTTCCGTGCGCTGGGCAGACACGTCATTGATATAGGCTTGAAATGGATTGACCCGCGGGTCACGTTCCCGGATCAGCTCCATCATGCCCCGCAGCACGATCTCTTCGTGACATGGGTCATAAATATCCGGCAGTCGAACAGACATCAGCGCTTCCTGAGAAGAATTAAAGCAGCAGTACGCCGCGGGGAGCCTTCCGTCATGTTTCAACTCATCCAGCATAAAGATCGCAGCGGCCAGCGTGATGTAATACAGGTGATCCACCCCGTCAACAGAATGGTTCAGAGCACTGCATTCATTGATCCATGCTGTTAAAAGGCCGGTATCCGAATTGCCATAGAGGTGCCCGAATCGGTTTCTGATTTCCGGCAGCAGGTTGTAAACAGCGGCCTTGCGGCGCTTCAGGATAGGGCCGACAAGATCATAGATCTTAGGCACATTGGGATGGGAACTGTTTTTCCGCGCAAAGCGAATGGCGTCATCAAAAGCATTGCCAATCAGCTTCCTGTCTGTACTTTCCATCGTATTGCGTGGATTGCGGCCGTTCTTTTTCTTTGCCATATGACATCCTTTCGTATAGGAGCCGGTATCTGCGTTTGATACGGCGGTAGCCGGAGCACTGATCATGCTCTTTCTGCCTGCATGGATTTCCCTTACAATGCAATCGCTTTTCACCGGTGGTTGCCCGGTATGCCCAGAAATGTATTGGAAAACGTCAGTCCTTATCGAAAGAATACCATGCTGAGCGGTTTCCGTCCATCAGGAAACACGAGGTCTGCGCTTACCAACGGCTTTTCCCAAAGAACCCCCCGCGCCCTCTCATATGGTTGGAAGGACACGGGGGAACTTGCTGTTATGTGGCTTTACCGAATGGCATCCTTGAGTGCCTTGCCGGGCTTGAAAACCGGCACCTTGCAGGCGGGGTAGGTCATGGGTTCGCCGGTGCGGGGGTTGCGGCCCACACGGGCAGGGCGCTTCTTTACCTCGAAGCTGCCAAAGCCCACCATCTGCACCTTGTCTCCGCTCTTCATGGCGGTTTCCACTGCGCCGGTAAAGGCAGCGAGGGCCGCTTCGCAGTCCTTTTTGCTCAGACCGCTGGTTTCCGCCATGGCGGCGGTCAGTTCGGTTTTATTCATGGAAATGATTCTCCTTTTCGTTTATAGTATGACTGCATTATAGCGGGAAAAGGGAGAATCTGTCAACTGCGGGACTCTGCCATTTCTGTGACGCCCCGTGGCGAACCGTATGTATCAGGCTCCCCAGTTGTTTGTTGCCAGTTTCTTCATGTAGGCGTAAGTCTGCGGTGCTGCATCCCGGAAATCATCCATGCGCTTTTTGTCAGCGCTGTATGTGATCCAGTAGACGAAGCAATCGGCAAAAAATTCCCGGCTATTGGTCTTGGCATAGTCCCGCAGACTGGAGTTCTGCGATTCTGCCAGATACAGCCGTTCATGCTCTGCGGGAAAACCCAGGGCATAATCCAGAAAATGTCCGAATTCGTGGAGCGTCGCGCTGGCCTCCGAGATGTAGATGGTTTTCTGGCCGTAGCTGGTGGCTCCAATGCAGCTCATGTTCAGCTGCTTGCTAAGTTCGCTGATGTAGTCGAAGTCGATACGGTACGTCCAGCCGGTGGCGTTGAAGGTGGCAAGCACCGGCTCTGGCACCTGCCGCAGCGCCAGCAGGTAGTCGTTGACATTGACACCTGCCGCATTCACCAGCGTCACCGGTACAGGCGGTTCCTCAATGCGGAAGCTCTGTGTCAGGACAGCATGAAGAATGATCGCCGCTTCTCCGCGCGTCACGAGCGCATTGGCATCCGCATCATCAGAGCACAGCCCGAGCTCCCGCCCCACGCGCAGGATGTTGTCAGCCGTGCTGAGCGATGTCCCTCCCTCGTAGAGCGTGCTGTCATAAACCGGAACATCTGCGGCGGCAAAAGCACTCTCAACCAGCACGCTGCGACACATCGGTGAACACGGCGCGGAGAATGCGGTTTCGTTCAGCCAGCCCTGCCGGTAGGCTTCCACGACGCCGCTTCGGCCAACATCCTGCCAGCTGTCACCGATAGTTTCCACACCATAGGCGCGGCAGAGCATGACAGCCCATTGCTCCACAGTGATGAGCTGTTCCGGCGAGAAGCAGTCATTTCCTGTTCCGGCAGCGATCTCACATTCTGCCAGATATATCACGCTCTCATAGCAGTCTACAGTCTCCGGCACGTCATCAAAGCCTGTGCAGGCAGCGGAAGCAGCTGTGGGCAGGATCAATGCCAGGACAAGGGTGCAGACAGCCAACGCTGTTCTTCTAACGATCATCTTCATAAGTTCCTCCATATTCTTGTTCTTTCTCTGTCCTGTATCCTCCGGTAGAGTAGGCTCTTCTGGATGCGCCATGGTGACGCTACCCTATGGACAGAATTTTGAGAGTAAAAACGTCACAGTCCCCCCTTGGCGGGAGGCTGTGACGTTTTATGCTTGGTCAGCCGGTATAAATTGCTGGTGAGGCTGCCATTGGAGCGGCGGCGGTTCCGCTTTTCAATGAGCTTCCTGCGCTCCAGATCTGCCAGTGCCCGCTGGACAGTCCGCGGCGAAAGTCCCAATTCTCGGGCAATGGTTTTGATCCCCGGCCAGCAGACGCCGGAGGCGTCCGCCCGGTCCCGAAGGTAGATATAGACCGCCTTCTCCCGGTGGCTCAGATGCTCCTCGGCGTAGATAAAGTTGAATTGGCTCATCTGCTTCCCTCCATGTTATAGGGATTCTTTATGCAGCTTCGATGGATGCTGCGGATGAGTTCGCCCTGGTCTATGTAGGCGATCTTTCGGGCCGCCCGCTCCGGCATCCGATAGCCGTCCGGGTCAAAGGTGATGCCCCAATCCAGGAAGAGACGCAGCTTGGTGCGCATGGGATGAGTTCCCGTTTTCATCACTACAAACTCACCCTTGGGGATGGATTTCAGTTCATCTGGCGTCATGAGAGCGCGCTCCATCATCTGCAAGGACTGGCTGCTCTCTTTTCCCTGACTGACAGAGCCGGACAGCACGGTCCTGCTGCCGAGGGCGGCGGAGAGTGCGTCGGCTGTTTTGCTCTGGGGCGAAAAGCCGCCGAAGATGGTGTCCTGGCAGTTGTCACATATAATTTCCGCGCCCTCTTTTCCATAGTTCTTCTCCAATTGGGCCAGGCTCTGGATAATGGGTACCAGCGTCAGCCTGCGGGAACGCCCCGCGCTGAATAGGGGCAGGATATCAAAGGGCGGCATGGTTCCCAGCTCATCGCAGAACAGTACCACGCGGTTCTTGAGCCTGCCGTCATGCTCGTCCGCCACGGAGAACAATTCGCGGGACAGGTTTTGGATCATGAGCGCCGCGATGAAATTCTTCGCGGGATCTTCTTCCGGCAAAATCAGGAAGATGGCGCACTTCTCCGAGGCGAACATCTCCGCATTGATGGGACTGTCATAGCAGATGACCTGTTCCAGCTCTGTATCCAGAAAGGCGTTGAGGCGGGACATAACAGTGGACATGACCGAAGCCATAGATTGATCCGCACTGGTGAGGGCTGCGCCTGCCAGCCACCGGGCCTTATGCTCCGGTGGCAGTTCATCCATGAGCACTTGAAAGCCGTTCTTGCCTCTTGACTTCGGCACCGCCAGAAGATCTTGCACCAGCTTGAAGGCTGACACGATATGCCGTTTTTCCGGCTCTCCATCCTTTGGCGGTGCGAACTCCGCCAGCAGGAGCACAATGGCAGTCAGAAGTCCCTCAGCGCTGTCGTAGAAGAAAGCATTCTCACCGTATTGGGCAGCGTCGCCGTCCGGGTTGATGATGGTCTTGGCAAGGATCTTGGCATATTTTTCTGCGCGCGCACGGGCGGCAAGGTTCTCCGGATGCTTGCGTGCAATATCCATGTAGTGATTCATCAGTGTCAGGAAATTAAAACCGTCTGAGCGGGTTGGGTTGCGCAGATCAATGACGGATACCTTGTAGCCGTAATACCGGGAGGCAATGGCACCGTAGTTCCTCGCCAAGTCCCCCTTGGTGTCCAACGCCAGATAGCTCATGCCGCTGGCGCTGGCGTACTCCAAATTTGCATATAAAAAATACGCGGTTTTGCCCACGCCGGAAGCGCCGATCATCAGACAGTGGATATCATCGCTGTCCACCAGCGCACGGACATCCCGCTGATCTTCCACCACATTTTTGATTTTGGAAATCGCCGACTTCTTTTTCTTCGGCTTTCGCTGTTCTTTTTTCCCTGCTGTAGGACGGCGGAGCCTCTCCAGCAGCTTGTGCGTGGCTTGTGAGATCACGCCTTTTTTAGCTCTGCGCTTTCTGCCGCCCATGCTGCCGAGGATGATGCCCTGCACCGTAGGCAGATCCTTTCCCTTGCGCCAGCAGCGCGGGCGAAACGGGACCACATGATAGGTCTTGCCGATCTCCTTGGGCGTTGCCCACCGAGCCGTACCGTGCTGACCGTCGCCAACGGTCTTGCTCTTGAAATTGTTGAGTGAGTAATTCTTGGAGAGAAAGGACACGACAAGCAAAAATGCCAGCAGTCCGCCGCCAAGCAAAATCAGGGGCCATACATTTTCGTTCATGCGTCTTTCCCCTTTCTCTCAAATTTGGCGCAGAGATCGTCATTCCAGTCCTTGCGCACCGGGCAAAGACGCTCCACATCCAAGCCCATGTCCTCCAGCGTATCCGTCATGCGGTCGCAGGCGTCATTGCCCGCGTCATCGTTGTCGAGGCACAGATACACCATGTCCAGCTTTGGATTCTGCCGCAGCCGTTCCAGCACCGGCTGGATGGAAGTTCCGCAGCAGGCAACATAGCTGTGTTCCTGCCAGCCGTATGGATAGAGGGTAATGTGGGACAGAAGGTCGATGGGCGCCTCGAACACATAGAGGGACTTGTCGGTCCCGCCTTTGTGGAAGCAATGCTCACTTGCGCTGCCCTCGATGTTCATGCGGAACACCTGTCCCTCGCTGTTGGTACTGCGGATGTGCGCGTGCTTGGCCTCACCGCTGTCATCCAGCCCCACGAAAACACAGTTGTGATGCTTGTCCTCGTAGAGCAGCTTTTCATGTACGAAGGCGGAAATAACCTCGCGGTCAATGTGGCGCTGACGCATGAGGTAGGCATACATACGCCGCATGGTTCCGTAAGGCTCCGGCAGCGCGAAAGCCTTTGGAACTTCATTCACAGGCTTTGCCTGTTCATATGTTTTTCTGTTCTTTCTGCCCAGCAAAAGCAAAACCGCCTCCTGATAAGGGAGACGGTAATAACGTTGCACGAAGCTGACGGCATAGCCGCCGACCCGTGCGGAGTGATCAAACCATTTGTTGCCCCGCACGGTGATGCTGGGATCATTGGGCGTACGGAACTCCCGGCCGGAGCGCACAGGTCGCTCGCCCTGGGCGCGCAGCAGCGACACGAGATCCGTGTTCTGCGCACGTGCTTTTTCCTCCGGCGTGAAATAGATAAATTTGCTCATGACATGTCCTTTCATAATTCTGCTTTGTGCTATCTGAATGTTTGTTCCTCATGGTCGTCCGGCTTGTGTCCCATCGCCAGCCGCTTGCGCTGCAATTCCTGTCGGCGCTTGCGGTCGATCTGCAAGCCGCGGTGGATCTGGTCGATCTTGCTGTTGTCCTCAAAAATTCTGCTCATGTGATGCAGCATCCGCACAACGGTTTCGCCCACCGTGGGGGCACGATAATCTGCTCCTGCCGGTGCGGTTTGCCCTGCTTGACCGGATGGCTGTGAGTGCGTCGGAGTCATTTCGCCCACGGGCGGCGCGGTACCTTTGGAGGCGGCAGCGTCAGCGGAGCCGGGATCTTCCGGTGCGGTACTCGCCGCACGGTCAGATTTGGGCTGCGCTGACGCGAGAGATGCCGTGACCTCAGAGTTCTTTGGCGCGGCTTCTGCGGCATCCTTTTTGATGATAGGTCCTTCCTGCATGGAAGGAGTTCTCCGCACATCCGCGTACCGCTGCCGCTCCGCTATCCATTGCAGTGTTTCCTGAATGACCATATTGCGGACGCTCCGGAACTCCTTTTGCTGGGAGAGCGGCAGACGCTTGCGCGGCCGCTGATCGTAGTCCAAGCACACCTGCTCGTAGAGCGTCTGCCACGTTTCGTAGGCGGTGGACACCCGCTCGTCCTTCGCCAGCTCCTCCACGATGGCATCCACGATGGCCTTGACCCTTGGCGGCAGGTAGCCGTAGACCTTTCGGCCCTTGATCGTCAGCAGACGATTCGCCAGTTCTGCGGTAAGCTGCTCCAGCCGTGGATTGTCCATCGAGCCATGCTCCAGCTGCGCGATGCACTCCACCATTGCCTTGCGGGTCTGCACCTGTAGCTCCTGCCGCGCGGTATCCTTTTGCTGGTAGATGTGCATCCGATCCGCGTGGTAGATCCGTCTGGCGAAGACGGATTTCATTTCCCGGATACCCTCTTTGGTGAGGTAGCCCTCCTTTGGATCTGCGGAGAAGATGATCATGTGGATATGCACCTGATTTGGCTTCTGGTGGAACGCAGCATACCAACGCAGGTTTTCCAGTCGGATCTTATACGCCTTTGCGATATCGCAGATGGAGGCGTTCACCAGAGCCTGCCAGTTTTCCGCGCTGTCATAGCCCAGCCGCTCTGCGTCCTCACGGCGCAGCGCCACCACCGGCGTCCACACATTGCCCGAATGCTCCGCCACCTCCCGTACCGCCCGCGCGAGATTTTGTACCTTACCGTGAGCGTCCCACAGCCCGTGCTCACCGTCCTTCTGGACGCCGGGGCGATGGGAGATGTAGTCGATAAAATTTTCCTTTTGCTCCAGCGCCTCCATGTAGTCTTCCTGCACCTGCTGGATGAACGCGGAGGCGCTGCCCTGGGTGGGGTGATCCAGATATTCCTCGTACTCAATGAGTTCCCAGCAGGAGGGGAAGGACTTCAGCAGCCGCGTGATAAAATCCCGCTGCTTTTTTGTGGCGGGGAGTGTACTGCGTTCATCCGCCAGCAGCTCCACGCCGGGACGGGTGGCGACGTAGCGGGTACGCTGCGCCAGCTTCGCGGCGTTCTGTCCGCCCTTGAGGTAGGGCGAGATCAGTACGATCCGGGCCATGTGTCATCCGGCTCTATGCGCCGCTGGCTCCGCACCGCGTTTTCAAAACTCACCTGACCATTGGTGCGCTTCACCTCATCCACCGCGTAGGCCCGCAGCTCCCGCGTGTGGATGGGATCGGTACGGAAGTGCGCGGCGATGGTGTGGCAGAGCATATTCAGCTCCACCGCGCACTTGAAGAGGATCGTCCGCAGACGGTTGTTGTTGTCGTCCAGCGTACCCTGAATGGCGGTGAGGATGGCTTGCGAGAGGTAGGCGGTGTTGTCCTCCGTGCCGAGATAGCCCATGTAGAACCGCAGGGCCTTTTCTACGAATTCATTGCGGCTGCGGCAGTTATCAGCTTTCAGCCAGCTGTCCATGCGGTCGATCATGTCGGGCGGGAGCCAGAATGTCGTTTTCTTTTTCACTTTTTCTTCCATCGGTGTTCTCCTTTCCTTGCCGTCGGTCAAAAGGGGCGCGAGTGCCGGAAACACCGTGCCTTTTTGGAAACCAGACTGCGGTTTTTCTGAAATGTGCTGAAGTAGACTGCGCTTTGGAAAGCGCGAAAAAGCCCCGCACTGCGGGGCTTTGTGGGCGGGCCGCGGGCGCTTGCGACTGCGGCCCTTTATCTTGTTCCACTATCGAACGGGTAAATAAGGGGCGAAAGTCTCTGGAACAGGGCATGGTCAGGAGGAAAAACACCCTCCCCAAAGGCTCATTTCTCCATCGTCGAAGCCTTATCCACACGGATTTTTCGCACATCGCCCATAAACGCCGCAACACTCGCTTCAATGGGCTTTGGCGGGTACACACTCCACCCCAGCCCTTAAACGCGCACACAGCGGCACACAGGGCGAACGGTGCGGGGAAACGGGGAGCCGCCCTGCGCGGCACATTTGAAGGCACAAAATCTGTGCAAAACGCTTTCAAATTCGGGACGGAGAAAAACCGCGGGAGCAGAATAACAGCCGCCAAACTGCGGCTGCCCGCCAAGGGCGGGTTGACGCAGTTCGGCGGCGCCGCGGGCCCGCAGGCACGCGCAGCCTGGACGCTGTTGTTTCCGCAGTCGTGAGTGCTTCAGCCTTGCTGTGCCTGCGTTTGTACCTACAGCTTCATCACCGGCCCCTGCTGCTGTTCCGGTTCCTCGCGGAATTGCTGCGCGTAGTCGTGGAGACTCATGCCGGTCTGCTGTTGACAGTATTCCTCCATTTTACGCAGCAGGACATCCTGCTCTGCGGCGTTGAGCTGGTAGCTCCAGCTTTCCTCGGAACCGTCACCCTTGCAGAGCGTCAGCTCCAGCGTGTCGCAGGGTCTATCCTCCGCGATGTCGTAGTTGGCATAGATGTTGAGCCAGTCATCGTTTTTGCCCGTGAGGACGAAGGTTCCGAAGGCAGCGTCCACATCGAACTCCGTCTGCACATAAAAATTGAGCTTGCCGTCCGATTCGATGATCTCATCACCGAAAGAGAAATTTCGCGCGGAGAGATGTCCCACCGAGGTGATCTCTTTACCGCTCAGATGATCTAGCAGCTTGCGCCACTTATCATCGCTCGACGCGAATTGCGACCGTGTGGCATGGTACACCGCCGCTGACACATCCCGCATCGCCCAGGTCTGCCAACCGTCCATGATGTGAACGGCGGAGAACTCCCGCTTGTCGAAGTTCACATCGAACACGCCGCGCACCTTGCCGGTGTTCTCCATGCGAAGGGCAGTGAGCGCGTTGTACTCTTCCACCGTGATGGGTTGCCCGCCGAAAAACATTCCGATAAATTTGTCCGGTGCAACACCACTGCCCTTTGTAAGATAACCGCGCAGCTTTTTTCCGACCGCCAGCAGCTCCTCGCCGAGCGAGGTCTTGAAGTACCACTCCTGCCCGCGCTCCATCACATGGTAGGCGGCGTAGGTGCGGGCTGCTTCTTCCTCCGTGCGCCGCGCGGCATCCTCCGCGTAGATCTCGGCACTGATGCGCTCATACTCACGTTCTGGGAGCTGGTTGCACAGCTCATCCAGCACATCCTCCAGATGCTCCTGCAAGGTTTCATCCTTGAGATGCTTTTCAATGGCATCCTTCCATCGCCGGTCGATCCACAGCGTGATGTCTACATGATCTGCCATCTCACTCACCATTCCTTTCGTCAGTGGGCTGCGCCAACGCGGAAGGAGGCTCCTCCCGCGGCTGCGGCTTCGCCGGTCTTGCCGGACGGCGCGGACGGGCAGCAGGCGCTGTGCGGCTGGCGAGATATTCCCGCACCGGCTCCGGCACCTCAGATTCGTAGAGGCATTTGAGCAGCTCCTCCAACTGTGCTTGCACGCTGGAGTTCTTCTTTTTAAGTGAAAATTCGAGAGCGGCAAGCTGCTCGCTCTTGAATGAGATCGTGACATTTTCCTTTTTCATGGTTGGTATGTTCCTCCTATTTCATCCGCATCGTCTGTTCTTGCGCCGTCTGCTCACAGATTTCAAACAGCGTATGAGAGAATTCTTCCTCCTGTCCCACGTCCTGCGCCGAGGCCCATGCGCTGCGTACTGCCTCCAGCGGGTCATCCATCGCCGCCAGCACTTTCAACTGTTCACGGTCTAAACGCATGGTCAGCAAGGCATTATAGCAAAAACGATTCGCCTCGATCTCTCCTGCGTTGGCGATGAGCTGTCCCTGCGTCATGCGGTAGAGGGAATCTGTGTATTCCCTCTGCTCACGCTCGACATGTTCAAACAGGAGTTCCCGCAGTTCCGATGTGGTCTGCACCGGCTCTCCCTGCGTGATCCCATCCGTAAGAAACAGCGGCACATCGATGACCTCCGCGTTGCGGAATGCCATGTCGCCGCGGTAGCCGATCTTCAGCATAGAGAATTCTTTAGCTGCTTGCACCAGTCCTCTGGGGCTGCCGGGAGGGATCTCCTGATCCCAGCGGTACCAGTTATCCTTTGCGTGACTGGGCGTGAGCTTGAGGAGAACATAGTCCTCCGGCACGAACTTGGGATAGCGACAGAGCTGACCGCCTACGGCGTAGTAGGGCTTGCCCTCGCACATCACGGTCTGCTCCATGTATGCCCGCATCTTATCGAGGCTCTCGCAGAACCAGCATTCCGTATCGTTGAAGCGGCGGATCACGCCGTCGTCCAGAATGCTGTTGAGATTGTCCTTCCCCGTCAGGTGATAAATCTTGACCGGCGGCCTGACTTTTACATACGCCATACTCAGATTCCTCCCATTTTCATATTGTGCTTCTGCGTAGCCGACTCCATTGCAACGAACCGCTCCATAAAGGAATTGAATAGCGCCAGCGTTTCCTTCTTCGCTTCCCTCACAGAGAAGAACGGTCCGATGGTTTCTGACCATTCCTGTTCATTATCACGCACATAGCCGTAATAGTGTTTGCACCGGTTGCCGGGATCATGTGCGTACCGGTGTTCCCACTCTGTGTAGATTACGACTTGAAAGCGCTCATAGGTCGTAGCGGGATCGCGTCCCTCAAAGGTATACCGCGGCGTGCCGTCCATGAAGTCGTGTCCTTTTGTCCATTGTACTTTTTCCTTGGTTTCGTCCGTTGGGAATTCCAATAGCGAGTTTTTATCTGACATCGCTTGCCTCCATTTCTGTTCCTTTGACTGTTGTCCTTTTTAACTTTTTGGCAGATATGCCCTTGGATTCGTCCGCTCCCCGTTGACACGCACCTCGAAATGAAGATGCGGACCGGTGGAGCGCCCGGTGCTGCCGGAGAGAGCGATGATGTCTCCCGCCTCCACCGTCTGGCCTGCTTTTGCCAGCAGCTTGGAGCAGTGGCCGTACAGCGTGGCAAGGCCATTGCCGTGGTCGATCACCGCATAGGCTCCGATGTGTTCGTCGGTAATGAGGACATCAGGTCATTTTCTTTTCCCGTCTAAGCGCCTCCAACAGCTTTGGATGGACAACCAGGACATACCAGCAGCCCTGCTCATCCTTCCTCATATCAATGACTACCATTTCCAGCAAGTCTGCTGTCTTAATCGGTTCTGAATCTCCGGAATAGTCCAGAAGTACAGTGTATTCTTCACCGCGCAGAGCCTTTTCAGCTTCATCGGAGGCAAGCTTTAAAATACCTTGCGGCATCAGAAGCATGAAGCAATTGTTTGGACAGGATTCCAGCATCTGCTTCACGGTTTCTGGCTGTTCATCATCGATCAGATACCCATTTCCTTTCTGCTTGTACAGTTCCGCAAGCAATCGGGAAAAAGCATTACCTTCTTCGGCATTCTGCTGCTCCATCCACACTTCAGAAATCATTCCCAGCGGCTTTTCCACCTGAAGTAAAAATAGAACGTTTCTTCTTGTCAGTTTTTTCCTCTCCGCCATTAGTCCTCTGCGGCACACCTGCATGGCGGAGATCTCCTCTGCGGACTGGATCAGTTCGTCACGTTCCAGATGATCCAGCCCACGCATATAGGCAGCCATCTCTGCCTCGGTTCGCTCAAATAACAGGCCCCACAGTTCACTGGAGGTCAGCTCCTTGTGGCTGACGATTTCGCCGGCAAGGAATTTTGGCACATCAATCACTTCCGCATTTTGAAATGCCATATCACCGCGATATCCAATACTCAGTGGGAAGAATTCTCTTTCTGCCTGCATCATTTCATCAGAACTGCTTGAAGGCTGTTCCTGAGTCCGGCGATACCATGCATTTTCCTGCCGGATGGGAGCAAGCTTGAGAAGGATGTATGCTTCCGGGTTGAATTTGGAGTAATGGCAGAGCTGTCCATCTGCGGTGCGATACGGTTTGCCTTCGCACATCACGGTCTGCTCCATGTACGCTTTCATTTTGTCGAGACTCTCGCAGAACCAACATTCCGTATCACCAAAGCGGCGGATCACGCCGTCATCCAGAATGCTGTCGAGATTGCCTTTTTGCGTCAAATGATAGACCGTGGACGGTCTGGATACTTTTTGGTATGCCATATTACTCAACCTCCTCGTAGTAGTCGCGGAGCTGGAAGCCCAGCGCCTCCATGTCGCTGTGATCTATGCCAAGCCCGTGACGCAGGATGTCATAGAGATTCCCGGCGTCATAGCGGCTACTGAGAAGATCCACGAGCTTCGCAACCAACTCCTGCTCACGCTCCGGCGTGATCGGTTTTATTGCAGTATTCATAATTAGTTTTTCCTTTCAGCCTTTCGGCAGATATGCCCTTGGATTCGCCCGCTCTCCGTTGACGCGCACCTCGAAATGGAGATGCGGACCGGTGGAGCGCCCAGTGCTGCCGGAGAGGGCGATGATGTCTCCCGCCTGTACGTTTTGTCCCACCCTTGCCAGCAGCTTGGAGCA